>CAUQPM010000001.1:0-570287 GCA_963520015.1 uncultured Oscillospiraceae bacterium
TCCTACGACTGGAGGCTTTTTCTTTCAATGTCTATTTTTCTTGGTTCTGTTCACAAAGCCTGTGGGAGCCTTTTTAAGTTATAAATTACTGTAAGAGTTTGAGAACGTTCTGAGGCTGAGTGTTGGCCTGCGCGAGCATGGATTGTGCAGCCTGAGCAAGAACGTTGTTCTTAGTCATCTCCATCATTTCCTTCGCCATGTCAACGTCGCGGATACGGCTCTCAGCAGATGTCAAGTTCTCGCTTGTTACGCCGAGGTTGCTGACAGTGTGCTCAAGTCTGTTCTGCATTGCGCCAAGGTCAGCTCTTGTACTGGAAACAGTATTAATTGCAGTAGAAATAGTATCAATTGCAGCCAAAGCTGCCTCCTGTGATGCAACGGAAATTCCGGTGAGGCCCAATCCAGCTGAACTCATGTCGCCCACATTCAAAGTAACCTGCTGGTCGGAAGCAGTGCTGTCACCGATTTGTAGAACCAAACCTTTTGCAGCACCAGTAGAATAAAGTGAATTACCGCCAGTATAAGTACCATCGGCATCATGATTTCTTGTAACAGTGATTTGAACACCGCTCCACTGCTCGGCTTCTTCCGCGGTTGCTAATGATTTATCAACTTTTGCTGTGAAAATAGTAACATCTCCGGAAACGCTCGTCTCGAATGAAACAGCACTGGCTGTACCTGCTGTAGATGTTGGTACACCTGCTACATTTTTATTATACTTAAGTGTATCAATTGTACTAGCGCCATCAGTACCAACAGTAACCTTAAATGCATCTGCTACACTGGCAAGTTTACCGCCTGTAACAGAAACACTTTTAATGTCAGCAACAGCAGTACCAGCAGTAGTGTCATATCCACCAATACTACCATTCAGCAAACTGATTTTATTGAAGTTAGTAGAAGTGGAAATTCTATCAATCTCGCTCGAAAGAGAAGTAACTTCCTTCTGGATATTATCACGGTCTACTGCTGTCTGATAAGTACCGTTGGAAGACTGGGTTGCGAGCTCTTTCATTCTCTGCAGGATGGAAGCAGTCTCGTTCAGTGCGCCTTCAGCGGTCTGTACTAAAGAAATACCGTCATTTGCATTGTTGGTTGCCTGATCAAGTCCGCGGATTTGGCCGCGCATTTTTTCAGAAATTGCAAGGCCGGCAGCGTCGTCGCCTGCACGGTTAATCTTGTAACCGGAAGACAGTTTCTCAAGGTTTTTGCTGACCTTAGTGTTGTTAGCATCTAACATTCTGTTAGCATTTAAAGCTGCGATATTGTGTTGAATACGCATAATTTTTTCCTCCTGAATTTTTAGTACGTGCGGTTCTCACCGTCACGCCTTTTTGAAAAGAACTTCCATGTTCTTTGCTGGTGAGATGATGTATCAAATTCCCGCCCCTGCGGGCCCTGCCGAGGCGGAAAAAAATACCGAAACAAAGTAGATTTGCTGTGTTTTTGTTGTTTTATGCTTACACATGATATTTCGGTGTAATTCGGAAAAAGTTTAGGGGTAATTGGAAATAATTTAAAATATTTTTGTTTTTATGGAATCACCCCCTCAGCCTTTTCTTAGCCTCCCTCCGTGAGGGAGGTGGCTCCGCAGAGCCGGAAGGAGTCCGTTCCCAAAATTGTTCATTGTTCACTGTTTATTCTTTTCTTGGGGAGTCCGTTCCTTTATTTCAGCAGGTTTTTCAGTTTGTCCATAGTCTGCTTTTTTGGCAGAACACTGGCTTCCTTATTCAGGCTTTGGGTTTCTATCAACTCTTTGCGTACAATGGGAATTTCCTTTGGGGCGTTAATGCAGATTTTTGCCCTGTCGCCGCTGATTTCCGAAACGATAATTTCAATATTGTCCCCGATCAGAATAGATTCGGAGACTTTTCGGCTGATAACAAGCACAGAAACGCCTCCTCTATTCTTTATTTTCGAACAGTCTGTAACGAATCGGGTAATCCGATTCCTCCAGTATTACCTGCCTGGCTTGTCTCGTATTGATATTAATTACGATTGGCGCTTTTAAATTGATTACAGAATCTGTGAGGTTCGGTTTGATTACAGCAATTGCCAGAAAGCACAGGTCGGCGGTATCCGTTTCTCCAAACAATTCTAGCTGTTGTTTTGACAGTACAGGATTATAACTGGAAAGAACAGTGTAGGGATCCACAACAATAAAGGAGGGGATGTCCGACTCGGCGGCTTGTAAACTCCAGATAATATTATTTTCATCCTCATGATACAGCACGTATTCATGAATGTCCTCAAAACCTAGAATGCCTTCCTTAAAATGAATCGTATTTTGTCCGCTTGTTTCGGGACTTTGTACTTCCGTCTGAATCGTTTCCATTATGGGCCTCCTTGATCATATTAGTTTACTTATTTAAATGAAGAGCTGCCTTAAAATACACTTAGCTCCGTGGCAATCCCTACATATGGATGATGAAGAGCAGAAGCGGTATGTAGGTACAGCCAATAGCCGTCCGTGTATTTTGAGACAACCCTAATAAGCGATTAATTCTGACATTGTTCTAATATAGTAATAAATATACAGCTATTGAGCATATATTTGCAAAATCCGATTAAATACCTCTTTTTTTACTATATTTTGGATTGAAAATAATAGAGAAAGTGGTATGATGGGATTAAGCTTTAACATTAAATGACAGATTGCTTCTAGTACCGTCTGCAAGCAGCTTCCCTTCGGTAATTGCCTGTGCCCGAACATACTCTTTGGCCACAAATTCCAGATTAAGCTGAGAAGATACCAAGGCAGACTCCCTTTGCCGCCATTCAAAACTCAGTTTATCCGTTTCATACTGAATTGAAATCTGACTTGGGTCACGCTGGAGCGCCGTCACTGCAAGGTCCAAACTGGACTGCGCCCTTTGTAAAGCAATATTGTTCTGCATTTCGTCGTTGTTCGGTATGTCGTTCAGTTGGGTTCGCCCCTTTAATCCCTGCACCGGGCTGTTTTTAAGCACAACGATATTCAGCACACTCGGAAGGTTAATTATGACCCGAGTATCAGGTCATAAAGTCCAAAAAGGTCTTTGACATGATTTTAGTCCCCATCTGAAGTGCGGCATTGTACGCAGCCTGCTGCATTTGATAGTCCATAATCGCATCCGCCGGATCCACATATTCCACATTCTGATCCTTATCAATAATGGCAGTTCCCATTGTTTCAAGGCTGGCCTTTGTTGTGGAGAGAAAGTTGGACTTTGTTCCGGATTCCGTAATTTTTGCCATCAGATTTTCGCCCTGTTTTGTAAAATTGTCGAGGTACGGCCTAATCTTATCCATAGAAAAATCGGAGGATTCGAGCTGGTCGGCGATTTGCCCGAGCAAAGTATAAATATTGTTGGAAATTCCGGACCCGGTTCCGTCTGCAGTGCCGAAACCCAAAAAGGAGATTCCTGGGATTGCAGCGTCAAAAACGCTCTGTGTGTTAATGGAGCCGTCTGCATTTAATTTCAGACCCATGCCCAAATCGACCAGAGACTGCTCTTTGGAAAGGTTTTTCAGCTGATCCGGCGTTAGCGTGTCATAGGTCGGGTCTGAAGCGGTGGCAGCTGTCACCGGGCAGTTCAAATCACCGGTCACCGTCAATTTTGAAAAGTCAAATCCCGTAGTATTGTCCGCGGAGGACATGTTTTTTAAAGCATTTCCCACATCCTGATTGGTTTTTGCGGTGGATAAATCCAAAGTGAGGGTAATGGTTGTCCCACTTAGCGATGCCTGTGGTGTGGAACCAACAGCCCCTGAATCTGCAATTTGTAAAGTATAGCCGTTAGGAACGCCGGAATTTTTACCGAACTGGATTAAAGCACCGTTTATTGTTGTGGTTGAACCTGCCTCTATCTTTCCGGTATTTACATCGATTCCGCGATAAAGCAGACTTGTACCGTCGGAGCCAATAGAAAATGCGGGCTCATTCATATCGGAGCCGCCAAACAGATACTTATCCCCGAATTTTGTATTTGCAGGGGCAAGAATTGCCTGCTGAAGTGCGCGCAATTTTGTTGCAATTGTTGCACGGTCAGACTGCTGCATTGTTCCGGTAATTGCCTGAATGGTATCGCCGGTGCTTGCCTGACTTACAATATCATGTATTGACATCATGGCACTTTGTGCGGTCGAAAGCTGGTCTTCTATATTACCGATATTACTCTGATAAGTGTCATTCTCCGCAGATTCGCGACGCAGCCGATAAGCTTGTGAGGCCGAAAAAGGATCGTCGGACGTCTTGTTGAATTTCCGGTAATTTGTTGCCTTACTGCTGGCAGAATTGAGCTGGCTTAAGGAATTGTTCAGACTTTTGCTGTATTGATTAGCCATCATACGCATGGTAATTCTCATGATAATGTTATCTCCTAACTATGCATCTCAATTTTAAAAAACACCCATTTTGTTTATGATCGTATCAATCGCTTCATCCATTGTGGTCATAAAACGGGAAGAAGCACTTAAAGCCTGATTGTACATAATAAGGTTAATTCCTTCTTCGTTTACATCGACAGAAGAAATGGAAGCCCTTTGGGTATCAATATCGGTCAAAGTTGAGTTATAGGTATCATTTTGTTTGCTTAGCGTATCAATCTGAAGACCGAGCGTAGTGGAAATATTAGAAACAAACGAATTGATGGAGCTTGCGAAAAGCGTTGTTCCTTCGGTTGTTTTGTAAGTCGTTTCCGTACTGAATTGATTGACCATATAAAGGATGTTTTTGCCTGCTTTAGAATTGTCCACACCGGGTAAAGTTTCATCTTTTGTTGCAGTGATGAATGTTCCGGAGGCGTTATTCCATGCGTCGGAAATAGAAATATTTTTTGCGGTAATGCCGGTCGTGCTGGTACCGTCAGTTGTGGTGAACAAGGGCTTGTTTGGAATTGTCGGGTTAGCAGGGTCGGTGGTTGGATTCGTACTATTTGCCCTGTTCATCATGTCCGAGAATTCGCTGGCAAGTCTGTCCAAAATATTCTCGTAATATCCGATTCCGCGCGTGGTTGGTGCAACCGCGGGATCCGACCCATTTGCTGCTTTCGCATCGAATTCGCCGTTATCGTTCAGCATTGACAAATATCCACCGAATGAGCCGCTGGTTACATCAGCGTTGGTAAGGACGGGGTCTCCGGAACCATTCTTTAAAATATTACCAACAGAATCTTTTAGCACTATGGTTACAGGATCCTGATCAGCAGGGTCAGTGTTTGATTTTACGGTTAAATCAAATTGGTTATATTTGTCATTTTCGATTAAGTTAATCTTTTGGTTATCATCAGTTATTAAATTTACGCTAAGTTCATCAACAGTTCTTCCTGCACCGATTGTCACAGGTTTCGTTGAAATTTGAATATTTACATACTGTGAAAGCTCGTCAAGCATCGAATTGCGCTGGTCAGTCAACTCCAATGCGGGAGTTTCGGAAATATTAGCGCTTTTTATTTCCTGATTGATGTGTGAAATATTTTGTAAAAGGGTGTTAACTTTATTGATGGCATCACTCTTGAAAGAATCTGTCTGCTGCGTTCTTATTTTTGATAACTGTTCCGCAGCATTATTAAATGCTTTTGTCAGAAGTAAGGATGAATTTTTTACGATATTCTCTAAACCTGTGTCAGACGGAGTCGTTGCAAGGGTATTCAACTGCTTTACCAAATCAGTAAATTGGGAGTTGATACCGTCTTTATCTATTTCATCAAAAATCGTCTGCAAATCATTCAGAGTAGTCAGTTCCGTTCCGGTTTCACCGGTTTTGGAATGCTCCATACGGTACCGCACGTCAAGGTAAGGATCGCGCAGCTGACTGATTCCGGTGCTTACAACACCTTCACCGATAGCTAAATCCGATTTATTTGAATAACGCATATTATTGCCGCTGGAGCCCACGGCATAGGAATTTACACGCTGTCTGGTGTAGCCGTCCGTGTTCACATTTGATATATTTTGACCGGTAACTTTTAAATTGTATTGGGCAGCCTGTATTCCGCTCTTTCCAATTAAGTATGCCGAAAAGGTAGATGCCATATGATTCACTCCTTAAATCTTTTTTGAAATAAAGTTGACGGGCGCTTTGCCCTCGCGCGCATGCACATTATAAAGCTTTTGCAGATCCGGGCGCTTTTCCAACTTTTTTAAATCTATCTGAATTCGATGAAGTCTTAGCTCTGTTAAATAATTGCAGCGGAGATTCATCTCCTTTAAATCTAACAGAACTTTTGACAGTTCGTTATATATCTGATTAATTTGCTCTTGAAGGGGGTGCTCAAATAAGGATATTAAGTCATGAAAAGTGGCTTCGGGTTTTCCGGTTCGCGCGACCAATTTGTCACGCTCCAGTTCCAAACCTCTTGATTTCAGCATAAAAGCCTCTTCGTTTTTCACATGTTGATCCAATGAACTTATATTGTTAACCGCCATGTCATTATACTTTTCGGTTTCCAGCTGCAGAAATTCCTTATAAAAGGAAAGGTAACGCTGGAAAAAGCAGAGTAATTCATCCGCTAAAGATTGATCAATCATCCTTTTCTCCAATCCTTCCATTATTTAGGCAGAGCGGTTTTACTTTCGTTAATCCTTCTCGCCGGTCAGCATAATTTTAGAAAGCTCTTTTGAATCTACTTTATATTGGTTGGAATTGATTTGTGACTTTAACGCCTCGAGAAATGAAACATCCTTGTCCTGATTTAAATCAGAGATGACCTGATCCCTGGTTTGGGATAAAGAGGGGCGATTGCTGACGGGGTGGTTGGAAATCTCAATAGTGTCCATCTTTTTCTGGTCGGAAATTTTGTCGAGTTTTACGGCGTTTGATTTGTTTTGAACACTGGCTGCCTGCTCCAATTTCTTCCCTAAATAAGGACCGGAAACAGGGTTTGGTATATAACCTGAATTCTTAATCATCATCATTTTTCACCTCAAGTGATTTATCGGCAGGATGTTTGAAAAGTTTAGTAATAATATTTCATTTAAAAGCAAAATAAAATGTGAAAAAATTATGAATAAAATGTTAATCACATATTAAATCTAGACAATTTTTATAAGCTTTATGTAGAATTTAGTTGACTTTTGCTATAATATATATATAATTAGAATGAGTAAAGTCACAATATTTGGCAAAAACAAGTGGATTATTAGTATAAGATCTGAATTATGACGTAAAAACAAGTAAATATTATCTTATTTGACTGATTTTAGAACGAGGTGGTATCTTGAACTGGCTTGACAGCGCTTCTATTAATTTGATGAACAAAGATCTTGACGGCCTTTGGACAAGGCAGCAGGCTATTTCCGACAACATTGCAAATGTGGAAACTCCCGGATACAAAAGCAAACAGGTGAGTTTTGAGGATCAACTGCAAGAGCAGCTTTCCCAGAGTACAGGAAACAGTGACCTCGTAAACAGGTTAAAAAACACACAGCCCGTTACTACAGTGTCTGAAGATGAATCTTTAAGGCTGGACGGTAATAACGTTGATGTGGAGCAGCAAAATGTGGAACTGGCGCGAACACAGCTGAATTACATGTATTCGCTTCGCGAACTCTCCGATTACTTTTCCCGCTTAAAATATGCAATTACAGACGGGAAATCATAAAAGCGTTTTTTCTATTTATTCAGATTTTAGGAGGTTAATATATGGCTTTTTTAAGTTCGTTGGATATCAGCGGTTCCGCGCTTACCGCGGAAAGGCTCAGAATGGACGTTATTTCTGAAAACATTGCAAATGCTTCGACCACCAGAACCGAAAATGGTGGACCTTATCGCAGAAAAATGGTGGTTTTGGAACCAAATCAGCAGTCCTCATTCCGCAGCATACTTGAAAAAAGAATGAACTCGGGCGAAAAGTCGCTGGGCGGAGTGAAAGTAACGCAGATTGTGGAAGATCAAAGTGAGCTTACACCAGTTTATGACCCTTCCAATCCGGATGCGAATGCGCAGGGTTATGTTATGATGCCGAATGTGGACCCCACAAAAGAAACATTGGATATGATGTCCGCAACCAGAGCATACGACGCCAATTTAACAGCCTTCAACGCAGTTAAAGGAATGGCTGCCAAAGCTTTAGAGATGGGAAGGTAATATAAAATGCAAATAACACCGATTCAGGCAATTAATTCGATTGCCGATTTGAATCAATCAAGTAAAGTAACCGGTTCCGCTAATGCGCTGCCGTTTCAGGATTTGTTTCAGGATGCAATCAATAACGTAAAGACAACGGACTCCAATTTAAATGAAGAACTTTACAAGCTTACAACAGGGCAGTCGGACGACTTACATAATCTTACGATTGCTTCTCAAAAAGCTACACTGTCAGTTCAATTGCTTGTGCAACTGCGCAATAAAGCTATGGATGCCTATAACGAGGTCATGCGAATAAGCGTCTAATTTCAAATCGGATGAAAGGCAGCTGCTGGGAAAACAATGAACGAACAAATCAAAAGATATATTGATCCGATTAAAATATTTTGGGCCAATCTTACAAAAAAGAAAAAAATTATAATTTTAAGTGTTTTTGCAGGTATCGTACTGGTATCTGTTATTGTCGGAATATTGCTCAATGCTCAGCCGTATGTCGTTTTGTATCCGGGGCTGGATCATGATGAAGCAGTAGAAGTTATGACTGAATTGAAAGACAGAGATGTCAGTTATAAAGAAGATAACGGTACCATCTATGTTCCAAAAGACAAGGAAAATGCCCTAAGAATGGACCTTTCCAATGAGGGGCACCCTAAAACAGCCCCAAACTATGATTTTTTTACTACAAATACGGATATTATGTCGACTGATTTCGAAAAGAAAACCATCGAGAAATATCAAATGAATCAAAGGTTGGAAGCGGTTATTAAAACGTTGGACTGCGTTGAAAATTCCAACGTTACAATTAGTATTCCTGATCAAAACAGTTATGCATGGGATTCAGATACCTCGGCTCCGTCTGCTTCCGTTACTGTAACGCTTAAGACCGGAAAAACACTTCAGGCAGCACAGGTAAATGGAATTAAGCAGCTGGTCGCCAAAAGTGTTCCAAACCTTAAGGCAGAGGACGTTGCTATAGTCGATACGGCGACTGGGGAAGAATTGAGCGACACACAGAGCACAGCCGGTAATCAGATTGATATTTCAGAGTTTAAGCTTGCCATTGAAAAATCATATCAAAAGGATATAGAAACCGGTGTGCTGAAAGTTTTAACGCCCGTTTTTGGTGCGAGCAATGTACAAGTTTCTGCCAAAAGTATTATGGATGTCGATAAAAAAGTGCAGGAAATTATTACATATAAACCATCCACTTCGGATAATAAAGGTGTGATCGGTGAATCAAACACTCAAACCGAGCAGCAGTCTAACGGAACATCCTCTACCGGAGGAGTGGCGGGAACACAAACCAATTCTGATGTTACCACTTACCCCGGTGTCACCGTTAATGGAAATGTTATATACACGAAGGATGCTCAGTCATACAAGTATTTAGTCAGTCAGGTGAAAGAGCAGATTCAGGGTGACGCCGCAAGTGTTAAGGATATGACCATTTCTGTTGTAATTAACAAGGCGATCATGGACGATACCCAGAAAAGCCAAATTGCCAACCTGGTTGCAAACGCCGCGGCTATTGATCCATCGAAAGTTGCTGTCTACAGCGCCTCCTTTGCGGGCCCCGAAACAGTAAAGACCAGTGCGCCTGTGGGAATTGCTCCCTCACTGAATCAAATCCTGATTTATGGCGGCGCAGCATTGGGTGTTGTAATACTTATCATTATTATCATTGCTGTTGTGGTAAGCAGGAAGCGGAAGAAGAGCCGTCGTCAGTTAATGGGAGATGACGCAGAAGGAACCGTTCCGGACGATTTTTATGAGCTTGGTGAAGCCAATGGGAACGAAGCTAAAATGGAAATTGAAGAGGATCCTGAGAAAGCCAAAGCAGAAAAAGAAAGACTTCGTGCTCTGAACGCACTGGAGAAAGCCAGAGCGGAGCAAACAACAAAAGAAGAAGCGCTGCGTGAAAAACTCCAGGACTTTTCAGCTCAAAACCCGGAAATTGCAGCTCAGCTTATTAAAATATGGTTAAGGGGTGACGATATCGATGGCTGATAAAGCCCTCACTGGCCAGCAAAAAGCGGCCGCTGTTATAGTCGCTTTAGGGGCTGAAAATGCTTCAAAGATTTATAAATACCTTAAAGAGGATGAAGTTGAACAGCTCACCTATGAAGTTGCCCGCTTGTCGCAAATGCCCGGACAGGAAATTGAAAATGTCCTCGATGGCTTTTATCAAATTTGTTTAACTCAGAAGGTAGTTACGGAGGGCGGCGTTGAGTATGCCCGTAATGTATTGGAAAAGGCTTTTGGGGCGTCAATGGCAACCTCACTGTTAGACCGTGTAACAAAGTCACTCAGAACCAAGGCTTTTGAGTTTATCCGAAAAGCGGACTATAAGAATATTATAACGATTATCCAGAATGAACTTCCTCAGACCATTGCACTGATTCTTTCCTATGCCAGGGCCGATCAGGCAGCCGCAGTAATCGCGGAACTTCCGAAAGAAGTCAGGCTTGAAGTTGTGGAACGAATTGCTACAATGGATCGCACTTCCCCGGAAATTATAAAAATCGTGGAACAAAATCTTGAAATAAAATTTTCTTCTCTCATGTCTCTCGATTTTACCGAATTTGGCGGCGTAAATTATATTGCGGATATTATGAACAATATGGACCGCGCAAACGAGAAATATATCTTTGATGAGTTAACACGCAAAGATGCTGTACTGTGTGAGGAAATCCGAAAAAGAATGTTCGTATTCGAAGATATTACGACTCTGGACGATATGTCCATTCAGCGCTTTCTGCGTGAAGTCGACACCAAAGATCTGGTATTCGCACTCAAGGGCGCTAATCCCGAAGTTGCCACTTGCATCTTTAAAAATATGTCCACACGTTCCAGTGAAAGCGTTAAATCCGATCTGGAATACACTCATAATGTCAGGCTCCGTGATGTGGAAGAAGCGCAGCAGCGCATCGTTGGCGTTATTCGTCGCTTAGAAAGCGAGGGAGAACTGGTCATCATGAAGGGCGGAAAGGATGAGGTAATTGCCTAGTATTATTAAGGCATCACAGTATGGCGATGTAAAAAACGAAGGCATTTCAGCCGGAAATCCGGCAAATTTACCCAAAGCCTCGTCTGGAAGAGTAATAAAGCCGGATGCGCGGGATCAGCATCAGGCAATTGTGAACGACGCATTTCAAAAGGCAAAAAACATCGTGGACGCAGCTCAGAATTACAGCTTAAATCAATTAAAAGAATCTACGATGCGTATGAATGAAGAATGCGCGCAAATGAAAATCAGGAGTTACGAAGATGGCTACATTCAGGGCCTGGCCGAAGGGAAAAAGGAAGGCCATGAGTTAGGCTACCAGCAGGGACTGAAGATAGCTGAGGATGAGATCCGCGAGAAAAACAGGGAAGCAAGCGAAAAGGCTTTAAACGAGATTAACCGGATGCTTGAAACCATTGAGAATAAAAAATCCGAGATTCTGGATAAGTTTGAAGCAGATTTAGGAAAGCTGGCAGTCACAATCGCGCAGAAGATAGTTAAAAGGGAACTGAGCACGGACGACAATACAATGCAGTCAATTATTCAAAATGTTTTGGAATCTTACCGTGATCAGGCTTGGGTGAAAATCAGTGTTTCTCCGACTACCGCCGAACTGCTGACCAGAGCGGATTGCACGATTGCTCAGGCGCTGCAGGAAGTTTCCAACAGTGTTAAAATTGTTGCTATGCCCGAAATGAATAATGGTGATTGTCAAATTGATTTGCCGGACAGACTGATTGATGCGGGAATAGACACGCAGATGAATCAGATTAAGGCTGCATTACTTTGAAGCAGTTTAAAATAAAGCAATTGGGCGTGACGGTATGAACTTTAAAAATGCCTATGACATTTTGGCAAAGCTGGACCCGCTCTGCTGTATGGGGAAAGTCATCAATATTGTTGGCATGATGATCGAAGTGAGCGGGTTAAGCGCAAATGTCGGGGATATTTGCATGATCCATAATGTAAATGATGAAAAGGAAATCATGTCGGAGGTTGTTGGATTTAAAAACAGCAACATCTTGCTGATGGCATATGGCGAGGTAAAAGGAGTTGGCCTCGGCAGCCTGGTGCAGTCCACAAAGAGCAAGCTCCGCGTTCCGGTAGGCGATTTTATGGTGGGGAGAACCATCGATGCTACCGGGCGCCCGATAGACGGTCTGGGCGATTTTGATGTTAAGGAATACTATAATGTAGATTCCACCTACACCAACCCGTTGGAAAGGCCGAGGATCAGCGAGCGGCTCAGCTTTGGTATTAAGGCGATTGACGGGATGCTCACTATTGGCAAAGGGCAGAGAATGGGTATTTTCGCGGGCAGCGGTGTTGGTAAAAGTACACTGATGGGCATGATTGCGAAAAATGTCAAAACAGATATTAATGTAATTGCTTTGGTGGGTGAAAGGGGCCGTGAAGTCACCGAATTTATTGAAAAGGATTTGGGCAAAGAAGGTCTTGCACGTTCAGTGCTGGTGATTGCAACTTCTGACCAGCCCGCTATGTACCGTGTAAAATGTGCAACGGTCGCGACAGCGATTGCAGAGTATTTTAAAGACCAGGGGAAAGATGTTTTGCTGATGATGGATTCTTTGACCAGATTCGCAATGGCACAAAGAGAAATCGGTCTGGCTGCAGGGGAACCGCCCATTGCAAGGGGTTACACTCCCTCTATTTACGCCGAGCTGCCAAAACTATTGGAACGCAGCGGTAATTTCAAGCAGGGTTCAATAACCGGAATTTACACGGTTCTGGTGGAAGGCGACGATACGAATGAGCCGATTTCCGACACAGTCCGCGGAATTATTGACGGTCACATTGTACTGACGCGCTCTTTGGCTCAAAAAAATCACTATCCGGCAATTGATGCAAACGCAAGCATATCAAGATTAATGAATGATATTACGAGTGAAGAACATAAGCAGGCCGCCGCGAAAATAAGGGATTGGCTTTCTGTTTATTATCAGAACTATGATTTAATTTCAATCGGAGCATATAACCCGGGGATGAATCGCCGCTTGGATGAAGCCGTTAAAAAAATTGATTCTATCAACGAATTCCTTTGTCAAAGAGTAAATGAAAGTTTTTCATTTGAAGATATTATAAATAAGATGAAAGAATTGTAGAGATTGATATGAAAAAATTTAGCTTTTCACTTGAAAAAGTTTTGGATTTCAAACAACAAACTTTAGATGTTAAAAAAAATGAACTTTCTATGCTCCAGATGAAACTAAGCGAACTTGAAAAAGAGATTGAAGATTTAAATGAAAAATTTTCATCATCTAACCGCAGCATGCTGGATGAAATGCAAAACGGTATAACAGCGAATGACATTGCAATTTATAAAATGTATTTACAATCTTTGAATCAGAAAATAGAAATATTGACTGCGGAAAGGCGAAAGCGAATGGATGTCATTTCACAAAAGAAAACTGACATTGTTCAAATTAACAGTGAAATCTCCGGGCTGGAAAAACTGAAAGAAAAACAGCTGGATTCCTATAGGAAGGACAGGCAAAAAAGCGAAGAACTGGCTATTGAAGAATTTATCGGTCAGGGTCGCAGTGCTGCCATTTGATTCGTTTATAAATTATTAATTTATAAAGCCATGTCATTAAGTAAATGCTTATGACAGAAATCAAAAAGAGGAGGTGAAAAAATGATACAGCAAATCAGCATTATACCGGCTCAGCCCAGTGCACAGCCTCAGCCCGCTCAGTCTCAAAAAGATGGCGAAAGTTTTCAATCCGTCATGCAGAAGACTGCAAATCTACTGAACCAGAACAAAGACAATACAGTATCTGAAAAAAAGGAACCGGAAAAAGAAAAGACCGCTGAACAGAATACCAGTGCTACTGATGTGCAGGCTGCTTCTTCCACTTTGAATATTGCCGCCTTAGCTGCTATGCTTCAGCAAATACAGCCGGCAGAAATCACTCAGCAGTTAACAGCTGGGAATCAGGCGTCCGCTCCTGTTCAGGAAATCGCAGGCATATCTTCACCGCTGGTTACCACATCAATTGGACTTGATACGATGAAAGCAAGTTCGTCCGTGCCGGCTGCAAAGTCAGCAGATTCCGCGGCAATTCAGCAGATTCCGATTCAATCAACGGCACCCGTTGCGGCAGAGCAGCAAACCGTATTAATTCCATTGGAATCACCAGCATCTGCCGAACAGCCTGTGCCAAACGAAACCGCCGTGCTGCCATTTTCGCTGCAGCAAAATGAAAATTCAACGCAGCAGGTAAGAACTTTCGCAGCATCGCAGAATATTGCCTCTGCACAAACGGATGTGGGAACTTCCGCAATTCAGATTACTCCTTCCAATTCTTCTGCCAATCTGGGATCCGATGCGAATCTTAAGGAATCAGTGTCCAAACCGGTGATACAGAATTTGGACGCGGATGTAACCACTTATTCTAATCAGGCTCCAACATCTTTTTCTGACTTACTGCAAACCGGGAATGTAATTATTAAGATTTCCGACGCTGTTACCAACACAGCACAGTCAGTCCGCCAACAGGTTGCGGACAAAATATCCGTAAACTATAAAGCCGGAAAGCCCGAGTTTCAAATGGATCTTTTCCCCAAAGACCTCGGTAAAGTAACGGTAAAGCTGGCAATGGAAAATGGAAATCTTACCGTGGAAATCGCAGCGGCGAATCCGAAAACCCAAAGCATGCTGCTTTCCGAAACTAGTCAAATCCGCTCCATGATTGAAACAACCATAAACCATCCCGTGCAAATTTTGCAGCCGACGCAGGACAAGCAGTGGTATCAGCAGGATCAGGGTCAGTCACACGCTCAGCAGCAGCAGGAAAAGCAGCAGCAGAATCCCGTTTACTGTGTGGACGACGATTCGAATTTAGGCAAGGATGATTTTCTGACCGTCATGCAGCAGCTCCGGGTAAAAGCATATTCAGTGTAAAAAGGAAGTGATATGGCTTGGACAATATACAAGTTAATAATTACAGTGCGAGTTCATCCTCGGCAACGGGAAAAGTAAAATCATCTTCTACTCTTGATACAACGGATTTTTTACAATTGTTGGCCGCACAGATGTCCAATCAGGATGTTATGAATCCGACCGATAATACGGAATTTGTATCGCAGATGGCACAGTTTTCTTCTTTACAGGCAATGGAGAGTCTAAATAGTCTTGCTTCCGCACAGTACAGCGCTTCACTTTCCAGTTACAGTTCTGAACTGGTGGGAAAAAATGTGCTTGTCGGTACAACTGACGACAAGGGAAAATATAAAGAATTAACAGGCGTGGTCGACAGTGTAAGCTTTGGTTCCGGAACGTATTCTTTGAAGATAAACGGCAAGGATTACGATCTTTCCTCTGTAATGGAAGTTCTAGCCAAGCTCCCCGCAGCAGATCCTGCACCAGGCGATGATTCGGGTGACACAGCCGATACTTCGACAAATCAGGATTCCACGGTCTCGGTATAAGTCAGCAGATTTTCTTTGTATTCTGCAGTAAGGAGTACAGTTATGGAAGACATTCAGTTTAAAAAGAACTATTCCGCTTTTGTTAACCCCAATTATGCGGTAACACCCGCTAAAAACAATTCACAGCAAACCGGCGCGGCAGACAAAAGCAACAGTGAGTTTGGGCAAATTTTTCGCCAGACCGTTCAGCAGAACCAATCGATTACTTTTTCTAAGCACGCACTGCAGCGTTTGGATTCCCGGCAAATTCAGGTTTCCCCTCAGCTGCTTTCCCAAATCAATCAGGCGGTTGAAAAAGCCAAGTCGAAAGGCATTAAAGATGCGTTGATACTAAACGGGCAGACAGCATTTATCGTCAATGTTCCCAGCAGTACGGTGGTTACCACCATGAGCGGTCAGGAAATGACCGACAATGTTTTTACAAATATAGACGGGGCCGTAATTATATAGCTGGACCTCTTGAGGAAGTTATTTAGCTTTGACTGACAGATAAGCTTATACGGCACCTAAAAAAGAAAGTGAGAGGTTAATATGTTAAGATCATTATCTTCCGGTGTTTCAGGTTTAAAATCACATCAAACACAAATGGATGTTATCGGTAACAATATTGCAAACGTTAACACTTACGGCTTTAAATCGTCGAGGGTTACGTTCCGTGATGTTTATTATCAAACCCTTACCGCCGCTTCCGCCGCAAGCGGGAACATGGGCGGCAGCAATGCGTCCCAAATCGGCTACGGGTCTCAAATTGGTTCCATTGATGTATTAAATACACGTTCCGGTTTTGCATCCACCGGACTCGGAACAGACTGTTACATTGACGGTGAAGGTTATTTCGTGGTCAAGGATGGTGCCGGCAATGAGCGTTTGACTCAGGTTGGTACCTTCGGTTTTGACGGCAGCGGAAATCTTGTTGACGGCAATGGCGGTTTTGTCTGCGGCTATCCGGTTGAAAGCAAGTCGGAAAAAGCTTCCGTCGGCGGCGCAACCATCGACTTTGGAACAGAGAATGGGAAGTTGTTAGATGGTTGCACAGTTAAAACGGTATATGGTGGCAGTACTGACAAAAAGGTTGATGTTGACTTAGAGAAAAAAACTATTACCGTCACGCTCCCTTACACTCCGGCTGCGTCTCCTAACCCGGAAGTACTTCCAACACAAAAAGATCTGCAAGACACATTACAGACAGGCACATGGACATGGAATTGGAAAAAAGCTGACGGAACAGTGATGACAACTGCTCCGACAATTACTGACGGAAGTACGGTGGATTTTCAAGGCGGTACAGTAATTAGCGTTGACGGAGTGGGTGCTTCGGATAATAAAACAGATGATAAAACTGTTTCCGCAACAACCGGTATGGCGGGCGAAGTTGCTAAATTTGACACAACAACACCGGAAAAAATCATCAACACATACGGTGAACTGAACAATTGCACCATCGGTACGGACGGAACCATAACCGGTCAGGACAAAAACGGTACCATTCAGATCATCGGTCAGATTGCTTTAGCCAATGTTCCGAACCCAAGTGCTCTGACACTGGAGGGCAACTCCTATTATAAAGCCGTTAACAATACTGGTACCATCAGTTACAATGCTCCTGGTGCCAACACGTTGGGCAAACTAAAAACCGGCGGGCTTGAAAGCTCCAACGTTGACCTTGCAACCGAGTTTTCCGACATGATTATGACACAGAGGGGCTTTCAGGCTAATTCTAAAATCATCACGGTGAGCGATGAGATGCTGGAAACGCTTGTAAATCTAAAGAGATAATTTTAATTTCCGCTGCCGCCCTTGAGGTCGATCATTCGATTTCAGGGACGGTTAGTTCGGTTAAAAGAGGAGGAGTTCAGGAGTGATAGAGCTTACAAATCTAAATGGCGTTCCATTTATGCTGAATTGTAACTTAATAGAAACCATCGAAAACATTCCCGAAACTAAAATAACGCTGACAACCGGTAAATATTTCCTTGTAAATGAATCAAAAGAAGACATTATGAAAGCAATTATATCTTATAATCGTCAAATATTCATAAATACCGTTAAGTTAAATGACTAACTGACGACATATTTAATGTATTCTGTAATTTAAATCGCAAGGAAGTGTATGTATGGACTTTACCAGTGTTGTGGGGTTAGTTGCTGGTCTGGGGCTGGTTCTGTTTGGGATTGTGTTTAGCCCTGAAAATGGGGTAATCATGACAGAATTGAACAATTTTGTTGATATTCCCAGTATGTTTATTACCTTTGGCGGAGCAATCAGCGCAACTTTGATTGCTTTTCCTATTTCGTATTTTAAGGATATCCCAAAACATCTTCGGATTGCTGTGCAAAAGAAGAAATATGATCCAAAGACCTATATTACTAAGATTGTAGACTTTGCGCAGGAAGCAAGAAAAAAAGGTTTACTGTCGCTGGAAGATAAAGCCAACCAGGAAGAGGATCCCTTTTTGAAAGAAAGTATGATGTTAATTGTAGATGCCATTGACCCATCGAAGGTCAAGGAAATGCTCAATAATGAGCTGGATGGCTTGGTGGATCGTCATTCCCACGGCTGGCAGTTCTATGAAAAATTTTCAACCTTTGGGCCGGCATTTGGTATGATCGGTACCCTGATCGGTTTAATTAACATGCTTGCTCACATGGATATGAGCGCCACAGACGGTGCTAGTAAAATGGCACAGGGTATGGCTACGGCTCTGGTCACCACTTTCTATGGTTCCATGCTTTCCAATCTGGTTTTAACGCCGTTTGCTCACAAGCTTCATATGCGGCATGACGAAGAGATGGTTTGTAAAGAAATTGTTGTTGAGGGTGTTTTAGCGATTCAGGCGGGTGAAAATCCAAATCATATTGAAGAAAGACTGAACTCGTTTATTTGCGAAAAATCCAGAACGAAAGCAAATTCGAAAGCTTCAAAGGATACGGGTAAAAGCGGACAGGATAAAAAGACAAAAAATATAAAAAAAGCTTCTTAAAAACAGGAAACGTAACAGCTACAGACGGGATTATAAAGCGGGGGTGAAAGAATGGCAAGAAAAAAGCCGGATGAGGGCGGCGGTGGCCCGAACTGGTTGGACACTTATGCAGATATGGTAACACTTTTATTAACTTTTTTTGTCTTGTTGTTTGCAATGTCTACGATGGATTCTGCAAAATGGCAAAAACTTGTGACAGCGTTTGCAACAAATAAACAGCCTGCTTCGACCGTGCAGCAGGGCGGGGCCGGAATTCCATCTGTTTCTGCGGCAAACAGCGCACTGATTACTCCGAGTGGAATTGAAGATTCTTCATCAACAAAATCAGGCGGTGCAATGAAGTTTGATGACTTGTATCAATACATAAAAAGTTATGTTGACCAAAAGAATTTAAGTGCTTCCGTAGAAGTGCATAAAGGGGACGGATACACCTTTATTACATTTCAGAACAGTATTTTCTTTAATGGTGACAGTGCAGTACTGCTGGATAGCGGAAAGGCAATCCTCGATTATTTAGGCAATGGGCTAAAAGGAGTATCCAGTCAAATCGGTGAAGTTCGATTTTATGGGCATACCGCTCGGGTCGACACCGAAAAAACCAATGCAAACATGGCATTTGACCGCCAGCTTTCCTCTGACCGGGCTACAAATGTTCTTTTGTATGTCCAGTATAAAAATATTATTGATCCCAAAAAGATGGTTTCCGAAGGCTATGGAGAGTACCGTCCGATTGTTCCAAATGACGGCACCGAAGCTACGCGGATGAAAAACAGAAGAGTTGAAATTTATATATCAGAGTCGGGTACTTTGAACAACACTCTCGATGAGATTTATACGCAAATCAGCAGCTCTGGCAAGGGAACGATTGCTTCCCGGCCATAATTAAATCGGTAAAATGGCGTTCATTTTTTGCACAGAATTGTTACGCCTTTTCATACATAAGCAAAGACTGGAATCCTATCTTGAAAGGTGCGAGGAATGGTGGTAATATGGCGGAAATATTGTCGCAGAAGCAAATTGATGAATTATTAGGAAGTTTGCAAAGCGGGAATGTCGATTTTAATGAAATAGAAGAACAGTCCAACACTTCAAAAGTGAAAGAATACGACTTTATGTCACCAAAAAAGTTCTCGAGGGAACAGCTTAAGCTGTTGGATAATGTTTTCGACGGTTTTGCCAGGACGTTTAGTCTTCAGATTTCAGGTATGCTGCGAACTACCTGTCAAATGGAAATTCTTCAGGTGGAAGAAGAGGACTACCGCGAATTTAACAATGCTTTGAGTGATTCTGTGCTGATCGGTGTGATTGGTATGCATAACGAGGAAAACAGGATCGATGACAAGCAGCTGCTTTTGGAACTGTCACGGCCCGTTTCGTTCTCTATTATGGACCGAATGCTGGGCGGCACCGGCGCCGGGTATGAAGTGGACCGCGATTTTACTGAAATTGAACTCTCTCTTCTGGAGTATCTGTTTAAGCAGATGCTTCCGCTTTTAAAAAATGCATGGAGCAACTATATTGAACTTGAGCATACGCTCGACATGATTGAAACAAACTCGAGAATGATTCAGTTTATTCAGCCGGATGAAGCGGTCGCCATTGTGGTTATTGAAATTACAGTGGGGGATTTAAAAGGCAATATGAATATTTGCATGCCGGCCACATCTCTTGAAGAAGTTTTCAGAGTGTTTAATTCAAAATATGTGAAGTTACCTAAGAGGGATGACCCGATTGTAGAGCAGCAGCGTAAATCAGATATCATGCATAGCCTAAAATCATCGCCTCTGACAATTTCCGCTATTTTGGGAAAAACAGAGATCAGTCTACGGGATCTTCTTTCACTGCAGATGGGGGATATTATTTCCCTCAATACTCCGGTGGAACAGAATATTGTCACAGTAAATGTTGAGCAATCTCCCTGGTTTACAGGCGTGATGGGGACGAAAAAGAAGAAATATGCGATTAAAATCGACAAAACTCTTCAATAAATGATGAAAGGTGATTTCTATGGAGCCGAATAACGAGGATCTGCTTTCCCCAATGGATGTTGATACCATTGGAGAAATCTTGAATATTAGCCTAGGATCTTCTGCAACTTCCGTTTCAACTTTGCTGGATCAGCGGGTTAATATTACCACGCCCAAGGTTCAGGTTATGCAGTCCAACGAATTTCATTTTGAGGCACTTGAACCGGCGGTTGCGGTAGAAATCAATTACGTAAGCGGTCTTGACGGTAAAAACATTATGATTCTAAAAGAATCGGACGTTAAAGTTATTGTTGGGCTGCTTCTGCAAACGGATTACTCCGATCAGGAATTTGTGTTGGACGAAATGAGCCTGGGCGCAATCTGTGAAGTAATGAATCAAATGATGGGGGCCTCATCAACTGCGCTTAGCCAGCTTCTGAACCGTGCAATCAACATTTCTCCTCCGACTTCATTTCTTATTGAAAATTCACAGCAGTTCAAAAGCAAGTATTTCCAAGATAATGACCCGCTGGTGGCAGTCAATTTCAATTTGATGATCGGTGATTTGGTGAACAGTGAGTTCATCAGTTTAATGACGGTTGATCTTGCGAAGGAATTAATTTCTTCATTTGGCTTTGGAGTTGAGGCGGATATACCGGAAGAGGTCGAGGAGGTAATTCCTCCTGCACCCGTACCAAAACCCGCTCCTGTACCGAAAAGCATGCCAAGGCCCGCGGCAAGCCAACCCGCATACAGTCAGCCTGCACCCAAACAGTCGGCTGTTCGGCAAAACACAGTCAGGCCCGAACCACGTCCAAGTTATGAGGTACAGGGTGCATCTTATCAAAATTTTGATGAGGAAGAAGTTCTGCTGACAGACGATCAGAGCAATAATCTGAATATGATTATGTCCGTTCCATTACAGATTACGGTTGAAATCGGTCGTACTACAAAGAAAATAAAAGATATTTTGGACTTTACGTCCGGAACTATTTTAGAACTGGATAAACAAGCAGGCTCACAGGTCGACGTTTTTGTAAACGGCAAACAAATTGCCAAAGGTGATGTTGTTGTTGTGGATGATTTTTATGGTGTAAGGATAACAGAAATATCAAGCAACAGCGAAATCATGAAATTGCTATAAACATGAAATAACTTAAGGTATATTTTAGGAGGAATGAAAATGGGAAAGAAAATAATGTTGGTTGATGATGCTGCTTTTATGAGAATGATGATTAAAGATACACTGCAAAAAAATGGTTATACAGAAGTTGTAGAAGCCGGAAACGGGGAGCAGGCCGTTAATACATATGTAACCGAAAAACCGGATCTGATCCTGATGGATATCACCATGCCAATTATGGACGGCCTTGAGGCTTTGAGAAGGCTGAAAGAAATGGATAGCAGTGTAAAAGTAGTCATGTGTTCTGCAATGGGGCAGGAAACAATGGTAGTTGATGCACTGAAACTTGGTGCAAAGGATTTCATTGTAAAACCGTTTAAACCCGACAGAATTATGAAAACCGTTAACAGTATTTTAGGATAAGCGAATTAAGGGAGGAACCAGATTGACGACGAGATTAACCGGACTGAGTTTCACTTCTGACGTTTTGCCGCTGATTTTTTCACTGTTTGCTATTGTTCTGGTTTTATATCTTTGCTACGCGTTCAGTAAGTTTATAGCAAAAAAAGTGAACAATGTCTCCGATTCCAATAATATCAAGGTTTTAGAGCGGGTAGCCATTGCACAGGACAAAGGTCTTGCGGTAATCGAGATCTGCGGTAAATATTATCTGATTGGATTTGCAAACAACAATATCGAGATTTTAAAAGAATTGGACGGGGAAAACCTGAAATTCCCTCAGTCCGGATTAAAAGGAAATTTCCTTGACATATTGAACTCGACTATGAAAAACAGATGGGATGTGAAAGGGTTTGGCAGGAACAAAGCAAATTCCGGCGAGGCTGACGATGCCGGAAGTGACAAAGAAGAAAAAAATTAAAATCAATAAAAAGATTTTGTCTCTTGTCATGATCTCCCTTATCTGCATCTTTCTACTGCCCATGAAAGCTTCTGCAGCGTCTGTGAATGTGGACGTGAACGGGCAGGGCGTGGACACGCTCCAGATCATCGAAATGCTGACTATGCTCTCGCTGATTCCGTCCATTCTGATTATGACGACCTGCTTTACGCGTATTATTATTGTTCTGTCGTTCGTAAGAAATGCGCTCGGCTTGCAGCAGACTCCTCCGAATCAGGTGTTAATCGGAATCGCCCTTTTTCTTTCCCTGTTCATTATGACGCCGGTGATTAACGACATTAACACACAGGCCTATCAGCCGTATAAGGAAGAGAAAATTACACAAGAGCAATTCATTCAGAAGGCAGCTGCTCCGCTGAAAGAGTTCATGCTGAAGCAAACCAAGAAAGATGATTTGAACCTGTTCGTCAATCTATCAAATGCCAAGGATGTAAAATCTGTGAATGACCTCCCCATTACAACGGTGATTCCCGCCTTTATGACAAGTGAGTTAAAACGGGCATTCACCATCGGTTTCCTTATTTTTATCCCATTTTTGATTATCGATATGATTGTATCAAGTACATTGATGTCCATGGGCATGATTATGCTTCCCCCGGCGATGATATCGCTCCCCTTCAAACTGCTGCTTTTTGTACTTGTGGACGGTTGGGGACTATTGTTTAAGACACTGGCGGCCAGTTTTAACATGTAATAGCATCGAAGTCAAATTGTATTGACTGAATCAATTTTGAGAAACTGGAGAAAGGTACATAGGCTAATGACGACATCAGAAGTAATCGAAGTCATGCAGGCTGCAATGGTTGCAGCACTTAAACTGGCGGCGCCAATCCTTATCGTCAGCGTCGCAATCGGACTGATTGTATCCATTTTTCAGGCTGCCACGCAGATTCACGAACAGACGCTTTCCTTTGTACCAAAGCTTGTGGCAATTGCATTGGTTTTAATTCTTTTAGGTCCTTGGATGATGGCAACCATGAATGATTTTATGATGTATATTTTCAATTTGATTGTGAAACTCAATTGATATCATTGAAAGACAGCGGAAAGGTTTGGTCATCGGTTAACAATGGAATTTGATTATGATTTTACTCTTCTGCTTTTAATCTTCATGCGAATGTCCGGCTGCATTCTGTTTAACCCTATTTTGGGCAGAAAAAATGTCCCTTCTATCGTAAAGATCGGGCTGGCGCTGATGCTCTCCGTGTTCTCTTATCAATTGGTTCCCGCTCAGGCGATGGAAATGCCCTCGTTCCTGATTTTCTTTTTTGCTATGCTGAAAGAATTGCTGGTCGGTTATATGGTCGGCTTTGTGATTCAGCTGTTTATGTCCGTGATGCTGATCAGCGGAGAAAGTATGGACATGCAAATCGGAATTTCTATGTCGAAGATATATGATCCGCAAAGTAATGTTTCCATGCCGCTTTCAGGGTCAATGGTTAACGCGATGTTTATTTTGATTTTTTTTACTACCAATGCACACTTAACGCTGATTCGTGTTTTTACCAAGCTGTGTATTTTGGTGCCTTACGGCTCACTGACGTTTCGGCCGGAACTGTTTCAGCAGCTTGTATCTATGTTCTCACTGATTCTGATTTATGCGGTCAAAATGTCGCTCCCAATGCTTGCCGCCGAATTAATCACGGAAATTGCTGTTGGACTGGTAATGCGTGCGGTTCCGCAGATAGACGTATTTGTGATTAATATTCAGTTGAAAGTTATTATCGGTTTTATTGTCATTCTTATTATGGTACCTTCGCTTGCCGCTTTCCTTGAAAGGATGATATCGCTGATGTTTGACAATATTAATGTAATCTTTCAGTCGCTTGCATAGCCTGCGCGTTCTTTCTACTTGTTGAATTTGATTCTGGGGGGGATGATATGGCCGACAGCAGCAAAACCGAAAAAGCTACCCCGAAAAAACGAGAAGACGAACAGAAAAAGGGCAATATCTTTCAGAGCAGCGACGTAATCAGCGCACTTTCCATTCTGGCGCTTTTCTATACCATCAAGACTGTATTACCGTTTATCTATAAGTACATGACAAACTTCCTGACGAAGTATTTTATATATACAAAAACGGTGAATACCCTAACCACAGGCTTTGTCATGGATGTGGCAAAAGATACGGTAATTGCTATCTTTCTGCTGGTTGGTCCCATTATGCTGATGTCAGTCGCAGTGGGTATCATTGCAACAGGCGTTCAAACAAGGTTTAAAGTTTCAAAAGAAAATCTAAAAATAAAATTTTCGAAACTCAATCCGCTACAGGGAATAAAACGCATGTTTTCCCTGCGTTCCATTACAGAATTGATAAAAGCAATGCTGAAAATTTCAATTATGGCTTTTATCCTGTATTCTGCCTACATGAAAATTGCAAAATCTTTTGCCAAATTAATGTTTGAAGATATTATGCAGGCAACTTATTTTATTCTGAGTTCCATTATGGATATTGTTCTTCAGCTTTCTCTCGCTTTTATTGCGATTGCGGCTGTTGACTATTTCTATCAATGGTGGGAATATGAGCGAAATATTAAGATGTCCAAGCAGGAAATCAAAGAAGAATATAAACAGCTGGAGGGCGATCCTCAGATTAAAGGTCAGATTCGTGAACGGCAGCGAAAAATGTCAATGCAGAGAATGATGCAGCAGGTGCCGACCGCGGATGTGATAGTCAGAAATCCAACGCATATCGCTATTGCCCTCAAATATGACATTGAAAAAAATGCTGCTCCGATTGTAGTCGCAAAAGGACAGGACTACACGGCGCTTAAAATTATAGAAATTGCGCAGCAGAACAACATTCCCATGACAGAAAACAAACCCTTGGCAAGAGCGCTGTATGGCGTAGTGGAGGTTAACAAAGAAATCCCTCCTGATTACTATGTAATCCTTGCCGAAATTATGGCGTGGGTTTATTCTATGAAAAGGAGTTAAGGTAATATTGAAAATTCTAAATAACGTCGTTGCAATTTTCGTCATAATGATCATTGGCTTTATCATTATTCCACTTCCTCCTTTTTTATTGGATATGATGTTCATCATAAATATTACATTGTCCATTATGATTTTGCTTATGACAATGTATGTAAAGGACGCACTTCAATTTTCTGTTTTTCCATCGCTGCTTTTAATTACAACTTTGTTCCGGCTTTCGCTGAATATCTCATCAACCCGGCTTATTTTAACAAAGTCAGGTCAGGCGGGGCAGATAATACATACTTTCGGTGATTTCGTATTATCCGGCAACATTATCGTTGGATTTCTAGTGTTCTTAATTATCGTAATCGTTAATTTCCTCGTTATTACGAAAGGTTCGGAGCGTGTATCCGAAGTATCTGCAAGATTTAAATTGGATGCTATGCCCGGAAAACAGATGGCAATTGATGCGGATTTGAGTTCCGGCCTGATTCCCGAAGATATGGCCCGTCAGCGCAGAAATGATGTGCAGCGTGAGGCGGAATTTTATGGCGCAATGGACGGTGCCACCAAATTTGTCAAGGGTGACGCCGTTGCTTCCATCATTATTACTTTTATTAATTTCATCGCCGGTGTGATAATCGGTATGGTACAGGGCGGCGGGGCATTCAATGATGTTTTGAAAACTTACTCCATTGCAACGGTCGGTGACGGTTTGGTTTCTCAGCTGCCCGCGCTGTTGATTTCCACCGCGACCGGTATGATTGTAACGCGTGCGGCCTCCGATTCCAGCTTAAGTATTGACGTGTCCAAGCAGTTCTTTTCCCAGCCGATTGTCATGATTACCACGGGTGGCGCGTTGCTTGCAATGTGTTTGATTCCCAATATGCCATGGCCTCAGATTGTGATTGTGGCCGCCGCTTTAATTGTCGGCGGATTAACAATTAAGAAAAAGAAAGATCTGGCTGCTGCTTCCCTTGAACTGCAGGCCGAAACAGGCGAAGTACCTCAGGCGCAGGATGAATCGACTTATTATAAGAATATTGACAACATTTACGATTTGCTTCAAATTGACTCCATTGAAATGGAATTCGGTTACAGCCTGATTCCGTTGGTTGATGAGAACAGCGGCAGCAGCTTTATTGAAAGGCTGGTTACGTTCCGCAAACAATTTGCCATGGAAATGGGAACCGTTATTCCTGCGGTGCGGCTGCGGGACAATGGCATGCTGAACCCAAACCAATATGTAATTAAAATTAAGGGTGAGGAGGTCAGCCGCGGCGAAATTTTAGTTGATTATTATCTGGCTCTCGATCCGGGGAACCTTACCGGAACCATCGACGGAATCGAGACCATTGAACCGGCGTACGGAATTCCAAGCAAATGGATTACGACGGATAAAAAGGAAATGGCCGAAATCTACGGATATACCGTAATTGACCCGCTCTCTGTGGTGGTTACACATTTGTCGGAGACCGTAAAACATTATGCGCATGAACTTCTTACCAGACAGGATATTAACCAACTTCTTGAAACAGTCAAGAAGACGGATACCAACCTGGTGGATGACGTTGTGCCAAATATGATTTCCTTCAGCAACCTGCAAAAGGTGCTGTGCAGCCTCTTAAAAGAAGGAGTTCCTATTCGCGATATGGAAACGATTTTGAGTACGATTTCCGATTATGCGCCGACGGTCCGCGAAACCGAAGTCCTTACCGAATATGTGCGGCAGGCGCTAAAGCGTACAATTACCCGCAAGTGGTCCGACGGCGGCCAAATCCGTGTGATAACGCTTGACAGCGAAGTCGAAAGAGTGATTGTCAACTCAATCAATAAGAACGATCAGGGAACCTATCTTTCATTGGACCCTCTGATGACACAAAAAATTGTGTCAAAATTGTTGGACTGCATTACGAAAGTAAAAGATGCAATCAATGTTCCGATCATCTTAACTTCGCCTTTAGTCCGAATCTATTTCAGCAAAATGCTGGAACAGTTTTACCCCAATGCTGTGGTACTATCTTTTAATGAATTGAACTCCAACGTACAAATTCAGGCTGTTGCAAATGTGACGCTGGATTAATAGGTTTCAATAGGGCGTAGCAGTGCTTTACAATCGCTCTTTTAATGGAAGGAGGACGGCTGAATGAAAAGTCCGGATACAACCCAGATTTCTTCTGCTGATTTGTGGCTGGAATACCAGCAGTCAAAGGATATCGACATTCGCAACATGCTTGTAGTACAATACAGTTATATCGTAAAATGCATTGCACTAAAAACAGTCGGCCGCTACCAGCATTTTAATTATATGGATGACATCGTCAACGAGGGTGTCATTGCTTTGTTGGACGCAGTGGAAAAGTTTGACTCGGAAAAGAAAGTAAAATTCGAAACATACGCTTCCATCAAAGTACGCGGCGCAATGATTGACTACATACGAAAGCAGGACTGTTTCCCGAGAAGGCTCAAGCGGATTGCGAAAAATATTAATGAAGCAGAAAATATACTCAGTCATGAATTGAGCAGGAATCCAACCGATCAGGAACTTGCCGATTTTTTGGATGTAAGCCTTACGGATTATGAAAAAATGCAGGCGGAAACCTGCGCGCTCAACATGCTCTCTTTCGAGGAAATTATTTACGAAAAAGGCGTTGAAAATATAGAACTCATTCTTACCAGCGATTCAATCCGCGGACCGGAGCAGGTGATGGCGGAAAAGGAACTTCAGGACGTCCTTGCCAATGATATTGAAATGCTGAACGATAAAGAAAAAATCGTGATTTCACTTTATTACAAAGAACAACTTAAAATTAAAGAAATTTCCAGTGTTATGGGCATCAGTGATTCCCGAGTGTCACAAATCCATTCCAATGCACTAAGAAAATTAAAAAAACATTTAACTGAGTATTATAATCAATGATTAGGAGGGCTGAACAATGGTTAGGGGATTTTATGCGCTTGGTTCCGGCATTCTGACACAGAGCAGAATTTTATCCGGTATCAGCAATAATTTAGCCAATTTGGAAACGCCGGGGTATAAAAAAAAGCAAGTATCCGTTACTACATTTGGGAAAATGGTGATCAACCGGGTCGATTCGCAAAAAACGCCAATCGGCAGTATGAACATGATTGCTTTAGCAGATAAGACCAATACCATTCATTCCGAAGGCACACTGAAAAGTACGGATCGCAACTTGGATTTTGCCATTCAGGGCGAAGGCTTTTTTGCCGTGCAGGGCCAAGGCGGTACCGTATATACGCGTAACGGCAGTTTCAATGTGGATGATGAGGGTTATCTCGTTCTGAAAGGGCAGGGGCGTGTAATAGGCAATAATGGTCCAATCCAGGTTGGAACGGACGACTTCACCGCGGATTCTCAGGGTAATATTATAGTGAACGGAACTATGACCGATCGAATTGCCGTTTATAATTTTGCGGACTATAACAACCTGAAAACAACGGGGGAAGGTATGTTTACCGCAGCGGGCGGGGCTACTTTGATGCAGAACCCGGAAATCAAGTGGAAAACTATTGAAGGTTCCAATGTGAATTCCGCAGAGGAAATGACGAACGCAGTTTCTGCACAGCGTAATCTGCAAACCTGCTCTCAGGCAATAAAAATGTACGATCAGGTATTGGCCAGAGCGGTTACCGATATTGCGAAGATATAGTTGGAATGGGGAGTATGATTTACAATGATTAATTCTTTTTATACAGCCGCTACCAGCACCATTCAATTGCAAAAGGGCTTTGATGTGATTGCCAATAACATTGCCAATGTTTCTACAACCGGTTATAAATCAATTGAACCATCTTTTGCGGACTTAATGTATACCAATATGAACGCGCCGGAGGGTGCGGCTACCGACTTAAAGAGCGGTCATGGCACAAAGCTTGAAAAAACGGACACGCTGTTCACACAGGGTGGTTTTCAGAATACGGAGCAGCCTTTTGATTATGCTCCAACTCAACCTAATCAGTTTTTCGCCGTTGAAACAAACGGGCAAGTGAAATATACAAGAAACGGAAACTTCCATGTTTCAGTGCAGCAAAATCAAAATTATCTTGTGGATTCTAACGGCGGCTATGTGCTGAACTCAAACGGCCAGCCGATCACTGTTGCAAACGAGCAAGCCAAACCGGAAATCGGCGTATTTTCCTTTGATAACTGCGATGGGCTGTTACGGGAAGGCAATACCTATTTCACTGCTACAAACGGTTCCGGTGCGGCTAAAGCTGCAGTGAATCCGGAACTGAAGAAGGGATCGCTTGAGGACTCTACCGTCAGTATTGCCGATGAAATGGAATCAGTAATTGAATTGCAGCGGGCGTTTCAGTTTAATTCTAAAATTGTTCAGCTTTCCGATGAAATTATGCAAACTGTGAACGGGTTAAGATAATTCGCTTTTCAGAAGATGAGAAAGAAGTGACTCAGATGAATACTGATTCCAATCCTGCGTCAAATGAACAAAGCAGTGCGGTAACAGCAGATCAGGCTTCACCTCCTGTAGAGGAAGCAAAACCGGAATTTACACTGCAGGTTTCTAAGGATAATATAACGGCTTACCTTCGGGTGAAGCCATCATTTAGCGGACAGAAAATTACGGTGGAACAGATTTATGATGTTCTAAAACAAAATAGTGTTGTTTACGGAATTTGTGAGGATGCGATCCTTTCTTTTTGCGAAGAGGGAAGATTTTATTCGGAGCTGATCTGTGCAAAAGGGATACTTCCCGAGGATGGAACCGACGGCTGGATCGAATACAAATTTAATACTGACAAGGATTTAAAGCCGAAGGAACGGGAAGACGGAACGGTCGACTTTCGCGATTTAGGGTTGGTGAAGAATGTCTCAAAAGGGGATGTACTGTGCACCATAACCCCTGACAAGCCGGGCAAAGACGGTATTGACATCTATAATCATGCAATCTCTTTTCGACCCGGAAGGATGCCCGTGCTGCCATCCGGATCAAACACGGTTGTTTCGGAGGACAAGCTATCCCTTCTTGCTGCCGTAGACGGCTGTATTGAACATTTAAATTCTGTGATTAATATTAATGATGTATTTATAGTGCGCAGCGATGTGGACAGTGCTTCCGGGAATATACATTCAAACGGTTCCGTTATTGTGCAGGGAGATGTGCGGGAAGGTTTTTCCGTAAAGGCGGGGCAGGACATTACTGTTCGCGGCATGGTGGAAGGCGCAACCATGGAGGCAAAGGGAACCATATCTCTTTCTAACGGAATGAATGGAATGGGTAAAGGTACTCTGAAAGCCGGCGGGAATATTGTGGGGAAATACTTTGAGAATGCTACTTTAATATCCGAAAACGATATTTATGCGGACGTTCTTTTAAATTGCCGCGCAACAGCGGGCGGCTCCATCATCTTAAAGGGCAAGAGGGCTTCCTTAATAGGGGGAAGCTATCAGGTAGGGCAAAGGATTTTTGTGAAAAATATTGGCAAAGCCGGAAGTACCGCGACGCGTGTTTCCATTGTATCCAAAGTGCTTTCTTCACTTCTTGTAGCTGATCGTGAGGAGAATAGCGTTCAAGCGCTGAATCAGCAGCTTGCGGCAGCGCAGAAGGAACTAGATGATTTTTCGGAGCAGTACAAAGCTTTGACACAGCAGCTTTCTCAAAATGGTCAGCAAGGTTCTGAACGCGGCAAACTGCTTTTAAAAGCCTCTATCATGAGGAAAGGCAAACTTTTTGAGACAGTAGAATCCATTAAAAAGCAAATCGCCGATTTAAAACAAAAAACAGAAAAGTTAACTGACTATAATATAGTTGGCCTTGGCATTATTTATCCTAATACAAAAATGGCGATTGGACCGCATACGCTCAATATTCAGAATGAATACAGCAATATGAAGTTCTATGCAGATCAGGAACAAATTGTTTTTGGCCCGGTTCTGCCATCAGATGTTGTTTAATAGATTTAACTGAAAGAACCCCCTTAATCTACCGCAGGGAGGGGATTGTTTTTACGGGACAGCCGGCATGCGGCGGCGAGGAGTTACTATGTCAATTCTTAATCTAGAACAGCTGAATGATATGCATATTGATGTCCTGAAGGAAATCGGGAATATTGGCGCAGGCAATGCGGCAACCTCCCTTTCGCAAATGCTTAACACGGAAGTTGATATGACGGTTCCGACCGTTAAAATTTTAGATATTAACGATGCTGCCAATGCGCTCGGCGGCCCTGAAAATGCAGTTATCGGAATTTTGGCGAAGCTTTATGGTGATATTGAAGGAATCATGATGTTTATCATTGAGCAGAATTTTGCGAAAACTGTGCTCACATCCCTGTTGGGTGTGGAGGATGTCAGCTGCGATAAATTATCTGAAATGGAACTTTCCGCTATTTCAGAAATAGGCAATATCATGATTTCCGCATATACCGGCTCAATCAGCACACTTTCCCAGCTAAATATGAAGACCTCCGTGCCCGCCATAACGGTCGATATGGTCGGTGCGATTTTAAGTGTACCGGCTATTGAAATGAGTTCTGTATCAGATAAAATTATTTTCATAGAAGATGATTTTTTAAGTGATAACAGGGAGGTTTCAGCTAATATGATGCTTGTTCCGACCATGGATTCTTTAAGCAGATTAATGCTGAAATTGGGTATTGAGTTATGAGTAATATGGCTACCATCGGCATTTCAGATATGAAAATTGTAAAAGATATGGATTCACTTGTCACTTATGCACTGGGTTCCTGTGTGGGGATTTGCTTGTATGATCCTGTGATAAAAGTGGGAGGACTGGGGCACATTATGCTGCCGAATTTTCCGGCTAATAACCCAAATGAGAATAAGTACCGCTTTGCAGATACTTGCATTCCGCAGATGCTTGATCAAATGGAGCGAATGGGCGTTCTTCGCAGGAGAATTGTAGCAAAAATTGCTGGCGGCGCTAAAATGTTTGAGGTGTCCGGTGATTCTTCATTCGGAAATATTGGTGCGCGCAACGTTGTAGCGGTAAAAAACAGTTTGCAGGAATTTCATATTCCGATTCTTGCGGAAGATACGGGTTTAAATTATGGCAGAACAGTTTATTTTTACACCGAAGATGGTAAAATGGTGGTTAAATCCTTTTCAAACGGCGTTAAAACATATTAGCTATGAAAGGGATTAATACTGATTTCCAATAAAAGTATCGATAAAAATCCGCATCAAAATCCATATACGAAAACTTTTGATTTGATTTTTATATACTTCTTAATCGGATATCGGTATAAAATAAAGGCTTTCTTTCAAACCCGGATGATTCCGGTGATTTTGAAAGAAAGCCTTTATTTTTTATTGGGAATTTATTAAAAATTTTGGAACATATCTTGTCCTTTGCCAAATTTTCTCAGCTGCTTTAATTTTTCTTTTACTTCCGAATGCTGCCTCTTAATTGCATCGTTTGCAGATTGATCCAATGCGGCCGCCCTGTGAAATAAAGTATCACATTGATTTACCAATTGCAGTACAGATAGTTCCTCCGGATTGCAGTCGTTTTCATCAGATGTGCCATTCAATATGAAAGCAGCCCTGCTCTGCTGTTCAGGGGGCATCTGAACAATCTTGCTGTCAATCAGATTATTGCACATATCCACTCTTTTCATTAAAGCGCCGCGCTGATCCAAAAAATGTTCCAGTTCCACTTCGGGTTCATTGCACCGAACCTCGATTTGCTTGGTCAGGTTCAATATCTGAGTAAGCAAAATCTTCTTCTGCTCAAGGCAGGTCAGAATTTCTTCATTGAACATATGTGCCTCCTATACGGGAACATCTTTTAAATTCGTGCTTATTTATTCATATGGCTAAGTTTTTCAGCCTGTACCCATGTATCACGCATGTTTTCAACCAGCGGTACCAATTCATCCAAAATAGACGCATCACGGCGAACCTCCGCCCGGATGACCTGCTGGTTTACAAAATAGTACAATTGATATAAATTTTCCGAAATGCTGTATTTCCGATCCAGTACAGAAGAAAGATAGTTAAAAATATTTTTACACTTTTCTGTACACTTTTGTGCAGTAGCATAATTCTTGTCTTTCAGCATCATGGAGCCGTAATGAAGATTTTTTAGGGCTTCGTCAAAAAGGGTAACCAACTGTTCGCCTTTGGACATGGTATTGATGGATTGCTCTTTATACTGCATGATAGGATTATTCTGCATTTGGGGTACCCTCCATTATTGGTGATTTTCAGTTCTACATTAGGAATCGGATGATGAACCGGAACCGAACCAGCTGGCCTGAGAATTCATTTGGCTCAAGTATTGTTCCAGCTTGGTGAATTTGGCATAATACTGCTCCTGCTGGGTAGCCAGTGTCGTTTTCAGTGATGTTATTTTTGTTTCACAGTCGTTCATGGTCTTCGCGAGCGTACTCTGGTCAACGGTACTGTCATCGCTGCCCGCTTTTGTTATAAGAAGACCGGTATCAACCAAACTGGTATTTACATTTGTGTTTATGATATCTTGCAGTTTTGTCGCAATACCGTCCGAGCTGGTGAACAGTGCGGCTACCTTATCAGGATCATCGGTAAGCGCTTTCTTCAGCTTATCCTCATCAATTGTAAGAACACCGGTGTTGCCGACTTGAAAGTCTTCTTTTGTCGCAATGCCTATTTGATAAAGAGCGGTGCTGATTGAACTTACTTGATCGGTCATGGCAAGGCGCATGTTAAGGCTCAATGAACTTAGCAGGGAATCGTTCTGCAGCAACCCTTTTTTAGCGTTGGTTTCCCAGGATGTAATCTCCGATTCAGACATGTCCTTTTTCTGGGAGTCTGTCAGCGGAGCAAAAGTTTGATTGTTTGTTTTCGTACTCTCGTTTACTTTACCATTGGTCAGCTTAATAATATTATTGTAATCTGTGATAAAATCTTTAATTTTGGTTACTAAATCATCGGTCTTGTTATTGACTGTAAATTTAATCGGTGTACTACTGCTGACAGTAGTATCCGTTTCTTTTAAAAGCTCAAAGTTTACTCCGTCCAATGTAAAATTATTATCACTGCGGGTAATAGTTGTTGCATGTGCAGGGTTACCGTCAAAGCTTATTGTCATTTTCGCGTCGTTTCCGGAAGTGACTGCACGCTCGCTGACAGTGCCGAATAATGCGGTCGCAAGGTTGCCGGTTACATCGCTGATATCAACTTTACCGTTCGCACCGCCGTTTTTCGCAATCGCACTGAACGTATTTGTGGTGTTGGAGTAGGTGAGTGTAACATTGGCGTCGCTGTCATTATTAATGGTATTCATAATCGTACTGACCGTATCCGTACTTTTGAAGGTGAAATCTTTTCCGTTAACATTTATTTTATAGCTGCCGTCAGAATCAGCGCCGGTCAATGCCGTTTTTAGGCCGGTTAAGTCTTCCAGCGTTTTATTTGTATTAATGCGGTTGGATTCACCGGCATAAACGCGCAGGGCACCATTCACGCCAAGAATGCCGGATTTGTCGGATGAGGAAATAGTAAGTACATCTGTTCCCTGTGCACTATGAATGGAACCATCTGCATTCAAACTGCTGATTGAAAAAACTGAGAGACTGCCATCACTATTCAGCTTGGCGCTGACTTTACCGTAGCCGTTCGTATTATCTGCAGAATCGAAGGCGCCGTAAGCTGTTTTTAACTGATTGTTTAAATAGCTTACTAAATCTTCCGGTGTTGAATACTGACTTTTATCGGTATCTTTAAAAGTAATGTTTTTCGTTAATCCGTTCAGGCTGAACGTCAGTGTGGAGCCGTCTAAAGTATCGCCCAGGCTGGTTCCGGTATAAAGGCTGCCAGCTACCAAATCCCCTCCTGTTATGGGGGAAGTACTTGGGGAACCCTTTGCTAAACCCAAACCGGTCAGCAGGTCGGTGTCTCCGTCGGTAATGCCAATATTGCCGGTGCCGCTTGCGGTTGTTGATAAAACAACATTGCCGCTTGCATTCACATCAAATACAACATTACCCTTAATGCCGTCAGTTTTTGCTATCTGCTCGTTTAAATTATCAGCAATTGCTTTCGCAGCACTTTGCGCATCTTCAGCCGAATCCGTGCCGGAACCTAACATCAGGTCACTGCTGACGGCGACTTTATAATCTTTTCCGCCGTAGTTGATGGTAATGGATTCCCCGGTAACCTTACTGCTTGCAAATTCACTGTAAAGTGCTCCTGTGGTGATTTTTCCGTCTGAAACCGGGTGAGAGGAAGAAAAACTAGCCTGCTTTGCAAGACTTGAAATCCCAGTGATCACCATGTTTTTTGCTGTACTCGACGAACCGGAAACATTTAAAAAAGAAGATGTATTATTAATAGAAGTTGAATTAAAAAAGTCTGAACTTAAAATACTGCTGCTGCTGGTGGCAGATGAAAAATATTTATTCTTAAATTCCGTCAGCGCTTTCGTAACTTCACGATAGGACTGCTGTCTCCATTGAGCAATCTGCTTTGTCTGCATCTGCTTGTCAATCTTGCTCTGCATTCCCGACGTGAGCTGCTGAACTAAAGTATCCGTATCCAAACCGGATATCAGGCCGCTAAGTCTTTTTGACGATGTAGCAGTGGCAAGCGAGGAAGTGGTTCCGCTCGTTTTTGAAACTGTCACTTATAAAAACCTCCTGACGGTATATTAATGAAACAATCCTGTTAATACATATATCGTATCTTTTTGATAAAAAATTAGTATGAATTGTAAAAGATATCCCTTAAAAATAGGTAAATAAATAGTTGAAATTGTCGATATATATTATATAATATATACCATAAGTTTAAAATACAATAGCCATGGCAAAATAATATAAGAGAGAAATGATAATGCATGACTTTTGTTCCCATTGACCAACTTGAAGAAGGAATGATGCTGGACCGGGATGTTTACTTGTATGATTACAGTACATGTAAAATTGCGATGTTGCGTTCCGGCCAGATTTTAACGCAGAGTTATATTGATAAACTGGATAAATTGGAAGTTTTGGGCGCTTATATACATTCTGATGAGAAGAAAGAAGTATTTAAATCCAATTCTCCAATTAAGCGCGAACTAAAGCAGGAAGCGATTCTTAGCATTCAGCGCGTATTCGAAATGTTTGATCAGACTGCACAGAATATTAATATAAGCTGTATTAACCAGACAATGGAAGTTTCGAAAAAGCTGGTTAATGCGTTAAAAAACAACAAGGAAGCGAAGCTTGGCATTGAAAGTTTGAAGGTGTACGATGATTATACCTATAATCATTCTTTCGGTGTTTCCGTTCTGTCCATTGCAATTGGTTTATCACTCGGATTAAAAACAAACGATTTGTATGAACTGGGCTTTTGTGCTTTGCTGCACGATATCGGTAAAATGTCGGTGCCGATTGAAATTATTGCGAAACCGGCAAAACTGACTACCGATGAGTTCCAAATTGTAAAGCAGCATCCTGCAAAAGGGGCAGAGTTCTTTTTAAAACATAAGCTTGCAAATAAGAAAATTTGCGCAGGAGTGCTGACACATCACGAAAAATATAACGGAACAGGGTATCCCAACGGGCTCATGGGCGAGCAGATTCCCTTGTTCGGGCGGATTATATCTGTCGCAGATGTCTATGATGCGCTGACTTCCGTTCGGCCGTATCGCAATCCTTCCTCTCCGGCGGAGGCCATTGAGTACATTATGGGCTCCTGCGGTAATGCTTTTGATGTATCGGTTGTAGAAGCATTTTTAAATAAAGTATCTCCTTATCCGATCGGGTCATGTGTGAAGTTAAGTAATGGGGAAATCGCTATTATTGCCGGGCAAAATAATTGCCATCCATTGCGTCCGGTTATTCGCCTTTTTAATCATCCGGATAGAATATTGGATTTATACAAGGAACGTGACTTTCAAAATATTGTAATCGATAGTGCTTGTAATATTACAACCAGCCAGTTGAACGTTGCGCAGGAATCATAAACCTAAAGCCGGGCGGAATAAGATAGAATCTATCTTATTCCGCCCGGCTTTTATTAAGACTTTAATTTACGCTTGCTTTAAAGTAAAATTCTTTACGAACCTTTTAAGGGATTTTGCATGGCTTGCCATTTCCTGACTGGAGGCGGCGCTTTGCTCTGCGGTTGCGGAGTTTGTCTGTACGACTGCCGAAATTTGTTCCACACCAAGATTTATTTGACCGATGGATGTGGCCTGCGCGTTGGAAGCTTCCGCGATACGGTTAATCAGCTGCGTGGATTTTGTGGTTGCGTCAATTACAGCACCCAGTGTTCGTGCGGTTTCATCTGCAATTGTTTTTCCTTTTTCAACGGCTAAAATGGAGCCTTCGATCAAATCGGTCGTGTTCTGAGCTGCTTCGGCGCTTTTACTTGCAAGGTTGCGAACTTCATCCGCAACTACGGCGAATCCTTTTCCTGCCGCACCGGCACGCGCTGCCTCAACAGCAGCATTCAGCGCTAAGATGTTGGTCTGGCGTGCAATATCATCAATTGTCTTAATAATATTATTAATCTTTGTGGAGGACTCTGAAATGTCAGCCATAGCTTGGAGCATCTGACTCATTTCCTGTGATGCATCCTGTATTTTTGCCTGTGCGTCTGTAGAGGCTCTGTTTGCTTCCGATGCATTGGAAGCATTCTGCTTTACCTGCTCGGATATTTCGGTAATAGTAGCGGAGAGTTCCTGAATGGCGCTAGCTTGCTCCGTTGCACCCTGTGCGAGTGCCTGGGAAGCGTTTGAAACCTGCTCGGAACCGTTTGAAACTTCATTGGATGAACGGCTGATGGAAGAAATGCTTATGTTCAGCATGGTTATAATGTTTTCCAAAGAGGATCTCAGTTGCGAAAAGCTGCCTTTGAACTCAGTGTTGATTTTCACATCTAAATTTCCGTCGGCGATTGCAGTTAACACATTTGTAGTTTCTGCTATGTACACCTTAACGGATGTAATCGCACTTGACAAAGACTCTGCTAAACCGCCGAGTTTTTTCTTTGATATATCATCCAGCACTACATCCAAATCACCATCAGCTATCTGAACGATAGAATTTTGCAGCAGTCGAAACGGTTTTTGAATGGAGTTTGCAATTTTAAGAGTAACCAATATAACAATCACAAAAGCCACGGCAACCAGAACGATGGGCAGAATCACAGAACTGGTTTTTTGAAACAGAAAAACTGCGGAACCTCCGCAAATAACCGAAACCAAGGTGGCAATCACATAAGCGATCACCATGCTTTTTTTAATTTTCATTCTTCTTCTCCTTCTTTTCCATTGCTAAATCTTGTACTGCGTCATTAACTACTTCAATTTCACTTTCATTTAGAATTTTGCTGGTATCTAAAAGGAGGACCACTTTGTTTTGAACCTTACCGATTCCTGTCAAATACGCATTGGTACGCTCCCTGGAAACCTTTGGCGGAGGAGAAATGTTATCGTCACTGATATTGGTTACTTCATCTACCGAATCAACAATAAACCCAATATAGCTTTCTTCAATTTTCGTTACAATAATACAGGTGCGCTCACCATATTCTGTTTCTGATTTACCGAATCTTACGCGCACGTCAACAACTGGAATGATACTTCCGCGCAGATTAATTACGCCTTTCGCATAAACAGGGGAATCCGGTATCGGCGTAATTTCCTGAATCCCGATAATCTGTACAACGTCGGCAATCGGAACGCCGAAAAGCTGGTTGTCCGTCCAAAATGTAAGATATTTTCCTTTCATTTCATCCGTATCAACGTCCTCGTTTATCACATTGGTTTCATTTAAAATTGTCATAACATCACCTCATTAAATTATTTCCTTACTCTTACTCGGAATAATCAGCACTTTTTCTTAAAAGTTTAATTTGTTCTCTTTGCTTTTCAAAAATATATTCGCATAACAAATCGGACTGTCTGTTTGTATTATTCAGAAACACGCAGCCGTATTTGCTGTATCTGCCTTCTGATTTCGGTTTTCTCCGAATTTCACAGTTAAAGGAAATACGTGAATCAATCAATGTAAGCGCTGCTACAAAACGATCCCCAATTTCCAACTTTCTTTTTGTTTCAATACAGCATCCGCTTAAACTCAAATCGGTAACTCGAATTGGGAACAGCTGTACAGCGTGTTCAGACGGCATATCTTCCTGGTCAATATATGCCTGTGTCGAAATGTTTAATTTTAACCGGAAAAAATTCCTGCGTTCGAAGTCCGTCAGATTTTGCACCTCAATAATACGAATCATTTCGGGAGTTGAAAGAAAGACTTTTCCGACTAATGACTTTGCCGGCAGAGTTTTATTGAGAATATGAATATTTACAAAAGTGTCGCAGTGCAGTGTCGGCAAAGATTCGGAACCTTGGTGGATCTGGATTGTTTCCTCCGTAAGGTTTTCCAAAAATCCGGTTCCGAGCAGCCTGTTTTCAGGTGTTTTGATTTCGCATGTGGATTGTAAATAATCTTTGGAAATTGGCAGCATAGCGAGTCCCTCCAAAAAGTAAATTAATCACGAAAAGAGTTACTTTACATTGGTGGGCTGTTGGGCCGCTTTTACTTCTTCATCGTTTTTTTCCAGAAGTTTCATTACATCCAGCAGCATGGCAACCTCATTATCAAGTGTTGCAATCCCCGCCACATAATTTTTTGCAGTATCTTTTGCCAGTTTTGGCGAATCGCTGATTTGACTTTTGGAAATATCGGTAACATCGTTTACACGGTCAACAATAAAACCAACGCTGAAGTCCCCTGTTTCAGTAACAACGATGCTGGTGTGGTCATCGTACTCTATTGGAGCCTTATTCAGTTTAAGCCTTAAATCAATCAGAGAAACAATTTTTCCTCTCAAATTGATAACACCTTTTACAAATGACGGAAGGTTGGGCATAAAGGTGATTGGCTGCATGCGAATAATTTCAACAACTTGGCTGCTCTGGATTGCAAATAACTGTTCATCAATAAAAAACGTAAGATATTTTTCGGTTGGTACATTCTCATTAGATGAACTTTCGCTTCTCGAAAGGGCATCTTCTACTTTATTTTCCATTTCGTTCACCACTTCTGCCGCTGCCGTCACGGCGGAATATTTGATGTTTGCCAGCCTCGGCGTATTTTGCCGGCACTTTTTATGAAGCTTTCTGCGAGCTTTGATTTGTCATGTTTCCCTATTTTTATATATCGGCTTATTTTTCAAATAATTAGTCGTATTTGAGATAAAAACATCATTTTATTTACTCTGGTGCTGTCAGCAAACCATTTTTCTGTGTGATATCTCAATTTTGAGGATTTTCACCCTGCTGAGCTTCTATCTGATAATTTAAAAAGTACAGGTAAATGTCTACGATAGCCTGATACAGTTCCGGCGGGATTTCGCTGCCCGCGTCCAGCTGAGAAAGCAGGGAAGCGAGGGAATCATCCTGATACACCGGAACATTGTTATCCTGCGCAACATCAATGATTTTCTGAGCCACATATCCAAGCCCGGAAGCAACTACGACAGGAGCACTGCGGGAAGTGTCCTGTGAATATCTTAACGCGGCGGCGCGTTGTGTTTTATCATATTGAGACATCGATCACATTCTTCCTTTCGTACACTTTTTTCATGATTTGCTGTGATATTGTCGGAGTATTGCTCGTAGAAAGCTCCACATTTTCAGCTGTTAAGCCATTCTTTGAGAAGATTTCAGTGATTTTTGTGCTGATCTGACTTTTGTTTTCCGCCAAAGCGGGCGGGCAGTTTATTTTAACCTTTGCGTTCATTTTGGAAAGCTCGATCGTCGCTTCAAAGTATCCCAATGATTTAATATCAAAAGTCAGGAACAGCCGGGTGGCGTTTCCTTCGTTCCCAGTGCTTTTCCTCGAAGATTTACTGCTTTCGTCATCCTTTTCAATCCAAAGTTCAGTGAACATGAATTGGCCGTTGAAATTGATTGGAAGAAAAAGGTGTTGAAAGGGCATATAAACGCTGTTGTCCAAAAGAAGGGAAGAAACAGTATCTTTATAAAGGGCTTGGCTTAAATTTGAAGTATTTTGTTTAGGACCTTCGGCCAGAACCTGAATTAATGAATCAAAAAATTTGTTATCCTGCTTTCCGGCCGCTTCATTTAAATGATTGATAAACATGTTTTTCATAGATTCGATTTTAGCGGCAGAAAAATTTAAATCGTATTTGCAAAAATCCAGTAATGACGAAAGTTTATCGGCAAGTTCCTGCCGAGAACTGATGTTCAGCCGGGCAATATTATGAACCACAAGCGTAATACTGTTCCTTGCACGCCCGAAATCATTGGTTGAAGATACATAATGGCTTAAAAGAGGTATCACTTGCTCTTTTAGAATTGCAAGATTTTTTTCAAGGTTATCTACCGGCTGATCTGTCGTCAGTTCATTTGCAAGCGACTGAAGTTTTGCGCTGAACGGGTTAGGAATTTGCTGTGTCATTGCGTTTAACCCTTTTGCAATTGCTGAAGTCGTATCCGCAATTGAAAAAAATCCATCGTATGCTTTCAATAGCTCAGCAAGGTGCGCGTTGAAATCGCTGTTTGGGAAAGTATTGGAGATCTCTCGAAATATGTCAAAAACAGAACCGGAAAATTTGGTTTGGTTGCTGCTTTGAAAAATCAGATTATTTACAATCTCTTTCTCATCCATCTGCATTGCACCCGACAGCTGTTCCATCAGCGCGGTCATTAAGGGATTCTTTGTGCCGGCCGTTTTATTGAACAGCTCAAACATGATCTTTTGCATGGTCTGGGAAAGACCGGGCGTTTGGTTCAGCTGCTCAACAAACTTACTGAAAACGGAGTTTCGGCTCAGCAAAAAGTCGAAGTCGGTGCTTCGCTCTAGCTGCTTTTCTGTTGAAAGCTGGGCTTTTTGGGAATCAATGGTTATCGCAGAATCCGTGCGTTTTGAAGGCTGAAGCCGATTAATTCCCTCGTTGCCTTTGACCGGAGTGGTTATCCGTAAGTTGTCGGGCATAAAAACACCTCAAAAAATAAATTTTAGCAGTTAATTTAATTACACTTGTATCGATATATAATTATAAAGTTTTTTAGGAAGTGAAATAATAATGGATAATAATATGGAATCTATGCTCGAAGTTTATTTATTCGAAGCGAACGAACTGCTTGAACATCTCGATGAAATACTGCTTAGCTGTGAAAAAGCAAATACATTTGACTCTGACAGCATTAATGAAATTTTCAGAATTATGCATACCATTAAGGGTTCTTCTGCAATGATGCAGTTTAACAGTCTGGCAACTATCACTCATAAAGTAGAGGATTTGTTCTTCTTTGTAAGGGAAAATGGAATAGACTCTCGATTTAATATCGAGCTTTTCGACCTGATGTTCAAATCGAGTGATTTTATTAAGGAAGAAGTCGCGAAAGTTGAAAACAATGAGCCGCTAACTATAAATATCGGCTCATTTGAGCAGGATATTAATGATTTTTTGAAAAAGATTTCAGGAACTCCGGAAGAAAAAGCGCCGCCCGTTTCTAAACCAGCCGCAAAGCCGCAGAGTGCGCCGGTTTTGGCACCGGCAACACCGATCCGCACCGAAACGCAGGCCGCTCCGACTGAGTATAACGAAGAGTTTCCGTACTCCGTGCGTGTGTTTTTTGAAGAAGAGGCGCAGATGGAAAACCTTCGCGCGGTGATGCTGGTACAGGTCATTCAGGATGTATACACAGGAATCAGATATTTGCCGGAGGACATCGAAACCAATCCGGCAAGCGCGGATGATATCATCAGAAACGGTTTTCAGGTATTCTTCAAAGAAGAGCAGGGTTTAAAAAAGGTTCTTAGCCTAATAGAAAATTTTGTTTATACCAAAAATTATACTGTAATTAATCCACCGGTAATTGCTCAGGGGGCAGTTCCTGCGGAAAAAACAGAGGAAACGGAAAAAACGGAGCAGACGGCAGAACAGTCGGTTGGGAACCATGCGGCTGTAAAACAGAATTTAATCAATGTTAATCTTTCAAAATTGGACAATCTCATGGATTTAATGGGCGAAATCGTCATTACGGAATCTATGGTAACATCTGTGCCCGGTACACAAAATGCGGGGATCGATAATAATTTCAATAAAGCATCCCGGCAGCTGCGTAAGCTGACGGATGAACTTCAGGAAATTGTCATGTCTATTCGAATGGTACCGATTTCCGGCGTGTTCCAAAAGATGAACCGTATTGTCAGGGATATGAGCAAAAAGTTGGACAAGGATGTTGATTTGGTGCTGGTCGGTGAAGATACCGAAGTGGACAAGACCATCATCGACAATATCGGAGACCCGATTATGCACCTCGTGCGCAATTCGATGGATCATGGTATTGAAACGAAAGAAGAGCGCGCTCTTACCAATAAACCTGCCAAAGGAACTGTAACACTTACCGCTCAGAATACCGGCGGGGAAATCTTGATTTCGGTACAGGACGACGGCAAAGGAATCGACAAACACTCTGTTTTGGATAAAGCAAAAAGACAGGGCATGCTGAAAAAGCCGGAAAAAGATTATACGACAAGGGAAATTTATAATTTTCTGCTCATGCCCGGCTTTTCCACAAATGATGTAGTAACGGAATATTCCGGCCGCGGCGTTGGAATGGATGTCGTGAAAAAGAATGTGGAAAAAATCGGCGGTGACGTGAGCCTAAGCAGTGAATTTGGAAAAGGAACCAAAATCCTATTTAAGATTCCGCTGACACTTGCTATCGTAAACGGTATGAAAGTTTCCGTTGGGGACACGGTTTTCACAATTCCGATTAATAATATTAAACAGTTATTTAAAATAACAAATGACAATCTGCTTCATGATACGGACGAAAATGAAATTATTATGGTACGGAACCAGTACTACCCGGTGATTCGGCTTCACAATGTCTTTCATATTGAAACAAAGGTTAAGGATGTCAGTGACGGTATTGTTATTTTGGTGGAAAATCATGAAAAGGCGTACTGCATTTTTGCGGATAATCTTCTCGGTGAGCAGCAGGTAGTCGTAAAGGGTCTGCCCGCGTACATTAACCAATTTGGCATTAAAGAAACGGGAATTGCCGGCTGCGCCATTCTTGGTGATGGAAGTATCAGTTTGATTCTTGATATTCTTGATTTATACAATAATAACTAATTGATGGTTATTTTACCCCGGCAACAAATTTTGGAGGAAAACATGATACGCTTAACCGACAAAGAATTTAACGATATCGTTACCTTTATCAAAGATAATTACGGTATCAATTTAATCAATAAAAGACAGTTGATTGAAGCAAGAATGTATTCCGTTTTAACTGAAAAAGGCCTGACCAATTTTACGGATTATTTTGCATTGATAAAACAGAATAAAAGTGGGGAAGTTACAGCAATGCTGAATAAGCTGACGACAAACCACACCTATTTTCTGAGGGAACCGGCTCATTTTGACTTTTTAAAAAACACCATACTCCCAAAGCAGGAACAGTTTAACAAGCAAAAGGATATTCGTATTTGGAGCGCGGGGTGCTCCTCCGGCGAAGAGGCTTTTACCACTATAATGGTTATGATGGATTACTTCGGTTTGAACAAATCAAGCTGGGATTATCGCATTCTTGCAACGGACATTTCCGAAAAGGTAATGCAGGAGGCACAAGTTGGCTTGTATGGACGGGAGTCCTTAAAAAACATTCCCGCTTCATGGGAAAAGAGGTATTTTACCAAACAGGGCACCGATCATTTTGTATTAAATGAAGAAGTTAGAAAGCAGGTGCTTTTCAAGCGCCTCAATCTGATGGAGTCTTTTACCTTTAAACAGCCGTTCGATTTGATTTTTTGCAGGAACGTAATGATCTATTTTGATCAGCCTACCAGAAATGTGCTGATTAATAAATTTTATGAGGTTCTGAAGCCGGGTGGATATTTGTTCATCGGGCATTCTGAAACGGTACAACGGGAGAGCTCAAAGTTTCTGTATATTGAGCCTTCTATTTACCAGAAAGGTTAAAGATGCCACTTACTCGAAAAATTAAAGTTCTTATTGTGGATGATTCACTTTTCTTTAGAACAGCGCTGCAAAAAGCGCTTAGTAATGATTCAGGGATAGAAATCATTGGCAGTGCAGGGAGTGCTCTGGAAGCGGAAAAGAAAATCAGGGAGCTTTCCCCGGATGTTGTTACTATGGACGTTGAAATGCCGGACATGAAAGGTACGGATTTTCTGAAGAAATTAATTCCCACAAATCCTTTACCCGTTGTCTTGGTAAGTTCTTTAAATATTGGAATCTTTGAAGCATTGGATGCCGGCGCAGTTGATTTTGTTAAGAAGCCGACAATCCAAAACAACAGTGATTTTCAGCTCTTTTGCAACGAGTTATCTGTTAAAGTGAAAATTGCTTCTTCGGCTAAAGTAAAAAAATCAGTGTCCCCCGTGGATGCTTTGCCGCTTCCCAATCTGAAACCAAGTGACAGAAACGAGCATATTATCGCGATCGGTGCTTCCACCGGCGGTACGGAAGCAACACTGGAAATATTGAAGCAGCTTCCGGCCGATATTCCCGGGATTGTAATTGTTCAGCACATGCCTGCCGGGTTTACTAAAATGTATGCGGACAGGCTGAACAGAATTTGTAAGTTTACGGTTCTGGAAGCGCAGAACGGTGACCGTGTGAAGCAGGGGCAAGCACTGATTGCGGCCGGTGATAAGCACATGACGCTGGCAAAAGATTATAAAGGCTACTATGTTAATTGTTCAGAAGGCGAAAAAGTCAGCGGCCATTGTCCGTCCGTTGATGTGCTGTTCCGCTCCGTTGCACAAACAGCCGGAAAAGATGCTATCGGCGTAATCCTTACCGGTATGGGACGTGACGGTGCGCAGGGGCTGCTTGAAATGAGAAAGAGCGGTTCTTTCACCATTGGGCAGGATAAACCTTCCTGTGTCGTTTACGGGATGCCGATGGTTGCATTCGATATCGGTGCTGTAATGAAGCAGGCACCCTGCCAATCAATTGCCGGTATTTTAATACAAAGATTAAATCGGTCAAAGTAAAATCTGTTCTTGTATTCCAAACGGAAATTTTAAAACAAGCAGTTGTTTCAGAATTTTTCGTTTGGAACTTTTATGCCCTTAAGCATAATTTCTAAAGATAATTATAGAAAAATATGTAATTTTTTTGAAATTGGTCGATATTCTTAATAAGATTGAATCGTTATCTCAACTGCGGCGGTAGAAAATCTTCTGTTAGTCTGTTATGGAAGACGTAAAATTTGAAAGAGATGTGAGCAGTTAATGAAAAAAATCAAAAAAGCAAAAACAAAGATCAGGGTAAAAAAAGAACCAAAAATCAAGGCGAAGAACGGATCGAAAAGTAAAGTTATGGGCAAAATTAAATCCAAATCGATCAAAGCAAAGCTTTTATTCGGAATGGTAGGGCTATCAGTGGGTATCACCATCCTTTGTGGCCTGACATCAGGATTTATTCTTTACCAAAGCAGCCATCACAGTATGGAAAATGAAGTATCGATGGCTGCTAAAGCGTACAGTCAAGTTGTGCAGAATAAAATTCAACAGTATAAAATGGGAATCGAACAGATCGCCACTAATAAAACAATTACCGACAAATCAATTTCACAAATCAATATATCGTCAATGAAGGATATGCTTGCCGCGAATTACGGATTTAAAGAAATCCATGTTGTGGATTCAACCGGAAAAAGTGATGACGGAGCAGACGAAAGTGACCGTGACTTTTTTAAGCAAGCGGTAATAGGAAAAACCTGTATTTCAAGTCCGTTGGCCCAAAAGACCGGGAATCATGAAAATGTGGTTTATGTGGCCACTAAGGTTAACAATCTAAGCGGATATGACGGAATTGTATATGGAACAATAACCAGTGATGCCTTTAGCTCCATGGTTGATTCTGCTACAGTGGGGGAAACGGGTTATAGTTTTATTGTAGATAAAACAGGAACAGTTATTGCGCATAAAGACAGAACGATTGTGAACAGTTTTACAAATTACATAGAAGCCGCTAAGAAGGATTCAAGTTTAAGCTCGGCCAAAGAAGTTATTCAAGCCATGATTGCGGGCAAAACCGATGGTGGACAATTCAAGCTGAACGGTAATCAAATGGATATAGCATATCGCCCCATCTCCGGCACGGACGGATGGTCCATCGGTTCGGCCGCTAAAGAAACGGAAATGATGCAGGACTTTTATATTTCGGTTCTAATTACGATGATGCTGGTTGTATTTTTTATAGTAATATCCTGTGTGATAGCATTTAGAGTTGCCAGCCCGATTGCAAAACCGATTGTCAGCCTCGTAAAACGAATTGAACAGTTAGCCGAAGGTGATTTACAGTCGGAGGTCCCCGTTGTAAAGAGTAAGGACGAAATTGGTGTTTTGGCAGCATCATTTACCAGTACGGTAAATACACTGAAAGGCTATGTGGGTGAAATTTCATCGGTACTCGGCAGTTTGGCGGACGGCGACTGCACAGTTGAAACCCATCAGGAGTATAAGGGCGATTTTGTAGCGATTGAAACTGCGCTGAACACCCACATATCAAGTCTGAACGAAGTGTTTACCAATATTAATCAATCAGCCGATCAGGTAGCAAACGGGGCCGGTCAGGTGGCAAGCAGTTCTCAGGCTCTCTCTCAGGGCGCTACGGAACAGGCCAGTTCCATTGAGGAACTGTCGGCTTCCATTACTGAAATTGCAAGCGAAGTGAATCAAAATGCTTCGAATGCGGCAACCGCCAACAAACTATCTTTGGAAGCCTCCAGCGAAGTGGCACGCGGGAATGAGCACATGCGGAATATGATTGATGCCATGGCGGAAATCAGCAGTTCTTCCAGCCAAATCGGCAAAATCATCAAAACGATTGAAGACATTGCATTCCAAACCAATATTCTTGCTTTGAACGCAGCTGTTGAAGCAGCACGCGCAGGAGCCGCGGGAAAAGGTTTCGCCGTTGTTGCGGATGAAGTACGTAATCTCGCAAGCAAGAGCGCAGAGGCGGCAAAAAATACAACCGTCTTGATTGAAAGCTCTTTGAAGGCAGTGAATAACGGTACACAGATTGCTGATAAAACTGCAGAATCTTTAAATATCATTATTGAGAACGCGAAAAAAACAACAGATTTGATTACAGAGATTTCAACCGCTTCCAACGGTCAGGCTACTTCCATCAGTCAGGTTACGTTTGGTGTTGATCAAATTTCCGCAGTGGTGCAGACAAACTCCGCAACCAGCGAGGAAAGTGCTGCTACCAGTGAGGAATTGAGCGCTCAGGCACAGGCTTTGAAAGATACTTTAGCGTTTTTGAAACTAAAAGATGTTTCTTCAAATCACACTCAAGGTTTTTCAGCTCCTGCAGTTCAAAAAGACGTTGTCGAACATTCCGCTCCATCTCAGAATAATTTGGAAAACAGCAAATATTAAGCTATATACAAAAGGGACCTCCGGCAGCCTTGGCTGCGGGAGGTCCCTTGCATTTCGAAAACTCTTTGTTATGGATGCATTGTTGTGTTAAAATATAGAAAACGAAGGAGTGTTGTTATGAATAAATTTGTTTTAGAAGCCTGTGTTGACAGTGTGGAATCCGCAATTGCTGCGCAAAAGGGCGGGGCAACTCGCTTAGAGCTTTGTGCAAATCTCATGATAGGCGGTACCACGCCTGACATTAATTTATACCACGAGGTTCGGAACCACACCAATCTTCCGGTTAATGTACTGATTCGTCCACGTTTCGGTGATTTTTTATACTCGCCATATGAGTTTGAAATCATAAAAAACGATATTCGAATGTTTGTGAAAGATGGCGCGGATGGAATTGTCAGCGGCTTTTTAAAGCAAGATGGCAGCTTGGATGAGCCTAAGTTAGAAGAATCGATTCGCTTAGGCGGCGGCAAAGCTTTTACATTTCACCGTGCTTTTGATTTGTGCGCAGACCCGTTTCTTGCACTGAAACAGGCTCAAAACTTGGGTGTGACGACAATTCTTACTTCCGGACAAAAAAATACCGCCGTTGAAGGAAAAGAACTAATTCGTAATCTTGTTCAAAAATCAGAAACTGTTGATATCTTAGTTGGAAGCGGCGTAACCGCAGAAAATTTATCGGAGTTAATTTTGTCTACGGGCACGAAAAATTTTCATATGTCTGCAAAAAAAGAAAAGAACAGCGCCATGACTTACCGTAAAGCCGGAGTTGCCATGGGGCTGCCCTTAATGAGCGAATATCTTATATGGGAAACAGATGCGGATAAAATAGCTGAGTCTCGAAAAATATTGGAAAATTCCTAATTATTTTCTGCCTTCTTTTAAAATTCCTGCGGCCATATCATTGTTTCCGGTGACCAGTGCGAGCAGCATCCGGTAAACAGTTTCCGGCGAGTCGTGAAAATGAGATTTTACCATTTGTGCTTGATGGGTATCCGGCACATGCAGTGTGAAATTCATCAAATCGATATCTCCGCCGGAAATATGGCACGTTACGTTGTAGCCGCGTTCGTCCTTAATGATTTCAACCTTATTTTCCCGTTCCCGTTTTGCTTTTGCCAACAGGTTAATTGCTGCGGCAACGGCTTTTCCGCGTACGGCGGGGGGCAGAGTGGTGTCAAGCTGCTTTGCTATCATTCGTGCTGTTTGGCTTGCAGTGCATAATTCATTATTATCGCCGCTTGTTATTATGTTGCCGTGCTCTGTCAGCTCGGAAAGGGCGTCGGTCACTTCAAAATAATTTGCAAGCCCGTTGTCTTGAATAATGCTTACAATATCGCTTTTGGAAAGCGGAGCGTTTACACTTGCCAGAAGATAGCAGATTAAAATAAGAATTTCGTTTTTGGTTCTCAGTCCACCCGGTTCAATTCCTCCGGTAAAAGCGTCAAAAGCCATTTCAAACACCTCCAAAATATAAAAGGAAATCATATCCTGTTGCGGTAAGGATTCTCCTCGTGCTGTTACAAGTGAGGGATGTCCAGTCAAATCGGGCAATCTTTGCACAAAAAAGCCAAAGCGAACAAGCTCCCTGTTAGCCAGAGAAGGCTTGGCTTTGACTTATTTATAACGTTTCTATATTATAATTTTAGCACAGTACAGCTTGTCTTTCAATCAGTATTATCGATTCGGGGCTTTTTAGTTGCAATACTGTTTTTTGAAAAGACTAAAATTTTATCCTGTACTTCGGGAGTACACACCCGAAAAGCACCAACCAATTCTTTTTCCCGGTTTGAAAGTTCATAAATATGGCTTGTATTTTTTTTGCCGTGCAAAAAGCTTGGGGTAGAAACGCTGTCTGAAACACCTTCTGCAAAATCTTCATCGGCGAGCATTTCATTAATCGGTATGTTGAAAATTCTTGAAAGGGTGAGGAGCACGTTAATGTCAGGCATTGTCTTGCCAATTTCATAGTAAGAATAGGTAGAACGATCAATATTTAACAATTTTGCAATCTGAAACTGAGTATAACCGCTTTTTACACGTAATTCCCGCAGTCTTTCGTTAATACATATTTTCCCCATAAAATACACCGCCTTTCCTATGAAATATACAAAAAACAATACTACAAAATTATATATTTTATTTAGTGCTTGATTATAGTTCGGTGAGTTTTATTCACGTAAACAAAATAAAGAAAAAGAAAGCTTTTTGAAAGATTTTAGAATAAACACTTGACGTAACCATGTCGTTTTTGTATAATAGATTGGTCAGCTAAATAATGCTACTGTGGCTCAGTTGGTAGAGCAGCGCATTCGTAATGCGCAGGTCGTCAGTTCGAGTCTGACCAGTAGCTCCAGTCAGCCCTGCATTCGGATATTCGATTGCAAGGCTGTGCTTTTCTCTACTTAGTATATAATATAACTTTTATTTTATTCAGTAATTATTTTAAGGAATATTTAACTCTGGATATGGCATATATGGTTTAGTAATTATTGGTAATTAATAAGTGAGCTTTTTTACAAATTTATTAGTTATCTCCAAATAAAAAATTAATTGGGTATAGCGAAAAGGTCTTTGGCGTTACGTCAAAGACCTTTTGCTTATTTAAAATAAAAATTCCTACAGAACCAAAGTTGGAGCGGTATAAATTCTGGTAGCCAATTCTGCGTCGAGCATGTATAACCCCTTCGAATCACTGCCGAACAAGTCATAGCGCTTAATCAGATCATCAACATTCTTTTCCTCCTCGCCCTGTTCTTTTACAAACCAGTCGAGGAACTGTGTCGTGCGAAAGTCGTTGATTTTAACCGATTCGCCGTAAATGGTATGAATTAGGGAAGTAACGTACTGCTCATGCTCCAGTGAAACTGTGAGCGGAGTTTTGAAATCAGCATACTCATGTTTGGGAGCATCAATTGCTTCAAGGGATACAGCTTCATCATTGTTGAGCAGATAGGTAGTAAACAGCATGGCATGGTCACGCTCTTCTTGAGCCTGAACCTTCATCCAGTTTGCAAATCCATTCAACCCCAGTAAGCTGTAGTAGTTTGACATGTCAAGATATAAATATGCGGAGAAAAACTCCTTATTAATTTGGCTGTTAATCAGTTTTACAATATTTTCATTTAACATAAAAATCCTTCTTTCATTAACGTATCGGTATAATATTGCATTTTTTACAACTAAAGTTTACCATTGCTAACTGCAAAAGTCAATACTCCAAATCGAATATTTTCTTACAGTTATGAGTGTATGAAGTCTTATACTAAAATTTGATTTTTGGGAGTAAGCCAAAAGTAATTTTAATTATAAACACTGAATATTGTGATTTTCAGCGGTATAAGATATAATATAGTAAATATTTACAGGAAATTTTAAATCGGGTCGCAGATTGGAAGTAAGATTTTGCTGCGGACTATTACTAACAGCTCAAAGATTGCCAAAAGATAAGTGATATCATAAGCTGTTACTATGCGAAGGAAAGAAAAACAGGAGGAATACGGATATGACTACATTCAATGAATTGTATAACCGTTTGGTTAAGGCATCTGTTGAGAATATGGAGCCGCAGGAGCTTGAAAAAATAAGGCAGGAGGAGTTTGATCCACATCACTTGGACTGCCTCTTGAATCCTGAAAAACATCCGCCTGTTTGGCGCATTGGCGACTGCAATTGCTCCGACAGCGAAAACAGTGCTTGTGCCGGAAAATGTCTTTTCGACGCGCTTTATAAAGATGAAAAGGGCAATGTCCAAATTAATCCGGATTTATGTGTCGGATGCGGGGATTGCATTGAAAACTGCCACGCAAAAAAGCTGACCGCCAGTAAAGATATCCTTCCCGCCCTTGCTGCGGTTCATGAGGCGAAGGCGCCGGTTTACGCGATGATTGCACCGGCTTTTATCAGCCAGTTCAGCGAAGAAGTTACCCCCGGCAAACTGCGCAGTGCATTTAAGCAGCTCGGGTTCGCCGGTATGGTGGAGGTTGCACTGTTCGCAGATATCCTGACTTTAAAGGAAGCTCTTGAATTTGATAAGAATATTGTCAATGAACAGGACTACCAGCTTACCAGCTGTTGCTGCCCGATGTGGATTGCGATGATCCGAAGGGTTTACCATGACCTGATTCCTCATGTTCCGGGTTCAGTGTCACCGATGGTCGCTTGCGGCCGTTCCATCAAACAGCTTTATCCCGATGCCGTTACGGTATTCATCGGGCCATGTCTGGCTAAAAAAGCGGAGGCACGCGAACCGGATGTATCGGCTTCCACGGATTTTGTTCTGACCTTTCAGGAGGTACAGGATATCTTTGATTTTGCCAAAATCAACCCTGCGGAATTTCCGGAGGATGAACGCGACCATTCCTCGCGTGCAGGAAGAATCTACGCCAGAACCGGCGGCGTAAGCGAAGCGGTGCAAAGCACGGTAAAGCGGCTGAACCCAGACCGTAAAATTACGGTACACGCCCATCAGGCCGACGGCGTTCCCGCCTGCAAGGCAATGCTGAATGACGTAATGGAGGGCAGGATTACCGCAAACTTTATTGAGGGCATGGGTTGTGTCGGCGGTTGTGTTGGCGGTCCAAAAGCGCTGATCAACCGCAACGAGGGGCGTGAGCACGTCATTCGGTATGGGGAAGAAGCTGCGTACCCCACTCCAATTGATAATCCGTATGTGATTGAACTGTTGCATCGTCTGGGTTTTGAAACCGTGGAAAGCCTGCTCGAGAACAGCGATATATTTACACGCCAATTTTAGCAGACCGGCATTTATCACTGTTATTGCTCCTATATATGTGCTATAATATATTTAAATTGATATGGGGGCATAGTGATGGGTTATAAGGAAGAGTTTGAAGAAATATATCAGTCTAAGATAACGCGTGCCGGCAGTGCCGAGTTGCTGGAGTGGCTGAAAACCACGGACTTTTTTACCGCGCCGGCCAGTACAAAATTCCATTGCGCCTGCCTCGGCGGTTTGGTTCAGCACAGTGTCAGCGTGTATCACGTCATGCGGAATAAACAGTTCGATTCCGGCACGGACAGCGAGGAGAGCTTCGCAATCTGCGGTTTGCTGCATGATGTCTGCAAGGCGCAGTTTTATAAAGAAAGCGTGCGCAATGTAAAAAATGAAGAAACCGGAGCATGGGAAAAGCGCCCGTACTATACGATTGAAGACAGTTATCCTTACGGTCACGGGGAGAAGTCTGTTTATCTGATAGAGCGCTTTATGCGTTTAAAAACATCCGAAGCTATTGCCGTTCGATGGCATATGGGCGGTTTTGATGAAGCTGTCAAGGGTGGCAGTTTTTCCATCAGTCAGGCATACCAAAAATATCCGATTGCCGTCAAACTGCACCTGGCAGATCTGGAAAGCACGTACCTTTGGGAAAAAGGGACTTCATCTGTCAATGCAAAAAAGTAAATCAACCAAAGCTGCTGCGCCGGGAGGAAAACCTCCCGGCGCCTTTTTATTTAAAAAATTATAAAAAACTCTTGACAAATTTTAAATACGATGTATTATTGTATTAAGTTACTAGTACAACAATACAATAATACAGTAATACAATAGGAGGATGAGCAATTTGTCAGACAGTATTCTGAAAACTCGAAATATCACAAAGAAATACGGCAGCTTTTCTGCGGTGGACAGCATGAGCATTGAAGTAAAGCAGGGTGAAATTTATGGCCTTGTGGGTAAAAACGGCGCGGGAAAAACAACATTGCTGAAAATGATCAGCGGGCTTTCCATTCCAAGTTCCGGTGAGCTGGAGCTTTTGGGTGAAACAACGCCGGGCGGGCTGAATCGTATGCGCGCAAAAACAGGCTGCATTATCGAAACACCCAGCTTTTTTCCCTATCTTTCCGCGGAAAAGAATTTGGAATTCTACCGGATTCAAATGGGAATCTGCAACCCGCGCTGCATCAAAGAATCCCTCGAATTTGTTGGCCTTTCCGACACAGGCAGGAAAAAATTTAAGAATTTTTCATTGGGTATGAAGCAGCGCCTCGGCCTTGCTTTGGCTATTATGGGTAATCCCGATCTTCTGATTTTGGACGAGCCGATTAATGGCCTTGATCCGCTGGGTATGGCGGAATTCCGGGAAATGATTCTAAAACTAAACCGTGAAAAAAATACTACTATTTTAATTTCAAGTCATATTCTTGGCGAGTTGTCACAAATTGCCACCACATACGGGTTTATTCATAACGGGAGGCTGGTGGAACACATTACCGCTGCGGATTTGGAAGAGAAGTGCAGGCGCAGCCTGAAAATTAAAGTAAACGATGCGAAAAAAGCGGCCGCAATTCTGCAAAAGGAACTTTCCTGCAAATCGGTTCAGGTTTTGGATGCACAGGAGATTTTGATTGACGAGTTTTTGGATAACCCTGAAGTACTGGTGCAAACGCTTGTAAATAACAGCGTGATGGTAGCCGGTATTAATCAATCCGGCCTGAATCTTGAAGAATACTTTATTGAGTTAGTCGGAGGAGTTCACCATGGTTAAATTAATTAATGCAGATTTATATAAATCTTTTCACAGAATGTACCTTTTTATTTTCATGTCTTTTATGGCGGCAGCATCTATATTTGTAAACGCGATTCTGGCTTATGCACATCTGCCGCTTGAAGCATCGGTTCAACTGATATTGGGCTTTCTGATGGTTCCGCTGTTCTTGATTTCGATGTTTGCGGATATCGTAACTGCGGAAGAAAATAAGGAACATACCCTGAAAAATACTATTTCATTTGGTATTCCAAGGTATAAACTTTATTTGGCTAAAAACATCAGTACGATTCTTGTTGCCTTAAACGTAGCTCTTGTAACGTTAATTGCATATCTGGCAAGTGCCTTCCTTCTTTTGAAACCCGAAAACAATAATGTTTCAGACCTCCTTACCAATTTTGCGCTCCGAATTGCCGTTGCGCTTCTGGTTTATATTGCCGCCGCAACACTTGCCACTTTATTGGCAACTTTAATAAAACGAAACTCACTGTTTACTTTTACCTATTTCGGTTTACTCATTGTGCCGGTCGTTGCCTGCAAGCTGCTCGGCCTTATCAACCCGTTTTTTTCTCGTGTTCAAAATGTAATGCTTTACACGCAGACTCAGATTATCGCAAACGTTCCTCAGGCACAGTTAATGAATCCGGTGTGGATTACTCTCGCACATATCGCTGTATTCGTAGGCCTTGGAATTGTTCTTTTCAAACGGCAGGAAATTAATTAAAGGAGGGGCGTAGATTAAAAGATAATTTTATTTTTTAAACCCATTGACAAAATAGAAAACAAATTATATCATTGTATTAAGTTAATAGTACAGTAATACAGTTGGAGGTGAACTTATGGCATGGAATTTAAAATCCGATCGGCCAATTTACTCGCAGCTTGTTGAACAGATAGAATTAATGATCGTTTCGGGAATTTATCCTGCCGGCGCAAAGCTGCCGTCCGTCCGCGACATGGCGGGGGAAGCATCGGTCAATCCAAATACAATGCAGCGTGCGCTCGCGCAGCTTGAAAATGACGGCCTGCTGTTCTCACAGAGAACCAGCGGCAGATTTGTTACAGAGGATGTGGAGAAAATCATGCAAACGAAAAACAGTCTTGCAATGAATCTAATCAACGAATTTATCGAGAACATGAGCAGCCTGGGCTACGACAAACAGCAGACTATCACACTAATTAGGAGTACAGCTGAGGAGGAATAAAAATGGAGAACATCTTGGAATGCCACAATCTGGTTAAATTCTTTCCGAATTGCATGGCATTGAATTCAGTAAATCTTGCCGTGCCAAAAGGCAGAATTGTGGGCTTGCTCGGCCCGAACGGCAGCGGCAAAAGTACCATGATTAAGCTGGCAAACGGTTTGATTACCCCGACAAGCGGCAATATTTTGATTAACGGCATGGCTCCCGGCGTTGAAACAAAGAAAATTGTTTCCTACCTGCCGGAGCGTACTTACCTGAATGACTGGATGACAGTCAACAACATGATTGATTTTTTCAGTGATTTTTACGAGAATTTCAATCGTCAAAAGGCGTACGACATGCTGCAGCGGCTCGGCGTTAACCCGACACAAAGGTTAAAAACTATGAGCAAAGGTACCAAGGAAAAGGTTCAGCTGATTCTTGTTATGAGCCGTGAAGCACAGCTGTATCTTTTGGATGAACCAATCGGCGGTGTTGACCCTGCGGCTAGGGACTACATCCTCGACACAATCATCGGCAATTACAACGAAAATGCGACTATCATCATTTCGACCCATCTTATCTCAGACGTTGAAAAAGTGCTTGACGAGGTTATCTTTATCAATAAGGGCAGCATTGTACTGACCTCTACGGTGGATGATATCCGCGAAAAAGAAAATAAGAGCGTCGACGCACTGTTCAGGGAGGTATTCAAATGCTAAGTAAACTTTTAAAATATGAAATCAGAGCGACCGGCAGAACCTTCCTGCCAATGTACGCACTTTTAATTGTTTTTGCATTAATAAACAAGCTTTTCTTTTCTATTAACTCCGATTATTTTAAGATTCCCCAGATTATATCAATGACCATATTTGTTGTTATTATTGTCGGAATCTGTGTTATGACACTGGTCGTAACCATTCAAAGATTCAATAAGAATCTGCTGACCGATGAAGGCTATCTTTCCTTTACCCTTCCGGTGAAGGCACACACACACATTGACTGCAAATTGATCGTCAGTTTTATGTGGACCGTGCTGAGCGTTATCGCTTCCATGCTTTCCATCTTTATTATGGCAGCGGATGCGAAGACCATTGAATCAATTCATCAGGCCTTTGCTGAAATCATTCCTGCGTTTAACAGCTTGGGTGGAGCCGGATATGTTATTTTACTGGAAGGTATTTTACTGCTGATTATTGGCGTGTTGAGCAGCATTACATCCATCTATGCGGCGATTACGGTCGGCAATCTTAGCTCAAAGCATAAACTTTTAGCAGGGCTTGGCGCCTACCTTGGCTTCGGTGTGATTGAACAGATTGTTTTGTCCATTATAATGACTTCTTTCGGCGGCGGCATGGTACGTTACTTTGAATCACTGAATACTGCGAATCTTTATCAACAGCTTTATGCGGCCGAACTTGTTATGTTAGTAATGATAATTTTTATGCTTGTTTTTGGTGCGGCGTTTTATTTTGTAACCGACTTGTTACTAAAAAAGAAACTGAATCTGGAATAAGCTTAACGCAAATACAGCTTTTAGGCGCGTCGTTTGACGCGCCTATTTTATACAAAAAAATAAAGCGGTACAATGTTTGTGTGCACTTTGACCTAATTGACGGAAGTAGGACGATAATCATTGAAAAATGTATCTTTCCCACTTATAATATGAAGAGAAAACCCGTTGTTTTACGCACTTGGGTCAATTTTGAAATAAGGCGAGGATTGCTGAACCCCCTTGTCATGAATGGAATAGGATGCTATAATATGAATACTGTTAAAAAATTAACGAGATGTTCCGCCAGCCGGATAATCTGTTGGAAAGGGTGACATTATGGAAATAACGATTTGTATCGGCAGCTCCTGCCATTTAAAAGGTTCGCGTAATGTAATCAAAAGTTTGGAACGATTGATTTCACTCAATCACCTCGAAAATCGAATTTTACTCAAAGGATCTTTTTGTATGGGCGAGTGCTCCAAAAACGGAGTGTGTCTTTGTTTGGACAGCGACCGTTTTAATGTTGCTCCTTTGGAAATTGAATCATTTTTTAACTATGAAATTTTAAAAAGAATGCGCGAATAATATAGCAATTTCAATTAAGAACAGGAAAAGAAGATGTTATCTCCCCCGCCTCCGGCGGGGGAGATAACGATAGCTATTTCGCTTTATTTTTGTAATTGCTATAGTGAGAATGGTGGAGTTTCAATGAGTATTATTGGCTTAAAATCGGCGAACTGCAAAAATTGTTATAAATGTGTAAAAGTTTGCCCTGTAAAATCAATTAAGATTTCAAATGCACAGGCTCAAATTATTGACCGTGACTGTATCCTTTGCGGCACCTGTTTGGAGCAGTGTCCGCAAAACGCGAAAACGTTCACAAGCGACGCAGCGCTTGTAAAAGAATTTATTAAAAGGGGAGAGCAGGTAATCCTTTCCGTCGCTCCTTCTTATTACGGCTCTTTCGAGTTTGACGATGTAAAAAAGTTTGCCGGTGCGATAAAAGAACTTGGTTTTTACGGGGTAGCTGAAACCAGTATGGGCGCAGCCTACGTCACTGCCGAATACCACAGGCTCATGTTGGAAAATGATATGAAAAATATTATTACAACCTGCTGTCCGTCAGTAAACCGGCTGGCCGAGCTGTACTATCCTTCCCTTGTGGACGAGCTTGCTCCCGTTGTTTCACCAATGGTTGCCCATGCCCGGCTGTTAAAGCAGAGCTTTGGCCATGGGGTACGCGTGATTTTTGTTGGACCGTGCATTGCTAAAATTGATGAAGCTGCCGATATCCGCCACAATAACGAAGTGGATGCCGTCATTACCTTTGAAGATTTAGCCAACTGGTTCAGCGAGAAGAATATTGTAATCAATGAAGCAGCTCCGGCTTCGTTCCTCAATTCCAGCTCGAAAATGCTCAGAATGTATCCGATTTCGGACGGGATTTTGGCATCACTTCGCTCTAAGGGTGACACAGGTGACTGGAAGATGTTCAGTGTGAGCGGCTCGGCGGAGTGCATTGAACTTTTCAAAGCGATGGAACGCGGTGAGTTGAAGCATTGCTTTATTGAAATCAACATGTGCAGAGGGGGTTGTGTGAACGGGCCGATCTCCATAAAAGATTCCGTATCACGCTTTTCCACTTCCTTGAAGGTAAAACAGTATGCGCAGGAAGACTGCAATGATTACCCGAATTTGCCGGAACAGGTTGCAATGAGCATGCAGTTCGTTGACCGCTCTGCCAAAGAAGAGATTCCGGATGAGGCGGTAATTCGTTCCATCCTTTCTAAAATCGGCAAGAACTCACCGGAGGAGGAGCTTAACTGCGGCTCCTGCGGCTACCCAACCTGCCGGGATAAGGCAATTGCTGTTTACCAGAACAAGGCTGAGCTTACGATGTGTATGCCGTATATGAAGGAACGTGCCGAGTCGCTTTCGAATTATGTATTAAGCGAAACACCGAATGTCACAATTATTGTTGATAAAGATCTGAATATCATCGAATTCAATACAGCTGCGGAAAGAACATTTAAGGTTTCTCGCCGCGAAGCTTTGCAGAAAAGTTTGTACGAGATTATTGATTCCTCTGATTTCGAGTACGTGTTTGATTCCAAACAATCTATTACGGATAAAAAGGTAACATACAAAGAGTATGGCATTACCACAATGCAGACAATCGTTTACATAACGAAGGAAAATATTGCAATGGGTATTTTCAAGGATATTACCCGGGAGGAATCCGACCTTGAGAATAAATACAAACTTAGAAGCGAAACCATGGAGATGGCGCAAAAAGTCATTGATAAGCAAATGATGGTTGCACAGCAAATTGCCAGTTTGCTGGGGGAAACCACTGCCGAAACCAAGGTTACACTAACAAAATTAAAAAATATGGTTGTGTTTGACGGTGATGAGCAATGAAAATGCATGTTGATGCCGCCTATCGAAGTTTAAATAAATACGGCGAGGAGCTTTGCGGCGATAAAGTCCGTATTTCCCGTACCGCGGATTCCACGATTGCCGTTTTAGCAGACGGCCTTGGCAGCGGGGTGAAAGCCAATATCCTCTCTACGCTGACCAGTACCATCCTGTCCACAATGATTGATGAGGGCTCGTCGGTTGCGGAAGCGGTTGAAACCGTAGTCAAAACGCTGCCGGTTTGCAGCGAACGCCAGCTTGCATACTCCACGTTCAGCATTATCCAGATTTTCGACAGTGGCAATGTTTCGCTGGTGGAGTTTGACAATCCGCCGTGTATCTTTATCCGCAACGGCAAGCCTGTAGATTTGGAGTATTGCTCCGAAGTCAAGGAATGTGCCGGCAAAAGCGTGACGGAAAGCCATTTCACCGTTCAGCAGGGCGATGTGATCGCACTGGTGAGCGACGGTGTCGTTTTTGCGGGAGTCGGGCAGGCGCTCAACTTCGGCTGGAATTTAAATAACATTTCCGCATGGCTGGCCAAAACCTCGCTGAAGGAAACATCCGCACCGAGGCTTGCGGTTTCGCTTTCACAGGCCGTTAACGAACTTTATCTGAATAAACCGGGTGACGATTCAACGGTTCTCATTCTGAAAGTTTCGCCGCGCCGCGTTGTGAACCTCCTTTCCGGTCCTCCGTCAAATAAAGCGGACGACAGCCGTATGGTGCATGATTACATGACTTCGCCGGGAACGCGGATTATATGCGGCGGTACAAGCGGAAATATTGTTGCGAGGGAACTGAACCGCAAGGTTGAAACGATGATTGAGTATTCCGACCCTGACATTCCGCCGACCGGCCAAATTGAAGGCATCGACCTTGTGACCGAAGGCGTGCTGACTCTGAGCAAAACAGTCGAGATATTAAAATATTATCTTTCAAGTGAAGCGGATACTTTCTACTTTCACATGCTTGATAAGCCGAATGGTGCGGCCCAAATTGCAAAAATTCTTTTAGAGGACTGTACGGACTTAAAAGTGTTCATCGGTAAAGCAATCAACCCCGCTCATCAAAACCCCTGGCTTCCTGCTGATCTCAGCATCAAGATCAACCTGATTGAAGAACTTTGTGTTTTGGTTGAACGGCTAGGCAAAAAGGTTCAAAAAATTTATTATTAATGAGGTATCACAACGAATGCAATATGATAATGACGCAAAACAGCTGAAGTATGAAGTGCTTGCAAAAGTCGCAAAATATACTTATGAAGGCACTCTTGAAAAGAATATTGATAAAATTCCTTATGACATCATCCCCGGCCCGATGCCCGAATTCCGCTGCTGCGTATACCGTGAGCGTGAAATCATCAGGGAACGTATTGTTTCTGCAAAAGGAAAAAACCTGCCGGGTCAAGATGATAAGGATATTGTTGCTGTTCTTCCCGCCGCCTGCGAAGGCTGCCCGATCAGCCGCTTTACTGTTACGGACAACTGCCAGCACTGCCTTGCGAAGAAGTGTTACTCGGCCTGTCCTTTCGGGGCTGTCTCCATTACCCCGAAAGGCGCTTATATCGACCCGACGAAATGTAAGGAATGCGGCCGTTGTGCGGCGGCCTGCCCGTATAACGCCATTTCCGACACGATGCGCCCCTGTATTCGTGCGTGCCCGGTAAAAGCGATTACAAAGGATGAGTATCAGCGCGCGGCAATTGATTATTCACGCTGCATCAACTGCGGTGCCTGCACAAAGCACTGTCCGTTCGGCGCCATTACCGACCGTTCCAGTATTGTTGATATTATTGAAGAAATTAAAAAAGGCACACCTGTTTTTGCAGCATTTGCGCCTGCCATCGAAGGCCATTTTGGCCTTGCAAATGTGGGAATGCTGAAATCCGCAATTAAAAAGCTTGGATTTACCGGCGTTTTCGAAGTATCCCTTGGCGCGGACGCCACCTCATACCATGAAGCGCAGGAACTCAAGGAAGCGATTGAAAACAACACGAAGATGACAACCTCGTGCTGCCCTGCTTTTGTGGAAATGATTGAAAAACATTACCCGAAACTGATTCCGCTAATTTCGCATACCGGTTCGCCGATGACGCTGGTTGCCCGTTATATCAGAGCCAATAATCCGGGCGCAAAAGTTGTTTTTATCGGTCCCTGTATTTCAAAGAAGATTGAAATACAAAAAGTTCAGGATACTGCCGATTATGTTATGACGTTTGAGGAATTGGGCGCCATGTTCTCGGCCAGAGAAATAAATGTGCTTGATCCGGCTGAAAACGAGCAGGACGGAAGTGCAGCAGGCAAGGGTTTCGCGCAAAGCGGCGGTGTTGCGGGCGCAGTAGGCCGCGTCTTGGAGGATGAAGGCTTTGACAAGCCGTTTACCTGTGTAAAGTGCAATGGTGCGGAAGAATGTAAAAAAACGCTGATGATTCTGAATGCAGGGCGTCTGCCGGACGATTTGGTCGAGGGTATGGCCTGCGAGGGCGGCTGTATTGCCGGGCCGGGCGGTGTAGAAGAAATGCAAAAGCTGATGAAGTACCGCAGCAAACTATTGGCAACTGCCGACCAGCGCGGCATCAAAGAAAATATTGAGAAAATCCATGATTTTTCTCATATTAATTTAGGGACTAAATTCGAATAGTCCCAAGTTTGCAGCCCTGTTAAGGGGTAAAGGAGTGACTGTTTGTGAATGCAATCAGTGCAAGGCATGTTTCAAAGTCCTATGACGGCAAGGTTATGGCTCTAAAGGACTTGGATCTGGAGGTTCCGCAGGGCGGAGTATTTGGCTTTCTGGGGCCGAACGGCGCCGGCAAAACAACCACGGTCAAATTATTGACCGGTTTGCTGAAGCCAACCGAAGGCGAGTGCGCGGTGTTTAATTTGTCGCCCGGGAAGGACCCGCGCGAGGTTCACCGTATCTGCGGCGTAATGACGGAAAGTGCAAGAATGTACGGTCAGCTGACCGGAATGGAAAACCTTATTTTCTTTGGGCAGACTGCCGGCCTGAAGCAGGATGACTGCATGCAGCGGGCGGGCGAACTGTTAAAGCAGCTGGATTTATGGGATGCGCGCGACAAAAAACTGAGCGCCTATTCCACCGGCATGGCACAGCGTCTTTCCCTTGCGCGCGCACTGGTTAACCGGCCGCAGGTTCTGTTCCTGGATGAGCCGACCAGCGGCCTGGACCCGGAATCTTCTCAGTCAGTCAACGAACTGATTACCGAACTTGCCAAAAACGTCGGCACTACGGTGTTCCTCTGCACACATCAGCTGCGCTATGCGCAGGATCTTTGCAGCAGCTACGGAATCCTGAACAGAGGGAAACTCCTTGCCTCAGGCGATTTTCAAACACTCAGCGATGACATCGGCTGCCATATCAAGGCTGGTTTTCGTCTGCCCGACGGTGATATGCTGGACGGGTTTAATCTTGAGAATGGCTGGTGGCAGACCGAAGTGCTCAGGGAGGACGAGATGCCTAAGCTGCTGAAGCAGGTGATTGACGACGGTCACTCAGTTTATGAAGCAAGGCTGATTAAACCAACTCTGGAAGAAGTTTATTTCGGGTATGTGGAACGTCAGGAGGTGCGGGAATGAAATTTATTTCTTCAGCAGAACAGGCTATTGTAAAAAAAGATTTCGGCGAAGTATGGAATACCAAAATGGCACGCAACACATTGATTGCTCTTCCGGTTATTCTTATGGTCGTTCTGCCCGTTATGTATCTTGTACTGATCTTTTTTATTCCGACAGACCAAATAAACGGTTTGGATAAAATGATGCTGATGCTTCCAAAAGAAGCACAGGGCTTTAACGTACAGCAGAGTATGTTCTACCTCATGACAAATCTTTTATGCCCAATGTTCTTTATCATGATACCGCTTATGAATTCCACTGTTTCCGCGGCATGCAGCTTTGTCGGTGAAAAAGAACGCAGCACGATAGAAACGCTCCTTTTAACTCCGCTGAGTGTAAAGCAGATTTTCCGTGCCAAAGTTCTCGGTTGCGTTATTTTATCTGCCATTTCGACGGCGATTTCTTTTGTTATTTTTACAATTGTAATTTCTACCGGTGATATTCTTTTGAAGATGCCGTTTTTCCTGAATTGGAACTGGCTTGTCCTGCTGTTGCTTTTGGCACCGGCCGTTACTGTCTTCGGCGTAATCTTCATGGTAATGATTTCAGGCAGAAGCAAAAGCTATATGGAGTCCTTCCAAGCTTCCAGTTATATCGTACTGCCGTTTGTCCTGCTGTTTGTCGGCCAGTTCACCGGGCTGTTTCAGCTTAACGCGTTAATTTTACTTTTCATATCATTAGGACTGATAGCCGTTGATTTGATTCTTCTTTTGTTCGCTACCCGCTCATTTACACCCGAAAAACTGCTTAAATAGTGTAAAATTTGCCTTAATCAAGAAATAGTATTATAATAGTATTATATAAATATTATGAATGATTAAGACTGGAAGGTGATTGAGTGGCTGCAGATTTGCATTGTCACACAAAAATGTCCGATGGTTCGGTTGCAATTGATGAAGTGGTTCTGCTCGCCAAAGAGTGCGGAATCTCAACGATTGCTATTACGGATCATGACACGTTTGCAGGTTCCACCCGAGCGAAGATATTTGGCGAAAGACATGGCGTAGAAGTGATTTCCGGAGTTGAGTTATCGACTCTTGACTCCGCTACAGGCCGCAAGGCGCACATCTTGTGTTATCTCAGCGACAGTACCGACCGTTTAGAAGGTCTGTGCAAGCGAACGGGCGACAGCCGTCGGCAGGCTGCCGGCACTATGGTTCGAAAGGTAATGCGTATTTATCCTATTTCAGCGGAAATGGTCATGCGCCGTGCTCATGGCAGCAGTAATATTTTTAAACAGCACATTATGCATGCGTTAATTGATGCGGGCTACGCCGAAGATTTTTTCGGTGCGACTTATCAGAAATTGTTTAATCCCAAAACAGGGCTCGCATATTGCAGTGTCAGTTATCCTGATGTGCATGAGGTGATTACGCAGATACACGAGGCAGGCGGCGTAGCGGTTCTGGCCCATCCGGGCGAATACGACAGCTACGACTTGCTGGAACAGCTTGCCGCAAATCACGAAATTGAAGGCGTTGAGGTTTGGCATCCGCGTAATAAACTCGGCGATGAGGAAAAGTTTATTGCCACGGCACAAAAATATGGTCTGGTTATGACGGGCGGCACCGATTTCCACGGCATGTACACAACAGTTAGAATGCCGATTGGTACCTGTGTAACGCCGGATGATCAGGTGGCGGCACTGAAGAAGTGCAAAGCAAATTTAAAGAAACTTTAAGTGGAGGAAATCCGGTTGGAATATCGATATAAAACCAAAGGTACTTGTTCATCCGAAATGATTGTTACCCTTGACGGGGACATAATTAAATCGGTGAAAATTATCGGCGGGTGCAATGGAAATGCTAAGGGGCTTTGCGCTTTGGTGCAGGGCATGAAAGCGGAAGATGTGATTGAGCGCTGTAGGGGTATTCAATGCGGCTTTAAGCCAACCTCCTGCCCGGATCAGCTTGCAAACGCACTGTTGCAGGCTATGGAACGTCAGGCACAGGATAGATAAAGGGCTGCGAGTTGTACTCGCAGCCCTTTTTGCTCGGTTAGCAGTGATCGTTGCAGCCGTCATTGTTCCCACAGCAGCAGAACAGAATGACGAGAATAATGATAATCCAAGTGCATCCGCCGCCACCAAAACCGCCAAAGCCATTATTACACATACTTGTTTGCCTCCTTTCGGTTTACAATATATAATATTGCGTAGGCATAAAACGTGTTACAAATTTATGGTTTCTAATTTGAATAAAATAAAATAAAGTAAAGTAACTCTTCTTCTATTACGAATGAAATAATAATAGTATATGATAATTACTATATAACGGGACTACGGAGGGATTCCTATGCTATGTGAATCATGTGGTAAAAACGCGGCTACCACACATGTAAAATCAATTATTAATGGAGAACTGACTGAATACTCTCTTTGTGCGGAATGTTCACAGAAACTTGGCTATGGGAATTTGCTGACCGGCCTTGGCCGTAATTTCAACAGTCTGCTGGGCGGATTTTTCGGTGATATTGATCCGGATGAAGAAGATACTGTTCGCTGTAAATGCTGCGGTTCAAGTTTTGACGACATTGCACGCAGCGGTAAGGTTGGCTGCGCCGAGTGTTATCATACGTTCTATAACAGGCTGATTCCGTTGATTCAGCGTATTCACGGCAATACGAAGCAGCGGGGGAAAGTGCCGGGCGGCAGTCTGCCACAGCCAAAACCGCAAAGTCAGCTCAGTGTGATGCGCGTTGAACTGCGTGCAGCAATTGATTCCGAAAATTTTGAGCAGGCCGCAGCGCTGCGTGACCGCATCAGAGAAATAGAGGGAGGGGAACAACACGGTTAAGTGGTATGAAAAGAGCGGCCCTGAAAGCGATGTTGTGATCAGCACACGGATCAGCCTGATCCGAAACCTGTGTGAAATACCCTTCCCGGTTAAAATGAATCATGCCGACCGCAAGGTGCTGAAGCAAAAGGTTATAAAAGCAGTTACGGATGAAAATGCTGCAATTCCACAGAACTTTGAGTTCATTGACTTAGAGGATATTTCAAAGGTTGAGGCGGTTTCTCTGGTGGAGCGGCATTTAGCCAGCCCTGAATTTATTTCGGAAAGCGACGGCCGCGGAATATTAATCACGGAGGATGAATCCGTCAGCATCATGCTGAACGCGGAAGATCATCTTCACATTCAGTCGACTATGGAAGGGCTGAATCTGGATCAAGCATATCAAGTTGCAGATCAAATGGACACGATACTGGATAAGTCCCTGCATTTTGCTTTTAATGAAGCCCTTGGCTACCTTACTCAAAGCCCGGTTAACCTTGGCACTGGGATGCACGCTTCTTTGATGGTACATTTGCCTGCACTGAAGGAAGGCGGGGGAATTGCACGTATTTCCGCCAGTCTTTCCAAACTCGGTCTCGCCCTTCGCGGAATTTACGGCAAAGGGTCCGAGTTGAATGGAGCAATCTATCAGTTTTCCAATCAGGTTACGCTGGGTCTTTCCGAAAAGGAAGCCATCTCAAACTTAAGCAGTATTGCTATGCAGATTATTTCGCAGGAGCGTTCCGCCCGTCAGGAATTGGCCGCGAAACTTGATGTTCAGGACACTGTTTTTCGTTCGCTGGGTATTCTGCAAAACGCTCGCGTTCTGACAAATGATGAATTTATGCGACTGATCTCCAATGTGCGTTTTGGTGTTTCCGTAGGCCTTATCCAAAATATCGGTTATAATGATATCAGCAGATTAATTATTGAAGTGCAGCCGGCTACACTCATGCTCCTCAGCGGTAAAAAACTGACACCCAACGACAGGCATATTCTACGGGCTCAAATTGTAAACGGAATCCTAAAAAACAAGGAAAGTAAGGCGGATTTAGATGATGGAAGAACAGGCAAATAATAACGCAGATTTGGCGGCGGCGCTGTTTTCCGTACTTGGTGAGTCGGTACCGCACCACAGCTCATTAATCGATGAGGCGAATCATCTTCGGGAGGAAATACCGGATCGGGAAAAGCTCCTGCTTAAAGTGGTTGAGCTTTGCGGCGACCTGAAAACGCCAAAGCAGCTCTATCTTGCTACGAAAGCTTACAGCTGGCTCGGTAATAAGTATTACAATCAAACAATTCAGTATGCGGGTGAGTACTTACATACCGCTGGCTGGAACGAATTACAGAGCCGTACGAAAGAGGAAAATGGCGTTATAATCAACTACGCCGCCGCGCAGCGCGCTTCCATTTTAATTGACCTTGCCAAGGCACAGGAGGGTTTGGGCCGGCTGGAATCATCTCTCTTTAATTTTATGGAGGCTTACCGGCTTGAACCTTACAGCGCTATGGTTGCAATTAAGGCTGCCGATGTGATTGCTAAGCTGCATGGCAGGGAAGAGGCTCTCATGTTCCTGATTCAGCAAAGGAAAAGTCAGTACTACGATCCCATCAGGTATACCGATTCTTTGGGTAATGTGCGCCACAATGATATGTTCAGGCAGCTTCTGGAGGCTCATATTCTTAAACTCCAGGAAGATAAACCCACAGGAAAATCGCTTTTCTAAGTGAAGACAAAACAAAAATTAAGACTACGTAAAGAAGCCGGAGAACACAACTGTATTCTCCGGCTGAAATCTATTCATATGGCTGCACAATTTAATATTTGCTGCTATCAGTCTTTATATCCAAAGTTACCTCCTGCGGAATCAGGGGAACTTCCACTTGATTGGACCGGGATCTTAACTTAAACTTCTGTACAAGCTTTTCCAAGACCTGTGCTTGCCCTGAAAGTTCTTCACTTGCCGCAGCGCTTTCCTCTGCTGTTGCAGAATTTGTTTGCACTACGCTTGAAATCTGCTCAATTCCGAGTGTTATTTGACCAATCGCATTGGATTGCCGGTTGGAAACCTGTGAAATTTGCTCCACAGTTTCGGCAACAGCTTTAGCGCTTTCTACCACCTGTAAAAGGGATTTTGCTGTTTTATCTGCAATTTTTGTTCCATTCTCTACTTGCTTTACCGAATTTTCGATTAATGTGGTGGTATCCTTTGCCGCCTCCGCACTTTTGCTTGCAAGGCTTCTGACTTCATCTGCAACAACGGCAAAGCCTTTTCCTGCTGAACCTGCTCTGGCGGCCTCTACGGCGGCGTTAAGCGCCAGTATGTTTGTCTGGAAGGCGATATCTTCAATCGTTTTAATAATTTTACCGATTTCACCGGAAGACTCGTTGATATCACGCATAGCAGACATCATTTCATTCATGTGACTGTTGCTTGCTTCAATTTCTTCGCTCACATGTGTCACGTTTTTACTTGCATTGAGCGCGTGCGCAGCGTTGCCTTTTATATGGCTTGATATTTCTTCAATAGTAGAAGTAAGCTCTTCCACCGAGCTTGCCTGTTCAGAAGCGCCCTGTGCAAGTTCCTGTGCTCCGTCGGATACTTGAATTGAGCCGCCTGAAACCTGTTCAGAGGCTTGGCGCATTTGTGTAACTGTGTCATGAAAGAATAAAACAATTTCTCTGATTGACATCTGAAGGCCTGAGAAATCCCCTTTGTACTGTAAGTCAGAGGTAATTGTTAAATCTCCATACTGCACTTTCGACAGGCACTGTTTGATATCGGTTATGTATAAGTTCAGAGTTGCAACTGTTTCAGCTAAAGCAGCGCTTAATTGACCGATTTCGTTCTTGGAATTGGAATTAATCTGAACGCTTAAATCTCCTTCAGCCATTCTTTTGGCAGCCTGAGCCATTTCATTCACAGGTTTTCTGATTTCCTGCGCAACTTTTAGCCCAATTAAAAAAGAAACAAGCAGAGAAACAAAAATTACAATCAAAATACCCGCTGTTATAATATTTTGCTGCGCAGACCAGTCTGCGGCGGTTTGATTGCCTACTTTCCTTATTACGCTTAGACTGATAATTCCGCCAATACTGGAGATAATCGCAACAAATAGATGTGTAAGAACTAATTTTTTGCCGATTTTCATATTTTTCAACATGAACGTCTCTCTTCTTCCTGTAATTAATATTCGTGTTTTGAAATTTGTATTCACGACCCAAACCATCCACAGAGGCTTTTTGAATCAGGAAGCTTTTGTGGATGGTTTGGAAAATTGCTTTTATAGAGTGTATATTTGTTTTTCGTGAAATAAATTAAAAAAATGCCGATAATATCAGTGAATACTGACTTTTTTGCCCTTATCGGATCTTCATTCCGGTAAATCGCTATCAATCTCGGATGAGTTCTTTCTTCCATTTTATTCAATAACCCCATATTATTTAAATCATTTAACGAATTACTGTGGATATGTAGGATCCGAAACAATTTGTGGAATTGCGCAATTATCTATCGATTTGATTGTGCATAATATTAATAATACTCGGATAATTAAGATATTTCAATACCTATAGTCATGTTTTTTTAATATCTATAGATATTTTAATAAAATTTACAAAAAATCTACATAATTATTACGGGTAATCGAAGGATAGTGATTGATATGGAACAGAATAAATTGGAAATAACACAAAAAACAGCACAGCAAATAAAATATTTACGTTTATTGAATGGACTGAGCCAGGAAGCGCTGGCAAATTCGGCTGGGTTAAACGCCGCTTTTTTGGGGCATATTGAACGATCTTTAAAATGTCCCACTGTGGATACTCTTAATAAAATAGCAACCGCACTGAACATGTCCCTTTCAGAGTTGCTTGATTTTGACAGGGTTAAAGAAACAGGGAACGAAACGGATCAGAAATCCAGAGCCATTCAAAAAATCAACGCGCTGATTCAAGTACTTTCTCCACAGGAAGCGGAACAAATTGCAGAACTTGTTGAAAAAATTATAAGGTTTAGAATATAAGATAAGTTCAAGCAGTAAAAAAGAGCTGTGAAGTATTGAAATACTTCACAGCTCCGGTTAGTCGAGCATAATTTCTTTAATTAAATTTTCTGTTATTTTCCGGTAAAATTTGTTGAAATCTCTTTTTCGCTTCCGGGAGGAGAATATACAAACCGATCCATCTTATGCCCGTCAAAAAAGTATTTCGGAGGGCTGGAGCGGTAAGTGTAATCAAATGTATCGATAATTACGAGCTTTACTTTCATTCTTGCGGGAATAATACTTTTTATGTAGACGCTTGCCTGCTGTCCGGGAACAACGTCTTCCTTCGCTTCGGCCAGTCCGGCTAAATTCGGCGACAGCTCCACGAAAATTCCATATGGTTCCACGGAACGCACAATTCCGGCAACTGTTTCACCAACAGTAAACAGCGCCACGTTATCCTCCCATGTGCCAAGGAGTTCTTTGTGGCTTAACGTAATGCGTCCATTCTCTATTGATTTTACAATAACCTTAATATCCATACCGACAGAGAAACGTTCCCTCGGATGGTCAATGCGCGAAACGGAAATCGCATCAATTGGCAGCAAGGCAATTACTCCGCAGCCAATGTCTGCAAAGGCTCCGAAACTTTCCAAATGCGTTACCCGGGCATTAATCACGTCGCCCGGAGACAGTTTGGCAATATACTCCGCCATACATTTTTCCTGTGCGGCTCTGCGTGAAAGAACAGCGTTCATATGACCGTCCGCATCTTTCTGAAATCCTGTAATAATGAAACAAACCGGCCGGTTCACCCGTGAAATGATTGCAATGTCGCGCACCGTGCCTTCTCGAATTCCCAAAGCGCCCTCATCGCGCGGAATTAAACCCTTAATACAGCCTAAATCGATTAGCAAATTATGCGAGCTATCACAGACCAGCGCACGTCCTTCCAAAATTTGTCCATCCCGGCAGGCATCGTTCAGCGCGGATATATTTAGCTCCGCCGCGCGGTTTTCAGGTGTATCAATTATCCAACCTTCAGGATAGTATTCAAACATTTTAGTACCTCCTTTTTATGTTCGTTCATCTATATGCGTAAAGTTCTAAGGTAATACTATCCAAATAAATTATTAAATTGTTAATTTGTCTGTGATTCGCTTGAATATTAATGCTTTATATTATAGAATATAAATTATGTATAATGAGAGGATGTTTGAAAGAATGCAGAATAATAAAAAAATGATCAGCGTTATCACTGCGACTGCGCTGATTCTTAGCTTAACCGGCTGCGCGGGCACCGCAGCGGGCTCTTCTGCGCCGGTTTCTTCTACTGCCGCCGTAAGTTCTACTGCGGTTTCGTCAGCTGCTTCCACGGTAAATGATGGAAGGATTCGGCCCGATGACGGGAAAAAGATTGGATATCAGTTGGAAAAACCTGCGAACGGGGAAGAAATTGCCGTTCTGACCACAAGCATGGGCGTGATAAAGCTTCGCCTGTTCCCTGAAGCAGCACCAAAGACAGTGGAAAATTTTAAAGGACTGATTAATAAAGGATATTACAATGGATTAACTTTCCACCGCATCGTAAATGATTTTATGCTGCAGACCGGTGATCCCAAAGGGGACGGTACAGGCGGTGAAAGCATTTGGGGAAAGGCGTTTAACGATGAATATAATGCCAATCTTGTAAATATACGCGGATCCGTTTCCATGGCCAACTCGGGGAAAAACACGAACGGCAGTCAGTTCTTCATTAATCAGCGTGGAAATTCCGAGGCGATTAACTGGAATTATTATCAGCAGGCTTATGATGTTTACAAACAGTCTTCGGATGAATTTGTGAAGCAATACGGTGACGGTTGGATTGATATGAGCAAAATAAATGACGACTATAAAAAACTCTATGATGAGAAGGGCGGCAATCCTAGTCTGGACGGCGCCTATAACATTGTACAGAAGGGTCACAGCGTTTTTGCTCAGGTTATAGAGGGTTTGGACATCGTAGATAAAATTGCGGCAGTTCCTGTAACGGAAAATGAACAGGGAGAAAAAAGCAAACCAACCACACCCGTTAAAATCATAAAAGCGGAAATTCAGAAGTATAAGGCATAAAAATTACATCGGATGGGGAGGACTTTACATGAGCGAAAATGATCCAAATACGAATCAGGAAAATGAGCAGGCACAGAACCCTCAGAATTCTCAAAACCCACAGGGCCCGCAGAACCCACAGGACCCGCAGCAGCCATTTGATTATCAGGCACACTACAGGCAGCAAAATCAGCAGTCTTATAACCCGCAGCAGCCGAATAACGGGCCGCAGGGTTACCCGGGGCAACCGCAAGGCTATCAGGGTCAGCCGCAGCAGCCCCAACAGCCGCCGATTCCGTCGACTCCCCGTGTCTACACGCAGTACGGCTCGGTGGACAATACAAAAGCATTTTCCATATTATCTTACATCAGCATTCTTTGGCTGGTCGGTTTGCTTGCGGACCGTTACAACCCGAAAGTTCGCTATCATGTCAATCAGGGGATTATCCTCACCATTTTTGAAATTGCTGTTAATATTGTACTTTCCATTGTTAAGAGTTTTATCTCCGCGATCTTTTCTGGATTTTACAACGGAATTTTCGTAATTTCACCTCTTAGCGTGACCATTAACGGTTTGTTGACTCTTGCAGGCTGGGGCTTCTTTTTCGCCTTTACGATCATTGGTATTTTACATGCGGTACAGGATAGGGAAGAACCTTTGCCAATCATCGGAACGCTTTTCCAAGTTCTGAAATAAAAATATCCTATTTCTACAAATATCGCCATTCGTATTGACAATAATATACGATTGGCGATATAATTATTTTAATTGTTTTTTTTGCGGTGCAATATTTTATGTACTTTATATGGAGGGTAACTATGTCTGCAAAATATATTTTTGTAACCGGCGGCGTTGTTTCCGGTTTGGGAAAAGGAATCACAGCGGCTTCTTTGGGCCGTCTGCTGAAAGCCAGAGGGTTAAGAATCACAATGCAAAAGTTTGACCCATACCTCAACGTCGACCCGGGAACGATGAACCCGTTTCAGCATGGCGAGGTTTTCGTTACCGACGACGGGGCGGAAACCGACCTTGACCTTGGCCATTACGAGCGCTTTATTGATGAAAGCTTAAGCCAGAACAGCAATGTGACTTCAGGCAGGATTTACTGGAATGTAATCCAGAAAGAGCGTAACGGGGATTATGACGGAGGAACAGTGCAAGTTATCCCTCATATTACGAATGAAATTAAAGACCGTATTCATCAGGGCAAGGAAAATATCGATGTTGCCATTATTGAAGTTGGCGGTACAGTCGGCGATATTGAAAGTCAGCCGTTTTTAGAAGCGATTCGTCAGTTTGCAACTGAAGTGGGCCGCAACAACTGCCTGTTTATTCATGTTACGCTTGTTCCTTACCTTGCCTGTTCCAGCGAACATAAGTCAAAGCCGACACAGCACAGTGTAAAGGAACTTCTGTCCATCGGCATCCAGCCGGATATCATTGTCCTTCGTTCGGAGCAAAGTGTAGGCGATGACATTAAGAATAAAATTGCGTTGTTCTGTAACGTAAATCAGAATTGTGTGATCGAAAATCTTGACCTTCCGCTGTTGTATCAGGTACCGTTGGCGCTCAAAGAAGAACGCTTGGACGACATCGTCTGCAAGCGCTTCAGTTTGGATACACCAGGCCCGGACCTGAGCGATTGGATTACTATGGTGAACACCGCCCTGTCGATCACAGAGAGTGTAAACATTGCCCTTGTCGGTAAATATGTCGAGCTGCACGACGCCTATTTGAGCGTTGCGGAGGCACTGACGCACGGCGGCATCGGCAACAAGGTAAAAGTCAATATTCAATGGATTGATTCCGAAACCATTACGGAAGAAAATGTCGGACAAGTCCTGTCCGATGCGGATGGACTTCTTGTTCCCGGCGGTTTTGGCCAAAGAGGTATTGAAGGTAAAATCACTGCAATTCATTATGCGCGAGCAAACAACCTGCCGTTCCTTGGCATTTGCCTGGGTATGCAGCTTGCCATTGTAGAGTACTCCCGCAATGTGCTTGGAATTGCCGATGCAAACTCCGCAGAGTTTGATCCGCAAAGCCTGAATCATGTAATCGACCTTATGCCGGAGCAGAAGGACGTTGTCCAGCGCGGCGGTACCATGCGCCTTGGACAGTACCCCTGCAAGCTGACTCCGGGCACAAAGGCTTATGATCTTTACGCTCAGCAGCCCCTGATTTCAGAACGCCACCGTCATCGTTTTGAAGTAAACAACGACTATCGTGACCGTTTGGAGCAGGCAGGCGTCGTGTTCTGCGGAAAGTCCCCGGATAATCACATTGTCGAAATGATGGAACTGCCAAATCACCCGTGGTATGTTGGCGCTCAGTTCCATCCGGAATTTAAATCCCGTCCGAATCGCCCGCATCCTCTTTTCCAAGGGCTTGTCGGCGCGGCTAAGGAATACAAGTCCCAGCATAACGGTTAAAAAGTTTAGCATAGCTGAATTGATTATCGTACTTAAAACACAGAAAAAGAGTGGGTGTATTTTTACATCCACTCTTTTTGATAGTCCGGCAATTACGAATGAATTTGCGGCTGGCGTGAAGAAGTAAATAATAAAAACAAGGACCGGTTCTCTACGCTTTTATGGTAAAGAATCGGTCTTTTTTATAGTTCGAAAATTATTTTGTGTTTTTCTTTACGGGTTCACTTTGTTTAACGAACCCCGCCGCCACCGCCGCCACCGAATCCGCCGCCGCCGCCGCCGAAGCTGCCACCTCCGAATCCGCCGCCGCCAAACCCACCGCCGCCGTTGTTTGTCGGTGGGGGATTTGCCAGCCTTGTTGCCGCGCTGCTTACATCGCTGATGGTAGATGCCAGTGTGGCGCCGAAATCAGCGCCGGAAAAACCATATCCGCCCATACCCATACGGCTTCCGAGCATATAAAACATATAGCTTCCGCCGAAATTGGTGTTCAGGTATGTTTCGTCGTTCAGCTCCGGATATACCAATTTCAGCTGGTCGCAAACAAGCTTTGAGATATCCATCATGGTAGCGTATACGAGGAATTCTTCCCAAAGCTGCAGCTGGGGAACACCGTATTCATTCATGCGCGAAAATTCGAGCATATATTTTTTAAGCCCGTGCCAAACACCGTAATCATATTCACCTTTTTCGCTTAGCTTTTGCTTTGTGCTGCCTGCAATAATAAGCAAAACACCTGCGATGATTATGGAAAAGGGCAGATAAACCAGTGTGCTCTTGTAGGATGAACTGAGTGAAAATATGGCAAACGCGAGAAAAATACCAAGGAAACCCAACGTTTTGATAACAGTCAGGTAAATCGGCCTTGTTTCATAGTAGCCGCGCTGCGAAATTTCACGTTTTGCAGTGGCAAAGAAGCTGTTCATGTTGCTGTCGATATATTTATAACCGGTCTCCGCATACTTTTTAAACTGCTTCATGGTAAACGAACCGTCGAAATGAGTTGCTACGGTTGTTATCATGTTCAAAAAGACTTGTTCACTTTCTGTCAGCGGCATATTTCGTGTGCTTCCGGTCATTGTGACGGTAAAGTCTTTCTCATCGCTGCCGCTGAATTTTACATAGCCTTTACGGGCCAAACTCAGCAAAGTCGCGCTGGAAATTCTGCCCTCAATTTTCTGGGTAATGCCGCCCGAATAAAAGTAAAACAAGTTGGCCACTCCGCCCGGCGAATTGCCCGGCGGAATTTCACGGGTGTATTCCGGTACTTCAACCATGTGCCTTCTGTTCTTACGCTTTACAAGAATCAGTATCGCGATTCCGGCAATCAGGACAATTCCGGCTGCGGCCACATCAAAAATACCCAAAAGGTACTGTCTTCGCTGCTCTGCGGCATAATCGTCAGCCCATTTTTTCTCCTCGGCGGTAATTTGCGGAAGAACGGTCTGCGAATCCCTTTTTTGTGAAGCAGAAAATAAGTGGGGAGGCATGCATAACCGAACTTCAACTGAAGTTGCCGCCGGTATTTCCTTTACGGTAAAAGAAACTTGATTTGCCGAATCAATTGTCACGTTTCCTACTGCTGTGGAATGCAGCCATGCACGCACCGCATTTTTATCGCCGCCGGTAGGGAATTGAATGCTGCATGCCATATCGGCAATCGGCAGACTGAAATTATTCGGTACAAAAAAGTTATACAGTACTGCGGTATCCTGATATACGGCGACAATATTTTTTATAGTATAAGAAACGGTAAAAGTGCGCACACCCTCGTTAATTCCCGGCATAAACCATCCGACTTCCGTTTGGCTGCCCGTATTATGAATATAGGAGGAGTTATCGGGAACCGAATAGGCACTCTCGGGATCAATATCACCGATATACTGATACTGTGTTTTACTGTCTTCGTCGTAAACGGAAAAATCAGTAATACTGTCTGCCTTTTCGGTGTCTAAGGAGAACGAACGGTACAGGTTGCGGTAAACTTTGCTGCGGTTTTCTAAATTTACCTTCCAAGTCTCTTTTACTTTCATATCGCCGTTATCCGCCAGCTGGGCGGCAATATTCAGCTTTTCCATTACCTGCTTCGCATCGCCCTTGAACGAACTAAAGGAGCAGCTGTACAGCGGCAATAAAGTTAAGATCAGAATAAGAGCTGCCGCCGCTATTTTTTTTGGAAGTGTTTTAAAAATATATTGCATATATCCTCCAAACGGAATGCGGATTAAAATTTAACCTGCGGAACAGCCCTTTCGGCTTCGTCAACTTCATAGTACTTTCTTTGCGCAAACTTAAAGATCGAGGCAATGATATTTGACGGGAAATGCATGACATATTCGTTATACTTCATTGCGGTGTCATTGTAGAATTGACGGGAAATGGCAATTTTTGCTTCAATGTCTTGAAGCTGTGATTGCAAATCCAGAAAGTTTTGGTTTGCTTTTAAATCAGGATATTGTTCTGCAGTTGCAAACAAATTGACAATAGCGTGCGAAAGTTTTGTGTTGCTTTCCATAGCCTCTTCCGGGGTTTTGGCATTCATGGCAGCACTGCGCCATTTTGTAACTTCTTCAAAGGTTGATTTTTCATGTGTCGCGTAACCTTTTACGGTCTCAACCAAATTTGGAATCAAGTCGAAGCGCTTTTTCAGCTGTACATCAACTTGCGCCCAACCGTTATCCACCCTTACGGAGAATGATACAAGCCTATTATAGCTTCGAACGATCCAAATGACGATAATAAGAATAATTGCGCCGATAATTGCCCATGGTAGCCAACCCATAATAAAATTCCTCCTAAAATATGTTAATGAAATAGTAGCATAATTTGCAGTAAAAGAAAAGAAAAACGTATTTTCATTTTTTCCAAAATCCATTGAAATAAACAACCTTGTCAGCAAACACCAATAGAAAGGGCCGCCGTCTGCGGCGGCCCAAAAAAGAACCTGTAATTTAGGTCACTTCGTTCAGTAATCCTAAATTTATAACATTTTACTTCTGTTCTGTCAGAGCTGTTTTTCAACTGTCAGAGCTGCTTTTCAAAAGGATTTGAAATACGGTAACAGAGCGTCATTAAACTATCGTTCAGATGAACATTTTCCACCAAAGCATCGGGGTATTTCATACTGATGTCATAGTGGCTGAAATTCCAAAAATTACGTATTCCCAGTTGATACAGGCTTTCTAAAATCAAACCAACCGCATCGCGGGGAATACAAAAGATAGCCATAACCGGTTGCTCATTTTTACAAAATTCTTCAATCCCGGCAACATCGAGCACGGTTTGCCCATTGAGGGTTGTTCCGATTTTTTGAGGGGAACTGTCAAATATGCCTGCAAGCTGAAAACCCTCCGCTTCAAAGGACAGATGCGAGGCAATTGCCTGCCCCAAATTGCCCGCGCCGATTAAAATTGCTTTATAGCCATGAGAAATCCCCAGTATATTGGCAATTTCTTCGCAGAGTTGGTCCACTATGTAGCCATAGCCTTGCTGACCAAAACCGCCGAAGCAGTTTAAATCCTGGCGTATCTGTGATGCGGTAAGTCCTAACTTAACAGATAGTTCGGTAGAAGAAATCCGTACAATTCCTTTGGTCTTTAAATGATTTAAGAAACGGTAGTACCGTGGAAGTCTTCTAATTACAGACATAGAAATATCTTCGCGTTTTTGCATAACGCATTACCTCCGTTTACTCTGCTCTGTGATAAGAGAGAAGTAAGTCTTGTGTTGATTTCTTTTAGGAAAGTTTCCGTATCAACCGATTTCTTGTTTGGCAGGGTGGAAAGAGCCGCAAGGTCTCCGGTCATAACGCCATCTTCAATCGTCTGCAACGATGCTCTCTCCAGCTTTTCAGCAAATTGAACCAAATCAGGCGTATTGTCCAGTTCGCCGCGCTTTTTCAGTGCGCCCGTCCATGCAAACAGGGTGGCCATGGAATTTGTAGAGGTTTTTTCGCCTTTTAAATGCTTATAATAGTGGCGCTGCACCGTGCCGTGCGCCGCTTCATATTCGTACACGCCATCGGGTGAAACAAGTACGCTGGTCATCATGGCAAGGCTGCCGAATGCAGTTGCTACCATGTCACTCATAACGTCACCGTCATAGTTTTTGCATGCCCAGATATAGCCGCCGTCGGAACGGATAACTCTTGCCACTGCGTCATCAATCAGGGTGTAGAAATAGGTGATTCCGGCTTTTTCAAACGCATCCTTATATTCCGAATCATAAGTTTCCTGAAAAATATCCTTGAAGCGATGGTCGTATTTTTTAGAAATGGTATCCTTTGAGGAGAACCACAAATCCTGCTTCCTGTCCAAAGCATAGTTAAAACAGGATTTTGCAAAGCTTTCAATGCTCCGGTCAATGTTGTGCTGTCCCTGAATGATTCCGGCTGTTTCAAAATCATGAATCAGCGCCCGCTCTTCGGTGCCGTCCGCTTTGGTTACCAATAGCTCTGCTTTTGCACCTGCGGGAACGGTCAGCTCCACATTCCGGTAAAGGTCGCCGTAAGCATGACGCGCGATGGTAATGGGTTTTTTCCAGTTGGAGATATAAGGAGAAATGCCCTTTACAAGCAGCGGGGTGCGGAATACGGTACCGTCCAGAATCGCGCGAATCGTGCCGTTCGGGGACTTCCACATTTCCTTTAGATTGTATTCTTTTACTCTTTCCGCATTCGGGGTGATGGTAGCGCACTTTACGGCCACTCCGTACTTTTTTGTGGCGTTAGCCGAATCAAACGTGACCTTATCCCCGGTTGCGTCACGGTTTTCCAGCCCCAAGTCATAGTATTCTGTGTTCAGGTCGATATAAGGTGTCAGCAGGATGTCTTTAATCATCTTCCAAATGATTCTTGTCATCTCATCACCGTCCATTTCAACGAGCGGCGTTGCCATTTTGATTTTATCCAATCTGTTTCCTCCTGTCAAAAATATTATTACAGCGGATATATAAACGAATCCGCAATTAATTCTGTTAATTCTGTTCCCTTGTGTAATTCAGTAAGCCGCCGGCAAGAACCATTTTGCGCTGACGGTCACTTAAAACCGCTTCGCATTCAAAGTAAGTGTCTTTAGTTTTATTTTTAACAATGATCTTAGTATTATTTTCAATTGCTGTACGGATATCCGGCAGTTCCAGCTCATCCATTTGTTCAATGGAATCGTAATCCTTCTCGCTTAGGAATACCAGCGGAAGAATGCCTGCGTTTGCAAGGTTTGCGCAGTGAATGCGTGCAAAGCTCTTAACAATAACCGCTTGAATGCCAAGATAGAGCGGCACCAGCGCGGCATGTTCGCGCGACGAGCCCTGTCCATAGTTTGCACCGCCGATAATAATCCCTTTTCCGTTTTGTTTGCAGCGCTCGGGGAACTCCTTGTCGCAAACGGCAAAGCAGAAGTTGGAAAGGTATGGAATATTGGAACGGTAGGGGAGAATCTTTGCGCCGGCCGGCATAATGTGGTCGGTTGTGATGTTGTCGCCCACTTTCAAAAGCGCTTTTGCTTCAATGCTCTGTGAAAGCGCGGTCGTGGTTGGGAATGCCTTAATATTCGGCCCGCGCAGGATCTCCACATTTTTGGCATCCTTTTCGCTTGCGGGGGCGACGACCATATTATCATTGATTAAAAACTGCTCGGGTGCGGTAATCGCTGCTTCTTCACCTAAAGTCTGCGGGCTTGTGAGCACGCCTGTCAAAGCGGAAGCGGCGGCTGTTTCGGGGCTGACAAGGAAAATCTGCGCGTCGGCTGTACCGGAACGCCCCTCAAAATTACGGTTAAATGTTCTTAGGGAAACGCCCGCCGAGTTCGGCGATTGACCCATGCCAATGCAGGGGCCGCAGGCGCACTCCAAGATTCGGGCACCGGCAGCGATTAAATCCGCTAAAGCACCGTTTTGAGCCAGCATGTTATAAACCTGCTTGGAACCGGGTGCAATGGAAAGGCTTACATCGGGATTCGCTGTTTTCCCTTTCAAAATAGAAGCAACGCGCATTAAATCGAGATAGGACGAGTTGGTGCAGGAACCGATACAAACCTGATCCACCTTAATCCTACCGATCTCATCCACACTTTTCACTGCGTCAGGGCTGTGGGGGCAGGCTGCCATCGGTACCAGTTCGGATAAATTTATCTCAATTACTTCATCATATTGTGCGTCCGTGTCCGATTTTAATTCAACCCAGTCGGTTTCACGGCCCTGCGCCTTTAAAAAGGCGCGTGTAATTTCATCGGACGGGAACAGGGAAGTGGTTGCACCTAGCTCCGCGCCCATGTTCGTAATGGTTGCGCGTTCCGGAACAGTCAGTGAAGCAACGCCCGGGCCGCCGTATTCCACAATTTTGCCTACGCCGCCTTTTACGGTCAGAATGCGAAGTACCTCAAGAATCACGTCTTTTGCGCTGACCCACGGGGAAAGTGTTCCCGTTAAATTAACGCGGAGCATTTTCGGCATGGCAATATAATATGTACCGCCGCCCATTGCGACTGCAACGTCAAGGCCGCCCGCACCCATTGCAAGCATACCGATTCCGCCGCCCGTCGGGGTATGGCTGTCCGAGCCAATCAAGGTTTTGCCGGGAATGCCGAAGCGCTCCAGATGAACCTGATGACAGATTCCGTTACCCGGGCGTGAAAAATAAATGCCGTGTTTTTTGGCGATGGACTGAATAAATCTGTGATCATCCGCATTTTCAAAACCTGTCTGCAATGTATTGTGATCAATATAAGCTACAGAACGCTCCGTTTTTACACGCGGCACGCCCATTGCTTCAAATTCAAGATAAGCCATTGTTCCGGTAGCGTCCTGTGTCAGCGTCTGGTCAATTTTTAAACCGACTTCACTGCCGACTGTCATTTCACCGCTCAAAAGATGACTCTTTATAATTTTTTGTGCTATTGTTAAGCCCATTTTGAAGAAATCCTCCATTCCAAAATAAAGATAGTTAAATGTATAACTATTATCTTATAAAATACCCAGATTGTCAATCTACCCACGAACGATAATCATGGCATTTTACAATTTCGGGCTTTATTTTCTTGATGAATAACACAACAAATGCTATAATACTATTTAATATCATTAAAATATATTTCAATATGTATGAGATTCCCTTTCTTACGGCAAACTAAACCGATAGGAGGGGATTGCGTATGAGTATTTCAGATGCCGACACAGATGAAAAAGAAGAAAAGCGCGATAAACAGATTGGGCAAATTATTGATACGGGTTCAATTATCACAGGTAACGGGAGCCATGTCATTCACTGCCTGACGATTATCGGTCAAATTGAGGGTCACTATATTCTGCCGTCACAGAATAAAACTACCAAGTATGAGCACGTTATACCGCAGCTTGTCGCCATCGAGGAGGCAGAGGACATCGATGGGCTTTTAATCATCTTAAATACGGTCGGCGGCGATGTGGAAGCAGGTCTGGCGTTAGCCGAGTTGGTTGCGGGGATGAAAAAGCCAACGGTTTCCCTGGTCTTGGGGGGCGGTCATTCCATTGGCGTTCCGCTTGCCGTTGCGGCAAAGCATTCGTTTATTGCCAGAACCGCGACGATGACCATTCATCCTGTCCGTATGAGCGGAATGCTGCTTGGGGTGCCGCAGACATTGGATTATTTCCAGCGTATGCAGGATCGTATTACTAAATTTGTCTCCCGAAATTCTAAAATGTCGGAGGAACGTTTTTACGAGCTTGCTATGAACACGCAGGAGCTTGTCATGGATGTCGGCACGGTACTTGACGGGCCAGATGCAGTGGAAGAGGGATTGATTGATTCGCTTGGATGCCTGTCTGACGCCATCGATTGCCTTTATAAGATGATTGATGATGACAGGGAAAAGAATCATAAAACGGAACCTCGAAATAAAAAGAAACCTGTGAAAAAAGTCTAACCGTAGGCGGCGAATGCCGCCCAATACATAAAACGGAGGAAACAACATTGAACATATTGCAAGCGATTATTCAAGGTATTATTCAGGGAGCTACGGAATTTCTGCCGGTTTCCAGCAGCGGCCATCTTTCGTTGGCTCAGCATTTTATGGGCCTTCAAATTCCCAGCCTTCTTTTTGACGTAATGCTGCATTTAGGCACACTGCTCGCGGTATTGGCCGTTTACTACAAGCTTGTCTGGCGCCTGATTTGTGAACTTTTTCTGATGATCGGCGATGTTTTTACCGGCAAATTCAAATGGCATAAAATGAGCCCGGACCGTCGGCTGTTAATGATGCTGATTATCGGACTTGTGCCGCTTTTCCTGCTGTTCCTTCCCGTACCCGGCACCGGCATGAAGCTGAAAGATTTTGCAGATAAGTGGGCGACGGACGGTGACATCATTATTGAGGGCTGCTCCTTGGTTATGACCAGCATTCTGCTTACCCTCGGCATCCTCGCAAGCCATAAAACCGCTTCTAACCACGCCGCTCACGGCAAAAGAAGTGCGGCTTCCTCCGGTGGAAGACGGCAGTTCAATGTAATTGACGCAATTACCGTGGGTGTTGTCCAGTGTGTGGCTGCCCTGTTTCCGGGACTTTCCCGTTCCGGTTCTACCCTTTCCGCAGGTTTAATGCGCGGCATTAACCGTCAGACGGCGCTTGACTATTCGTTTGTAATCGGAATTCCGTCCATTTTAGCCGCAGTGGCGCTCGAACTTAAAGACGCTGCAAATGAGCCGATGACTATCGGTATGACTCCGATTATCGCGGGGGTCATTACGGCAGCCATTGTTGGCTTTCTGGCTATTAAACTGCTTCGCTGGATGGTTACCACAGACAAACTCAATGTGTTTGCCATTTATACTTTCGTTTTAGGTTTAATTATTATTGTTTTAGGAATCATTGAACACAACACAGGGGTCAACATTGTGACCGGAGCTGCCCTGCACTTTTAAATAAAATGTGCTGATTTACATAAGAATTTGAAAAGATAAAGAATATGAAACTATAAGGTGATTTGACAGTGGCAAATCGAAATACAAAAACAAAAAAAGCGACTCCTCCCAAACCCCGCGGCGCTTCAAAAACGCGCGGCTCTGCATCAAGCGCAAAATCAAAGCCAATCAAAGATATTGAATACGTAAAGCAGCACAATGAGATTTATGCGATTGTGCTGTTTGCCATTTCCATTTTGATGATTTTCCTTGTTTTGGTTTCGGGTGACCATATTTGGCTTTGGAGCCATAATGTATTGCTCGGCTTATTTGGCAGCTGCGCCATTGCGTGGCCAATCCTGCTTTGCTACATATCGCTTGTTACAGCATTCGAACGGCAGAATAACCGTTTAAGCGGTAAGGTAATTATGATAATTGTCATTATTGCCTTGTTTTGTGCTTCCATCTATATTTTTACCGCGGAGGACAATACGTCGATCGTATCATTTTGGGACAAGCTAAAAGAACTTTATCTGAATGGGATAGAACGTTCCGGCGCGGGACTGTTCAGCGGGCTGATTGGAATCCCGTTTGTTGCGGGTTTGGGCACGGCCGGTGCAAAGGTTGTAATTGTTTTAGCCCTTTTTGTTGCAATTATGATTTTAACAGGTACCAGTCTGGTACAGCTTTTCCGCGCGATTACCAAACCGGCGGATATGGTTGCCGCTAATTTCAGCAATGCACGGGAACAAAGGGTTTCGGAACGCGACCGTCAGACGAACATTGATATTGCGCTTGACAAGGAAGACGCGCTTCCGCAGCACCCTGTGCAGTCGCCCGGCAAACAACCGGTTAAACAGGAAAAGAACAAAAAACTGGAACAGCTTGAAAAAGTGTTCGGCATGAAAGAACCGGTTGTGGAAAAAATTGAACCGGCAGCGCCCGCGCCTGCCGATAAAACAGGCTCGGCGGAAGCTGCGGCCGCATATGCCGCCCGTAAAAGCGAAGCGAAAAAGCCGGATGACAAAAAATCACCCATTGGCGCTCCGGTGCAGCTCACAATGTTCACCGACGAGCCGCCCGCGGACGGAAATTACCATTTTCCGCCGGTTACCATGCTCGAAACCACAAAGGAATTAAGGGAGCAGGATGTAACGGATGAACTGAAAATCAACGGCCAAATGCTGGTGCAAACACTAAAAAGCTTTGGTGTCCAGACCAAAATAGTGGATATCAGCCGCGGCCCTGCCGTGACCCGCTACGAACTTCAGCCTGCGGCAGGGGTTAAAATCAGCAAGATTACAAATCTTGCCGACGATATCGCCATGAATCTGGCGGCGTCCGGTGTCCGCATCGAAGCGCCGATCCCCGGAAAAGCCGCTGTTGGCATCGAAGTGCCGAATAAAAAAGTCAGTATAGTGCGTATGCGCGAACTGGTTGAATCCAACAGCTTTACCGCTGCAAAAAGCCGCCTGACCGTAGTGCTCGGGCGGGATATAGCAGGCAGCATCGCAACTGCCGACCTCGGTAAGATGCCTCATTTGCTGATTGCCGGTTCGACCGGTTCCGGTAAATCCGTCTGTATCAACTCATTTATTATCAGCCTTTTATACAAATCCACACCGGATGAGGTTCGTTTCCTTATGATTGACCCAAAGGTTGTGGAACTTGGAATTTATAACGGAATTCCCCAGCTTTTGGTGCCGGTTGTCACCGACCCCCGCAAGGCCGCGGGAGCTTTGGGCTGGGCCGTTACAGAGATGCTCAAGCGCTACAAGATTTTTGCGGAAAGCAATGTGCGCGACCTAAGCAGTTATAATTCACTTGCCGCATCCTCCGGTTACAAAGACGCAAATGATCAGCCGATGCAGCATATGCCGCAGATTGTAATTATTATTGATGAGCTGGCCGATCTGATGATGGCTGCTCCAAACGAAGTGGAGGATTCCATCTGCCGGCTGGCGCAGATGGCACGTGCGGCGGGAATGCACCTTTTGATTGCCACGCAGCGCCCGTCTGTGGATGTTATTACCGGAATTATTAAAGCGAATATCCCCAGCCGTATCGCCTTTGCCGTGTCCTCCCAAGTGGATTCCAGAACAATACTCGACATGGGCGGCGCGGAAAAACTTCTGGGTCGCGGCGATATGCTGTTTGCCCCGGTCGGCTCGCCAAAACCAGTCCGAATTCAGGGCTGTTTTGTCGGCGACAGTGAAATTGAATCCGTCGTCAACTTTGTGAAAAAGACACAGGAAACAGGTTACGATCAAAATATCGTGGAAGAAATTGAAAAAAATGCTGTTTCAGAAAAAGATTCCGGTGACAGCGGCGTAAATGATGATACAGACCCAATGATGCCGGAAGCAATTAAATGTGTGGTGGAAGCCGGTCAGGCATCTACTTCATTGCTTCAGCGCCGATTACGCCTTGGTTACGCTCGCGCGGGCAGGCTGATTGACGAAATGGAGCAAATGGGGATTGTCGGCCCGCACGAGGGTTCCAAGCCGCGGCAGGTGCTTATTACATACCAGCAGTGGCTTGAAATGAGCATGCGCCAAAACGACGCAGCCAACTCATCCGCTCCGCAGGGAAGCTAAAAAAATGCAAATAGAATACAGAGGAAAAAATTAGATGCCGTTTTTACCGATTACAAAAGAAGAAATCAATGCTCTGGGCTGGGATGCGCCTGACTTTGTTATAGTGACCGGCGACGCCTATGTTGACCATCCAACCTTTGGCACAGCGATTATTTCGCGCGTGCTTGAAAGCTTTGGTTACCGGGTTGCGATACTTGCACAGCCTGATTGGCGAACAAATAAGGACTTTACCCGTTTCGGCAAACCGAGACTCGGCTTTATGGTGAATTCGGGGAACATTGATTCCATGGTGGCTCACTATACCGTTGCGCGACGCCGCCGCAATGACGATGCCTATTCGCCCGGCAATAAATCAGGGCTGCGGCCGGACAGAGCCGTGATGGTTTATTCCAGGAAAATAAAAGAGATTTATCCTGATTCCCCGGTCATAATTGGCGGGCTCGAAGCTTCCCTTCGCCGTTTTGCACACTATGATTATTGGGATGACGCGATTCGTCCTTCCATTCTGATTGATTCCGGTGCGGATTTGCTTTCCTACGGCATGGGTGAAAATCAGACGATTGAGATTGCCCGCCGCCTTAATTCCGGCGAACCGATCAGCACGATTACGGATATCCGCGGCACGTGTTTCGCTGTTCCTACCAGTGAATATCGCGCTGTTCCCGCAGTGGACTGCCCCAGCTTTGAACAGGTTTGTAAAAGTAAAAAAGAATATGCGGTTTCCTGCCGCAAACAGCAGGAGGAGCAGGACGCGGTGCGCGGCCGCAGGGTGATTCAGCGGCACGGCAGCATGATTCTGGTGCAAAACCCTCCGATGATGCCTTTGCCTCAGCCGGAACTGGATGCAGTTTACGACTTACCTTATGAGCGCACTTATCATCCCAGCTATGAGAGCATGGGAGGCGTTCCCGCCATTGAAGAAGTGCAATTTTCCATCACGCAAAACCGAGGCTGCTTCGGCGCCTGTAATTTTTGCTCTATCGCCTTCCATCAGGGCAGGGCGATTACCGCCCGCAGTGAAGAGTCGATTTTGCGTGAAGCCAAAAAGCTGACGGAAAGCCAGAACTTTAAAGGATATATCCATGATGTCGGTGGCCCGACCGCTAATTTCCGTCATCCTTCCTGTGACAAACAGGCGGAACTGGGGCTTTGTGCCGGCGGAAAGAAATGCCTTGCGCCAAAGCCATGTCCTGCACTAAAAGTAGATCATACGGAATATCTCGGAATTTTGCGCAAGCTGCGTGCTTTGCCGAAGGTGAAGCGTGTATTCATCCGTTCCGGTATTCGTTTCGATTATTTAATGGAAGATAAAGATGATACTTTTTTCCGGGAGCTTGTCAAATACCATGTCAGCGGTCAGCTTAAAGTTGCGCCGGAGCATTGTACTCCCGAGGTGCTCGACTCCATGGGCAAGCCGCATATTGAAGCTTACCTGAAATTTCAGAAGAAATTTTTTCAGCTTAGCAAACAGGACGGTAAGGAACAGTACCTCGTTCCTTACCTGATGTCGTCCCATCCCGGCAGCACCCTAAAAGATGCGGTTGAGCTTGCGCTTTTCCTGAAACGGGAGCATTTACGGCCCGAGCAGGTTCAGGACTTTTACCCCACGCCGGGTACGATTTCCACCTGTATGTTTTATACCGGGTTGAACCCCTACACTTTAAAGGAAGTTTTTGTTCCGCGCACTGACCGCGAAAAAGCGATGCAGCGCGCACTCCTGCAATATTTCAATCCTAAATACAAGGATTTGGTGTTAGCCGCGTTAAAGGCGGCGGGACGCAGCGATTTGATTGGTATGGGCGACAAATGTTTGGTTCGTCCAAGCCCTGAAATGCGGCGTGCCCAAGTAAAAAGTGGGGAGAGGCAGGTCAAATGGAGCAGCAAAAAGGCAACAAAAAAGCGCTAAAGGTTGTCTTACTGCTCCTTTTGACAGTAGGCTTGGTAGTTTCACTCCTTCCTTATGGGGCGGCTGCCTCGTGGCACAAAATTTTTACCGCCTTCGGATTAAGTGATTATTCCGAAGCAGCAGATCATAGTCCGATGTCCGTCCATGTGCTTGAAGTCGGAAAAGCAGACAGCATTTTTATCGAATGTGCCGGGAAATATATGTTGGTAGACGGCGGCACAATGGACCGCGGCGAATTTGTTGCAAATTACCTTAACCGGCGCGGTGTCAAAAAACTGGATTATGTTGTGAATACGCATCCCGATGAGGATCATATCGGCGGACTGGGTGAAATTATTACCCGATTTCCCGTTGCTCATTATTTGGCTCCAAATATCCCTAAGAATTTGATTCCTTCCAGTGAGGAGTATTTTGCAGTACAGGCAGCGCTGGAACAGAAAAAGCTGCTGACTCAAACACCTTTGCAAGGGGATACTTTCGCACTTGGGGATTTAAAGGTTCAGGTGCTTGCACCGGTCAAGCCGGGTAACAGTACCAATGACAATTCCATTGTCCTTCGCCTTGTTTATGGAAAAACCAGCTTTCTTTTAATGGGGGATGCCGAAAAAGAGGAAGAAAGCGACTTGGTTGCAAGCGGTGTGCCGCTTTCCTCGGATGTATTGAAGGTTGGCCATCACGGCAGCGGCACTTCCACCACCATTGCCCTTTTAAATGCGGTCAGGCCGCGGTATGCCGCAATCTCCGTTGCAGATGACTCAAACCACCTGCCCAATGACAGCGTGCTGAAAAGACTAAATGATGCGGGCGCTCAAATTTTCCGCACCGATATCAGCGGTACATTGATTTTTTTGAGCGACGGCAAGACGGTATCTGTTATTACCGGACGTTCAAAACAATAAAACCGAATCCCGTAATTTTACAACCCATTTATAAATGTAAAAAGGAGACAGGAACATGAAAACGCTTACCATCGACCGTTTCGAGGGAACCTACGCTATCTGTGAGGACGGCGACGAAAAATTCTTTGCCATTGATATTTCCGAACTCCCGAAGGGCGCCGCAGAAGGCGATGTGCTTACTATTGACGACAACGAAGGTACATTGAGCATCAATAAAGAGGCAACCGCTGAAAAACGATCCAAGACAAAAAAATTGCAGGATAAGCTTTTTCGTGGTTAAGCCTTCATTTTAAAATTTTATCAAGACAACGTAACGAAAGGGGCCGCTGCTGCAGCGGCCCCTTTCGTTACGTTTGTTATGCTTTTGGTAATAGATGATCAGTATTTCTTAGAAATCAATGGTAATACTCAAATATTCCAAGTACCACCAGCAAAATCCCTGAGATTAACGGCGCATACTTTCCAAATAATTTTCCTAACGCGTGGTTTCCAATTGCTTCCCCCAACAGGAGGGTAAGAATACTTAAGAAAAAAGTTGCAATTACCGTAAGTAAAACATTTACTTTTGTAATGCTTGCAGTTATGCCTGTGCCAAGATTATTCAGCATTAACCCAAGCGCGACAAGGAAGGCCTCTTTTAAATCTATCTTGCCGTTTCGGTTTGAATCTGAATCTTCTGCATACTCCATCATGTCCGAAACATTTTTTAACGCAAGTTCTTTTGACTTTGTTGTTTTAAATAATTTAATTACACTTTGGATGATGAAATACAAGCCGAGCAAACCAACAGCAGCCGCGCCCAATGTATTGGCGCAGGAATCGGGAAGTAATTTGGCAATATATGTGCCGACTGTCATGGATAGGTATGTTCCCACTGAGGTTACTAACGCAATGATCAAATTTGAATATAAACCGATTCTTATTTTTTTAATTCCGTATGCGGTGCCGATTACGATATTATCCAAATTAAAGGATAAACTGAATAATAGTGCCGATAAAATCAATGATATTTCACTTTCCTTCCCAGCATGGTAATGCTTACCCGCGGCAAAATACCTCATAATTCCGGTCAGACGGAATAGAAGTTCAAAGCCGTTATTTTAATATATGGGAAAGTGGAATTTTTGGTGATTGGAAGAGCACATAAAGAATCCGCCTATTTACGCCGGTTATGATTCATAATGTGGTAATCTGATTTCGACAGCAGACAGGAAAAGAACCGCCGGAGAATATTCTCCGGCAGTTCTTTTGTGTGTTGAATACGGTTTGCCAATCGGCTCCATCATCGCCTCAAGGTTACCTTATCCATATTCATTTTGTGCATGTGAACGTTGAGTACCAGTCCGAAGCCAAGGTATAAACACGCGGCGGAAGAGCCGCCCGCGCTGAAAAACGGAAGCGTTACACCCATAACAGGCAGTAAATTCAAGCACATTCCCAAATTAAAGAGTGCCTGTGCCGCAATCATCCCGAAAAATCCAAAACAAATGGTACTGCCCAGACTGTCGCTGGACTTTCTCGCAATCCGCAAAGTTTTCAGCAGCAGAAGAAAAATCAACAGCACAATTAAAATACAACCGATAAAGCCCAGTTGTTCCCCCGCGACGGAAAAAATAAAATCACTTTGCTGAACGGGAACAAGTCCGGATTTGACCCGGGGACTGTTAAACAGCCCCCGTCCCCACATGCCGCCGCTGCCGATGGAAAGCCTGCCCTGTATTTGCTGCCAGCCGTATCCCTGCACTTCGGAACCTAAATCCGGGCTGTCAAGTTTGTACGTGATGAGAAAACGCTGCTTTTGATAATCCGCCAGCACATATTTCCATGCCAGCGGAAAAGCCACGGCAATCGCTGAAAACATTCCTGCAAAGTACCGGAGCTGTACCCCCGCGCCAAACGACATGATAATAAACATGAAAAAGAAAATAATCGCCGAGCCGTCGTCGCCCTGAAAATGCACCAGTATGATCGGCACTGCCGCGTGGCAGGCAAGCAGTGCTATTTGGGGGAAGGATTTCATCAAATCCCGTTCTTTCAGAGCGGAAATATGTTTTGCGAACGTAAGAATAAATCCGATTTTTACCAGTTCGCTTGGCTGGAAGGTCGTGACGCCCAGATCGATCCACGCTTTGGCATTAATTCCGCCGCTGCTTGTCACAGCAATTCCATTTAACTGCGTGTAAATAATCAAAAACAGGCAAAAGCCTGCCACGATATACCAAAAATTGGTAATTTCACGGTAATCAATTAGTGTAAACAAAATCGCGCCAAGATAACCCAGTGCGATTGCAACCATTTGCACGGTAAAATAGGATTTGCCTGTTGAACTGTTGGGCACTGTCTTTAGCAGTAAAAGACTGTAGGCCGAAATAGTGAACATAATCAGCCAATACAGCTTGTCCGTCCGTTTCATGTAGTCTAAAAATGATCTTAATACTCGCATGACCTCACCTCTTAACCTTATTTATTATATTATGCGAACGCTTAACATGCAAGTAAATAAAAATGAAAGTTCAAAATAGTTGGGCGCATCTTTCTTTTTCCGTAAATACAAAAAACCGGCGCGGATCTGAATTCCGCGCCGGTTCAAAGCTGTATTTGCGTTCTTAGCTGTAGTTCAAAGGACTGTTTCTAACAGAATTTGGTTGAATTCGATTTTTGCCGTGAACAGGTCGGCGTCGATTCCGATGTGGAAGCTGCCTGCGCACGCCTCGGTAAAACTCCTTGCAATGGAAAGCCCCAGCCCGCTTCCGCTTGTGGAACGGGAACCGTCCCCCCGCACAAACCGCTCAGTCAGGTCATTTTGGCAATCCAGATCGAATTTCGAGGTGTTTTTTATCGTTGCTACTGCCATTCCGTTTTCACTGCAAAGGGTAAGAAACACGCGGGAGTTTTCCAACGAATATTGCAGCGCGTTGTCCAGCAGATTCTGAAATACGCGGTAAATTCGCTGACCGTCGGCGTAAATCATGACAGTGCTTTCGGGGATACTCACCTTGAACGCAAGGCCCGACGCTTCTATTTTCTCGTTCATATCGGCTAAGGTCTGGCGAATCAGCTTGCCAAGGTCAAGTTCTTCCATTTTTAGCTCCATGTTGCCGCTTGTGGCCTTGCTGATATCGAAAATGTCCTGTACCATGGTTTTTAGGCGGTCGGACTTTTCCGTCAGAACCTGTATATAGTCTTTCACATGGTCGGGCAGTCCATCTTCCTGATTTAACAGGTCAACGTAGCCGATGATGGAGGTAAGCGGCGTCTTAATGTCGTGCGAAACATTGGTGATTAAATCAATTTTCATCCGTTCGCTTTTTAGCTGCTTTTCCACCGCCGCGTGGATACCAGACCGGATTTCGCTCAGTTCCCGCGCCGCTTTTTCCAGATCGGCGTCCTGCGGGATTTCAAACGGCGTGCCGGTGTCACCGTATTTCACGAGCGATATCTGGTCAATTAAAAGCCCGATATCCTTCACCGTATTCCCGTATCTTCTGGCATAGCGGTAAATCAGATAGACCATTCCGGCGAATATGCCGAATACAAAAATGCTGCCTGCAAAATCGTTGATACCATTTATGAAAACCATAAAAACACCAAACAGTAGGAGCAGTATTTCCGCGGCAAGCAGCGCCCAGAAGCGCAGAAGCATCTGCTTTTGAAACGGCTTGCCCTGTTCCAGTTTTCGGTAGTATTGCAGCGCCGAATTGACGCTGTTATGCTTGTAAAACATATGGTTGTAACGCATGTCGTTGATGACAAGGTAGTAGCAGAAGGCTGAAACGGCCACGCATAGCCCCCAGAACATCCAATTGCTGTTCCAAGTGTGGCTCAGGAAAGCAAAATCCAGAAAAACCAGCACGGCGGTACCGAGCGCCTTCAATTCGAACCAGAACCGTTCGCTGAAACGCGCCAGCGCCAGGTCAGCTTTCTTCTTGTCCCGGCGGGTCAGCAGGTACAGCACGAACAGGGCAATACCAACCAACAACCCCGCGCCTCCGAAATAAATCAGTATTCTTGTATTGCGCTGTTCCACGGGGATATAGGAAAATGGGGAGCTTCCGTATGGGGATTCCACCATTTCCTTTCGGACCAGAACCGTGATCCGGTTATCCTCTGTATTGCTGTCCAGAACGCTCAGGTTGGAATATCCCGGGACATACCACATTCCCTGGCCGGAACGGTAAAAGCCGTCCCCATAGACGTTAATATCTTTCCCGTCCTTTGTGATGGTTACCTTTTTTCCGTCAAAATACAGCCTGAAGTTGTATCCCTGCGGAAGCGCGCCTGTGTTTAGGTTAACCCCGGGGGCGGAATTGGTAAATGCGGCGGGTTGCTGCGCGGTGCCATTCTGCCTGCGTTTTGCCACATAAAGAATATTTTTTGCGGTGTCCCGGTTGATATCATCAAAATAGGAATGATTGCCGCCATTTTGCAGCAGGCTGTTCATGGATGCCAGCAGAACTTCGAATGTCTGCCGGAACGCGTAGGTGTTCTGATAGTCCGGTTCGAACGCGTCCGCAACGCGCTGCTTTACGCTTTGGTAATTGGCCGCGGCATAAATGCCCGTGATCATGTAACCGGTCAAAATGATTATGCTTAGCAAAAAGCAGAAAAAACTAAAGGCTGTTTTGGATTTTTTCGATTTTGTATCCAATGCCCCACACCACCTTCAAATATTCAGGTTCCTTTGGGTTGAGCTCAATTTTTTCACGAATACGGCGAATATGTACCATCACGGTGTTTTCCACGGCATAGGCCGGTTCGTTCCATACACGCTCATAAATTTCCTCCGCGGGGAAAATCCTGCCAAGGCTGCACATCAGCAAATCGACGATTTTGGTTTCGGTCGCCGTCAGCCGAACCTCTTCGCCGTCGGCTCTCAAAAGGCGTTCTTCCTTATTGTAGGAAAGACGGCCATTCAGTATGATACTGGCTCCGGCACGCGCGTTGATGTCGCCCAGGCTGGTGTACCGCCGCAAATGGGAACGGACGCGCGCGGCCAGTTCCATCGGATTGAACGGCTTTGTAACGTAATCATCCGCACCCATGGAAAGACCCAGAACCTTATCGGAATTTTCGCTTTTAGCCGAAAGTACAATAATCGGAATATTGCGTTTTTCCCGTATTTTCATTACGGCGGAAAGCCCGTCAAGCTTTGGCATCATCACATCGATTAAGATGAGCCGCACTGTGTTGTTCATTGCCATGTCGAGTGCCTCCAGCCCGTTGTAGGCGCACAGCACAGTGTAACCCTCCTTTTCCAAAAGAATTGCGATCGCGCGCACAATTTCACGGTCGTCATCCACCACCAAAACGCATGTTTTCTCCATTTGTGTTACCCTCCCAAAGGCCTGTTATCAGAATAAGGCAAAATTCTTACAAAAGGCCCATTGTATTTCTTACAAAATTCTGAAGTATTTAAAATATGATATAAAATTTCTATTTTATATCATACCACAAATAAATTCATGCAATTCAAAATACTTCGAAACGTTATTTTGTGAAAAATAAAAAATGTTCCCCGTTCCTTGTTCATTTCTACTCTAAAATATGATATAATTTTATCATATTTTTTTGTTAGGAGAATGCATGAATGCTAACAGATATTGAAATAGCACAGCAGGCTAAGCTTGTGCCGATTGCTCAAATTGCTTCTGAACTCGGAATTCAGGAGGAGGAGCTTGAGCCATACGGACGCTTTAAAGCAAAGCTGAACGACTCTCTCTTCAACAGACTTGCCGGCAAAAAAGACGGCAAACTTATTTTGGTCACTGCAATTAATCCAACGCCGGCGGGTGAAGGGAAGACTACAACCACGGCCGGTTTGGGCGAAGCAATGAAAAAAATCGGAAAAAGTGCGATTATCGCATTGCGCGAACCAAGCCTTGGCCCCGTGTTCGGAATCAAGGGCGGTGCGGCGGGCGGCGGTTACGCACAGGTAGTGCCGATGGAAGACATCAATCTGCACTTTACCGGTGATTTCCATGCAATTACCTCGGCAAACAATTTGCTCTGTGCAATGCTGGACAACCACATGCAGCAGGGCAATCTTCTGCAAATAGACCAGCGCAGGATTCTGATCAAGCGCTGCCTTGACATGAATGACCGTGCGCTGCGTAACATTGTAATCGGACTCGGCGGCAAAATCAACGGTATTCCGAGGGAAGACGGTTTCAGTATTACCGTGGCTTCAGAAATTATGGCTATTTTTTGCCTTGCTGCAGATTTGGTCGATTTGAAGAACCGGCTCGGAAGAATTTTGGTTGCTTATACTTATTCCGGTGCTCCTGTTTATGCAAGCGACTTAAAGGCGCAGGGTGCGATGACAGTGCTGCTCAAGGATGCAATTAACCCAAATTTAGTGCAGACACTTGAAAAGACACCGGTTATTATGCATGGCGGCCCGTTTGCAAATATCGCTCATGGCTGCAATTCCGTGCGCGCAACGCGGCTTGCACTAAAACTCGCGGATTACTGCATTACAGAGGCGGGCTTCGGTTCCGACCTTGGCGCAGAAAAATTCATGGATATAAAATGCCGTTTGGCTCATTTAAAGCCGAATGCGGTTGTTCTGGTCGCGACTGCACGTGCGCTGAAATATAACGGCGGCGTACCGAAGGCTCAGACCGCGGATGAAAATTTAGAAGCGCTGAAAAAAGGGATTGTCAATTTAGGCGTCCATATCTTAAATATGAAAAAATTCGGCGTTCCTGTTGTTGTGGCAATTAACCGCTTTCACAGCGATTCCGATGCCGAATTGGAATATATCGAAAGTTACTGCCGTGAAAACGGCGCGGACTTTGCTCTTTCCGAAGTATTCGCCAAGGGCGGCGAGGGCGGCATTGACTTGGCGAAAAAAGTTTGTGAAGCCGCAGATAAGCCGTCCGACTTTCAGCCGATCTACTCTGTTACATCATCAATTAAAGAGAAAATCGGGACCATCGCACGGGAAATTTACGGTGCCGACGGTGTGAATTACACCGCTCAGGCCGAAAAATCCATTCAGGAGATTGAAACTTTAGGCGGGGACAAGTTGCCGGTCTGTGTTGCTAAAACGCAGTATTCGCTTTCGGATAACGCTGCGCTTTTAGGCAGACCAACCGGTTTTTATATTACAATCCGCGATTTGCGTCTTTCCAACGGAGCCGGTTTTGTTGTTGCCTATGCAGGTGACATTATGACAATGCCGGGACTTCCAAAAGTTCCTTGTGCCGAGCAAATTGACGTAGATGCATCCGGCAAAATTACAGGACTATTTTAAAGACATCAGGTGACTGTATGCAAAAGATTATCACAACTTCACCTTCCGAAACAGAGGCCCTCGGTGAAAAACTTGCAGCAAAACTCCGCGGAGGGGAAGTCCTTGCGCTTTTTGGCGGTATGGGAATGGGCAAAACCGCTTTTACGCGCGGACTGGCCCACGGACTCGGAATAGAAGACGGCGTTTCCAGCCCCACTTTTGCGCTGGTGCATGAATATCATGGCAGGCTAAACGTTTACCATTTTGATATGTTCCGTGTCACGGGCTGGGATGACCTGTATTCCACCGGCTTTTTTGATTATTTGGAAAATGGCGGCGTGCTTGTGATTGAGTGGAGTGAAAATATTGAAGGTGCGCTGCCGCAGGGAGCAGTGCGTATTGAAATTCAGCCGGGTGAAGCGGAGAACGAACGTATTTTTCAGATTGAGGGGATGGAATTATGAGGATATTGGCAATTGACTCGTCGGCGACCGCTGCTTCCGTCGCATTGGTGGAGGACGGAAAGGTGATGGGTGAATTTTATATCAATACACATTTAACGCATAGTCAGACCCTCATGCCTATGATTGACAACGTGCTGAAATGTACCCGTACCGAACTTTCCGAAGTCGATTTGTTTGCAGTTTCCGCCGGGCCCGGTTCTTTTACCGGAATTCGCATCGGTGTTGCAAGTTTAAAAGGGCTGGCTATGGCAAAGAATAAGCCATGCGTGGGTGTTTCCACACTGGAAGCGATGGCATTTAATTTGGAACACCTTGATGGAATCATCTGCTCCGTTATGGACGCGCGCTGTCAGCAGGTTTATAATGCGATTTTTTCTGTGCACGATAGCTGTATGGAGCGAATGACAGCCGACCGGGCACTCTCCATTGAGGATTTGGCGAAAGAATGCGAAAATTATTCGAAACCGTTGTTTCTTGTTGGAGATGGCGCAAAATTGTGCTATAATAATGAACGGTTTAAAAACTTGAACGCCATTTTGCCGCTGGAACCGCTGATTTATCAGCGTGCATGCGGTGTTGCAAAGTCGGCGCTTGCGGCATTTGAGCGGGGCGAAGCAGTAACTCCGGCTGCTCTGATGCCCATCTATCTGCGTCTGCCGCAGGCGGAGCGAGAACTCAAAAAACGTTTAAAAGGAGAAAACAAATGATAGCATTGGGAGCCGATCACGGCGGAGTACTGTTAAAAGAGGCAATTAAAAAATATTTAGATTCAGAAAAGATTGCTTATCAGGATTTTGGAACATTCGACGAAGAGTCCATCGATTATGCGCCAATTGCGTCAAAAGTGGCGCACAGTATTGCAAATGGGGAAGCCGAGCAGGGCATTCTTTGCTGTGGTACCGGAATTGGCATGAGCATTGCGGCGAACAAAGTGAAAGGCATCCGTGCTTCCGTATGCACCGATGAATTCTGCACAGAAATGACACGCCGTCACAACAATGCCAGTATCCTCTGCCTTGGCGGAAGGGTAATAGACGAAGAAAAAGCTGTTAAGCTCGCAAAGATTTTTCTTGAAACTCCTTTTGAAGGTGGACGCCATCAGCGCCGTATTGATGAAATTTCGGCGATTGAACGTGGTGAACTGTAACATTTACAGTGTATTACCGCGGAAACGTAATCTATTGTAAAATATTATATATGGAGGCCATCATATGGACAACCAAGTATTCGTCATGGACCACCCGCTGATTCAGCATAAACTGACTTTTTTACGCGACAAAAACACAGGCTCAAAGGAATTTCGCGCACTTGTCAGTGAAATTGCACTGCTGATGTGCTACGAGGCTACCCGCGACCTGCCACTTCAGGAAACCACAATTGAGACCCCAATGGGCGAAGCAAAAACTAAAGTGATTGCCGGAAGAAAGCTGGCGTTCGTTCCGATTTTAAGAGCGGGACTTGGCATGGTTGACGGTGTGCTCGAAATGGTTCCTGCTGCGAAAGTCGGCCATATCGGACTGTACCGTGACCATGAAACGCTTCAGCCTGTTGAATATTACAGCAAGCTTCCGCTTGATATTAACGAGCGTGATGTGATTGTACTTGACCCAATGCTTGCTACCGGCGGTTCCGCTATTGATGCAATTACTATCATCAAGCGCAGCCAGCCGAAGAGCATTAAATTCATGTGCATTATCGCGGCGCCCGAAGGCTTGAAGGCACTGACGGCAGCACATCCCGATGTTCAGGTGTACTGTGCCGCTGTTGATGATTACCTCAATGAGATCGGCTACATTGTTCCGGGCCTTGGCGATGCCGGCGACCGTATTTTCGGTACATTATAATTCTAGTTTACCCATAAAATAAACACCGGGTCTTTGACCCGGTGTTTTGCTGTCTCATACTGATCTTCCATTAGAGAGTAGAAAAATCAACATACTCCCTCCCCGCCTATGGCGGGGAGGGAGTATCAAAAAATATTTTTATCCGCTTTTCTATTGAAAAGCGGTCTCAGCTTACTTTAAACTTGCAATATAATCATCAATGGATTCTTCATTTGAGGGGCAGTGGTCTGATTTAAACAGAGAAAGATTTTCTACATGGCGAATTCCTTCACCCGGCTCGATGTTGTAAAGCGGGCTTAGCGATTCCATTGCAGCATAGTCCTTACACACATACGTTTCATAAGAACAGCCGAAGTCGGGGTACGCTGCCTGCGCATTATGCACATAACGTTTTACAAAGGTGTATCCGTTGTTGCAATATGCAACCCAGCCCAAAACATTGTTTGTACCAAGCTTCAGCGGGTCGTCACGTTCGCTGTCATGGCTCACAGTGATAAATTTATTGGTAAATGAGATTCTTTTGTCGCGAATGTCCGTGTACGGCCAAGCTGCGACAATCCGGTTCGGAAGAAGGTTGCCGCCGCCGTCCCGATTCTGCGGAATAATTTCAACTCCTCCGCCTCTCACCATTGTAATTGCCCATAAAGCGCAGGTCTGCTTTTCCTTGGAACAATTTTTTGCGCTGTGTATTACCATAATATCGGTTGCATCCTCACCTAACATTACTTCAAAACTCAGCTGCATCTCGTTGTGTTTTTGACGTGCAGGCGTAAAGCTGACACCCTCCGGCAAAATGCCGTACACCACCGGTTCATTATCGGGGTAATAAGTCTCGGGGATCCGCTCGGGAGCAAGCCAAACGCGGTGACCGCCATAACTGTAAAACGCCGCGTCTTTGCCGTACCGCTCAGTCAGACTTGCATCACGGTTTACATATTTGCGTTCCAAATCGTTATAAAGCATATTTGCTTCATTTACGTAACCAAATCGAACAATCCTTGGGCCGCATTCAATAGTAACTGCTACATCAACGAGTCCATTGCTTATCTGAACGCACCTGCCGTAATTCTCAAAATTAATTTCTTTTATTTCAATAGACAAAAAAGACACATCCTTTCAGCCGGTCAGCTAAATAGCAATAATACCTGTTGTTCTGTCAAGTCCGCAGGGAGCGATGCCGGGCATGCATAATGCGTATAGATCCGTCGCTCTTCCTTCTAATTCAAGCATATCTTTTGCGGTTTTGTCAAGTGATAATATATCCGACGAGTTGGTAATGATTGGAATATTGGCATGTGATTTAGCAAAACGGAGCATTTCGACACCCCGCTGGTTCAAACCGATTATGCGAAGGTAGGGGGGAGACCCTTCACTCATGGCGGAGTTCAGTCCCAAAAAGGCAGACAGCACGATTCGCCTGATGCGTGCATGCGTGTATCTTTTTGATTTTGTCAGTTCATAAACTTCTTCTAATGTTCCTGCTTTGCGTGCCGCAGCGTAAACGCGGTTTTCAAGCCCTTCGCTGATATCCGGAAGCGCACTGAATTCTTCCCGGCTCATGGTTCTAAGCTTCGCCAAAATCGCACGTTCGACGGGGGTAAATCCAGCCGGCGCATTTCTCGCCGCGATCTCGCTTTTTAAAATATCTGCGGACGTTTCAGGCATCAGTGCCGCGTAATTACCGCCTGCTTGAATCACGCTGCGAATGTGCGAAGCCGAAGCAATCCCGTATTCCGGATTTTTTGCGTCATGTGCCGCGCCCACACGGCCGATGGTGAACGGAGTGATTTTTGAATTCAGTTTTGTCAGTGCTTTCAGGTATTCAATTCCAAGGATATTATTCGGCTCCGCCAAAAGCTGCGCGGTTCTTTCGTCAAACAAGCTGCATATTGCTTTTTGCCTTGCTTTTGCAAACGTAGTACCGGCTTTCAATTCACTTTGCATCGATTCACGCAACGCGGGTGAGAGCAGCGCCTGCGCCGCTTTTTTTAAGTCATCAATATTACCGCATTCGCTGCCAAAACTCAGCCAGTCAACGCCCAGCGCCCCCAAAAGGGCAGCACCGCCGAATGCAAACTTTTCCGCCCCTGCAAGCGCCCATGGCAATGGAAGTTCGACGACAAGATCAATGCCGTTTTCAAGCGCTTGTCTGGTTCTGGCCCATTTTGAAAGGATAGCGGGTTCGCCGCGCTGTACAAAATTTCCGCTCATTACAGCAGCAATATGGGTCGCTCCGGCAAGGCGGGTGCGCGAAATAAGCGCAGCGTGACCAAGATGGAACGGATTATATTCGGAAATGATTCCAGCAGACAGCATTTTAATTCAAACTCCTTGAATTTAGTTTACTAATGTACTATTATAATATACAGTATTCATAGTGTGGTTTCAATAGCTGCATAGGATATAAAAAGCAATATTAGGAGGACAAAGGCATTGAAGATTTTGGTCATTAATGCGGGCAGCTCTTCGCTGAAGTATCAGTTAATTGATATGGACACCGAAGCGATGATCGCAAAAGGCAACTGCGAGCGAATTGGTATTGAAGGGGGTACTTTCAGCCATAAAACCGCAGACGGACGTAAGAAGGATGAAAAGGTCGAAATGGCCAATCATACAGAGGCATTCAAACTTGTTACCGCAGCTTTGGTGGACAAGCAGGTTGGAGTTATTGAGAGCCTTTCCGAGGTTACTGCAATCGGGCACCGTGTAGCACAGGGCGGTGCAATATTCAGCAAATCTCTTTATATCAATGACGATGTGATTGAAGGCATTAAAAGTCTGATTCCGTTGGCGCCTCTGCACAACGGTCCGGAACTTCAGGGAATCCTTGCATGCCGCGAGGTATTTGGTTTGGACGTTCCTGAATGCGTTGTTTTTGACACATCTTTTCACTCAACTATGCCTAAAAAGGCATATATGTTTGCAATTCCTTTTGAGTATTACGAAAAATACAAAATTCGCCGTTACGGCTTCCACGGCACATCCCACCGTTATGTCAGCACTCATTGCGCACATCTGATGCATCAGCCTTTGGAAGATATCAATATGATTACCTGTCATCTTGGCAACGGATCTTCCATTGCAGCAATTAAGGGCGGTCGTGTAATTGATACCAGCATGGGCTTAACTCCGCTGGATGGTTTTATGATGGGTACACGTTCCGGTTCTTTAGACCCGTCCGTTGTCACCTTCCTTATGGAAAAGGAAAATCTGACACCGGCACAGATGGACGATATTCTTAATAAGAAGTCCGGCCTTCTGGGTGTCGCAGGCTATAGTGATGACCGTGATGTTACAAAGGCGGAGATCGAGGGCGATCCCAGAGCAATTCTTGCCCACGAAATGCTGACCTATCAGATTGTTAAATATATAGGCTCCTATGTTGCAGCGATGAATGGTGTGAATGCTATTGTCTTCACAGCAGGCCTTGGTGAAAATCAGGCTCATTTGCGTTATGCTATCTGCCGCGGACTGAAGTATCTCGGCTTAAAGATTGACCCGGAACTGAATGATAAGATGGTCTCCGGCGCGGAAGGCAAAATTTCAACTTTTGATTCTCAGGTGGCGGTTTATGTCATTCCTACCAATGAGGAACTTGTCATTGCACGCGATACCAAAGAAATTGTAGAAAAGCTGAACTATGCTTCCACAGAAGATAAGACAGTAGTTGACCTTGAAGATATCTAATTTATTCTATCACAAAAAAGGATGCATCCGACTGGATGCATCTTTTTTTATTAAACTGGACCATGGGATTAAAACCCTGACTTTCAGTTAGCAGTGGTTCAGTTTGCGGTTTTTTGGCGCTTAATTACCTTCAGTCGTGAAAACTCTTCCCTGTCTTTTTCTTCCAAAGCATCGGTAATTGATTTTACCGTTGATTCGAAGCGCGGAATCATAATGTTTTTTAATGCGTTTGCACGCTTCTGCGTTTTTTTAATCGCATCGGCAAGCCGGTAAACACTGTTTTCCACTTCGGCCAGCTCAGCGGTAAGACGCTTCACTTCGGAAAAGCTGTTATATGCATTATCCAGCAAACTATTGGTTGAGTTCAGCCCGAACGGAATGGGAATGCTTACCGCGTCGAGCGAAACCATTGGAATTTCCACACCCATTACGCTTCGGTAAGCAACATTCAAATTGTTGTCGAGCGGTACAGTACGGGAAAGCTCCTCGCATATCCCCAAAGTAATATTCGCCTTTTGCAGCGCCCCGTACGCCTGGTCATACGTACTGTCAATTTGGTCCTGAATTTTCGCAGCTCTGCCAATCAGAGCCATCATTTCCCGTATCAATATATTACGCTTTCGGTCAAGCAGTTCAAACCCCGTACGCGAAAGCTCAAGTGATTTTTTTGTTGCCAGTAAATTACCTTTGGTTGGAACGATTTGATCACTCAAGGTGGCTCACCTCCTTTGGCTTAAAATTGAACAATACACTTCTCAGAACATAAAGTAATGTTTTAAAGTTTAAGGAACTGTATTGCACAATTCTATTACCAAAACACTTAGAGTTAATACATAGTAATTCGGTCAGCAGAAACTAGTGCTGTTTGTCTTCCTCATTCGTTTCGTCCGTTGTATTCTTCTCTTTTGCTTTCTCATAGTACTTATCAAGAATAGCGGCGTCCACACGGTCCAGCTCTTCGCGGGGAAGTGTGGAAAGCAGACTCCAGCCTAAGTCAAGGCTTTGCTCAATGGTACGGTTTTCATTGGCACCCTGATTTACAAACTGGGACTCAAAATGCTTGCCGAATTCGATATATTTTTTGTCGGTGGGGGAGAGTTCTTCTTCACCGATAACCGAAGCCAGCGAACGCGCATCCATTACTTTCGCATAGGCGGCAAACAGCTGGTTGGAAAGTGCGGAATGATCTTCACGCGTATAACCTTCGCCGATGCCGTCCTTCATTAAGCGGGAGAGAGATGGCAGCACCGCAACAGGCGGATACGTACCGGCGCTGTCCAGTGTACGGTCAAGAACAATTTGCCCTTCTGTAATGTACCCGGTCAGGTCGGGTACGGGATGGGTAACGTCATCATTCGGCATCGTCAGAATAGGAATCTGCGTTACGGAGCCTTTTTTGCCTTTTACCATTCCGGCGCGCTCGTACAGCGAAGCTAAATCGGAGTACAAATAACCCGGGAACCCTTTTCTGCCCGGAATTTCACCCTTGGAGGAACTGAATTCACGCAGCGCTTCAGCGTAAGAGGTCATATCGGACATAATAACAAGGATATGCATACCCAGTTCAAATGCAAGGTATTCAGCAACAGTTAAAGCACAGCGCGGTGTTAAAATTCTTTCAATAATCGGATCATTTGAAAGATTCAGGAACATAACAACTTTCTGCAGTACGCCGGATTCATCAAACGAACGGCGGAAATATTCGGCAACATCATTTTTTACACCCATGGCGGCAAAAACTATCGCAAAATTATCCCCACTGTCATCACTGATTTTGGACTGCCTTGCGATTTGTACTGCAAGTTCGTTGTGCTTCATTCCGGAGCCGGAGAAAATCGGGAGCTTTTGACCGCGAATTAACGTCATCAGCGTATCAATGGTCGAGATTCCGGTATTAATGTAGTTTTTCGGGTATATTCTGGATACCGGGTTGATCGGAGTACCGTTAATGTTGGCGCGCTTCTGCGGGAAAATATTACCCAGTCCGTCAATCGGGCGGCCTGCACCGTCGAAAACGCGGCCGAGAATTTCAGGCGAAAGAGGCATTTCCATCGGATGCCCCATCAGTCTTGTGCGTGTATTGTCAAGAGAAATACCGCGGGTGCCCTCAAAAACTTGAACGACAATGCGGTTGCCTTCCATCTGCACAATTCTGCCCTGGCGCATGGTTCCGTCATCCATTCGGATATCGACAACTTCTTCAAACGAAGCGTTCTCAACATCGTCCAAAACGATCAGGGAACCGTTTATTTCCTTTACGCCAATATAATCAAGAATCATGGTGTAACCACCTTCTTAGGTAAAATTATTTGTTCCATTTGGAACCCAGCTGCAAATCCTAATTTGCCATTATGGCTGCAAGTGTTTTATCAATATCCGCAATATAATCGTCGAACATTTCTGGCTTACTGTTTGGAATATCATATTTCATCTTTACCAATTTGTCAAACAAGCCGGATTCCAAAATACCTGAAATCGGAATGCTTGCCGCAATCATCTGTTTGGATTTTTTGTAAAGATACAGAATTACTTTCATCATCAGTTTTTGTTTTTCCAGCGGAACGAAAGTATCGTCTGCATGGAATGCATTCTGCTGCAGGAAACCGACGCGGATGACACGGGCGGTTTCAATTATCAGCTTTTGATCGTCCGGTAATACGTCGGAACCGATCAATTTAACGATCTCCATCAGTTTGCTTTCTTCCTGCAAAATGCGGTTGATTCTTTTACGGTATTTAACAAAATCCTCACCGGCGTGCTCAATAAACCATGGGTCAAGGTCGAGGAAATACTCACTGTAACTCTGGGTCCAGTTAATAGCCGGGTAGTGTCTGGCATATGCCAGAGATTTGTCCAAAGCCCAGAAGCAGCGGGTAAAACGCTTTGTATTTTGGGTGACAGGCTCCGAAAAGTCAGAACCTGCGGGGGAAACGGCGCCGATAATTGTAATGGAACCGTCACTGCCGTTCAGGTTATTTACCATGCCGGCACGCTCATAGAATTCGGAAAGACGGCTCGGCAGGTAGGCTGGAAAGCCTTCTTCAGCCGGCATCTCTTCCAAGCGCCCGGAAATTTCACGAAGAGCCTCTGCCCAACGGGATGTGGAGTCCGCCATAATTGCCACATGGTAGCCCATGTCACGGTAATATTCGGCAAGTGTGATTCCGGTATAAATGGATGCTTCACGCGCCGCAACAGGCATGTTGCTTGTGTTGGCAATCAGTACGGTACGGTCGGTCATCGGTCTGCCCGATTTCGGGTCAACCAATTCGGTAAACTCATCCAATACCTGACTCATTTCATTACCGCGTTCGCCGCAGCCGACGTAGACGATAATGTCTGCATCACACCACTTTGCAAGCTGATGCTGCGTCATGGTTTTTCCTGTTCCAAATCCGCCCGGAATTGCAGCAGTGCCGCCCTTTGAGATGGGGAAGAGGGTGTCGATAATTCGCTGGCCGGTAATCAGCGGAACTTTCGTCTGCAGCCGCTCCGCTACCGGGCGCGGAGTACGGATTGGCCATCTCTGGCATAGGGTAAGTTTATGCACTTCACCTTTACTGTCCGTTAATTCCAGAATAGTATCATTAACCTTGTACTGTCCGTCGCTGCCAACTTTTGACACAACGCCCGAAAGTCTTGGGGGAATCATACATTTGTGCTTAATTATTGTGGTTTCCGGGCATTCGGCATAGATATCGCCGCCTTTTAACGTATCGCCGGCCTTTGCGGTCACGGTTACGCTCCAAAGCTTGTTTTCATCCAGTGGGGAAACATTGCTGCCGCGCGAAATGAACGCACCTACTTGTTCCGCAATGCCTTTGAGCGGACGTTCAATCCCATCAAAAATATTGTCGATGATGCCAGGGCCAAGCGTGACATTCATCGGGCTGCCGGTTCCAAAAATAGGCTCACCCGGGTTTAGACCGGTTGTTTCCTCATAAACCTGAATGGTGGTAAACTTGTCTGTTATACCAATGACTTCACCGACAAGATGTTCATTTCCCACATACACCATTTCCATCATAGAAAAACTGCGTGTGCCCTTTACAGTAACAACAGGACCGTTAATGCCGTATATCACATTCTGATTTTCCATCTAATTCATCTCCGATAAAACAATAGGTACAGGCCTAGACCACAGCCATTCCAGAATTTTCTTCAAACCACGCGCGCTGGTCTTCCAGCAGGGAGTCCAGCGTTTCGTCAGCCATAATACCCATTTCAGAGTTGTAGGCGCGAATACCACCGATAAGAATTTCAGCATCGACTTTAAAAGTACATTCTCCGCCGAAAGCAATTTTAATTTGGTCTTTATATTTTTCATCATCTTTTTTAATGCAGATTACTGTATCGGCATTATGAAACTTGTTCGGCAGGTTTCCTGCGAATTTTTGGAGCAGAGCGACATATTCGTTTTTTTGAGTAAAATCTAACAGCTTCTTTGTTGTTTGTCCAAAAACATCGTCGGCTATTTTTTGCCTTTTCTCCAACAGCTCCCTGCGGCTGGCCATTTCTCGCTTTGCCATCTCGCGGGAAATGCCGTTGCGCATTTCTGCCATTTCTTTTTGAATCAGCCTGTAAGCCTCAGTCAAAGCGTCAACTTCAGCTTCGTCAAGCTCCTTGCGTTTAAAATCAGCCACTTCCTGATCGATTTTCTTACGCTGTTCTTCGGCATAATGATTTATGGCAAGATAAAATTTGTTCATCTTTTCATCGTTAGATGCCATGATGTAACCCCCGATCCGCCTTAACAAGCGGCCTAAATTTTGATCCCGATTGCCTCATGGACATAGCGGGTAATGGAATCCCTGGTGCGGCCGTTGCCATGTCTGTCCGGGATTTCAACAATAAGCGGTCGCTTTTGGTTGAGCTTTAATTGATACACCAAATCAGAGCAAAGGGTGCGCAGTGTTTCCGTAATTAAAATAACGGCAACATCATCCATCGCCATTGCTTCTGTTAAGGTTCTTTTCACTTCGGCGGCCTCGTGAACCACGACGCCGTCAATGCCAGCCAGCCGCATGCCAACCTGAGTATCCACATTATCGCTGATTAAATAAAAGCGCATCTTGTGCACCTCAGCTTTCAGTCAATTAGATCTTGTTAAGAATTAGGATTGAGATCAGCAAACCATACAGGGCAATACCTTCGCCCAAAGCCACGAAAATAAGTGCTTTACCAAAGGCTTTCGGGTCTTCGCTGGTAGCGCCGATAGCGGCAGGAGCAGCTGCGGCAACGGCAATACCGCCGCCAATGCCTGCAAGGCCGGTAACAAGAGCGGCCGCAATCAGGCCAAGGCCTTTTCCGGATGCATCGGCAGCAGCCTTGGCTGCAGTGGCAACATCGGAAGTGGTTGTCTGGGCTGCTGTATTATCTGTTGTGGTAGCGGAAGCAACGACCGGAATTGCAAAAGTAACTACGCAAACAGCCATGAAAGCCAAAAGCTGAGTCGCGACAGCGCTGCGTTTCTTTTTGCCGTTTTTCACGGAACGGATGGAAAGAATCACTGATACCAATAAGAACGCGATAGGTAAGCAAAATAATACTGAATTCATAACATTAACCTCCAACAAATTAACAAAATTATAAGTTATATGCGGGAGCATTACTGCTCGGCGCGAACAACAACAGGATTGAACGGACGGCCGTCGCCGTTAAAGAAGCGGCTGAACATTTCGTAAAATTCAAGTCTTAATACCTGAATTCCAACGAGCAGTCCTTCCAGTGCCATAACAAAAATATTGCCGATTACTACAACCAGAAGGTATCCGACACCACTGCTCATTTCAGCAAGTGTGAATACAACCAGCATCATTCCGGCGTGAACAAGTACGAAAGCGCCGACACGAAGGAAACTCATGGTATTGGTAGCAAAGCTCAGCAGAAATTCAAATACCTCAAAGAAATTCTGCATGATAAAATCGCTCCATTTTTCGGGTTTCCAGTCCGGCCTGTGTTCCAGCAATCCGCCAAGAACTTCGCGGAAGAACATGATGGCCAACGGCAGAATAATCAGGCAAAGTACATAAACAGGGCTTACAATCTGCCAGCCAAAAACCATCTGGCCTCCGAAACCGACTACCAAAGAGGTGTAGAATACAAAACCCGCAAGGCCGTTCGGGCCGAACAAGGCGTTTTCATAGCGTTTTCTTTTCAATGAGGAGTAGATATTAATCAGAATAGCGATAATGACGAGACCCACACCGATTCCAACCGCGGAATAAATAATCAAGTTTGTTGTAGCCGGCTTCATTACCTCAATCGGTTTTTCGGCAAAACCGAAAATACCTTTATAAAGAGGGTCTAACGCGTTTTCAAATCCAAATGCCGAGCCAAACACAATACCGAAAAATGCGGAAGATATTCCGCAGGGAATCAGAATCTTGCCAAGCTTCATCTGCATTTTATTCCACATAAACCAGCCGATGACGGAAACAAGCAGCCCCTGCCCAAGGTCGCCGAACATGATGCCGAACAGCAGCATGTAAGTAACAGCGACAAACGGGGTAGGGTCAACCTCGTCATAGGATGGAAGGCCGTACATGTCAACGAAGAATTCGAACGGCGTAAACAACTTTTTGTTTTTTAATTTAACAGGCGGGGAATGGGTGAGTTCCTCTTCCGCCCCTTCAAAGGTATATTCAATTGATTCCATTCGGTCCAGTTCGTTTTTAAAGTAACTCTCTTTTTCCTTTGGAATCCAGCCGGTCAGAATGAAATTTCCGTTGTATCTTGCGGCGTAACGGCGAATATTGAAATAAACAGATTGCTCGGTCAGCCAGGAATAAATTTTTTGGTACATCGACTTTCCGTCTTTCCAAAGCTCTTCAAATCTTGCATCCACTTTAATGATGCGCTGAACTTCGGCGTCACGCTTATTGCGAAGCGTTTCTACAACGGATTCCGGTGTGCCGGTCAGTTCGGCAAGGCGTATCCTTTCAAAATAAAGGCTCGAAAAAATACGGTCTACTTCGCTCACCACTTCAATCGGAGAAAAGTAAACACCCCAGTAATGCGTTTCGTTGCTGGTCGACGGGAAAAATATAATATATGGATTTTGATTGTAGGATTTTAATTTTTCATAGCTTTCTTTCGGAAGTGAGCCAAAGCGAACTTTTATGTATTCGCAGGCACGAATCTGGTCAAGGTTGAGGTCCAGACCAACAAAGTGACTGATTTCCTCAATCTGACGGGTATAAGCTTGAACTTTTTCCTGTGCGTTAACACGCTGGTTCTGAAGGTCGTTAAATGTCGTGGATATTGAAGCTACATAGGACTTTAATTCCTCAGGGCTCATGTCAATGTTTGCCACCGCATCGGCGCTTAAGAGTTCCAGTTTCTTTTTTGCGCCGGTCATTGCGGCAGTTAACTGCTGCAGCGGTTCCGAATACGGATTTTCTTCGTTTAACGGAGAAAAATCGGACGTATCGGAGTAAAAGGACAACGCGTTATCTGGATGAAACACACAGGATCTTCCGCACAATGCGGTTACTTGGTCCAGGTCAGCCATTCTTCCTATAATACTTACTACGTCAATTTTTAAAACAGCCAAAAGTCAATTACTCCTTTCTCTTATAATTGAAAACGATGAGTAATTTTGCAATTTCTTCGGGTGGGAGGTGATATCGAACGCCTTCCACAATGGTAACGATATCCGTAATTTCACATTGGGTAAGAAAAGTGTACGACATCATAACGACCGAGGGATGTGTGGAAAACCGGATGTCATGACGGCAGGTGATATATCTGACACGGTTAGGAATTTCATCAATATACGTATGGTCGATCTTAAGAAAGCGCTTTCCAATGGAAGTCTTTTTCATGACGGCGGTTACTTGTTCCTCTGTCTCCGCCTCTATCATCTCGTTTAAAAGGCGGGGGCTGATATCTCCGAAAGGAAGAAGCGAGCTGCGTATAAAATCCGGGCCTGCGCTGTATGAAATTTTTAGCCGGATGATACGTGAATAATTAATAAGATCAACATAAGAGTTAAAAATCGCGCGCAGCTGTTTTGTAGTTTCCCCGCGGGTATATTTATCAATTATTGCAAATACATCGGAATAAAAATAGGTATAAAGTGTGTTTTCAATTCCCGTATAGTTAATCGGAATCCCTTTGACCGGCGTAAAAGTTTCCAGCAAATCACGGTAAGGCGTGTGGCTTAATGCGTCAAGAAGCTCTTCAAAACTTCTAATATCGCTTAAAACATTCAAGTTAATGTGCGTGTGACGGTTCAGGTACGTCGGCATTGCGAACAGGTATTCTTCCGGCTTTCCGGCCTCCAGCAGCATGATACTGTGCAGAATCTGTTCGATTTCACTGCGCATAATCAGGTATCGGGAAAAATGCTCCCCAACGGAAAGTTCGTATCTGCAAAGCGAAGCATAATCCTCAAACAGTTTTTGCTTCAGCTTGGATTCCAACTGACCGCGGTGAATTGCATTTTCGTTAATGCCTGCAAGCGAATTTTTATATGCTGTTTTGTTTTTCAGGTATGACGCAACTTCGCTTACACTTTGGCACGCCAGAAGGTCTTTATAGTTTTCATCTGTCAGCCTTCTGCCGTACATTGCGCGTGCTTTTGATAATATTACATTAGAAGCTAGGGTAGAAAGCATTTGCATCACTCCCCTGTAACTCTCGCGACGATTGCGTTAACCCATTCGTCACCCTTTACTTTGTATAACTCATCAAGCTTTTGTGAAATTTCATCGTATTTCTTTTTCTTTTCTTCCCAACTGGACTCTGCAACAGCACGTTCTGTTGGCTCATTTATAACGATTCGTTTTCTTGCTCTTTCAAGATAATCGCTTCGAATCTGTTCACGCCTCTCAACAATCTCTTTTTCCGAGTTGATTTTTTCTGTTTGAGCGGCATCTGTAATTTCTTTGGCCTTACGGTCCATGTCCACAATCTGTTTGATTAAATCCTGCACTCTGACCGCACCTCCTTATCATGGTAAAACTAATTTTTAATGCATATGGCGATATCATATTATAGTCCTGAGTTTTTGTTTTTACAAGATAAAACTTATGCAATGAAATCAAAAAACAAAAGTTAATTCTAGTAATAGTGTCTGTATATTTTTGTATAATTACAAAAAAATTCAGATTAATTTTTTAAAATTATCCAATTATTATAAAATAGCTGCTAATTTTTTAGGCTTTGCATCGGTGCCGGAATCCTGCCGCCGCGCTGTATAAATTTCAGCGGAGAAAAATGGTTCACTTCCATAACGGGGCCGCCGCCCAGAAGTCCGCCGAAATTCAGTTCGTCACCGGCTTTTTTCCCGATTGCCGGAATCAAACGCACTGCGGTTGTTTTGGAATTTACCATTCCAATCGCAGCTTCGTCCGCGATAATTGCGGAAATAATCTCTGCCGGTGTATCACCCGGTATCGCAATCATGTCAAGACCGACCGAGCATACGGCTGTCATTGCTTCCAGCTTGGTTATGCTTAATGCGCCGCACCTTGCCGCAGCGATCATGCCCTCATCTTCTGTCACCGGAATAAACGCGCCCGAAAGTCCGCCTACATGAGAAGAAGCCATAATACCGCCTTTCTTGACAGCGTCGTTCAGCAGTGCAAGCGCAGCCGTTGTGCCGTGCGCACCACAGCTTTCAAGACCCATTTCTTCCAAAATACGTGCTACCGAATCGCCCACCGCCGGTGTGGGGGCAAGTGAAAGGTCGACAATACCGAACGGGACAAAAAGACGCCGCGAGGCCTCCTGTGCGACCAGCTGACCCATGCGGGTAATTTTGAAAGCAGTTTTCTTTATAATGTCGGCAACACCGGTAAGGTCACAGTGATCTGCTTTGGCGAGCGCCGCACGAACAACGCCGGGGCCGGAAACACCAACATTGATAACGCAGTCAGGTTCGCCCGCTCCGTGGAATGCCCCCGCCATGAACGGGTTATCCTCCGGTGCGTTGCAGAAGACGACCAGCTTAGCCGCGCCGATGCAGTCGCGGTCAGCGGTTACTTCAGCCAACTCACGAATAACACTGCCCATCTTGGCTACTGCATCCATATTGATGCCAGCCTTGGTGGTGCCGATATTGACGGAAGAACACACCAAATCAGTTTCGCTCAGTGCCTCGGGGATGCTTGAAATCAGCGCATAATCGCCGGGCCCGAATCCTTTGTGCACAAGGGCGGAATATCCGCCGACAAAGTTGACTCCTACCGCTTTTGCGGCACGGTCAAGCGCCTTTGCAAAATGTACCGGGTTTTTGCCGGGACAAGCTGCCGCTATCATGGCAATCGGTGTTACGGCAATCCGTTTGTGGATAATCGGAATTCCGAATTCTTTACTGATATCTTCACCAGTTTTCACCAGATTACCGGCGTAACGGCAAATTTTGTTATAAATCTTGTCGCAGGCCTTGTCAATGTCTGGATCAATGCAGTCCAGCAGCGAAATTCCCATTGTTATCGTGCGAACATCAAGATTTTCATTATCAATCATATTAATGGTTTCCAGTATATCGTGAGAATCTACCATTTTCATTATCAAACCTTTCTAGCTGAAATTACCAGGAGCCTGCCCATAAAGCACTGCGGTTTAAATGCGGTGCATGGAGTTGAAAATGTCTTCATGCATTACGTGAACTGTCAGGTTCATGTCACTGCCGAGTGCTGTCAGTTTGTCCGAAAGTTCATTAAAGGGAATAGTGGATTTTGAAATATCAACCATCATAATCATTGCAAATAAGTCCTGCAGAATGGACTGCGTCACTTCAACAACATTCACACCGTTTTCTGCACAGATTGTAGAAACACGGGCAAGAATTCCGACCATATCTTTGCCAATTACAGTAATTACAGCACGCATAAAATTACCTCCAAAATGAATATTATAAACATATTGTCATTATGGACGAGAATTGAATTCTTGTCAATAGTGTCGAAGCTTGTTGGATTTGGCCGGTAGTCAAACTGTTTAAATTATTTGCTTATTTTTCTGGGGAAATATTTATTAATGACGTATAAATATATTTCAATTTATGTTACTATATATTCGTATATATCTAATAGATAATGAAAATAGAAACAACCTATATCGGCTAGACTGCTTTTTACAGGAGGAAAACAATGAAGTATCGATATATATCGGACAGCCACATTCATTCCGACTGTTCCCGTGATGGCAGTGATCCAACGATGATGATGTGTGAAAGTGCCGCACGTTTGGGGCTTTACGCGCTGACCATGACGGATCATTGTGAATGCAATGCTTATGTTTCACAAGCTTATGACAGAAGCATCCGTCAATCTTATTTTGAAGCACGCAAAGCTTCGGCTGTTTTTCATGACCGTCTTCACATTTACGCCGGTGTTGAAATTGGACAGCCTATGCAGGATAAGGCTGCCGCTCAGGATGTGCTGGATGCCTGCGATTTTGATTTTGCGCTGGCTTCCGTCCATAATGTGAAGGGCTTGGATGATTTTTTTGACTTGGACTATACCAAAATTGAGATGAGCGATGCGCTGAACCGCTATTTTGATGAAATTATAGAAATGATTGAATGGGGCATGTTCGATTCGCTTTCCCACTTGACTTACCCGTGGAGGTACATTGTAGGCGAACGGGGGCTCACCATTGACGATGACCTGTATCATGACAGAATTGATACAGTATTAAAATTATTGATTCAAAAGCACAAGGCGCTTGAGCTAAACACCTCCGGACTTCGCCAGAATTTAGGCAGGACCATGCCTGATTTGCCGGTGCTCCGGCGCTATCATCAATTAGGCGGCAAACTGATTACCGTTGGTTCGGATGCTCACCGCTGGGCAGATGTGGGCGGCGGAGTGGAGCAGGGCCTTTTCCTTTTGCGGCAAGCCGGATTTAATCACTTTACCATTTATATTAAGCACGAACCGAAATTTTTACCGATCGAGTGATTGCTCCTCCTGCGGACAGCGTTGGGAGGAGCATAGCTAAATATAAGCAAACAATAGGAGGAGCGAATTGTTATGGATCATTTATTAAACCTTTTGGATGAAAACGCACGTCTTTCTACCGCACAGCTTGCAGCGATGCTGAACAAGACCGAAAATGAAATTGCCGAAGAAATCGCCGCGTACGAAAAAGCCGGGATTATCCGGGGCTATAAGGCGTTGATTAATTGGGAGAAAGTGGATGAAAATAAAGCCAGCGCTCTAATTGAACTTCGCGTTTCTCCAGTGCGTGACCGTGGCTTTGATGAAATCGCCGGTCGCATCATGCAATTCGAAGAGGTTGAAAGTGTGTACCTCATGTCCGGCGGCTATGATTTGGCTGTCAAGGTACATGGGCGCAGTATGCAGGAAATTGCCATGTTTGTAATGCGCCGCCTTTCCACACTTGACTCCGTCCTTTCGACTGCGACACACTTTATCTTGACCCGTTATAAGGATGGCGGTGTTATCCTCAATCAGGAAGAGGAGCGGGATGAGAGAAGGAGTGTGCTCTGTGATTGACTACGAACTCATGCTCAATGATGAAGTAAAGCAAATCAAGCCGTCCGGCATCCGCCGCTTCTTCGACATTGCGAATGAAATGGAGCATGTGATTTCTTTGTCGATTGGTGAACCGGATTTTTCCACCCCCTGGCACGTAAGGCAGGAGGGAATTAAATCCCTTGAAGACGGTAAAACATGGTATTCCCCCAACCGCGGTTTTATAGAATTGCGCGAAGAAATTTGCCGTTGGCTGAAACGGCGCTACCATATTGAATACGAACCGAAAACCGACGCGCTTGTTACAGTCGGCGGAAGCGAAGCGATTGACCTTTGCATTCGCTGCCTTGTGAAACCCGGCGAAGAGGTGCTGATCCCGGAACCCAGTTTTGTGTGTTACAGGCCGCTGACAGAAATGGCAGAAGGGATTCCTGTTACAATCGAAACAAAGCAGGAGGATAATTTCCGTCTTAACGCGAATGACTTACGGGCAAAAATAACGCCGAAATCTAAATTGTTGATTCTGCCGTTTCCAAACAACCCGACCGGGGCTGTTATGCGCCGTGAGCATTTGAAGGAAATAGCGGAAGTGGTGCTTGAACATAATCTGCTGGTGCTTTCCGATGAAATTTACAGCGAATTAACGTATGGGGACACCCGCCACGTATCGTTTGCCGCAATCGAAGGAATGAAAGAACGCACCATCGTTGTAAACGGATTTTCCAAAGCCTTTGCGATGACCGGCTGGCGTTTGGGCTATGCTGTAGGGCCAAGCGCAATTATCAGCCAAATGACAAAGCTGCATCAGTTCGGGATTATGAGCGCACCGACAATGGCACAGTATGCCGCCATTGAAGCAATGAAAAACGGAGACAGCGACATTGATTATATGCGCGAACAGTATGATATGCGCCGCCGCTTAATTGTGGATGGGTTTAATTCTCTGGGACTTACCTGCTTTGAGCCGGAAGGCGCGTTCTACGTGTTCCCGTGCATTAAAAGTACAGGCCTTTCTTCCGAGGAATTCTGCCAAAAGCTGCTTTATGCCGAGCATGTCGCGGTAGTTCCGGGCAATGCGTTCGGCGACTGCGGCGAAGGCTATCTGCGTGTATCCTATTCCTACTCCATCAAACATATTGCCGAAGCACTGTCGCGTATTGAACATTTTATCAAAACACTCTAATTTATACATGATAAAGGGAGCATATGATGTCCACCATAATGAATGCTTACGCAAAAATTAATTTAACACTTGATATCACCGGCAAGCGGGCGGACGGCTATCACCTTTTGCGTATGGTTATGCAATCGGTTTCGCTCTATGACCGTTTAACGCTTTCGCAGGGCGAATCGGGAATTCATATATTCTGCGGGCGTGGAAATGTTCCCTGTAACGACCGAAATACCGCTTACAAAGCTGCGGCTGCTTTTTTTGCATTCTCAGGAATCGAGCCGCGAATTACCATTGATATTCAAAAGTATATTCCGTCACAGGCGGGCTTGGGCGGCGGCAGCTCGGATGCGGCTGCTGTGCTGCATGCGCTGAATGGGATGTGCCACACGGGTTATTCCAAAGAAACTCTTTGTCAAATTGGGGTTGAGGTGGGCGCGGATGTTCCGTTTTGCATTCTTGGGGGGACGGCATTGGCCGAGGGCATTGGGGAACAGCTGACCGTGCTTCCTGCTTTGCCGCATTGCTATGTGGTTATCTGCAAACCTCCGGTTGGCGTAAACACCAAAAAGGCATATGCTCAGGTAGATTCCGCTGAGACGTCGGGTGCGTTTTCGAGCGCCATGCTGCGAGCCGTCCATTCGGGCGATATTCGTGAAGTGGCAAAATGCGTTGGAAACGACTTCGAAAAAGTAATGCAGCTGGATGATGTTACGTGCATCAAACAACTTATGAATTCAATGGGAGCGCTTGGTGCATGCATGACAGGCAGCGGCTCCGCCGTTTACGGCATCTTTGATGACGCAGCAGCGGCGGCTTTCTGCAAAGAATCCTTAAAAAAAGAGTACCCAAAAGTTTTTCTTTGTGAGCCTGTCAATCATAGGTAATACGAAAAAATCCCCGGCTAAACCAGCCGGGGATTTTTGTCGGTAATTTCTCAGCATTCTTTTCCTATGTTTAGTTCCATAAATCGTTGTTCGGCGGCCTGAATCGCTTCTGTACCTGATTTACACAGCACATTGATTCCTTTTACAAGCGTAACAATTACAAATGCTTCGGTCAGCTCCTCCATGGTCAGTCCGGCTTCAATTGCCGCTATGGCATGCGCTTTGGCGCCGCTTGTTTCATTGTCGATACTATCCAGAATCGTAAAGATCAGTTCGCTTGTCTTTTTTGGCAATGCTCCGCCTTGAACCGATTCGCGCATTGTTAAATATCCCGCTAAGCCTTTCGGGGAATATTTTGAAAGCACTTCCGCAAAAGGCGGGTTCCAGTTTAACTCGTTTTTATAGTAGTCTAATATGTTTTTGCTTTCAGCCATTTTATTAGATGCCTTCTTTATTATTAAAATACATTTTTATGAATAATGATACCCTTTGCGTTTTGGCTTGAACAGCTTTTGCAGCACGATAAAATATTAATTTTGCACTTCTCTCAGATATGCTAATATATCCGTTACATACAAATGAAAGTTGTTTGGGACTTCCCTTCTGCTTGGCAGTACGGCCTGAAAGCATTTTTGCGGAATTATTTCTTTACTAAATACAGGTTCATTTAAACCAAGAACCTTTGAAAGCTCTAATTGAAACTGCATATAATCACAGGTGTCCTTTGTTCCGATGTGGAATATTCCATCAAGCTCTTTTTCGATCATGTATTCAATCCATTCGGCAATTTGAATATTCGTTGTGTAATTTATATGGAAATTCGGATAGGTTACAATCGGCGTATTGCTTTTGGTATCCTCTATCAATTTTAATATTCTCGGACAATCCTTCCCCAAAATCTGTGGGACGCGAATAATAATGCACCGATCACCCAGCTTGTCTTGCAGCATCTGCTCACACTCGATTTTGAAATTCCCGTAGTCAGTTTCTGAATCGGTTTTATCCAGTTCATAATGAGGCTTCTCTTTTCTTGCGTCAAAAACATTAGCAGTGGATATATAAATGATTTTTCCATCTTTAGCCCCTAATAAATAATCGGCAATTTGGTTATGTGCTGCCAATTGTAATTGGAAATCTCCCCTTAAACATGAGATGATAATTTGTGGCCGGACACAATCCAATATTGATTCAGCAATATCTGTATCACCCAGCTCGCATCGAAACATTTTGTTATTATCACAGTATTGCTCTGTCTGTGAATAATAGGTTCCGTATACTTCATGATTTCCTTCTAATTTTTGAGCAATTGCCCGTCCTGCGTATCCGCTTGCTCCAAATATCAAAACTTTCATATGACCATCTCTTCTCAAATTCTCACTGTTTTATGTATAGTGCCGTCCTTTGCGTTTTGGCTTGAACAGTTTTCGCAGCCCGGCAAAGATAAGGTAAGCGAGGATGCATCCGGCTGCGTTTAAAATAACGTCTTCCATTTCTACACTGCGAAGGGCCGCACCTATTAAGATATTATTCAGCAGCTGGAATCCTTCAATTCCGACCGGAACAAGAATTGCCACCGTAATCATATATCCCAGCCGAACGCGGGGGTTAATCAGCGGAACAAGAATCCCCAGCGGCATCAGCATGATGAAATTGCCGCCGACAATTCGAAGGAACTCTTTATAGTTGTTTGCCTTAATTGAATTATGCAGTATGCTTCCTGCCGATTCAAACGGAACCCAGTGGATGCTTTTTATTGCGAGGGCAGTTGATTTTGCACTGATGTGCCACAAATTTGGCATCGTTACAGGAATTGTAAGCATCACAACTACTGCGAGGTAAACAAATAAAACTGCAAGAAAGAATTTTTGTGAAGGTTTTTTGCGCCTGAAAAACAGAAAGCAGCAGACAAGGAACACAAGCAGACCAATTCCCATCGCTTCCCAGTAGGGTAGTGCTGCGGTATTAAAAAAGACATTTTTTAATATGGATAGTATTTGTGACATCATAATAGCCTCTTGTTTTCTTTGTTCATTTTATAGCAATTTCAATTTAGAACAGAAAAAGAAGGTGTTATCTCCCCCGCCGGAGGCGGGGGAGATAACGAAAGCTATTCCGCTTCATTTTTATAGTTGCTATAAGATACGGTAATTATATAACAAATTATATTGCTTTTCAACGAATAAAAGCTGTTTTGGGAACCAATAATCCTTTTGCAACATAAAGCAAAGGGGATTTACTTATGAAATTACTTGAAAAATCACTCTGTCTGGCACTCGTTTTAACGGTGCTGCTTTCCTTTACCGGTTTTGCTGCCGGCTGTGAGGATATTTCCAACCGGGTGCTGCGTCTGCATGTTTTGGCAAATTCAGATTCCGATCAGGATCAGGCACTTAAACTAAAGGTACGCGACCGCATCTTAACGGAAAGCGCAGGAATGCTTGACCGTATCACGGATAAGAAAGATGCGGAAAGCGCTGTAAAATCCAAGCTTCCGGAACTCAGGGCTGCCGCGGCGGATGAAATCAAAAAGCAGGGCTATCATTATCCGGTCAATGTGGAGTTGACAAACATGTATTTTACCACGCGGCAGTACAACACCGTTACGCTGCCCGCCGGTAATTATGACGCGCTTCGGGTTACAATCGGAAAAGCGGAAGGCCATAACTGGTGGTGCGTGATTTTTCCGCCCATGTGCCTGCCCGCCGCCGAGGAACCAAAGGAACTCAGTGATGTTTTAAACTCGAACCAGCTGCAAATTGTGGAGGGCAAGGGCGGGTTTGAAGTTAAATTCATTACAGTGGAATGGTATGAAAAACTAAAAGCTTATTTTCAGAAACACTAGGATATTTCCGACACCGGCGGTACCATTTTTGTCCCATCTAAGGCATGACACTTTTTTCCGCGCAGCATCTATGTTATAATCAGTAGTAATCTACCGATTGGGGGCATACGATGCTGCGTTTTATTTTGGGCCGCTCGGGAAGCGGAAAAACCGAAACCGTTCGTTCCGTACTGAAAGGCATGGCGCAAAGTTCGCAAAAAAAGTTGATGCTGATTGTTCCGGAACAGTCCTCATTTGAAAATGAGCGCGCTATGCTCCGTCTGCTCGGTGCGAAAGATGCGCAGCGCGTTCAGGTTACGAGCTTTTCCCGCTTGGCTGACGCTGTGTTTCGCCGGTACGGCGGGGCGGCGGGCAGACGGCTTGACGACGGGGGACGGAGTATCTTCATGAGCCTTGCTTTGGAGCAGGTCAAAGAGAACCTCAGCTTTTACCGTAAAAGTGCGGAAAGCACGGAACTGATTGGCTTAATGCTTTCTGCTTCCACTGAATTTAAAATGTGCGACGTAAAACCGCAGGAGCTGGAGCACGCGGTACAATCCATGCCGCAGGGCACGCTTCGGCAGAAGATGTCCGAGCTTTCGCTCATTCTCTCCGCTTATGACGCGCTGGTTGCACAAAGCTATATCGACCCCCTTGACGACCTCACCCGGCTGAAAACCGTTTTGCAGGATCATGATTTTTTCGCAGGGTATACGGTTGCAATCGATTCCTTTCAAAGCTTTACAGTGCAGGAATATAATATTATCAATCTGATTTTAGCGCAGGCGGACGATCTTTACGTTACGCTTTGCACCGATCAGCTCGATGACCCGGAGTGCGGGATGGGCCTGTTTTCCCTTGTCCGCCGCACGGGGAAAAATTTGATGCATATGGCAAAGCAGAGCAATGTAAAAATCGCCGCGCCTGAAGTCCTTCAAAGCGGCCGGCGTTTTACAAGCCCCGCCCTTGCGGCAGTTGAATCGGGAGCATACCGGTTCGGCCGCAGCACTGCTTCCTGTGAAAACAAAGATGTTGCTATTTATGAAGCGAAGAACGGTTATGATGAAGCTGCTTTTGTCGCATCCACTATTCGCAATCTGGTGATAGAAGAGCAATATCGCTACAGTGACTTTGCGGTGATTGCGCGTTCACCTGACCGGTACCGCGGCATATTGGACACCGCGCTGGAACGCCGTCAGGTACCGTATTTTATGGACAAGCCGCAGTCGGTCGATGCCGAACCGCTGATGCGCCTTGTTCTTTCCGCATTCCAAATCATACAGTCCGGCTTTTCTTCCGATGCAATTTTTTCTTACCTGAAAACCGGACTTGCAGGGCTGAATACCGAGGAAATTTCCCGACTCGAAAACTATGTTTTTATATGGAATATTTCGGGGAAGAAATGGAAAGAAGAGTGGACGGAGCATCCGCAGGGCTTTGCGGAAAAAATGACCGAACACGATACGCAAAAACTCGCTGAAATCAACGCAAGCCGTGCTGCCGTGACAACTCCGCTGATTCGCTTCGCAAATAAATTAAAAGAGACAGACGGCGAGGGCATGGCTGCCGCGGTTTACGGTTTATTACTGGAAATTAAAGCCCCGGAACACCTGAAAGCTCTTGCGCAGCGCCTTTCCGATTGCGGCGAACCCGACCTTGCCGACCGCCAGCTCCGGCTTTGGGATTTGCTGATGGATATTCTTGACCAAACAGCCTTGGTTTTGCACGGCAATCCGGTCACTCATACACGTTACGCCGAACTGCTTCACCTTGTCATCCTTGCCAACAATATGGCCAGTATTCCGCAAGGGCTTGATGAAGTTACCGTGGGCGGGGCCGACCGCATCCGAACCAATGCGCCCAAAGTGGTATTTCTGATTGGCACGGTGCAGGGTGAGTTTCCGCTTGCTCCCGGCAGCAATTGTGTGTTCAGCGACGGGGAACGCCGCGAATTGATTCAGCTTGGTCTGCCCCTGAACGACACCATGGAAGGCACGGCGGTACAGGAGCGTTTTCTCGCTTACTCCGCTATGAGCGCTGCCTCGCAGAAGCTTTACCTGTCGTACCCGGTTTCCGGCATGGCGGGTGAGCAGAATTCACCTTCATCGATTCCCGGCGAAGCATGCTCCATCTTAAAAGATATTATCATATTAAATGAGCTGATGCTGCCGCAGACCTATTTTGCCAACGCAAAAGAATCTGCTTTTGAATTGATGGCACAGCAGTGGAACCACAACACGACTCTTTCCGCCACGCTGAAAAACCTGTTCAGCACAAGGGGGGAAGAGTACCGCCTGCAGGCGATTGACCGCGCGGCGCAAAAGTGTTCCGCCGCTTTTGCGGATACCAGCCGCGCACGTGCATTATTCGGAGCAACCATGCACGTTTCTGCAACGCAGATAGAAAAATTCTTCCTTTGCCGTTTTCAGTATTTTTGCCGTTACGGTTTAAATGCCAAGGAACGCCGCGCGGCCGAGCTCGACGTATTGGAATACGGTAGCCTGATGCATTTTTTACTGGAGAAACTGTTTCGTAATATCGGCCATGAAAGAATTCTCGAAATGAAGCCGGATGAATTAAAGCAGGAGATCATCCGGCTGCTGAATTTATATGTAGAAACGAAACTCGGCGGGATGCAGAATAAAACCCCGCGCTTTGCCTATTTGTTTTCGCGCCTCGCGGATTCTGCTCAGGTGATTGCTTTGCATATTGCACAGGAGCTTTCCCAAAGCGAGTTCAAGCCTGTTGATTTTGAACTTGCAATCGGCGGCGGCGGGATCCCTCCGCTTAAAATTCCGTTGCCTGACGGCGGCGAAGTGGAAATCGACGGCAAAATCGACCGTGTAGATTTAATGACGCGTGACCGTATCAGCTATCTGCGCGTGATTGATTATAAAACAGGGCATAAAGACTTTAAATTATCCGACGTAATTTACGGCGTGAACATGCAAATGCTGATTTACCTTGCCGCATTAAGTGAAAACGGGGAAGGCCGTTATGGGGAGGTAAAACCTGCGGGAGTACTGTACATGCCTGCAAACCGGCCTGTCATTTCCGCTTCACGCGGTACAGCACAGGAAAAACTGGATGAAGAAGCCGCCAAAAAGCTAAAGATGGACGGTCTGGTGCTGGATGACGCGGAAGTAATCACTGCAATGGAACGTAATGCTCAGGGAAAATATATTCCTGTTACATTAAAGAACGGTGCTCCGACTAAACGTGACCATGTAGTAACAGAACAGGAACTCACCGGCGTTATGCGTCACATCAAGGGACTGGTCGGGGGAATGGCACGAGAACTGCATGGCGGCGATGTGGCTGCCCTTCCGCTTTCCGGCGATTACGACGCCTGTGCGTGGTGCCCTTATTCCGCCGTGTGCGGTCATGAACGGGATGATTCAACCCGCGAAATGCAAAAGTGGGATCGGGAGGAAGCCATGAAAGAATTAACGGATGAGAACGGGGGTGGGGTACAGTGAGTGAGCGCAAATGGACGCCGAGCCAGCAGGACGCGATTTCTGCTCGTGACGGCACGCTGCTTGTTTCCGCCGCCGCCGGTTCGGGTAAAACAGCGGTTTTGGTACAGCGCGTAATCGAACGCATTACCGACCCCCGCAATCCGGCTGATGCCGACCGGCTGCTGGTTGTTACCTTCACGAAAGCTGCCGCCGCCGAAATGAGCAGCCGAATTTCCGCGGAAATTTCCAAACTGCTTGAAGTCGATCCTTTTAATGTGCGGCTGCAGCGGCAGCAGATTCTGCTGACCCGCGCCCATATCAGTACCATTCACAGCTTTTGCAGTGAAATGGTACGCGAAAATTTTTACAAACTGGGTATTTCGCCGGACTTCCGTATCTTGGACGACAACGAAATGGACTTGCTTCGCAACGACGCGATTTCTACCGTACTGGAGGAATTTTACGCACAGGACGATCCGGTCTTTCTGGACTTAGTAGAAGCATTTGCGTCGGGCCGTGACGATGACCGCATTATTCAAACAGTAAATAATTTATATGATTTCGTCCGTTCCCATCCGTTCCCGAAGCGTTGGCTCGCTGAAAAAGCAGCTATGTATTCTCCCGATGTATCCGCACCGCAAACAGTGTGGGGGAAGACGATTCTCGGCTTTACCGCAGACGCGGTCACCTACTGCATTTCTTTAACAGAGAACGCACTTTCTTTAATGAACGAGGATGCGGCAATCGCCAAAGCATATTCCGATGGCTTTACTTCTGACTTGGCTGGCCTTATGGGACTGAAAGCAGCGGTAGAATCCGAAAATTGGGATCAAATCGCCTATGAGACAAATAATTTTAGTTTTATGAGGTTAAAACCTCTGCGCGGGTATGACGCTGACCCGCTTAAAAATAAGCTGTCCTCTTCCCGCAAAGAGGTTCAGTCCACTGTGAAAAGGCTGGCGGAACTTTTCAGTGCTGAAAAGGAACAGTGCGGTGCGGATATCGCGCGCCTTGCGCCGCTGGTGCAAAAGCTGTTTGAAGTTACCACCCGGTTTGGCGAAGCGCTTGACGTGCTGAAAACCGAACGCCGCGCAGCCGATTTCGGCGACTTGGAGCACTGGGCGCTGAAGCTGCTTGTGAACGATACCGATGAAGGCTTTCAGAGAACCCCGGAAGCGGAAGAACTTTCTTCCCGCTTCGACGAAGTGATGGTGGATGAATATCAGGATACGAACGAAGCGCAGGATATGATTTTTCGCGCTGTTTCCCGCAATGAAACCAATTTGTTTATGGTTGGGGACGTCAAGCAGAGCATTTACCGCTTTCGTCAGGCCATGCCACAAATTTTTCTGCGCCGCCGTGCTTTGTACCCGGATTACGACAGGAGTAAGAATACATATCCCGCCTGTGTTGTGCTCGACCAGAACTTTCGCAGCCGTTCCGGTGTGACCGACGCGGTGAACTTTGTCTTCCGTCAGCTTATGAGCGAACAGACGGGCGAACTCGACTATACCAAAGCGGAGGAACTTGTGCCCGGCGCGTCGTATCCGCCGTGTGACACGCCTTCCGCAAGACTTGACATTATTGATTTGTCGGTTTCGGAAAATGAAGATACCATAGTTTCCGCCGAGAGCCGCCATATTGCGGAACTGATTTACCAGATGATTTCCAGCGGTGAAGCAATTACGGAAAAAGGAATTCAGCGTCCGGTTGTGTATCACGATATCTGCATCCTGCTGCGCAGCGCCAATAAATACGCGCGTGAATATGCCCGCGAGCTTACTGCGCTCGGCATTCCCGCCTGGGCGGACACGGCGGGCGGATTTTTCGCCGCCGCCGAGGTGGGCGTGGCTGTTTCGCTTTTGCGTGTTATTGACAATCCTATGCAGGATATTCCGCTGCTTTCCGTGCTGATGAGTCCGATTTACGGCTTTACGCCGGATGATATGTCGGATATCCGTGTGCCGTCCCGCAATGGTTCGCTTTACCTTGCTTTGGTGACCGCGTCACAGGCTGGTCATACCCGCGCGTCTTCTTTTCTTAAAGAGATGGAAGAGTACCGCTCGCTTGCAGCCACTATGCCGTCCGACAGACTCATCAATTTAGTGTATGAAAAAACCGGATTTCAAAATCTGGTGCAATCCATGCCGAACGGGGAACTGCGCCTTGCAAACCTGCGGCTTCTTTTGGAGTACGCCAAAAAATACGAGGCTTCGGGTTACAGCGGTCTTTCCGGTTTTATCCGCTTTATCGACCGCTTGCAAAAGAATAATTCCGATTTGGCTCCGGCATCCACCATCAGCGAGGCCGCTAATGTTGTCAAAATCATGAGCATTCACCGTTCCAAGGGACTGGAGTTTCCTGTGTGCATTTTAGCCGGCTGTTCGCGGCGCTTTAATAAGGATAAGGCAGACGTGCTTTTGCATCCGGCTTTGGGTCTTGGCGTAAAGCTGAAAGATCCTGCCACACTTTGCCGTTACACTACCATGCCGCGTGAAGCGGTCGCGTTGGAGCTTGACCGCGCCGAAATGAGCGAGGAACTGCGCGTGCTGTACGTTGCCATGACGCGTGCGAAGGAAAAGCTCATTCTGATTACCACAGTGAAGGATGCTTCCAAAACGCTCGGCAAGCTGGCATCCCGCCTGACGGACGAAAGCCGGATACAGCCTTATGTGGTTCGGAGTGTTTCCAGTATTTCCGACTGGCTGCTGCTTTGCGCATTGCGCCACCCCAGCGGCGGCGGTCTGCGCGACTTTGCGGGTGCGCTGCCCGGGATTACGGCAGGCGCCGGGAAAGCGTGGAATATTAATATTGTTTACCCTCCGAATGATGAAGAACAGGCCGACGAGCAAAAAGAGATTCCTCCCGCGCAGCCCGATTCAGTGTTGGAGGAGGAGATTGCACAGCGGATTGATTATGTTTACCCCTACGCCGCCCTGCAGGGAATTCAGGCGAAGGTTGCCGCTTCCGATTTAGCGGCGCGTGAATTTTCCGCTCAGTATGCGGCAACTGCCCGTCCTGCTTTTCTAAGCAAAAAGGGACTGACTCCCGCCGAACGCGGCACAGCGCTGCACGCTTACATGCAATTCACGGATTATGCAAAAGCTTTGAGCAGTCCCGGCGGGGAACTTTCCCGACTTGTTGAGCAGGGCTTTCTCACCGCGGAACAGGGCGAAGCGGTGGATTTGGAGCGGGTGCGTGCGTTTTTCGGCAGCCGCATTGCGAAGCGAATCCTCGCATCCGCAAATGTGATGAGGGAGTATCGCTTTACTGTGGAAATTCCCGCCGGTGCCGTCAAACCGGAATTAACGGGTGAACTCAAAAACCATCCGGTTGTGCTTCAGGGCGCTGTTGACTGCGCATTTGAAGAAAACGGCGAACTTGTTATCGTCGATTATAAAACGGATAAAACAAACGATCCTGGGGAGCTTTGGGAGCGATACCGCTCGCAGCTTGCGCTTTACCGGCTGGCATTGGAACAGTGCACCGGGTTGAAAGTGAGTGAATGCCTTCTGTATTCCTTTGGTTTAAATACAGAAATAGAAAAATCAGACTTGACAAACACAGCAAATACTGATAAACTCATGAAGTAAAACAAAGCGGAACACATCTGTGTTCACACCTGTGGGGTTTCGTCCGTCATGGGTCAATACGACAAAATTACTCTTTTAGAGCGATTAGTATTGCAGCGCGGGCGGAATTTCTGCCCGCGCTTTAATTTAAACTGATAACGTGTTTTGGAGGTGCTTAACAATTAGCAACAAGGAACTGCAGATTAACGAGGAAATTCGTGACAAAGAAGTGCGCGTCATAGGTTCGGACGGTTCGCAGCTTGGCGTGATGCCATCATCTCAGGCTTTGGAAAAGGCGTTTGAGCAGAATCTTGATCTTGTCAAGATATCACCGCAGGCGGTGCCGCCTGTGTGCAAGATTATTGATTACGGCAAATTTAGATTTGAACAGGCAAAGCGCGACAAGGAAGCAAAAAAGAATCAGCGTATTGTCGATATCAAAGAGATTCGTCTGTCCTTAAACATTGACACACACGACTTTAACACAAAGGTCGGCCATGCAACCCGCTTTTTGAAGGATGGCGACAAGGTCAAAGCATCCATCCGCTTCCGCGGGCGTGAGATGGGGCATCCTGAACAGGGCTATATCACGATGAGAAGCTTTGCTGAAGCGCTCAGTGAGATTGCCAATGTTGAAAAGCCTGCAAAGCTTGAGGGACGCAATATGTTAATGTTCCTTGCATCCAAACCCGCTAAGTAATCATTTATTAAGGAGGACAATATCATGCCTAAGATTAAGACACACTCAGGCGCAAAAAAGCGCTTCAAGCTTTCTAAGAACGGAAAGGTCATCCGTGGCCATGCCAACAAATCTCATATTTTGAATAAAAAAACCACAAAGCGTAAAAGAGGTCTCAGAAAGACAACTGTTGCCGATAAGACAAATGTGGCACAGGTCAAGAGATTGATTCCTTATAAGTAAGGTATCGCTGAAATCAAATATAACCATTTATTGGAGGTAATACACAATGGCACGTATAAAAGGTGCGTTGATGACACGCAAAAGAAGAAAAAAGACTTTAAAGCTTGCTAAGGGCTATTGGGGTTCGAAGAGCAGACATTTTAAAATGGCTAAAGAAGCCGTTATGAAGTCCGGCAACTATGCTTATGTCGGCCGTAAAGCAAGAAAGAGGGATTTCCGCCGTCTGTGGATTACCCGCATTTCTGCCGCATGCCGCGCAAACGAAATCAGCTATTCCGTATTTATGAATGGCCTGAAAAAAGCGGATGTTGTTTTAAATCGTAAAATGCTTGCTGAAATCGCGGTTGCTGATGAAGCGGCGTTTAAGACCTTGATCGAAAAAGCAAAGGCAGCTCTGTAAAAAGCTGTAATTGCGCCCGGATTTTACCGGGCGCAAATTTTATATGGGGAGGACATAACGATGCCCGAACTCATAACGAGTCGTAAAAATGAAATAATAAAACACGCTGCCCGCCTTTCTTCCTCTTCGGAATACCGCAGGGAGCAAGGCTTGTTTCTTGTTGAGGGTGCGCGCCTTTGCTGTGACGCCGCGAAAAGCGGTGTGGAAATTCTGCATCTGTTTTTTACCGGACAGGCACAGGAAAAATACAGCGATTATCTGAACGTGATTCAGCCGGTTTCTGAACAGATCAATGAAGTGGAACCCCATGTCGCGGCACTTTTAACGGAAACAAAAACACCGCAGGGGATTTTTTGTATCTGTAAGATGTCGGAATGCGCACAGGGGCTTGACCATATGGAATTAAACCGCCACTATCTGGCGCTGGAGAATATTCAGGACCCCGCCAATCTGGGCGCGGTGCTCCGTACTGCCGAAGCGCTGGGCGTAGGGGGCGTGGTTTTGGCAGGCAGCTGCTGCGACGTGTATTCGCCCAAGGTACTGCGCGCAAGCATGGGCGCGGTGTTTCGCCTTCCGTTTTTTATAGCCAATGATATGGCGGCTTCGGTAAAACACTTGAATGAGCGCGGCTTTGTAACGCTGGCCGCCGTGCCGGATGAAAAGGCAATCAAAGTTACCGAATTTTCCTTTCAGCGCCCCACCGTTATTGCTGTTGGCAACGAGGGCAGCGGCCTTACCGAGGAAGCAATTGCCGCCTGTTCCCAATTCGTTACCATCCCAATGCCCGGCAGGGCGGAGTCACTGAACGCTTCGGCTTCCGCTGCGATTTTAATGTGGGAAATGATGCGTGCAAAATCAGGAGGCGGCTCAAATGAGTCTTGATCGCCGTGCCTATTGGGTGTGGCTGCAGCACGCCTTGGGCGCGGGCAGTTCAAAACAGAACAGAATTCTTGAAAACTACCGCAGCCTTGCCGACTTTTATTCCTCCGGCATGCAGGGGTGGCTTTTAGAAGGCTGTTTTACGCCGAAGGAATTGGAAAAGCTCGGTTCGTTTTCCCCGTCGGACGCGGCGGCCCTGCTTGAATACTGTGAAAAAATCGGGCAGCAGGTTATTACCCCGGAATGTCAGGCTTACCCCGAACCGCTCCGCCAAATTCACAATCCGCCCTGTGCGCTCTATATGAAAGGGACGCTGCCGGATTTTTCTTCGACGTTGGGTATTTCCATTGTAGGCACTCGAAAAGCAACAGCAACAGGAGTTTCTGCAGCGCGCAGTTTTGCTTTTGAACTGGCCAAACAGGGTGTCACCGTCGTCAGCGGCGGTGCATTGGGAATTGACACAGCTGCACATAAAGGCGCGTTGCAGGCCGGCGGAAAAACTGTGTGCGTTTTGGGCTGCGGAATCGATTTTAATTACCTTATGGGCAATGCGTCGCTCCGTGAGGCAATTGCAAATTCCGGGGCGGTCATTTCGGAGTATGCCCCAAGCACACAGGCAATTAACTCGAACTTTCCGATTCGCAACCGAATTATTTCCGGTCTTACCTTGGGCACTCTTGTGGTGGAAGCCGCGGGCAAAAGCGGTTCACTGATTACGGCAGACTATGCGCTGGAACAGGGAAGAGACGTTTTTGCGGTTCCCGCGGGTATTTACAGTCCGGTTTCACAGGGTGTTAACAATCTGATTAAAAACGGAGCCAAGCCCGTTTCTAACGCCAATGAAATATTGGAAGAATATATTGCACGTTTTTCTGATAAAATTAGTCTGGATGATATCGGCACCAATGTGCTGTTCCATGACGAACCGCTTTCGCAGGTTTCGGCACCCGGTTCTGCGGCCGAGCCCCTTAATCCGAATGAGTTTTCAGCCGATGCTGCCGTCCTTTACGCAAAATTAACGGATTTGCCGCGCCATATTACCGAACTGGCAGGTCAAACCGCCATTTCAGTTCCGCGCCTTTTAACGGCTGTGACAGAACTGGAACTTGCTGAAAAAATCAGTTCCCATTCTGGCCGTCGCTATAGTCTTCCACGCTAAACATTGTTAAAACTTGCTGATTTTTGCGGCAGGTTTTAAAAATGTTTAAATTATTTTTTCGAAATTAATAGGAAACAGTGTGTTGAGAACGTCGATTTATGGTATGATACATGGTGATATCGTGCTTTCTGCGGATTGACATGATTAAAAAGTACGAACGAGGTGGTTTTTATGTCTAAGCTAGTGATCGTTGAGTCACCGGCCAAGGCCAAAACAATAAAAAAATATTTAGGCTCGGGTTATGATGTAATTGCGTCCATGGGGCATGTGCGCGATTTACCGGAAAGCCGTTTGAGCGTTGATGTTAAAAAAGATTTTAAACCAAAATATGAAATTATTAAGGGCAAAGAAAAATTGGTTCAGGAACTGAAGGACAAGGCAGAAAAAAGCGAATCTGTTTTGCTCGCAACCGACCCGGACCGCGAAGGTGAAGCTATTTCCTGGCATTTGGCTAATATTCTCGGTCTTGATACCAGTGCGGAAAATCGCGTTACGTTTAATGAAATTACAAAAACCGGAGTTTCCACGGGAATGGAGCATCCCCGCAGTATTGATATTGATCTGGTCAATGCGCAGCAGGCGCGCCGTATTTTGGACCGGCTTGTGGGTTACAAGCTTAGCCCGTTCCTTTCGCAGAAAATCCGCCGCGGTCTTTCCGCCGGGCGTGTTCAATCCGTCTCGGTACGCATTATCGTTGACCGTGAGGAAGAAATCCGTGCGTTTGTGCCGGAAGAATACTGGACTATCGATGCCAAGCTGACGCCGCAGGGCTCGCGCAAAGTATTCAGCGCCACCTTTTACGGCAATACGGACGGAAAAATCAAGATTACCAATCAGGAGCAGTCCGATCAAATCCTTAATGAATTGAAGGACGCGGAATATAAAGTTGCCAAAGTGAAAAAGGGTACGCGCAGAAAATCCCCCGCGCCGCCGTTTATTACCTCCACAATGCAGCAGGAGGCTTCCCGCAGGCTTGGTTTTCAGGCACGCCGCACCATGCGGGCGGCGCAGGAGCTTTACGAAGGCATTGAAATCGAGGGTATGGGCGCAGTCGGTTTAATTACGTATATGAGAACCGACTCACTGCGTATTTCCGAGGACGCAATCAAGGATTCAAACGATTATATTTTAGAGCGCTGGGGCAAAAAATATCTGCCTGACACGCCCCGCCATTTTAAAACAAAGGCGAACGCACAGGATGGGCATGAGGCAATTCGGCCTTCCATGCCAAGCCTTTCTCCCGACAAGGTGAAAGCGAACCTTTCCGCGGATCAATTTAAACTTTATAAACTGATTTGGGAACGTTTTATTGCGTGCCAAATGTCCAACTGCCTGCAAAGCACAACACAGGCGGATATTCAGGCAGTGGATTATATTTTCAAAGCCTCCGGCTACACTGTCACCTTTGACGGATTTACCGTCCTTTACGAAGAAGGTAAAGATGAAGAGAATGAAAGTGAAGGTTCCCTGCCGATATTGGAAAATGAGATGAAGCTGAAGCTCAAGGAAATTGCAGGGAATCAGCATTTCACTCAGCCGCCGGCGCGTTATACCGAAGCGTCGCTGATTAAGGCGCTTGAAGAAAATGGAATTGGCCGCCCATCGACTTATGCCACAACCATTTCTATTATTACCTCGCGCGAATATGTTGTCCGCGAAGGAAAAGCGCTTAAGCCGACTGAACTCGGTGAAGTTTCTACCAAGGTAATGAAGGAACGTTTCCCGAAAATCGTTAATGTAAAATTCACCGCTCAGGTTGAAAACGACCTTGACAGCGTTCAAAGCGGAAAAAAAGACTGGGTTGAAACGCTTCATAATTTTTACGGTGATTTTGAACAGACGCTAAAGCAGGCAAAAGAAGAAATGCAGGGCGTAAAAATCCAGTTAAAAGAAGACGAAACCGATATTATCTGCGAAAAATGCGGACGCAAAATGGTAATCAAGATGGGGCGTTTTGGCAAGTTTATCGCTTGCCCGGGGTACCCCGAATGTAAAAATATTAAGAAACTGGTTCAGGAAACGGGCGCGGAATGCCCGAAGTGCGGCGGCAAGGTGATTGTGAAAAAGTCAAAGAAGGGCAGATTATTCTATGGCTGCTCCGAATACCCCAAATGCGACTTTATTTCATGGGATGAGCCTACTTCGCAAAAATGCCCGCGCTGCGGCAAAACGCTGCTGAAGAAAAAAGGGAAACAACCGAAATACTATTGCGTTACGCCGGATTGCGGCTATGAAAAACTGGAGGAAGAATGAGTATCAAAGTAATCGGCGCCGGTCTTGCAGGATGTGAGGCCGCGTGGCAAATTGCTCAGGCTGGAATTGAAGTCGAGCTGTATGAAATGAAACCCGTTAAGTTTTCCCCGGCGCATCAAAGCCCCGATTTTGCTGAACTGATTTGTTCCAATTCTTTAAAAGCCGAACGGGTGGAAAGCGCGGCGGGACTTCTGAAAGAAGAAATGCGGCGGTTTGGTTCGCTGCTGATGCAGTGTGCGGATTCCTGCAGAGTACCCGCGGGCGGAGCGCTCGCGGTTGACCGCGATGCTTTTTCCGCACAGGCGACGAGGATGATTGAAAATCATGAACGGATTCATATTCATCATGATGAAATCACAGACGTACCGACGGACGGAATTACGGTGATTGCCACCGGGCCGCTTACCTCGGATGCGTTGGCTTTACAAATTTATCAACTCTGCGGCGGCAGCCTCAGCTTTTTTGACGCGGCCGCTCCCATCGTAACAGCCGAAAGCCTTAACAGGGACAGAATTTTTGCTGCGTCCCGTTACGACAAGGGCGGCGACGATGATTACTTGAACTGCCCGATGAACAAGGAAGAGTATGAGCGGTTTTATGATGCGCTGATTCATGCGGAGCGTGCACCGATACACGATTTTGACGCAGCAGACCCCAAGGTTTACGAGGGATGCATGCCCGTCGAGGTTATGGCGCAGCGCGGGATGGATACCCTGCGTTTCGGCCCGCTCAAACCGGTTGGTCTGCGTGACCCAAATACCGGTCACCGCCCGTGGGCGGTGGTTCAGCTTCGGCGGGAGGACAAGCAGGGAACGCTGCTAAACTTGGTCGGCTTTCAGACCAATTTGAAGTTCGGCGAGCAAAAACGCGTTTTCGGCATGATACCGGGGCTTGAAAATGCGGAGTTTACCCGTTACGGGGTCATGCACCGCAACACGTTTCTGAATTCCCCGCGGGTACTCGATTCCGATTACAGTATCCGTACCAATCCGAATCTGTTCTTTGCCGGGCAGATAACGGGTGTCGAGGGTTACATGGAATCCGCTTCGTCCGGTATTATGGCGGGCATCAACGCGGTTCGCAGACTGAACGGGCAGGAAACGCTTACGCTGCCTGAAACCACGATGATTGGCGCATTAAGCCGTTATGTTGCTTCGGGCGGGGAATCGGACTTTCAGCCTATGGGCGCGAATTTCGGGGTTATGCCGCCGCTGGAACCGCATATCCGTGATAAAAAGGAACGTTACGCAGCATTTTCTGCCCGTGCTTTGGAAGCAATTGATCGGATTTTATCCGAAAATAAATAAAATGCAAAAATCAGATTAAAATAGGGGTGTGCCATATGAAAATCATAGTTGATGCCTTTGGCGGCGATAATGCACCATTGGAAATATTGAAGGGCTCTGCCCGGGCGGTCGAAGAACTTGACCTTGACATTTTGCTGACCGGTAAGGAAGAAGAAATTCACCGTATTGCAAAAGAGAACAATATTTCTTTGAATCGTATGGAAATTATCAATACACCCGACGTGATCGCAATGGAAGACCATGCCGGTGAAATCATGAAATCCAAAACAAACAGTTCCATGGCGGAAGGATTGCGCAGGCTTGCTGCAAACGAGGGTGACGCATTTATTTCCGCGGGCAACAGCGGCGCTTTGGTCGTAGGTGCGACTTTAATTATTAAGCGCATCAGGGGAATTAAACGCATTGCTTTTGCGCCGGTTATGCCAAAGGACAACGGCTGTTTTATGCTGATTGACAGTGGAGCAAATGTGGACTGCAAGGCTGACATGCTTCGTCAATTCGGCGTAATGGGTTCCATTTACATGCATAAGGTCATGAATATTCAGACCCCGCGGGTTGCGTTGGCCAACATAGGTACCGAAGACCATAAGGGCGGTCAGCTTCAGCATGAAGCATTTGCGATGCTGCGGGACTCCGATATTAATTTTATCGGCAACGTAGAAGCGCGCGACATTCCGTTTGACGCCGCGGATGTAATTGTAGCCGACGGTTTTACCGGCAATGTAATTTTAAAAACATTCGAGGGTGTTGCCCTAATGTTAATGGGTAAGGTCAAGAACATTTTCACCAAGAGCTTACTTAACAAATTGGCGGCAGGCATTGTTTTGAAGGATATTAAATTGCTGCAAAAAACAATGGACTATAACGAGTACGGCGGAGCGCCGCTTATGGGGTGTGCAAAACCGGTGTTCAAGGTGCATGGCAGCGCGAAAGCGAAAACCTTTTATAACGCACTTCGTCTTACCAAGGCTTATGTAGAAGGTAATGTAGTTCAGGAAATCTCACAATCTATATCGGAATATAAAAAGGAGCACAGGCAGGATACTGATGGAGACTCAGAAGAGTAATATCAATTTCGCTTTTGGAGCGTGTATTTATGAATGAATTAGAAGAGAAAATAGAGTATCATTTTAAGAATCAGGGTTACCTGAAAACTGCATTAACCCACTCTTCCTACGCCAACGAAACGAAGGCGGCAGGGGGAAGCAATGAACGGCTTGAGTTTTTGGGCGATTCTATTTTAGGCGTTGTAGTCGCAGATTATCTATTTAAGAATTTCCCTGATCTGCCAGAAGGTGACCTTACGAAAAAGCGTGCCGCGCTTGTTTGTGAAAAGGCCTGCTGCGGTTTTTCAAAACAGCTGGACATTGGCAAGCATCTTCTTTTAAGCCACGGCGAACAAAATTCCGGCGGACGGACCCGCTCTTCCATCCTCGCGGATGCTTTTGAATCTGTTATCGCCGCGATATACATGGACGGCGGCATGGAGGAAGCGCGTAAATTTATCCTTCGTTTTGTATTGCCGCTGCTGCAGACAGCCAAACCGAAAGCCTTTAAAGATTATAAAACCGCACTGCAGGAAATTATTCAGCAAAATCCGGAAGAGCGGCTGGAATATGTACTTATTGGGGAAAGCGGCCCAGACCACGACAAACATTTCACAGTGGAAGTGCACCTGAACAGCAATGTGATCGGCAAAGGCGGCGGGCGCAGCAAAAAAGAAGCGGAGCAGCAAGCTGCACGCGAAGCAATGGAGCTGATGGGCTATTGAAGCATGCAAATGTAGCCCTGTTTGTGCCGCATAACGGCTGCCCCCACCAGTGCAGTTTCTGCAACCAGCGCAGTATTACCGGCTGCCAGTCCCAGCCGACTCCGCAGGACGTAGTCGATGCGGTTCAGGTTGCAAAAGCGAGCCTTAAGGGTGATACGCACAATGCGGAAATTGCTTTTTTCGGTGGAAGCTTTACCGCGGTAGAGCGCGGTTACATGATTTCACTGCTGGATGCCGCATCACCTTTTATAAAGGATGGAACTTTTGCCGGAATTCGCATCTCCACACGGCCCGACGCAGTTGACGACGAGGTTTTGGCGCTTTTAAAAGTATACGGTGTGACTGCCATTGAGCTTGGCGCCCAAAGCATGGATGACCGGGTACTTAGCTTGAACGGGCGGGGTCACACGGTAAAGCAGGTAGAGGAATCGTCCCTGCGGATTCAATCACATGGGTTTTCGCTCGGCCTGCAAATGATGACCGGGCTTTTCGGGGATACGGCGGAGGGAGCATTTCGAACCGCACAAAAAATTGCTGCACTTCATCCTCAGACAGTTCGTATTTATCCAACAATTATCATGCGCGGAACTGAGCTCGGTGAAAAATTTCTTACCGGGGAGTTTCAAACGTTAAGTCTTGACGAAACGGTATCGCTTTGTGCAAGGCTTCTTGATTTTTTTGAGGAAAACAGGATTCATGTTATTCGTCTTGGGCTGCACAGTTCACCTGAACTGGAACGCGACATGCTTGCAGGCCCTTGGCACCCGGCTTTTCGCGAACTTTGCGACAGCCGCCGCCTACTTCTGAAAGTTATTAATTATCTGGAAGTAAATCATACTCCTAAAGGGAATATTGCAATTTATGTAAATCCTAAAATGCTGTCCGTTGCAGTCGGGCAGCATAAAAGCAGCCTGACTGCTCTGGGAAAATTGGGTTACGCAGCAAAAATTGTATCGGATGAATCAATCAGCAATCATGAATTTCTTTTAAAATAATTGCGGGGGTGAGAATGTGCTGCTGAAATCACTTGAAATTCAAGGCTTTAAAACCTTTCCTGACAAAACAACCCTCAGTTTTAATAACGGAATCACCGCAGTAGTCGGCCCAAACGGCAGCGGCAAAAGCAACATCAGCGACGCCGTGCGCTGGGTTTTGGGCGAACAGTCCACAAGGACGCTCCGCTGTACCAAAATGGAAGACGTTATTTTTAACGGTACTCCGACACGCAAAGCGCAGGGATACGCGGAAGTAACTTTAAATATTGATAACACATCCCGCCAGCTTCCGTTTGACAATGACAATGTAGCGGTTATGCGCCGCTATTACCGTTCCGGTGAAAGTGAGTACCTTATCAACAAGGTTGCTGTCCGGCTGAAAGATATCAACGAACTTTTCATGGATACCGGCCTTGGCCGTGACGGGTATTCCATAATCGGACAGGGCAAGATCGACAGCATTGTCGCTGCCCGCTCCGAAGACCGACGTGAAATCTTTGAGGAAGCCTCTGGAATTTCACGCTTTCGTTACCGAAAGGAAGAATCGGAGCGCAGACTCAATCAGGCGGAAGAAAATCTGCTGCGCCTGCGTGATATTGTTTCGGAATTACAGGGCCGTGTCGGTCCGTTAAAAGAACAGGCCGAAAAAGCGGAAAAGTACCTTGAATACGCAGGGGAGAAACGAACGCTTGAAATCGGACTTTGGCTCAGTACGCTCGACCAGTCAGGCCACACACTGCGGGAGCATGACGATAAAATCATGATCGCCCGCAATCAGCACGAAGCGGTGGAAGAAGAGCTCGGCGCAATTGATGCGCAGATTGAAGCGAATTTCAGTAATTCCAACGCATGTTCCGCAAAGGTGGATGAAATCCGTCAGCAGGCCGCCGGTCTGGAAGAAAGCGCCGCAAAAAAAGACGGGGAAGCTTCCGTTTTTGAAAATGATATTTTACATAACCGGGAAAATGTGGAACGCATTCAGCGCGAAATTGAACAGAGCACCTTATCCGGGCAGGATATGGACAACGAGATCAATGAAAAGAATCAGTTGATCCGGCAAAAAGACCGGTACATAGAGGAGAAAAATGGGGAATCCGCAGCTTGTGTTGCCCAGCTTGACCAAATCAGGCTTGGTATGAGTGACACGGATGCCAGTATCGATGAGTATACGCGCCGGATTGCGTCGTTAAGCTCAGATGTAACCAGTGCGAAGCTAACCGAAATGACCGCAGCCTCGGCTATCGCCGAAATTGAACTTCGTCTCTCCACTGTGGATGAAACCGCAAAGGCGAAGCAAGCCCAGTCACTGGAACTGAAAGCGGCCGCGGATGATTACACTAAGATGCTGTCCGATACGGACGACCGCATACAATCGTTTACAAATTCAGTAAAAGGTTACGAACTTCGTTTGACTTCGCGCCGCCAGCGTATGGATGCGGCGAAGGAACACAGCGACAAGCTTAATCTGGATGCGCAGGAACGTGCACGCCGCGCGCATTTGCTGGAAGAATTGGAACGCAATTTGGAAGGCTTTTCGCAGAGTGTAAAAATTGTCATGAAAGAAGCCGGGCGAAGCACAATCAGCGGAATTCACGGCCCGGTGTCCCGACTGATTAAAGTGCCGACTCAGTATGCCGTTGCCATCGAAATTGCACTGGGTGCGGCTATGCAGAATATTGTTGTCGGCAATGAGCAGGATGCGAAACGCGCCATCCAGATGTTAAAGCAAAAGGATTCCGGCCGCGCTACTTTTCTGCCGCTTTCCACAATTAGAGGAAATTTGCTGCAGGAAAACGGTTTGGATGACTGCCCCGGTTTTGTCGGTGTGGCTGGTAAACTTTGCAGCTGCGATGAAAAATATAACGGGATTTTAAACTCCCTCTTGGGCCGCATTGCCGTCGCTGAGGATTTGGACAGCGCAGTGGCAATTGCCAAACGGTACGGCTATCGTTTTCGCATTGTAACGCTTGACGGACAGGTTGTCAACGCGGGCGGGTCACTGACGGGCGGTTCCCTTGCCAAAAATTCAGGTTTGCTCAGCCGCGCTTCGGAAATCGAGCGGCTGAAAGCGCAGGCGGATGAACTGAAGACACAGGCGGAACAGGCAGCTTCGGCGCTGAAAGCCGCCGCACAGGACGTTTCGGCGGCGGAAGCATCGCTGACCGCTTCCAAAGGTGAACTTGCGTCCGCACAGGAAGAGCGCTATAAAATTGAAGCGGAGCTGAAACGCGCTTTGGCCGATTTTTCTACGATTCAGAACGATATTACGGTTCTAAATCTGGAACAGCAAACAGCAGGCACGCGTTTAGCGGACCAAAAACAAATTCAGCAAACCGCTCGTGAGAGTTCACAGGTTCTGACGGAACAAATTATTTCACTGCAGTCCGAACTGAACAAAATCAGCGGCGGCCGCAGCGAACAAAACCGTAAATGCGACGAACTTACCACGAATCTTCAGGAAATCCGCATTGCCTGCCTGTCGGCGCAGAAAGATATTGAATCTTTGCGAGCGGCTATTGCGGACATTGAGCGCAGAAAACTTGACCATGTGGGCAGAGCCGAAGCGCTGCAAAGTCAAATCAAGGCGGTGGAAGATGCCAGCACGGCGCTGGCCGTGCAGATAGAAGAATTGAAAGAACAGGCCCGTATTCTGCGGGATACGGCCAGACAGTCCAAAGAACAAATTGAAACGCTCAATGCAAAGCGTATGGAATACGAGCGCCTTACAACGGAACTTCGCGCAAAAGAGCGCGAAAAATCCTCCGAAAAAGAAACAATCAGCCATGACCTGGCGCGTTTGGAGGAACGGAAAGCCAATCTCCAAAAGGAATATGATGAAATTATCAGCCGCTTATGGGAAGAATATGAATTGACCCGGCGCGAAGCGGAAGAAGTCGGCGCAAAAATTGAGAACCCCGTCCAAGCGCAAAAAAGACTGAATGAGTTAAAAAATAAAATCAAAGAACTCGGCTCGGTCAATGTGGCTGCGGTGGAAGAATACAAAGAGGTTGCCGAGCGGTTCGAATTCATGAACCGGCAGGTTACCGATGTAGAAAAGAGCCGTGATGAACTAAAAAATCTGATCGGTGAATTGACGCATCAGATGCGTGAACTGTTTGTTGCGCGTTTCCAGTTAATCGGTACGAATTTCTTGCAAACGTTCCGTGAACTGTTCGGCGGCGGTACTGCCGAATTGACGTTGAGTACACCGGATGATATTTTAAATTCGGGAATTGATATTTCCGTTCAGCCGCCGGGCAAAATTGTTACACATCTTGAATCCCTTTCGGGCGGTGAAAAATCGCTTGTGGCTATTGCACTGTATTTTGCGATTATGAAGGTCAATCCGCCGCCGTTCTGTGTTTTGGACGAAATCGAAGCCGCGCTTGACGATGTGAATGTTGACCGCTTTGCGGCCTACCTGCGTCGGATGAACCGAAGCACACAGTTTATTGTAATTACGCACCGCCGCGGCAGCATGGAGGAAGCGGATGTATTGTACGGTGTCACAATGCAGGATGAAGGTGTTTCCAAGCTTCTTGAGCTGCACGTTTCGGAGTTGGAAACCAAGTTGGGGATGAAAGAAGAACACTGATAAGGAGAATTATCGAATGGGCTTATTTGCAAAAATTAAAGAAGGATTGAAAAAGACACGGGACAACATGAGTAAGTCGGTTGACACTATGTTGAATTCCTTTACTGAAATCGACGAATCTCTTTTTGAACAGTTGGAAGAACTGCTCATCATGGGCGATGTCGGCATGTCCACCGCCGAACGCATTTGTGATGTACTGCGAAAAAAGGTGAAAGAGCAGGGCGTTACCGACCCTACCGAGATATTTAACATGCTTCGTGACACAGTTGCGGATATGTTAAGAGGCGGCGAGGAACTGAAAATCGGAACAAAACCGTCGGTCATTCTTGTGATTGGCGTAAACGGTGTCGGCAAAACCACAACGATTGGGAAAATCGCCTCCAAGCTGATGAAAGAACACAAAAAGGTTATTTTGGGTGCAGCGGACACGTTCCGTGCCGCCGCCATTGATCAGTTGGAAATTTGGGCGAAGCGTTCCGGTGCCGACCTCATCAAACAGGCGGAAGGAAGCGACCCCGCGTCCGTTGTATTTGATTCGATAGCCGCAGCAAAAGCAAGGGGAGCGGATGTCGTAATTTGTGATACGGCAGGGCGTCTTCATAATAAAAAGAACCTGATGGAAGAGCTTTCAAAAATAAACCGTGTGATTGACCGGGAATTGCCGGGAGCAGATAAAGAAGTGCTTTTGGTTCTGGATGCAATGACCGGACAAAACGCGGTAAATCAGGCGCGCGAATTTAAAAATGCGGCGGGAATTACGGGCCTTGTGCTGACGAAACTTGACGGTACAGCACGCGGCGGCGTTGTGCTCGCGGTTCGTGAGGACCTTGAAATGCCGGTGAAATTCATCGGCGTAGGCGAGCAGGTTGATGATCTTCAGCCGTTCGACGCCGACGAATTTGCCGCAGCCTTATTTACAAGATAGAGGAAACGTATGACAACATTTGTAATAGCAACGCATAACCGGAACAAACTTAAAGAACTTCAGCGCATTTTAGCCCCGTTGAATATTGATGTTACCACCGCTCCACTGGATGAGGTGGAGGAAACCGGAACCACATTTGCCGAAAATGCTTTTTTAAAGGCCGAAGCCGCATGCCGCCAAACGGGCCTGCCGGCAGTTGCCGATGATTCCGGATTAATGGTGGACGCCTTAAACGGGGAGCCGGGGGTTTACTCCGCGCGGTACGCCGGGGAAGATGCGAGTGATTTGGATCGTATTCACAAACTTTTGGAAAATTTAAAGGATGTTCCGCAGGAGAAACGGACCGCAAAATTTGTGAGTGCCGTCTGCTGCGTTTACCCGAACGGCAAACGAATTGATGTGCAGGGCGAGTGCCCGGGCACCATTGCGTTTGCTCCGCAGGGAAACGGGGGATTTGGCTATGACCCGATTTTTCTTGTGGGGGAAAAGTCCTTTGGTGAATTAAGCGCAGAAGAAAAGGACAGCATCAGTCATCGTGGCCGCGCGCTTGCCAAACTGGCGGCTAAATTACAAACAATAAAGGAGAATCATACATGCTAACAAGTAAACAGCGCGCATTTCTGCGCTCCCTTGCCAATGAAATTGATACGATATTAATAGTCGGCAAATCCGGCATTGGCGCGGATATCATCAAACAGGCGGACGATGCCCTGACGGCACGCGAAATCATCAAGGCAAAAGTGCTTGAAACCGCTCAAATTTCCTCCAAGGAAGCTGCCGAGCAGATTGCAGAGCAAACACAGTCAGATGTGGTGCAGGTTATCGGTTCAAAATTTGTCCTGTACCGCAGAAATATAAAAGAAACGAAAATTATTCTTCCCAAAGCACCCAAAAAGTAATATGATATAATGAAATACGATCAAAGAGGATAAAATGCAGAAAATTGCAATTTATGGCGGAACTTTTAATCCGATTCATAACGGTCATATTCACTTGGCAGAGCAGTTTGCGCGGCTGATTGGAACGGACAGGTTTTTTTTGATCCCCACCCGTGTTCCGCCGCATAAACGGGCACGTGACCTTGCGAGCGCCAAGGACAGGCTTGCAATGTGCGGACTTGCTTTTTCTGACAGCGTTTTTGAAGTGTGTGATATTGAAATCCGGCGGAAAGGGCTCAGTTATACTGTCGACACCTTACTGGAACTCAAAGGGCAGTATCCAGATTCCGAACTTTATCTGATTACCGGCGAGGATATGTTTCTCACAGTTCAGAACTGGTATCATGTACAAATGATCTATTCCCTTGCCACCGTCTGCGCCGCGCCGCGCAGTACGGATGGACTGCAGCCGCTGCTCGACCAGGCTCGTATTCTGGAGCAAAGCGGAGCAAAAACAATGATTCAAAACATTGACTACCTTCCGATTTCATCCACAATGGTTCGAAACGCAATTAAAAGCGGAAAAAGCGTATCCACACTCGTCCCGCCTGCTGTCGAGGACTATATTTTAAAAAATAATTTGTATTTGGAGTGTGGAAAATGAAGAATATAGAACAATATAAAGATATGATAAAGCCATTTTTAAGCCAAAAACGTTTTTATCACTCCGTATGCGTCTGCGAATCCGCCGAAGCTCTTGCAAAGAAATACGGTGCGGACCAGGAAAGAGCTGCGGTGGCAGGAATCCTGCATGATATCATGAAAGATACTCCGCCGGAAGAACAGCTGAAAATGATGACGCGCTATGACATCGTGTTAAGCGATGTGGAGCGAAGTGCACAAAAGCTTTGGCACGCCATGCTTGGCGCTGCTTACCTTGAAAATGAATTTGAAATATCCGAACGCGAAATCCTCGATGCGGTGCGTTACCACACCACTGCGCGTGCCAATATGACCTTATTGGAAAAAGTGATTTTTATTGCGGATTTCATTTCCGCAGACCGTGACTACTTCGGTGTGGACAATATGCGCAAAGCAGCGGAGATCAGCCTAGAACAGGCAATGGTCGAGGGAATTACATTTAATATTAAAGATTTGGCCGCAAGCTACAGACCAATCCATCCGGACACAATTGCCGCCTATAATCAGGTGGTTTTGATGTATAAATAATTTGAAAAATGAAAGGTTGTTGAGAATGACATCACTTGAACTTGCGAAAGAAGCCGTAAAGGTTATGGACGACAAAAAAGCGCTCAACCTCAAAGTAATCGGCATTAAAGATATTTCGGTACTCGCGGACTATTTTGTACTGGCAACGGGCACAAGCAGCACACATGTAAAAGCACTTGCGGACGAAACTGAATTCCGACTCAAGCAGGTTGGCATCAGTCCGCTGCATACCGAGGGTTACCACTCGAATTCTTGGATCGTTTTGGATTACAGCAATGTGATCATTCACATTTTTACTGCGGAATCACGTCAGTTTTATGACCTTGACCGCCTGTGGCAGGACGGAGAAACGATTTCGGTACCGGGCATTACAGAATAAGGAATATTGAACTTGGAATCTTGAAGAATATGGGAGCGAAGGAAATAATGAAATACGATCACAAACCAGTTGAAAAAAAGTGGCAGGACAAATGGGAGAATTCCGGCGTTTTTCACGCTTTGAATACTTCCGACAAACCGAAATACTATGCTTTGATTGAATTCCCCTACCCGTCGGGTCAGGGACTTCATGTCGGTCATCCGCGCTCCTACACGGCAATCGACATCATAGCGCGCAAACGCCGTCTGCAGGGCTACAATGTACTGTACCCAATCGGCTGGGATGCGTTCGGCTTGCCAACGGAGAATTTTGCCATTAAAAATCATGTTCACCCTGCAGAAGTGACAAAGAAGAATATCGCCCGCTTTAAGCAGCAGCTTCAGGCGCTTGGTATCTCTTTTGACTGGTCGCGTGAAATCAATACCACTGATCCGGAATATTATAAATGGACACAGTGGATTTTCCTTCAGCTCTTCAACCATGGTCTCGCTTATAAAAAAGAGATGGCTGTCAACTGGTGCACTTCCTGCAAATGTGTGCTTGCCAACGAAGAAGTGGTCAACGGCGTTTGTGAGCGCTGCGGAAGCGAAGTGGTTCGCAAAGTAAAATCTCAGTGGATGCTTAAAATCACCGAGTACGCCCAGCGTTTGATTGACGATCTTGATCTTGTTGATTACCCTGACCGCGTCAAGTCGCAACAGAAAAACTGGATAGGCCGCTCCACCGGCGCGGAGGTTGATTTTTCCACCACAAGCGGCGATACACTCACCGTGTACACTACCCGGCCGGATACGCTTTACGGCGCAACCTACATGGTAGTTTCCCCAGAGCACCCGATGATTGAAAAATGGACGGACAGGCTCCGGAATATGGATGAAATCCGCGCTTATCAGAGCGAAGCGGCAAAAAAGTCCGACTTTGAGCGGACCGAAGTTGCCAAAGATAAGACGGGTGTACGCCTTGACGGTGTTGCGGCGATAAACCCGGTTACCGGAAAAGAAATTCCTGTCTTTATTTCGGACTATGTTCTTGTTTCCTATGGAACAGGCGCAATTATGGCTGTTCCGGCTCACGACAACCGTGACTGGGAGTTTGCTAAAAAGTTTGACCTGCCGATTATTGAAGTGGTCAAGGGCGGCGACGTGCAAACAGAAGCTTTTACAGACTGTGCTACCGGTATCATGGTGAATTCCGGCATTCTTGACGGTCTGACTGTGGAAGAAGCAAAGAAAAGGATTACAGAATTCTTAACGGAAAAGGGCATTGGCCATTCCAAAGTGAACTTTAAGCTGCGCGACTGGGTGTTTTCCCGTCAGCGCTACTGGGGTGAACCGATTCCGATTGTCTATTGTGAAAAATGCGGTTATGTCGGACTGCCGGAAAGCGAACTCCCGCTGAAGCTTCCCGATGTTAAATCGTATGAGCCGACGGATAACGGGGAATCCCCGCTTGCCCATATGACTGAGTGGGTGGAAACCACCTGCCCGCATTGCGGCGGCAAGGCAAAGCGTGAAACGGATACCATGCCGCAGTGGGCAGGTTCTTCTTGGTACTTCCTGCGTTACATGGACCCCCACAATGCGGGAGCATTCGCAGGGGAAGAGGCCTTAAAATATTGGGCGCCGGTTGATTGGTATAACGGCGGAATGGAACATACAACTCTGCATCTGCTGTACAGCCGCTTCTGGCATAAATTCCTCTTTGACATCGGTGCTGTCCCAACGCCCGAACCATACGCAAAACGTACGAGTCATGGAATGATTTTGGGTGAAAACGGCGAAAAGATGAGCAAGTCCCGCGGCAACGTAGTGAATCCGGATGAAATTGTCAACGAGTTCGGCGCGGATACCATGCGTCTTTACGAAATGTTTATCGGCGACTTTGAAAAGGCCGCTCCGTGGAGTTCCGCGGGCATTAAAGGCTGCCGTCGCTTTGTGGAACGCTTTTGGAATTTTCAGAACACGTTAAGCAATGAAAAGGGTGTTCGCAAGAACCTTGAAATCGCCTTCAACAAGACGATTAAAAAGGTTGGAGAAGATATTGAAAACCTAAAGTTCAACACCGCTATCGCTACGCTGATGGCTTTAATGAACGATATTACCAACGAAGGTTCCATTACGTTAGACGAACTAAAGGTTTACACTGTTTTAATGAACCCGTTTGCACCCCATGTAACAGAGGAAATGTGGGACCTCATGAGGCTTGGCGGCGGTATGGCCTGCCAGCAGAAGTGGCCGGAGTATGACGAGGCAAAATGCAAAGAAGACAGTGTTGAAATCGCCGTACAGGTCAATGGTAAGGTTCGCGCCCGCCTGAATGTGGCTGCGGATATTTCCAACGCAGATGCAATCACCGCGGCCAAGGCCGACGAGAAGATTGCTTCCGAACTCAGCGGAAAGAATATTATCAAAGAACTTTATGTTCCCGGAAAACTGGTTAATATCGTAGTCAAATAAAGTATTATAAAATAAGTTTCGGTTTAATCAACACAGGCTGCGCGGGAAATATTCCCGCGCAGCCTGTGTTATAAATTGAAAAAATCAGCATATAGCCTACTGGCTTAACGGTCGAGCGGTAAAATCAGGCCATTTCCTTGACTTATCCTCAGGGTGTCATTACTATTAAGGTAATAATTGTTAAGGGGGCATCCATATGAACAATAAAAAATCATTTGGCTAGTTTATCGTTCAAAAACGCAAAGAAGCCGGATTAACGCAAAAGGGCTTTGCCGACACTTTGTATGTTACAGAATCAGCAGTTTCAAAATGGGAAAGAGGATTGTCTTATCCGGATATTTCACTGATCAGGGATATTTGTGAAATACTTAATATCAGCGAACATGAGTTCCTGACTGCGAGCGATGACCTGGAAACGAGGAATCTCGAAAGACAGGCGAAAAAATATGTAAAACTGGTTAATCGTTATAAATTCACGCTTTATTTTCTCTATGGCGTTTCTTTGTTGGTATGTTTGATTTGCAATATAGCTGTTCAGCATACACTATCCTGGTTCTTTATTGTTTTTACTGCGGAAATGATCGCGTTTTCATTGACTTTGCTCCCGGTTCTCTTGGAGAAGAAGCGCGGGCTTGCCATATTGGGAGGGTTTACCGTATCACTGATTCTCCTGCTGCTTACCTGCAGTATCTATACAAAGGGCAATTGGTTTTTTGTGGCGCTGGTATCCGTCCTTTTCGGATTAACGGTTATTTTTCTTCCCATTATAGCAAATAGTCTGCGTCTGCCTGAATTTCTGTCAAGACAAAAAACACTTCTGAGTTTTTCTGTCGACACAATCCTGTTGTTTCTGCTGCTTTTCGTTTGCGATATTTACACACATGGAGGATGGTTTCTCAGCCTTGCGTTGCCGATAGCGTCGTTCAGTCTGATTCTGCCATGGGCAATTATGATTATCATCCGTTATACAAAAATGAATTGTTTTTTTAAAACAGCAGGGAGCTTTGCGGTCACAGCCGTCTTGTATTACTACGTCAACGGAGTAATTAACAGAATATTAGGAGACTATTCTTATGGTTTCGGCTTTCAATATGATTTTCGCGACTGGAGCGGTTCTTATGTCGGAGGCAATGTAAATGCCATTGTATTTTTTGCTCTGCTCGGAATGGCAGTGCTGTTTTCAATTGCAGGTATCATCCTGATGATACGGACTTCGTCCCGGAAAATTGATCCTGTCAAAAAGGCAGAGTAAAGTAGCGGTCAAAAGAATGATTATTGACAAAACAATTCCACAATCCTATGATTTAATTTGGATAAACATTTTTTGCAATTTGATGGATTGTGGATAGCTTCGGAATCTCCTGCGGCTGCATCCCGCCGGTTCCGTTCCTGATGGCAAAAGGAGAACGCAAATGAAACATAAAAAGCGCATTGTGGTTGTTATGCTCGCGGTAGCCTTGGCGGTCGGTGCATTTTTCTATTTTCAGACTCCAAAGCTGGAATCGGAGAAGACTTCACAGCTCACTATTGCCTCGCTTCCATCCCCGCCACAGCAAAAAACAATTACCAAACCGGAAGATATCCAGAAGTTTGTAAATTATTTCAATGATCTTCGTCTGTATCCAAGGCTGAGCATCAGCGTACCTGTAGGAGCAAGCGTATGGATAAAAACATACGGCGAATTGTATACTCATCAGATCACGATAACCGGCAGTATTGTTCAGTTCGATTACAGAACCTATCAGGCCAATCATGACATTGCAGCGGAGCTGCGGGAAATGTATCAGTCCTTCGATTATCCCAAAACAAGAAAAACGGATTAATCAACAGACCGCACGGCATAAAAACTGTGCGGCCTGTTTTTCTATGTATTGAGCCTATCTGAAAATAAAATATAATACAACAACCTGTAAGATTATAATTGCTGGGATGCCAAACATAAATTTTTTGTGCTGTGTTTTGTGGCGGATTAGCTTCATGGTAACAAACATAGCGGGGGAGCCGCCGAGCGCTGCAATCAGCAGCAGCGTGTTTTCCGGTACACGCCATCGATGCGAAATCGCCCGCCGTTTATCGCTTACTGTAACAATAACGGCTAGCAAATTAATAATAATCAGGTAATAAAAACAATATATATAATAAGGCATGTCTTACACTCCTAAAATAAACGGGTGCCGCAGTTCGGGCAGTACCGCGAGTTAGGGTCAATCGCACAGTGGCAGCCGGGGCAGGTTTTTCTGTTTGCGCCCTGTACCATATAAATCTGATCAGGACTAATTTCGGCAGAGGTGTCCCGTTCTACACGCTGACCCTCCGGTTTTGCCATTTCATAAACAGAGCCGCAGCTCGGGCAGGTGACGAAATACCGTTTGCCAAAGCGAAAAATCGGTATAAAAAACAGTGTGAACTGCTGAAAAGTACAGATAACCGCAGCCATTGAACTGCCGCAGCAGGAAAGTGCCCGGCATCTGCGTGTACCAAGGTCTTTTGAACCGCTCGTAATTCCAAATACAAAGAACATTGCCTAACCTCCTATGACTTGTTAACTGTATCCTACACGATTCCGGCATCCCTGTCAAATTAAAAGAAAAGAAAACTCCATTGGAAAGGAATGATTGTATGGTAATCAAGCTGTTTAACCGGCACAGTATTCTGGTGTGCGCCTGCCTTTTGGTCACCGCCATCGCCATTACGATGGCGATTAATTTTAGTCATAGGTCTAAGAATGACCCTTTGGCTGGAGATTCCGGGCAAAGTACGTCTGTTTTGGCTCAATTAAATTCGGATGCAGATTCCCCCGAGTCAGCTGCCGAGGTCACTAATATTTCGACAGGCGAAATGCGTGCGGTCTGGGTGCCGTATATGAGCCTTGATATGAGCAAGGAAAGCGATAAGAGTGAAAAAGCGTTCCAGAAAAAATTTGACGCTATCGTCACAGGCGCAAAAAAGGTCGGAATGAATACGCTGATTGTCCATGTGCGCCCGTTTGGCGATGCACTTTATAAATCCTCATATTACCCTTGGAGTCATGTCGTAGGCGGCACACAGGGCGTTAACCCAGGTTATGACCCATTAAAGGATATGGTTGACGCAGCGCATAAATCCGGGTTAAAAATCCATGCGTGGGTAAATCCGCTGCGCATTCAGGCCACAGGAACACCATCTATATTAGCGCAAACAAATTTGTTTAATACTTGGAAAAGCGACGCCGCAAAAGCCGGTTGGGTAGTGGAAAACAGCAGCGGAAAATATTATAACCCGGCTTATCAAGAGGTTCGCAAGCTTGTTGCCGACGGTGTAAAGGAAATTGCGCAGGATTATGATGTGGACGGTATTCAGTTCGACGACTATTTTTATCCGACTCAGGATGCCGCGTTTGATAAACCGGCTTACGACAGCTATTGCACTACCGCCGCAAAAAGCGGCACACCGCTTGCCTTGCTGAATTGGCGGCGGGCTAATATAAACGCGCTTATTTCGCTGACTTACAGCGAATTGAAATCCGTAAAGCCAAATCTTCCGTTTGGCGTTGCACCGCAGGGCAATGTCGGCAATGATTTAAACATGGGGGCCGATGTCAATTCATGGTGTACCGCACAGGGCTATCTGGATTATATTTGTCCGCAGCTTTATGTGAATTTTGATAATCCGGTTCTCCCGTTCAATACAGCGGCGGAAAGTTGGCGCAAGCTCGTTACCAATAAAAATATAAAATTATATTTCGGCCTTGCGGTTTATAAGGCCGGTTCCGATGTGGACAGCGGTACTTGGAAAAAGTCAACAAACATTTTGGCGCAGCAGGTTGAATTGGGCCGAAAAACTTCCTGTGACGGTTTCATGTTTTATTCTTGGGACTATTTGAACAGCGACCAGACAAAAGAAGAAGTTCAGAATGTGATGAAAGTATTAAATTGAAACGGCACATCTTTCGAATCGTGATACATAGCAGAAATGGGGCCGCATGATTGCGGCCCTAAAAACATCTTGGTGTGAACCTGATTTATTAAAGTCAATTACGGTTATTGACTTCTGATACTTCCGCAATACAGAAGTCACTCAAAGCTTGGGAGATGCGCGCCGGAAGAATTTGCCCGCAAAGGTTATTGCCGCTGTGCGCTCTGATAGGAGTGTAGTTTTCTGTGTATCCTTCGTAAACGCCTTTTTCGCATTCACGCTCAAAAAGTACCGGCTCAATTCGGCCAAGCTGCTGCCTGAAAAATTCTTCTTTTGTTTCCTGTGTGGCTTTAATCATTTTATGGCTGCGCTGCTCTTTTGTGGAAGGTTCTACCTGATCCGGTTCGTCGTTTGCTTTGGTACCGGGGCGTCGTGAATAAGCAAAAACATGCACTTTTGCAAACCCAATTTCCTTTGCAAAGGCGAGTGACCGTTCAAACTCTTCTTCACTTTCACCGGGAAAACCGACCATTAAGTCGGTTGTGATTGCGGCATTTTTAAAAGCTGAACGCAAATTGTTTACAATGGTGCGGTATTCCTGTGTATCATAATGGCGGTTCATTCGCTTTAATGTTTCATCACAGCCGCTTTGCAGCGAAAGGTGGAACTGCGGGCATAGCTTTTTTTGAAGGCGAAGCCGTGAGATGACCTCTTCACTGAGCTGTTCCGGTTCCAGCGAGCCAAGCCGCACGCGCTCAATTCCGTCGGGCGCACAGGCAGCCTCGACCGCGTCACACAGGTGCAGGCCAAAATCCTGACCATAGGCGGAAAGATTGATTCCGGTCAGAACAACTTCCTTGTAGCCGTTCGCGGCAATTTCATTGATTTCCTGCTTCAGCTGATCAATCGGTTTCGAACGCACCCTTCCGCGGGCGTAAGGAATAATGCAGTAGGAGCAAAATCGGTTGCAGCCGTCTTCAATTTTAATAAAAGCGCGTGTGCGCTCAAAAAACCGGTTTACACTCATGCTTTCAAATTCCGGCGCTTTTTCATGGGGAACAATATCCACAATGCGTTGATGTGAAGATAAGTATTGCAGGATATGAGGAAGCAGGGAAGCACGATTGGAATTGCCGAGGATAATGTCGGCGTCGCTGAGTGCTTCGGCCGCTTCGGGGAATGCCTGCGGCATGCAACCGGTAAGAACAATCACCGCCGTAGGATTTTTATGCCGCGCACGGTGAAGCATTTGGCGTACTTTATGGTCACTTACAGAGGTCACGGTGCAGGAATTGATCAATACCACATCGCTTTCTTCGCTGGTCTCACAGGCAGTAAAACCGGCTGAGACAAGCTGGTTCAGCATTGCCTGTGATTCATATTGATTAACCTTACAACCGAGTGTAATTACAGATACGTTCATGTTGTGCCCTTTCAATAAAAATATATATTTTAATTGGATAATTGACATAATGTATGGTAAAAATGAATATTGACCAATTTAGCATCCTGCTATATCATTGGAGAATACATCGAAATATGGAGGTAACATATAATGTATTCAACTTCTATCCTGTTGTCCAGCATTGAAGCGGTCAAGAAATTTGTCACCCTGACAAACAGTTATGACTTTCCAATTAACCTTACTACAGATAAATACAAAATTGATGCAAAGTCCATCATGGGTGTTTTCAGTCTTGACTTGTCAAAGCCGGTAGACATCGAGGTCGAAAGTGAACGCGCGGAAGATTTTATTGCTCAGCTCCAGCAGTTTAAGTCGGAAAAATAAATCATAATTTGAACTTCTAGCCCGGTTTACCGGGCTTTTTTTATTCTTCGTATTTTGACGCAAGTGTGCTCCAACGTTGAAACAACTCGTCATTTTCATTTCTTAGCATGCTGATTTTCTCTGAAATTTCTATGGCGGATTCATAATCACTTGCCACGTCCGGGTCCAAAAGCCTCTTCTCGAGTTCGGCTGTTTCTTTTTCTATTTCGTTGATACGGGCTTCCGTCCGTTTCAACTCGGCTTTCTCTTTTCGTACAGCCGCATCGCGTTCTTTTTGGAGCTTGTACTCATTGACCTTCGGCGGTTCCTTTTCAGCGGCTTCGGCAATCTGATTACGGCTTTTTTCTATGTAAGCGTCATAATTGCCGATATATTCCGTCGCTCCGTTCGCATCAAGAAAATAAATGCGGTCTGCTATCTTATTCATTAAATAGCGGTCATGCGATACGATCAGAAGCGAGCCTTCATAGCTTTGCAGCGCAGTCTCCAGTGCTTCGCAGGAACCGATATCCAAATGGTTTGTAGGTTCGTCAAGGAATAGAAAGTTGTCACGTGAGAGCATCAGCCTCAGCAATAAAATTCTTGCCCGCTCGCCGCCACTCAGTGCCGCAACAGATTTAAACACTTCGTCGCCTTTAAAAAGGAAGACAGCCAGCGCGTTTCGAATTTCTGTCTGCGTCATTTTCGGGTAGGAATCCCAAATTTCGTCTATTACAGTTTTTTCAGGATGCAGTCCCGCCTGAATTTGGTCGTAGTAGCCAACATCAATCCCGGCGCCAAACCGAAACTCACCGGCGGTGGGGGAGTTAATTCCCAAAAGAGTTTTCAGCAGGGAAGTTTTGCCGCAGCCGTTCGGCCCAATTAAGAATACCCGTTCTCCGCGGTGTATTTCCATATCCACATTCTGAAATAACTTTTTCTCGTCAAATTGCAGTGCGAGTTCTTCCACTGTAAGAACATCGTTGCCGCCGCGCTGATTGATTCCAAAATCAAAATGAATGCTGTCGGGTTTCGAGTCCGGCTTTTCCAGCGTGCTTTCAAGCCGGTCAATTACTTTCAGTTTGCTTTCGGCTGTTTTAATATTTTTTTCACGGTTCCATTGACGCTGCTGCGTTACAATTCCTTCAATGCGCTTAATTTCTTTGCGGGTGTTGTCATATTTGCGCTGTAGGGAAAGATTGTTTTCTTCTTTTTGGGCAAGGTAGGAAGAGTAATTTCCTTTGTAGAGCGTCAATCGTTGGCTTTCCAGTTCAAAGGTGCGGTTGGTAATTCGGTCTAAAAAGTAACGGTCATGTGAAATAACGATAAAAGCTCCGCTGTACGAGCGTAAAAAGTCTTCCAGCCATTCTACGGAAGAAATATCCAGATGGTTGGTCGGTTCATCAAGCAGAAGAAGATTCGCGCCGCAGAGCAGCATTTTAGCAAGCTGAAGTTTTGCTTTTTGACCTCCGCTTAGAACGCCGATTGGCATTCCCATTTGTTCATCGTCAAAGCCCAGTCCAAGCAATGCGGAGCGTGCTCTGCTTCGGCAGGTCAACCCGCCAAGTGAAACAAAACGGTCATTGACGGCAGCCTGTTGATCAATAAGTTCATCCATATTATTGGGCTTAGTCTGCAGTTGAAGATTAATTTCTTCCAGTTCGTTTTCAAGCTGCAGCAGACTACTAAATACCGTGAGCACTTCACTGTAAGCACTGCGGTCAAGGTCCCGGCACACATGCTGTTCCATGTAACCAAGAACGGTGGAATTAGCTTTGTAAACATCTCCGCTGTCGGGCTGCATTTCACCGGTCAACAGTTTAAAAAGCGTAGTTTTACCGCTGCCGTTGATTCCCACAAGGCCCACATGGTCATTTTCCTGTATTTCAAAAGAGGCGCCGGTGAAAATTACATCGGTACCAAAAGCTTTGCTTAAATTACTGGCGCTTAGCAAACCCATTCTATTTCTCCTTGTATGTAAAGTGCGGAGCGTAAAAGCCCCGCTCACATATTATAATGAAATAATGCAGTTAAATCAAGCCGCATCATAAATGCTTCTCCAGATTCTCAATGTTTTTCTGTTCGTTTACAATATAATCCTCGGCAAGCCTTTTCGCTCCGGCATCCGAATCGTCAAGTTCGTTCAGCCTTTTTGTCATATCCGCAATACCCGCTGCTGTGCTGTTAATCATCACTTCTGCTATGTGATCCGGCTTTTTATTGACAAGTGTATTTATTTTTAAATTACCCCAAAGCATCACTTTTTTTATGGAATCCTCTTCCTCGGGCAATCGTCCGTCTTCCCGAAGCATTGCTTTTGCCTTAAGGTTCATTCCCCTGTAGCTTTTACATTGCTGTTCAATTTGGTCCCGAAGCGATTTATCATGCACCTTTGGTATGACCAGCTGGGTTGCTTCCAAACGCATTTTTGTCGCTTTGTAAATTTCATCCAGTAGATTTTTGTTTTCTCTGGCCATATTGAATCACCTCCTGTTTTAAATGATCCGTTTACAGTTTTTTATATCATAAAAAAACTAATATCAAAAATAAAATGCATGATACTATAATATCCAGTTCCATATTGATTAAACTGGACATTTGTTTGGCGGCAGGCTATAATTTAGTTTGATAAATATTATAAACAGGATCATACAATAGATTGTTTGCAACTGAAAGTCCACCACATTTCCCGTGTGAGTTCGGTGGATTGTTTTAAAGTTTATTTTCGCACGGAGAAACGGGTGGTTTAACATGCGCACTGGTATTTCAACGGCGTGCCTTTATCCCATGGAACTGGAAAAGGCTCTGCCGACTTTGATTTCAATGGATTTTCATCTTTTTGAAGTCTTTATCAATACATTCAGCGAACTGAAACCGGAGTATATTCAAGGCTTAAAGCAATTAGTAGACGACAGCCAAGGCACCGTGAAATCCGTTCATCCGTTTACTTCCGGATTTGAAAGTTTTCTTCTTTTTTCCGACTATGACAGGCGCTCGCTTGACGGTTTGGAATTTTATAAGCAGTATTTTAATGCCGCAAATTTGTTAGGCGCTGAAATCTTAGTACTTCACGGGCAACGTGATGATAAACGCAGCCGGGTTATGGAACAAAGTTATTTTGAACACTATGCCGATCTATTTGCCCTTGGAAAGACATTCGGTATTACGGTCGCACAGGAAAATGTAAACCTGTTTCGCAGCGACGATCCGGCGTTTATTACGCGTATGCGAGCATACCTGAAAAGCGAATGCGCATTTGTGCTGGATATTAAGCAGGCAGTACGTGCCGGAAAAGACCCGTATCAGATGTGTGAAGCGATGGGGGAGCAGATCGTTCATGTGCATATTAATGATAATAACAGCGCATCGGACTGCCTTTTACCCGGTTACGGCACAATGAATTTTAACAGGCTTAAACGGCAGTTGGATGGATTTGGCTACCGGGGTGACTTTATTATTGAAGTATATCGCCGCAGTTTTAACAGGCTGCAGGAATTAGAAAAGGCGAAACAGGCAGTAAATGCAATAATTTGATATTTTTTGATATTCTACTTGATAATTAAACTATAAATATGTTATAATTATACAAAATATAGTAGAGGTGATCTAGCGATGAGGTGCCCGTATTGTGGTTATTCGGAGTCTAAGGTTATTGACTCGCGCCCAACCGATGAAGGCGAGCGTATCCGCAGACGCAGGGAATGTTTAAACTGCTCAAAACGTTTCACCACATATGAGGTGATTGAAACGGTGCCCGTCGTGGTCGTCAAAAAAGACCGATCCAGAGAGGCGTTTGACCGCAATAAACTCTTGAATGGCTTGCTGCGTGCTTGCGAGAAACGTCCGGTTTCCCTTGACACACTGGAACATATTGTAGATGAAATTGAAAATATGCTTCAGAATTCGCTTGACCGCGAAGTTCCGTCAAGCTTAATCGGTAAATATGCGATGGAGAAACTGAAAGATGTGGACGAGGTCGCCTATGTTCGCTTTGCTTCGGTTTACCGTCAGTTTAAGGACATTAATACCTTTATGGACGAACTAAACCGTATGATAAAAAATAAAACTTAAATAATTTCGGCGGCAGGGAATCACCTGCCGCCGTTTCTTGTGTCAGAATATATTTTGCAGAATTGGGGTTTCGGACTCATTCAGATACTCAATTTGTGTTACGCTGCGGTCACACTCCGCCGTAAACTGGTCGGTTGTACCGTAATAAATAAGCGACGGCATCGCTGCAAGTGTTTGATCAATGGCCTCAAGTTTGGCGTGGGGCATATAAGTGCACAACACTTCGTGGCTTTGGTGCCAGTCTGAAACAGCCTTTTTACTCAATGTAAAAGCTTTACTGTTATCTCCGTCCTCAGCCGCCTTTTTTGCACTTTCAATGGTATTAGTTAAATCATTGCTGATTCTGCTTGTCGAAATTGCCCCAAAAATACAAACAACCCCAAGTACGATTAATATGATTACAGAGGCCCATAAGCGCTTCACTTAGTCTCATCCTTTTTTATAATGTTAATATCACCTTTTCGGTTTGCTGTCATAATGAATATTTCCTCCGCTTTTACATTTTTACCGCGCAAAACGCCGTCCAGCCATTCACGCCCTTTGTTGCAGAGAGTTAAAGAAAAGTCGGAAATCACTCCGTCACTGATTACTACGGTTTCAATTCCCGTGTCCGGCAGGGCAACACCCAGCATCCCGGCGCACGGCTGTTCTTTGTCCGGCTTTTTAATTACGCTCATTTTTCCGTTGGTTTCAACAATTGCATAGGCTACATCTTCAATACTGAATACGTCTTTCTGCCTGAGCTGTTCTACTAAATCCTCGGTTGTCATGCGCAGCCGCCGCATCTCTTTCTGATCCACTTTACCGTCATTTATCACAATCAGCGGTCTGCCGCACACAATTCTGCGGAATTTTGAACTTTTCAGCATTAAGCCCGATACTACTATTTCGCACATGACCAACACTAAAATCGGGATCAGGCCGCTCACCAGCGGCTGTCCCGTATCCTGCATCGGTATAGATGCAAGGTCTGAAATTAAAAGTGTAACAACAAGTTCGCTCGTTTGAAGTTCACTAATTTGCCGCTTGCCCATCAGCCTTACTGCTGCAACAATCACTATGTAAAGCAGTATGGTACGGATAAACGATATCGTCATTTTCATCACCGAAAATAGTATGAACCGTTACAATATCATTTATGTATGAAAATGCCCTAAAATAAAGCATTAACATCTGTTTAAAGCGAGGCGTTGGATAGAATATTTAAAATTATTAAAATGAATATTTCACAGCAGTAATTAGAAATAAATTTAAAGTATAACAACGTCAAGCCCTTATTCTGCTTTTTTGTAAAAGCGGAACAAGGGCTTGAATGTTATAATTATATAAATTTGGCTCGATACTATTAGATTGGTTTTATATTCTGAGCAAACTTTGCAAAATTTTGTTCTGCGCAAAAATCCCGCATCCATAGTGAACGGCAGTTTGTTCTAAGCTCCTGTATTTTTTCATCCGGCAGAAGTGCGACAGATTTGATTTTATCGGCAAGTTCCTCTGCCGTGATATCGGCGTTCAGCAGGTATCCTGTTTCGCCGTCCCGAATAATCTCTTTTGTACCGCCAACGTCGGTCGCAATTCCCGGTATCCCAAACGAACACGCTTCCATAATGCTGACCGGCAGTCCCTCAGAACTGCTTGTATTCACAAAAAGGTCAACATGGTTGTTTTGATAGTATTGCATGAGTTCGGTGTTTTTTATTTCACCGGAAAAATAGCATTCCATGAAACCCAGTGATTCATCGGCGTATTTTTTTAGTGGCTCCAATCCGTCGCCGCCCCCAAAATGCGACCATTTCAGTTTCAGACCGCTGTTTTGCATTTTAGTGAGCGCCTGCGCTAAAAGTTCGACACGCTTAATCGGAACAATATGGCAGCAGCTTACAATATGAAAAGTCCGGTCTTTCTTTTCCGGGGACAAACCATAATCGTTTGTACCCAGATATGCCGTTTGAATTTTATCACCGTAACAGGGATATAAATTAATCAAGTAATCGCTGCCGTTTTGGGAACAGGGGTATACCATGTCAATGTATTTCAGAATGTAGCTTCGCATCGGAAGGTAGTTGGCAGAGTTACGACTCGCGTAAAGGTCATATCCATGCGCTCTGCTCACAGCGCGTTTTAAGCCGGTGCCGCAGTATTTTTTAAGCCGTAATGCAGCCAGTGCAACATCATAGAACCAGTAGCTGTAAAATGTAATGCTCTCGTATTGTTTCAATCCGCAGCTATCCAGAATTTTCACTGCTTCATCATAGATTAGCTCAGATTTCGCAATAAAATATGTCAGGTATATCCGCTTTTTAATGGAGTGCCCGATTGCTTCCCGTTCATCTGCGCTGCAATAGCCTTTAAAATTTGTAAAGGGGAACAGTCCGGCGGCTGCCAACGGCAGGCTGTTCCTGATTTTAGATGCGCTTATATGATAAACGCTTACATTTTGAGGCGTTTTTCTGGTCTGAATGGGCTTGTCCGCCGTGCTGGTAGAGATGATAATTACTTTATCAAAGGCTTTGGCAAGTTGGGGAACTTCATTCTCTATAAACTCTTCTCCCTTGTCAAAGGGATAAGTTTTTGTCAGTAATACCAGACATTCTTTCATGACATACCTCCGTTTCAGAATAAAGTCAATTACCATCGGCTAAAGCCGATGGTTTTGAACCGTAATTGACTTTAATAAAGAATAGCATACTGAATCGTACATTTCAACATATTGTTCAATGCCAGTAAATTATTCTTGTATTCAATTGTGAGCAATGCTATAATAATTTAAAATATGCCTTTCTGGTTTTATTGTGTGAAGCGACTTGTTTGACCAATTTAGTTGGCTGAGCGCGCCGCCATTTTGATTTTAAAATGGGGGACAATAATGAAATTTTTTTATGTCGGTTTGGAGTCATTTAATGAATCTTCTGCTGACCTCTTTCAAAGGATATCCAGTCAGGTTACCGGTGTGAGCCAGCTTGGAAATGAAGCACACTCAGTTTGCATGTCAAATGGAGAACTGCTTTTTTGCACCGGGAGTCAGCCTGTTCGCTATCCGTTGCCTGAACAGCGGGAAAAACATAAAAAATTTCTTTGTGATATGATTTGTAAATTTATTGAAAAAAATCAATATGATTACATATATCTAAGAGGTTTCTTAGCAAATCATACGTTTTTGGAAATTGCCACCTGCGCCAAGGCGAAATGTTTTGGCGCCAAGGTTATTTTTGAGGCGGCCCGGTACCCTGACCGTCCGGTTTGCAAGCAGATGCTCCACTCTTACCGTGAAAGCGGCGATAAAGCATCCTACATGCAGCTTTACAGCAGAATAGTGAACCACAAGCTGCTGCTTTCCAGATTTACCCGGGTTGTGGATACCATTGTGGTGTTCGGTACACCGGTGGAGCAAGTGTGGGGGATTCCCGCCCTTACGGTCGACACCGGAATTACCGTCAGTGAAATTGCACGCCGCAGCAATACGGAAATTCACGGCGACCCGATTGCCGTTTTGGGCGTGGTCGATGACCCGAAACTATGCGGTTATGACCGTATTATTCAGGGGCTAAAAACGTATCAATCCAACGTTCATCGGGATGAAATTACTTTTGATATTGTTGGGGATAACGAAGCGGTCTGTGAACTTAAAAAAATGACAGAGGAAAGCGGATTAAATCATTGCATTTATTTTCTTGGCAAAAGAACGCAGAAGGAAATGAATGAATTGTATAATACCCATTCTGTTGCTATTTCATGCCTTGGCCTTTACCGTTCCGGAGGAACGTATTTATCACCGAAAATTGCAAAGGAGTATTGTGCAGCTGGGATCCCATTTGTGTATGCTTATGATGATCTGGGTCTTGATGACAACATACCTTTCGCACTAAAACTTGCCAACAACGATTCTCCAATTAATATTTCGTTGATTGGAGAATTTGTGTGGCGCTGCCGGTTGGACCAACGGCTTTCACAAACAGAAAGAAAATTTGCAGAAAAATATTATGACTGGCGTGTAATCATGAAACGGATTATTGAATTTACCGCCACAGGAAGACGGGAGGTCTGATCTTGCCAAAGATAAGTGTTATTGTACCGGTATATAATGTTGAAAAGTATCTCAAACAGTGCGTGGAAAGCATTTTGGCGCAGACGCTTAAAGATATTGAAATTCTATTAATTAACGATGCTTCAACGGACCGTTCACTTGAACTTGCGCGTACCTATGAAAAGGATTCACGTGTAAAAGTCCTGGACAAGCCCCATGGCGGCCTTGGCGATACACGAAACTACGGTGTCTCACACGCAACAGGAAAATATTTGGTGTTTATTGATTCGGATGACTGGATTGATGAAGGAATGCTTCAAAACCTTTTTGCGTGTGCGGAAGAATATTCTTCCGATATGACCGTATATAACTTTGTAAGGGAAAATTTGATTGACGGGGAGCAGCGTATATGTAAGCTTCCGGTTAATTTCCCCGAATACGGGGATGAAATTCAGGAAACGCTGTTGGCTCAGCTGATTGGCCCCGACGCGGGGAATACAGCGTGGCGGCAGGTGGAAATGCTTGGCTGCGCATGGCGAAGAATGTATCGTCGCGGGTGGTTTTTAGCCAATCATCTCGCATATTATAATGAACAGAAGATTATGCTGGAGGACTTACCGGTTGCCGTAATGTCACACTGTCTGGCCGAACGTGTTCTTGTGGTTGGCGGGGCGTATTATCACTATCGTTATAACCCGGAATCACTCAGCATTCGGTACCGTCCTCATAAGATGGAAATGATGACCGGCTGTTTTAATATCATCCGCAAATTTTTGCAGGATCATCAGCTTTTTGAAAAATACAATGAACGTCACATGGCGTGGCTGCTTCGCAACGCGGCACATTCCTCTTTTGTAAACTGTTTCAGTCCGCTGAATGAAGTTGGATTTACCAAACGATATCATGAGGTTCGCGGTGTTCTTCATACCCCACTGCTCAGGCAGGCTGCAAAATCAGATTATTTAAAAAGCGGAACAAAGGCGGACCGCCTTATTCTGAGAATAATCCGCACAAGATGTACGCCGATAGTTTATCTGTTTTATTCCATTTATTCCCATATCCTATTTAAAGACGCGAGGAAGAAATAATGCCGGATAAAAAAAAGGTTCTATTTATTAACTACAGTCTGCATAGCGGCGGAATTGAAAAAAGTCTGGTAACTTTACTTTCGCTTTTTGATTATCAAAGCTATGATGTTGATCTTCAGCTTTTCGCAAACGACGGAATGTTCTTAAGCCGTGTTCCTTCAAAAGTTCACCTGCTGCCTCCGATCTTTCCCTCCGAATATAAATTAAATATCCGTCAGGCTTTCCCTGCTCTGGTCAAAACGGGGCATCCGCTGATTGCAATTTGCCGGCTTATGGTTTCATTCGCCGGGCTTAAAGGAACCATGGGGGAACGGTTGGTCCGCATGTGGAATGTGGAACGACGGTTTATCAGGTCATCCAAAAAGGAATATGATACGGTCATTGCGTTCATGGAAGGCCAGCCGATCTACTACGCTGTAACTAAAGTAAAAAGCAAAAATAAAATCGGTTTTATTCATGGCGATTATGCGGCAATGGGACTAAGCAAAATTTTTGATTATGACTTTGTCAGGCACTTAAACGCGCTTTGTACGGTTTCGGAGTCCTGTAAAACCTCACTTGACAATACGTTTCCGGAATTTGCGGATAAATTTCATGTGATTTATAATATCATTTCCTCCACCTTTATGCGGAACATGGCAAATGAACCGGCTGATTTTGAGGACGATTTCAACGGCACCCGAATTTTGACCATTGCGCGCCTCTCACACCAAAAAGGGTTGGACATTGCGCTCCCGGCAATATCCGCGCTGAAAAAAGAAGGGCTGAAATTTAAATGGTATATTATCGGAATCGGCCCCGAAGAAGAAAATCTAAAAGGAATGATTGAACAGCTCGGCATAGGGGATTCTGTGAAATTCATGGGGGAGAGGGCTAATCCATACCCTTATCTGAAAACATGTGACATTTATCTTCAGCCGTCCCGCTTTGAAGGCAAATCAATTGCGGTTGATGAAGCAATGGTTATGTGCCGCCCGATTTTATTAACGGACTTCTCCACGGCGGCGGATCAGATTACTTCCGGGGAAAACGGCCTGATTGTGCCCATGACAAGTGAAGGGGTAGCCGAAGGCCTGAAAGATTTATTGCTGAATATTGAACGCCGCGCGCATTTTTCTTCTGTGCTGGCAGAATGTGACTATACGAACGAGGATGAAATTAATAAGCTGTACGCCCTGATCTGCAAATGATAACGGGAAAGGGATGTCCGTATTATGAGCTTTTACCTGGGTTTGATTTCAGTTGCACTGGTGGGAATTTTAACACAGATGTATTTTGGTCAGCGTAAAAATTACAAGGACAGCGCAAAAGCATTAGTAGTTAAAGCCTCCTGTACTTTTATTCCGGTTCTGCTTTGCCTTTATGCATTAATTATTACAAATGCCCCAGTTACAAAGTGGCTGTTGTTCGCAGGAGTTTTTATCTGTATGGCCGCAGATGTGGTCATTGGAATTCAATTTGTTGCCGGAATGCTTACCTTCCTCATAGCGCATCTTTGTTTTATTGCTTATTTTCTTACGCTTGCTCCGTTCAACGGAATCAGTCTGATTATTTTTATTGTGCTGTATGCGTGTGTGGCAAGGCTTTTTTGGCGTTATGTGCCGACACTTGGCAGCCACCTTATCCCGTTTGCAGTATATCCCGCAGTGCTTGCCCTGATGTTCTCCATCGCAGCAATGCTGCCCTTTGTGCTGAACAGTGCCGGAGCGGTCTGCATCGCTGTCGGTGCGGGGTTATTTGTAATTTCTGATTCTATTCTGGCGGATACGACACTCGGAACAGTGACTCAGGTCAAAGACCGGCTGATTATGTACCTGTACTATCCAGCGGTATATCTTTTGGCTATCAGCGCGTTTTTTATGTAAATTTTTGAACAGAAAGTAATAACATAGAGGGGATTAAGAATGAAAACCGTATATCGTTTCTTATTTGGCTTAAATGTATTTGTTGGAATCGGCGGAATGGCAGGCGGGTTGGCAGCAATTACGAATCCACAGAATCCACTTGGAATTCCAGCTGATACGTTAAAGAATTCACCCTTTACGGATTTTCTGATACCCGGAATTCTCTTATTTACGGTGATTGGACTTGGAAATATTGTAAGTGCCTTATCCTACCTTCTTAAGTCAAAATATCATGGGTACACCAGCAGTGTTTTCAGCTGGGCCTTGGTCATTTGGATTATTGTACAATGTATCATGCTCAACGCAGTTGCTGCATTACATATTATATTTTTTATAATCGGACTCATTCAAGCTGCTTTGTCAGCATCCATCTTGTTTGAAAAGCAATTATTTCCTGCGAATATCGTGACGGATATTTATAACAGATTAAAAAATCAAATTCTCCCTAAAACATAAAAAAGGCTCTTGCTTTGGAATTATTCCTTGGAATTATTCCATGGTAAGAGCCTTCACTATGAAGAATTTACATTACTTACACTAAGCTGAAATGTGAAATTGTTACAAAATTTTGAAAGTGTCATATAATAATTATTATTCCGGATTATTCCGGGCTAAACTCTATATGCAATTGACTTTGACTTTTCTTTATTGTATCATCAAAAGAGTTGATTACAGCATTTTCAGTTAAGCTGTAGAATGTTTTTTGTTCCTCCCCCGCCGAAGGCGGGGGAGGAACAAATCCGACTTCGCAATCCGTATGGGAATTGCTGTAAAAATGGAAATTGGAGGTTAGATCATGTGTCTGACGGACTTATTGAAAGAATTAAACTACACTTGTTCCGGGAATACGGATATTGAAATAACGGATATAATTTATGATTCCCGCAAGGTGATTCAAGGCTGTGCCTTTGTGTGCCTTTGCGGTTCTTCGATTGACAGCCATGAAATGGCCCAGCAGGCAGTGGATGCCGGCGCGGCTGCCATTATAGCACAGCGTGAAGTGGATGTGCATGGTGCTCCTGTCATTATGGTGGAGAATACCCGGTACGCTTTGTCGATTCTTTCCGCCGCGTATTTTCGCCACCCTGCCAATGAAATTCGTGTAGTCGGCATTACGGGAACAAAAGGAAAAACAACGACTTCCTACATGATCCGTTCCATTTTGGAATCAGCGGGCATCAAAACCGGATTAATCGGTACGATTGGCACAATTATTGGCGACCAGGTAATCCAAACCAATAACACGACACCCGAATCCTACGACGTGCAGCGTTATCTGCGTATGATGGCTGATGCAGGATATCAGGCAGCAGTCATAGAAGCTTCTTCCATTGGGCTGAAAGACCACCGTGTTTCCGGTTTTACTTTTGATATCGGGCTATTCACAAACTTTTCTCCCGACCATATCGGCGGCAGTGAGCACAAAACTTTGGAAGAATATATGCAGTGTAAAAATATGCTGTTCCGTCAGTGCAAAACTGGCATCATTAATATTGACGACGAAAACTGGCAGGGCATTACAGCGAATCATACCTGCGTGATGGAAACGTACGGGTTTCATACCGAAGCGGAGCTGCGCGCTGCAAACGAATCCCTGATTTCACGCCCGGGATATCTTGGTGTACATTTTAATGTTGAGGGCTTGCTCAATTTTACGGTAGATGTCGATATTCCGGGTAAATTCAGCGTTTACAACGCTTTGGCTGCGATCGCCGTTTGCAGGCATTTCCCTGTAACGGAGCAAAATTACATCGACGGTCTGAACACAGTTAAAGTAAAGGGCAGAGTCGAACCGGTTCCGGTGCCCGGAAACTATACTTTATTAATTGATTATGCGCACAACGCAGTCAGTATGGAAAATATTTTGGAAACGCTGCGTGAATATCAGCCGCACCGTCTTGTCTGCCTGTTTGGCGCAGGAGGAAACCGCGCGCGTTCCCGCCGGTACGAAATGGGGGAGGTCAGCGGAAAACTGGCCGATCTTTCGGTTATTACTGCTGATAATTCCCGTTTTGAAGACGTTATGGATATTATTGAGGATATTAAGGTTGGCATTCATAAAACAACCGGAAAATATATTGTAATACCGGACCGCAAAGAAGCAATCAAATACTGCATGGAAAATGCTGAAGATGGCGACATTGTTGTGCTTGCAGGCAAAGGACATGAGGATTATCAGGAAATCAAAGGTATCAAATATCATTTGGACGAACGCGAAGTGATTGCGGATATTTTGAATCAGAAAAATTAAGGTGATTTCGATGAATATGACAGTTGACGAAATAGCAAAAGCATGCGGGGGCAAACTTCTCTGCGGTGACCCCAATACGGTGATTACCTCGGTTAGTACGGACAGCCGCAAGATAGTTCCTGGCACGTTATTTGTCCCGATTAAAGGAGAAAAGACCGATGCCCATAACTTCATTGGCGCGACTTTTGCAGCCGGAGCCGCCGCGACTTTGACACAGGAGCATAACGAAATGGCTGATTCGCACACGTGGATCAGCGTTCCAAGCACGGAACAGGCATTGCAGCAGATTGCTGCTGTGTACCGCAAAAAATTCGATATCCCGTTTGTTGGAGTCACGGGCAGCGTAGGCAAAACGACCACGAAAGAAATGATAGCGTTGGCGCTTTCCGCCGGGCTGAATGTGATGAAGACCGAGGGCAATTTCAACAGCCAAGTCGGGTTGCCGCTTACGATATTCCGGCTGACTGCGGAACATCAGGCTGCCGTGATTGAAATGGGCATGAGCGATTTTGGCGAAATGGGCCGTCTCGCTCAAATTGCCGCGCCGGACTACGCGGTTATGACCAATATTGGAATTTCTCATATTCAGCAATTGAAAACGCAGCAAAATATTTTAAGTGAAAAACTGCACATCATCGACCGTTTTCATAAGGGTTCTGTTCTGTTCTTAAATGGGGACGATAAATTGCTTGCCGGTCTGCAGGGGAAACTTGACACTGAAATTGTTTATTTCGGAACTCAGCCTTGGTGTGATTTTCGTGCGGAGGATATCATTATATCAAATAATGCAACTCAATTTGCTTTGATTTCTGCATATGGAACCCAAAGCGTGAAACTGCCGGTTTTGGGAATTCATAATGTGACGAACGCGCTTGCAGGCCTGGCCGTGGCGCATGCGCTTGGTGTGTCGTTGGATAAAGCAGCAGCAAAATTAGCAGAATATCAGCCTCTTGCCATGCGGCAGCAGATCCACTGTGTAAATGAAGTGACGATAATCGATGACTCCTACAACGCCAGTCCCGACGCGATAAAAAGCAGTGTGGATGTGCTTTGCAGCTTCCATGACGGCAAACGTGTTGCAGTGCTTGCCGACATGCTGGAACTGGGTGATTTTTCTCAAAAAGCCCACTTTGATGTTGGCGTTTATGTTGCAAAGGCCGGAGTGAATTTATTATTGACTGTTGGGGAGCGGGCACGGGAAATTGCAAAGGGTGCACAGTCGGTTAACCCCGAATTGGTCTGCAAAATCTTTGAGAATAACGAAGAAGCAATTGCAGAACTTAAATCATCCCTTACCGGCGGAGATGCCGTTTTGATTAAGGGCTCACGTGGAATGCGAACCGACCAAATCGTGAAAGCGCTTCTTTAACGGAGTGACTGATTTCAATCAAAATTAAGAAATAAGAACCGCTGTTTATGGCAACATGAAACCAGCAAATTGCTGATTTTATTAGAATGCCGCAGACAGCGGTAATTTTTTTACTTTTAAACTGTTATATTAAATAACAAAATTTATTGACCGGCGAATAACAATTTGTGAATTATTTTAATAAATGCGGCTTTTGGACTTGCATTAGACCTGATTCTATGGTAAACTGTAACCAATTTGTAATCATTGTAATATATTGTAATGAATAGATGTTGCCGAGTTCCGACAGGAGGCGCAGGATGAAAAAGAGACTGGTTTTCCTTTCAATGTTGGCTGCCGCGGTTCTCACTTTTGCAGCTATTTCAATCAGTATCGCTCCTGTTGCCAACGCTGCCAGCAGCAAAACCGGTGTTGGTCTTTCCGAACATGTGCTAAAAGCTTATCAGCAGGGCTGGAAATACCGTTCGGGCGGCTATGGTCAGTTCGTAAACGGAGTCCGTGGCACTGACTGTTCCGGTTTAATTAAATCCTACCTCTGGTGGACAGGGGAAACGACAAATCCGAATCCCGGTCTTGTTTCTGTTGCCGGCAGTTCGGGCGGAATGCTCAGTTCGGCAAGTTCTACCGGAAAAATTAATTATTCTAATTCTTCTTCTTTGCCCCGGATCCATGGCTTAATACTTTATCAACCCGGTCATGTTGGGGTTTATGTCGGCAATAATATGGCAGTGGACAACCGTGAAACGGGCGTCAATATAAAATATGAAAAAGTGTTTGGCCGTACTTCGCCCAAATGGACCACGTGGTTTAAACTTCCCCAAATTACATATCCGACCACTGGTTTAATAACCTTTGACGGGAATAAATATTATTATGAAAATGGACAATATGTTGTAAATACAACAAAAACGATAGATGGCACTGCTTACAGCTTTGGCTCGGCAGGAACCATAACTTCTTCCACTGCAGCATCTGAAAGCACTGCAGCGAAAGTAGAAGCCGCTGTAACACCGACAGCAGCGAAAAAATTGACAGCCGTAAAGCCTGCGCCGGCGGCGAAAACAGTTTCCACTCCGAAAAGCAGCACGGTTACTTATACGACATTAAAGGTTGATTCAAAAAGTGATGCGGTGAAACAACTGCAGCAACGGCTGAAGGACCTTGGATATTACTACGAAGGCGTTAACACGTATTACGATTACTGTGTGGCGGATGCTGTCAGCGCCTATCAAAATGCGGCGGGGATTAAAGTGACAGGAACCGCGGACCCTGCAACCCTTGCCAGTGTGTATTCTGTTTCTGCTCCTAAAAATGCAAAAAGCGGCACATTGACTCCGGGGATGCATTCCTCGCTTGTTGCTATAATGCAGTCCAGACTAATTGAATTAGGCTTTATGACCGGAGAAACCTCCGTGTTTTATGGTGATGCTACCAAGCAGGCAGTGCTTGCCTATCAAACAGCGGCAGGAATTTCGCAGACTGGAATAATGGATTCTGCTGCGCTGAAGCAACTTTATTCTGATTCTGCAGCGAAAGCTGTAGTAAGCTCCAGTACAGCACCCAGCAGTTCAGTCGTTTCTGAAGCAGCTTCGGTTGCTGAAAATAAAGTGAATGTGTATGATGACATGGTGCCCACTGCAAATGCTGCGACTGTTGCGAAAACAGAGGAAAAAGCAGATTTTCAAAACTATTTTGCTCTGTTTTTTGTGCTGGCCTCCGGCTGTTTAACCGGTGCGTTTATGCTGTTTAAAAAAATCAAAAAGAACGGTTTGAAGAATTCAAATATTCTATTTCAAAAAGTATTGCACATAAAAGAACTTTTACCCAAAACGAAAGTCGGCTAAAAAGTTAAATTGATATAGAACCTCCGCAGAATTACTGCGGAGGTTTTTTTGTTATTTTTGCAGTCTGAATTATGGAAAACGGAGCAATTAAGAGTAATACGGAGATAAATAAATATTATTCATAGATAAATTAAAAATTCAGTAGAAAACTGTAGAAATATCGAAAAAAATATTGACAAACCATAACTTTACATTTATATTTGATATGTTGCGTTCATAAATGACGATACATTCGGCAGCGCTTTATTTTCGTAATTATTATTGATTGCGAAAACCCTTTGCAGAGGGCAGTGGGACGGTGCAGCTGGGATTTTCTTTAACCGCTTTAGCTTAAACGGCTTAACAGTTTAACGTGACTAATTTTACCGCAAAGGGGATGCACAAATTGATAGACAGATCAATTATTACATTGCAGAACGTCGCAGTTTCATTTGATGGGGAAGCAGTTCTGAAGGATTTTAACCTCAGCATCAGGGACGGCGAATTTGTTACTTTGCTTGGGCCTTCCGGCTGTGGAAAAACCACAACCCTAAGAATTATTGGGGGCTTCGTCAAACCTGACACAGGTGATGTTTATTTCAATGGTAAAAAGATCAATGATCTTCCGCCACATAAAAGGGAGGTCAACACCATTTTTCAAAAATACGCACTGTTTCCGCACCTCAATGTGTATAACAATGTTGCCTTTGGAATGCGGGTGCGCGGAAAAAGTGAAAATCAAATAAAATCGACAGTGAAAGAAATGCTCAATCTGGTCAACCTTAACGGGTTCGCCCATCGGAATGTTAATCTTCTTTCCGGCGGTCAGCAGCAGCGCGTCGCAATTGCAAGAGCGCTTGCGAATGAACCGAAGGTTTTGCTTTTGGATGAACCCTTGGGCGCGCTTGATTTAAAGCTGCGCAAGGATATGCAGGGTGAGCTGAAAAAAATACAGCAGCAAACCGGAATTACTTTCCTGTTTGTCACACACGATCAGGAGGAAGCTCTTTCCATGTCCGATACGGTTGTTGTAATGGACAAGGGGGAAATTCAGCAGATCGGCACTCCGCAGGATATTTACAATGAGCCGAAAAATGCATTTGTTGCCGATTTTATCGGCGAAAGCAATATTCTTGACGGTATTATGCATGAGGACTTTCTGGCTGAGTTTGCCGGTCATAAGTTTCAGTGTGTGGACAAGGGTTTTAAGCCGGATGAACCGGTTGATGTGGTTATCCGCCCTGAAGATATCGATGTAGTGGAAGCGGATGCCAGCCATCTTTCCGGTACGGTCACCAGTGTCAATTTTAAGGGTGTGCATTACGAGATTATTGTTGATGTACGTGGGTTCAAATGGATGATACAGTCCACGGATTTTCAGGAAGTCGGCAAAAATATCGGACTCGTACTTCAGCCGGATGATATCCATATCATGCATAAGTCGGAGTACTCCGGCGTTTTCGGCGATTACAGCACCTTCAGTAATGAAATGGACGAAGATAGACAACCTGAGGATGGGGAGGTTGAGAATTAAGGATGAAAGCTAAATCTGCGGCGGCACCATACACCATATGGATGTCAATCTTTATTATAATACCAATGGCTCTTGTCGCGATTTTTGCATTTACGGACAAAAGCGGAGCCTTTACATTTAAAAATATTGAAGAAGTCGGTCAATATTCCAATGTGTTTTTACGCTCCATTTGGCTTGGCGCGGTTGCAACCGTCATTTCATTGATTCTGGGCTATCCGCTTGCTTACATCATTTCTCACATCAGCGTACGCAGGCAAAGCGTAATGGTTATGCTTGTGATGCTGCCAATGTGGATGAACTTTTTACTTCGGACATACGCATGGATGACTCTGTTGGAGGACAATGGCATTATCAATAGCTTCCTCGCATCCTTAGGCATGGGAAAATTGCATTTAATTAATACGCAGGGAGCAGTTGTGCTCGGCATGGTCTATAACTATATCCCCTACATGATTCTTCCGCTCTATTCCATATTAACCAAGATTGACGGCAGTGTAATTGAGGCGGCACAGGATTTAGGGGCAAACCAAATGCGTGTTTTTACAAAAGTGATTATGCCGATGAGTATGCCGGGTGTCATTTCTGGTATTACTATGGTTTTTGTTCCTGCTGTCAGCACCTTTATTATTTCCAAAATGCTGGGCGGCGGCGCAAACCTGTTAATTGGTGATCTGATTGATATGCAGTTCCTTGGCAGCGCCTATAATCCGAATCTTGGCTCGGCAATTTCCCTTGTCCTTATGGTTCTGATTTTAATTTGTATGGGTATTATGAATCAGTTTGACGATGGCGAAACCAATGGGGGAGGGATTATGATATGAAGACAGTTGCTAAAATCTATTCCGTATTGATCTTCTTTTTTCTGTATGCTCCGATTTTTGTTCTGATTATTTTTTCGTTTAATGATTCCAGTACGATGAGCCGTTCTGTTTGGTCCGGCTTTTCGTTCAAGTGGTATACAAAGCTGTTTCAGGACAGAATGATTTTGGAAGCACTGCGCAATACCCTCATCATCGCCCTGATCGCGGCAGTTGTATCCACGGTGCTTGGCACCGCAGCCGCAATCGGCATTAACGGAATGAACCGGTGGATGAAACGGGCCGTTATGAATGTAACAAACCTGCCCATGGTAAATCCGGAAATTGTCACCGGCGTTTCGCTGATGCTGCTTTTCGTGTTTGCGGCAAAGGGGATGGGAAATGTTTCGCTCGGCATGATTTCCCTTGTGCTCGCACATATCACGTTTTGCCTGCCGTATGTTATTTTGTCCGTGCTGCCGAAACTCCGGCAGATGGATTCCCATTTATACGAGGCTGCACAGGATTTGGGGTGCAGTCCGGTTCTTGCCTTTTTTAAGGTCGTTCTTCCCGAAATTATGCCCGGTGTTGTAACAGGCATGATTATGGCGTTCACGCTTTCAATCGATGATTTTGTTATCAGCTATTTTACAAGCGGTACAACGCAAACGCTGCCAATCTTCATTTACTCCATGACAAGGAAACGGATCAGCCCTGAAATTAACGCGCTTTCCACGTTGCTGTTCGGTATTATTATCGTGCTGCTTTTAATTGTGAATTTTCGCCAAACCAAGGATAAAACGGCGGAAGAAAATCGTTTGGAGGAGGTATAGGCTGTTGAAGAAAAGAATCGCGGCTGTAATCGCCGCCGTTATATTAACCGTCAGTATGTTTCCTGTTTCAGCTTCCGCTGAAGCGGCAGAAAAACCGGATGCATCAAAAACAGGGGTAACCATCAATGTTTACAACTGGGGTGAATACATTTCAAACGGTGTTGACGATACCATTGACGTGAACAGGGAATTTACCAAGCAAACGGGAATCGATGTGAACTATACCACCTTTGACAGCAACGAATCTTTGTATTCCAAGCTTGCCAGCGGGGGCGCCAATTACGATATCATTATTCCGTCCGACTATATGGTTTCAAAGCTGAAGGATGAGGCACTGATTGAAAAACTCGATTTCAGTAATATTCCGAATTTTCAGTATATCGACCAGCAGTTCCGCAACCCCAAATACGACGTTACCAATGAATATTCTGTGCCGTACACCTGGGGTGTGGTTGGTATTTTTTACAATAAGAATTATGTGAAGGAGCCTGTGGACAGCTGGAAGATTTTATGGGATAAAAAGTACGCCGGAAAAATCTTGATGTTCGACAATCCGCGTGATTCCTTCGGCATTGCGCAAAAAATTCTTGGTTACTCATACAACAGTACCAGCGTCGGGGAATGGGAAAACGCGGCGAAACTTCTGAAAGAACAAAAGCCACTCGTACAGGCATATGTAATGGATCAGATTTTCGACAAAATGGCCAACGGCGACGCATGGCTCGCGCCTTATTATGCGGGCGATGCTGCTACGCTGGTTGAAGATAATCCCAATATCGGTTTTGCTATTCCAACAAAAGAAGGTACCAACTTCTTTGTGGACTCCATCTGTGTACCGACCGGTACGCAGCATAAAAAAGAGGCCGAAGCCTATATCAATTTTTTGTGCGACCCGGAAATCGCGGCGGCAAATATGGATTACATCGGATATTCCACACCGGAAACAGCCGCCAAAGAACTTCTGCCGGAAGAAACGGTGAGTAATCCGATTTTTTATCCGGATAAAAGCATTTTGGATCAGTCGGAAACGTTTATCAATCTTCCACAGGATACCAATATGCTGATAGATACCCTTTGGGCTGAAGTGAAAATGGGCGGGCCGGGTCAAACTGTAACACTGATTGCAATACTTGCTGCTTTCTTATTAACTTACATCGGTATTATCATCTATAAAAAAATCAAAGTAAAACGCGAACTGCAATAAAATATAACAGGTATGAAAAATAGCATCCAACGTGCGGTAAAGCACTGGGGATGTTATTTTTTATATAAGAGAGTTAATGTAAAAAACTGATATTTTATAAATAAATTTTGATATCCATTTATTGTAATATGCTATTCGCTTTTCGTAAAGATATAGATGCGACTTTTTCCCATTTCATGTAATATCAGTTATTATGCCCCTAAGAAAGCGCAACTGGGCTTTACAATTCCAATTATTTCCTTTGAAAAAGATAATTGTCATAATATTTTCACCTTCCGGTGGCAGATTATATAGTGCGGCGCAAGGGAGGTGAAAATTTGAAAAAGTTTTTAAAAGCAATAACCACAATTGCAGCCGTACTCGTATTATTATTACTTGTTAACATTGGAGTAGCAAATTATTTTACGCCTGATTCTTTTCAGGTGACTCCAGGGAGCAGTCTTGAGTGGAATATGGCATCTATAACCGCAGTTACGGACAGCAGCGATGTTTCCGCAAATTCATTGATGAAGCCGGCACGAAGTTATAAAGCACAATTGATGCTTTATAATATTGTTCCCATTAAAACTGTGAATGTAGATGTCGTTACCGACACAATGCTGGTACCGTGCGGCACGCCCTTTGGTATAAAAATGTTTACAAATGGAGTTGTCATTGTTGGCGTGGCGGATATTCAAACTGCTGAGGGAAGCGTAAACCCGGCGGCTGTTTCCGGATTAAAGATCGGTGATGTAATTGTCGCCGTAGATGGAAAAAAAGTATATACCAATGCTGAAATCGCAGAAATTGTATCAAACGGAAATGGTGCGCTTTTAAAGTTCTCGGTGCGCAGGGATAATCTGGTATTTTCCACAAATCTACAGCCCGTTAAGTCAGAGATTGATTCAACGTTTAAAGCCGGGCTCTGGGTTAGGGACAGCACCGCAGGAATCGGCACACTGACTTTTTACAATCCTACCACAAAATGTTTTGGTGGCCTGGGCCACGGCGTCTGTGATACGGATACCAACGAGTTAATGCCGCTTTTAAATGGAGAGATTGTTCCCGTTACCATTAACGGTGTCACAAAAGGTGAAAAAGGTAGTCCTGGCGAATTGCGCGGATATTTTTCAACCGACACCCCAATGGGCAGCCTTGAAGCAAATGTTTCCGCAGGTGTTTATGGTACGCTGAATTCCCCTCCGACAGGGAAAGCTTTGGAAGTTGGAATGAAGCAGGAGGTAAAGGCCGGCGCCGCAAAAATTTTAGCAACTATCGACGGCAATGGGCCGCAATATTATGATATTGAAATTGAAAAAATTGATTACCGCGAAAATGTAGAATCCAAAAATATGGTACTGCACATTACCGATCAAAAACTGCTGAATGCAACAGGGGGAATTGTTCAGGGAATGAGCGGCTCTCCTATCATACAAAATAATAAAATTATCGGTGCGGTCACTCATGTTTTTGTAAATGATCCAACCCGTGGTTACGGCATTTTTGCCGAGAATATGCTGGATGTTTCCCAAAATATCAAATCAGATTCAAAAGCAAAAGCCTCTTAATTGTAGTACGCAGATATTTTTCCCCTTTTTCTCAAAAAATATCTTTACAATCTATTGCCAAATTTACCAATATATGGTAATATAACGTTATATTAAATCTATTGGGGGGACTAAATATGGAAAAGCGTATAAAACTACTGATTGCAAATGATAGTGTCGATTTTAATCGTGATTACGGTCGTAATTTTGAAGAATCTGGCATGGAGACAATCTATACACAAAAAGATGGGATGAAACTGCTTGAAAAAATTGAGTCAACTCGTCCCGATGTTGTGATTGCAGACCTTTTTATGCCACGTTTGGATGGAATCGGAGTTATGAAAGCGACACAAGCCAAAATATCCGGAATTAAGCCGCTGTTTGTCATTATTTCGAATTTTACCAGTCCGACTTTGGAGCGGGAAGTTATGATGTCCGGTGCATCATATTTTGCAATCAGCCCGTTTAACGCTGCCGATTTGTCCGATCGTATTCTTCAACTTTGTTCTATTTCAGGTTTGTTACCAAAAAATCAAGTAAAAACGCAAAGCCCATCAGCAACTGAGCCATCGCTTGAAATTCAAGTGACAGAAATTCTTCATCAAATTGGAGTTCCGGCTCATATCAAAGGATACCATTATTTGAGGGATTCCATTATCATGGCAATCGAGACTCCGGATATCATCAACGCAGTTACAAAAAGACTTTATCCAAGTGTTGCAAAGCGCTATGACACCACCGCTTCCCGTGTAGAACGAGCAATCCGTCATGCAATTGAAGTAGCATGGGACCGCGGCGATGTCGATATACTAAATTCTTATTTTGGATATACGATTCACAACACCCGCGGCAAGCCGACCAACAGCGAATTCATTGCAATGATCAGTGATCGGCTGCGCCTTCACATGAAAACCGCTAGTTAAACCACCGCTTTAAAACTCCTTTACTTTATTGTGTTAGAATTTTATTCTGCCTTTGAAGTAAAGGAGTATTTTATAAAAAAGCACTTTGTTAAAGTCCAGCTTTAAAGCTGGGCTTTTTTCTGTGTGAAAGAAAGACAAAGTAAACTATTAAATTAATTTTAAAAACTATTGACATTGCTGTTGTGTAAATCCTTATAATAAAAATATCTAAATAAGCGGGTCTGGCATAGGAGAATAAGAAATAATTAAATATTATAAAATACAGGAGGATATTATGAAAGTTAAAATTTCTGCAGTTGGTCTGTTTGTAAAGAATATGGAAACGATGGTGATATTCTACCGCGACGTAATGGGTATGAAGACAAGTTGGAATGGTGAACCTAATGCGGAATTTGAAACAGACGGCACTGTTTTAATTATGTACGGAAGAGATGATTTTGAAAAAATGACTTCCCGGAAATTCAGCTACCCCTCTGCATTTAACGGGACGATGGAACTTACTTTTGATTATCCGGAATTTTCTGATGTAGATAGGGAGTATGAACGGCTCATAAAATCCGGAGCTTCTTCGGTGATGGTTCCAACTGATGAACCTTGGGGCCAGCGTACAAGCTTTGTGGCCGACCCTGAAGGGAACCTAATAGAAATCGGTTCTTTTGGTAAAAAAGAATAAATAACCGACTTGCCCTTTACAGGGTGAAATTTAACAGGGCATTTATTGGCGCATTTTGCATAATATAGAATTGTGTTCGGTTCACAATACGGTATTTCATGGATCTTCCTTTCGAATCATAGAAGGGGGTATTGTCATGGATGATATGCGCTTTGCAATGTTGCTGAAAAAAAGGGGAGTAAGAATTAATCAAGAGGTTAGTGGAATTTCCATATCGGAAATTCTTGACTGCTTATCAGAAGAGACTCAAAACAAATTGGCAGCCGGTAATTTAAATTATAAAGCAATTGAAGAACTTTTTGCCGACTCTATGAAAAGTTGCGGTATCAAAAAGATAGATAATGAAATTTTGAAAAGACTGGAGGATACAAGTTATTTAGAAAATCTTAAAAATCGCTATAATTAAATTTATTGGGTGCTATGCAGCAATAATAAAGCGACTAAAGCAAATGTATAGGCTGCTGTCAAATTTCCTTCAGGTTATTGTCAGTTCTTTTTATATTTCAAATGATTATATGTATCAAAAAGTGATCAGATCAAAGGCGGATTCTTTCAGTCCGCCTTTGATCTGATTATTTATATTTTGTTTGTATATTCAGTTGAAAAGTCGTCAGATTCACCAGACATAAGGTAAAGAGCCATTTCATCATATGACTTCCCGGTTTGGCTCATTTTTTCTTCATCTTGGTCATCTTGGATATCTTGGCTAAGATTTATTTGTTGATCTTTATGGAATAATTTAGAAAAGATTGACATGAAACCACTCCTTAATTTTTAAAGTCTAATCTATATTGTCCAACAATAAAATGTTTTTATTCATTCCATAACAACGGGTAAAGAAAGATGCGAATTTACTTGCTGTCCTCATTATAAATATTAACATAATTTGAATTTTGAATAAAGTAACCGAATTGAATTGCACCTTCGGTTGGAAAATACTATAATATAGTACATTGTAAAATACAGTTGAAGGATGACAAATTATGAAAACTAAAATAAATTGCTGCGGAATTATTGTTGCCGCGGGCAATTCGACTCGTATGGCACTGGGAATATCAAAACAATTTGTCCTTCTCTGCGGGATTCCGGCAATTGCGCGTACGCTTTTTGCCTTTGATGCAGCAAACCGGATTGATTCCGTTGTTGCGGTTTGCCGCAGTGAAGATATTACGGAAATGGAAGACTGCATTCAAAAATTTCATATAAAAAAAGTTACAGCAATTGTTCCGGGCGGCAGTACCCGGCAGCAGTCCGTGGCAGCGGGCATCCTCGCCGCGCCGTGCGAAACTTCCTATTTTGCCATTCATGACGGTGCAAGGCCGGTAATCACTTCAGACGAAATCAACACCGCGGTGGAGGATGGAATTCAGTTTGGCGCATCGGCACTTGCAGTGCCCGTGAAGGATACCATCAAATTAGTTGATGAAAATGGATTCGTCAGTTCTACCCCGGAACGCTCCGTACTTTGGGCGGTTCAAACCCCGCAGGTGTTCGAACGCGGAATTTATTTGGCAGCCATGGAGCAAGCTGAAAAAGACGGCGCCGATTATACCGACGACTGCCAGCTTGCCGAAAAATCAGGGACAAGAGTACATTTATGCCGTGGGGAATATACCAATTTAAAATTAACAACTGAGGAAGATATTGTTCTGGCGGAAACAATTATTAAGAACAGGGAGAATATACAATGAGAATCGGACATGGCTATGACGTACACAAATTAGTGCAAAACCGCAGGCTGGTTTTGGGCGGCGTTACTATCCCATATGAGAAAGGTCTGCTCGGTCATTCCGATGCGGATGTTCTTGTCCATGCCATTGCGGATGCGCTGCTCGGTGCCGCCGCTATGGGTGATATCGGAGGGCATTTTCCGGATACCGACCCTGCTTATCAGGATGCCGACAGCCTGATTCTGCTTTCAAAAGTATGTGAATTGCTTGAGAATAATGGCTACAAAATTGAAAATATCGACTCGACCGTTGTCGCGCAGGCACCGAAGTTGAAGCCGTATATTGAAGAAATGCGGCAGAAGCTTGCTGTAGCCTGTAAGTTAAATATGGGACAGATCAGTGTAAAGGCAACTACTGAGGAGAACCTAGGTTTCACGGGCTCAGGCGAAGGAATCGCGGCTCACGCAGTTTGTATTATTGATAATAAATGAGTAATCAAAAGGCATGTTTCCGGCATACTCTGTAATAAAAACAGAGAGGTGATTATCGTGGGCAAGCCTATGATTATGCTAAGCTCAATCACGTATGCCATGAAAAGCCGTGATATTCTCTTCAAAAGCGGAATTAAATCATATGTTGAAAGAACGCCACGTAACAGCGGAAATGCTGGGTGCGGTTACAGTATATATGTTCCGCAAAATACAGATGAAGCGGAAAGAATATTAAGAGAATTGGGCATTAAGATCCTCGGTCGGGTAGAAAGAGACGGTGCTTTATGATCTATTTTGACAATGCAGCCACCACTTACCCGAAACCCATTTCCGTTCAAAACGCTGTAAACAATGCAATGAAAAACTATTCAGCCAACCCGGGGCGCGCCGGTCATACGATGTCAATGGCGGCAGCGGAAGAGGTTTACCGCTGCCGTTCGGCAGCGGCTGATTTTTTTCACGCTCCCGGTCCGGAATGTGTTGCATTTACCCTCAACTGTACCCACGCTGTTAATTATGTTTTGAAAGGCTTATTGAAGCCCGGCGATCACGTTGTCACATCCTGTCTGGAACACAACGCCGTTATGCGACCGCTGCAGGCTCTCACGGCAGCAGGAGTAACCTATTCTGTTGCACAAGTATTCCCTGGGGACAACGACGCCACGATGAATTCCTTTCGCAGTGCGCTGAATGAAAATACGAAATTGATTATTTGTACTCAAGCTTCCAATGTATGGGGAATTCGCCTTCCTGTGGAACGGATTGCCGCGCTGGGGCATCAATACGGCATTCCCATTGCGATTGACTGTGCCCAAACAGCCGGGATCCTTCCAATCAATATGGAGGAAGACGGTTTTGATTACCTCTGCATTGCAGGCCATAAGGGACTTTATGGCCCAATGGGTATTGGTATTCTGATTACGCCCAACGGCTCCGGACTGTCTACCGTCATCGAGGGCGGTACCGGTACCAATTCTGTTTCGTTTATGCAGCCCGAAACTATGCCGGACCGTATGGAAAGCGGAACGCAGAATGTACCTGGAATTGCCGGCCTTCGCGCAGGTATTGAGTTTGTAAAAAGCCGTTCACCGGAAAGTATTTTTAAACATGAAATGGATTTGATGCAATATTTATATCAAAAGCTTTCAGAAATGAAGAATATTCATCTTTACACTCAAGAACCGTTGGAGCCGGATTACGTTCCGGTGCTGTCGTTTAATGTAGCAGACATGCCGAGCGAAGTAGTAGCCCAAAAGCTGAATTCCTACGGGATTGCAGTCCGCGCCGGGCTTCACTGTGCACCGATGGCGCATGAATTCATGGGTACAACTCAACAGGGCGCGGTTCGGGTATGCCCATCGGCATTCAGCAACATGAACGAAATACGGTCGTTCACTTTGTCTTTAATGAAGATTATGTAAAAATACAGATAAAAGGATTGCATATCGGATTATATATGTTAAAATTAAATAGACATTTTTATTATAAAAGAAAGGAAGAAAACTATGGATTATATCGTAACCGCATGGAATACGTTTATCAGCCTTGTAAAAATGTTTCGGTTTTCCGACGCGTTAGATGTAATTCTGGTCTCTTTCATTATTTACAGTGCCATTAAACTGGTTCGTGAAACAAGAGCGGAACAACTGGTGAAGGGCATTATAATGCTTTTGCTTGTTTGGGGCGCATCCAATCTTTTAAAGCTCTACATGATGAAAACGCTTTTGACGTATTTTTTCCAATTCAGCGTAATTGCCCTGCTTGTTGTCTTTCAACCGGAGATTCGCCGTGCGCTTGAACAGATGGGCCGCAGCGGAATTGGCAACAAGCACTGGACTTTTGGCGTTTCATCCACGGACATTGAAGCATTAATCCAGCAGAACCGCAGGGGAGTAAACGCTGTGGTGGACGCTGCTGCGGTTTTGCAAAAACAGAAAACGGGTGCGTTGATTGTTTTTGAAATGAAAACGAAGTTGGGCGATATCATTGATACAGGGACTGTAGTCGAAGCAATCCCCTCCGCCCCAATCATTTGTAATATCTTTTTCAATAAAGCACCGCTTCATGACGGAGCGATGATTATAAGGGATGGTATGGTGTACGCAGCGGGCTGTATTCTTCCCCTTACTAAAAGTGACAAGGTCAGTATAGAATTAGGAACACGGCATCGCGCAGCAATTGGTATGAGCGAAAATTCAGATGGAGTCATTGTCGTGGTTTCGGAGGAAACAGGGCAGATATCTGTTGCGGTAAACGGCGTGCTAACGCGCAATTATACCAGGGAGACCCTGAAAAGCGAACTTGAAAGTCTAATACTTCCCAGTGAACAGGAACAGGGAGAAAAGCGGCAGAGTAGAATCCCTTCGATTTGGAGGGTGAAAAAATAATGAAACGAAATAAATTTAAAATAGGCAGTCTTTTTTATAACGATAAGTTTTTAGTGCTGTTCGCTATTTTTGCTTCAATTATTTTATGGGTTGTTATGGCATCCACCAACTCGGAGGAATTTCCGCGTGCGGTAAAAGATGTTCCAATCGTAATAAACCTTTCAGACGTCGCGCAGGCGGACGGACTGAAGGTTTTCAGCCCGGTAGATGCAACTGCAACAGTTTATATCAAAGGAAACAGTTTGATTGTAAAGCAGATTCAGGCGTCTGACATGCAGGTTGTCGCACAGCTGGCTTCCACGATTACAACCCCGGGCAGTTATCCGGTTAATTTATCCGTGCAAAAAAAGGGAACGCTTGCTGATTTTGAATGGGTATCCATTTCGCCGAATCAAACAATTATCAGCGTAGACCGTTATAAAGAAAAAACATTTACCATTGATACCAGCGAAATCAAATATAAGGCCGATTATAAATCCGATCCCGCATATTTTGTCAGTGCGCCTACTCTGAGCAGCGACACAGTCACAATATCCGGCCCAGAAAAGGAAATTTCACAAGTCAATAAAGTGGCTATTGAATACGAAATCAGTGATACATTAAAGGAAAATAAAAACTTTACAGCAGATTTAGTAATGTTTGACGCGAATGGAAACAAGATTACGAGTAATAAGCTAAAAATGAGCGAGAGCAAGGTTGACGTAACCATTCCCGTATTGGCAAGGAAAATTATGCCCTTGGAGGTCAGCTTTACCAACAAACCGGAGGGGCTGCTCCTTACGCCGGATGAAGTTACCATTGACCCTCAAAATATAGAAGTTGCGGGGCCTCATGATGTACTCTCCAATATGAGTGATATCAGCCTTATTCCGCTCGATTTCGCAAATATCAGTCCAACGAAAAATACATTTGATATTAGTGTAACTTTGCCGGTTGGCTGTAAAAATCTCAGTAGTATTCCGGTTGCTAAGGTTACCTTGAATTTGAGCAATCTGACTACACAGACTTTGGTTTTGAGCAAATTTACGGTTAAGAATCTCGCTGCGGATAAAGAAGCAAATATATACACCAAAAATCTTTCGGTGACTGTCGTCGGACCGGAAAGTGAACTTTCAAAGTTGACTGAAAACAATCTGCTTGCCCAAATTGATATGGCGGGCAAGGAGAATTTTACAGGCCATACGGAGATGCCGGTCACGATTAGCATCAGCAACACCACAAGTTCATGGGTCTATGGGAGCTATATGGCAAACCTAAGTGTCAGTGAAAAATAAGAATTACTTTTCTGAGCGGCGCACTCGTTTGGGTGCGCCGTTTTCTGTCTTTACCACAATGAATAAAAATGTTGAATAAACAGGTTCAAAATGGTAGAATAAGCTATTATGGGGTAGGTGTAGAGCTTGAGTATTAAAAAATGGAACGTGATTCCGTGCAATGACAAGTCTGCCGCGAAAATTGCCGAACAGTTAGATATTCCCAAATTACTAGCGGTACTGCTGCAAACACGGGGAATTACCGAACCGGAACAGGTGAACGAAGTTTTCGATACAGATCTCAATTTATCAGATCCGTTTTTAATGGCGGACATGCAAAAAGCAACCAACCGTATTTTGGCTGCAATCGATAATTTTGAAACAATAGCGGTTTATGGGGATTATGACGCGGACGGCGTAACCTCAACCGCGATGCTTTATTCGCACCTGGAATCCTGCGGTGCGAATGTAATGTATTATATTCCCGAGCGGGAAGGCGAGGGCTACGGCCTTAACCTAAATGCCATTCATACGCTGCATGCTCAGGATGTTAACCTGATTGTTACTGTGGATAACGGAATCTCCTCCATTGAGGAAGTGGAATATGCAAGCAGTCTTGGAATAGACGTTGTAATTACCGACCACCACCGCCCGCGTGAGGTTTTGCCCCGTGCATGCGCTGTAGTTGACCCTTACCGTACTGACTGTAAAAGTCCATATAAATATTATTCCGGTGTCGGTGTCGCTTTTAAGCTGATTATGGCTTTGGAAGGCGAGGACAGTGACCTTACTTCTCTGATTGAGAATTATGCCGATTTGGTAGCAATCGGTACAATCGGCGACATTGTACCGCTCACCGGTGAAAACCGCTCCTTTGTAAAAGCTGGCTTAAGGTTAATTTCCCGCACCGACCGTATCGGACTGAAAGCTTTAATTGAACAGGCCGGACTGGATGGTCGTCGTCTGACTGCCGGAAACGTGGCCTTCACACTCGTGCCGCGCATTAACGCAACCGGGAGAATTGGCTCACCGGACCGTGCCGTACGGCTTCTCCTTTCTGAATTTCCGGATGAAGCGGGGGAGTTATCGGCTGATATCTGTGACGATAACGATTATCGGCGTCAGATAGAAAATGAAATTTATGAAAAGGCATTGGAACAGCTTAAAAATCAACCGGAACGTCTTTTTGACCGTGTTCTGGTAATTGAAGGGGAAAATTGGCACCACGGAGTCATCGGAATTGTTTCCTCCCGCATTACCGAACAGTTTGGCAAGCCCAGCATTATAATTTCTTATTCCGGCGGGGAAGCAACCGGTTCCGGCAGAAGCATTGAGGGCTTTTCGCTTTTTGATGCTATCTGTTCCTGTAATACTCTTTTGACAAAATTCGGTGGCCATCCTATGGCGGCTGGTCTTACCCTTCCCATGGAAAATATTAATAAGTTTCGCTGCTCGGTGAATCAATATGCGGCATCACTTAACAATCCGATGCCCGTACAGACCCTGCGGATAGACTGCCTTTTGAAACCCAGTGAACTTAGCATTGATATTCCCCGCTGTATTGAGGAGTTGGAGCCGTTTGGAATGGGGAACCCATCCCCACTTTTCGGCCTTTATGGGGTGACCCTGTCCGAAATTTCGCCGGTCGGCGGGGGTAAACACCTTCGTGTCAACGTTACACAGGGTAATTATACGCTTCGCTGCATGAAATTCGGCACTACTCTGGAAGAATTCCCATACCGCGTCGGCGATCTGCTGGACCTTGCGGTAACACTGGAAGCGAAAGAATACAATGGAAAAAACACACTTTCCATCTATATTAAAGATATGAAACTTTCCGGCTTGGATGTGGATGCAATCCTTTCCGGCTGGGCGCTCTACGAAAAATCTCGGCGTGGGGAAACCCTGACAAAAGCTGAACTGCTGAGTCTTTTACCCGAGCGGGACGAATTTGCCGCGCTTTACCGCCTTCTTCGTACGGAAAATGGTTTTAGCGGTGCACCTGAAGCATTATTGGGGCATTTGGCCTGCCCGACCGTCGGAATTCAAAAACTTTTGACCGCGCTTGATGTCCTTGCTGAACATCATTTGATTCAGCAGGAGCGTTTTGGAAGCAACCTCACTGTTACAATAAATCAGGTTGCACAAAAAGTCGATTTATTTAATTCAAAACGATTAACTGATTTGAAAAACTTAGGAAAGGACGGTGAACTGTGTGGCGTGGCCATTGAAAACTTATGATAACCTGCTTGAATTAATTAAAACAAGCGAGCACGATTATGATATGAAAATTATCGACCGTGCTTATCAGCTTGCGCTGAAATCCCATGAGGAACAAAAACGCCTTTCCGGTTCACCGTATATTTCCCATCCCGTTGCGGTCGCCTGCATTTTGGTCGAACTCGGTATGGATACCGAATCCGTTGCGGCAGGACTTTTACATGATGTTGTAGAAGATACCCCTGTGAATTTGGAACAGATCAAAAAAGACTTTGGCTCTGAAATCGCCAATCTAACCGATGGCGTAACAAAATTGGGCAAAATTCCGTATTCCTCCCGGGAACAGCAGCAGGCGGAAAATTTACGTAAAATGCTCATGGCAATGTCGGAAGACATCCGGGTAATTATTATTAAGTTAGCCGACCGGCTTCACAATATGCGTACCAGCGAGTTTTGGGCGCCGCAAAAGCAGCGTGACAAGGCATTGGAAAATATGGAGGTATATGCTCCGATTGCACACCGCCTTGGTATCCGTGCGGTAAAAGAGGAGCTGGAAGACCTTTCCCTGCGCTGTCTGGACCCGGTTGCTTATGAAGAAATTGAAAGTAACCTTGAACTGAGAAGCAATGAACGCAAGGAATTTATCAAGTTAATTAAAAACCGTATTTACGAGCGGGTGTCTCCGATTATCCCTAATGTTTATCTTGAGGGCCGTGTAAAAAGTATCAACGGCATTTACCGTAAAATGTTTATTCAAAATCATACAATGGACGAAATTTATGATATTTATGCGGTACGTGTGATTGTTGACACTGTCAATGACTGCTATAATGTGTTGGGCGTAATTCATGATATGTTCCGGCCGATTCCCAATCGCTTTAAGGATTATATTTCCACGCCGAAACCAAACATGTACCAGTCGCTGCATACAACGGTAATCAGCAAGGAAGGTATCCCGTTCGAGGTGCAAATCAGAACATGGGAAATGCACCATACAGCAGAATACGGAATTGCGGCGCACTGGAAATACAAGCTTGGCATGGGCGCGAAGAGCGGAGATTCACTCGAACAGCGGCTAGTGTGGATTCGGCAGATGCTGGAAAGCCAAAAGGACAACGAGGACGCCACAGACCTTATCCGCACAATAAAATCCGACTTGGCGCCGGAGGAAGTGTATGTATTCACACCAAAGGGCGATGTAATCAACCTGCCGTCCGGTTCCACAGTAATTGATTATGCTTATGCAATTCACAGCGCGGTGGGCAACAGAATGGTCGGTGCAAAGGTGGACAAACGCATTGTACCGCTTGATTATAAAGTGAAAACGGGGGAAATCATCGAAATATTAACTTCGAAAGAAACCCGCGGCCCCAGTCGTGACTGGCTTAAAATCGTTAAAACAAGTGAAGCGCGCAATAAAATTCGGGCATGGTTCAAACGGGAGAAGCGCGAGGAAAATATTGTGGAGGGCAAGGCCGAGCTGGAGCGTGAGTTCCGGCGCAACGGCATTGACCTTACAGATACCGAACTTGCCGCTGTTCTTGAAAAAATCGGTGCGAAACAAAACTGTGTTTCTGCTGATGACGTATACTCTGCGATTGGATACGGCGGTATTCAGCTTTGGAAGGTCCTGCCCAAAATAAAAGAAGACTATATGAAGGTGAAGCACCCGCCCTCATTGATTGAAACACCGACGGTACAAAAAGCAACCTCCAGAAAAGCGGTCGGCGGTGTTACGGTTGACGGTATGGATAACTGTTTAATTAAGTTTTCACGCTGTTGTAATCCTCTGCCCGGTGACGATATTATCGGCTTTATTACACGCGGGTTCGGTGTTTCCATTCATAAACGTACCTGTACCAATGTTCCACGGAATTTAAGCGATGCACCGGAGCCGGAACGATGGATTCGCGCTCACTGGACGGGCGAAGTGAAGGAAGAGTTTAAGTCTACGCTTGAAATCATCGCAAATGACCGTTCCGGGTTGCTGGCTGATTTGACCCAACAGCTATTTAATATGCATATTTTTATTCATTCCCTGAATTCTCGGGAGACAAAAGACGGCAGTGCCGTTATTTTCGCAACGATTACGATCAACGGTTTGGAGCATTTGAACAGTATCGTTTCCCGGCTTAATAATAATATTGAGGGGATTATTTCAATCCGGCGTTCTTAATTTGTGATGTAAAGCGTGCCGGGTTTGAATCCGGAAAAATCTTAGTATTTTGGGTTTATTACAATATCTTTTCGTCGGCAATGCCGGCCGTATTTTAAATTACGGAAGGATCAAATTTACAATGAAAGTAACAAGAATTACCGGAGGCCCTTTGCCAACCAACTGTTATCTTTTAACCGATGATATAACCGGTGAAACGGCGGTAATTGACCCCGGATTTGAAAATTCTGAACTGTCCAATGCAATTTTAGCCATCGGTGCTGAAAATGTAACATCTATTCTGTTAACTCACGGCCATTTTGACCATATTATAGGTGTATCTGCAATCAAAAGGCTGACTCATGCTAAAGTTTACATTTATTCTGATGACATGATGTTTACGGCTGATAATTCATTGAATTTATCTTCCATGATATCTGCACCAATGGAGCCCTTTACGGCGGATGAGGTGCTGAATAACGGCGATGTAATTAAGCTTGGCGTTCTCGATATCCACGTGATGCACACGCCCGGCCATACAATCGGAAGCTGCTGTTATCTTGTGGAAAATGCCATTTTTACAGGCGACACCTTAATGAAATGCAGCTGCGGCAGAACGGATTTTCCTACCGGGAGCTATCCTCAAATAATAGATTCCCTGCAAAAACTCCGAAATCTTGAGGGGGACTATCATATTTATCCCGGGCACGAAAGCGAAACAACACTCGAGTATGAAAGAAAAAATAATCCTTTTATGGGAAACAACTTATGACTTTAATTATTGAAGGACATTCCTTCCATTATGAGATGGAAAATTTGTGCCGCATCTTTTTTCCATATCAAAAAATAAATGTCACTTCGGAACTGTGCGAAGATAAAATGCTCGTTTATACCGGAATAACAGCAATGCCGGGCGGGCTGCTTATTACCGCAAGGCTTAAAATTGATTCGTATCAGAGTGAAAATACCGATTTGCTGACTGCAGAAGACGCGGAGGATGAACGGGAGCAGGCTCGCCGCATGTCAATCCTGCTGTTTCATCAGCTTGTTGATTACTGTGGCTTTACACCGAAGTGGGGGATTTTGACCGGTGTTCGTCCGGTAAAACTCCTGCGCCGTATGATAGCGGATATGGGCGAAGAAAAAGGACTGGATTATTTTCAAACCCGTATGTTGGTTTCCAGTGAAAAAACAAATTTATGTTTTACAACCATGCAAAATGAGGGAAAGCTGCTTGCTCTTTCTAAACCGGAATCCTTCAGCCTTTATATTTCCATTCCATTTTGCCCCACACGCTGCTCCTATTGTTCTTTTGTTTCCTCTTCTGTTGAAAAAACGGTAAAGCTGATACCGGAGTACCTCAAACTTTTATGCAAAGAAATAGAATACACAGCAAAGACAGCTGCAGAGCTCGGACTGCGGCTTGAGTCAGTCTACGTTGGGGGCGGAACACCTACCACACTTTCCGCAGAACAATTGAGCGTTTTGCTTGACACAGTGAATCACAGCTTTGACCTTTCGACCTGCAGTGAGTTCACCGTGGAGGCCGGTCGGCCGGATACCATCACTCAAGATAAACTTGTTGCCCTCAAAAGCCGCGGTGTGACACGAATCAGCATTAACCCGCAGACTTTAAACGATGAGGTGCTCAAAACCATTGGACGCCGCCATACGACGGAGCAGACACTTTCAGCTTTTGCGTTGGCCCGGAATTTAGGCTTTGACAATATCAATATGGATTTGATAGTCGGGCTGCCGGGTGACACGGTGCAAAGCTTTCAGTCCACGCTCGACCGTGTTCTGCTTCTCGCACCGGAAAGTATCACGGTGCATACGCTTGCGCTCAAACGCTCCGCCAGAATATTTCAGGATGAAAGCAAACCGTTTACCAATGATGCCGAAGCAGCGGGGGAAATGCTGGACTATGCCGGCGCAAAGCTTCTTCAATATGGGTATGCGCCTTATTACCTGTATCGCCAAAGCCGTATGGTCGGCAATCTGGAAAATACAGGCTGGGCTAAGCCGGGCTTTGAAAGTCCTTACAATGTTTATATTATGGATGAAACACACACGATTCTTGCCTGTGGCGCAGGAGCCTCCAGCAAAGTAAAGGATCCGCTGTCCGATCATTTGGAACGGATATTTAACTTTAAATATCCATATGAATATATGAATCGATATCAGGAAATGATTATTAGAAAAGATCAGGTGAAAACTGTTTATGACAAACTTCGTAGAATATCCGAATGAATTGGGCCGGATTAACACTGCGGCAAGCACCGCGCCTGAAGCATTCGTGAATGGAACAGAGGAAGCATACCATCAAAATATACGGGATATCGCGAAGGATATATCTAAATCAAAAGATCGCAAGCTGGTAATGATGTTCGGTCCGTCCAGCAGCGGAAAAACTACCACATCACATCTGTTGGAAAATGCTTTTCGGGAAATTGGAATTGGTTCCACAATTATTTCTTTGGATGATTTTTACCGTGGGGAAAGTCAGGCACCGGTTCTTCCAAACGGGCAGCATGATTACGAGTCGGTTGACGCACTGAATATCGCGGAAATCGAAAAATGCCTTTTCGATCTGTTAAAAACAAATCGCTGCGACATGCCGGTATTCAATTTTGAAATCCGTATGCCATATCCACACAGACGGCACGTGGTTTTACAGGAACACGATATTGCTATTGTGGAAGGAATTCACGCACTTAACCCGGTGATAACGGCAAAACTTCCGGCACAGGGGGTTCGAAAAATCTATATCAGTGTGAAGCAGGGGATTCAAAACGGAGAAAAAGAGGTTTTTACCGCAACCGGAATGCGGCTTGTACGCAGAATTGTGCGGGACTATAATTTTCGAGGCACCACTGCGGTGCGCACCCTTAGCATGTGGCCGATGGTAATGGAGGGGGAGCGTAAATATATAAAGCCTTACCGAAGCGAAGTGGATTATACGATAAACTCGCTGCACCTTTATGAGCCGTGCGTACTCAAAACTCAGGCGATTCCTATTTTGAAGTCCGTTCCCGTAATAAATGAACAATACGAATTGGCACAAAGGCTTATAAACAGCTTGCAGAAATTTGAGCCGATCAGCTGTGATCTGGTGCCGAAAAATTCCATCATCCGCGAATTTATCGGCGGCGGGATATATTAAGGAAGTATATTGCATTTTACGTATCATTAGTGTTATAATTTAGCAAACAAACAATCAATAAAGAGGAGTGTGCTATTATGGGACTGTTCGAAGATGTTGTTGTCAATGCAAAGTCGGCGGTTAATGTAGTTGGTAAAAAGGCCGGACAGATTGTTGACGTTTCCAAGCTCAGAATCAGCGCTGCCGATTTGAATAACGAAATTTCAAAACGCTATGAGTCGCTTGGCAGAACGATTTACGAAGCCAAGAAAACGGATAACGATTCGTCTGATTTAGTCAGCGAGTGCATTACCGCAATAGATGATTTATACGAGCAGCTTGATGCTGTAAATGAGCAGCTGGTTGCAATGCGTGCAAAAGCAGTGTGCAAAAACTGCGGGCAGGAAAATCCGCAAAGCTCGGTTTATTGCAGCAAGTGCGGCCACAAACTGGCGGAAGACTGATATTGGCTCGACCTGTTAGAAAAGAGGGGTGATAAACCCCTCTTTTTCAATGCGTCTGAATGTTCATAATATCTTAATCATTTCAGTATACTTTGTATGTACAATAATACTCATTGATAAAATGGAAACGGATGTGTCACGATGAAAGACAGAAAGGCAAGAGTCGGCAAACAAAGTTTTTTGCACGGCGCTTTAATTTTGATGGTAGCAATCGCTTTGGTCAAAATCATCGGCGCTCTGTTTAAAATCCCGCTGGCTTGGATTCTTACGCCTGTTGGAAACGGATATTTTGGGAACGCTTATGCGCTTTACTTTCCGATTTTCAGTTTAGCTACGGCAGGGTTCCCAATTGCGATTTCCCGCCTTGTTTCAGAAAATTCAGCGCGCGGCCGTTATCGTGATATCAGACAAATTCATACGGTGTCAATTAAAATATTTCTTGCTTTAGGTATTGTTGCATTTTCTATTATGTTTTTTGGAGCAAAACCGTATGTGCAATATGCCGTCAGCAATAACCCGGGCGACGCGCTGCCTGCTATTTACGCTTTAGCGCCTGCAATCTTCTTCAACAGCCTCATGGCGATTTACCGTGGCTATTATGAAGGACTTCGCAATATGTACCCGACAGCGATTTCCGAAATTGCGGAAGCAATTTCCAAACTTGTCTTTGGGTTAAGCGGAGCCGCTCTGGTTATTCAATCGGGTATGCGGGAATTTGCTGCAAACGGAACTGTTTACGGGATTAAGCGCACTACTGAAGAATTTGCCAAACTTGCAACGCTGCCCTACGCAGCAGCGGGAGCAATTTTCGGCGTAACGGTTGGCTCGGTAGTCGGGTTTCTTTTCCTGTTTATCTATCATAAAAGGAACAGCGATGGGATTACGGCGGAAATGCTCCAGGCATCACCGCGCCCTATCCCGATGAAAAAGACGACATCCCGACTGATCCGCACGGCTATTCCGATTGCATTGGGCTCGTTGGCCGTTAACCTTTCCACCTTTATCGACAGTACTTTTTTGCAAAAACGTATCAATGATATTATGGGTGTTCATTCCGATGTAATTCTAAACATGTATAAAGATGTAATTCCAGCTTCCGTAATACAACTGAACAACGTATCAACCTTTTTATTTGGCTGCTTTTCCAATGCTTCGACTTTGTTTATGCTGGTTCCGGCCATTACACAGGCATTCGGCGTGAGCGCCCTGCCGAATGTAACTGAGGCCTGGACGGGGGGCGACCCTAAAAAAATTAAAAAGAGTATTGAATCAGTTCTCCGGATTGTCGCAATGCTTACGATTCCAGCCGGATTGGGCCTTTCTGTGCTTGCTACCCCGATCGCCGGCTTACTTTATGGGGGAAATAACGCTCCGACCGTAATCGGAAAAATCCTTGTAATTTTGGGCTTAGGCTCCATTTTTGCTGCCATGAGCACTCCGATTAACAGCATGCTTCAGGCCGTCGGCCGGGTGGATTTGCCGGTGAAATTGCTTTTGTTCGGCTTGGCAATTAAATTAGTCCTGAACTACACGCTGGTCGGTATTCCGGAAATTAATGTAATGGGTGCCGGAACAGGAACACTGGTGTGTTATCTGTTTATATTTGTTTTTTCACTCTATTTCCTCTGCAGGGTTACCAAAATCACACCTAATTTTATTGCGATATTTGTAAAGCCGCTTATTGCTTCCATCCTTTGTGTTACAGCGGCATATTTTGTGCAAAAAATCGGTGCCGCTGTTATTTCCGGTAAAATTGCCACCTGTATTGCAATGCTTGTTGCCGGGGTTATTTATGTTCTTTGTATGCTTTGGTTCAAGGCACTTCATAAAAGTGATATTCTTATGCTTCCAAAAGGACAAAAAATTGCAAAAATACTTGAAAAACATAATTGGATAAGGTAAAATGATAGCAGTTTAGCCGATAAATTGACCTTAGGAGATATTTAATTTGGATTTTAAACTAAAGGAAAGATATACTATTGATGATTTGTTAAATATCATGAGAATACTTCGTTCTCCGGATGGCTGTCCTTGGGACAGGGAACAAACTCACCAAAGTATCCGAAACTGTTTGATAGAAGAAACTTACGAGGCCATAGAAGCAATTGACAACAATGATCCCGAACTTTTAAAAGAGGAACTCGGCGATGTGTTGCTGCAGGTATTGTTTCATTCTCAACTTGAAAGTGAAGCGGAATCTTTCGATTTTTCAGATGTGGTGGACGGGATTGCAAAGAAAATGGTTGTGCGCCATCCCCATGTTTTTGGTGATACGGTTGTCAGCAGTTCCGACGAGGTCTTGGTTAACTGGGATGCCATTAAGAAGGAAACAAAAAAACAAACAACGCAATCCGAAGTATTGCAAAGTGTTTCTAAATCTTTGCCCTCACTGATGCGCAGTGCCAAGGTGCAGCATAAAGCCGCAAAGTTTGGCTTTGACTGGCCGGATGTTTCCGGAGCGCTTGACAAAGTAGCGGAGGAAACTCAGGAACTGAAGGAAGCCATTGCTTCTGGTAACCACGATGATTGCGTAGAGGAATTGGGCGACCTTGTATTTTCCGCTGTGAATGTTTCCCGTTTCTTGGATATTGAGCCGGAACAGGCGTTAAGCCTTTCCTGCGATAAATTTATCTCGCGGTTTCAAAAAATGGAACAAATCGCAAAAGAACGCGGTGTTGACATGAATACGTCAACTCTGGATGGACTCAATTTACTTTGGAATGATGCCAAGGCGAATTAATCATTCTCAGCTTTATGCTGTTGAATAATAAAAAAAACGGAGGTCAAAATTTAAATGAATAAGACAGAATTAATTGCTGCTGTTGCAGAAAAAGCCGGTATGTCTAAGAAAGATGCTGATAATGCTGTTAACGCGGTTATTGACACAATTGTTACAGCCGTTGCTAAAGATGAAAAAGTACAGATCGTTGGTTTTGGAACTTTTGAAGTTCGTTCCCGCAGCGAGAGACAGGGCCGTGATCCGAGAACAAATTCCCCGATTACGATTCCTGCTTCCAAGGTACCTGCATTCAAGGCAGGCAAAGCGTTCAAGGATGCAACCGCGAAATAATTTGGTTTTTGTATATTGAGGGGCTGTAACAAGAAACAAGGTTACGGCCCCTTGTTTTATATTCATCCGGTAATTAAATATAGTTCTTATATTATGGTTTTCAACGCCGCATAATAGTAACTACGCGCATAGCGCAGCTTTGCTATGGGATTATCGCGGTAGGGAAAACTAAATTATTGCTGCAATTAGCCGCTGTTATAGATGGAAAGGAAATTATATGAGACTGGATAAGTATTTGAAAGTATCCCGCATCATTAAGCGCCGCACGGTTGCAAATGAGGCCTGTGACGCCGGAAGAGTGCTTGTAAACGGAAAATCCGCCCGCGCTTCCTATGAAGTGAAACCGGGCGATATTTTGGAACTTCAGCTTGGTTCACGCGGCGTGAAAGCGCAGATCCTCAACGTTAACGAGTACGCAAAAAAGGATACCGCTGAAGAAATGTACAAAATTCTGTCCGATGAGCCGAAACAGCCTTAGTATATGTCCTTCTCCTGATGCATACAAATTGGTATGAACAGGTAGGAGGTAATTCGGATGACAGAAGATAAAAAGCCCGCAAAAGTCCCTCACAGCCTGATTGTCGAAAATCGTCGCACGCTTACCGCGACCGGGGTCTCCAATGTTGACAGCTTCGACGAACAGACCATTGTGGCTTACACAGATATGGGTGAACTGATTATTCGCGGATCACAGCTGAAAATTAATAAACTGAATATCGAAACAGGGGAACTCACTTTAATGGGAGACATCATTTCCATGTCCTATTCTGACAACAAGCCTGTGGGGGGAATTTTCTCAAGGCTGTTCAAATAGAGGAGTGAGGCCTTTTGAATTCTTCTCTTGCTCTGCAGTTTCAGGGTTTTGTAATATCAGTTGGTGTCGGCGTTTTGCTGGGCGCGTTTTACGATGTATTTCGTATTTTCCGCACGGTCTTCCGGTCTGAGAAACGGGCGGTTTTTTTTCAGGATTTATTCTATATGATAGGTGCCGCCTTTGTTACGTTCCTTTTGGCTTTGGGCGTAAACTACGGCGACGTACGGTTTTATATTCTGGCAGGGGAGATTATTGGCTGGTGCCTGTACTATTTAACGGTGGGTATGGTTACCATTCGTGTGTTTTTAATCACTTCCCGCATCCTGCATAAGTTCCTGATAAATCCAATTAAGAGAATAATTTCTAAAATATTTCATTGGATCTTTAGTAAAATAAAAATCGGTGTTAAAAAAGTAAAAATAATGGCTCTTAATCAGAAAAAACGCTTGAAACAGCACAGAGAAATAGTGTATAATCATTCTATCAGTAAGCGTAAAATGAAAAAGCGCAGAGCTGTTAATAGAAAAAGAGCAAAACAAAAAAGAAACGGCAAAGTGTAGGACGGTGCTGGTCAATGAAGGTTATCAAGATAAAAAAGCAAAAAGGCGGTTTATTATTGCGGATTGCGGTTTTCGCGTTCGCAGTCTATACTGTTGTTGCGCTTGTTAATCAGCAGGTTCAAATCAGTGAGAAACGTCAGGAGCTTGCATCGGTCAAACAACAAATTCAAATTCAGGAAATTAAAAATGAAGACATAAAACATGCTTTAAGTACTGGTGCCAACGAAAGCAGCGATTATATTGAACGTGTTGCCCGCGAGGGACTTAATCTGGCGAAACCAGGTGAGCGTGTTTTTGTTAATATAGCCGGAAACTAAGGGCTCTATTTTTTAAGGAGGAAATCACTTACATATGCAGCTTGAGGTAGGAACAGTTCTGGAAGGAAAAGTGACAGGAATTACAAAGTTCGGTGCTTTTGTGGAATTGCCGGACGGTAAAACCGGTATGGTGCACATTTCTGAGGTAGCCCCAACTTTTGTGAAAGAAATTCGCGATTTCGTAACCGAAAACCAAACAGTAAAAGTTAAAGTAATGAGTATCAGCGAAGACGGCAAGGTCAGCCTTTCCATCAAAAAGGCGATTCCTCCTGCGCCGCGAAGCAATACTCCTGCTCCCCGTGCTTCCAGGCCGGGCAACTATGAATGGCAGGCAAGCAGAAAAAATGATGCCTCGAATTTTGAGGATATGATGTCCCGGTTCAAGCAAACAAGTGATGAAAAAATGTCGGATCTTAAGAAATGCATGGAGTCGAAGCGCGGCGGTTTTTCAAAACACGGCAGCGTAAATCAACCCAAATAGTTTGAGCGGAGTGTACGCACTCCGCTTTTTTACGTTGTATTACGCAGAGGATATAAAAGGAATCTTGGAGGAAAATTATGATTATCGTTCATGCTGATATACATACTATGGCAGGCAGCCACATTCCCGATGGGTGGATTCACACGCAGGGCAGCGTAATTCATGCGCTGGGCGCAATGCCCGAGTTTCCGTTGGAAGGCGAGGAAGTTGTTGATGTTCAAGGCGCCGCGGTTTACCCCGGTTTTGTTGACGCTCATACACATCTTGGCATGTGGGAGGACGGCTTAACGTTTGAAGGCGACGACGGCAACGAAGAAACTGACCCAATCAGCCCTCAGCTTCGTGCAATTGACGCCATCAACCCGGTAGACCGTTGCTTTTCAGAAGCGCTTGCCGCCGGTGTTACTACTGTGGTGACCGGCCCCGGCAGCGCGAATCCGATCGGCGGCCAGCTTGCTGCAATTAAGACCTATGGCTCCTGCATTGATGAGATGATTGTCAAAGCGCCCGTTGCCATTAAAATGGCTTTGGGGGAAAATCCTAAATCTGTGTATCACGGAAAAAATCTGGCACCGTCCACCCGTATGGCGACCGCTTCCCTGATCAGGGAGGAACTTTTTAAAACGCAGCGTTATTTGCAGGATTTGCAGCGTTCTGAAGAGGACGAAGATTTTGACGCCCCTGAATTTGATATGAAATCGGAGGCTCTTATTCCCGCGTTGAAAGGTGAAATCGAGGTGCATTTTCATGCGCATCGTGCTGACGATATTGATACAGCTGTCCGTATTGCAAAGGAATTTCATCTAAATTATGTGATTATTCATGGTACGGAAGCACATCTTAATGCAGACAGACTAAAAAAAGAAGGAACCCGTGTCCTTGCGGGGCCTTTCCTTTGTGACCGTTCTAAACCGGAACTAAGGAATTTGACCCCTGCCAACCCCGGTATTCTGGCGGGGAAGGGGATTCCGATTGCCATTATCACCGACCATCCGGTAATCCCGCTGCAATATTTAACTACCTGTGCCGCGCTTGCTGTGCGGGAGGGAATGTCAGCAGAAGACGCTTTGATGGCGATCACCATTAATCCCGCTAAAATTTGTGGAATTGACGACAAGGTCGGTTCCATAGAGGTCGGGAAAGATGCCGATTTGGTCGTATTTGAATCAAACCCGCTTGATATGACTGCTAAGCCGAAACTGGTGATTGCGGGTGGAAAAATCGTTACAAATATGTGAGGCATTTATGAGAGAAATTGAAATCAGCCAAATCATTCCGGCAATCAAACAGCTTTGCATTGATGCGAACCGTATTTTACCCGCGGATTTAGAAAACCGAATTGCGGAAGCAGCGGAGTTTGAAACCTCCCCAACCGGAAAGTCGATTTTATCGGATATCTGTGAGAATATGAATGCAGCAAGGGAATTGCAAATTCCCGTTTGTCAGGATACCGGTATGGCGGTCATCTTCGCGGAAATAGGTCAGGACGTTCATATTACGGGCGGCTCCTTTGAGGACGCTGTCAATGAAGGTGTGCGTCAGGGCTATGTGGAAGGGCTTCTGCGCTGCTCAGTCGTTGCCGATCCGATCCGGCGCGGCAACACAGGGGATAATACCCCCGCTATCCTTCACACCCGTATGGTACCGGGCGATCAGCTCTCGCTTACCGTCGCGCCGAAAGGCTTCGGCAGTGAAAATATGAGCCGTATTAAAATGTTTACTCCCTCCGCCAGTGTGGAAGATATTATTGGATTTGTTGTGGAAACAGTTAAAATTGCCGGCAGCAATCCATGCCCGCCCATGATACTCGGTGTGGGAATCGGCGGCGACTTTGAAAAATGCGCTCAGCTTGCGAAACAGGCGCTTTGCCGGCCGGTGTCACAGCCAAATTCCGACCCGTTCTACGCCGATCTGGAGTCGAAAATGTTGGAGAAGGTGAATGCACTCGATATCGGCCCGCAGGGCTTTGGCGGGCTTACGACGGCGCTTGGTGTTAATATTGAACAGTTCCCGACTCATATCGCAGGGCTGCCGGTGGCCGTGAATGTGGGATGCCATGTGACTCGTCATAAAAATCTTACAATCTGACAAGTTATCACTTTTCATTCTTTATCGATTATGTTATATTATAGATGATGGATTTCCTTTTTAATCCAAATATCTAGAACAAGGAGATGTAGGTATGAAAATCACAATTACTGGAAGAAAAGTCAATTTAAGGGATAATTTTAAAGATTTAGCAAAGAGAAAGCTGTCACGTTTTGACCGGATTTTTGATGAGGATGCCGAGGCGGCAGTGGTAGTAACAGTAGAACGAAACCGTCAGACAGTTGAAATTACAATAAAATCCCGCGGAATGATTTACCGTGCTGAAACAACTGATTATGAGATGAATGATGCACTCGATCAAGTTGTAACTTCGCTGAGCCGACAGATCAGCAAGAATAAAAATCGGTTGGACAAATCAATTCATTCGGCTGCGTTTGACCAGTATGTGGAGGAATATCTGCATACTACGGAAGATGAAAATGCGGAAGATTATAAAATTGTACGCACAAAACATTTCTTTGTAAAACCTCTCAGCGAAGAAGAAGCAATTTTGCAAATGAATATGCTTGGCCATCAGTTCTTCATGTTCCGCAATGAAACCAGCGGGGAAATTAATGTAGTTTATAAACGCAAAGATGGAAATTATGGATTATTGGAACCCGATATGGAATAATAGAATAGCCGCACCCACATACAGGAAAATCTGAAGTGCACGGTGCCTAATAGATTAATTTATCTTTAACTGTTGGGGCTGCGTAACACGCAGCCCCTTATTTTGTTTATTGGAGAAAAAAATGGAAGAATTTAAACTTGTTTGTCCCTGCCTTCTCGGAATAGAAGGTCTTGTTGCTGATGAATTAAAATTTATGGATGCAAAGAATGTTGAACCGCAGAACGGCAGAGTCGTTTTTGACGGATCGGAAGAAATGATTGCCAGAGCAAACATCGGTTCCCGCTATGGGGAAAGAATACTCGTTCAAATGGGTAATTTTCACGCACTCAGCTTTGAGGAGCTTTTTCAGGGGGTAAAAGCACTGCCTTGGGAACGCTGGATAGGGAAAAACGATGTATTCCCTGTGAAAGGGAGAAGCCTTAATTCAAAGCTTTCCAGCATTCCGGATTGTCAGTCGATTATCAAAAAGGCAGTTGTGGAGCGCTTAAAGCAAAAATATAATGTGAACTGGTTTGAGGAAACAGGAACGCTTTACCAAATCCAGTTCTTAATTATGAAAGATAATGTCAGCATAATGATTGACACTTCCGGTGCGGGGCTGCATAAACGCGGATACCGTGCCAATTCCACGGAAGCGCCAATCAAGGAAACGCTTGCCGCTGCCATGGCTTACCTTGCGCGTGTTCGCCGTGATGCGAATTTTATTGACCCGTTTTGTGGTTCAGGCACGGTTTTGATTGAGGCCGCCATGTACGCACTTAATATCGCCCCGGGTATGCAGCGCCATTTTTCCGCTGAACACTGGGCAAATTTGGACCAGGGTGTCTGGTTGCGCGAAAAGAAACGTGCACAGGATCTGATTCGCCGTGATTCCACTTTCACAGCGCAGGGCTATGATATTGACGGTGCCGCAATTTCGCTGACACTCGGGAATGCGAGAAAAGCAGGAGTCATTGCGAATATTCATGCGGAAAAACGCGATATTTCTGATTTTATATCCGAAGGGGAGTATGGCTGTGTGATTTGCAATCCGCCGTACGGTGAGCGCCTTTTGGACATTCATCAAGCTGAAGATATTTACAGAACAATGGGCAATGTGTTTGAGCAGAAACATGGCTGGAGCTACTCCATTATCAGTCCGGATGAAACCTTTGAGGATTGCTACGGGCGCAAAGCAGACCGCCGCAGAAAGCTGTACAACGGTATGATTAAATGCCAGCTCTATATGTATTTTAAATAAGTTCAAAGGCTGCTGGAACACGGAGCAAAAGCCTTTGACTTCATACCGACAAATGAAAAACTCATGCTTTAATAAAGTTAATTATAGTAATTGACTTCGGCTTAACACAGCCAGGACTTGCTTTGTTCAGCCGGTTAGATAATCATATAGGAGGCGGCTCTATGCGTTATGTGTTTATTGTAAATCCAGTGGCGGGAAAGAAAAATCCGTACAATTCTGTTTTTCCTATTATTCAGGAACATTTTCGTGAAAGCGGAATGGAATGTGTTTGCCATATCACCAATCAGCCAAAGCAGGCGACCGAATTAACACGGCAGCAGGGAGCAAAAGGGGATCCTGTACGCGTTTTTGCTGTCGGCGGGGATGGAACACTCAGCGAAGTCGCCGCGGGCGCAATTGGAAGGGACAATGTGGAGGTAGGGGTAATTCCCTGCGGTTCCGGGAATGATTATGTAAAAACATTTGGTTCCATTGAAAAATTTTTATCTTTTGAAAAACAACTTAACGCGTCTTCACGCTGGGTGGATATGATCGAGTTTGAGGGACATTATTCTATCAATATGTGTTCGATCGGGCTGGACGCGAAAGTTGCTTATGAAATGGTGAAGTTTAAAAATATTCCGTTTATCAGCGGCCCTATGGCCTATAATCTGGCGGTCGGAAAAGTACTTTTAGGAAAGCTCGGGGAACATTTGAAAATCACAATTGATGGAGACAGAACTTACGAGGGAGACTACCTGTTTGCCCTTGCAGGCAGCGGCCGATATTACGGCGGGGGATTTTGCGGGGCACCGCAGGCACTCCCTGATGACGGTTTGCTTGATTTTATCTTGATTAACAAACCGTCTTTGCTGCAAATTCCGTCACTGATTAATGTTTACAAGGCTGGGGAGCATCTTGAATCCCCTCTGTTCAAAGATATTTTAACGTTTTGCCGCGGGCGGGAAATGGATGTTACTGCTCAAAAACCTGCGATTGCCAATTTTGACGGTGAGTGCCGTGTCATTGATCATGTCGTTTTTAAGGTTGTTCCAAAGGCAATTCGGTTTATTGTCCCTGAATAGTTACCTGAAATTTAGGTAAATTGTAAATAATTTATTAAATTGCAATTTTTAGTTAAATAGCTATTGATTTTTTAGACTTAAGTAGATAAAATATACTTAGCACTCAAAGATAGCGAGTGCTAAACAAAATAAAATGTATTTTTAAGGAGGACATATTATGACAATTAAACCATTAACAGACAGAGTTCTAATTAAAATGGAAGAAGCTGAAGAAACAACAAAAAGCGGTATTCTTCTTGCCGGTTCCGCGAAAGAAAAACCCCAGATTGCAAATGTAATTGAGGTTGGCCCGGGCGGCATGGTTGACGGAAAAGAAATTACAATGTACGTGAAAAAAGGCGATAAAGTAATTACCAGCAAGTATTCCGGTACGGAAATTAAACTTGACGGCGAAGAATATACCATTGTTCGTCAAAGTGATATTTTAGCAGTTGTTGAATAAGATTTCATTTTAATATAATTGGAGGAATTAATATGGCTAAACAGATTATTTACGGCGAAGAGGCCAGAAAAGCTCTTTTAAGCGGCATTAACCAACTTGCCGACACAGTTAAAATTACTCTTGGACCTAAGGGCCGCAACGTGGTTCTTGATAAAAAATTTGGCGCTCCGCTCATTACAAACGATGGTGTTACCATTGCCAAAGAAGTCGAGCTTGATGACCCTTTTGAAAATATGGGCGCTCAGCTTGTGAAAGAGGTTGCCACCAAAACAAACGATGTTGCCGGTGACGGAACCACAACAGCTACTTTGCTTGCTCAGGCTCTGATTCGTGAAGGTATGAAAAACGTAACAGCCGGCGCGAACCCAATGATTATTCGTAAGGGTATTCAAAATGCAGTTGATGCCGCTGTTAAATCACTCGAAGACCATTCTAAGAAGGTTTCCTGTTCAGAAGATATCGCCCGCGTAGCAACCATTTCCGCTTCCAGCGAATTTATCGGCAATTTGATTGCAGAAGCTATGGAAAAAGTAACATCCGACGGTGTTATTACCGTGGAAGAGTCTAAAACAGCTGAAACATACTCCGAAGTTGTTGAAGGCATGATGTTTGACCGTGGCTATATTACCCCTTATATGGTAACCGATACCGATAAGATGGAAGCTGTTATCGACGACGCATATGTTCTGATTACGGATAAGAAAATTTCCAATATTCAGGAAATCCTCCCGCTGCTCGAAAAAATCGTACAGTCAGGCAAAAAACTCGTTATTATCGCTGAAGATATTGAGGGCGAGGCTCTTACTACATTAATACTGAATAAACTGCGCGGCACATTTACCTGCGTTGGCGTGAAAGCACCGGGCTTTGGCGACAGAAGGAAAGATATGCTTCGTGATATCGCTGTCTTAACAGGCGGTCAGGTTATTTCTGACGAGCTTGGCTTGGATTTGAAGGAAACGACAGTTGAACAGCTTGGTCGTGCACGCCAGGTAAAGGTTGACAAAGAGAATACAATTATTGTCGACGGTGCAGGCGATAAGGCAGAAATTAAATCCAGAGTCAGCCAGATTCGTTCCCAGATTTCCACCACTACTTCTGACTTTGACCGTGAAAAACTGCAGGAGCGTCTTGCGAAGCTTTCCGGCGGTGTAGCGGTTATCAAGGTTGGTGCTGCAACTGAAGTTGAAATGAAAGAGCAGAAACTCCGCATTGAAGATGCATTGGCAGCTACAAAGGCAGCTGTTGAAGAAGGTATCGTAGCCGGAGGCGGCGTTGCCTTAATCGATGCAATTTCGAATGTTGAGAAGATTGTTGAACAGAGCGAGGGCGACGAAAAGACGGGCGCTAAGATCGTTCTGAAGGTATTGGAAGAGCCGATCCGTCAAATTGCAACGAACGCTGGCCTTGAAGGCTCTGTTATCGTTGAAAATATTAAGAAGACCAACAAGGCTGGTTATGGCTTTAATGCATTGACTGAAGAATACGGCGATATGATTTCCTTCGGTATTGTTGACCCGACCAAGGTAACCCGTTCCGCACTGCAGAACGCTGCCTCTGTCGCTGCAATGGTTCTCACAACAGAATCGCTTGTAACCGATATCAAAGAGCCAGCAGCCCCTGCAATGCCTGCTGACCCGGGTATGGGCGGTATGTATTAATCCGCAAAATAATCGCATATATGAAACGGACGTCTTACGGCGTCCGTTTTTTATATAGTTAAAACCCGTCTGAATCCGTTTCGTCCTTCTCTTTTATCCTGTCATATCTTAAATTTTTAGGAAATTAATTTATATTATAGATAATAAATAGTTTAAATTGTCAAAATATTAACGATATAATGCGCGCCATTGAGCTTTGACTCGATTCATTACATGCCGGCGAGGTGAAATGAACGGTTTTAGTAAATACGTCAAAATCAGACTTTTTCAGCTTTTTCGCGCTGTTGTGTTACTATAATGCTTGTGTTACTATATTCTCAACACCAAGGAAGGGGTGAAAACATGGAAGCATATTTACCGTATTTTTGGCTGGTGGTCATTGTTGTTGCCGCTGTCGTGGAGGGGGCAACCGCTCAGCTGGTGTCCATCTGGTTTGTAGCAGGCGGTGTAGGTGCATTGATTGCAGATCTATGCGGAGCTGATCTGTGGGTGCAGGCAATTGTTTTTATTGTAGTGACCGCATTGACGATACTTGCGACAAGGCCGCTTGTAAAAAAGTTATTGAATTTTAAGCGGATAGACACAAACGCGGGCAGATACATTGGAAAAACAGGAGTCGTAATTATTGAAATCAATAATATGCTCGGTGTTGGACAGGTGAATGTGCTTGGCAGCATTTGGACGGCTCGCAGCGAAGACAATTCAGTTATTGAAGTTGGTAAACACGTTTTGGTAAAATCCATTGAGGGTGTAAAAGTAATTGTCACTGAACTGAATTCATGACAGAAAGCCGATGTTTCCCTTGCGGGGTATACTTTAATGGGAGACAGTGGCTTTACAGGCGGATGATACCGGACAGGGAACATTTATTAAAGTAATCGAAAAATAGAGAGGAGTTTTTTCTTATGGATCTTGGAGCAATTATTCTAATGCTTCTTGCAGTGGCTGTAATTTTCGTGATTATTCTGAATATCAAGGTGGTGCCGCAGGCACATGCATATGTAATCGAGCGGCTCGGCGCATACCATAGCACTTGGGCAACAGGTTTGCATTTTATGATTCCGTTTCTTGATAAAATATCAAAGAAAGTTTCATTGAAGGAGCAAGTAATCGATTTTCCGCCGCAGCCGGTTATCACGAAAGATAATGTAACCATGCAAATCGATACGGTCGTTTATTTTCAGATTACCGATTCGAAATTGTATGCGTATGGCGTTGAGCGCCCAATCTCTGCAATTGAAAATTTATCCGCAACAACGCTCCGTAACATTATCGGTGATTTGGAGCTTGACCACACCCTTACTTCGCGTGATGTAATCAATACAAAAATACGTATTATTCTCGACGAAGCAACCGATGCATGGGGCATTAAAGTCAACCGCGTTGAATTGAAGAATATCATTCCTCCGCGGGAAATTCAGGAGTCCATGGAAAAGCAGATGAAAGCGGAGCGTGAACGCCGTGCACTGATTCTGACTGCCGAAGGGGAAAAGCAAAGTGCTATTTTGGTTGCTCAGGGCGAAAAAGAATCCGCTATTCTGCGCGCCGATGCACAGAAGGAAACAAAAATCCGCGAAGCGCAGGGTGAAGCGCAGGCTATTATGTCAGTTCAGCAGGCGCTTGCGGACAGCATCAAACTTTTAAACGAAGCAAATCCGAATGACCGTGTCATTGCAATTAAGAGCTTGGAAGCGTTTGGCAAGGCTGCTGACGGAAAAGCAACAAAGATTATTATTCCTTCCAACATTCAATCTCTTGCAGGCCTTGCAACATCTTTGAAGGAGCTAGTCGCGGATGATTCTAATTTGGCTCAATAACCGTGTCATATTACACAAATTATGACAACACAAACTTGCTTCATAACAATAACTTAACAAACTTGACTTTTTCGCTTAACATCTATTGAAATTATTGTCATAATCACCTACAATAAACACATAATAAGTTGTCGGAGGTAAGTGCAATGACAGTATCTTCCGTTAAGAAAAGTATCGGAATTCGAATGGTATACTGCCAAACTGCGCCAATATCCCGTTTGTTAAAATAATTTCAGGCTGCGACGTTTTATCGGCGCAGCCTGTTTTTCATTTTACAGATGAAATTGAAATTTATAGGAGTGTAGAGTATGGCATTAAAAAAAGTAGCAGTCATTATGGGTAGTGACAGCGATTTTCCAGTTGTTTCTGCCGCAATCAAAAGATTGAAATCATTTGATATTCCCGTGGAAGTTCATGTGATGTCCGCGCACCGTACCCCGCAGGCGGCTGCGGAATTTTCTTCCTCTGCGAAAGAGAATGGGTTCGGCGTTATTATTGCGGCGGCGGGCAAGGCGGCGCACCTGGCCGGGGTTCTCGCAGCGCACACCACGCTCCCGGTAATTGGCATTCCGGTAAAATCATCAACACTGGACGGGCTGGACGCTCTTCTGGCTACAGTTCAAATGCCGAGCGGTATTCCGGTTGCCACCGTCGCTATTGATGGGGCAGATAATGCTGCGATTCTGGCAGCGCAGATGCTTGCACTTTCTGATGAAACCCTTTCGGCTCAGCTTTTTGAAATGAAACGAAAGATGGCCGAAGATGTTTTGAAAAAAGATGAATCAATTCAAACAAAAGTACGGGAATTATAATCTATAGCAATTACAAAAATAAAGCGGAATGGATTTCGTTATCTCTCCCGCCGAAGGCGGGGGAGATAACACCTTTTTTCCTGTTCTTAACTGAAATTGCTATCGGAATACAAGAAATACGGAGGATCATATATGAAAAGCTTCAGCGAAAGTTATAAAGCGGCCGGGGTTGATGTCACCGCGGGCTATAAAGCGGTTGAGTTAATGAAAAGCCATGTTGCTCGTACCAATATACCGGGTGTGGTTTCAGGGATCGGTGGCTTTGGCGGGTTGTTTCAGCCGGATTTAGGTGCAATGAATGCTCCTGTTTTAGTCAGCGGAACGGACGGAGTCGGCACAAAACTGAGAATTGCTTTTCTGATGGACAAGCATGATACGATTGGGATTGATTGCGTCGCCATGTGCGTAAACGATGTAATTTGCTGCGGGGCAAAACCGCTGTTTTTCCTTGACTATCTGGCTGTCGGCAAAAATTATCCTGAGAGAATTGCTCAGATTGTTTCCGGTGTTGCAGAGGGCTGTGTTCAGTCAAATTGTGCACTGGTCGGTGGCGAAACTGCTGAAATGCCGGGCTTTTACCCGATTGATGAGTACGATTTAGCTGGATTTTCAGTTGGCATGGTTGACAGGGAGAAAATTATTGACGGTTCAAAGATTCAAGAGGGCGATGCAATCATCGGTCTTCAGTCCTCCGGTGTCCATTCCAATGGTTTTTCGCTCGTAAGAAAAGTCTTTAACATCAGTGAAAAAAACATTAACATGCATTTGGATGATTTGGGCCACACGATTGGGGAAGAACTTTTAACCCCAACCAGAATATATGTAAAACCGGTACTTGCTCTGATGGAAAAGATTCAGATTAAGGCAATTTCTCATATTACAGGCGGCGGATTTTTTGAAAATATTCCGCGTATGCTCAAACCCAACACCACTGCTCAAATCGAGCTTGCTTCTCTTCCTAAACTTCCGGTTTTCAGCCTTTTACAAAGTCAAGGCAATATTCCGGAACGTGAAATGTACAACACTTTTAACATGGGAATCGGTATGTGCATGATTGTTGCAAAAGAACAGGCAAATCAGGCTGTTTTTGAACTAAATGCCGCAGGTGAGCACGCCTATATAATCGGCAGCGTGGCTGCCGGCGAGGAGGGCGTGACCCTATGCTAAACATTGCCGTTTTGGTTTCCGGCGGCGGCACAAATCTTCAGGCGCTTATCGACGCGCAGGCCAATTCGGAAATTCCCGGCGGCAAAATTGCGCTTGTAATCTCCAGCAGAGACGATGCCTATGCACTGGAGCGTGCGGAAAAGGCTAACATTCCTACCGAAGTACTACTGCGTAAGAATTTTTCTAATCAGCAGGTGTATGATGAGGCTTTGCTGTCTGTTTTGAGCCAAAATAAAATTGACCTGATCGTTCTTGCCGGATTTATGACTATTATCAGCGGAAATGTGATTCGGCATTATGAAAATAAGATTATCAATGTGCATCCCGCACTGATTCCTGCATTTTGCGGCGAGGGTTTTTATGGTCTGAAAGTGCATGAGGCGGTACTCGCAAAAGGAGTGAAAGTTACCGGCGCAACCGTTCATTTTGTGAATGAAGTTTGTGACGGGGGGCCGATTATCCTGCAAAAGGCGGTTAAGGTTCTTCCAAACGACACGGCGGAAATTTTGCAGCGCAGGGTGATGGAACAGGCCGAATGGCAGCTGCTCCCCCAAGCGGCAGCACTGTTTTGCCAGGGGAAGATTTCGGTGGAAAACGGGAAAGCATATATTAAGGAGGATGAATGATGGAAGTGAAAAAAATAGAATTGGAACTGGGGGAGAACGCGTACCCGGGCCGCGGAATTGTTTTAGGCAGAAGCTCCGACGGGAACTACGCTGTCATTGCCTATTTCATTATGGGGCGTAGTGAAAACAGCCGCAACCGCATTTTTGTTGAAGAGGGAAACGGGATTAAAACGCAGGCTTATGACCCAGCCAAGTTGGTTGATCCTTCATTAATTATTTATTCCCCTGTCCGTGTGCTGGAGCAGACTACGATAGTCACAAACGGTGACCAGACGGATACCGTTTACGATTGTATGCAGCAGGGCGAAACCTTTGCAGCGGCGCTGCGTACCCGTAAATTTGAGCCGGACATGCCGAATTTTACCCCGCGTATTTCCGGTGTGGTGGAAGCTAACGGAAATTACACACTCTCAATTTTAAAGAGTGCAAACGGCAACCCGGATTCCACGCAGCGGTTCTTTTATGAATATGAATCACCGGTTAGCGGGGAAGGCCACTTCATTCATACTTATCAGGGGGACGGAAACCCTCTGCCGTCCTTTGAAGGGGAACCAGCTCTTGTCGAAATTTCCGGGGATATCGACCAGTTTACCGATGCGGTCTGGAACAGCCTGAATGAAGAAAATAAAGTTTCTCTTTTTACACGGTTTATCAATTTGAAAAACGGCATGACCGACACCCGTATCATCAATAAAAACTAAGTCAATTTGAACTGTAATTGACTTTAATAAATATCGGAGGTAGCTGAAATGTCAAATGAACTCACACTGAAATATGGGTGTAACCCAAATCAAAAGCCGTCCCGCATTTTTATGCAGGACGGAAGCGAACTGCCCATTCAGGTACTGAACGGCAAACCGGGGTACATTAATTTTCTTGATGCGTTTAACAGCTGGCAGTTGGTTCAGGAATTAAAAAAAGCAACAGGCCTTCCGGCAGCGGCTTCCTTTAAACACGTAAGTCCTGCGGGCGCGGCGGTTGCCATTGAACTGACGGACACGTTAAAAAAAATCTATTTCGTGGATGATTTGGAGCTTTCGCCGCTTGCCAACGCATACGCCATGGCGAGGGGAGCGGACAGAATGTCATCTTACGGTGACTGGATTGCTCTGTCCGATATTTGTGACAGGCAGACAGCCACACTGATTGCGCGTGAAGTTTCTGACGGAATCATCGCTCCCGGTTACACAGACGAAGCTCTTGAAATTTTAAAATCCAAGCGCAAAGGCAGCTATAATATTGTTACGATGGATTTAAATTATAGGCCCAATCCGGTGGAACATAAGGATGTTTATGGAATCACATTTGAACAGGGCAGAAACGAAATCTTAATCGATAACGAAATGCTGTCAAACCTTGTTACAGATAATAAAATGATTCCGGATGATGCAAAGCGGGACTTGCTTATTTCTCTTATTACACTGAAATACACACAGTCCAATTCTGTTTGCTACGTGAAAAACGGTCAGGTCATCGGTGTTGGTGCGGGTCAGCAGTCCAGAATCCACTGTACCCGTTTGGCCGGCAATAAGGCGGATATCTGGTTCTTGCGCCAGCATCCCAAGGTGCTTGGACTGAAATTTAAGGAAAACATTCGCCGCCCGGATAGGGACAATACAATCGACGTATATATTTCCGATGAATATATGGATGTTTTGGCAGAAGGCACATGGCAGAATTTATTTGCAGTAAAACCGGAGCCGCTTACCCGTGAGGAAAAACGCGCTTGGCTGGATACTTTGACCGATGTTTCGCTCGGCTCGGACGCATTTTTCCCGTTCGGCGATAATATTGAACGCGCTCATAAAACGGGAGTGAAGTACATTGCGCAGGCGGGTGGTTCTATTCGGGATGATAATGTGATTGACACTTGCAACAAATATAAAATAGCAATGGCGTTTACCGGAGTGAGACTGTTCCACCATTGATGCGGCTGCCGATGGAATTCTGAATTAAAACAGGTAGGGGCGAATGATATGAAGATATTGGTAATCGGCGGGGGCGGCCGTGAGCATACAATTATCCGCAAACTAAAAGAAAGTCCTAAAGTGGATGAACTATACTGTGCTCCGGGTAACGGCGGGATTTCAAAAGATGCGGTCTGTGTGGAGATTCCCGTAACAGACATTGACGGTATAATAAAATTTTCAAAAGAGAACCAAATTGATCTGGTCTTTGTCGCTCCGGATGATCCGCTTGCCGCCGGTATGGTGGATGTGCTTGAAGCAGCCGGAATCGCCGCCTTCGGGCCGCGTGCAAATGCGGCAGCCATCGAGAGCAGCAAGGTGTTCTCAAAAGATCTGATGAAACGCTATCATATTCCAACCGCCGATTATGCGGTGTTCGGCGATTCACAGAAAGCGCTGGAATATATCAAAACGAATAATCAGTACCCTGTTGTCATTAAAGCAGACGGTCTTGCGCTCGGAAAGGGCGTTATTATTGCTGCCGATTTTAATGAGGCAAAGAATGCGGTTCTGACTATTATGGAGGATAAAATCTTCGGCGCTTCCGGTAATCAGATTGTGATTGAAGAATTCATTACCGGTCCTGAGGTGTCGGTTTTAGCCTTTACGGACGGAAAATGTGTAAAACCGATGGCTTCATCCAAGGATCATAAGCGTGCGCTCGACAATGATAAGGGCCCGAATACGGGCGGCATGGGAACCATCAGTCCAAACCCTTATTACACGGATGAACTGGCGGAGCTTTGCATGAACACTATTTTTTTACCGACCATTCATGCAATGAATCAAGAGGGAAGAGTATTCAAAGGATGTCTTTATTTCGGACTGATGCTTACCAAGGACGGCCCAAAAGTGATTGAATATAATTGCCGCTTTGGTGACCCGGAGACGCAGGTCGTTCTGCCGCGTTTGAAAACCGATTTGGTTGATATTTTAGAAGCTGTAATCGAAGAGCGTCTGGAAGAACAATCGATTGAATGGAACGGGGAGTTCTGTGCGTGTGTGGTGATGGCTTCCGGCGGATACCCCGCAAAATACCGGAAAGGGATAGAAATTACCGGTTTGGATGAAAACGGTCAAATCGGCGGCGCAACTGTTTATCACGCGGGAACACTGTGTAAAGGGAATCAATTTTACACCAACGGCGGGCGTGTTCTTGGCGTTACCGCGCTGGGCGGTACACTTGACGAAGCGCTGAATAACGCTTATGCCGCTGTGGATCGAATCCATTTTGACGGTGAACATTACCGTCATGATATCGGTAAATAAGAATTTTAATAAAGGCCGCGCTGTCAGGATTTTATTTCCTAACAGTGTGGTCTTATTAAGTGCTACTATTTTAAAAATACAGAACAAAAAAGCCCGAAATAGCGAATTTCAAATCGCATTCCGAGCCTTTTTATATTGAAAAGTAAAATAAAATAATTCAGATGCATTTAGGGTTATTCTGTTAAAGCCCTCGTCAGCCATGCGTCGGCAATATCCATCGCAAGGTAGAGTCCACTTTTTTCACTGGATTTCACAATTTGCTTGCGTGCCCGAATATTCTGATCCGTATACATCAGCTGAATCAAAACCTTATCGGCAACTTCTAAATCCTGAACCTTTTTCTTGCTCTTAATTTCGAGTTTTACAACGTATTTATCTTTCATGCTTCCGTAATAAATCACATCTCCGCAGCGGACCAACGGCTTGCCTTTGTAAGTTGGGAACTGTGTGGCGCCTTCATTTGTCTCATTCATTCAAGTGTCCTCCTTTTGTTCAATTGGTTCAGTGTTCAAAGCAAAAATGTAATTTACTCCCCTAAATAAGATTTCAACAACACCTGCAACAATTCATCACGGTCTATCCTGCGAATAAGACTGCGCGCATTATTATGTGTGGTAATATATGTGGGATCTTCCGATAGAATGTAGCCCACAATCTGACTGATTGGGTTGTATCCTTTTTCTTTAAGGGAATCATAAACCAGAGTCAGTATCTTTTTAATATCCCCTTCCCGGTCATTACCGATCGAAAAAGTCATCGTCTTATCAAGCATGGAAACACCTCCAATATTGTCATAATACAACATACAATAAATAAATTCAAGAACTATTTTATAAACAGATGCTTAAGAACGTAAAATCGCACCCGCTTTTTCAAGCTCTTTCATTACTTTTTTCATTGCGCCTGTTGTATGCTCTTCGGTAAGTGTATTATCGTTTGAACGAAGCACAATACTGAATGCGACGCTTTTTTTATTGGCTTCAATCTGTTCACCCTTATACACATCAAAAAGCTTAATGTTTTCAAGAAGACTTCCGGCACCCCTGATAATAGCTTTTTCAAGTGTCAGCACAGGGATACTGTCGTCACAAAGCAGCGCAAGGTCACGGGTAACTGCGGGGAATTTTGGCAGCGGTACATACTTTTTATCTGTCTTTGCACACTCGAACATCAGGTCAACATCCAATGTGAAGCAGTAAACCCGCTCATTTATCCCGTAATTTTCGGATGTCTTCGGGTGAATTTCTCCAATGATGCCAAGGCGTTTGCCATCTATCGTGAGTACAGCACAGCGCCCCGGGTGATAGCTGTATTCTTCAGCCGATGCCTCAATTTCATAATCAGTTACGGACAGTCTTTCCAAAATTTGCTCTGCCATACCTTTAGCTGTAAAGTAATCTGCCTTGTTGCCGTACATACCCACAATTAAGTTGGTTTTTTCAATTGGCAGCTTATCCGCAGCAGTTGGAAGGTATTCGCTGGCCAGCTCAAACAGGCATGCTGACGCATTGCGGTTGTTGTAGTTGCGGGCAAGCACTTCAAGCATGGAGGGGAGGGCTGTTGTTCTCATAATGCTGGTATCTTCGCCCAATGGATTCGAAATGGTAACAGAATTGCGCAAAGGAGAATCAATCGGCATACGGATTTTATCATAGTATTTTGGGCTGATAAAGGAATACGTCATAATTTCACTTGCGCCAAGCGCGAGCATGGTGTCGTTGATTGTGTGTTCGAATTTCTGACGCGGAGAATATTTACCCTGTGCGCCGCCGGAAATAGCAGTTCCCGGAATCTTATTGTAGCCGTAGAATCTTGCAATCTCTTCGGCAATATCGGCTTTGTGCTCCAAGTCAGGGCGGAAGGTCGGAACTAAAATTTCATCGCCGTCAAATTCGCATTCCAGCTTTAGCAGGATTGCTTTCATCTCCTCGGCACTTAGGCTGAGGTCAAGGAAACGGTTGATCCAGTCGACATCCAGATAAATTCTTCTGCGTTCACTGCTGGAATGGTTGTCAATGATCACATCATCCAGAACATCGCCCGCGTCCAAAAGCTCAATCAATTCACAGGCGCGTTCCAGCGCCGGCAGGCAGTTGTTCGGGTCAAGCCCTTTTTCATAACGGGAGGAAGCGTCCGTTCTCATACCCTGATCCCTTGCAGTTGTACGGACGGAAGCACCGTTAAAACAGGCTGATTCGAATACAATTGTGTTTGTATCGTCAACAATGCCGCTGAATTCGCCGCCCATAACGCCGGCTATTGCAATCGGCTTGTTAGCGTCGGCTATCACCAAATTGTTGTTTGAAAGCTTGTGTTCCACACCGTCCAGCGTTGTGATGCTTTCCCCGTCATTGGCGCGGCGTACACATATTTTTTCCCCGTCAATAAAGCGAAGATCGAACGAGTGCATCGGCTGACCGTATTCCAGCATAACATAGTTGGTAATATCTACGATATTATTGATTGGGCGAACACCCATTACGCGCAGACGTTCCCTTAACCAAAGCGGGGAAGGCTTTACACGCACATTTTTTACAATGCGTGCAGTGTAAATCGAGCAAAGATCAGTTGCTTCCACTTTCACATCAAGCATTTCTTTGCAGGAACCATGCCCGGCTTTTACGACCGGTTTGTGCTTCAGTAACGGTTTATTGAATGTTGCCGCAACTTCTCTGGCAAGGCCGATGACAGAAAAGCAGTCCGGCCGGTTGGAAGTGATTTCAAATTCAATTTTGGAATCGTTGAAACCAAGCGCTTCACAAATGGGCTGCCCAAGGCGGCAGTCTTCCTGCAAAACAAAGATGCCGTCTTCTATCGCGTACGGAAAATCATGTTTGGTCAGGCCAAGTTCACTGAGTGAGCAGAGCATACCGTTACTTTCCACGCCGCGAAGTTTACCTTTTTTTATCTTTTTCCCGCCCGGCAGTGAGGAATTATTCATAGCGACGGGAACCACGTCGCCGGTCTTCAAATTCTGAGCGCCGGTAACAATTTGAATCGGTGTTTCGCTGCCGATATCAATTTGCGTGATCCACATATGGTCGGAATCCGGATGCTTCTCCAACGAAATTACTTTACCGACAATTACGTTCTCAATTTCGCTGCCTTCGACTTCCCATCCTTCAACCTTAGAACCGCTCATAGTCATTGCTTCTGTAAAATCACGAATCTGCATATCATCAAGTGTTACAAATTCCTTTAACCATCTCATTGAAAGATCCATTTTTTACGCCCCCCTTAAAATTGCTTTAAAAATCTTACGTCATTTTCATAAAAAAGGCGTAAATCATTGATGTTGTATTTTCTCATAACAATACGCTCCAGTCCCATGCCGACTGCAAAGCCGCTGTAGACCTCCGGGTCGATTCCACAGTTGGACAGTACCTTCGGGTGCACCATGCCGCAGCCGAGGATTTCAATCCAGCCTTCGCCCTTGCAAAGGCGGCAGCCCTCACCGTGGCAGTTGAAGCACTGTACGTCAACTTCGGCGGAAGGTTCGGTAAATGGGAAATGATGCGGACGGAAACGGACAACAGAGTCTTCGCCGTACATGCGTTTTACAAATGTTTCGAGTGTACCTTTCAAGTCCGCAAACGTGATACCCTTATCAACAACCAGGCCTTCAATCTGATGGAACAGAGGGGAATGGGTGGCGTCAACAGCATCGGAACGGTAAACCCGACCCGGCGATATGATGCGGATCGGCGGTTTTTGCTTTTCCATCACACGCACCTGAACAGGGGAAGTTTGTGTGCGGAGCAATATATTCTCGTTAATATAGAACGTATCCTGTGTATCTCTGGCTGGGTGGTCTTTCGGAATGTTAAGCGCTTCGAAATTATAATAATCGTACTCGACTTCCGGTCCTTCTACAATTTCAAAACCCATGCCGACGAAGATTTCCTTAATTGCATCAAGTTCAATGCTGAGCGGATGTTTTGCGCCAAGTTCGTGATGAACGCCCGGCAGGGTTACGTCGATTTTTTCACGTTCCAGCTTTTGAATGGTTTCTTCCTCTTTTAATTCAGCGGCGCGCTTTATCAAATCCTGCTCTATAAATGTGCGGACGTCATTCGCTAATTGACCGATGATTGGGCGCTCTTCTGCGGAAAGTCCGCCCATCTGCTTTAAAATGGAAGTCAATTCTCCCTTTTTACCAAGATACTTAATCCGTAAATTTTCGAGGATTTGCTGGCCTTTTGCCTCATTCAGCTCACGCAGGGCGCTTTCCCTGATAGCCTCAAGCTGTTGCTTCATTACAAATCATTCCTTTCAGTTATAATAAATTAGTTAGAAACAAAATAAAAAAAGCCCACATCCCCGAAAGGGACGAAAGCTTTCACTCCGTGGTACCACCCTAATTTAACTCTTATGGCCCATAACGGTGCCGACCGTCGCAACCTACTCGCAGAAAGCGCCAGCCGGAGCTTTCTTTCATTCTGCTGCGCCACTCCAAAGGGAACTTCTCCTTTTTTGCTTACAAGCATGTTTTCAGCTGTGGCATGCTCTCTCTTGGTAAACAGGTAAAAGGGTACTTCCTTTTTCAACGTGTTATCATAATAATTTATATTATCACCTTTATTTAGAAATTGCAAGCAAATTACGTGCTTTGGGGGCATAATCCGGTTGAATTCCTGATGATTAATTCCGGTTTCAGGAGCAGTTTGCTGATGCTTACACCGCCAATCAGTTCTTCCAGCATCATAAAGGCGCTTTTCCCGATTGCGACCCTATCTTGACGAATGGTCGTCAAAGTTGGAGTCAGGTGTTGGGCAATGGGAAGATCGTCGAATCCAATTACGCTTACATCTTCCGGTACCCTTTTGCCAAGACGATTCAGTTCCGCAATCACCCCGGAAGCAATCAGGTCGCTGGCGCACACGATTGCGGTGGCTCCGTTCTGCAGGAAAAAGCTGACATGATCTTTTGCACACTCCGGCACATAATAGCCGTTTGCAATCAGCGCGGGGTCAACTTTCATGGAATACTTGGCCATGCTTTGCGTAAAAGCAAGGTATCGCTCGTCGGTAACCATGCTGTTTTTTGAGCCGTTCAGCAGCGCAATCCGTTTGTGGCCGTTGTTTACAAGGTTTTGAACGGCTAAATCAATGCCGTTATATCCGTCCGTTCCTACATATCCGACATGTTTATTTGGAATATAATTGTCGAGCAGCACCGTCGGAACCATCGTTTTATAAAGCTGCTTAATGTAATCATCATGAAGCATAAACCCCAGCAGAAACGCACCGCTGTAACCATGCTCCAGCATAAAGGAATCATATTTTTCCTGCGTCTGAAGATTCAGGTTGGAGGGTATCACGGATATATCACAGTGGCGCCTGGCTGCGCTCAATTTGAAGCCTACAATAATTTCATAGCCGAACTGGTCAATATTGTCGTATTCCATATTTTCAATTAAGATGCAAACTTTACGGTTTCCAAGCCTTTGTACTTTTTTCGAGGCATAACCTATTTCAACGGCAGTGTCCAGTACAAGCTGGCGCGTTTCCTCACTAATGTCGCTGGCACCGTTCAAGCCCTTGGAAACGGTGCTGACAGCAATTCCAAGCTTGTTGGCAATGTCCTTAATAGTCGGCATGGTATCCCTCATTTCGAAATTTAGTTCAAGTATATACTGCATCATCAGCAAATTTCAATACTTATATTATAGAATTTTGAAAAAAATAGATACAATTTTAAAGAATATTGTTTGTATTTTTTCCGAAATAAATTAGCATAAAATCCATTGACACTAGCTATAATAAATGGTATTATTCAAAATGAATTACGAAAAATTACGAAAATAATAAAACAAATATGGATTCCAATCAACTGCAAATTCATGATAAGGATGATCGTAATGCCGATAAAACCTAAAATAAAACAGCTTGAGCGCGGAGCCGGTGTACTGCTCCCGGTGAGCAGCCTGCCGTCCGATTACGGGATCGGTACTCTCGGTGAGGAAGCATTTCATTTTATAGATTTTTTAAACAGCGCAGGGCAGAAGTACTGGCAGGTTCTTCCCGTTGGCCCAACCAGCTTTGGCGACAGCCCGTACCAGTCTTTTTCTGCTTTTGCAGGCAATCCTTACTTTATTGATCCGGGAATTTTAATCAGCGAAGGACTTTTAACCGAAGAGGAAGTAAATACTTATGACTGGGGAGACGACCCCGCCAATATAGACTACGCTAAGCTATTTCATTATAGATTCAAGATTTTACATATTGCTTCTCTGCGAAGTACTCACAGGAATACCAAAGAATACCGTATGTTTTGTGATGAAAACATTTACTGGCTGGATGATTATTGTCTTTTCATGGCGCTGAAATTTAAATTTGATAATCAGTCGTGGCTGCTCTGGCCGAAAGAACTTCGTTTTCACGAGCAAAATGCAGTGGAAGATTATTCCTATGAATTAAAAGACGAAATTGAATTTTGGAAGTTCTATCAGTTTAAATTTTTCGAGCAATGGCGTAAGGTAAAAGAATACGCCAATAAAAACGGCATTAAAATTATCGGTGATATTCCAATTTATGCCGCGCTTGACAGTGCGGACGTGTGGACTCACAGCTCACAGTTTCAGCTTGACGCAGAGCGCAGACCTGTATTGGTATCAGGTGTTCCTCCGGATGTGTTTTCAAAGGATGGCCAGCTATGGGGAAATCCATTGTATGATTGGAATGTAATGGAGCGGGACGGGTTTGATTGGTGGAAAAAACGTATGGCGTGTTCCGCAAAAATATATGATGTAATCCGTATTGATCATTTTATCGGTGTGGTACGGTATTATGCAATTCCGGCAGAGGATTCAACCGCAGTGAACGGCAGCTGGAAGACTGGGCCGGGGCTGAAGCTAATGAATGCGATCGATTCTGCAATCGGCCGCTCACAGTTAGTCGCGGAAGACTTGGGCGTTGTCGTTCCCGAAGTGAGAAACCTGCTGAAAAAAACAGGATATCCCGGTATGAAGGTCTTGCAGTTTGCATTTGACGGCAATCCGAAAAATGAATTTTTGCCGCACAATTATACTCAAAATATGGTGGTTTACAGCGGCACACACGACAATAAAACGCTTATGGGGTATCTTGATACGATGAAAGCGAAAGAAGCGCGTTTTATCAAAGAATATCTTGGTGTGAAACGTAAAAAAGAGATTCCCGCCGCGTTAATTCGTGTCGCTTACGAAAGTGTCGCAAATACGGTGATTTTTCAGGTACAGGATCTTTTGCTGTTGCCAAACAGTGCCAGAATGAATTTCCCTTCCACAATCGGTACCAATTGGAAGTGGAGATTGAAAAAAGACCAGCTGACAGTACCCCTCGCACAGCGTCTTAATCATTTGGCGGCAGTATACGACAGATAAAGACCAATCGGTAATTCTCGTATGATAAAGGAGGATATATTTATGAATACATTTAAAAGTGATATTTTAAATATTTTGGAATTAGACTATGGCAAAAGTATTAAAAATGCAGATACGGTTACTCTTTATAATGCCGTGTCCCGCGCGGCGCTGAAAAACGTAAGGGAAAAATGGGAAGGGAACACGACAGGGAAAAAAGCATGTTATTTTTCGGCTGAATTTTTGACCGGCCGATTAATTTACAGCAATTTACTGAATCTCGATTTGTTAAATCAGTTGGCTGAACTTTTTAATGAATATAATATTGATCTTAATATATTTGAGGACATTGAGGACGCTGCGCTCGGAAATGGCGGACTGGGCCGCCTTGCAGCTTGCTTTTTGGATTCTGCCGCAACACAGGGTTTTGCGCTGAACGGATATGGAATCCGATACAAATATGGATTATTCAAACAGTACTTTGAAAACGGCTTTCAAAAAGAAACTGTTGATGATTGGCAGCGCTTTGGCGATCCCTGGTCCGTACGAAACGAAGAAAATAAAGTTACTGTGAATTTTAAAGAGCAGAGTGTTTATGCTGTTCCTTACGACATGCCGGTTATCGGTTACGGGGCAAAAACGGTTAATACGCTGCGTCTGTGGCAGGCGGAGCCAATTCATGAATTTGACTTTCAGTTATTTAATGATCAAAAATTCGAACTGGCGGTAAAGGAAAAGAACGATGCCGAAGCCATTTCCAGTGTTCTTTACCCAAACGACGAGTCGGATAAAGGCAAAAAACTCAGATTAAAACAGCAATACTTTTTCTCCAGTGCATCATTGCAGGATATTCTTCGTACTTATCAAATAAAATACGGCAGTGATTTTTCTCACTTTACGAACGAGTATGCGATTCAGCTGAATGATACGCATCCGGTGGTTTCCATTCCGGAATTTATTCGGCTGCTGACCGATCAAGGTGTTTCCTTCCATAAAGCAATGAAAATTGCAAAACAAACATTTGCTTACACAAACCACACCATTATGGCAGAGGCACTGGAAAAGTGGGATGTGAAACTATTCAAATCAGTGCTTCCGAACGTTTACCGCTTTATTGTTATGATGAACAAAGCATTGCAAAAAGAACTTGTCTCCATGGGTATTACCGGTGATGCACAGAAAAAATATTTGATTATTGATGATAATAATCAGATACACATGGCACATCTCGCTGTTTTTGCCACACATTCCACCAATGGCGTCGCGCAGATTCATACTGATCTTTTAAAAAGCTCAGTTTTAAAGGAATGGTATGAAATTTATCCGGATCGTTTTAACAACAAGACGAACGGTATTACGCAGCGCCGTTGGCTGGCGCTCTCCAATATGGAGCTTTCCGGTTTTATCACGGATAAAATCGGCAGCGCATGGGTTACGGATTTGGATAAGCTTAAAAATTTGGAACAATACAAGAATAATCCCGAAGTAATTGCGCAGTTTGGCAAAATCAAACGTATAAAAAAGCAGCAACTTGCTGAGTATATTAAACGGAAAGACGGGGTTCAAATTAACCCCGACTTTATTTTCGATGTTCAGGTAAAGCGCCTGCACGAATATAAACGTCAGCTTCTAAACGCGTTCTCCATTTTAGATATTTATTTTGGCCTAAAAGATGGACGAATCCATGATTTTAACCCAATGGTTTTTTTATTCGGCGCGAAAGCAGCACCGGGCTATTACAGGGCAAAGGGTATTATTAAGTTTATCAATGAAATTGCGGACAAAATTAACCGTGACCCTTCGGTAAACGATAAGATGAAGGTTGTATTTGTGTCAAATTACAATGTGTCCTACGCTGAAAAAATCATGCCCGCCGCAGACATCTCCGAACAGATTTCCACCGCTGGCACCGAGGCTTCCGGCACCAGCAACATGAAATTCATGCTGAACGGTGCGGTTACGCTGGGAACATATGACGGGGCCAATGTGGAAATTGTGGAACAGGCAGGGGAAGAGAACAATTACATTTTTGGAGCGCGCGTGGACGAAATTAATGCAATAGCAGAGTCGTATCATCCAAAGGAAATTTATGAAGCAAACCCAAGAATCAAAGCGGTGGTTGACACGCTAATCGATGGAACGTTCGATGACGACGGCACCGGAATGTTCCGCGAGTTGTACGATTCGATTCTGACCGGTGCAAGTTGGCACAAGGCGGACCATTATTATTTACTTTATGATTTTCTTCCCTATTGCAATGAAAGACTGAAAGCAAACGCCGATTATAGCGACCGCTTTCGCTTCATGCAAAAATGTTTTCTGAATACGGCAAACGCCGGTAAATTCTCCAGTGACAGGACCATCAAGCAATATGCAGCTGAAATTTGGGGAATATAAGTTCAGGTTCAAACGTTTTTATATGTATGAATAGCTGTTGTAAAGTAATTTTCTATGTGATACAATATATAGGAATTATTGACATATGGGAGGATTATATGGACATATTTGTTGAACAGATCGTTAAGAAGAAGTTTGGCACAAAGGACTTTATTGTTTTATTCGGATTGGTTTTACTTGGCTGCATCCTGATTTTTGCAAGCATGCTTTTCATCCCTTCTTTTGCCGTTATTGTCTTAATAGCAGTTTGTGCGGGAGCTTATTATTTAATTTCATCCCGCAATCTTGAATATGAGTACAGCGTAACCAATGGGGATATTACAATTGATAAGATTGTTAACCGCCGTAGCAGGAAGCGGATTATTTCCATGGATACGCACAACATTGAAGCAATGGGCAAATATAACCCGGCGGAGCACAGCGCGAAAAATTACGCGGCCAGGCTGACAGTTTCCGTAACCGATGATGGGAAAGACGCTTGGTATTTTACCGGTAATCATCCTCAAAAAGGTTCCGTTTTAGTCGTGTTCAGCCCAAATGAAAAAGTGCTCGCCGGAATCAAACCTTTTCTTGCAAGGCAGGTATCAATCAATGCTTTTGGTCGGAATTGATTTAGTGGAAATTGAAAAAATAAAAAATTCAATGAAAAATCCGCGCTTTTGCCGCAGAGTACTCGGTGCTGTCGAGTACTCTCAGCTTGAAATGCGCGGATTTCCTATTCAGAGCGTAGCTGCAAGCTTTAGCGCTAAGGAAGCCTTTTCTAAGGCGCTGGGCACCGGGCTGCGTGGCTTTGCACTGGGTGAAGTGGAACTTTTGCGCGGCGATGACGGTAAACCAAGTCTTTGTTTGAGCGGACGGGCGCTTAAAATTGCCAACGGGCGCAATCTGGAGTTTTCAGTCAGCGTCACTCATACCCGTTACTACGCGGCGGCTGTTGTAGTTGGTCAGGAGGCGGAAATATGAAAGTGCTGAATTGTGCTCAGTCAAAGGCACTTGAAAAAAGTGCGGTAGAAGCCGGAACCGGGTATCTGCAGTTGATGGAGAATGCCGGCGCTTCCGCCGTGCGTTTTTTAAGTAAAAAGTTTAGCCTTGCGCAAAAGCATGTGGTTGTACTCTGCGGCAAAGGAAATAACGGCGGGGATGGGTATGTTGCGGCACGTTGTCTTTCGGAACTGGGCGCGCTGGTTGTTGCAGTTCTTGTGGAGGGGCTTCCTGCAACCGATATTTCCCAAATAATGTATTCCCGGATGAGCAGCGCTTCTGTAAAAGCACTGAATTATGATGATGAGACGGATAGCATACTGCCCGTGCTGACCACAGCGGATTATATCATTGACGCGATTTATGGAACAGGATTTCATGGCGCTGTGTCACAAAAGCTGTCTCCTCTTTTCAACGCCGTAAAGCAAACCACCGCTGTGCTGGTTTCGCTTGACATGCCAAGCGGCGCGAGCTGTGACAGCGGTGCGGTAGAAGGGAATTGCATCAGAGCGGATTACACAATCACATTTTCCACTTTTAAATACGGGCATTTTGTTCAGCCTGCCCAGAATTTTTGCGGGCAGGTTGTTGTGGTACCGATTGGAATTGATGCCAAACTGATTGCCGGACAGGATTCCGTCCTTACTGTGACAGAACCGGATGAAGTGAAAGCGATGTTAAATCCAAGAAATCCGGAAAGCAACAAGGGTGATTACGGCAGGCTGCTCTGCGTTTGCGGCAGCGAAGGAATGGCGGGTGCGGCTGTGATGAGCGCAAGGGCTGCGATACGGTGCGGCGCGGGGATTGTCAATGTTGCGCTCCCGCGTTCGATTTACGGGATTGTTGCGTCCCATGCGGTGGAACCGGTTTTTACTCTGCTTGACCTTGATAAGAATGGAGAATTGGAACCGACTTCGAATGCGGCTCTTCTTACAGCGCTTTCCAAGGCAAGCGCATGTTTGATTGGGTGCGGTCTTGGGAAAAGTGAAGCGGCCACAGCCATGTTATTCGGCATGCTCGCCAATGCACGGATTCCCCTTATTATTGATGCGGATGGCATAAACATCCTTGCTGAGAATATAAATAGATTAAAAACAGTCAGCGTTCCTGTCGTTTTGACACCGCACCCCGGCGAAATGGCGCGGCTCATGAAAACCACTGTTCAGGATATTCAGTCGCACAGGCTGGAATATGCCAAGCGATTTGCAATGGAATACAACGTGATTTTAGTACTAAAGGGTGCCGGAACTGTAATCGCCGAACCAAATGGCATGTTGCAGCTCAATATGACCGGCAACGCCGGCATGGCAAAGGGCGGCAGCGGCGACGTTCTTGCCGGAATGGTCGCTTCTTTCATCGCCCAAGGGATTGAACCGGCGAAAGCTGCAGCCGGTGCGGTTTATTTTCACGGCGCGGCAGGCGACCGCTGTGCGAAAGAGTTTTCTCAGTGCGCCATGCTGCCAACGGATATCATCGACATGCTTCCAAAACTGTTTTTAGAAATCGAACGGTAAAGTAAGTGCTGAACTTCTCCGTTCGTTATTTTCACGTGGAGGAGTGGGCACGGTATGCGCCGTATTATTGCTGTATTATTTCCGCTTCTGTTCCTGATTGTATTGGCTGGTTGTGCAAAGCCGGAACTTAAGGCGGAGGATATCATCGTCACATTTCAATGTAAAGCCGATATTACCTGTAACGGGCAAAAAACGACCTGTTCTTTCAGCCGTGCGGCGCCCGGTATTGCAACGCTTCAGCTGTTAACAGGGGACTTGAGTGGACTAACCTATTTCTGGAGTGGTGAAGATTTTTCTGTCTCCTACGGTGGACTGACAGCAAAAAGTGAGGAATGTGTTCTTCCTAAAACTTCATATGCTTCCCTTTTGCAGCAGGCGATTGATTGCACTGAAAAAAGCGGCGCGTTAACTAAAACACACGGCAACGAATTTTCCGGAATTGCACCCGGTTTTGATTTTACCGTAAATGTAGATGAGAATTCCGGTCAAATCCAAAAAATTAACATTCCAAAGTACAGCGTAGACGCAAGTTTATATGATTATAGCGAGTTGGGAATTTAGCATACGATTGGAACATGAAAATACAAATCATTCTTTAACAGATCAATCCAGATCAGTATTAATTCTATAATGCGCAGCCGTAACAAATGTTACGGCTTTTTTCAATTTAATTTTATGTCAACCCTCGCTCCCAAATAATATTATGTGTTAGGGATTGCAAGCGAATAAATTCCCAGCATAATGCCAACAATATTTGCAGTCCAATAGAATAAATTTGCGGAGCGTGAAAAACGTGAATATTAGAAGAGGAGATATTTACTATGCCGACCTTAGCCCGGTTGTCGGTTCTGAGCAGGGCGGGGTGCGGCCTGTATTGATTGTTCAAAATAATGTTGGAAACCGTTTTAGCCCGACGGTAATTGCAGCAGCCATTACGAGCCAGCGGGCAAAAGCAAATCTGCCAACTCATATTATGTTAAATGCACAAACGACAGGCCTTGCAAAGGATTCTGTTGTTTTGCTTGAACAAGTTCGTACAATTGACAAACACAGGTTAAAAGAGCGTATGGGACGCCTTGATAATACGTCTATGCTGCAGGTCGATCAGGCTTTGTCTATCAGCTTTGGTCTTGAACAGGAAGAAGAAGAGCGTGAGGCTACATAGAGATGCCTGGAATTATTGTGATAACGTATATTTCATAAGCTGTGTAAAACAATAAATAAACTAAATTATAAAGGAGTGTTAAATTTGGCATTAACTGAAAAAGAACTGACGGCAATCGAGGATCAACTTGGCGGAGAAAAACTTCTTGTGACAAAAATAAGAGCATATGCGCAAATGTGTACTGACCCGCAGCTGAAACAGAAATGTGAAAGCATTGCCAGCAAGCACCAAACTCACTATGATCAACTTTTAAGCTTTTTAAGTTAAGGAGAAATAAAAATGAACAACGGACAGATGCAGGAAAAAGAACTTTTTGACGATGTACTATCTTCTCAAAATTTTATCACAGACACCTACAATACCTTCGCTAATGAATGTGCTACTCCGACAATCAGACAGGAATTCATGAGAATTCTGACGGAGGAACATCAGATTCAGGCGGAAGTATTTGATGAAATGAATAAGCGCGGATGGTACCCGACTACAGCCGCAGAGCAGCAGAAAATTCAGCAGGCTAAGCAAAAATTTCAAAACTCAAAACCACAATAACAGATAAACACACAAAAACAGCGGCGGTTCAAAAAAGAACTGCCGCTGTTTTCATCCGGTGGCTTTTCCGGAGTTTTTATTAGCAAATACAATTTATGACACAATGTTTTAATCCCCATCATTATAATTAATTGTAAAGCGGCGGGGAGGGTTGCCTATGAAACAGACTATATACGTCGATGTTTTAGTGGGAGTCAATCTTTTCATCAACTACTTCTTGCTGCTAGCCGTTTCAAGGTTTTTATCACTCCCGGTAAAGCGGTTAAGGCTTATAGCAGCTTCTGCATTGGGTGCGGCATATTCCCTTACAATCCTTTTACCGGAAGTCAATTTATTTCTATCCTTTTTCATAAAACTGATCATGGCGGCTACCATCGTGCTGGCGGCATATCCGTTCAATGGATTGAAGCAGCTTTTAAGGGAATTAGGTTCTTTTTATATCATGAGTTTCTCTTTCGCAGGATTTATGCTTGCCTTATGGTACTTTGTTGCACCGCAAGGATTGATCATTAAGAATTCCGTTGTTTATTTCGACATTTCACCGCTTTTATTAATTATTTTGACTGTAATATGCTACATAATTATTCGGTTGATTAATCGGGTGACCGGCCGGCAGATGTCGGATCAAATTTTATGTAAAATTAAAATTGACTATAACGGAAAGTCCTCCTCTTGTTTTGCAAAAGTGGATACCGGGAATTCACTGACAGAGCCATTTTCGAACTATCCCGTTGCAGTTGTATATGAAGAAAGTATTGCCTCGCTGATTCCACCCGAAACCAGCGGAAAAATCAGGTTGGTTCCGTTTCAGGCAGTTTCTGGAGGCGGATTGCTGCCATCATTCAAACCCGACTTACTGACAATTATCTGCGGAAAAAAACAGTTTAAAATACATAATGTTTACATTGCAGTTACTAAAGCAAGCCTTGGTGAGTTCAGTGCGCTGTTAAATCCGGATTTGTTGCAAAAAACGTCAGCCTAAATTTGGCCGTAGGCAGACGCGTTTATCAAGCCGCGGCGGCAGCGGCAAAAGGGAAAGTGTGAAAATGGGAGTGAATAAATTGATAAGGGAACTCAGAAATAAGCTGTCATTAATATGGCTGCGACTTGGTTTAAGCGGGGAGATTCATTACATTAATGGGCCGGAGACCCTCCCGCCGCCGCTGACAAAGCCCGAAGAAGAGAAGGTGATGCTTAACATTATGAACGATGTTCCGAATGCAAGGGAACCGCTCATAACCCACAATCTTCGGCTTGTCGTCTATATTGCCAAGAAGTTCGAATCAAGCAGCGCAGGAGTAGAAGACCTGATTTCAATTGGCACAATCGGACTGATCAAAGCGGTAAACACCTTTTGCCCGGAGCGAAACATCAAACTTGCGACTTACGCTTCCCGATGTATTGAGAACGAGATTCTGATGTATTTGCGGAAAAGCTCGCAGCTGAAAAATGAAATTTCCATCGATGATCCGCTCAATGTGGATTGGGACGGAAATGAACTTTTGCTTTCCGATATACTGGGAAGTGAGCAGGATACCGTGAACCATGACATTGAGCAGGAAGTGGAACGCGATTTGCTGCGCAATGCGGTTTCGCACCTTGCGCCCCGTGAACGGGAAATTATGCAGCTTCGTTTCGGGCTGAACAACACAAAAGAGCACACACAAAAAGAGGTGGCCGATACGCTCGGAATTTCCCAATCCTACATATCACGCCTGGAAAAGCGAATTATCGAAAGGCTGAAAAAAGATTTGGAGCGCGTAAGCTGAACAATAAATAAGGCGGGCATCAAAAGATGACCGCCTTATTTATACGGCAAAGTATTATACAAATGAATTCTTTTGTATAATTGCAAAAGGGTTACTTTGTAATGTCGAAGAGGGGAAGGTAGTTTAAACTTTACAGTGAAGATTAATTTATTGAATTTCAGCTGTGTATTGCAAAATAATTCGATACGATTCTTTTAATCGCTGATAATCGTAATGTCTGCAGTTAGCGGGGCTGGTGGAAGGAAGCGCGATAGCAATACCCGCCGTTTCCTGACAGAAGCGTTTATAGAACGCCGCCGCCTTTGTTCCGGTGGTAAATACCGCATGGATATCTGTTTTTGACAGTAAACCTTCAATATCATTCGGTATAGGGTCCTTAATACTGCTGTCATCCGCGCCCTCAATACGGCAGCTTTTCAGGACATCCCAAAGTGCTATGTGATGTTTAAGAAGCAATGCCGTTTTTTCTTCGTTTGTTACGGGAACCTGTTCGCCGTACAAATCCGAAACGACACGCCAAAAACGGTTTTGTGGATGTGAATAGTAAAAGCCGTATTCGCGTGATTTTGGGGAAGGCATGGTTCCCAAAATCAATATTTTAGAGTTTTCATCGTAAACAGGTGGAATGGTATGCTTAATATATTCCATTGCTTTTTTCCTTCATCAGCCGTGCGCGATTCATCAATACCCAGTGTTTGTTGGGGCATATATCATCAATGACTTCATTCAGCAGGGTAGAAAGGATTTTTCCTATTTCAGCCCCTTGCGGCACGCCGAGGGAAAGAAGGTCCGCACCGTTTATTTCAAGATTTTTTAAGGAATAACAAAGGTTTTGTTTGATTATCTCATTCAAAGCAGTTTCGGTTTCCTTCAAATCGTTCAATCTGCTGCTGTAAACCGGGTTCTGTGCTAAAATATCTGCTGCTTTTACCTTGAGAAGCAGACGTAAATTTTCTTCTCCTATCACACTTAATATTCGCCGAAGTGATTTATCTTGTGAAGAAAGGGTAAAATCATGATACTGTATCAGCGTTATGACCTGATTTATCGTTTCACTATCGTATTTCAGTCTCTGCAAAATTTCGCGGGCCATCTCGACACTCTTTTTATCATGACCGTAAAAATGACCGACGCCCTTTTCATCCTGCGTAAAACAGAGTGGTTTTCCGATATCATGTAAAAGCATGGTAAGGCGCAGAACGGGTATTGCTTCCACCGAAATAACCGATTTTAGCGTATGTTCCCAAACATCATAAATATGATACTGGTTATGCTGCTGAAACTCAAACATGGCGTTGATTTCAGGCAGAAACTGCCCGATAACATCCCGATAATTCCGTAATACTTTTTCTGTGCTTTTTCCGCAGAGCAGCTTTGTAAATTCGGAGTTAATGCGTTCTTTTGCGATGAAATCAAGAAGTGCAAAATTACGGAGGATACTTTTTGCAGTTGCTTCTTCAATTGTAAAACCAAGTACCGAAGAAAAACGAAGAGCCCTTAAAATTCTCAGGCCGTCTTCCTGAAACCGCAGGTCGGGCTCACCGACACAGCGAATTTGTTCGTTTTGAATATCTTCCAAACCGCCAAAGCAGTCAATGATTCCTTCTGCGTGATTGTATGCAAGTGCATTAACCGTAAAGTCCCTGCGTGCTAAGTCTTCCTTTAAACTTCTTGTAAAGTGTACCTGATCGGGGTGACGGTTGTCCGAATATTTGCCATCTACCCGGTACGTAGTGACTTCAATCGGCATTCTATCAATTAAAACCGTTATTGTTCCGTGTTTTATGCCGGTTTCAATCAGTTTGCAGTCATTTAAGGCAGCGCTGACTTCGTCCGGTTGGGCGGAAGTTGTAACATCCCAATCATGGGGCTTCAAACCCATAATGCTGTCACGAACACAGCCGCCTACAACAAAAGCCTCCTGTCCGCAGGATTTTAATTTTTCGATTACTGTCTCAACCTGCGGCGGTATGATGATTTTCATTTTTCTACCTCGTCAGTCTATATTAAAACAAAGTGATATTAATCGGGATTCCGCAACATGCGGCTTGCTGTTTAACACATTATTATCAATCATAGTATATCTAAATTGTGTCGAAAAAGCAATTGTTGCTCTAATTAATATTTATCTTTTGCCCTGCATGATATCCCCTATTCATGGCAATAATGAAACTGTATTACCAACATAGGGGGCGTGCAAAATGCAGTATAACAAGGTAGAAATTTGCGGGGTGAATACATCCAAGTTAAAGGTACTCACGGAAAAGGAAAAAATGGAATTGCTGCGCCGTGTAAAAGATGGTGATATGAAAGCCCGTGATGATTTAATTAACGGGAATTTACGCCTTGTTTTAAGTGTGATACAGCGATTTACAAACCGTGGTGAAAATTTGGATGATTTGTTTCAAGTGGGTTGTATCGGGCTGATTAAAGCAATTGACCACTTTGACATCGGTCAGGGGGTACGCTTTTCAACTTATGGTGTTCCGATGATAATCGGTGAAATACGGCGTTATTTACGTGATAACAATTCGATCCGCGTCAGCCGTTCGCTGCGTGACACAGCTTACAAGGCAATGCAGGCAAAGGAGAGAATGACGTCGCAGAACAGCCGCGAACCGACTATTGATGAAATTGCAAAGGAACTGGAATTACCGCGCGAGGATGTAGTTTTAGCGCTTGAATCCATTGTGGAACCTGTTTCTCTGAATGAACCTGTATTTTCAGACGGTGGGGATACTATCTATGTTATGGATCAGGTGGGGGACAACAACGACGATTCCAACTGGCTGGATGAAATAGCACTGAAAGAGGCAATCAAAGATTTGAACAACAGGGAGAAACGCATTCTCTCTATGAGGTTTTTTCAGGGCAAAACACAAATGGAAGTCGCTTCCGAAATTGGAATAAGCCAAGCACAGGTTTCCCGGCTCGAAAAGGCAGCACTCGACAAAATAAAAAAGGACATTTAGGAATCACTGATTGAAACCTTACAAGCACTGGTTTCGTCAGTGATTCGTTAACTAATGTTTAGACAACCATCATTTACCCATCACAAAAGGAAAGTATAATAAGCGCTGTAATAGATTTTCGGAGGGATGTTTCTATGCAGCGCAAATTAAAACAGAATTATCACATCATTGCAATGGTCTTCATCGCGGCCCTATCGTTTGCCCTGAACTTTTATGCAATTTCCAATAACGGAACGGGAAACGAATACTATGCGGCGTGTATTAAAAGCATGACGCAGAGTTTTCATAATTTTTTCTTTGTATCCTTTGATCCGGCAGGAATGGTTTCTGTTGACAAATCCCCGCTCGGGTTGTGGGTACAGGCGATTTCGGTACTTATTTTTGGATATCATGGATGGTCAATGCTGCTTCCACAGGCTCTTGCCGGAACAGCATCCTGCATCTTGATTTATATTCTGACAGCAAAACATTTCAGTCAGCCTGCCGGACTTGTTTCTTCCTTAATTTTTGCTCTTACTCCGGCGGTGGTAGTGGCCTCCCGCAACAACACAATGGACATGCAGCTGATTTTTGTACTGCTGGTTGCAACATGGTTTCTGTTTAAGGCTATCGACAGCGGAAAATGGAGGTTTCTGTTCCTTGCCGCCTCGTTTGTCGGGCTTGGGTTTAATATCAAAATGCTTCAGGCATATATGATTTTACCCGCAATTGCTTTTACATATTTGATTTTTGCCAAAGAAAAGTTTTGGAAGCGCGTACTTGCCGGTCTTATTAGTGTTGTAATTATGCTGGGAATCTCATTTGCATGGGTATTTGCGGTTGAATTAACCCCGGCGTCAAGCCGTCCCTATGTTGACAGTACCAGTAATAATTCCATGCTGGAACTGGTCGTGGGTCACAATGGCTCCGAACGCCTGTTTGGCAGCGGAATGGGCGGAGGTCTTGACGGTGCTCCGCAAACGGACGGAGCCCGTTCGGATGACAGTACACTTCAAACAGACGCGCAATCTTCCGCAACAGTACAAACAGACGGTAATACTACCGGAATCCAACCCAAAACAGATGGAAATATAGCTGGCACACCCCCTCAAATGCCCGAGAATACCGATGGACAGCAAACTACCCGGGATGGCCGTGCTGACGGACAGGGCGGTTTCGGAGGCGGTCAGAACGGTGGTTCCGAAATCGGTACGGCGTCTGCTGTTCGACTTTGGACTTCCAGCCTGTTTGGTCAAAGTTCATGGCTGCTCCTGTTTGCAATTCTCTGTATTTTCGGGTGCACTCAAAAAACAGCAATGCGCAAAAAAGAAATGAGTCAAGCCGCAATCGTTTTTTGGTCGCTATGGCTGGCTGTCATGGTTGGATTCTTCAGCTTTGCAGGGTTTTATCATCGTTATTATCTGTGCATGCTGGCTCCTGCGGTTGCAGTTCTCAGTGGAGTGGGCATCGTAACGATGTATCGTGGATTCAGACATAAAAAAGAGAATTGGAAAGGTTGCATTCGGCCTGTATTCCTGCTCCTTGCCCTTTTAGCAAACATCGCTTTGGAACTAAAGTATATTTTAAGCTATGCAACATTGAAAACGTGGCTTTTGCCTGTAATTGCTGTGTCAGCTGCGGTGGGTATAATTTTGCTTGCAGTGTATTTTATTAAATCAAAGCGTGCGGTATTAACCTTTTCCATTGCCGCACTGATCATCTCAGCATTGGCAGCCCCGTTTTACTGGGCGCTTACCCCGGTGCTGTATGTACCGAATGCGACCATGCCGTACGCAGGGCCGGAGCTTGCAGGAAACAGCGGTGGGGGAGACCGAGGATTTACAAACGGACAGTCAGATGTCGACCGGACAAAGACCTCCGGTTTAGAAGATTATTTGGTTAAAAACTATACAGAAGGCAGCTTTTTAGTCGTTTCCCAACGTTCAAGCGACGTAGCGCAGTATATCATTGATACGGGTTTACCCTGTTATGCTTACGGCGGATTTTTAGGTACCGATAATTCACTTTCACTGGAACAGCTTAAAAATTATGTTGCCGAAGGGAAAATCACTTATTTACTTGTTTCTTCACAAAATGGCGGAGGCAATTCCGAGTTGCTCGCATATGTAAAGGAAAACGCAACATTGGTAGACTCCGCTGAATACAGTTCCGGCAGTTCAACAGGCAGCCAAATGGGCGGTCAAGGCGGTACACTTTACCTTTTTGATAAATAAGTATTTATAATTAAAGCCGCTGTAAATTTTTTACAGCGGCTTTGTGATATTTATATTATTTACAGTAGAGTTCCAGATAGGAATCAATGCATTCCTGAATAACAGTTTTAGCTTCTTCTTTGCCTTTTACCTCTTCAATTGCGGTAACTTTGCCCTCCAATGCTTTGTAAACCGAAAAGAAATGCGACATTTCATCGAAAATGTGTTTAGGAAGGTCACTGATGTCGGAATAGCCGTTATAAGTAGGATCGTTAAATGGTATTGCAATAATTTTTTCGTCCTTCATCCCATTATCCACCATGGCGATTACCCCAATGGGGTAACAGCGTACCAGAGAAAGCGGATGAATATCCTCCGAGCACAGCACCAGCACATCTAACGGGTCGTTGTCGCTGGCGTAGGTACGGGGAATAAAACCATAGTTTGCGGGGTAATGAGTTGATGTGTAAAGAATTCGATCCAAAATAAGAAGACCGGTTTCCTTATCCAATTCGTACTTGGATTTGCTGCCTTTCGTAATTTCAATTACAGCGCAAAAATCATCCGATTTGATACGTTTTGGTGATATGTCATGCCAAATATTCATTTTTATCCTCCGCTTCTATTTTATAAAAGAATAATCTGCTTTGACCGACCGGGTACGACTATTTTTGCTCCGTTTTTATCTTATCATTTTTTTCAAGTTTATTCAATTAATTAATGTTATGTTATATATCGGCATATAATCTGTTATGGGGGTGACAGCGTGAATTGCAGAATAATTGACATGCGCCATAAGGAAGTAATTAATGTAAAGGACGGCACACGCCTTGGATGTGTTTGCGATGTTGAAATTGATACGACCGACGCAAGGGTGGTAGCTATTGTAATTTACGGCCGCCTGCGCTGCTTTGGCATATTAGGAAGGGAAGATGATATTATTATAAAATGGCAGGATATACAAATCATAGGTGACGATACTATTTTAGTATGCTATAATATAATTAATCATACGAAAAAGCGGCCGCGCGGATTTGGGGGCTTTTTTGGCGGAGGCTGAAAAGGGTCTTGCATAATATTTTTTTATATGATATAATATTTTCCGCAAAACACACGCCGATGTTATGACGAATTTGGTGCCCGAAATTAGGGTGTTGCGTCTGTTTAGACACGGCGGAGGAAAAACCAAGGAGGAACAGAAAATGTCAGTAGTATCTATGAAACAGCTTTTGGAGGCCGGTGTTCACTTCGGTCACCAGACAAGAAGATGGAACCCTAAAATGGCGGAATACATCTTCACAGAACGCAATGGTATTTATATCATTGACTTGCAGAAAACAGTTAAAAAACTTGAGGTGGCCTACAATTTTGTCCGTGACCTTTCCGTCGAGGGCAAATCCGTTCTTTTCGTAGGAACCAAAAAACAGGCTCAGGATTCCGTGAAAGAGGAAGCAGAGCGCGCAGGTGCATATTTTGTCAACGCCCGCTGGCTCGGCGGCATGCTGACCAATTTCCGCACTATTCGCCGCAGAATCGACCGTCTGAATCAGTTGAAGAACATGGAGTCTGACGGAACATTTGACCTTCTGCCTAAGAAGGAAGTTATTAAACTCCGCTTGGAAATCGAAAAGCTCGAAAAATTCCTCGGCGGTATCAAAGACATGAAACAAATCCCGGGCGCACTGTTCATTGTTGACCCGCGTAAAGAGAGAATCGCTGTTGCAGAAGCAAAGAAATTGGGTATTCCGATTGTTGCGATTGTTGATACCAACTGTGACCCTGATGAAATCGACTACGTAATCCCTGGCAATGACGATGCAATCCGTGCAGTAAAATTAATTTCTGCAACTGTTGCAAATGCAATCATCGAAGGCAAAGAAGGCCAGATGGGCGCAGCAGCTGTAGCAGCGGAAACAGATAAAATAAACGAAGCAGAGGCCGCTGAATAATCGGTTTGTGCAAAATAATACGATAACTAATGATGAAGAAGCGGAGGAAAAAAGAATGGCTTTTACAGCTAAAGACGTTGCAGCACTTCGTGAGAAGACTGGCTGCGGAATGATGGACTGCAAAAAGGCTCTTGCCGAGTCTGACGGAAATATGGAAGCAGCAATCGACTTTCTAAGAGAAAAAGGCCTTGCTGCAGCTACAAAAAAGGCCGGACGTATTGCAGCAGAAGGTGTTGCTTTTGCATGTGTTAATGCCGAGGGTAATGTTGGTGTTGATATTGAAGTTAATGCGGAGACTGATTTCGTTGCCAAAAATGCTGAGTTCCAGCGATTTGTAAGCGCTTGTGCAGAAACCGTAATTGCTTCCAATCCTGCTGACGTGGATGCTTTACTTCAATGCAAAGCATATGGCACAGAACAAACAATTGATGCAATGCTCAAAGATAAAATTCAAACAATTGGCGAAAACATTAAAATTCGCCGCTTTAAGCGTTTTGAGGGTGCTGTTGCAGCTTATATCCATGCTGCCGGCAAAATCGGTGTTCTTGTAAAATTCGATACTTCTGCTGAAATTGCGGCAAAGGAAGAGTTTAAAGAGTACGCGAAGAATGTTGCTATGCAAATTGCAGCTGTTATGCCTCAGTACTTGAATGAACAAGCTGTTCCTGCTGAAGTGATTGAGCATGAAAAAGGTATTTTGAAAGAGCAAATCATTAACGATGGCAAACCTGCTGCAATTGCAGACAAAATTGTCACCGGAAGACTTGGTAAATTCTTTAAAGAAATTTGTCTCGTAGATCAGGCGTATGTAAAGAATGGCGACTTGTCCGTTCAGCAATACACCGATGCAACAGCCAAAGAACTTGGTGGCGAAATCAAGATTGTTGATTTCGTTCGCTTTGAAAAAGGCGAAGGCATTGAAAAGCGCGAAGACAATTTTGCAGATGAAATTGCCAATATGATCAAGTAAAATTTTGAATTTTAATAGCGCGGGAGTGTTCCTGCGCTATTTTTTTGTGCTTTTTTGAATGACGTGGTGGGTAAATTGTTTCTAAATTATAAATCTTGACAATAATATCCTATATCAGAAATGAAAGGCTTTACTTTGCATTGGGCTTATTGTAAAATAAAATAAAATGAAAACAGGAGTGTTGGAATTGCAACCTAAATATAAAAGGATTCTTTTAAAATTAAGCGGTGAATCGCTCGCCGGCAGTCAAACTCATGGTATTGACTTTGATACTGTGCTTAAAATCTGCGAACCGATTAAGGAATGTGCGGAATTGGGCGTTGAAATCGGTATTGTTGTTGGCGGAGGCAATTTTTGGCGCGGCCGCAGCAGCGGTAAAATGGACAGAACCCGTGCCGACCACATGGGCATGCTTGCAACGACCATTAACGCACTTGGTGTGGCGGATGCTCTGGAACAGCTTGGCGTTCAGGTTCGTGTACAGACAGCGATTTCTATGCAGCAAATTGCGGAACCTTATATTCGCAACCGTGCTGTCCGTCATCTTGAAAAGGGCAGAGTCGTTGTATTTGGCTGTGGAACAGGGAATCCGTTTTTTTCAACCGACACCGCGGCGGCATTAAGGGCTGCTGAAATTGATGCAGATGTTATTTTGAAGGCTACTATGGTTGACGGCGTTTATGACAGTGACCCCAAAAAGAACAAAGACGCTATAAAATACGATACGATTACTTTTATGGACGTCTTAAACAAAAACCTTCAGGTTATGGACAGCACTGCAGCTACATTGTGTAAAGATAATAATATTCCGATCTTGGTTTTCAGCATTAACGAACCGGAAAATATTAAAAAAGCCGTTTGCGGTGAATCAATCGGTACAATTGTTAAGGAGGAGTCGTAATGAAAGAGATTTTAGCACATGCGGAGGACCGCATGAAGAAGAGCATTGCCGCTCTGGCAGATGAATTTGCTGCAATCAGGGCAGGCAGAGCAAACCCGGCCGTTCTGGAAAAAGTTCGGGTGGATTACTATGGCGCACCCACATCCATCAGTCAGCTTGCTGCGGTTGCCGTCAGCGAAGCTAGAGTACTTACAATTCAGCCTTGGGATTTGTCCATTTGCCATGCAATTGAAAAGGCAATTCAGACTTCGGACATCGGCATTAATCCGCAGAGCGACGGCAAAGTGATTCGCCTCACGTTTCCGCAGCTTACTGAGGAAAGGCGCCGCGACTTAGTAAAAGACATCAGTAAAATGTCTGAAGAATGCAAAATCGCAGTTCGAAATATCCGCCGCGATGCAATGGATAAATTGAAAGTGATGAAGAAAAATACAGAACTGACTGAGGATGACTTAAAGCAGGCTGAAAAGAAGACACAGGATTTAACAGATAAATACTGCAAAGAAATCGACGGTATATTCGAAAGAAAACAGAAAGAAATTATGGAAATATAGGACGACAGAATGGAACAAAGCTATTTGCCCGAGCATCTTGGGATTATTATGGACGGAAATGGCCGCTGGGCAAAAAAACGCGGCTTACCCAGGCCGGCGGGTCACACCGCCGGTGCGGCTGTTTTTAAGACAATCGTTCGCTACTGCAGTTCTATTGGAATTAAGTATCTGACGATTTATGCCTTTTCAACGGAAAACTGGAAGCGTCCGCCGGATGAAGTAGGTGCTTTGATTCGGCTGTTTAAGCAGTACCTGGAAGATGCTCTGCGTGATTTTTTAAATGAAAATATTAAGGTCCACTTTATCGGTGATGAATCAGCTTTCCCTGTGGAATTGCAGAAGTTGATTTCTGAAACAGAAAGTGTTTCGGAAAAAAGAACCGGTATGGTGCTGAATATCGCTTTAAATTACGGTGGACGTGCTGAACTTACCCGTGCGGTAAGGCTTTTGGCTCAGGATGTAAAAAATGGAAAAATAGCACCGGAACAAATTGATGAATCCTCCATTGAGCAAAGGTTATACACCGCTGGGCAGCCTGACCCGGATTTGATTATAAGGCCAAGCGGAGAAAATCGAGTCTCTAATTTTTTGCTGTGGCAATCAGCTTACTCCGAGTATATCATTATGGATATTCTTTGGCCGGATTTTAAACCGAAGGATTTGGATCGTGCTTTACAGGAGTATGCCAACCGCAACAGGCGCTTTGGAGGGGTTTAATTGAAAGAGAGAATTACTTCTGCAATTACTATCATATTCTTTTTTGCGGCAATCGTCTTATTTAACGGTACTTTTCCCATTGCCCTGAATATTGCAATTGCCCTCATTTCCGTGCTGTCCGTTTATGAAATTATTTCTGCGCTTGGATTATCTAAAAATTTAATCTTACTCATCCCCAGCATTTTATTTTCAGCTATTCTTCCGTTTATAGAAACTTCTGTTTCACAGCAGACCGCCTATTTCATTTATACCGTAATTATGTTCGCAGCGCTTATCTTTTATCATGAATTTGTTTCGTTTCGTGAACTCGGTGTAATTTACAGTATGGCGCTTCTGATTCCTACCGCATTGGAAACAATCATCAATATCCGCAACATTGGCGGACAGCATGGAATGTTCTATGTTATCATAGCCATTGCATCTGCGTGGATTGCCGATACAGGAGCTTTTTTGGCGGGGAGCTTTTTTGGGAAACACAAGCTATGCCCAAACATCAGCCCTAAAAAAACAATTGAAGGCGCGATCGGCGGCTTCATACTGAATATTGCAGCCATGCTTATTTTTGGGTATGCTTTTCAGGCAATTTATTATCAGCACAGCGTTTCTATCTCGTATCTTTCACTGACTATTATCGGGATTTTCGGTACGGTGATGTCTATTCTGGGCGACCTCAGTTTTTCACTGATTAAGCGCAGCTGCCATATTAAAGATTTCAGTGAAATTATTCCGGGCCACGGCGGCATACTGGACCGCTTTGACAGTGTTATATTTGAGGCTCCGTTTGTATACTTACTGGTTCAAATTTTGCCGATTGTGATAAAATAATTATCTCAACAGCAATAAATCAGCAAAAAGGTGAATAATAATGAAAAGATGTATTTCAATATTGGGTTCAACCGGTTCAATCGGTATGCAGACACTGGATGTCGTACGCAGTTTGAATTTGCGTGTTTGCGCTTTGGCAGCAAATACGAACGTAACCCTTTTGGAAAATCAGATAAGGGAGTTTAAACCGCAATTAGTTGCGGTTTTTGACTTAAATGCGGCAAAAAGGCTGAAACTTGCTGTCGCAGACACACCCGTTCGGGTGGTGCAGGGGCTGGAAGGTTTGTGCGAGGCCGCTGTAATCGATGAAGCGGATGTTATTTTGAATTCCGTTGTCGGCATGATAGGGTTAACGCCAACCCTTGCTGCTATCGCGGCGAAAAAAGATGTGGCGCTTGCAAATAAAGAAACACTGGTAGCCGGTGGCTCCCTCGTCATGCAGGCCGCTAAGGATAATGACGTTAAAATATTTCCTGTGGACAGTGAACATTCTGCGGTATTTCAGTGCCTTCAGGGCTGTCCGGAAAAGAAAGCGTTGAAACGGATTATTTTGACTGCCTCCGGTGGTCCGTTTTTTGGAAAAAGCAGCGAGGAACTTCGGGATGTAACGCCGCAGCAGGCATTGAAGCACCCGAATTGGAACATGGGTGCAAAGATTACCATTGATTCCGCGACTATGATGAATAAAGGATTGGAAGTTATTGAAGCGTCATGGTTGTATGATGTTCCGCAAGAGAAAATTGATGTCGTGGTTCACCGCGAAAGCGTGGTTCATTCCATGATTGAGTACGAAGATAATTCGGTGATTGCGCAGCTTGGTGTGCCGGATATGCGCATCCCGATTCAATACGCCCTTACCTGGCCGCAAAGGTTTCATTCACCTGTAAAGCAGTTGAGCCTTATAGAATACGGTAGTCTCTCGTTTTACGAACCGGACTACAAAACCTTTGAGTGCCTGAGGATATGTAAAAAAGCGATCGAACGCGGCGGGCTTGCTCCTGCTGCGGCAAACGGAGCGAACGAGGTAGCGGTTCAATTATTTTTGGATCATCAGATTTCGTTTCTTGAAATTGGGCATCTTGTTCATAAAGCAATGGACAATCAGCCGGATGCTAAAGTTACATCCGTTGATGATATTTTAAACGCCGATCAGACTGCACGCAATTTTGTTTTACAGGCTGTCGGCCGATTATGAGGTGATACACATTACAAAGGTTATATTAGTCCTTATCGCAATTTTTTTGTTTGGTTTTATTATTTTTATTCATGAGTTCGGTCACTTTTTTACAGCTAAGCTTTCCGGTATCCGTGTAAATGAATTTGCAATCGGAATGGGGCCGACTATTTTCCATTTCACTAAGGGCGAAACAAAATACGCGCTGCGCGCTTTTCCAATTGGCGGCTTTTGTGCAATGGAGGGCGAAGACGAAGAAAGCAGCGATAACCGTGCATTTAATAATAAACCCATATGGAAACGTATCCTGGTCGTTATTATGGGCGCCGTGATGAATATCATCCTTGGCTTAGTCATTATGATGATTATTCTCGCTCAGCAGCCTGCGTTCAGCTCCACTGAAATAGCGGAATTCACAAAAGGTTCCGCCGTTCAGGCGGCAGGTTTGCAGGCCGGTGATGTTTTTACCAGTATTGATGGTTATAAAATTTTTGGCGACCGTGATTTAAGCTTTGCGCTTGCTACTGCGAATCCGACAAAGGTTGATATTCAGGTTTTGCGCGGCGGTAAACCAATGAGCTTCCCTGCTGTAAAGTTTAATACAAAAGCGGTAAATGGAAAAAATATTCTACAGTTGGACTTTTACGTCCAGCCAATTAAAAAAAATCTTGGAACACTAATTACGAAATCTGCACAGGATACCTTTTCCACTGTCAGAATGATCTGGTACAGCCTTATCGGCCTTGTATCCGGGAAATATGGGTTCAATGATGTCGCGGGGCCTGTAGGGGCAGCGAACGCCATTGGGGAAGCAGCTTCTATCGGGTTGCAGCAAAGCTTTGTCGCAGCGTTGAATAATATTTTAATGATGATGATGATTATCACGGTCAACCTGGGGGTAGTCAATCTGCTTCCGCTGCCCGCATTGGACGGCGGCAGGCTGGTTTTCCTGATCGTTGAGGGAATTCGTCGCAAACCGGTAAATCCCAAATATGAAGGCTGGGTGAATGCAGCGGGATTCTGCCTGCTGATAGGACTCATGGTGATTATAACATTTAGCGATATTTTAAGACTGATTACCGGAAAAGGATTGGGTGGGTAATGAGAAAAACCAGGACTGTGTTTGCCGGCAATCTGCCGATTGGCGGCGGTTCGAAAATTACCGTTCAGTCAATGCTGAATGTGCCTTCCACCGATGTGGAAGGCAGCGTCATGCAGGCAATTGCGTTGGAAAAAGCAGGATGCGATATGATCCGCGCCGCAATTCCAAATATGGAAGCGGTAAAACTCATACCGGCAATTAAAGACGCTGTGCAAATTCCTCTTGTTGCGGATATTCATTTTGATTATCGCCTGGCGCTTGAATCGGTTGCAGCAGGAATCGATAAAATAAGAATTAATCCGGGAAACATCGGCTCCGACGACCGCGTAAAAGCGGTCGCGGACGCCTGCCGGGCAAAAAACATACCGATTCGAATCGGGGTTAATTCCGGTTCCCTGGAAAAAGAAATTCTGGCAAAGTACGGCAGCCCCACGCCGAAAGCGCTGGTGGAAAGCGCTTTGTACCACGCTTCACTGCTTGAGAAATTTGATTTTAAAGATATTGTGCTTTCAATTAAATCGTCAGATGTGGACACTATGATTCGTGCATATGAGCTGGCGGCAGAAAGCTGCGATTACCCTTTGCATCTTGGCGTTACGGAATCCGGAACAGAGCGTATGGGAATCATTAAGTCTGCAATCGGAATCGGCTCGCTTTTGCAGCGTGGCATTGGGGATACGATTCGGGTTTCGTTAACTGCTGACCCCGTAAAAGAAGTGGCAGCCGGGTTTGATATTCTGAAAGCACTCGGCCTGAATTCACAGGGCGTTCAATTTATATCCTGCCCTACATGCGGCAGAACCCGTATTGATTTAATCGGTATCGCAAACGAAGTCGAAAAGCGTCTTGCGGACTGCAAAAAGAATATTAAGGTCGCGGTCATGGGATGTGCCGTAAACGGTCCCGGGGAGGCCCGCGAGGCCGACATCGGCATTGCCGGAGGAGACGGGGTTGGCCTCATCTTTAAAAACGGTGAAGTAATCCGTAAAGTACCCGAAAATGAATTAGTGGAAAGTTTAATGGAAGAGATAGATAAACTGTAAAGGATGAATACTCGTTGAAAACGTTTGGTGAATTTTTTGGCTCATATATAGAAGTTTCTAAACTGCCCTCGCCTGTCCGTGACGGCTTTATCTCGTCACTGCAAATTGATACCGGAAACAGAATAATTACTGCAGAAGTGGCGTTTCCATCTTTGGTGGAGCGCCGCGTGCTTTATGATTTAGAAAAAAGTTTGGCGTCGTGCAAAGCACTTCAGATTTCGAAAGCTAAAATCATTCCGAAATTTCCGACCGGAAGTTTTAGTATTGATTATTACGAGAGCCTTGTATTGGAACTGAAAAATCGTGAAGCGAGCGTCAATGGAACCCTCACAAATTCCAAAGCACGTATAGAAAACGGTAAATTGATCATTTCGCTTTCCCATGGCGGAAGCGACCTCCTGCTGTCCCGCCATATTGACCGTCTTCTTTCGAAGCTGATCAGTGAAGAGTTTGATGTGAATTTAAATGTGGAATTTGACGGGACCCTTTCCATTGACAGCGAAAGCCCTGTTTATATTGAAAAACAGAAAAAGCATCAGGAGTCAATCAGACGGGAAGCCGTGGTACAGGAAATAGATGACTATGAAGCAAACATGAATCACAATAAATTACCAAAAACAATCAATGTGCGCAGTGGCGAAACACTTTTACCGATGATTATCCCGGAAAGTGTACGTGAGCTTTATGGCCGTGCTTCAAAATCAAAACCAATCCCCATCAGCAAGGTTACTCCGGATATCGGCAGTGTGACAATATGGGGCGAAATCTTCTCTATTGAGGAGAAGATCACTCGCGATCAGCAAAGAAAAATCATTACAATCAATATTACCGATTATACCGGTTCCATGACTCTTAAAATAATTGAGCTGGTTTCACAGTGCAAAATGCTGGACACGCTCAGTAAAGGAATGTCCCTTGTTGTGCGCGGCGATGTGGAATACGATAAATATGATCATGAAATCGTTCTTCGCCCCAAGAGCATCTGTACCGCGCAGCAAATCAAAGTGACGGATAACGCGGAGGTAAAAAGGGTTGAACTTCACCTGCATACCAATATGTCCAGTATGGACGGTGTAAATCCTGCCAGCGACCTCATTAAGCGCGCCGCGGACTGGGGACAGACTGCAATTGCCATTACCGACCACGGCGTGGCGCAGGCATTCCCCGACGCAATGAATACAGCGAATGAATTGAAAAAGAAAGACAAGAACATTAAGATCATTTATGGCGTGGAAGCTTACTTCGTTAATGACTTGGTTCCTGCCGTAAAAGGGGAATCCACGAAAACGTTTCAGGACGAATTTATTTCTTTTGATATTGAAACCACGGGATTAAGCCCAAGCAAAGAGAGGATTACCGAAATCGGTGCGGTGAGAATCAAAAACGGTGAAATCATCGAAAGTTTTGATACTTTTGTTGATCCTCAGATTCCGATTCCGCCCAAAATTACCGAGTTGACCGGCATTACAAATCAGATGGTAAAAGGTGCACCCCTTGAAAAGGAAGCGATACAGGCTTTCTATCAATTCTGCGGCGAAGGCGCTGTGTTAATAGCGCACAATGCTGATTTTGATACCTCCTTTATTCGCGTAGCTGCACAGCGCAGCGGGATGGAATTCCCATATACATACATCGATACCGTTCCAATGTGCCGTTCCATGCTCAAAGACATTAAAAACTGCAAACTGGATACCGTTGCGAAATATTTGAAACTGGATCCTTTTAATCATCATCGCGCAAGCGACGACGCTACCGTGCTTGGCAAGATTTTTATTGCGCTGCTGACCCGTTTGCAGGAGGACACACCAGCCAAGACTGTAATGGATATCAACACTTCACTGGCAGGCGGCGACCCTAAAAAAATGAAGTCCTACCATCAGATTATACTCGTGAAGAATAAAGCCGGATTAAAAAACCTTTACAAATTGATTTCAAAAGCTCATTTGAATTATTTTTACAGGAATCCCCGTATTCCGAAAACCGAACTGATAAAGCATCGTGAGGGTCTTATTATAGGCAGCGCATGTGAAGCCGGTGAACTTTTTAGAGCCATTACCAATGCGCAGCCATGGGAAACGCTTTGTGAAATTGCGAATTTTTATGATTATCTTGAAATTCAACCCATCGGCAATAACCAGTTCATGATACGGGAAGGGCTGGTACCCGATGAAGAAAAGCTTCGTGAGTTCAACCGCACCATTATTAAACTTGGGGAAAAGCTGAATAAGCCTGTAGTTGCTACCTGCGACGTTCATTTTATGGACCCGAAGGACGGGGACTATCGTAAAATCCTAATGGCAGGGCAGGGTTTTACCGATGCCGATTTACAGGCACCGCTTTACATGCGTACCACAGAGGAAATGCTTGAGGAGTTCTCCTATCTGGGCAAGGAAAAAGCATATGAGGTTGTTGTCACAAATACCAACCTGATTTCTGATATGGTGGAAGAAATTACTCCAATTCCGCCGGGAACTTTCCCTCCGTTTATCGAGGGCGCGGAAGAGCAGCTTACCAGCATAACATGGACAAGAGCGAAGGAGATTTACGGCGATCCTCTGCCGGATATTGTAAAGAAGCGTCTTGACCGTGAGCTCGGTTCTATCACGAAGCATGGATTCTCCATTTTGTATATGACAGCGCAAAAACTGGTTGCCGACTCCGAAGCACACGGTTATCTGGTTGGCTCGCGTGGTTCGGTTGGTTCTTCTTTTGTTGCGAATATGTCCGGTATTTCGGAAGTTAATCCGCTTGAGCCGCATTATGTTTGCCCCAATTGCAAACACAGTGAATTTATTACCGACGGCAGCTATGGCAGCGGGTTCGATTTGCCGCCTAAGAAATGCCCTGTCTGCGGCACGGATTACAACCGCGACGGCCACACGATCCCATTCGAAACTTTTTTGGGATTTGATGGTGATAAAACGCCGGATATCGACTTGAATTTTTCCGGGGAATACCAAACCAGCGCACACCGTTACACAGAAACGCTGTTCGGTAAGGACAACGTTTTCAAAGCCGGAACCATTGCAACGGTTGCGGATAAAACAGCAATCGGCTTTGTAAAGAAATATGCCGAAAGCAAGGGAATGGTAATGCACCGCGCGGAGGAACTCCGACTTGCGGGTGGTTGTACGGGAATAAAACGCACAACCGGTCAGCATCCGGGCGGAATGGTCGTCGTACCTAAGGGTATGGAAATCTATGATTTCTGTCCGGTTCAGCATCCTGCCAACGACCAGAACTCCGATAATATCACGACACATTTTGACTTCCATTCCATCCATGATACCATCTGTAAATTGGACGAGCTCGGCCATGATGTGCCTACAATCTACCGTTATCTCGAAGATTATACGGGCATTCCGGTTATGAAGGTTTCTATGAGCGACCCTGAAGTGATGTCGCTGTTTTCTTCAACAAAAGCACTTGGAGTAACGCCGGAAGATATTGATTCACCGACAGGCACCTTTTCCCTTCCGGAGGTTGGCACCTCTTTTGTACGTCAAATGCTCATGGACTCCAGTCCGAAGACCTTTTCCGATTTGCTGCAGGTTTCTGGCCTGTCACACGGCACGGACGTTTGGCTCGGCAACGCACAGGACCTGATTAAGAACGGAACCTGCACAATTTCAGATGTAATCGGAACGCGCGACAGCATCATGACGTATCTGCTCCTTAAGGGTGTGGAACCGAAAATGGCATTTAAAATCATGGAAATTACACGTAAGGGTAAAGCCAGCAAATTGCTGACGGAAGAGCATATCAATGCGATGAAGGAACACGGTGTTCCGCAATGGTATATCGATTCCTGTATGAAGATAAAATACATGTTCCCAAAAGCTCATGCGACCGCTTATATGATTTCAACATTACGCCTTGGTTGGTATAAGGTACACAGGCCGGTTGAATACTATGCAGCGTACTTTACGGTTCGCGGCGAAGATTTTGATGGCGCGACGGTTATTCAGGGCCGTGACGCGGTTCGCCGCCGCATGAACGAAATCAGCATGAAGGGCAAAGAAGCAACAGCGAAAGAAGAGGGCGCATTCGCCACATTCCAGATTGTGAATGAAATGCTGGCACGCGGCATTGAAGTGCTTCCAATCGACCTTTATAAATCCGATGCCCGAAAATATCTTGTGGAAGACGGAAAAATCAGACTGCCGTTCTCGTCGCTTGCCGGCGTGGGGGAGGCTGCCGCAAACAGCTTGGCTGCTGCGAAAGACAAAGGGGTCTATATTTCAATTGACGATGTGCAGACGCGATCCAAAGTTTCAAAGTCCGTTATTGAAACACTCAGCATCTCAGGCGCTTTAACCGGGCTGCCGGAAAGCAGCCAAATGACTTTATTTTAGTTGACAAAGCTTAGTTTAGTGTGATATTATAGTAGCGTACTAAAGTGAACGTGCAATATCCTTGTATAAAGGAGCAGCTCAACATGAAAAAATATAATAAAATTACGCCGGAGGGTACCAATGACCTCCTTTTTGAAGAATGTCTGGCCCGCAGATATGTGGAACAGACACTCACAAAGGTTTTTTCATCCCATGGTTTTAACGAAGTTGTAACACCGGGGTTAGAATTTTACGATGTGTTTAATCCTGAGTTTTCAGGTATAGGGCAGGAAGTAATGTATAAGATGACGGACCGACGTGGCCGGCTTGTTGTTATGCGGCCGGATTCCACCATGCCCATCGCACGGCTGACAGCAACCAGATTACAAAACCGTCCAAAACCAATCCGGCTTTTCTATACACAGCCAATTTACCGCAACAATCCCGGCTTAACGGGGCGCAGCGATGAAACGGTACAAACCGGAATTGAGCTTCTCGGAGCAAGCGGGATGCGTGCCGATTTGGAAGTGATAGTGACTGCAATTGAGGCACTCAGTACCTGTGTGCCGAATTTTCGTCTTGAACTTGGCCATGCGGGCTTTTTCCGTGCTTTGGCGGAGCAGCTTCCTATCTCGGAAGATATGCGTGAAGACATCCGCTGTACCATCGAATCAAAGGATTATGCCGCTCTGAATGTCATACTGGACGGGCTTGAAAATTCCCGGCAGGTTATGGCAATGAGAAGGCTCCCGCGTCTTTTTGGCGGGGAAGAAGTTTTCGGTCAGGCCGCGCCGCTGTGCAGTGATGAAAAATCCAGTGAAACGATTGAATATCTTCATGAAATTTATCGCTCCCTTACACAGCTTGGTCTTGATCATAAAATCATCGTTGATTTAGGTTTGGTTCAGCGTAACGACTATTATACAAATATCGTCTTCAGCGCCTATGTGGAAGGATGCGGCGATGCAGTACTGCTGGGCGGCCGCTACGATAACCTTCTCGGCTGTTTTGACACACCGATGCCCGCAATCGGTTTTGCGGTTAATGTGGACGCAATTGTAAAAATTATATTGGAGCAGGGGAAAATGCCTGCTGTGGAACCGGCCGGCATTTTAGTGCATGGGGAAAACAGCTATGAGATGAAAGCACTCCAATATATTTCCGGTCTTGTGAAGCAAGGTTATAAATGTGAAAACAGTGTATTCGAAACCCGTGAGGATGCATTGAAGTATGCCAAAGCATGCGGTATGAAGCGCGTTGATTTTATTGGAGATACGATTGAAACAGCCACGTTAAAGGATTGATGAATATGAGACCACTGAGAATTGCCCTGACAAAGGGAAGACTGGAAAAAGATACGGTCGCACTTTTTGAACAAATTGGGGTTGACTGTACTGCTGTAAAAAATAAAGGGCGCAAGTTGATTCTTCCAATCGGTAAAAATCAGTTTGAAGCAGTTCTTGCAAAAGCTGCGGATGTTATCACTTATGTGGAGCACGGGGTGTGCGATTTGGGTGTTGTCGGCAAAGATACCATTATGGAGAACGGCAGCAGCTTTTACGAAGTACTTGATTTAGGTTTTGGAAAATGTAAGTTTGCACTGGCAGGCCCAAAGGGCAAAGACTTTTTCAGCGGGTATTCCGCAAAAACAATCGCAACCAAATACCCGAACATCGCAAGGGCATTTTTTGAACGCAAGGCCATGGATGTACGCATTATAAAAATCGAAGGTTCCGTGGAGCTTGCTCCGCTTTTGGGGCTGTCGGATGCCATTGTCGATATTGTGGAAACCGGTTCCACCTTAAGAGAAAACGGGCTGGAAGTGATTGAAACAATCTGCGATATTTCTGCAAGATTAATCGTGAATTCTGCAAGTTTGAAACTTAGAAAAGTAGAAATCGAAACTCTTGTGGAGCAAATGGAACGGGCAAAGGGGGGCGTAAAATGATTCAGGTCGTAAAAGAAGGCGGCAGTTTTGGCCGTGACTTTATTCAGCAGCTGAAGCTTCGAAGTGAAAACTCTAACCGGCAGGTTGATGCCGCCGTTGCAGAGATCATTGAAACTGTCCGCCAAAACGGCGATCAGGCGGTTCAGGCGTATACTCTTCAGTTCGACGGCAGTGTGCCGGAACATGTTGAAATCAGTAAAGAGGTAATGCAGGAACTGGTAAAGCAATGTGACCCGGATTTTATAGCAGCGTTGAACCGTGCTGCGGAAAATATCAAAGATTTCCATCAGCGTCAAAAACAGCAAAGCTGGCTGAACACAAATGCAGACGGCGTAATCATGGGGCAGCGCGTGCGCGGACTCTCCAAGGTTGGTATTTATGTTCCCGGCGGCACGGCGGCTTATCCGTCTTCTGTTTTAATGAACGCGATTCCGGCCAAAATTGCCGGGGTTGGCGAAGTCATCATGGTTACTCCGCCAAATAAAGACGGCAGGCCGAATCCAGATATTATGGCTGCGGCGCTTGCGGCCGGGGTAGATAAGGTCTTTTTGGTTGGCGGGGCGCAGGCCGTTGCCGCGCTGGCGTTCGGTACGGAAAGCATCCCAAAGGTGGATAAAATCGTAGGCCCGGGCAACATTTATGTTGCCACTGCGAAAAAGCACCTTTACGGTATAGTTGATATTGATATGATCGCCGGCCCGAGTGAAATTTTGGTAATTGCTGACGAAACCGCAAATCCAAAATTCCTTGCAGCCGATTTAATGTCACAGGCCGAGCATGATGTGCTTGCATCTGCAATTCTGCTCACCACATCCGCTAAAATAGCGGAAGAAACCGTAAAGCAAATATACGAACAAATGGAGTCCCTTTCCAGAAAAGAGATTATCAATCAGTCTCTTGACCGGTTCGGCGCGGTAATTGTCTGCGATAATATGGAAGAAGCCGTGGAGTTCGCAAATGAACTGGCGCCGGAACACCTTGAAGTTTGCGCAGCAAACCCAATGGAATTCATTGGAAAAATCGATAACGCCGGTTCCGTGTTCCTCGGCAATTATTCGCCGGAGCCGCTTGGAGATTACTTTGCGGGTCCGAATCATGTACTTCCCACAAGCGGCACTGCCCGCTTCTTTTCTCCGCTTTCCGTTGACTGCTTTATTAAAAAGTCCAGTTTTATTTATTACACCGAAACAGCCTTGAAACAGGCACAAAACGATATCGTTAAACTTGCTGAAACCGAGGGTTTGACTGCTCACGCAAATTCAATTAAAGTAAGGGGCTGACAGTATGGCATACCAGTTAAATGACAAAATTAAGGATTTAAAGCCCTATGACCCAATTACCGGGGATTATCGCATTCGGCTGGATGCAAATGAATCTTTTCAGTCGATCCCAAACTCTGTTGTATCAAAAATTATGGAAGCAGCTGCCTTTACACCATATAATCGCTATCCGGATTCTACCGCTTTCGAGCTTTGCAGCCGGTTTGCGGAATATCACAGCATCAACGCGAATACTGTAACAGCCGGGAATGGCTCCGATGAACTTATTTCCGTCATCTGCAATGCCTTCTTGATGAGGGGGGATACCATGATGACAGTATCGCCCGATTTTTCCATGTATAAATTTTATGCTTCTATTGTTGAGGTAAAGTGTATTGAATACCAGAAGAAACCTGATCTGACCATTGATGTGGATAAATTGATTGCCACAGCAAATGAACACAACGTTAAAATGATTTTGTTTTCCAATCCTTGCAATCCTACATCACTTGGTCTAAGACGGGCGGAAGTCAGGCAGCTGATTACTTCCGTAGGCGCTCTGGTTGTTTTGGATGAAGCATATATGGATTTTTGGGATGAATCTTTGCTGGAAGAGGTTGAAAATTACGATAACCTGATTATACTGCGCACCTGTTCCAAAGCATTCGGGATGGCGGGTATACGGCTCGGTTTTGCAGTCGCAAACGTGACACTGACCAATGCGATTAAAGCGGTAAAATCACCTTATAATGTGAATTCGCTCACCCAAAGAATCGGCTCACTCATATTGGGTGAAAAGGAATTGATTCATTCATCAATATCAAATATTCTTGCGTCAAGGAACGAACTCTATTCCGAAATGAAACGGATTGAAGCGAGTCATAGCAATAATATGTACGTATATCCCAGTGTTACCAACTTTTTATTCATCCGGATGGACGAAGCAAAAGAAATGTTTCAATCATTATTAAATGCAGGAATTGCCGTTCGCTTCATGGGTGATTTTCTCAGAATCACTGCAGGCAGCAGAGAAGAAAACGCAGAACTGGTAAAAGCATTTGAAGCAGCAATTTCAATATAAAAGAGGTGTGAAATATGAGAACTTCGGTTCAGCAGCGTAAAACGCGGGAAACGGATATCAAAATTGAACTGGCACTGGATGGCGGGGAAGTGGACATTTCCACAGGCATCGGCTTTTTTGATCACATGCTCAATGCATTTGCTGTTCACGGCGGATTCGGGCTGCAGGTAGACGCAGTAGGTGACTTGCTTGTTGACTGTCACCATACCGTTGAGGATGTCGGAATTGTACTCGGCAAAGCTTTTGCGGACGCACTCGGGGATAAATCCGGTATCGCACGTTACGGCAGCTTTTATATTCCGATGGATGAAGCGCTTGCCTTTGCGTCGGTGGATATCAGCGGCAGACCGTACCTTGTATTTCACGCTGATTTTCAGCAGGAACGCGTCGGTGATTTTGACACCTGTATGACGGAGGAGTTCTTCCGTGCTTTTGCGGTAAATGCGGGAATTACACTTCATACGCGTGTGGAATACGGTGCGAATTCTCATCATGAAATTGAAGCCATGTTTAAAGCAATCGCGCACGCAATGTGCCTGGCAACGGCAATAACATTTGAGGGAATACTTTCGACGAAAGGCTCCCTGTAATAACAAAGTATCAGGAGGCAGGCACATGATTATTCTACCTGCAATTGACATAAAAGACGGGCAGTGTGTTCGCCTTTTAAAGGGTGATTACGCCACAGCACATAAGGTCGCCGAAAGTGCGGTGGATACGGCAAAATCCTTTCAGGCTGTGGGCGCCGAGTGGATTCACATGGTTGATTTGGACGGTGCGAAAGCAGCCGAACCGGTTAATTCTGACTTGATTTTCAGTGTGCTGAAAAGCTCAGACCTAAAGATTGAAATAGGCGGCGGTATCCGCACGATGGAAACGATTGATTTTTATATTCAATATGGTATTTCCAGGGTAATCTTAGGCTCCGCAGCGCTGAGCAATCCAAAACTCATCATCGATGCCGTACAAAAGTATGGTGAAAAGATCGCTGTCGGCATCGATGCACTGGACGGAAATGTTGCTGCCGAGGGCTGGACAAAAACTTCGAGCATTAATTACGTTGAACTTGCCAAACAGATGGAGCAAAGTGGAGTAAAGTATATTATCTTTACAGACATTTCCCGCGACGGTACTTTAACCGGGCCGAATTTGGTCATGTTGGATCAACTGAATCGTGCGGTTTCGTGCAGCATTATTGCGAGCGGCGGAGTGAGCAATCTCAAGGATATCGCTGATTTGCTGGATTTAAGCCTCTATGGCGCGATTTGCGGTAAAGCAGTTTACACCGGAGATTTGGATTTAAGTAATGCAATTCAACTTTGCAGAGGAGTAAAGAAATGACAGATCGTATTGGTGTAAAGCTAGATACCTTTATAGACAAGTACTTTCAAAAATCCGATTTGCTTCCTGCAATTGTTCAGGAATACGGCACAAACGAGGTACTAATGCTCGCTTATATGAATCGTGAGTCCATGAAAAAGACTTTTGAAACGGGTTACACTTGGTTTTACAGCCGTTCCCGGCAGGAACTTTGGAATAAGGGCGCGACTTCCGGCAACCTGCAAAAAATTGTCAGCATTCACGGCGATTGCGATGATGATACATTGCTGGTGGTTGTGAATCAAACTGGTCCCGCTTGTCACACCGGTTCGCACAGCTGTTTCTTTCATGAAATTTGGAGGGATACCAATGAATAATACCTTGCAGGAACTTTATGATACGATTTTAAGCAGGAAAACGGCACAGACCGAAGGCTCCTACACCTGCTATTTATTTGAAAAAGGTCTCGATAAAATTTTGAAGAAGTGTGGGGAAGAGTGCAGCGAAGTGATCATCGCCGCAAAGAACGGTGATAATTCCGAAACCATACTTGAAATTTCGGATTTACTTTATCACTTAACGGTACTAATGGTAAATGAGGGTATAACCCTTGATGAAGTAGAAACAGAATTAGGCAAACGCAGTGAAAAAACCGGGAACCTGAAAAACTTCCATCAAGTGGATAAAAACAGTTAAGAGATAAAGGGCTTGGAACAATTGTTCCAAGCCCTTTATCTCTGTTCTTTGCCGAAGTTATTTCCAGTTTTCAAACTCCTTTAAAAACCAAATTTCCTTTGCTTCGAATTCTTTATCGTTCAAATAATTCAAAATACCGGCGTCTGTTGTGAAGGTGAATTTTAGTTTATAGGAGTACAGTGCTTGGTATTGAAACCCGGTTTGCTTATTGATCGCATTTGTTCCATATTTTCCGTCACCCGCAAGCGGGTGCCCGATAGATGCGAGATGCGCCCTGATTTGGTGAGTTCGGCCAGTTAACAGCTCCACTTCAAGAAGGCTGTATTGGCTGCGTTCTTCCAGAACGTGGTAGTGTGTTCGAATGGACTTCGTTTCCGGTGTCGCATTTCTAGAAATATAAACCCTGTTTTGGCTCTCGTTCTTCTCCAGAAAAGCTTCGAGTGTTGCCTCACTGGTCTTCATTTTGCCGTAAACAATGCAAAGGTAAAGTTTTTGCAGTTCACGTTCTTTTACCTTTTCGTTCATGATGCGGAGTGTTTCCGCATTTTTTGCAGCCATTACAATACCACCGGTGTTGCGGTCAATTCGATTGATTAGCGCGGGTGCAAACGAGGCTTCATTTTCAGGATTATATTCCCCTTTTTTGTATAAGTAATGCTGAACGCGGGCAATTAAAGAATCGAAGTGGTAATTTTCATCCGGGTGGACAATGAGTCCCGGTTTCTTGTCCAGAATCATAATATTCTCATCTTCATAAATCACATTCAGCTGATTCGGCGCTTTCAAAAAATCGTATTCCTTCGGTTCCTGCTGAAAAAATTCATCTTTCAGATACATGGTCAGTACATCGCCTTCATTTAGGCGGGTGGAAATATCACATCGCTTGCCATTCAACTTTATATCTTTTTTACGAATGCTTTTATACATCATGGACTGCGGAAGGTTATTGAAAGACTTGGTAAGAAATTTATCTAACCGCTGCCCCGCATCGTTCATACCAATTATAATTTCTCTCATATTGATAAGGCGCTCCTAATTCTATCACATTCAGCACACTGATTTAAGAATGTACCGGAACGATTATAGCATGAATTGGTCGGTCATAAAAGGTGAAAATACTTTTCAAAAAATATATTTTAGTATATAATAAGAGGAAAGAGAAGAAAAAGGGAGAACTATGATGATGACACAGGATAGGGTAATGGAAATTCTGAAAGAGGCAGGCGTTTTGCTGGAAGGCCACTTTAAGCTTACTTCGGGCAGGCACAGCAACCGGTACCTTCAGTGCGCTAAAATTTTTCGCAACACCAAATACAGCGAAGAACTTTGTGCCGCACTTGCCGAACAATATAAAAATGACGGCGTTCGTATCGTAATCGGTCCCGCGATGGGAGCGGTTCAGATGGCATACGAGGTCAGCCGTCCGCTTCAATGTGAAAACTTTTTTACAGAACGTGATGAAGACGGAAAAATGACTTTGCGGCGCGGCTTTGTTGTAAATCCGGGTGACAGGGTTCTTGTTGTGGAAGATGTGGTAACGACGGGCGGCTCGGTTCGAGAAGTGATTGAACTGGTAAACGCTGCGGGCGGCATAGTCGTCGGCGTTGGTTCTATTGTTGACCGTACCGGCGGTAAAATTGATTTTGGCGTGCCGTTCAGGGCGGTTATTTCTGTTGTCGTGGAATCCTGGGAGCCGGAAGAATGTCCTTTGTGTAAAGCGGGCGCTTCAGCACCAATTAAGCCCGGCAGCAGAAAAATTTAAATTTGACGAAAAAGGAAGTGGCCGCGTTGGGGAAAAGCAGCGGAGATTCATTAAAGAAAAAGAACGCTGCTCCATCCGTTCACAGTGGACATAGAGAACGCGTAAAAAATAAATTTTTAGCGGAGGGACTTGACCATTTTGAACCCCACGAAGTTTTGGAAATTCTTCTTTACTTTGGAATTCCATTAAAGGATACCAACTACCTCGGTCATGCTCTTCTTGAAAAGTTCGGTTCGCTGTCCGGCGTGTTTGACGCTCCTTTTGAAGAATTGATTCAGATGGAGGGAATCGGGAACTCGGCAGCAACCTTGATAAAACTCATTCCTGAAGTTTGCCGGCGTTATCAGGAGAATTTAAATCAGGATAAAAATCGGATTTTCAGTCATGCTGAAGCCGGTAAATACCTGATTAACAAGTTCATCGGCCGCATGAATGAAACCGTCATCCTGATGCTGCTTGACAGCAAAAGCCGCGTAATTTACTGTGATGTGGTCAATGAAGGAACTGCCATTACCGCCAACATCTACATTAAAAAAATTGTTCGCCTTGCGGTGCAGTACAACGCCGTTTACGCAATTCTTTCACATAATCACCCCAGCGGAAACTGTTTACCTTCGAAACAGGATGTTAATACTACTCAGTGGGTTTATGACGCGTTGCAAACGGTGGAGGTTCAACTGACCGACCATATAATTGTTAGCGGAAATGACTATTTTTCAATAGCAAAGAGCGGGATTATGGCTGAGATTTTTGATTTCCAATCGGATATGGAGTAAAATATGGATTTTAAACTGGTTTCACAATATAAACCAACGGGTGACCAGCCCGAAGCAATTCAACAGCTGGTCAATGGGCTTGAAAAAGGGTACAAGGAACAAACTTTGCTGGGGGTTACGGGTTCCGGTAAAACATTTACCATGGCAAATGTGATTGCGCAGCTAAACCGGCCCACGCTGGTTTTGGCGCACAACAAAACCCTTGCTGCGCAGCTTTGTTCGGAGTTCCGTGAGTTCTTTCCGGAAAATGCCGTTGAATATTTTGTAAGCTATTATGATTATTATCAGCCTGAGGCATACATTGCCACGACGGATACCTATATTGAAAAAGATTCCGCTATTAACGATGAAATTGATAAGTTAAGGCATTCCGCGACATCGGCTCTCTCTGAGCGCCGTGATGTAATTATTGTGGCAAGTGTGTCATGTATTTACAGCTTGGGCGATCCAATCGATTACCGAACGATGGTGATTTCACTTCGTCCCGGAATGCAAAAAAGCAGGGATGATTTGCTGCGTAAACTCGTTGAAATTCAATATGAGCGCAACGATATTAATTTTATCCGCAACAAGTTTCGTGTGCGCGGCGATGTGGTGGAAATTTTTCCGGCTCAATCGGATGAAAATGTTATCCGGGTTGAATTTTTTGGTGACGAAATTGACCGCATCAGTGAAATTAACGCACTGACAGGGGAGCTGAAAGCGGAATTAAAGCATGTCGCGATTTACCCGGCTTCGCATTACATTGTTCCGCGCGAAAAATTGCAGCGGGCTCTGGGCGAGATTGAACAGGAAATGGAAGAGCGGGTGGAGTTTTTTAAGAGCAACGGCAAATTGATTGAAGCGCAGCGTATTCAAGAGCGCACACAGTACGATATTGAAATGCTTGGTGAAATCGGGTTTTGCAAGGGAATCGAAAACTATTCACGCGTAATGTCGGGCCGCGAACCGGGCAGTTCGCCTTTTACACTTTTGGATTACTTTCCGAAGGATTTTTTGCTCTTTGCAGACGAATCCCATGTTACCTTGCCACAGGTTCGTTCCATGTATGCCGGCGATCGTGCCCGTAAGCAGTCGCTCATTGATTTTGGCTTTCGTTTACCCTCGGCTTATGACAACAGGCCGCTGAATTTCGACGAGTTTTACAGCCATTTGAATCAGGCTATTTTTGTCAGTGCTACCCCGGGTGACCTTGAAAAGGAAAAATCCGCACAAATTGTGGAACAGGTGATTCGCCCCACCGGTTTGGTTGATCCGGAAATTATTGTGAAGCCGACCGACGGACAAATTGACGATTTGATTTCTGAAATTAACTTAAGAACCGCTGTGAAGGAGCGAGTCCTTATCACGACACTGACCAAAAAGATGGCGGAAGACCTTACTTCCTATTTGGAGGGCATGGGAATCCTTGTCAGATACATGCATCATGATATTGACACCGTGGAGCGTATGGAAATTATCCGCGACCTGCGCCTTGGCGAATTCGATGTGCTGGTGGGTATTAACCTTTTGCGTGAAGGGTTGGATCTTCCGGAAGTTTCTCTCGTTGCGATTCTTGATGCGGACAAGCAAGGCTTTTTGCGCTCCGAACGTTCCCTTATTCAAATCATCGGCCGTGCTGCACGTAATGTGAAAGGGCAGGTCATTATGTATGCGGATACGGTTACGCCGTCTATGGAGTATGCAATTCGTGAAACAGATCGCCGCCGCGGAATTCAAACTGCGTATAACGAAAAAAATGGCATTATACCGCAGTCAATCGTCAAAAAAGTGTCCGATGTGCTGGAAATTTCTTCACATAAGGACGATATGACAGGGATAAAGAAAAGACGCCTCAATGCAATTGAGCGCAAGCAGATGATTGAACAACTGACAAAAGAAATGAAAGCGGCGGCAAAGCTGCTTGAGTTTGAACATGCCGCGTATCTGCGCGATAAAATAAAACAATTGAGCGGTGAAAAATAACCGGTATCCATATTACGGAGGAAATAGTTGAATGACAGCAAAGAATATTTATGTTAAAGGCGCAAGAGAGCATAATTTAAAAAATATCGATATCGAGATACCACGTGACAAACTGATTGTTTTTACGGGCCTTTCCGGTTCTGGTAAATCATCGCTTGCATTTGATACGATATATGCGGAAGGCCAGCGGCGATATGTTGAATCACTCTCTTCTTACGCACGCCAGTTCTTGGGACAGATGGAAAAGCCGGACGTTGACTATATCGACGGACTTTCTCCTGCAATTTCGATTGACCAGAAAACGACGTCGAAAAATCCCCGTTCCACAGTAGGTACCGTTACGGAGATTTACGATTATCTGCGTCTGTTATATGCGCGTATCGGAATACCGCACTGTCCGGTTTGCGGAAGGGAAATTACACAGCAGACGATTGACCAGATTGTTGACCGGGTGCTGACCTTGGAAGAAGGCACTAAAATTCAGATTTTGGCTCCTGTTGTACGTGCGCGAAAAGGTGAACACACAAAGGAACTGGAAGCTGCCCGAAAAGGTGGATTTGTCCGTGTCCGAGTGGATGGCAATCTCTACGATTTATCGGAAACGATTCAGCTTGAAAAGAATAAAAAGCATACAATTGAAATTGTAGTGGACCGGCTTGTGATTAATCCTTCAATTCACTCGCGGCTTTCTGATTCCATTGAAACTGCGTCTACACTGTCAGGCGGAATAACCGTAATCAGTGTGGCAGGGGGGGAAGATATTACGTTTTCCCAAAATTACGCCTGTCCGGAGCACGGAATTAGTGTGGATGAACTGGCTCCCCGTATGTTTTCCTTTAACAATCCGTTCGGTGCCTGTCCAAAGTGCACCGGACTTGGAATCTTTATGAAAATTGACCCGGATTTAATTATGCCGGATAAGTCACTGTCCATTCATAAGGGCGGTTTAAAGGCGAGCGGCTGGGCAATGGAGGGCAGCACAATTGCCTCCATGTATATGACCGCGCTCGCAAAGCACTATCATTTCTCGCTGGATACCCCAATTGGGAAGCTGCCGCCGGAAATTATAGATATTTTACTTTACGGGACTAAGGGTGAAAAAATTCAAATAGAACGCAGTAATGAATATGGCAGCGGGATTTATAAGACGGAATTTGAAGGCATCATTAACAATTTGGAGCGCCGTTTTCGCGAAACCCAAAGTAACTGGATTAAAGAGGAAATTGAATCCTACATGAGCGCCATTCCCTGCGACGCCTGTCATGGAAAACGGCTTTCTCCGATTAGTCTGGCTGTTACCGTTGGCGGAATCAATATCAGTGAATTTTGCGATAAATCTGTTTCGGATGCGCTGAATTTTATTAATGAACTTCAGCTTACAGAACGGGAAACTTTAATCGCTACCGCAATTCTGAAAGAAATTAAGAATCGCCTTGGCTTTTTACAGAGTGTAGGATTACAATATTTAACACTGGCACGTTCGTCAGGTACTCTTTCGGGTGGAGAAAGCCAGCGCATCCGGTTAGCAACACAAATTGGTTCATCGCTGATGGGAGTGCTTTATATTTTGGATGAACCAAGTATTGGGCTGCACCAGCGTGATAATGATAAGCTGCTTGTGACGTTAAAGCGTTTGCGCGATTTAGGGAACACCGTTATCGTAGTGGAACACGATGAAGAAACCATGCTTGCCGCCGACCATATTGTCGATATCGGCCCGGGTGCGGGAATTCATGGGGGAAACGTTGTATTCAATGGCAAGGTAAAGGATATTCTGAACTGTAAAGAATCGATTACCGGTCAATATTTAAGCGGAACTAAAAGGGTTGAGGTTCCGGAAAAGCGGAGAAAAGGCAATGGAAAAAAACTAAAAATCATTGGAGCATCCCAAAATAACCTCAAAAATATTGATGTTGAATTTCCGCTCGGTGAATTCATCTGCGTTACCGGGGTTTCCGGTTCCGGCAAATCTTCTCTTATTAATGAAATCCTGTACAAATATCTTGCGGCGGAGCTCAATGGCGCCAAAACACGCCCCGGAACTTTCAAGGAAATTAAAGGGGTGCAGGAACTGGATAAAGTCATTGAAATCAACCAGTCTCCGATCGGGCGCACGCCGCGTTCAAATCCTGCTACCTACACCGGTGTGTTTACCGACATTCGCGACTTGTACGCTTCCACGCAGGATGCAAAGCTGCGCGGATTTAATACCGGTCGGTTCTCGTTCAACGTTAAGGGCGGCCGTTGTGAAGCGTGTCAGGGCGACGGTATCATTAAAATTGAGATGCATTTTCTTCCCGATGTTTATGTTCCCTGTGATGTGTGCAAGGGAAAGCGATATAACAGGGAAACACTCGAAATCAAGTACAAAGGGAAAAGTATTTACGACGTGCTTGAAATGACGGTGGAAGAAGGACTGGAATTCTTTTCAAGCATTCCGCGGATTGCACGTAAGCTGCAAACGCTTCAGGACGTTGGCTTGGGATATGTCAAAATCGGCCAGCCGGCAACTACGCTTTCCGGCGGTGAAGCGCAAAGGGTAAAGCTTGCAACCGAACTTTCAAAGCGCCCCACGGGTAAAACGATCTATATTTTGGATGAGCCGACGACCGGTTTGCATATTGCAGATGTGCACAAACTGATTGAAGTGCTGCAAAAGCTGGTGGACAGCGGCAATACGGTTCTGGTTATCGAGCATAACCTCGACTTAATCAAGACGGCTGATTATATCATTGACATTGGCCCGGAGGGCGGCAATGGCGGCGGAGAAATCATTGCCAAAGGTACTCCGGAAGCGGTCGCAAAGGTCCCGGAATCTTATACAGGACAATATTTAAAGAAAATGTTACACAAATGAGAAAACGGGTTAGCCAACTGGCTAACCCGTTTTCTGCGGTACAAATAGAAATATTTATGCTTTATCTTACGAAATTACTTTTTAAGCCCCATCTTTTCATCTTTAAAAATTCGTTTATCCATTAGTTTAAATTCAGGGGAGATGATTGGCTTTATTGGCATATGAGCCAGGATATCCCTGTCCAAATCAATGCCCGGGGCAATTTCGCACAACATGATACCGTCTTTCGTCAGTTCAAATACTGCACGCTCGGTAATATACAAAACCGGTTGGTTTGTTTTAATTGCCTGCTTCGCACTGAAGGTGATATGTTCCACACTCTCACGGAACTTATTGATGACGCCCTCTTCAACAATATGCAGTTCTCCGTTCACAACCTCCGTTTTCAGTCCTTTGGCAGTAAAGGTGCCGCAAAAAAACACTTGTTTCGAATTTTGCGAAATATCAATAAATCCGCCGCAACCGGGAAGTTTCGGGCCGAATTTTGATACATTCACATTTCCGTCCTTATCTGATTCTGCAAAACCTAAAAATGCCTGGTCAAGACCGCCGCCCTGATAAAAGTCGAACATGGAAGGCTGCGGCATAATACATCTTGGGTTAAGGCTGACGCCAAAGTCCAAACCGCTTTGCGGATTTCCGCCCGAAATTCCTGATTCGACAGTTAAAGTAAACTTATCTGTAATTCCCTCCTCCATTGCAACGGAGGAGATAAATTCCGGAATTCCGATTCCCAAATTTACAACGCTTTTATTCCTTAATTCCATTGCGGCGCGGCGCGCAATAATCTTTTTATTGCCGAGGGGAATGGGCGTAAATTCCCCCAGCCCCATTTGGTGTTCACCGGAGAAACCGGGGTTATACTGTGTACCGAAGGTTTGCATATGATTTTTTATATCGGAGACAACAACAACTGCGTCCACAAGGATTCCGGGCACCTCAACTTTTTGCGGGTCAAGGGAACCGGATTTTACAACCCGTTCTACCTGAACAACTACAGTACCGCCGGAATTTTTGCATGCCTGTGCCACAGCGAGTGTTTCAGCTTTAACGCCCGAACGTTCCAACGAAACATTTCCATCCTCATCAGCATATGTTCCGGATAAAATACAAAAATTTACAGGATGTGTTTTATAAAACAGATATTCTTTTCCATCAATTTCCATTAGCGTAACAAGGTCTTCCGCTGCTTTTGTCATATCATTTAGTTTACCGCCGAGAAGTCTTGGGTCGGTAAAGGTTCCCAGACCGACATGGGTAATTGTACCCGGTTTGTGAGCTGCGGAATCTCTGAACATATGGGTGGTGACACCCTGAGGAAAGTCATAAGCGAGAATTTTGTTCTCAGCGGCCATTCTGCCTAATTTTGGTGCAAGCCCCCAATGTCCGCCAATTGCACGTCGGGTCATTCCCTCGTGCGCGAAATGATTTAATCCTTTTTCTTTTGTATCACCCTGTGCGGCACAAAAAAGTATTGTTAAATTATTAGGAGCGCCAGTTTCTAAAAAACGTTCCTCAATTGCAATGGCAATTTCTTCTGGGAATGATGCGCCGATAAACCCACTCGTAGCAAAGTTGGCGTTGTTTGGAACCAAATCTGCTGCTTGGCGCGCAGTTAGTACTTTTATAGCCATTATTTACTCCTCCAAAACATACTTTGTTAATATTATAACATTCTTTCGGAAGAAATTCAAGTTTAATAAAGACGAAACTTACTAAGTAAGTGTTAAAAATACAAATTAACTTAACATTGAACAGTTATTTCTATTTTACATAATTTTAATAAAATATCTGTAATAATTGGTATTAATATGTTAGAATATACTTGATAAATAAAATAAGAAGGTAATTGGAGTGGCAAATAACGGAAATAATAAAATCAAGCTTTTAATATTACTGGAGCTTTTAAACCGGTATTCCGATGAAGAACACCCGCTTTCCTCCGGTGAATTGTGTGCACTCTTGGAAGAACGCGGTGTTACCTGTGAGCGAAAGTCTATTTACCGTGACATTGCAGTTTTAACCGAGTATGGAGTTGACATCATCCAGACGCGTTTGCCAAAACCCGGTTTTTTTGTTGCAAAGCGTGATTTTGAACTGCCGGAGGTTCGCCTTCTGTTGGACGCCGTACTTACCGCGCCTTTTATCACAAATAAAAAAACAGCCGAGCTAACAGGCAAGCTACGTGAGCTTTTAAGCTGTTATCAGGCTGAAAGTGTGTTTAAACAAATCTATGTGGATCAGCGTGTCAAATTTGAGAATGAAGAGATTTACTATAATATTGATGCAATCAACCGGGCAATCTCGTCAGGCAAACAAATTTCATTTTTATATTATCATCGGATAATAGTTGATCAAAAAGCTGTACTTGATAAAGGGAGGGAGTTCCAAATAAGTCCGTACGCCCTGCTATGGGCAAATGACAAATATTATCTTGCAGGTAATTATAATAAGTACAATACGGTTAGTAATTTTCGTCTTGACCGAATGAAACACGCAGCTGTTACGGAAGTGGATTCCCGTTCTTTCCGTGAAGTCAGCCCGTACCGGGAATATTTTGATACAGCCGACTATCTGAGAAAAACATTTAATATGTATAACGGGGAACAGGAGTTGGTTGAACTTCGCTGTGCAAATGACATACTTGAAGCGGTAGTCGATAAATTCGGCAGCGAAATTGAATTTTGCTGCCACGATGAAAACGCATTTACTGTTAGGGCACATGTTTGCGTCAGCAATGGTTTAATCGAATGGCTGCTGCAGTATGGGAGCCGGATTACAGTTCAATCACCAATTCGGCTCAGGCAAGAAATTATTAGCCAAATTAACGGTTTGAACACCGTTTATCAAATTAACCAAGAAACACATGATCGATAAAGATTTTTATACCGATTCCGAGCAGCACGATACCGCCGACAATTTCAGCCTTTGAAGAGCACAGAATACCGAATTTTTTGCCGATATAAACTCCGATCAGGCAAATCAAAAATGTGATGATTCCGATCGTTCCGATTGACATAAGCATTAGCGGGATAGTGGATGCGCCAACAGCAGAGGGCAGAATAATTCCGGTAATCAGTGCGTCTATGCTGGTCGCAACTGCAAGGGCAATTAATTTTTGAAAACTAATATTATCCTGTTTACCGCTGAATTCACCACAATGTGCCTTTTTGCGGGATTCTACAATCATCTGAATCCCGATGTAGGCGAGCAGAATCAGTGCAACCCAATGGTCCACTGCATTAATAAAATTTTCACCAACTTTTCCAACCATCCAGCCCAGCATCGGCATTGCCGCTTGAAAAATGCCAAAGCACAGTGCAAGCTTTACCGCAAAAGCAAGGGTTACCTTCTTGGTAATTGCGCCGTTTGTAAGACTTACGGCGAAAGCGTCCATTGAAAGCCCTACCGCAATGCCAACCAGTGAAAAATAATCCATAGTAACCTCCGAATCAATAAGACAATAAAAATTATAATACAGTCATTTATTTTTATTGTCAAATTTTTTTAAGCGTTTATACTTTTATTAAAGTCAATTACGGTTCAAAACCTTCGGCTTTAGCCAATGGTAATTGACTTCAGCAGCAACGTAATACTTTTGCATGTTGCAAAAAGTATTGTATCATTTTAAAAAGGAGATCATGCTATGCAAATCGGTAAATACATTATGTCGTTGGATCAGGGAACAACAAGTTCCCGTGCCATCATTTTTAACACGTATGGCGCAATTGTGGGCAAGGGGCAAAAAGAGTTCCAACAATATTACCCCCAGCCGGGTTATGTTGAGCATGATCCGGTTGAGATACTGGAAACTCAGTTATATGCGATGCGCGAAGCTGTAGCGCAGGCAGGGATTAAAGCGGATGATATTGCCGCAATCGGCATAACAAACCAACGTGAAACCACAGTTGCCTGGGATTCCGTCACAGGTATTCCCATTTGCAATGCTATTGTTTGGCAGTGCAGGCGCACCGCGCCGGAATGTGAACGGATTAAGGAAAAAGGCATGTCAGATTATATCTATGATACAACGGGTTTAATCATTGACGCTTATTTTTCCGCCACAAAAATGAAATGGATTATGGAAAATATTCCGGCTGCAAAAGAGCTCGAAGCGAAGGGCAGGCTGCGCTTTGGAACCATCGACACATGGCTTGTGTACTCACTGACAGACGGAAAGACGTATATTACCGATGTCTCAAATGCATCGCGTACCATGCTGTTCGATATTCATAAGCTTCAATGGGATGACCGTTTGTTACAGGAGTTCGGCATCCCGAGAAGAGCTTTGCCGCAGGTAGTGGAATCCAGCGGAATCGTGGGAATGTGCCAAAGCCCCGTACTTGGAATGGAAATTCCCATAGCAGGTATTGCGGGTGACCAGCATGCGGCACTGTTTGGACAGTGCTGCTTTGAACCGGGGATGGCAAAAAATACATACGGAACCGGATGTTTTATCCTGATGAATACAGGTGACCGGCCTGTGAAATCTTCCAGCGGTTTGCTTACCACAATCGGCTGGAGCATAAACGGTAAGGTTACTTACGCGCTGGAGGGCAGCGCATTTCATGCAGGGTCTGCAATCAATTGGCTGCGTGACGGCATTAAAATCATTAGAGAATCGCACGATGTGGATATTTTGGCAGAAAGTGTGGAAGACAGCGGCGGGGTAATGTTTGTACCTGCGTTTACCGGCCTTGGCGCTCCTTATTGGGATATGTACGCTCGTGGAATACTAATTGGGATAAGCCGCGGCACCACGGACGCACAAGTGGCAAGGGCAGTTTTAGAGAGCATCGCGTTTGAAAGCAGCGATTTGTTTCAATGCATGCAACAAGATTCCGGAGTTCCAATGAAGGAACTTCGTGTAGACGGCGGAGTCAGTAAGAGTAATTACCTGATGCAGTTTCAGGCGGACTTAATCCATTGTACAGTTTGCCGGCCATCTTGTGTGGAAACAACAGCAATGGGCGCTGCGATGCTGGCAGGAATTGCGGTTGGAGTTTGGGACACTGATGATGAGTTAAAAAATCTGTGGAAAGCGAAAACAGCATTTAAGCCATCTATGGATGCATCAAAAGAGAAAAAATTAATTTCCCGCTGGCACAAGGCGGTTGAACGCTGCCGCGGCTGGGAACTGGAAGACTAAATACCGAAAAGGGACAACGAGAAATCGTTGTCCTTATTTTTAATTTAGATTTAATTACATATTATTATAATAAATTTATCATAATACAGTGAAAAGTTTGCCTTTATTCAAAAAAAATGATAAAATATACATATTAATTGAGTAAAGGATTAAGATATCATGATTGCTGTAATCGACTACGGAGCAGGAAATCTGCAAAGCGTTGTAAAGGCTTTTAACTTTATAGGATGCGATGTTCGTGTCACGGCTGACAAAGACGAGCTGCTCGGCGCTTCCGCGGCAGTTTTGCCCGGGGTCGGTGCGTTCGGTGATTCCATGGAATGCCTGAAAAATTCAAAACTTATCAATCCGGTACTTGATTTTATCGAATCCGGAAAACCGTTTTTGGGTATTTGCCTTGGTCTTCAGCTTCTGTTTGAGGGCAGCGAAGAGTCACCCTGTGTGAGCGGCCTTGGTGTTTTAGACGGAACAATTCAAAAAATACCGGCGGAAACCGGACTGAAAATTCCGCACATCGGCTGGAATTCGCTTGATATTAAACAGCCGCACGGCCTTTTTCAAGATCTGGATCCAAATCCATACGTTTATTTTGTTCATTCCTACTACTTGAAAGCTAAAAATCCGGATGAGGTTTCCGCTATCACAAATTATGGCGTGTCGATTGATGCGGCAGTACAGAAGGGGAACCTTTTCGCCACACAATTTCACCCTGAAAAAAGCGGAAAAACAGGGTTGCAAATGCTGCAAAATTTTATTCGGCTCATTGGCTGAAATTGATGCGGAGGAAATCGATATGTATGCAAAACGAATCATTCCATGCCTTGATGTCAATAACGGCAGAGTTGTAAAGGGCACTTCCTTTATTAATTTGAGGGACGCCGGTGACCCTGTAGAAGCTGCCGTGGAATACGATAAACAGGGAGCGGATGAGCTTGTATTGTTGGATATTACTGCGTCGGCCCAAGCACGGGGCATTATATTGGATATTGTCAGCAAGGTGGCAGACCGTATTTTCATTCCGTTCACCGTTGGCGGTGGAATCAGAACGGTAGAAGATTTTACTGCACTGTTAAGGGCTGGTGCGGACAAGGTGTCTGTAAATTCGGCGGCATTGAAAAACCCTGCCATGATCAGCGAAGCTGCGAAAAAGTTCGGCAGCCAGTGCGTGGTGTGTGCGATTGATGCAAAACGCAGGAGTACGGGCGGATGGACGGTTTATTTGAACGGCGGTCGTGTCGATACCGGAAAAGACGCTGTGGAATGGGCGATGGAAGCTGCACGACTCGGTGCGGGTGAAATTCTGCTTACCAGCATGGATTGCGACGGGGTTAAAAACGGATACGATCTTGAACTAACTGCGGCTGTTTCGCAGAGTGTAAATATCCCTGTTATTGCTTCCGGCGGTGCCGGGAGCCTTGAGCATTTCTATGATGCCTTTACTACAGGCAAAGCGGACGCGGTGCTTGCCGCTTCCCTTTTTCATTTCGGCGAAATTACAATACCGGAATTAAAATTATATCTTGCACAAAAAGGAATTTCGGTCAGACAGTGATTGATGTGATAAAATTGACATCGTATTTTTAGGAGAGTTGAATTTTCAGCTCTCTTTTTTATTATGATAAATAAAGCGATACTAATATATGCCGGTTTGCGGCATGGAAATTTCACTCTATATTCATTTTTTTGTGTAATATGATTCTGTGTGCCGATTTCTGATAAATTTTATGGATAGAACTCTTAAATTGGGCATAAGAATTACTAATAAATAGGAGGTGCTGGATATGAAGTTTAAAAAGTTGTCGGCATGCTTTCTAACTGTAATGATGGTTATTTCTGTTTTACCGGTGCAAGCGGCCGCGCTGACCGACACGGAGGTGAAGGCTCCTTCAGCCGTGCTGATGGAAGCGCAAACCGGAAAACTTCTTTATGAAAAGAATTCACATGAAAAGCGCCCCTGTGCATCAATTACCAAGGTTATGACTCTGTTGCTTGTCATGGAAGCGTTAGATTCCGGAAAAATTAAACTTACCGATACTGTCACCGCAAGTGAACATGCCTCTTCCATGGGTGGTTCGGATATCTGGCTGGCACCTGGGGAAACTATGTCCGTGGACGATATGCTGAAAGCGACGGTAATCGCCAGCGCAAACGATGCGGCGGTTGCTCTGGCTGAATTTGTTTCCGGCAGCGAAGATGAATTCTTACAGCAGATGAATGAAAAAGCCAAGGAACTGGGCATGAAAGACACTACATTTAAAAATTGCAACGGGCTGGATGAAGACGGCCACGTTACTTCTGCGTACGATGTTGCGGTTATGTCGCGTGAATTAATGAAACACAAAAAAATATTTGATTATTCGAAAACCCGTATCGATTATCTTCGCGATGGGAAAACACAGCTTGTAAACACAAACAGGCTGATCAATGCTTATACAGGTATTACAGGATTAAAGACTGGAACAACCGGAAAAGCAGGGAGCTGTATTGCCGCAACGGCGGAGCGTGACGGAGTCAAGCTGATTGCTGTGGTGCTTGGCTCCTCCAGTACCAAAGACCGTTTTTCTGCCGCTTCTACTTTGCTCGATTTTGGTTTTGCAAACTGGTCGGTTACCACACCTAATCTGCCGTCGGAGGCGCTTCAGCCTGTAGCTGTGCTAAACGGGATGAATAGTTCAGTTGAGACCACGGCAATCGCAGACGGCAGCATTTTGGTGCCGAAAGGGAAGGCAGCGGACATCAAATACAAAGTAACATTTAATGAAGCTGTCACAGCGCCTGTTACCAAGGGGCAAATAGTGGGAAAAATTACATATACGCTGGGGAATGAGGTTGTAAAAGAGTATAACATCTGTGCAAAAACAGATGTTGCTGAAATTACTTTTTCATCTGTTTTCCGGCTAATGGCAAAATATCTTCTTAAGATGCTTTAAAAAATATATAGGAAAAATTGATAAAATATAGTGCTCCTCCTTGCAAATGCTATCAATATATTGTAAAATGAAATCACACCAACAGCAACATTTAGGAGGAAACTATATGTCTATTCAACTCGATGCACAGCATCTGTCTAGTTTCGTCAACCAAAATGAATACACTGCCATCGCACCGCAGGTTAAGCTTGCCCACGAAATGCTCCATTCCGGAACTGGTATGGGTAATGACTTTATAGGATGGGTGACACTGCCCACCGATTATGATAAAGAAGAATTTGCGCGAATTAAGGCTGCGGCAGAAAAGATTAAATCCGACACCGATGTTTTTATTGTAATCGGAATTGGCGGTTCATATCTCGGTGCACGGGCTGCAATTGAATTTTTAAAATCACAAAACTACAATTCCCTAAAGAAAGACACACCGGATATTTATTTTGCCGGTAACAGCATCAGTTCAACCGCTTTAAGCGAACTGCTTGAAATCTGTGAAGGTAGGAATGTATCCATTAACATGATTTCCAAATCCGGTACCACTACGGAGCCGGCAATTGCTTTTAGGGTATTCCGTAACTTTTTGGAAGAAAAATACGGAAAAGAAGAAGCTCGCAAGAGGATTTATTGCACGACAGACAAGGCGCGCGGAACCTTAAAACAGCTGGCTGCAAGAGAGGGATATGAGTCTTTTGTTGTTCCCGATGATGTCGGCGGCAGATATTCAGTACTTACCGCAGTTGGACTTCTTCCAATCGCAGTGAGCGGTGCTGATATCGACGCACTGATGGCGGGTGCCGCGAAAGCACAGAAGGAACTGAACAATCCTGATTTAGCCGCAAACGACTGCTATAAATATGCCGCGCTTCGCAATATTCTTTACCGTAAGGGAAAAGAAATTGAAATTCTTGTCAGCTACGAACCACGGTTCACCATGATGTGTGAGTGGTGGAAACAGCTCTTCGGTGAAAGCGAAGGGAAAAACAATAAAGGGCTTTTCCCAGCATCCGTTGTTTTTTCAACCGATTTGCACTCTATGGGCCAATACATTCAGGAAGGCAGACGTTCTCTGTTTGAATCGGTTGTTCTGTTCGAGAAGGCAAAAAAGGATTTATTTATAGGCAATGACCCTGAAAATGTGGACGGCTTAAACTTTCTGGAAGGTAAGAGTATGGCCTACATTAACGAAAAAGCGTTTGAGGGCACAGTCTTAGCACACACGGATGGTAACGTGCCGAATGTTGTGCTTCATTCTCCGGATTTTTCGGAGAATACGCTTGGATACATGGTTTATTTCTTTGAAAAGGCTTGCGCGATTTCTGGTTATATGATGGGTGTGAATCCGTTTGACCAGCCGGGTGTGGAAAGCTACAAAAGAAATATGTTTGCTCTTCTTGGCAAACCGGGTTATGAATCCGAAAAAGGCATACTTGAAGCAAGATTAAAAAAGTAAGAGATACCAGGATATATCCGTTAGACGGAAATAAATATTAAATAGGGGGAGTTTTTCATGATTACTCTTATCGTTGGCAAAAAAGGTTCTGGAAAAACAAAAAAATTAATTGAGCGTGCAAACGATGCAATCGAAAATTCCAATGGCAATGTGGTCGTAATTGAAAAAGGATTAAAGTTAACCTACGACATTTCCCATCAGGCAAGATTGGTTGACACCGACGCTTACGACATTCAGGGTGCAGACGCACTGTGCGGCTTTATCAGCGGAATTTGTGCCGGAAATTATGACGTTACCGATATTTTTGTGGATTCTACACTGAAGATTGTTGGCTTTGATATGAAGACAATAACGACTTTTGCAGAGAAAATGAACGCTCTTTCCGCTTTGGCTGATACAAAAATTACACTTTTGATTTCAGTGGATTCAGATGAATTACCGGAAGCTATCAAATCTGTAGCTGCTTTGGTTTAAACTATTAGGATTTAGCATACTGTCGGGGGCGAAATGCCTCCGGCAGTATCTTTGTGATAAAAAATCGCAGATGCGGTATTTTTCTATTGACAAAGCATGGATAAACCTATATAATTAACAAATGTAGCGCTGAGGTGTAATTATGCTTCTTGATTTAAAAAAGGTGTTTTTAGAAGAGGGAAAAAACTGTTCGTTTGATTATAGCTTCGACTTGTCTTCTATTGATATCAACGGATGTTATCCGTTTGTTTCACCTGTTTCGGTACAGGGTAGTGTGGAAAACTATGATGGATTTGCGCAGTTGAATGCAGAGGTATCATTTGATTTTTCTATCCCTTGCGACCGTTGCACAAAACAAATTAATCGATCCTATCATTACACATTTTCGCATGGTTTGGTTTTGTCACTGGAAAATGAAGACGATGACAGCTATATTCAAGTCGAGAATTATAAGCTTGATTTGGACGAGTTGATTAGGGCAGATATTCTGCTTGAACTTCCGTCAAAGTTTTTGTGCAGTGAAGATTGCAAGGGCTTATGCCCTGTATGTGGCAAAAATTTAAACGTCGAAGCGTGTAATTGTGACTTGCATCAGATTGATCCTTGCTTGGAGGTTCTTAAAAAGCTGATAGATTAGTCCGAGTTTTATAAGGAGGTGCTGACAATGGCGGTACCAAAGAGAAAAGTATCAAGTGCTAGACAAAATAAAAGACGTTCAAATGTTTGGAAGATTAGTGCTCCTACTCTGGTGAAATGTCCCAAATGCGGTGAGTTTAAGGCCCCTCACAGAGTTTGCGGCAGTTGTGGTTACTACAACGGCAGGGAAGTAATTAAGAAGGAAGCATAAAGCTTTACTTGATTTTCCGGAAATGTAGAGAAGGAGGAATCCTTCTCTTATTTTTTTGTTTTAAAGGAGTCGTCATGCCAGTTAAGATTATTTCTGTTAATAAAGAAAGTCCGGCAGAGCTGGCTGGAATTTCGCCCGGGGAACTGCTGATTTCCATTAATTCCAACGAGATTAACGATATACTTGATTACCGTTTTTATGAAACGAGTAAAAATTTGTCCATTGTGATAAAGGACAATAAACAGAATAGCCGTACGGTGACGATTCGAAAAGGGGAGTATGAATCCATTGGCCTCGAATTTGAAACGTATTTAATGGACAAGCAGCTTTCCTGCCGTAACAAATGTATTTTTTGCTTTATTGACCAACTGCCAAAAGGGATGCGGAAAAGCCTGTATTTTAAGGATGATGATTCGCGTTTGTCATTTTTATTCGGAAATTACATTACGCTCACCAATATGAGTGAGCATGATGTTGATCGTATTATAAAAATGCATATCAGTCCGATCAATATTTCGGTGCACACCACAAACCCTGAACTCAGGGTGAAAATGATGGGCAACCGCTTTGCGGGGAAATCACTAGATATTCTGTACCGGCTTGCTGCAGCAGGTATCAAAATCAATTCTCAGCTTGTACTGTGCAGGGGCGTAAATGATGGTGACGAACTAAACCGTAGTTTGACAGACCTTGGCGCCCTGTACCCGTCCGTTCAGAGCATTGCGCTGGTTCCCCTGGGTATCACTAAATACAGGGATGGCCTGTATCCCTTGGAACCGTACGATCAGCCCTCGGCCGATGCAGTGGTGCAAACAGTGGAACGCTATGGTAATCAATTTGAATCGGAGTATGGGCAGAGGCTCTGTTATGCCGCGGATGAATTTTACCTGAAAGCACAGCGCTCCATTCCTCCGGCTGAGTTTTACGGCGATTTTGATCAGCTTGAAAACGGCGTGGGACTGATGGCAAACCTGAAACAGGAATTTGAACAGGCACTCATTGATTTTAAAGCTCCGGCAGAAAACCGGCATGTGACCATGGTCACAGGAACTGCTGTTTATTCGTTTTTAAATGAACTGCTTGACGAATTAAGAATAAAATGCCATAATCTTATTTGCAATGTTGTTCCAATCAGAAATAATTTTTTTGGTCATACTATTAATGTGACGGGTCTCATTACCGGCGGGGATATCATAGAACAGTTGAACGGTATGATTTTAGGGGACGAGCTTCTTCTTCCAAACGTGATGCTGCGCCGCGAAGGAGATGTTTTTTTGGATGATGTTTCTTTGGAAGATTTGCAAAGAGAATTGCAAGTTAAAATAACTGCAGTTCCGAATGATGGATATGAGCTTTTAAATGCGATATTAGGGAGTGAGAACAATGTCTAAACCAGTGGTGGCAATTGTTGGCAGGCCAAATGTTGGCAAGTCAACCCTTTTTAATAAATTAATTGGTCAGCGTCTTTCTATTGTGGAGGATACGCCTGGCGTAACCCGCGACAGGATTTACGGTGACTGTGAGTGGGAAGGCCGCAAATTTTCCATTGTGGACACAGGCGGCATTGAGCCAGACACAAACGATGTTATTTTGTCACAAATGAGAATACAGGCACAGCTGGCAATTGACGCAGCGGACGTAATCGTACTGATTACAGATATTCGCACAGGTGTTGTTGCAACGGATTCCGACATAGCGACCATGCTTCAAAAAAGCGGACGTCCCGTTGTGTTATGCGTCAATAAGTGCGATACTGTCGGCAGCCCGCCTGCAGAGTTTTATGAGTTTTACAATTTGGGGCTGGGTGACCCCGTGGCCGTTTCTTCTGTACATGGTCATGGTACGGGCGATCTGTTGGATATCATTGTGAAACTGCTTCCGGAGGAAGAAGAAGAAGAAGAAACAGACAGCGAACTGATTAAAGTTGCAATTATCGGGAAACCGAATGTCGGTAAATCGTCGCTTGTCAATAAGATATCCGGTGAAGAGAGATGCATTGTATCAGATATCGCCGGAACTACCCGTGATGCCATCGACACTACCGTGGAGAATCAATATGGGCGCTTTACCCTGATAGATACTGCTGGTCTGCGCAGAAAAAGCAAAGTGGAAGATGACATTGAAAAATACAGTATTATTCGTGCTCAAATGGCAATTGACCGGGCCGATGTTTGTGCAATCCTGATTGATGCAACAGTCGGATTTACCGATCAGGATTCTAAAGTAGCCGGTTTGGCACACGAAGCCGGTAAAGGCTGTGTGATAGTGGTCAATAAATGGGATGCAGTGGAGAAAGATGACCACACCATGATTGATTATCGTAAATCACTGGAAGAAGATTTTTCTTTCATGTCCTATGCGCCGATGATTTTTATTTCGGCGAAAACGGGGCAAAGGCTTGATCGTCTGTTTGAATTGATTAAGCATGTTGCCAATTCCAATTCCATGCGGATATCCACCGGGATGCTCAACGACATTCTGGCGCAGGCTACAGCGCGTGTTCAACCGCCGACGGATAAGGGCAGAAGGCTTAAAATATTCTACATGACGCAGGCTTCAGTGAAGCCACCGACATTTGTGTGTTTTGTTAATTCCGCAAAGTTGTTCCATTTTTCGTATCAAAGATATTTGGAAAACAGAATTCGTGAAACCTTCGGGCTTGAGGGAACTCCAATCAGAATTATTGTGCGAGAGCGCGAGGATAAATAGGAGGATTCATGATGTTGAATTATTTAAAAGATTTTATTCTGCCATCGATTTTAGTGGCAGTCGTTTCGTATCTTTTGGGAAGCCTTAGTTTTTCTATTATCTTTACTAAATTATTTGATCATGACACGGATATTCGCTCATTGGGCAGCGGCAATGCAGGGGCAACCAATGTACTTCGGTCCGTTGGCCCGAAGGCTGCTGCGTTTACATTCGCGTTTGACTTTGCAAAGGGTGCTGTTTCCGTGATGATTGGCAGATACTTCTTTCAGTATATTGCCACTCTTGTGGGTGCGCCGGAGATCACAAGGCAGTACGGCGCTTATATTGCAGGTGTCCTTTGCGTAATTGGTCATATTTATCCTGTTTATTTTAATTTCAAGGGCGGAAAAGGAGTCTTGACCAGTGCGGCCATGATTGCGCTGATTGACTGGCGTGTATTCATTATTGTAATATCTTTATTTATTATTCTTTTTCTTATTACGAGAATTGTCTCACTGGCATCTATCTGCGCTGCGGCCATGTTTCCGGTTTCGACTTTTTTAATTACATTCTTCGTTGACTATCGAGGGGGAAGGTCCACTATTGGCCCCGTTTCCCTTGCCTATGTACTGATTACAACATCGATCGCTTTGTTAATGGCTGTCATTTTAATCCTAAAACATAGTGCTAATATTGTAAGAATTAAAAACGGTACGGAAAAGAAATTGAGCATTCACCGTAAATAATAAAAACAACAAAGGCAGACTGTTAAAACAGTTCGCCTTTGTTGTTTTTAGGGCAGAAAAAAGGAGCCCCTAATAGGCTCCTCTAAACTTAATGTTCGTTTTGCATCAGACGGCGCGGGTTACCTTGCCGGAACGCAAGCAACGGGTGCAGGCGTAAATACGCTTAGGAGTACCGTTAACAACTGCTTTAACGCGTCTAATATTAGGCTTCCAGGTCCTATTCGAACGTCTATGAGAATGGGAAACCCGTATACCGAAAGCAATATCCTTGCCACAAACTTCACACTTTGCCATGTGTCTGCACCTCCTTCAAAAGGGCTGTTTGTATAATTACAACATTGGTATTTTATCAGATATAGGAAGTAATTGCAAGTCTTTTTTCTTATATTCTTATTTATACGCCGATATATTTGTATTTTCACTCTATAAATGGGTACTTTGCTTGTTTTTTTTTCATCGAAGTATTATAATTACAGAATAAAAAGGAGAGTAATATATGCTGATTGATATGATTCGCGACGTTTTTTCCGGCCAGCCGGTTAACATGGCTGCAGTGCTTTCGCAAATACTGGCTACACTGTTTATTATATTCTTTATCTTACCGCTTCACGAGTGCGCCCACGGCTGGGTTGCATATAAGCTTGGTGACAATACGGCCAAAATAAATGGCAGACTCACTTTGAATCCGATCGCGAGCATTGACCCGATCGGTTCGCTTTTCTTACTGCTGTTCGGGTTTGGCTGGGCTAAACCTGTGCCCGTAGATACAAGATACTTTAAAAACGCAAAACGTGATATGGCGATTACCTCATTGGCCGGACCAGTTTCCAATTTACTTGCTTCCTTAGTCGGCGGATTAATTTTCTGGGGAATCGTTGTTGCGACAAAGGGCTCGATCTCCGTGTTTGTTCAGGACTTTTTCGTAGCGTACATTTCGATTAACGTTGCGCTAGCGGTATTTAACCTGATTCCGATTCCTCCGTTGGACGGTTCTAAAATTCTTGGCGCGTTTTTATCCAATAAAGCGCTTTATAATTATTACAGATATCAAAACTATATTGTTATGATTTCATTCCTTTTGCTTTTCAGCGGAATACTAAGTCGGCCAATCGGATACTTGAACAATGTTTTTTTTAATGGTGTGCTGTGGCTGGCACAACTTCCTTATCATCTTTTTGGTGTGTTATAAAAGTGGGGTACTATGGAAAAACTATCCTATAAACTGCCCGCGTTTGAAGGGCCGCTGGATCTGCTGCTCTTTTTGATCGCTAAAAACAAATTGAATATTTGCGATATACAAATTTCCGAACTTTTAGACCAATATATGGAGCATATTATTGAAATGAAAGAGCAGGATATGAATGTTGCGAGTGAATTTTTAGAAATGGCTTCGAGACTGGTTTATATCAAAACGGTTTACTTATTACCCAAACATGAAGAGGCGGAAGAGCTTCAAAGGGAATTGAGCGGCCAGCTTTTGGAATACCAGGAATGCAAGCGTGTTGCTCAGCTTATGGCGGAGCAGTTCAATTTTAATTCTTTTGTTCGTGAACCAACTGAGATTGAAGTTGACCAAACCTATCGGCGTACCCACACTCCGTCTGAGCTTTTGGTGGCCTATCAAAACGCAGCAGGGCGCGGCAGACGCTTTATCCCACCGCCTCCTGAGGCTTTTACCGGTATTGTTACCCATAGAATTGTTTCGGTTGCTTCACAAATCATTTATGTGCTTCGCCGTCTTTGGCGAAAGAACGAAGTAAGTTACAAAGAATTATTTGAGGAAAAAACAAAAAAATCTGATTTAGTCGCAACATTTTTAGCTGTGCTCGAATTAGTAAAAGGTAAGCGAATTCGCATCGAAGGTGAAAATCAGGGTGCAACGATTAAACTTATGAATGGCGGGATGAAGAATTGGAAATCAAAAGGTTACAGGGAGCGATAGAAGCTGTCCTGTTTGCAAGCGGCGACCCAGTTTCAATTGACCGAATTTCCGAGGCATTGGAGTTGGACAAACCTACCACTTCCAAGATACTTCAGAACTTAATGGATAAGTTTAATACGGAAGATTCCGGAATCTGCATTTTGAAATTAGATGATCATTATCAGATGAGCACCAACCCGACCTATTCCGAATCCATTCGCCGTATTTTGGATATGCGTCGGAACACGCCGCTTTCACAGGCAGGGATGGAGGTCCTTGCTATCGTGGCTTACAATCAGCCTGTGACGAAGGCGTTTATTGAACAGATACGCGGTGTTGACTGTTCAGGGGTGTTGGGCAGTCTGACTTCTAAAGGGCTTATAGAAGAGCGGGGCAGGTTGGAACTGCCGGGCAGACCGCTGCTTTATGGCACGACTGCCGATTTTTTGCGGTGCCTGAATATCTCATCATTAAATGAGTTACCTCCGCTTCCGCAAAAGCAGCAGCCGGAGGACGAAGAAAACGAAAAAGCGGAGGCCTGAGCGGGAATTTTAAATCGTTTTGTGGAGGCTATATGATTGCAGTCATAGTTGTATTAGGGGTTCTGTTATTTTTTCTAATTCTGCTGCTTTGCCCAATCTATATCGATGCGAATTTTGAAAATGAGTTAAGTGCAAAAGTCAGATATTTATTTTTTACTTATAAAATTTTGCCAAGACCTCAAAAGGCAGAGCCCGAAATAGTAGAAAAAATAGAAGAAAAAAAGACTGGTAATGATGTAAAATCAAGAATCGGGGACATAATAGAGCAGAAGGGGCTATCAGGCTTTTTGAATATTGTCGGCGAATTTGCTTCAATTGCAACAGGGACAGCAAAAAAATTCTTTTCCCACTTGGTTATTGATAAACTTTCCACTGACATATCCGTTGCAGATGAAGACGCAGCGCAAACAGCTATCCTTTTCGGCGGAGTTTGTGCCGCGGTGTATACGCCAATGGGCATGTTGGTTAATAATTTGAAGTGTAAGCAATACCAAATTAATATTGTTCCAAATTTTCAGGCGAAAACATGTAAAATCCGATTCAATTTCAGGTCTCATATCCTTTTGATTTTCCTTGTTTCCTCTTCGCTGACAGCTCTGCTTCAATCCTTGACAGTAATCAAGAAAATCAAACAAGCTACAGATGATTAATTTAAAAAATAAGGCGGTGTATTTAAAATGAGTGAACATCCTATCGAAGGTATGATGAATACCACACTTGAAAAAATCAAAGAAATGGTGGACATAAACACCATTGTAGGCGACCCGATTACGTCACCGGACGGTTCCATTATTATTCCGGTATCTAAAATCAGCTATGGGTTTGCATCAGGCGGTTCAGACTTTCCGAACAAAGCCCAAACAGACAAGGAATTCTTTGGAGGCGGAACAGGTGCAGGCGTTTCAATTAGCCCTGTCGCTTTTATCACAATCTGCAACGGAAGCGTTAAAATGCTGCAAATAGATCCGTATAACAATTCTGCAGACAGAATTATAGGCATGTTTCCGGAAGTAGTTGATAAAATCAGCTGCATGATGAATGGCAAAAACGGAAAAAAGTCTAAACAAAATGGGGAAAATAACTCTCAGAGCCAATCACAGAATCAAGCTCAAATACAAGTTCCTGCAACTGCTAATATCAAACTGGAAGATCCACAAGTATAATAAATCAAATAAAAAAGTAACCGCCTGCATATATTTCTTTATAGGTAGGTGGTTGCTTTGTTAAAGAAAATAATATCGTTTTTATTAATTTTTATGTTGTACACCTGTTTTCCGCTTTCTGCCTTTGCAGATACGCAACCGCAGGTTTCTGCAAAATCAGCGGTGCTAATTAATGCGGACAACGGGCAAATTTTATTTGCGAAAGATGAAAATACGAAGCGGCCAATGGCTAGCACGACCAAGATTATGACAGCATTACTTACACTGGAAGCTGCAGCGGTTAACAATAAGATTGTTACGATTACTGATAAAATGGTTAGAGTCGAAGGTTCTTCCATGGGCCTTTTGCCCGGTGACCAACTCAGCCTTAAGAATTTGGCGGCAGGAATGTTAATCGTCTCGGGAAATGACGCCGCGAATTCGGCGGCAATTGCAATTAGTGGTTCTACCGAGGCCTTTTCCGATTTAATGAACAAACGGGCCAAGGAGTTAAATCTTACCAATACGCATTTTGTCACTCCATCCGGACTTGATGACGATGAACATTATACCACTGCGAGTGATTTGGCTGCTCTTGCTGAGGCTGCAATGAAAAATCCTGATTTTGCTGAAATTGCAGGAAGTAAGCTGATGAATGTGCAGTATAACAGTCCTGAACAGACACGCCGTTTCACGAATCATAACAAACTATTAAACCTGTATCAGGGCTGTACCGGTGTAAAAACAGGTTTTACAAAAAAAGCCGGCAGATGCCTTGTTTCGGCGGCACAAAAAAATGGAGTCAACTTAATTGCCGTCACACTAAATGCACCGGATGACTGGACGGATCACCAGCAGATGTTGAATTATGGGTTCACAAAGCTGACCAGTTATCCAATAGATGACTCTAATTATAAAATTGATTTGCCTGTTATTGGCGGAACAAGGGAAAACACTTCCGTGTATGGAACAGCCGGTAACAGCATAGTGGTAAATACAGAAGACAGTTCCAGTATTATAAGATCAGTTGAAGTACCGCATTTTATCTATGCGCCGGTAGAAGTTGGCCAGGTGCTTGGAACTGTGCGTTATATGATCGGTACGCAAACCATTGCTTCTACAGAACTGGTGGCGTCTGTGCAGGTTCCTTCGATCGTTGCGGAAAAGAACATATTTCAGATATTTTTGGATAAATTGAAAAATTTATTTACGATATAAATAAACATAAAGGGTGAAAAATACAATGGCACAAGATGTTAGGCTGCAAAAAATGCTTGCGGACTGCGGGGTTGCTTCCAGACGGAAAGCAGAAGAGATGATTTCCGCCGGGTATATTAAGGTAAATGGTGTTACCGCAAAAATAGGGGATAAGGTTGATCCCAAAAAAGACAAAGTCAGTGTGAAAGGAAAACCCCTTGACACCCATGGCAAAAAGGTTTACCTCATGCTGCATAAGCCGCGTGGGTTTATTACCACAATGAGTGACGAAATGGACCGCAAATGTGTCGCCGAACTGATTGGCGATGTTTCGGAACGTATCTATCCGGTAGGCCGTCTTGACCGCGAATCGGAAGGCTTGCTCCTTATGACAAATGACGGTGAATTCGCGAACGCCATGACACATCCGTCTCTTCATATTCCAAAAACATACCGGGTTACCATCCGCCCTTCCATTTCAGAAGATCAGCTGACACAAATGGCTGTCGGCATGGTAATTGATGATCGAAAAACAGCTCCTGCCCGAGTAAATGTAATTTCTCAGGAGTCTGGGCGAGTGGTGCTTGAAATTGTTTTGTATGAGGGCAGAAACCGTCAAATCAGGAAAATGTGTGAGCAATTAGGGCTTGAGGTTGCCAGATTGAAACGTATTGCAATTGGACAACTTAAGCTTGGCATGCTCCAGCCGGGAAAATGGCGGATGCTTACTTCGGAAGAAGTGAAAAAGCTTACCGCGGGGGCAAAGGCGGACCAGCAGTATGAGGATATGGGGGGAGAACTGGATGATTACAATATTACCGATGGACAGCAGCGTAAGGAAAGACCGGCTCCTTCAGACAATACAGGGCGCAGAAGACAACGTTGAAGTCCTTGTAATGAGCGAAGCAGGAAAAGAATTGGGTTATGTGGTGATAGATTTTAAAGCATCCACTTTACGCATGTTAAAAATGGAACTGTTCGACAACGCCATTTCAGACGGGCAATGCAATATGTGTGCCGACAGTATGATGAGGGCAGCGGCTTCTTATGGCACAGCGGTGGGAGCCTATCAAATCGAATCCTTCGTTTCGGCATTTGATGAACAGTTTCAATCCTGTGGATTTGAGCCTTTAGAAGGAAGAATGCTGTGTCCGCTTAAAAATATTGTAAAAATATGCAATAAATAGACAGTTGATCTGATAAATACTTCATAAATACTTGCCAACTAAGTGGGAATATATTATAATTATTGTAAATATTTTAACAAATGGATTTTAAATGGAGGAATTAAAATGAGTAATTCCGGCAATGCCGAACTGTTGCAAAAATTACAGGATACTAAAAAAGACAGCGTCGGCTATAAGCGCATCACTTCATTATTTGATGTGGGCAGCTTCAATGAAATTGACAGCTTTGTTAAATCAGGTGACAATTATAGTGGAGCAGTGGCGGGCTACGGCACAATCGAGGGATGCCCCGCATATGCATTTGTGCAAAGCAGTGATATCGAAGGCGGAGCAATGTCTAAGGCACAAGCCGCCAAGATCAATAAAATTTATGCTTTAGCTGTAAAAACGGGCACCCCTATAGTCGGAATTTATGATTCTGTAGGTGGCTGCTTAAAAGAAGGCAGTGAACTGCTTGCAGCCTATGGCGATATTTTATTGAATTCCAATAATCTTTCCGGTGTAGTACCGCAGATTGCGCTCATACTCGGCCCATGTATCGGTACCTCAGCGATGATTGCCGCCGGCGCTGATATTGTGGTGATGTCGGACAAGGCAGAACTCACCATCGCTACCAACGGAGAAGGCGGCTCTGCAGATGAGGCAGCAAAACTCGGCTTATGTCACATTGAAGCAAAGGATGAGCAGAGTGCAGTTGAAACTGTACGCCGGTTGATTACGGTCCTTCCGTCAAATAATCTTTCCGGAAGCTCTATCCTGAACATACAGAGTCAAAACGGTGCATTGGCACTAACAGAGGAATCAGGCGCCAAAGAGATTATTGCAGCTGTCTGTGACGATAACAGCTTTATTGAATTGGGTGAAAAGTTTGGAGCTCCAACTGTGACCGGTCTTTGCGAAATTGGCGGTTCAACTGCCGGTATCGTTATGCTGAACGGTATAATTGATGCGGATGCCTGTTCAAAGGCAGCACGCTTTGTCCGCTTTTGTGATGCGTTTTCCCTTCCTCTTGTTACATTTGTAAACGCAGAAAAATTCGCTTCATTGAGGGAGGCGTCCAAGCTTTCAAGTTCTTATTCCGAAGCAACCACGCCGAAGCTTTCGGTCATTACCGGCACGGCCTGTGGCCCGGTTTATATTGCGACAGCCGGTCGTGGCGCAAATTCGGATTATACCCTTGCATGGACAAATGCGGTTGTTTCCCCGCTCGCCCCTGAAACCGCGGCAATCTTTCTGTGGAATGATCGCCTGAACGGTTCCGAAAATCCTGTAGAGGACCGCAAAAAGCTGATTGAGGAATACAAGATAACGGAAGCAACTCCGTTTGCAGCAGCTGCCAACGGGTTTATCGAAGATGTCATTCTTGCCGAAGAAACTCGAACCAGAATCATTGCCGGCCTTGAAATGCTTTCAGGCAAAAGGGTTACGGGCCTCCCGAAAAAACATAGTAATATTCAAATGTAGGCTTCATTTATTGATTAATTTATAAATATTTTAGGAGGTCAAATATATGAAAAATCTTAAAATAACGGTTAATGGTACCGCATATGATGTTCAGGTAGAAGAAGCAGCGTCTGGGTTCGTTCCGGCAGTGACTTCTGCACCTGTTGCCGCGGTTCCACAGGCTGTTTCAGCACCGGTAGCAGCTCCTGCACCAGCTGCTGCTCCGGCTCCGGCAGCTCCATCTGCGAAAGCAGAAGTGCCTGCGGATGCAGAGTTAATTTCGTCTCCAATGCCCGGCACCATCGTTTCCGTTAATGTTAAGCCCGGTCAAAGCATTAAGAAAAGCGATGTGCTCGTTATCCTGGAAGCAATGAAAATGGAAAATGAAATTATGGCTCCTCACGATGCAGTTGTTGCAGCCGTTCATGTAAACAAAGGGGATAGCGTTGAATCCGGTACTCCTCTTGTTTCCCTCCAGTAAGGGGGCGTTGTAATGGTTAAAAAAATTGGAATTACCGAAACTGTTCTGCGCGACGCGCATCAATCCCTGATTGCCACCAGAATGCCAATTGAAGATATGCTCCCCATTTTGGGGAAGCTCGATCAGGTTGGGTTCCATTCACTGGAATGCTGGGGCGGAGCGACCTTTGATTCCTGCCTTCGCTTTTTAAACGAAGATCCGTGGGAAAGACTTAGAACCCTGCGTAAAAACTGCCCGAACACAAAGCTTCAAATGTTGTTCAGGGGACAGAATATGCTGGGTTACCGCCATTACGCGGATGATGTCTTGGAATATTTCGTTCAGCGCACAGCTGCAAACGGAATTGATATCATCCGGATATTTGATGCGCTAAACGATATTAAAAATCTAACAGTTGCCATCAAAGCAGCAAAAAAAGAAGGCGCACATGCACAGGTTGCAATTTCTTATACAACAGGCCCGATTTTCACCCATGAATATTATGTTGACTACGCAAAGAAAATAGAGGAAACCGGCGCGGATTCTATCTGCTTGAAAGATATGGCCGCTCTCCTGACTCCTTATGAAACATATGATTTGGTGAAGGCACTCAAGCAGGCTGTAAAGATTCCGATTCAGCTTCATACCCACTACACTTCCGGCCTTGCCTCAATGTGCGAATTAAAAGCCGTAGAGGCCGGTGTTGACTATCTTGACACCGCTATGTCACCTTTGGCGCTCGGTACTTCTCATACACCGACTGAATCAATGGTTGCCGCGTTACAAGGCACGGAATATGATACCGGGCTTGATCTTGTGCTCTTGAATGAAATTAGAGACTACTTTATGACAATCAGAGAAAAATATATTAAGAGCGGTCTGCTGGACCCGAAAATGCTGGCAACCGATACCAACGCGCTGGTTTACCAAGTGCCGGGTGGAATGCTCTCCAACCTGCTGTCCCAGCTTAAACAGGCTGGCAAAGCAGATAAGCTGGTTGATGTTCTTCAGGAAGTGCCGCGTGTCCGTCAGGATTCCGGTTACCCGCCGCTTGTCACTCCAACTTCTCAAATAGTTGGCACACAGGCCGTTTATAATGTGATCACCGGCGAACGCTACAAAATGTGCACCAATGAATTTAAGGATCTTGTAGCCGGTAAATACGGAACAACTCCGATTCCGATTGATGATGCGTTCGTTAAGAAAATTATTGGCGATGCTCCCAGAGTCACTTGCCGGCCCGCCGATTTGATCAAACCCGAGCTGGAAACGCTCCGCAAAGAGTGTGCACAATGGACTGAGCAGGAGGAAGACGTTCTTTCATACGCTCAATTCCCGAAGGTTGCAACCGACTTCTTTAAAAAACGTGCGGAAAAGAAGTATGAGATCGACGGCAAACATGCGGATCCGGAGCATATGGTTCATCCTGTCTAATAAATTATTAAGCCAATTCAGCCCTATTCTTGGGGCTGAATTGTTTTACTTTTACTATAGTTGACAATTGCCATAAGAAACTGTTAAAATAGATAATAATGCTCTATGGTGATTTTGCCGGAATTTCCATTTGGCAATCTGTTTGAATTGAGATGATATTGCATGATTAGAAGCATGACCGGTTTTGGAAGATGCGAAGATACAATTGACGGGCGTGACATAATTGTTGAGATTAAATCAGTGAATCACAGGTATTTTGAATTTTCTTCGCGTATCAGCCGCGGCTATGGCTTTTTGGATGAAAAACTGAAATCTTATCTGCAAAGCCAAATTTCCAGAGGAAAAATCGATGTTTATATTTCAATCGAAACACTGGAGGATACCGATGCACAGGTTTTGGTTAACCACTCCCTTGCTTCCGGTTATGTAAGCGCACTGCGTGAATTGGCTGAACGGTATCATCTTCGTGATGATATTTCAGTGAGTACCGTTTCAAGATATACCGACATTTTTACCATACACAAAACGCCGGACGATGAAGAAATTATTTGGAATTCTGTAAAAAAAGTGGCTGACCGTGCATTAGACGCATTAATCCACATGAGGGAAACAGAAGGAGAACGCCTTAAAACGGATGTTCTGCAGCGAACCGATACCATCCTGCGGACTGTCGGTCAAATTGAGGAGCGCTCTCCGCAAACCGTCACTGAATACGAGGCAAAGCTAAAGCAAAGGCTCGCGGAAATGTTGGCAGACACGAATATTGATGAACAAAGAATCCTGACGGAAGCTGCAATCTTCGCCGATAAAATTGCGGTGGCGGAAGAAACTGTTCGGCTGCGCAGCCATTTTGAACAGTGTGTAAAAATGCTTAATTCAGATGAGGCGATTGGCCGGAAGCTGGACTTTATTGTGCAGGAAATGAACCGTGAGGCGAACACGATCGGCTCAAAATGTGTTGATTCGCAAATTGCGTACATGGTTGTGGATATTAAAGCGGAAATTGAAAAAATCCGTGAACAGATTCAAAATATTGAATAATGATTGCCACGGCAATAGAAGGAGCTCGTTTATGAAACTTATCAACATCGGTTTTGGCAACATGGTTTCCGCCAATAGACTGGTTGCCATCGTCAGCCCCGAATCTGCCCCGATAAAGCGTATTATTCAAGATGCCAAGGAACGTGGAACATTGATTGATGCAACTTATGGCCGTCGTACAAGGGCAGTGATTATAACCGACAGCGACCATGTTATTTTATCCGCAGTTCAGCCGGAAACTGTAGCCAACAGGCTCAATGACCGCGATGAAGACCTCACCGAGGAGGAGCTGGAAGAAGATGGCGAGTAAGGGGTTGTTAGTTGTATTTTCAGGACCTTCCGGTGCTGGAAAGGATACCATATTAAAACGTCTTTTGGAGAAGAATCAAAATATCAGACTGTCCGTCTCTGCAACTACCCGAACGCCGCGCAGCGGAGAAATCAACGGAGTTGATTATCATTTTATATCCAAGGAACAATTTCATACGATGCTCGCGCAGGGCGAAATGCTGGAAAGCGCTGAATATTGCGGCAATTGTTACGGTACGCCCAGTGAACCGATTCGCAACTGGCTTGCCGAGGGCTATGATGTGATTTTGGAAATTGAAGTACAGGGCGGCGCCCAGATCAAACAGAAATGTCCTGACTGTGCAAGCATTTTTATGCTGCCGCCATCCCTAGAGGCTCTTGAAAACCGCCTGAGAGCGCGTGGAACGGAAGTAGATGAGGCAATTCAGAATCGCCTTGCGGTTGCACGCAAAGAAATTCTGGAAGCCGGTAACTATGATTACCTCATAATTAATGATACGGTTGACAATACTGTTAATGAAATCAACCAAATAATATGTGCTGAAAAGCACAGAATACATCACAATGCGGATTTAATTGAAAGGATGCTAAATAATGCTTAAACCTTCTGCAGACCTAATTATTACCCCGAATGAAAGCCGTTATTCCATTGTTGTAGCAGTTGCGAAAAGAGCAAGACAGATTGCCGGGGACGCCGAGGCGCGAGGTGAAATCTTAATAGAAAAGCCGGTCGATTTGGCCGTTCATGATTTTATGCAGCATAAATTTAGAATTATTGAGCATGTCGAACCAAACGACGATGCGGAAGAATAATAGATTCTTCTGAGAGGAGCGTCATGTCCAATATGACCGTTGCAAAAGTCGCGGTGGAAAATACCGTTTATCATTTTGACAAGGCTTTTGATTACCTTGTTCCTGCTGAGTTCGACACCGTAAAACCCGGCAGCAGGGTATTAGTTCCGTTTGGCTCTTCCAACAACAAACGGCAGGGGCTGATACTGGAACTGGAACAGCAGAGTGATACGGAAAAAATAAAGCCTGTATTGGCGGTGCTGGATAAAGCACCGCTTCTTTCAAATGAAGCACTACAAATGGTTATTTGGTTGAAAGAGCATTATTTCTGCACCTTATTCGATGCCGCAAAGCTGTTGCTTCCCTCCGGTATCAACCTTAAAATTAAAACTTCTTATTCTCTGGCACGTGCGGTTGACTCGGATGAACTTGCTTCTTTTAACGAAACTGAACAATATGTTATTGCCTTTCTTTCCAAAAAAAAAGCTCCGGTTGAGCGCGAAAAGCTGATGAAAGCGATTGGCCTTGTTTCGGATTCCCCAGTGCCTGAAAAGCTCTGCAAGGCAAATGTACTTGAAAAAAGCAGCGGAGCGGTCAGGCTGATTGGTGATGCAACGCAAAAGATGGTGCGATTTGTTGATCATCCGGAACTTGCTAAGCTTACGCCTAAGCAGAAAAGTGTTTATCAGGTTCTGTGCGATGTTGACAGCGCTTCTTTAAAGGAACTCTGCTATTTTGCCGGTGTCACTCCTTCCGTCGTTGATACCCTTGTGGCAAAAGGCGCAGCACAGTATTATGATGCTGAAATATACCGCAATCCATACGACGAAGTGCAGAACCCTGAATCGTGCGATGGAATTGTTCTTTCAGAAGAACAGCAAGCGGCATATCAAAGCTTATTCGACCAATATAAATCGGGTACGGGTGGTGTTTCGCTGTTGTATGGCGTTACCGGCAGCGGTAAAACATCGGTTTTTATGCGGCTCATTGACGAAGTTAAGGACGATGGCCGTGGTATTATTGTTATGGTGCCTGAAATTTCACTTACTCCCCAGACAATTGCAATCTTTCATCAAAGGTACGGCCGCAGTGTTGCTGTGTTTCACAGCGGGCTTTCCCTTGCAGAGCGGTTGGATGAATGGAAACGGGTGAATAACGGGGAAGCCTTGATTGCCGTTGGCACCCGTTCGGCGGTATTTGCACCGTTCAAAAATCTAGGACTGATTATTATGGATGAGGAGCAGGAATACACATATAAATCGGAATCTTCACCACGTTACCACGCGCGTGACGTCGCCAAATTCCGCTGTGCTTACCATAAAGCGCTGCTGGTGCTGTCCTCTGCCACACCGTCGATGGAAAGTTATTATCTCGCTCAAAACGGTCGCTACAGCCTGAACACCTTATCGGCAAGATATGGTGAAGCAAAACTGCCTCAAGTCACTGTAGTTGATATGAATTTGGAGTTGGAAAAGGGTAACAGTAGCATTCTCAGTTCGGAGCTTTTAGAAGCGCTGGATGAGAATTTAAAAAACAGCAAGCAATCAATTGTTTTACTGAACCGCAGGGGGTATAATACATATGCTTCCTGTAAAGCATGCGGGCAGGTCATTTCCTGCCCCAACTGCAGTATCTCCCTCACATATCATTCCGCGAACAATCGGCTTATGTGCCATTATTGTGGCTATACGGTGCCTTTTACAAAGGAATGCCCCAGTTGTCACGAAGATAAGGTGCATTATACCGGAATCGGCACGCAGCGTGCGGAGGAACAACTCCAGGAGCTTTTACCCAAAGCGCGGATTTTGCGGCTTGACACCGACTCGACCATGACGCGCTTTGCCTACGAGAAAAAGCTTCAACTTTTTTCCCAAGGAGAGTATGATATTATCATAGGTACGCAAATGGTGGCAAAAGGGCTTGATTTTGAGAACGTGACTCTCGTCGGGGTGCTGTCGGCAGACCAGGCACTTTACGGGGATGATTTTCGAAGCTATGAACGTGCATTTGACCTGATGACCCAAGTAGTCGGCCGTTCCGGAAGGGGAAAATACATTGGCCGTGCAATTATCCAAACCTTTACACCTGAAAATAATATTATTAAACTTGCCGCAGAGCAAAATTATCTGGAATTTTATGCCGGCGAAATAGCAATCCGCAAGGCTATGCTGTATCCGCCGTTTTCCGATATCTGTATGGTTGGCTTTGTTGGCTCGGCAGAAAACAACGTGCGAAAAGCCAGCAATGGTTTTCTCAGTATGCTGAGCCTGCTTGCTCAGAGTGAATATTCTGACCAGCCAATGCGAGTTTTAAAACCATCCCCCGCATTAATTAGTAAAATCAGTAATAAATATAGGTATAAATTGATTATTAAGTGCCGCAACAACTGCAAATTCAGAGAGATGATTTCCCGGTTGCTGATACAATTTGAAGAAAACCGGGAATTTTCCAAAGTAACGGCCTTTATAGACATGAATCCTGATATGATTATGTAAACTGGAGGTATAAATATGGCAATTAGAAACATTATAAAAGAAGGCGACCCCTTTTTAAATAGGATTTGTCACCCGGTAGATAAATTTGATGCTAAGCTGGCAACACTGCTTGATGATATGGGTGAAACCATGAAAGAGGCAGACGGTGTTGGTCTTGCAGCTCCACAGGTTGGTATTCTAAGGCGTGCTGTGATAATCGATATTGGAGAAGGCCCAATTGAATTGATCAACCCTGTTTTTCTGGAACAAAGCGGCGAGCAGGAATGTGTGGAAGGCTGCCTTTCTTCCCCCGGACAATACGGGATTACGAAACGGCCGATGCATGTTAAAATTCGCGCGCAGAATCGCAAGGGTGAATTTTTCGAATTAGAAGGCGAAGAATTAACGGCGACAGTATGCTGCCACGAAATCGATCATTTGGATGGAATCCTGTTTAAGTCACATGTGATTCATATGTTGGATGAAGAAGAATTGGAACATTTAAAATAACAGAGCAGGTGATTCTATGCGTATTATATTTATGGGGACTCCCGAGTTTGCGGTGCCCTGCCTTAAAAGTTTATTGGACGCAGGGCACGACGTTTGCGCGGTATTTACACAGCCCGACAAGCCGAAGGGCAGGGGCTATGCGCTGACTCCGCCGCCGGTAAAAAAATTGGCTGTACAGCACGGAATCGAAGTGTTTCAGCCAACCACTCTGCGTACCGCAGAAGCGGCTGAAACAGTTCGCGGATTAAACCCGGAAGTCATTGTTGTGGTCGCCTACGGTAAAATACTGCCGAAAGAAATTTTGGACATTCCCGCATCGGGCTGTATCAATGTACATGCCTCGCTTCTGCCAAAATACCGTGGTGCGGCACCGATTCAGTGGTCGGTGATCAATGGCGACAAGGTTACAGGTGTTACAACCATGTATATGGCTGAGGGTCTGGACACAGGGGATATGCTCCTAACGGACAAAACTGAAATCGGACCGGACGAGACATCGGGCGAACTTCATGACAGGCTATCGTTGGTGGGTGCGCAGCTGATTGTAAAAACACTGCATGCAGTGGAAAACGGTACGGCAAAGCGGATTCCCCAAACTGATGAAAATACCTGCTATGCTTCCATGCTGTCGAAGGAACTTTCCCGGATTGACTGGAGTAAGAAAGCGAATGAAATTCATAATCTTATTCGCGGGCTTTCTCCGTGGCCGACTGCAAGTACGACTTATAACGATAAGCTATTAAAGGTTCATCGGTCAAAAATTGTAGACGGGTATACAGGAAACGCCGGCCAAATCGTGGACTTAACCGGTTCATTTATTGTTTGCTGCGGTGAGGGTACTGCAATTGAACTGGTTGAAGTGCAATATGAAGGCGGTAAAAGGATGTTCGGCAAAGATTTTCTCCGCGGGCATCCGGCAGAAGCAAATACAATTCTACGGTAACAAGTTACGATAACCTGTTACGCTAACATGTTATCGCAACAGGTAAAAGGAGGTATAACCATGGGTTTTTATTATTACGATTATACATACTTAATATATTTAATTCCGGCGATGATTGTTACAATGATTGCACAGGTTAGGGTGAAGTCGGCTTTCCGGAAATATTCCCGCATAGCGACGGCAAGAAACATGACCGGTGCTCAGGCAGCGGAAGCTGTTGCACGTTTTGGCGGTGCTGACGGAGTGCAGGTACAGCGCATTTCCGGAAGTCTTACGGATAATTTCGACCCGAGAAATAACACAATCAGCCTTTCAGAAGATGTTTATTCTTCATCTACCATTGCGGCAGTCGGTGTAGCGGCACATGAAGCGGGACACGCAATCCAAAACGCCAAAGGCTATCTTCCCAATAAAATCCGCGCTGTTTTAGTTCCGGTAACCAGTTTTGGCTCCAAGCTTGCGATCCCACTGGTGATTATCGGCTTGATTTTGCCTGTTCAATATGATTTTGTTGTGACAATCGGAATCGTGTTATACAGTTTTGCTGTTTTGTTTCAGCTGATTACGCTCCCTGTTGAGTTCAATGCCAGTTTCCGCGCAATCAAAGCGCTTGATGCTGCCGGAATTTTATATCCGGATGAGCTTGAGGGTGCGAAAAGTGTGCTTAAAGCGGCTGCAATGACTTATTTGGCTGCAAGTTTTGCTGCGATCATGAATTTACTGCGACTTTTAGCGCTTGCAGGTAACCGACGGGGTAGAGATTGATGAATACGGCAAGATCCGCCGCGCTGTCCGCGCTCCTTCACGTGGAGGTAAACGAGGGCTATTCCAATCTTGTATTGGATAAAACGCTGGCAGCATCCTCATTGGAACCGCGTGACAAAGCGCTTGCATCTGCGATTTTCTATGGCGTATTGGAGCGGCGTATTACATTAGATTACATCATTAGTCAGTTTTCAAAAACTCCCGTCAAAAAGCTTTCCCCACAAGTATTGGAAATACTCCGTATGGGAGCATATCAAATATTATATCTTGAAAAAATACCGCAATCGGCGGCTGTCAATGAATCCGTAAACCTCGCGAAGGAAAATAACCTTGTAAAGGCTTCCGGCTTTATCAATGCGGTTTTGCGTTCTTTACTTCGAAATATTGACGGAATTAAAATGCCGGATGAGAAAAAGGAACCGCTATTATCGCTCAGTGTTCAATATTCTTACCCGGAATGGTTAATCTCACTTTGGCAGGAAGCTTACGGTGCGGAGTGTACCCTTGGCTTGCTGAAAAGTTCACTTGATAAACCTCCTATTTTTGCAAGAGTGAATAATACGGTAATTTCCGAGGAAAACTTAATTGAAAAGCTGAATTCGGAAGGCGTAAAGGCCAATGCCATTACATGGCTTAATCATGCGATCGAGCTTCAGCATACCGGCGCAATCAGTGCTTCCCCAAGTTTTCAGGAGGGGTACTTCCATATACAGGATCTTTCTTCTCAGTTTTGCTGCTCCTTATTGAGTCCGAGTGCCGGTCAAAGAGTAATCGATGTTTGTTCCGCTCCGGGCGGCAAAGCATTTACAATGGCAGAGATGATGGGGAATCAGGGGGAGCTTCTTGCTTTTGACCAGTACAAAGGGAAGGTAAAGCTGATTCAGCAAGGTGCGCAGCGGCTGAAACTGTCCATTATCGATGCTGCCGTTCGCGATGCGATACTTGATGATACGGAATTGGAGCCGGCTGACCGGGTACTTTGCGATGCCCCGTGTTCCGGTCTTGGAATTATCCGCCGTAAACCCGAAATCAGGTATAAATTACAGGCAGCTATTGACAGCCTGCCAGATTTGCAGTACCGTATTCTGTGTAAATCCTCTGAGCTGGTAAAAATCGGCGGGATTTTAGTTTATTCCACCTGTACTTTAAATCCAAAAGAGAATTTTCAGGTAGCAGAAAGATTTTTAGAGAACTCAAGTGGGTTTGAACCGTTTACGCTTCATTTGCCCGGCTCGCTTTCTCACGTGATCGATGAACCGGACAACCAATTTACCATGATGCCCCATGTTCATGGCACGGACGGATTCTTTATAGCTGCCTTTCAAAAAAAGTAGGAGTGAATCTTTTGAGCCTGCAGGATATCAAATCAATGACACTTGCTGAACTAAAAGCCGATTTTACTGTAGATAGTCAACCGGCTTTTCGTGCTTTGCAAGTTTACAAATGGCTGCATCAAGGCGTGGCAAGTTTTGACGAAATGTCTAACCTTTCAAAGGCTCTTCGGCAAGTCCTTTCGGAGAAGTACTACATAGCCAATGCTGTGATCGAAAAAAAAATGGAATCCAAGTTGGACAAGACGGTTAAATATTTATTCCGGCTGAATGACGGGGAATATGTGGAAGGGGTATTGATGGAATACCATCACGGACATACCATCTGTATTTCAACGCAAGTTGGCTGTAGGATGAACTGCTCCTTTTGTGCGACTGGGAAAAGCGGTTTTTCACGTAATCTGACTCCTTCTGAAATGCTTGCGCAAATTCAGGCTGCACAGACGGATGCCGGGATACGGATTTCCAATGTTGTTATGATGGGCATGGGGGAACCTCTTGATAATTATGATAATGTTCTTCGATTTTTAGAACTTGTTTCTTCTGATGAGGGAATAAATATCGGAATGCGTCACATTTCGCTATCCACCTGTGGTATAGTAGATAAAATATATCAGCTTGCTGAAAAGAAACTTCAAATAACTTTATCCATTTCACTGCACGCGCCAAACGATGAAATCCGTTCACAAACCATGCCGGTAAATCATAAATGGGGAATTGATGAATTGCTAAAGGCCTGCCGCTATTATGGCAAGCTCACCGGTCGCCGTATATCATTTGAATACGCCATGATCAGCGGTATAAATGACAGTGATGACTGTGCCAAAGAGCTGGCAGAGCGACTAAAGGGCACACTCAGCCATGTTAACTTAATTCCGGTCAATGATGTTACCGGCGCGAACTACAGAAAAAGTTCCGCCGACCGACTTCAAAAATTCAGCCAGATTCTTTTGAACAAAGGGATTACTGTTACGGTTCGAAGAACCCTAGGCTCTGATATAAACGCTTCCTGTGGCCAGCTAAGGCGCAGGTATAAAGAGGAGGTGGCCAATGTTGAGAGTGTTCAGCAAGAGTGATGTTGGCCTGGTGCGACAATCAAACCAAGATGCCTGCAAAAACGGACTTTTTCCGGATCATTCTGCATGGGTGGTTGTCTGTGACGGAATGGGCGGTGCAAATGGGGGCAATATTGCCAGCAGCATAGCTGTCGATAAGATTTCAGAACAAATTCTTTCATCCTATCATGACGGCATTTCGGATAATTCTATCAAAAACTTAATATCGTCTGCCATTTTCAATGCGAATTTGGCCGTACATGACCGGGCATGCGCAGAAACACAACTCAGTGGAATGGGAACGACCGTTGTGGCCGCTATTGTTTCCCATGGTATAGCGCATGTTGCTCACGCCGGTGACAGCCGAGCTTATCTGATTACGGCGGAGGGAATCCGGCAGCTTACAACAGATCATTCAATGGTTCAGGAAATGGTCGATAACGGTGACATTACAGAGCAGCAGGCTAAAAAACATCCGCAGAAAAATATTATAACCCGTGCTCTGGGAGTGGAGGCCACCATTCAAATTGACTATTGCGAAAATGAAATCCATCCCGGCGATTTCCTTCTCATCTGCACAGACGGGCTGACCAACTATGTTGATGCCGAGCAAATCTACCAGCTTTCCAGAGAATTGGATGCGAATGCCTTAACGGATAAGCTAATATTGCTGGCGAAAGACTCTGGCGGCGGTGACAATATCACTGTTGCCATTGTTGAAAACTAACTGTTGACAGGAGTTGATTTGTATGGATAAATATACAGGCAAAAGGCTTGATGCGCGATACGAAATACATGAGTTAATCGGAGTCGGCGGTATGGCGGTAGTTTACCGCGCTTATGATATCATTGACGACCGAATCGTTGCAATTAAAATTTTAAAAGATGAATTTTTAGGAAACGACGAATTTATCCGCCGCTTTAAAAATGAATCCAAGGCAATTGCGGTGCTGTCCCATCCGAACATTGTTAAGGTTTACGATGTTAGTTTTGGTGACAGAATTCAGTATATCGTTGAGGAATTCATCGATGGGATTACATTAAAAGAATATCTTGACCAACAAAAAGAGATAAAGTGGAAGGAAGCCATTCATTTTACGGTTCAGATTCTGCGCGCACTGCAGCATGCCCATGAAAAGGGAATCGTACACCGGGATATTAAACCACAGAACATAATGCTTCTTCAGGATGGTACCATTAAGGTAACCGATTTTGGAATAGCCCGTTTCTCACGCAACGAAACACGTACGATGACGGATAAGGCCATCGGGTCCGTTCACTACATTGCGCCGGAACAGGCAAGAGGTGACTTAACCGACGAAAAGGCGGATATCTACTCTGTAGGTGTAATGCTTTATGAAATGATCACGGGCCGTCTGCCCTTTGAAGCAGACAATGCTGTTTCCGTCGCCATTATGCAGCTTCAGGCTGACCCAAAACCACCTAAAGAAATTAATCCTGCAATTCCGGACGGTCTTGAGGAAATCACACTAAAGGCGATGCAGAAGAATCCTATGCAAAGATATCAGTCTGCCGCAGAAATGCTGCGTGATATTGAAGCTTTTCGCAGAAATCCGAGTATCAGTTTTCAGTATAAATATTTTGTTGATGAAAAACCTACAAAATACATCGATGCAATTAATACGGTAAAAAATGCAGAACAACCCGCCTATAATGATAATTATGAATATGAAGAGGAGCTTGACAAAGCCGTACCCAAGCGGAAAAAATCCGTTGCAGTTTTAATTATTGCCGGTATTGCTGCCGCATTCCTGATTGTTTCAATAGGTTTTGGCATTGCTGCTTTGGTTCATAGCTTTAACAGTCAGGTAAGTGATGTTGCTCTTCCGGACTTTTTAGGTAAAACTCTTACGGAAGTAAAAGATAATAAAGATTATCAATTTAAATTTGTAACGGAAACTCAAAATGATGCCACTCAAAAAGCGGGAATTATTTTAAACCAAAATCCTAAGGCTGGAACAATGGTGAAAGTCAATTCCGAGGTAACCCTTGTAATTAATGCGGGCGGCAAGACCGTTACAGTACCTGATTTATCAAATCATACGCAGGATGATGCGATTGCGGCGTTAAAACAGCTCAATTTGACGCCCGAAGTTCATCCCGTTGAAGACGATAAAACTCAGGAAGGCTATGTCAAAAATACGGACCCCGCGGCAGGGACTCAAGTCGTGGAAGGTACAACCATAGTAAAGGTCTATGTAAGTACCGGAACTTCCAACGAGCAAATTGCGATTCCTCCTGTTATCGACAAAACACTTGATGACGCAAAAGCACAAATTGTGGCTGCAGGCTTAACTGTTGGTGAAATCACCACAAAAGATGACAGTGGGAAAGCTAAGGATACCGTTCTTGAAAGCAGTCCTTTACCCGGAGTCAAGGCGGCAAAAGGCAGCGCGGTTAACCTTGTGGTAAGTTCGGGCAATCAGTCGGTTAAATCAATCACTGTTCCGGTATTACTGCCAAAAGAAGTGACCCACGACATTGCACTAAAGGCATACTTGGGCAATGAACTTCAAAAGGAAATAACAGTTAATCCATCTTATAACGATGTTTGTCAACTCACGTTTACGGGAAGCGGCGAAAAGCAACTTATCATTCAGTTAGACGGAAACAAATATAAAGTGTTTACCCTTAATTTTGATACCGGAGTTCCCACTCAGACGGAAAGTTACCCATACGTTGAGAATGGTCAGAACAGTGGTGTGTCAAGCGGCGCAATCACTCCATCCGATTGATGAATATGGATATGAAGAACGGAATTATCACAAAAGGAATCGGCGGCTTCTATTATGTGGAAGCCGCCGGTACAATATATGAGTGTAAGGCCAGAGGGATTTTTCGTAAAAAAAAGATCGTCCCTTTTGTCGGTGACCATGTAAATATCAGTCTGGAAGAAGACGGTAAAGGTTCAATCGAGGAAATTTTACCACGAAGGAACTTCCTTGTCAGGCCACCCATATCCAACATTGACCAGCTGATGATTGTAGTGTCAAGCTGCGATCCTGCACCAAGCACTCTGATTATCGATAAAACCATCGCCGCAGCGGAAGATAAGGGTATTGAGCCGATTTTAATTGTTTCCAAATCGGATTTGCAGGGTACGGAATGGCTGAAAGATATCTACACAAAAACCGGTATACCGTATTATTCTATCTCTTCCGTAACAGGGGAGGGCGTGGATGAAATTAAAAATCTTCTGCACGGTAAAATTACTGCATTTACCGGAAATTCCGGTGTGGGTAAGTCCTCTTTGTTGAACTGCATTGATGTCAGCCTTAACCTTCAAACCGGGGAGATCAGTCAAAAACTTGGTCGCGGGCGTCATACAACCCGTCAGGTCGAATTGATTAAGCTGCAGGATGATGCTTATGTCGCGGACACACCGGGCTTTTCTTCCATCCAGATTGAACGCTACGATATTGTCAATAAGGACAACCTGCAGTATTGTTTCCGTGAATTTGAGCCCTATTTGAACCGGTGTAAATTCGCCTCTTGTTCGCACACCTGTGAAAAAGGCTGTGCTGTTATTCAGGCAGTGGAAGATGGTCAGATCAGTGTTTCCCGCCACGAGAACTATATTACGATGTATAATGAGGTTAAGGATTTAAAAGAATGGGATATGAAATAAAAAAATGTGTGATCATCGGCTCCGCGCCTTGTGAAAATGATGATGCTATCCATGAAATCGATTGGGCAAATTCATTTGTCATTTGCGCTGACGGCGGGCTTGATCTTGCACTACAGCATAATATAACTCCTAATTTAGTAATTGGTGACTTTGATTCAATCCAAAATGAAATTCCAAAAGATATTGAAACAATCCAACTGCAAGTCGAAAAAGACGACACCGATATGATGGCGGCAATACGGGTCGGACTGCAGCGGGGGTTTCGCGACTTTATACTGCTTGGGGCGCTCGGCGGCCGTTTTGACCACTCGTTTGCAAATCTTTGTATACTGCAGTATCTTGCTGCACAGGGCTGCAAAGCAATGATTGCGGGTCAGGGATGCCGTGTTTTTCTGCTGAACGGCGGCAGGCTGTCGCTCAATAAACTGACAGGCAGCACCGTTTCCGTGTTTCCGTTCGGCACCGCTTCCTGTACGGTTTCTTATGAGGGAATGAAGTATCCGCTGACAGAAGCACGCCTTTCTTCGGATTATCCACTCGGTGTGAGTAATCTGATCGAAACTGACGACGCCCGGATCATAGTTCACGACGGAAACGCCTTGATAATTGTATTGACTTAATCGCACCAAATAAACCTCACCTGAATATAATGGGATAAGACAAAAGAGATTGCGGTCTTATTCAAAAAGGTGGTGGTCTGAATGCGGTGCAAAAACGAAAGTCGTGCGGGTCCGTATGCGGTGGCATTCGGGCTCGGGCTGGTTATCTCTTGTTTTTGCCCAACGGGACTGGTATTGTTTATCATGGCATGTATCGTCGTTGCGCTGGGTATTGCACTGTTAAGGTGCTGAACATAATTAGGAGGTAGCGTTATGAAGGTAGTCGTATTTAAGAGTCCGAAATTTTTAGGATTTTTACTTCGCACGGTTTTTAACATAAAGAAAGAAAGATAAACAATTTATGCCGGCTGCTGAAAGCAGCCGGTACTTTTTTTACACGCATAAGCATAAAAGGTACAAGATTAGAATAACAATTAGGTAGAAACAGGAAAAGGAGAGAGCCTTTATGGATTATATGCTTAACCGTGAGGCATTGGCCGCCAGCGAGATTATTTATGATGGCTGCCAGGAGCAGCCTGTTGACCTTGACATCAGTCTGCCTGACTATTGTCCGGATATACAACGCATTTTAAAATGTCAGGTTTATCCGCGGATCATTTCAAGAGGGATTACCGGCGACAGGTTGGAGTTGGAGGGTAACTACATAGTAAAAGTCTTTTACCTTGACTCCGTTGGGTTAACTGTTCGGTGCAGTGAGAGCAGCGAATCGTTTACCACAACAGTCACTTTGAAACAGAGTGCGGACAACGCGCAGATTGTAGCATTTACCCGTGTTGAATATATTAATTGCAGAGCAACCAGCCCGCGCCGATTAGATATCCATGGTGCTTTTTCGGTGTGCGCAAGAGTCATCAGCCAAGGGGAAACCGAAATCGTCAGCAATATTGACGGTGACGGAGTGGAACAGCAAAAAAGTACGCTGAAATTAAATAAGGTCGCCGGATTCAGTCAGCAGCAGTTCAGCGTAGATGAAATTCTTGAATTGGGGCAGGGGAAACCTGCCGCGGATAACCTTATCCGTACAGATGCGTTTACATCTTTACAGGACTTCAAAATTGTTTCAAATAAAGTGATGATTAAAGGCGAGGTTTATGTTAAGTTCCTGTATTCCGCAAACGAAAAGGATTCTGCCCTCGAAGTCATGGAATACGCAATTCCTTTTAATCAGATGCTTGACTGTGACGGTGTTACAGAGGACTGCATGTGTGATATTAAGCTAAGTGTGGCTGGAATGGAAGCACAGATAAAAAATGACTATTCGGGTGATAAGGTTTTCTTTGATGTTCAGATCAAAATTTATGCAAGTGCGGTAGCCTATCGAAATACCGAAATCACAATGGTCACCGATGCATATTCCAAACTATATGAACTTGACATTGCTTCTAAACAGAAAAGTTTTGATAACCTGATTCAGCCGATCAGTGACACGTATATTTTAAAGACCACGCTAGCCGTGGAAGACGCATCCATTGCAAAAATTATGGATATCTGGAATGAAATGAGCACGGTTGAAGCAAACTTCGATAACGGGCAAGTCAATTATAAAGGGAAAATCAATCTGTGCGTGCTTGCAATGAACACAGAAAACAGACCGTTCTATTTTGAGCGTATGGCTGACTTTGAGTATTCCCGTCCTTATTCCAGCACCGCTAATAACATCCGCTGCAGCTCGGATATTTGTGTTGCCGGAATCAGTTATCGAATTACAGGAAGTGGCGTTGACGTAAAAGCCGAATTAAAACTGGGTTCGAATATTTATAATCAGGAAAATTTCAAAATGATAACAGACGTAACAGCCGATGAAACCAAACCACGGGCGCAGGATAAATCAGCAGCTCTGAGCATTTATTATGCCGATGCCGGCGAAAACCTCTGGGATATCGCCAGAGAATACTGCACCTCAGTTGACGCGATTAAGCTGGAAAATGATCTAACCGGCGAATTCGTTGAGAACAGGGGGATGCTGCTGATTCCAATGTAGTATTTAGGTACTTGCAAGTTAAATAATATTTCTCTGCCTGAGGGGGAGGTAAAATGGAAGAACGCAATATTTACAGCGATATTTCACAGCGCACAAACGGTGATATTTACATAGGCGTGGTTGGACCTGTCAGAACGGGAAAATCAACTTTTATCAAAAAGTTCATGGATTTGATTGTTGTCCCGAACATGGATTCAAGTTATCGGCGGGACCGTGCAATTGATGAAATGCCGCAGTCAGCAGCCGGACGCACCATTATGACTACTGAGCCAAAGTTTGTACCGGAACAGGCTGTGAAGGTTAACGTTGACGACAGCGCAACATTCTCGGTGCGTATGATCGACTGCGTAGGATATATTGTTCCAAGCGCCTTAGGGTACATTGAGAACGACATGCCACGCATGGTCATGACACCGTGGTATAATGAGCCGATACCATTTAATATGGCAGCCGAGATCGGCACGAAAAAGGTAATCACGGAGCACTCCACCATCGGTTTGGTTGTTACAACGGATGGCAGTATCAGTGACATTCCGCGTGCGGAATATGAAGAGGCAGAAGAGCGGGTTATCAATGAACTGAAAGAAATTAAAAAACCCTTCATCGTGCTTCTGAACTGCGTCAGCCCGAATTCAGAATCTGCTATGTCAATGTCTGCCGAACTTCAAAACAGGTATTCAGTACCGGTAATTCCGGTAAATTGCCTTGAACTGGAAGAAAGAGAAATCAGAAACATTCTTTCAAAAGTTCTGTTTGAGTTCCCTGTAAAGGAAATTAAGGTTGATATGCCGCGTTGGCTTTCCGGACTTGAAAAAGGCCATTGGCTTCGTTCCGCTGTTTATTCATCAATACAGCAGTCTGCGGCTAAAATTTCAAGAATCCGTGAAGTTGGCAACATTATTGATGATGTTCAAAAATGTGAATACGTACGCGACGCGAAAACCGAAACCGTTAATCTGGGAACAGGGCATACGAGAATTTCAGTTACTCTTGACCAAAATCTATTCTATAAGGTTCTTGGCGAGAAAACAGGAATTGAAATTGAGGATGAGGGCAGTCTGCTTGACTGTATGCTGAATCTTGCTGAAACGAAAAAGCATTATGATAAACTCAAAAAAGCGTATGATGATGTTCAGGAGACCGGGTACGGTATCGTAATGCCCGGAATTGAAGAACTTACCCTTGAGGAGCCGGAAATTATTAAGCAGGGCGGCAAATATGGGATACGCTTAAAAGCGGCAGCTCCATCTATTCATATGCTAAAGACTCGTATCACTACGGAGCTTACTCCAATTGTAGGGTCCGAGCAGCAGTCACAGGAACTTGTCATGTATCTGCTGAAGGAGTTCGAGGAAAACCCCGCAAAGATTTGGGAATCGAATATATTCGGCAAGAACCTGCATGAACTGGTGAATGAGGGTTTGCACAATAAGCTTTATCGTATGCCAACCGATGCCAGGGATAAAATACGCGAGACAATTGAACGTATCATAAACGATGGCTGTAATGGATTAATTTGCATTATTTTATAAAAAAAGTGAAAAAAGATGGTTCGGTCAATAAAAAAAAGACCGAATCATCTTTTTTGGATTGATAAAATATTAATTAGCATTTATAATGATATAAGTAATGTTTTTAAGTTGTATGATAAAGGAAGTGTTTCATTATGTTTACTATTGTTGAAAAGCGCAGCTTAAATGATTCGATGACTCTAATGGTGGTCGATGCGCCGTTTATTGCAAAAAAGGCAAAAGCCGGCCAATTTATTATATTGCGCGTCAATGAATTTGGGGAACGAATTCCCCTGACAGTTGCCGACTATGACCGTGAAAAGGGCACTATTACAATTATATATCAAAAAGTCGGGAAAACCACGCTGCTGCTGGACGAGCTTAACGTTGGGGACGCTATTCTGGATTTTATAGGGCCTTTGGGACAAGCCTCTGAACTGGAGGGTTACAAAAAGGTTGCAGTCATTGGCGGCGGAGCAGGCTGCGCAATCGCTTATCCTCAAGCAAAAGCTTTGCATAATATGGGCGCAAAAGTCGATATGATTGCCGGTTTCCGAAATAAAGACATCATTATACTGGAAGACGAGATGAAAGCGGCCAGTGATAATTTGATTTTAACTACCGACGACGGCTCGAATGGGAATAAAGGGTTTGTTACCGACGCGCTGCGTCATAATATTGAAAACGGAGCAGATTACGATTTGGTTATTGCAATCGGTCCTCTTGTAATGATGCGTGCCGTTTGTAATTTAACGAAAGAATATAATATAAAAACAATCATCAGCATGAATCCGATTATGATCGACGGTACCGGTATGTGCGGTGGCTGCAGACTGACTGTCGGCGGAAAAACAAAATTTGCCTGTGTGGACGGCCCCGATTTTGACGGTCATGAGGTCGATTTTGACGAGGCGATTAAAAGATCCAGAACTTATTCCGATATGGAAAAAGAAGCAACACGTGAATTTAATTGCAATCTAATGGGAGGTGCAAAAAATGCCTAATATGGCTCTTAATAAAACACCAATGCCGGAACAGGAACCAAATGTGCGCAACAAAAACTTTGATGAAGTCTCGTTGGGTTATACTCAGGAGATGGCAATGGAAGAAGCGCAAAGGTGCCTGCACTGCAAAAATAAACCATGCGTCAACGGGTGTCCTGTTGGCGTTCGTATTCCTGAATTTATCGGTCACGTTGCAAATGGCGATATGGAAGCAGCCTATCAGGCAATTAAGATGACCAACTCACTTCCCGCCGTATGCGGACGCGTTTGTCCGCAGGAATCCCAGTGTGAACATAATTGTGTGCGCGGTATCAAGGGCGAACCGGTCGCTATCGGCCGTCTGGAACGTTTTGTAGCCGATTGGGACATGAAAAACGGAAAACCGGAAGAGTTTCATGCTGAATCAAACGGCCACAGGGTTGCAGTCATTGGCGCGGGGCCTGCCGGTCTGACCTGTGCGGGCGATCTGGCAGCCATGGGCTATTCTGTTACAATTTTTGAAGCGCTGCATGTTGCGGGCGGCGTATTAATGTACGGCATCCCGCAATTCAGACTTCCGAAAGAAATTGTCCAGAAGGAGATTTCTTCTTTAGAGGCAAAGGGCGTCGAAATTAAAACAGACATGGTAATGGGCAAGGTTCTGTCGGTGGACGAGCTCTTTGAAATGGGCTACGAGGCTGTCTTTATCGGAACCGGAGCCGGGCTCCCAAGTTTTATGAATATTCCGGGCGAAGGCCTTGTGGGAACTTATTCCGCAAATGAATTCCTGACCAGAGTTAACTTAATGAAGGCTTACCGCGATGAATATGACACCCCGATTATCCACCCCAAGAATGTTGCTGTTGTAGGCGGCGGAAATGTTGCCATGGATGCCGCAAGAACCGCAAAACGTTTGGGCGCGGAGAATGTTTATATTATTTACCGCCGTGCAGAAGAGCAAATGCCTGCACGTAAAGAAGAAATTCATCATGCCAAGGAAGAGGGCATCATTTTCAGTCTGCTGCGCAATCCGGTGGCAATTCACGGTGACGAGAACGGCCGGGTAAATGCGATTGAATGCGTTGAGATGGAACTTGGGGAACCGGATGCTTCCGGCAGGCGCAAACCAATCGAAAAGAAAGACTCGAACTATAAAATTCCTGTCGAATGTGTGATTATGGCAATCGGTAACTCGCCAAACCCATTAATTCGTACCACAACGGAAGGACTGGATGCCAACAGTCATGGCTGCATTATCGTTGACGATGCGACCATGGCAACTACACGCAAGGGCGTTTATGCCGCGGGGGATGCAGTCAGCGGCGCAGCAACAGTAATCCTCGCTATGGGCGGCGGCAAGCAGGCTGCTCAGTCAATCGATGAATATATTAAATCCAAATAAAGACTCATTTAAAAACGCCGCAATATGCGGCGTTTTTTCTTTTTTACCCGGTTATCTTCCTGTGACTCCCAACATATTATTACTTGGACATTAATTTTACAGGAGGCATAACGATGAATGACTATAATGAAAATGAGTATGAAAACGATGAAGATGAGTACGAAAGTACGCAAAGCCATGCTCAACGAGTCAGTACCCGGCTTTTAACCATTATTCAGATTACAGTTTGTTCCGTCATACTGATAACTATAATAATTCTAAGGGTAATTGGCGGAAACGCTTATACTGTAGTTCGCAACTGGTATGTTCAGAATATTTATCAAACCATAATACCGGATGAACAGATAAACAACATAAAGCATTCAGTTATTGAGCTGTTTCCCGCACAATCCAGTGCTTCGTCTACTGTAAGTTCACAGTCCAGTAGTACCGGCTCACAGTCAACCGTAAGTTCACAGTCAGGTTCTGCATCACAACCGAGCTCTGCCGGTTCTCAGCCCGGTATGAGTTCTCAGCAGACAGTCAGTTCGCAGGCGGTAAAAAGTTCGCTGCCGCCTGTGGAATCACAGAAACTGAATGGCTAATGTCATTTACGATTCATAATTGCCGAATTACCGTCAGTTTTTTCTTCGTTGCTATGGTAGCGATTGTTTTGCTTGAAGATAAAAGCGGAACATCGCTGCTGGCGTTTCTGGCGGCCGCGCTTCACGAAGCCGGACATTTAATAGTCATGCGTGCATTTGGGGTTAAACCATCACAAATCCGCTTTACCCCTTTTGGAATTGACATTATCAAATCCTGTTGTGTGGACAGAAGCTATCGCCGTGATGCATTGATTTCCTTTGCAGGACCATGTGCGAATATCGCAATGTTCCTCCTGCTCAGCGCACTGCAATTTTCAATAGGGAATCGTTTTATGCTTGCAAATTTAATTTTTGCTTTATTTAACTTGCTTCCGATTGAACCGCTGGACGGGGGGCAGGCTCTGTATTCTTTGCTCTGTATGAAGTTCAGCGCCGATCAATCCGCAAAAGCGGTAGCAATTGTATCTTTTGCCGTGCTGACTCCACTTGCGATTGTCGGATTTCTTACGGTGTTTCGTTCCCCCGGAAATTATTCGTTGCTTTTGGTATGCGGGTATTTGATGGCGTTGCTTCTGTTTAAGAATGGTAGATATTATTAGTTTGCAATCTTTGACTCCGGGCGGTATAATAAGTAGTACATGTTAACGTGATGTTAACGCGCGGAGGATATGAATGATTAATAAAAAAATTGAAAAATTGCTTGCAAATGTACAAAAACCGGGCCGCTATGTTGGCGGCGAGCTGAATTGTGTAATGAAACACGCAGATGAGGTTGATGTTCGATTTGCATTTTGCTTTCCGGATATTTATGAAGTTGGGATGTCACATCTTGGCATGAAAATCCTTTACAGCCAGCTGAACACGATTCCATACGTCTGGTGTGAACGCGTATTTGCACCGTGGGTTGACATGGAAGAGCAGATGCGTAAAAACAACGTAGCGCTGTATGCGCTTGAAAGCGGGGACAGCGTTGCAGACTTCGACATCATTGGGTTCACGCTTCAGTATGAGCTTAGTTATACCAATATTTTAAATATGCTTGATTTGGCGAGGGTTCCCGTTAAATCAAGTGATCGTCATTCGCTTTCTCAGCTTGTCGTAGCCGGTGGGCCATGTGCCTGCAACCCGGAGCCGCTTGCCGATTTTTTTGACCTTTTCTTTATTGGTGAAGGCGAAGAAGTTGACTGTGAAGTTATTGAACTTTACAGAGAGTTCAAAAGGAAAAATGGCTCGAAAGAAGAATTTTTGATTGCCGCAGCGCAAATCCAGGGTGTTTATGTCCCGTCGCTCTACGATATCACTTATCATGAAGACGGCACTGTCAAAACCATTACCCCTAAATGTGACGCGCCCAAAGCGGTAAAAAAACGCATTATGATCGATTTGGATCAGACCTATTTCCCCGATAAGTTTGTTGTTCCGTATATTGAAATCGTACATGACAGAACAGTGGCCGAGGTGCTGCGCGGCTGTATCCGCGGCTGCCGCTTCTGTCAGGCCGGCTTTTTGTACCGTCCGTTCCGTGAAAAATCGGTAGACGTGATTGACAAACAGTGCTATGATCTTTGCGAAAGCACAGGATATGATGAAATTTCGCTGTCCTCGCTCAGCACCAGTGACCATTCACAGCTGAACGAGCTGATTGACCGGCTTCATACATGGACACCGGAACAGAATACCGGAATTTCACTGCCCTCCCTGAGGGTTGACGGTTTTTCTACTGAATTAATGTCGAAACTGAATTCGGTACGCCGCAGCGGCCTTACCTTTGCGCCGGAGGCCGGAACACAGCGTTTACGGGATGTAATTAATAAAAACGTTACGGAAGCGGAACTTTTAAAAACGGTGAATACCGCCTTTGGCGGAGGATGGACAACCATTAAGCTTTATTTTATGATAGGGCTGCCCACTGAAACCATGCAGGATATTGAAGGTATTGCAAATCTTGGCCAAATGGTAGTGGACGCGTATTATGAAAATCCGAATAAACCAAAGGGAAAAAGCGTTAAAGTTACAGTCAGCGCTTCTTCGTTTGTACCCAAACCTTTTACTCCATTCCAGTGGGAACCACAGGATACCATGGAGATGATTCGTCAAAAGCAGCGTCATTTGGTTGGTTCGGTGAAAACTAAAAAAGTTGAACCAAACTGGCATGATGCCAGCACCACATTTTTGGAAGCTGTGTTTGCCCGCGGTGACAGGCGCCTTGGCGCCGTTTTACTGGCGGCACAGAAACGCGGCTGCAAAATGGACGGATGGCAGGACTTCTTTTCTCTTCCGAAATGGATGGAAATATTTGAGGAATGCGGTATTGACCCTGCTTTTTACGCCAACCGCAGAAGAAGCTTTGATGAAGTGCTCCCGTGGGATCATATCGACTATGGCATTAAAAAATCTTTCTTAATTGAAGAGTGCAAAAAAGCATATTCGGATGCAACCACGCCAAATTGCCGTGAACAGTGCTCCTCCTGTGGAGCCGCATGCTTTAAAGGAGGAATTTGCTGTGAAAACCGTTAGGATCTGGTTTAAAAAGGTTGGTACCGCGCGTTACATTTCCCACCTTGATCTGAACCGGTGTATGTCCCGGGCAATTCACAAAGCAAAAATTCCGCTGTGGTACACACAGGGCTTTAACCCTCACGCATTTGTTACATTTGCGCTGCCGCTGTCACTTGGCATCAGCGGTGAAAGGGAAAGCATGGACATTAAGCTGGATGGGGACGAGATAACGCGTGAAGAGCTGATTGAAAGGCTGAATTCCGCCCTGCCGGATGATATCCCCATTTTTGATGCAACAGAACCGGTTATGAAACCCGGGCAGATTGGCAGTGCATCTTATATCATGTTGCTTGATACGGAAAGCATGGACGCACGGCAAGCCGCTGAAGCAATCAGGCAGCTGTTCAGTGCCGATGAAGTAATCGTTCCGAAGCATACAAAATCCGGCTGGATTGATTTCAATATTAAACCTTATTTGAATCAAACAGTGGTAACAGCCAATAACAGCGAAATGGAAATCAGAACTATGCTTCCTGCAGGCAGCACAATAAACGTGAATCCCGCGCTGCTGAACGAAGCAATTAAAAAGTATTTGGAACTGGATTTTTACGCAGATATCCGAAGAACAAACATATATGACACAAATAGCAAAATATTTGAATAAAAGCAAAAAAAACATTGCACCTTTTAGCTCTTTGTGGTATTATATATAGGCATTTGGAAACCGTTGATTTATTTCGATGGGGTTCAATGCCCGGTTTGACCGCGACATTGAAGCTGACAGTCCTCTGCCTGAAGTGGCATGAATGTCTGAATTATTAGGAGGAAATTATACATGGACGCACTAAAGTTAATTGCTGAGGAATCAGTAAAAAAGGAATTGCCTAAATTTGAGATTGGCGATACCGTCAGAATAAGCGTAAACATCAGAGAAGGCGAGAGAGAAAGAATTCAGCTTTTCGAAGGAACCGTAATTGCCCGCAAAGGCAGCGGTATTTCTGAAACTTTCACTGTAAGACGTGTTTCCTATGGTGTAGGCGTTGAAAGAGTTTTCCCAATTCATTCCCCAAATGTTAAGGGTGTTGAAATCATCCGTAAGGGCCGTGTCCGCAGAGCAAAACTTTACTTCCTGCGCGACAGAGTCGGCAAGGCTGCAAAGGTCAAGGAACAAATCAGATAATTATTTATTGCTACAAAAGGGACATGTATGTGTCCCTTTTTTGCTATTGCAGTATTGTTTTTCTTTGAATGGTTATGATTAACTGCGAGCTGTGCAATAGTGCTCTTATTACATTTATTTTTCTAAAGAGGTGGCAATTTTGAATCAGAATATGAATCCTGAAGTTTCAGAAAATCAAAATACACCGCAAACCCCTAAAAAACGTTTTGTTTCCAGCTGTTTTGAGTGGATTGAAGCCTTGATTCCTGCTTTGATTGTAATTCTGATTTTATTTACCTTTTTATTCAGAGTCATTACCATTGATGGACCATCCATGGAGCCAAATCTTCTGGACACTGACAAGGTACTTGTTTCTTGTTTTGACAGACATCTTTCGCGCGGAGATATGGTTGTAGTAGACAGCAAAGGTACAAGTCTGGGAAAAATTATCGTTAAAAGGGTAATTGCCACCGAGGGCCAGACGGTTAACATCGATTTTCAAACCGGTGTGGTATCTGTTGACAATGTGGCTTTGGATGAATCTGTCTATATTGAGAATGGGATTACAAAAGATCCGGGCGATGTTTCGTTCCCGCAAAAGGTTCCGGCAGGTCACGTTTTTGTCCTCGGTGATAACCGTGTCGTTTCAGAAGACAGCCGCTTCAAAGAAGTCGGCATGATTGACCAGCGTTATATTATCGGTAAGGTGAAAATTATGATTACACCGTTTTCAAAATTCGGAAAGCTATGAAATACAAGGTGAAACCTTTTCATATATAAAGGAGTTGTGCTCCGTTGAATCAAAATACCGGCGAATTCGGCAGCGGTGATGCAGTGCCTTTGCCCTTGAAAAACAGTTTTACGGTAAATTGTTTTGAGTGGGTAGAAGCATTGATAACATCATTAATTGCTGTCGTAATTCTATTTACTTTTTTATTTCGAATTGTAAATGTCAGCGGCCCATCCATGCTGCCAAACTTAAAATCCGGCGACCGTGTGGTGCTGGCAAGTTATTTTTATAAACCGCATCAAGGTGATGTGGTTGTTATCACACGCACAGCCAAATTGGATGAGCCGATTATCAAGCGTGTGATTGCAAAAGAAAATCAAGTGGTTGATATTAATTTTCAAACTGGAATGGTTTCCGTTGACGGAGTGGAGCTTGATGAATCCGCTTACATAAAAAACGGAATTACGACACAGACATCGGATTATACTTTTCCGTTGACGGTTCCCAAAGGCCATGTCTTTGTATTGGGGGACAACCGTTCCGTTTCAAATGACAGCCGCTTTCGTGATATTGGCATGATAGACGAAAGATATATTCTTGGGAAAGCCCAATTTATTGTATTTCCATTCGATCATGTTGGAAACATAAAGTGATAAGACAAGCAGATGAAAAAACGATAGGAACGAATTAAATATATGAGTGAAGCACAATCAATCCAATGGTTCCCGGGTCACATGACCAAAACAAAACGTCAAATAGAAAAAAGTTTAAAATTAGTTGATATTGTTGCTGAAATAATTGATGCGCGTATTCCGGTCAGCAGCCGCAACCCGATTTTAAACAGTTTGATCGACAACAAACCTCGTGTAATATTGATGAATAAGTGCGATATGGCCGACCCTACGCAAACGAATCGGTGGATCGAACATTATAAATCAAAAGGGATTTCTGCGCTGCCGATTGACTGCCGCACCGGAAAAGGCCTGAACGGATTTATTCCCCTTGTAAAAAATGTTCTAAGTGAGCGTATTGCCGTATGGGATTCAAAAGGCATGATTGGCCGTCAAATCAGGGTTATGGTGGTGGGAATTCCGAATGTTGGAAAATCCTCGCTAATTAACCGGCTTTCGAAAAACAGCAAAGCAAATGTAGAGGACAGACCGGGCGTCACGCGTTCTAACCAATGGTTCACTATCGCAAAGGGCTTTGACCTTTTAGATACTCCGGGCGTGCTTTGGCCTAAATTTGAAGATAAAATCGTTGGAGAACGGCTTGCATTTACCGGCGCTGTAAAAGATGATGTGGTTGATACGGAACAGCTTGCAGCCCGTTTACTTGAAGTTTTACGTGAAAAGTACCCCAGTGCCTTAATACAGCGTTATAAATTGGAAGGTATGGATTTATCCGAACTAAAGGGATTTGAACTGTTGGAACTCGTTGGCAAAAAACGAGGAATGCTGATCGCCGGCGGTGAAACCGATAGCTTACGCGCATCTATTATGGTTTTGGACGAGTTTAGAAGCGCAAAATTGGGAAAAATCACTCTGGAACAGGTTGGGAAATAAGATGGACTGGTTTTTATACGAAAACACGGTAAAAGCAAATGGATATCACATGATCTGCGGCATCGATGAAGCCGGACGCGGCCCTTTGGCCGGCCCGGTGTTCGCTGCCGCAGTTATTTTGCCCGAAAATACAGTGATTGACGGAATCAATGATTCAAAAAAGTTAAGCGAGAAAAAGCGGGAAGCGCTTTATGATGTTATTACAGAAACGGCAGTCAGTTGGTCGGTAGGTTTTGCTACGGAAAAAGAAATTGATGAAATCAATATCTTGCAGGCGACATTTGTGGCGATGAAGCGAGCCTGCGACGGTTTAAGGATAAAACCTGATTTCGCTCTTGTAGACGGTAACCGAATGCCGCACCTTGGGGTGGAAACCGAGTTAATTATTAAAGGCGACGCGCTTTCGGCAAGTATTGCCGCAGCTTCCATTCTTGCGAAAGTAAGCCGTGACAGGCTGATGTATGAAATAGATCGGCTTTACCCCGAATATCAGTTCGCAAAACATAAGGGTTACGGTACTGCATTACACACTGAATTATTGAGAAAATACGGTCCGTGTCCGGTGCACCGAAAAACATTTCTTAAAAAAATATTAGGGGATGGCAGCTGTGAATAACGCTTCCGGTAAAATCGGCGAGGACTGTGCCGCAGAACTTCTGCTCAAAAAAGGTTATGAAATTATTGAACGGAATTATCATTCACGGTTCGGCGAAATTGATATTATAGCGCAAAACAGTAATTATATTATATTTGTCGAAGTCAAAACGCGTGATGAAAACTATTCGGTCAGCCCATTGGAAGCGGTTACGGTAAGCAAACAAAAAAAGCTTTATAAAACGGCACTGCTATACTTGCAGTCCCACACATCACTGCTGCAGCCACGTTTTGATGTTATCGGAATTACAACGAAAGATAGCAATTATACTATAAAATCAGTTGAACATATCGAAAACGCTTTTATCGGAGGATACTAATGAAATATTTTGACCTGCATTGTGATACAATATCGGAATGTTATATTAAAAATAAGTCACTGTATGACGGTGACCAGCATGTCTCACTTCTGCGTGGAAAAAAGTATTCCGCATGGTTCCAGTGCTTCGCCATTTGGATTCAGGATGAACAACGCGGAAAAGTGGCGTTGGATTACTTTGACGCCGTATTGCTGAAGTTAAAGCAAGAAATTCAGCTTCACTCCGATTTAATCATGCTCTGTAAAACTTCTGAAGATTTCAAGACGGCGGAACAGCAGAAAAAAATCGGTGCGGTATTAACGGTGGAAGGCGGAGCTGCCGCCGGGGGCAGTCTGGAGCGGTTGAAATATATGGCAGAATGTGGTGTAAAGGTGATAACACTTACATGGAATTCTTCCTGTGATTTCGGCGATGGAGCAGGGGTAGATCCTTCAAATGGGCTTACGGATTTTGGCAGACGCGCAGTTCAGGAAATGGAGCGTCTGAATATTGTGATCGATGTTTCTCATGCAAGCGATAAATTGTTTTCCGATGTTTACAGCTGTACGAAAAAACCGTTTATTGCAACACACTCCAACTCACGCAAGATATGCAGCCACAGGCGTAATCTTACTGACGAGCAGTTTAGCTTCATTCGGGAGCGTGGCGGTTTAGTCGGCATTAATTTTGTTTCGGAGTTTTTAAACAGTTCCGGCGAAGCGGGGACTGAAGATATTCTTCGCCATATCGAGCACTTTCTGTCGCTTGGGGGAGAAAAATGCGTAGCAATCGGCAGCGACTTTGATGGAGCCCATCTGCCAAAAGAAATTACAGGAATCGAATCTGTGGAAAATATTGCGGAACTGATGCTGCGACATAATTATAATGAAACCCTTGTACATTCGATTTTATTTGATAATGCACACCAATTTTTTCTTTCACTTTGATTCAAATCATGTTATATTAATAAATACAAATATTAAAAAAATGAAGGGAGAATCACCTTGAATTATAAATCTACAAGGAGCAGCAACGTAAGCGTATCTTCCGCACAGGCAATCGCACAGGGCATCTGCGGCGACGGTGGACTTTTTGTTCCGCAAGATCTGCCGCATCTTTCTTATGCGGATTTGTGTGAACTTCAGCATGCAAGTTACACTGACCGGGCGAGCCGAATCCTTTCTGAATTTTTATCCGATTTTACGCCGGACGAAATTACAGAATGTGTTGAGAAAGCCTATACCGGTGAAAAATTCGACGAAGATATGCCGGCACCGTTATCTCATTTACAAAACGGCAGAATTAATATGTACATGCTTGAACTTTGGCATGGGCCTACCTGTGCTTTTAAAGATATGGCGCTTCAACTGCTGCCCCATCTTTTGTCGAAGTCACTGAAAAAGATCCATTCATCCAAAACTGCTGTTATTTTGGTTGCAACATCGGGTGATACAGGCAAAGCAGCACTCGAAGGATTTAAAGATGTTGACGGTACGCGCATCTTGGTTTTTTATCCTCAAAACGGAGTAAGCCCGATGCAAAAAAGGCAGATGAATACGCAGGAAGGCAACAATGTTTCCGTCTGTGCAATTGAGGGCAATTTTGATGACGCACAAACCGGTGTTAAAAAACTGTTTGCTGATGCGGAAATGAATGACTTGCTGTCACAGAACGATATGATGTTCTCCAGTGCGAATTCCATTAACTGGGGCAGACTTTTACCACAGATTGTTTATTACTTCTCTGCCTACTGCGACCTTATGGCTCACGGTGAAATTGACCGTGAAGGTGAAAAAGTAAATATTGTTGTTCCAACCGGAAATTTTGGTAATATCCTGGCCGCTTACTATGCAAAGAAAATGGGGCTGCCAATCAACAAACTGATTTGTGCTTCCAATTCCAATAACGTACTTACAGATTTCTTAAATACGGGGATTTATAATCGCGGCAGACCGTTTTATCCTACCATTTCACCGTCTATGGATATTCTCGTGTCCAGTAATCTGGAACGCCTTTTGTTTGATCTTTCCGGTGAAGACAGCACAAAGGTTGCGGGCTGGATGAATGAACTTGCCTCGACAGGGAAATATCAAGTGGATGATAATATTTTAAATCAGTTGCATGAGCTTTTTTATGCGGGTTATTGCAGCGACGAAGCAACCCAAGCAACGATAAAAGAAATTCATCATACTGAAAATTATCTCTGTGACACGCATACTGCGGTGGCAATTAACGTATATCATCAATATGTAAATGATACGGATGACGTTGAAACACCGACAATCGTTGTTTCAACCGCAAGTCCTTATAAGTTTGCGGACAGTGTTTTGAGTGCCATCGAGAAAGATTACAGTCAGGACATGTCGGAATTCAAAAAAGTGAAGGAGCTTTCCGCGATAACCGGAACGCCGATTCCCGAACCGATTGCTACATTGGAGTCAAAACCGGTGCGTTTCAACAATATTTGCACTAAGGGCACTATGGGCGAAATTGTGCTGAAAATGGCCGATATTAAGTAACGATTCTGAAAGAGGTTACAATGTCATTATTTGCTATTGCAGATCTGCATCTTTCCCTCGGGAGCGATAAGCCAATGGATGTGTTTGAAGGCTGGCAGGATTACACAGCAAAACTTAAAAAAAACTGGCATGCTGTTGTAAAAGATGAGGACACTGTCGTAATTGCCGGTGATGTATCATGGGCAATGAAGCTGGAAGACACTGTTAAAGATTTTGATTTTATCAATTCTTTACCGGGAAAAAAGCTAATTATAAAAGGAAATCACGATTATTGGTGGTCGACCAAAAAAAAGATTGAAGGATACCTTATTTCCCACGGATTCCATACGATCCAAATTGTTCATAACAATGCAGTTGTTGTGGGCAATGTGGCAGTTTGCGGCACACGTGGCTGGCTCTATAATTCCGAATCGGAGGAAGATATTAAAATTGTAAACCGTGAAGTCGGTCGGCTGAATGCTTCTATTGACGATGCATTGCGTCAGGGTGCGGAACCAATTGTGTTTTTGCATTATCCGCCGGTTTATGATGAATCCGAATGCGCGGAAATTTTAGACGTCCTAAAAAGACGTGGAATCAAGCAGTGCTATTTCGGTCATATTCATGGCAATCAAGCAGCAAAAAAGGCGATTACGGGGGACTATGACGGAATTAAAATGTACCTCATATCCTGCGATCACGCCGATTTTATGCCGGTTTTAGTCCGGTGAACAAATTGTTAATATTTCAAACGATATATAGAATAATGATATTACATGTGTTATAATAATTTAGATAATTTGCAATTTTGCAGGAGGAATAATAAATGAGTTTAAAATCATCAAATAAGGTAGACACAAACCGTTACCAACTTGAGGTCGAGGTTAGCGCTGAAGTATTCGAAAAGGCGATTGACCAAGCCTATCATAAAGAAAATAAAAAGATTGCTATTCCGGGCTTCCGTAAAGGAAAGGCACCGCGTGCTTTTGTTGAAAAATACTACGGCGAGCAGGTATTCTATGAGGATGCCATTAACGCTGTTTATCCCGATGCGCTTGACGCAGCGGTAAATGAAGCCAAATTGGAACTTGTTGAAGACAAAATCGATTTTGATTTAGTTTCCTCCGGTAAAGAAGGCCTCGTTTTCAAAGCAACTGTTACAACTAAACCGGAAGTTGAAATTGAAGACTATAAAGGCATGAAAGCAACAAAAAATCCAATCAAAGTAACTGACGAAGAAATTGATGCCGAAATCAAAAAGGTTCAGGAGCGCAATTCCAGAATGATAACAGTTGAAGACAGAGCAGCTCAAGACGGTGATATCACGGTAATTGATTTTGACGGTTCCGTTGACGGTGTCGCATTTGATGGCGGTAAAGCTGAAAATTACAGTCTGACTCTTGGCGCGGGTCAATTTATTCCCGGTTTCGAAGAGCAAATTATCGGACATAAATCCGGCGATGAGTTTGATGTCAATGTGAAATTCCCCGCAGATTATCAGGCTGCTGATTTAGCAGACAAAGATGCGGTGTTTAAGATTAAACTGCACGAAATCAAAATGAAAGAGCTGCCGGAAGTTGACGATGATTTTGTAAAGGATGTCAGCGACTTTGATACCCTTGACAAATACAAGGATGATGTAAAAGAAAAGCTCACAACAGCCAAAGAAGCTGCTGCAAAGGACGAGGTTGAAAATCAACTGATTGATCAATTGATTGAAAAGATGAAAGCAGAGATTCCTCAGGCGATGTTTGACAACAAGGTTAATGAGGATATCCGTGAGTTTGGCTATCGTCTGCAGTCTCAGGGCTTGGATATGGACACCTACTTGAAGTACACAGGTATGGACAAGGATTCCATCCGTCAGCAGTTCCAGCCGCAGGCTGAACGTCAGGTTAAGGTTCGCCTTGCACTGGAGAAAATTGCAAAGCTTGAAGAAATTGTTCCTACTGCGGAAGAAATTGAAGAAGAATTTGCAAAATTGGCAAAGAGCTATGAAATTGACGCTGACAAGGTGAAAACCTTTATTCCCGAGGATGAATTGGTAAAGGATATTGTTGTGGAAAAAGCAATTAATCTTGTCCGTGACACCGCAGTTATCACCGAAGGCACAAAAAACGCTGAATAAATAGTATGATTCCTGCCAATTATGAATTTATGCCGATAATGGAGGTACGCTATAATGAGTTTAGTCCCTTATGTAATAGAGCAAACGAACCGCGGAGAGCGTTCCTATGATATCTTTTCCCGTTTGCTCAACGACAGAATCGTAATGTTGAATGAAGAAGTAAACGATGCAACATCAAGTCTGATTGTTGCACAGCTGTTATACCTTGAAGGGCAGGATCCTGCAAAGGATATTAGCCTTTATATTAACAGCCCCGGTGGCTCTGTTACAGCCGGTATGGCAATTTATGATACCATGCAGTATATTAAATGTGATGTTTCTACCATCTGCATGGGTATGGCTGCCAGCATGGGCGCATTCCTGCTTGCAGCGGGCGCCAAAGGAAAACGCTTTTCCCTTCCGAACAGCGATATTATGATTCATCAGCCAAGTGGCGGCGCACAGGGTCAGGCAACCGATGTTATGATTCATGCCGACCATATTATTGCTACCAAGAAAAAGCTGAACCAGATTCTAGCAGAGAAGACCGGTCAACCGTTTGAAGTGATTTCCAAAGATACGGAACGCGATAATTTTATGACAGCAGAACAAGCCATGAATTACGGTTTGATTGACAAGGTCATTTTTACCCGATAAATTAAATTTAGGTTGGTGATGAAATGCCAAATAACGACGATACCAAAGAAAGAGGAATCTGTTGTTCATTCTGCGGCAAGCCGCAGAATGAGGCACGCCGTCTGATCGCAGGGCCGGGGGTTTATATTTGTGATGAATGCATCGAGCTTTGCATGTCAATTCTTGATGATGAAAAGAACTTATCAAACCGAAAAACCAGCTATAACGAATCTTCGGCTGAACTGCCAAAACCGCATGAAATCAAGAAAATGCTTGATGATTATGTGATTGGGCAGGAGGATGCAAAAATTGCTCTTTCAGTAGCAGTCTATAATCATTATAAGCGCATATATTATGGCAAAGACGATGTGGAACTGACCAAGAGCAATGTTCTTTTGCTTGGACCAACCGGTGTGGGTAAAACTTTGCTGGCACAGACCCTCGCTAAAATATTGGATGTTCCATTTGCCATTGCAGATGCTACAACACTGACAGAAGCCGGATATGTAGGCGAGGATGTCGAGAATATTTTGCTGCGTCTGATTCAGGCGGCAGATTTTGACATTGAAAAAGCGGAACGCGGAATTATCTATATTGATGAAATCGATAAAATTGCAAGAAAATCTGAAAACCCGTCCATCACACGTGATGTAAGCGGTGAAGGAGTTCAGCAGGCGCTTCTTAAAATTTTGGAAGGCACTATTTCTAATGTGCCTCCGCAAGGCGGCAGAAAACATCCGCAGCAGGAGTTTCTACAGGTTGATACGTCCAATATCCTGTTTATCTGCGGCGGCGCTTTTGACGGCTTGAACAAAATTATTGAGAAACGCACAGCATCTTCAGCCATGGGTTTTGGCGCAGAAGTAAAAAGCAGGGCGGAGCTTGATTCTACCGCCTGGATGCAGAATACTGTACCGCACGATTTGGTGAAGTTCGGCCTGATTCCGGAATTGGTGGGCCGCCTTCCTGTGATCGCATCCCTGAGTGGACTGGATGAGGACTCTTTAGTCAGAATTTTGACAGAGCCTAAAAACTGCTTGATTAATCAATATAAAAAGCTATTTCAGCTTGACAAGGTGGAGTTGGAATTCCAGCCTGAGGCACTGAAAGCAATCGCTAAAAAAACCATCGAACGCCGTACAGGTGCCAGAGGTTTGAGGTCTATCATGGAGGACTTGCTGACTAGTCTCATGTTTAATGTGCCATCCGATTATACCGTTGAAAAGGTTACTGTTACACCTGAAATGGTAGATCATGGCGCCAAACCGGAGGTTGTCTATAATCCGGAACGCAAACCGGTAAAAATTAAGATAACAACTCCAAGAAAGCGCGGCCGTAAAGATACCGCGTCATAATTACAGAATCATGGCTGTTGCAGCGTGGTAGCACTTGTTATCACTGGCAACAGCCTTTTATGCTAAGGAGCAAACTATGAATAATAATTTTGAACTGCAAAAAACTGAAACCAACTCTATGCCGGTGCTTGCACTGCGGGGATTGGTAATCTTTCCGGGTATGCTGCTGCAGTTTGATGTTGGCAGAAAGAAATCTATTTTAGCCTTGTCCGAAGCGATGGGAGAGGACCAGCAGATCTTGCTTGTCGCTCAAAAGGATTTAGGCGATAATGAGCCGAATGGCGAGCAAATTTACCAAATGGGTGTAGTTGCGAAAATTAAGCAGGTTATTCGCCATACGGATGAAGGGGTGCGCCTATTCGCTGAGGGTATGTACCGCGCGGAAATTTCATCCATCATCAATGAAAGCCCATTTATTCTTGCAGATGTGAAAACAGTTGAAACAAAAGTTTACCGCTCTTCTCATAAAACGGAGGCTTTAATTCGATATACCCAAGGATTGTTTGAAGAATATATTCAGAATTACACCCGCATCCCTCCCGATATTGTAATTGGGGTAGTCCAAAAAAAAGACTGCGGTGAGTTGGCGGATTATATTACTTCCAATATAATGCTTGACTTTGAACTGAAGCAAACCATTCTGGAAGAACTTCATCCTGTAAAAAGGCTGGAAAAACTGATCGAAATCCTTAAAAATGAAATTCAGGTTTTGTCCATAGAAACTCAAATCAGTGAAAAGGCCAAAGAACAAATCACCGATAATCAGCGTGAATACTATCTTCGCGAACAAATGAAGGCAATTTCCTATGAACTTGGTGATGACGATAATCCGCAGGAGGAAGCCGATGGCCTTCGCGAACGCATTGCAAAACTGAAGCTTCCGCAGCTTCAAAATGATAAGCTGATAAAGGAATGCGACCGTCTGTCCAAAATGCCGTATGGTTCCCACGAGGGAAGCGTAATCCAAAGCTACATTGAAGCCTGCCTTGAGCTGCCATGGAATACTTCGAGCCGCGAGCACATCGACTTGGTAAAAGCACAAAAAGTTTTGGATCGTGATCACTATGGCCTGGCTAAGGTAAAGGAACGCATGATTGAAATTCTGGCAGTCAAAAAACTTGCGCCGGATATCAAAGGTCAAATCATCTGTCTTGTTGGCCCTCCCGGTGTCGGCAAAACTTCGATTGCCCGTTCCATTGCGAAAGCAATTGGCCGGAACTATGTACGCGTGTCGCTTGGCGGCGTGAGGGATGAGTCCGATATCATGGGGCACCGCAAGACTTACATTGGTTCAATGCCCGGTCGAATTATTGCTGCAATGAAGCAGGCAGGAACGAACAATCCGTTAATCCTGCTGGATGAAATTGATAAATTGGGCAATGATTTCCGCGGCGACCCTGCCTCTGCTTTGTTGGAAGTGCTTGATACGGAGCAGAATTCCACATTCTTCGATCATTATATTGATATGCCTTTTGATTTAAGCAAAGTGATGTTTATCACAACTGCAAATGATTACGGCGCCATTCCGGAACCACTGCTTGACAGAATGGATGTAATTACCCTTGGCAGTTACACTCATGAAGAAAAATATAATATTGCTTTGAAACATCTAATTCCGAAGCAGCTTAAAAAACATGGTATCAGTCCTAAAACGCTGAAGCTGACATCGGACGCGCTGCATGAATTGATAGACGGTTATACGCGGGAAGCCGGCGTCAGAAATCTTGAACGCCAGATTGCCGCAATTTGCAGAAAATCTGCAAAAAAAATTGTGGAGCAAAGTGAAACCAAGATTACGGTTACCCCTAAAAACTTAGAGGAGCTTTTGGGCCCTAAAAGATTTAAAACCGACGAATTGGTTAAAACCGATATGGTTGGACTGGTAAATGGTCTTGCGTGGACCAGTGTCGGCGGCGAAATTTTACCGATTGAAGTCGCGGTAATGGACGGAACAGGTAAAATTGAACTTACCGGTTCACTTGGTGATGTAATGAAAGAATCTGCCAGAACAGCAATCAGCTGTATTCGCACCAGAGCTTCATCGCTTGGGATCAGCCATGATTTTTATAGCAAATATGATATTCATATTCATGCTCCTGAAGGTGCAATTCCAAAGGATGGCCCGTCGGCAGGTACTGCAATGGCAACCGCAATTACTTCTGCGCTTACCAATATTCCGATTAAGCACGACATTGCCATGACAGGTGAAATTACACTGCTTGGAAGAGTCCTGCCAATCGGCGGACTAAAAGAGAAAACGATGGCGGCATACCGTTCGGGTATTAAAAAAGTGATTATTCCCGCGGATAATGTTTCCGATCTGGCGGAAATCGACAGTGTTGTTAAAAATGCGCTTGAGTTCCTTCCTGTCGAGAAAATCGATCAGGTACTGGAAGCCGCGCTGATAAAAATGCCGGAACCTAATTTGCTGCCCGATGTATTAAATCAACCTGTTACAAAAACACCGGGTCTTTCGCAGTAATGGAGTTAAAATATGAAGTTTGAAAACGCATCTTTTGAATTTGCAGCTGGAAGGCTTGACCAGCTGCCGGAATCCACGATTCCGGAAATTGTCTTCTCTGGCCGCTCCAATGTTGGAAAATCATCTTTAATTAATAAGACGTTAAATCGAAAATCTTTAGCAAGGGTAAGTGGAACACCCGGTAAGACAGGTACCATTAATTTTTATAATTTAAAAACAAGCAGATTGGTTGACTTACCGGGCTACGGTTATGCAAAGGTTTCCCAATCGGAAAAGCTGCGTTGGGCAGAGTTGGTGGAAGGCTATTTGGGTGCACAGCGAAATATTAAGCTAATCATTCAGATCATTGACATGCGCCACAAGCCGACTGAGGATGATCTGCACATGATCGATTATTTGTTGCAGTCAGGTTACCCCTTTTTGATCGCCGCAACGAAAAGTGACAAGCTGAACAAGACCGAACATGCCGCGCAGCTTGAATTTCTTCATGAATTTTTTGAAGATGTTGACGTTAAGCTGATTCCATTCTCCACGGTTACTTCTGAGGGCGTTGAGGAAATCCGGAATATTATTGACAGTATCAATGAGAATGAATCTATTACATGAGCAAAATTTATTCCACTTATCTCGGAGGATAACATGTTAGTTTCGGATTGCTTAAACACGAATAAACTTGGACATTTGACGATCGGGGGATGCGATACCGTTGCGCTTGCACAAAAGTTCGGAACCCCGTTATATGTCATGGACGAGGTGAAAATTCGAAAAAACTGTGAACAGTATCGGTCTTCGGTGAATCAGTTCTACCACGGCAAGGGGATGCCGCTTTACGCAAGCAAAGCATTCTGCTGCAAGGAAATCTGCCGGATCATAAACGAAGAGAAAATGGGGCTTGATGTTGTATCCGGTGGGGAACTTTTTACTGCGTTAAGTGTTGGTTTCCCGGCAGAACATATCCATTTTCACGGCAACAACAAAACGGCAGATGAACTTTCCTATGCGCTTCAATCCAATGTGGGCCATATTATCGTCGACAATTTAACAGAGTTGCGGATGATTGGCGGCATGGCAGAGGAAAGGAAAAAAGCAGTTGACATTACACTTCGTATCAAGCCCGGAATAGACGCACATACACATCGGTTTATTCGGACAGGGCAAATTGACTCCAAATTTGGTTTCGCACTGGAAACAGGGGAGGCAATGCAGGCCGTTAAAACTACGGTACAGAATCCGTACCTGAATTTAAAAGGATTGCATTGTCACATTGGGTCACAGATTTTTGATATTCAGCCATTTGAGCTTGCTGCAGAGGTCATGCTTGACTTTATTCAGCACATTAAAGAACAAACAGGAGTTGTGATTCAAGAACTGAATCTTGGCGGCGGCTTTGGAATCAAGTATATTGAATCCGATACCCCTATCATGTATGATCAATACATGAAGTTTGTTTCTGAAACAATTCAAACCAAATGTAAGGAGTTATCCCTTGAAGTTCCTTTTATCTTTATTGAACCGGGCCGTTCGGTTGTCGGTGAAGCCGGGATTACCCTGTATACGGTCGGTGTGGTAAAGAAAATTCCAAATATCCGCACATACGTGTCGGTGGACGGCGGTATGACGGATAATCCGCGTTATGCTCTATATAAAGCTAAATATACTGCCCTCATTGCGAATAAGGCGGCTCTTCCAGCTGATGAAAAAGTTACCATAGCAGGGAAGTGCTGTGAAAGCGGTGACTTAATTCAGGAAAATACAATGATTCAGCATGCGCAGTCAGGCGATACACTGGCGGTGCTTTCAACCGGTGCTTACAATTATTCTATGGCTTCCAATTACAATCGAATTCCCAAACCAGCTATCGTTATGATAAGTAACGGTGTGCCAAGGGTTATTGTTAAACGCGAAACATATGAAAATTTGGTAAATAATGATATTTGACTCGATAATTTCTCATCCGTTTTTGTTTCACTTTACTTTTATGCTTTTGCGTGCTAAAATTTTATCGGATTAATTATTTAAGGAGTGAAATCATTTGAATTCAAAAATTAAAGATGAAAGTGTTGATTTTCTATTTAAGGCGGTCCTTTCTTTACAGTCAGAGGATGAGTGCTATAATTTTTTTGAGGATTTATGTACAGTTCCCGAAATTAAAGCGATGTCACAGCGTTTATTGGTTGCCCATATGTTGAGCACAAAGCGCGTGTACAGTGATATCGTTGCTGAAACCGGTGCTTCTACAGCTACCATCAGCCGTGTAAACCGTTCCTTGAACTATGGCTGTGACGGTTATGAACTTGTTTTTAAACGAATCGATGACGGGGACAAGTCTAAATGAGTTATTCTTCTTTTGCACGCTATTATGACAGTCTGACGCATAATGTGGAATATGAAAAACGTGCGGACTATCTTTGCGCATTATTGGAAAGGCTGAACCACAGTGCGGGTATTACACTTGACCTTGCCTGCGGAACGGGTAGCCTTACAGTTGCGCTGGCGAAACGCGGGCTGGATATATACGGAATAGATGGTTCTCCTTCCATGCTTTCGGTTGCGCAGCAAAAGGCGGCCGAGAACGAACTTAGCCTTCTGTTTCTCTGCCAGCAGATGCAGTCGATTGACCTTTACGGTACTGTTGATACTGTTGTCTGTGCGCTTGACAGCATCAATCATATCACAAGTGAAAATGATGTATTAAAAACATTTGAACGTGTTTCGCTCTTTTTAGATCCCAATGGATATTTTATTTTTGACATGAACACAATATACAAGCATAAGCATGTGTTGGCCAATCATGTTTTTATTTATGATACGGACGATGTTTATTGTGTATGGCAGAACCAGCTTGAAGAAAAATCTAACCGTGTCGGCATTACACTTGACTTTTTTGGCCGCGAGGACAATGCCTATTACAGAAGTTCCGAACATTTTTATGAACGAGCCTATAGTACTGAACTGATGGCTTCATTGTTATCCAAGGCTGGACTGGAAACTGTCGGTTTATTTGACGACCTCAGTTTTAATGCACCAAATGATAAGACGGAACGAATCATTGTTGTTGCAAAAAAAATAAAGGATTAATATAATGGACAGAATAATCAGATGCATTACTGTAAACGGTGGCATTATGGCTGCTGCAATCGATTCAACCTATCTTGTCGCTACCGCACAGCAAATACACGGCACCAGTGCGGTCGCGACGGCAGCACTTGGCAGGTTGCTCACTGCAGCCTCTATGATGGGCGCTATGCTTAAAAAAGAGAATGCTTCCCTAACGCTTAAAATCAGAGGAGACGGCCCTCTGGGCTCCGTTATCGCTATTTCTGACAGCAGCGGGAATTGCCGCGGCTGTATTGACCACCCGGAAGTGGAACTGCCGCTGAAAGCAAACGGTAAACTCGATGTTGGTGGGGCAGTAGGTAAAAACGGATTATTGGGCGTATTACGTGATTTTGGCGAGGGAAACCCATATAGTGGTCAGGTTGAGATTCAAACCGGTGAAATTGCTGAGGATATCACCCATTATTATGCTGTGAGTGAACAGATCCCTACAGTATGTGCTTTGGGCGTTCTCGTTGATAAAGAAGACATCAGGCAGATTCTGGCCGGTGGTCTTTTAATTCAAGTTCTTCCGGGCGCCCAGGAGTCGGAAATCGCACAGCTTGAAAAAAACATCAGTGATATGGGACCTGTTACTACTATGCTGTCGCAAGGTATGAGTATTGAAGATATGTGTAAAACAGCTTTAAATGGCTTTGAGATGGAAATTCTTGATGAGTTTCCTGTTTCTTATGTTTGCAATTGCAGCAGGGAGCGTGTAGAACGCGCGATTTCCACGCTTAAGCCAGAGGACATTCTTTCTCTTGCCAACGAGGAAGGCTACGCTGAAGCGAAGTGCCAGTACTGCAATCACACCTATAAACTATCCAGGCAGGAACTGGCGAAAATAGCCCGCTTTTCAGGGTCTAAATAAAAAATTGCAAAATAATAAAAAAATGAAGATTTAGTGTTGACATCTGTTACAATATATAGTATTATATAACACGTCGCCAATGAACGCGACACACGGGAGCATAGCTCAGCTGGTTAGAGCACCTGCCTTACAAGCAGGGGGTCATAGGTTCGAGTCCTATTGTTCCCACCATTTACGGCTCGGTAGTTCAGCTGGTTAGAACGCTAGCCTGTCACGCTAGAGGTCGTCGGTTCGATCCCGATCCGAGTCGCCAATTTGCCTCTGTAGCTCAGTCGGTAGAGCAGGGGACTGAAAATCCCCGTGTCGGTGGTTCGATTCCGCCCGGAGGCACCAAGGATGCGAATGTAGCTCATCTGGTAGAGCGCCACCTTGCCAAGGTGGAGGTAGCGAGTTCGAGCCTCGTCGTTCGCTCCATTTTTTATGGCGTCATAGCCAAGCGGTAAGGCAAGGGTCTGCAAAACCCTGATTCCCCAGTTCAAATCTGGGTGACGCCTCCAATAAAAACGAAAAAGACTTCAGAAGCGTTTAGCTTTTGAAGTCTTTTTCGTCATGTATCAATTTTTAATGGCTTTTTACGTTTTATTAAAAAAATATTTTTAATAGGTGTCACATAACGCCCTTCTGAATCGTTATATATATTGTAGATACTGGGGGGATAAATTATGAAACGGTTTGGCAAAAATTTTAACTTGCTGTTTATGTTTTTAGCCTTGGTTGCCCTGGTCGCGATTTTGTTTATCTGTTCCCAAACCTTTGCGTGATAATTAAATTATTGAAAACTTAGATCGCTCACAAATACAACTTATATACATATCTAAAATCACCCTGTGCATATAGATGCATGGGGTGATTGCATTGAGAGCAAAAAAAACTAATTTTATACCCATTACTGTCCTGATTTTATGCTGCCTTGCGTTTTTACTGCTTTCCTATCTTTCTTATAATAAAATTGATAAAATGGCTTCAGCGCTCGCGGGGGAGCGCACACCGACCATCGTAATCGACCCCGGCCATGGTGGGGAAGACGGAGGAGCAAGCGGGGGTTCTTCTGTGTTGGAAAAAGATATTAACCTTGCAATTTCACTCAGGCTGCAAAAGCTTCTGGAAACCGCAGGGTTCCACGTTGCTATGACCCGTACTACCGATGTGTCCATCGGTGACCAAACTCTCGATACAGTTAGGGAACGCAAAGTGAGTGATATTCATAACCGTCTTAAGATTATTGAATCACAGGGGGACTGTATTGTAATCAGTATTCATCAGAACCATTTCTCTGAAAGCAAGTATAGCGGTGCACAAATGTTTTATTCTACAAAAAATGCCGGAAGTAAAATTTTAGCTGAAAATATTAAAAACCGCGTTGTGGAACTGATTCAACCTGAAAATAATAGAGAAACCAAACCGGCAACCGATTCAATTTATTTATTGTGGAATACGAAAATGCCTGCTGTTGTGGTTGAATGCGGATTTCTTTCCAACCAGTCAGAGGAAGCCAAACTAATCGATAAAACTTATCAGGATCAAATGGCATTTGCAATCTGTAGTGGTATATTGGATTATTCTCATTCCAATCCATAATATCTTGTATTTGTATGTTGATTGGGCTATAATTTAAGAAATGACAGAAAACGAGGATTTTAAAATGAATTCAAAATCCAAAAATGTATATATTTGCTCTGAGTGTGGGTTTGAATCTGCCAAATGGTACGGCAAATGCCCGGGCTGCGGTCAGTGGAACTGTATGAATGAAGAAATAAAAGAAATTGCTCCCAAAAAGTCCATAGGCAGCACATCCCGCAGCATCTCCCGCCCAGTTGCAATCAGTGAAATCAGCACAACGGACGAAGAGCGCTATCATACCGGCCTTACCGAGCTTGATCGGGTTCTCGGCGGAGGAATTGTAAAAGGATCCTTAATTTTAATCAGTGGTGAACCGGGAATCGGAAAATCTACAATTATATTGCAGATATGCGAATATCTCGGTGAAAAATTAAAAATACTGTATGTATCCGGGGAGGAATCCAGCCGGCAAATTAAACTTCGTGCGGCGCGTTTGGGTGTACACAGCGACAATCTTTATATTTTAACCGAAACCGATATTCAGTATGTAATCGAACAAATCAGGGCAGATCAGCCCGATTTGGTAATGATCGATTCGATCCAAACGATGAATTATACCGATTTAAATTCATCACCCGGCAGTGTTACACAGGTGAGGGAATGCACCAATGCCATTATGCGAGCTGTAAAGGCACTGGAAATCCCGACAATTCTGGTAGGACATGTTAATAAAGACGGTGCGATAGCCGGTCCTAAGGTCTTGGAGCATATTGTTGACGCAGTGCTTTACTTTGAAGGCGACCGCCAAATGTCCTACCGAATACTTCGTGCAGTAAAGAACCGTTACGGTTCTACCAACGAAATCGGAGTATTTGATATGGGGGATAATGGGTTGCACCAAGTGGACAACCCTTCTCTTGCCATGCTGTCCGGCAGACCGAAAAATGTCTCCGGCACTTGTGTTACCTGTGTCATTGAGGGCTCACGTCCGATTTTGGCGGAAATACAGGGACTTGCCACTACAACCGGATTTGGCAACCCCAGAAGAATGTCAACCGGGTTTGATTATAATCGGATGTCACTTTTGCTTGCAGTACTTGAAAAGCGTGCCGGATATTACTTTTCCAACTTGGACGCGTACGTCAATGTGGTCGGCGGATTAAGGCTGGACGAGCCTGCCTCCGATTTGGCGGTCGCAATGTCGCTGGTGTCAAGTCTTAAGGATGTACCAATCAGCGACGACGCAATTGTTTTCGGCGAAATCGGCCTTGCCGGTGAAATCCGCTCGGTTACGCACATTGAAGCAAGAATTAGTGAGGCAGAACGATTAGGATTTAAAAAGTGCGTTCTGCCATTTCACAACTTAAAGCAGGTTAATACAAAATACAGCGATATTAAATTGATTGGGGTTAAAAACGTGAGAGAGGCGTTTGAAGCTTCGATTGATTAGGAATCGGGATTCTTGGCGTAACTTTGATGCAATGTACGCACCCGTCGCCGGTATAATTGGTGATAGCGGATGGCATTTCAAGGCTGCAATATCCTTCACGCTGATAGATGCAATCTTCATCACATTGAATGATGCTCATATGTTTTCACCTCAACAATATTGTTCTAATCCATACGGAAATTATTCATTAATCCAAGATGAATTGCACTAATATTTTCCCCCTGTTGTCATAAAATAAGCAGTGTTGGGGGAATGAGAATGAAAAAATATGTAATGTTATGTGCCTTTACAGCGATAATGGTTTCAGCTATCTTTATTTACGGAACAATTTCAAGGAATTCAGTCGTTCAGGTGAGCACTGTAAAGGTGGACTCACTTACAGTTGAAAACTCGATTACCTGCAGTGGCAGGGTGGAGCGCATTGCTACGGACAGTGTTTACGCACCGGCTACATCGCTCGTAAAAAACATTTATGTTAAAGTCGGGGACAAGGTAAAAGCCGGACAATCCCTGATGCAGGTTGAGATTCCGGCAGAAAAAGTTGATACATCCAATTTGCCAAGCGGGTATGAAAGTATTCTGAGCCAATACAGTGACCAGATTCAAAGCGCGCAGAGCCAAAGTGCCGCGACAACGCAAACCATTGCCGCACCCGTCGCAGGAGAAGTCACATCCATATCCGTTACCAATGACAGTTTCGTATCAGCAGGTGTTCCGGTCGCTGTCATAGCGGATGATTCCGGGCTGCAGGTTCGGCTTTCAGTGAATGAATCTCAAATATCCGACATAAAAGTCGGACAGAAAGCTGTGATTACCGGCGTTGGTTTTAAAGATTCTTCGTATTCCGGGACGGTCAAACAGATTTCTTCCGATGCTAAGCAAATTATTTCCACTACCGGACAGGAAACTGTAGTAGAAGTGGTTGTCAGTGTTGACGATGCAGGGAAAGATATCAAGCCAGGCTATACTTCAAAGGTTAAAATCATCACTTCGCAGAATTCGGGTGTGCTTGTTGCGCCCTACGAGGCTGTAAGAGCCGATAAAAACGGAAATGAGTATGTATTCAAATTGAAAGGAAATAAGGCCGTAAAGACCCCCATAGTAACGCAGAAAGAATTTGACAGTGGCTTTGAGGTAATCAGTGGATTATCAAACAACGATACTATTATCGAAAACCCGGACAACATTTCAAACGGTACTCATGTGATCCCATCGGATAAAGGGGCGGTGAGTTCCAATGATTGATTATGTTAAGTCTGCTTTTAAAAATTTAGGCAGAAAACGCGTTAGAACTGTGTTAACAATCCTCGGGATTGCAATCGGCGTAGCTTCCGTCGTAATTATAGGCAATATCAGTCAATGCGGGACAACTGCTTTAACCAGTGAATTGGAAAGTCTTGGATTAAGCGGACTTACTATATCCTCTTCAACGGACGCACAAGGCGTATCTTTGAATGAAAATGATCTATCGGTGATAAGACATTGCGATCAGGTGGAACAAGCGGCTCCTGTTATCCTGCAGAGTACCGATGTTACCGCACGAAAATTAAATTCAAAAGCGATTGTTTGGGGGATAGATACCAAGGCAAGCCAAATTATTTCGATTAATTTACTTTATGGCCGTTTGTTTAATAATGAGGATATCAGTACTTGTGCAAACGTTTGTTTGGTGGATGAAAATTTTTCAAAAAACGCTTATTCCAGAAGTAATATAATCGGCAAAAAAATTTCTATTCTTTGTGGCGGAGTTCTCGAAGACTTTAATGTAGTCGGCATTATTAAAACGGGGAGTGGCCTGCTGCAAAATATTATCGGTGATTATGTTCCGACATTTGTTTATGTACCCTACACAACGATCCAAACAGCTGTCGGGAGGGATGATTTCGATCAAATCGCCGTTAAAGTCAAATCGGGTGGGGATGTGGATAATATCGGTAAGACGATTGTCAACGACTTAAACCGCAACAACGGCACTGCTGATGCATTTGTATCCAATAACCTTGCTAAGCAAAAAGACGGCCTTACAAGCATGCTGGGGATCATAACGCTGATACTTTCAGCTGTAGGCGCGATTTCTTTATTGGTTGCGAGCTTGAGCATTATGACGGTTATGCTTGTATCAGTGAATGAACGAACAAGGGAAATTGGAATCAAAAAGGCAATCGGCGCGAAACGCAGTTCTATCATGATGGAATTTATGTTCGAGGCCGTCCTGATTTCAATAATCGGATGCTTTTTCGGCATTTCAGTCGGATATTTGGTTTCTTACGCTGGGGCAGTTTATTTTGGAATGATTCTAAGTGTCAGAATGGATATCATGCTTCTGGCAGTTGGATTTTCCGTGTTCACCGGCACGGTTTTCGGAGTTTATCCGGCATATAAAGCGTCTAATTTAAAACCTGTCGACGCACTAAGACTGGAGTAAATCAATGAATTTTATTCAAACGCCCAATTTACCTGAGTCGGATACGGCACTTGTTGCCGTATCCGGTACATATACTATTGTAAGCGATGCGCTTTCAAACTTAGGTATCGATATAATTCAACTAAAACCGTGCAAAGAACTAAGCAAACCGACCAACAGCCATGCAGATATGCTGATTCATCATCTTGGCGGCAATCAGATTGTTGTTGCGAATGGACAAACATATCTAATAGAAGAATTGCAAAGATATGGGTTTGAGGCAGTACAATCGAACATACGTATTTTAGAAAATTATCCGCATGATATTGCGCTGAACGCTGCGCGTATTGGAAATCGGCTTTTTGCAAATAAATCAGCGTTGGATGGTGCAATCAACCATTATTGCACACAAAATCAGATTGCGACGATAGCGGTAAAGCAGGGATATGCCAAATGTTCAACTGTAGTGGTTGATAAAGATTCAATCATAACCGCTGATGAATCCATTGCAAAAGCGGCAGCGGCAGTTAAGGTGGATGTACTGATGATTACACCAGGCCATGTTAAACTGGCTGGATATGGATACGGTTTTCTCGGCGGGACCTGCGGCCTCATCGGAAAAAATAAACTTGCATTTTGCGGCTGCGTAAAAACGCATCCGGATTATGAAAAAATAAAAAGCTTTTGCGAAAGTAAGCATGTTGAACTAATTTCGTTGTTTGACGGCCCACTGATGGATGTTGGCGGAATTCTGCCGTTAAAAGTTAAAACTGGTAATAGGAAAGAGGAAACTTGACATCACCTAGTTTTTGATATACAATTATACAAAATGAATAGAGTTTTGTATAATCGCGCGGGGGTAACCCCGCGCTTTTTTTATTGCACTTTTTCACGGCAAAAGCTGGGGAAGTTATGGCGGGTATAATTCTGCTGGGCGGCGGTGCGGTAGTCCGCTTCGCCCAAAAGCTGGCAGCGCAGCTTTTCAAGGGCGAGCCACTGATTGAGGTAACCCCAGCGCTTGTATTCTTCGCTGGCTGTTTCGATTTGACGGTCGAGTTTTTCCTGATTTTTTTGGATGAGGGCGGCGATTGCCCGCCGCTCATCCACAACAATTCTTGCTTCACTACTGGTCACTGATGCCGCCCCCTTTCGCGCAAAAATTGCTTGGTGATAACTGCACAGTCGTAGTAATACCAAAACCACTTCATTTCTTCCGTGGTTGTTGCTTGCGAAAGGTTCCGCTGCTGCTTTTCTTTAAGCCAATTGAGAAGTTCCACAATGCTGATTTCTGCTGCCGAATTATTCATACTGACTACTTCCTTTCCGACCGTTTCGGTCGGGTGGAGCCAAGCGGCGTAAGTCAAGGAGTTAGAACCGCTTTGACGTGAGCCGCGCGAACGGCTTAGCGGTTCTTACCCGCCCGGAGGCGGCGGATTTTGCCGCTGACTTTGGGGAGAGTTATCGGGAAGAATGGGCGGCAAAAACCGTCCTTTACCGCCGCTACGCTGGGGGTACCGAAACGGTCAAATGGCTGTTTAGAGCCGTTTTTCGGCAGAGCGCCTTAAGGCGCTGGAGGGGTAAGGCGTTTTACCGCCGTCGCGGCAACTGGACACGGCTGGCGATTCACCGTTCCTTCGCGCCCGCCGTGAGAATTGAGACTGCGCCCGGGCATCTGAGCGTGACGGGGGAAAGGCTAGCCGAAGGGGGCGGGGTGTAGCCGCGCGAAGCAGTGGCCACACCTTGCCCCCGAGCCCCGGGGCGGGCGCGACCCGCGACCCGCTAACGCGACGTGGGATGTGGCGCGACCGCAGTCGTGACGCGCCCCGCCGAGCGGTAAATTGCGGGTGCCGCCGCAGCGGCGGGGGCGGGGGCGGTACTCCGTCCCCCGCCGAGCGGGACAATTGAAGCCAAGCAAGCGCAGCCGTGATGACCCCGCTGCGCGGCTTGGCAAAGTGGTGACGAGCGGGCACCGCCGCGAGCCAAAGCGCTGCCCGCGCGCGCTGCCCGCGACGGAACCGCCGCTACCCCGGGCTATCTGTTTCGGCATGTGCTGCAAGACAATCGCCGAGCCGCCGACCGCCGTTCCCTGGAGCGGAAGCTCCTTCTTATCTTGATACTATAGAAACATCTCTAGCAATAAAAAAGCGTTGAAACCCGCATACAGCTTGAAAAAACCGGACAAACCCGATTATACAACTTTTGGTACTCTCGGGCAGCTTATCGGCACGTTTGACACGCATAAAACCTATGCCGCGCTTGTTGCGACCGCCATGCAGGAAATTTCTGAATTAGAACATAATGCGGTACACCTTTGGGAATGCGGTACATACTTAGAACTGGACGGGCAAGGCAAGCTTGTAAAGTCAAACCTTTGCCGGGAACGGTGGTGCCCGGTGTGCCAATGGCGGCGGTCACTCCGCATTTATGGGCAGGTGCAACAGCTGCTGACGTATCTTGACCCGGGGAAATACAAATTTTTGCACCTTGTACTTACCATACCGAATTGCAGCGCTGCCGATTTGAAAAGCGAATGCGACTGGTTATATTGGCGTTCTTCCGCTATGTTTGCGGACAGGCTTTACGGCAAACGTGACCAGCTGGCGGCGCTGGCACACTGCAAGCGGTCTTTCCGGGGAATTGTGCGGGCGCTGGAAGTGACCTATAATTCCGATAACGATTCTTATCATCCGCACTTACACTGTTTGATTGCAGTCAAAGGCAGCTACTTTCACAATGCCGCCGATTATTATTCACAGGAAAAATTATCCGTTTTGTGGACGGGATACTCTGCGCCGAACTATGGGATGAAAGAGGGAGAATTGTTCGTGCTTCATGTAAAGCGCGTCAAGGACAGCGAAAAAGACAACGCTGTTGCGGAGGTGGCAAAATATGCCGTGAAACCGTTTCACTGTGACCTCGACATTGACGGATACAAAAAGGTGCTGCCTGTGCTGAACCGGGCGCTCGCCGGGCGGCGAATGCTCCAACTGTACGGGGTGTTTGCCGAAGCGGCAAAAGCACTGAAAATCGATTTGAACGACGATACGGAAAAAGCGGAATCCGGCACGGAAACCAGAAAATTTTCATTCATCAACGGAAAATACAGGGAGGTTACAAAATGCCAAAAAAATCTGTAAAACGCTTCGCAATCCAACTGGAAAACGGCTCCTATACGCTTTACTTTTTGAATCAATACGGTTATGTGGTGAGCCTTGGACGGTTCAAAAATTACGGCGCGGCGCTGTGGTATTTGCATGACATTCCGGGGGAATCCGAACTGATGGGCTTTGACCGTCTGTGCGCCGTAGCGCTTGGGGTGCAAACCTGTTTTGAAAATTGGGGTGTCAAGTATGGATTATGATGCGCTTGGAAAACAGTATTTAGCTGAATCGGCAACGATTCAGCAACGCGCCGCGCTGCTGCGCAAGGCAAAACAATTTCCGGGTGACAGCCGTGGAAACATGCTGACCGATATGTATCTTGAATTGCGTGCTGTAGGCAACGAATTGCTGAAACGGGGGCGTTAGCATGAATAAAAATATTCTTTCTCTGAATTATTATGACAAGATGGGCGGCAACGGGCCGCGCGCCAGTTTGGATTATTTGGAACTTTGTGCGCTGCAATACGGGGATGATGGCGCACAGGACGGAGAACGCAAGCGGATGATTGCGGTGGTAAAAAACATTGTTCACTTTGAACTGACCGACAGGCAGCGCGACTGTATCTGTCTGCGGTACGTGCAAGGCCTTCCGGTTCACGAGGTTGCGGCGGCGCTCGAAATTACACCGCCGACCGCTTCAAGACACCTTAAAAAAGCGCGGAAACGAATTGAAAAAATCATGCAGATGTCATTTCCCCGGCTGCAAAAGGGGGGCGGGCTGCATGAGCAGTGAAATTGTGCTTTACATCATGACGGCGGCGGTAAATCCAATTTCTGCCGTGACTATGTTGTATGACTGCGCTGCACCGATTGGCGGCAAGTGTGTGCTGCTCACGGCTGCGTTTAAGGACGGAACGAAAATACAGGGGATAGGCTGCACCATCTTTGGGGCGCTGCATGATTTGATAGTTGAGAGTAAAAAATATCCCAATTATTTTGGGCAATGGTCAAAATTGAATTAGGAGGATTCATCATGTCAAAAACGAATGAAGAAAAAATGCTGGAATTGCTGGCATATGGGAAAATAACCGATACAGTGAAGCTGCTGGCTGAGTTGCAAAAGGAAAAGCCGGACGGCGCGACGTTTGACAAGCTGGAACTAAGAAATATCCGCACGATACGGGGCACCAGCACGGGCGGCTTTGAAGTCGAATTTTACGACCGTTTCAAGGCAATGCTGGCACTGCATGATATCCACACAGCGAACGACCCCAGCGCATTCTATTCAGCATTACAGAACGCCGCTGCCGAAATAGCCAATGCCCAAGGCGAAGCGGACAAGGAGTATATTTCACGCCATGAGTAGCGGAAAATGTGCGCTTGCTGCAAGGCGGGCGCACTGCTTTTATAATTCCGAGTTGACATTTTAAGGAAAGGCAAGTGAAAAAAAATATGCGGTCTGGCTTTATGGAAATCAATGAATTTGAGCACGTACTCGCGGCACTGATGCCCGCTAACCGACTGGCTTGCGAAGTATCCGCATGCAGCGGTTTGCGCATTGGAGACGTGCTTAATTTGCGCTCTGACAGGCTCTGTGAACGTTTTACTGTGCGGGAACTAAAAACGGGCAAGACAAGGCGCGTTGTACTGCCACGCGACCTGCTGGACAGGCTTATTGCCCAATCTGGAAAGATTTACGTATTTGAGGGGCGGGAAAACTACCGAAAACCGCGCACAAGACAGGCAGTTTACAAGGATTTAACTCGGGCGGCAAAGCTGTTCCGAATTCACGGGACACACATTTCTCCGCACAGCGCGCGCAAAATTTATGCCGTGGGGGAATATCGGCGCACGGGCAGCTTGCAGCGCGTGAAGGAATTGTTGAATCACAGTGATGAAGCGGTCACCATGCTATACGCAATGGCAGACGAATTGACAGGACGAAGGAAAAAATCTTGACAAATTTTGCAAACGGGATTATTGTTGTCACAGCGCTCCTGATTTTTTGGTGAAAGGAGAAGGGGCAGCGCGATTTTACCAAACTGTCATTTTGTCTGCGGAGCGTAAATTGCGGAAATCTGGAATACGCCCATTTTTTTTGCGGGTTGAGCAATTAGACAAAATGAATATTTTGTATAATTAAGGGAAGAAGAAAACCTGAATCTTTCCTCTAAACCCACTAAATTGTAGGTTATTATTAAATTACCTTTTCAGCGATTTGAAGTTAAACTTAAGTACATGAACAGCTGATTCATCTTAGAATTAATATTAGCTTTCTAATTTCCAAACTAATTTTCTGTGAATCACTCTGGAATCATTCAGAATGATTCACAGTCTTAGCTGCAATTATCCAAACCAATCAATTAAACTTTTATATAGAGAAAAACTTGTATAATTGATTGGCTAATAAATTATTTCTAGCTAATCGGATTTTTGAAGAAAATATATATTTATATAAACTTTCTTAATTTCCAAATATAACTGTTAATTCATTGTACATCAGCTTCGTCTTTAATATTTTGGCTGCCATGCTGATCAGTTTGTTTACTTTCCTTGTTTTACGCTTTTAAATCGTGAAACAGTTTCACGTACAATATAACTATATAACTATATAACTATATATTTTTTAATAAATGATTGGAGAAATTATATGAAATCAGATTTTTTTACGGAAGCGCCGCCAATTATCAAAGAGTTTTTAGGGTATGTTGAAACCATCAAGGGAAAATCCCCAAAAACTGTTGAGGAGTATTATCTTGATTTGCGCACATTCTTCAGATATATTAAAAAAAATCGCGGCCTCGTCCCCCCCACTGCTGAATTTGAAGCAATTGGAATTTCCGATATCGACATAGATTTAATTAAAACCATAACTCTTACCAATGTTTACGAATATATGAACTACGTAGGCATTAACCGTCACAATAAAGCGGCAACACGTTCCCGTAAGGTCTCAAGCCTCCGCGCTTTTTTTAAGTATCTGACCAATAAAGTCGGAAAGCTTACTGTGAACCCGGTTGAAGAGTTGGAAACGCCGAAATTGAAAAAATCCCTTCCTAAATATTTAACATTGGAGCAAAGTCTGGATCTGCTTTCAAAAGTGGACGGGCCCACAAAAGAACGTGATTACTGTATGCTGGTACTGTTCCTAAATTGCGGCATGCGTCTTTCGGAGCTGGTTAGCCTTAATATGAGTGATGTGCGCCACGGAACCTCCACCATGAAGATCACAGGAAAAGGAAATAAGGAGCGTATCATCTATCTGAATGATGCTTGTATAGACGCGATTGACCGTTACGTCGCGGTTCGGCCCAATGACGCGCTGATTGATAAAAATGCACTGTTTATCAGCAAACAAAATAAAAGAATCAGCCCTAAAACCGTTCAGTACATTGTTAAAAAATATTTGGCGCAAATAGACCTGAGTGGCCCCGGGTACTCCGTACATAAGCTAAGACACACAGCTGCGACCTTAATGTATCAACATGGTCATGTTGATATTCGCGTCCTGAAGGACATCCTAGGGCACGAAAATCTGGGTACTACACAAATCTACACCCATTTGTCCGATGAACAAATGGCTAACGCAGCGAAGGCTAATCCGTTATCCAATGTAAAGCAAAGGGATTCAATAAAGATCAACCCTGATAAAGAACCAGATAGCATACCTGTTAACAAAATTAACGAAACAAAAAAAGAGCCGAAATAATCGGCTCTTTTTTTAATCTTTAAAATCGATATTCTCTTTTGTATTTTCTACTTCAGTATTTTCATTTTCTTTTTGAAACGGCAGTATCATATTTTTGTAAATCAACGGATAAACCGTAAAATTGATCAGGAACATACAGAATGAAAAAAGAATCACAGCCGCTAAAAGCAATGCAATCATAATGGTCAAAGGCATTAGGTACATTAAAACGAAAAGCCCCAACAGAATAATTGCCATAAGCACAGTGAGCAGTAGATTGCGCCATAAACCAATAATAGAAAATATAAAGGCATTTTTATAGATCAGACTCAGTTTAAGGTCAAAGGTAACAATCATGACCGGAATATAGAATTGAGAGAAAATGAACAGAATAGATATGCCAATACATAATGCCAATGGGATAAAGAAGATATTATTCGAGGCTAGCTGAGCGGTATAATAAGTAATAGCGACATTAAAAATAAAATACACTGCATAACAAACAACACCGTTAAGTAAGAATGCAGCCCAGTTGTTTTTAACCGCATCGATAAAATCTGAAAAAATGAACGAATGTTCTTCCCTAGCGTAATTGCGTGTTACAATCGTGAGCCCTGCTACAAACGGAGAAATAAGAATCAGCGGCAAAAAAGCAAGAAAAGATAAGTTAGTTACCATGCTTAAAAAATACATCAGAATCGCGGCTACAATCACCGGAATGCAAAAAATCAAATTCAATTGAACCAATTGCCCTAATTTTCGAAAAAATATTTCAAAAAAACGAAAAAAAGGTTTTTTAACAGGTTCATCTTTTCTGACTCCAGGACCTGGCCGGTTATAATTACTTGAAAATAAACCCAAAGAATTTCACTCCTATCCTAATTTGGCTCGAGGATGACAATTATTATAAACTTCTTTAAAATGGTCGTTCAGCAAATGAACATATACCTGCGTAGATGAAATATCCGCATGACCGAGCATAAGCTGAATATCCTTTAGTTCTGCACCGTTTTCCAGCAAATGAAGAGCGAAAGAATGACGCAATGTATGTGGCGTAATTTCTTTTACAATTCCGGCCTGCTCAGTATAGCCTTTTACAATTTTCCAAAAACCCTGGCGTGTAAGCCGACGGCCGTTTAAATTTGTAAACAGTGCCTGTCCCCCATCCGGGGTTATAATCAAGCTTCTGGCTCTTAAGATATAATCCGACACGATAGAAATTGCGGTGGAATACACCGGGATGATTCTTTCTGCTTTATTTTTGTTGCAGTATAGCATTCCCGTATGTAAGTTAATATCCTCAACATTTAGATCTACGAGCTCAGTAACCCGAATACCGGTTGCATACAGAAGTTCAAGCATTGCTTTATCGCGGCAGCCCTTCAGTTCTTTGATGTCCGGCTGTGCAAAAAGAAGTTCAATTTCCTTGCCGCTCAATATCTGCGGTAGTTTTTTCTGTGTTTTCTCGGTTTTTACGGCCTTTGCCGGGTTGCTTTCCGCCTGATTGTTTATGATTAGATATTGATAAAAGCAGCGAATTGATGCAATGTTACGGGTAATTGTGGAGTTCGTTTTTTTTACATCTGCCATTTTATTGACATAACGTTTCATAAAATCCACATTAACTGAAGCGGGGTTGTCCAGCCCCTCCGCTTCAACAAAGCATAAAAAGTGTTCTACATCACGGAGATATGAATCGAGCGTATTCGCTGAAACCGATTTTGTATGAATCAGATAGTTGCTAAAGTCCTCACAATAGTCCTTCATTTTTGTTCTATCCCCTCTTGTTTAAAAAGAAAACATGCCGGCAAAACACGCTGAAAGAAAAACATCAACCACAGCGGCTAAAAACGCAATGCCAAGAATTGCCCCAAAACGCAATAGGTAAAGCTTCATGTTGCCTCGGCTGATCGCCCCGCTTTGAGCCGACGTACCGCAGGATGCTATTTTTCGCGAAAACCGTGTGCCTTCCCGTGCCGCTAAAAGAATTGCAAGGCAGCATACAAATGCTCCCGGAAGGATTACCGCTAAATTAAATAAAATTCCGTTTCCCCCATATGCCGCATAAATGTAACCCGAAGTTAAGCCTAAACCAAAACCGCGAAAAAAAACCACTCCGGGAATGATGAACATGCCCCACATGGAAAGGCCGCAAAGAAAACAGAATAAAATAAAAAGGAATGAAGATGCGAAAGATGCAGAAAAAACAGAGATAAATGGCTGTGCTGCTCTTGCTTTAAAATTACTGTAAAACAGAAAATCTAATTTACTCAGCGCGGAGATTTCCGCATTTCTGGCAAAAATCGCGCCAAAGACTATGCCGCTAATCAAAAAAACAGAAAGTAAAACTAAAGCATAGTTCGCACGTAACGCGTCAAAAAAGAACTTTATTTTCTCACTTCCGTTAGACCGGTGGTTGAAGCTATGGCTTATCCTAATCATACTCTTACATTCCTCCCGTAAAGGGTGTTTATAAATTGTATGAATAGGATTGGCAGTATATGATTACTTACCGAGTTCTTCCGCTCTTTTTGTACAGGCTGTCATAGCGTCATCAATGATCTGTTCAAAGTTATGCTCATAAAAAACATCCAATGCTTTCAGCGTGGTACCGCCCTTAGATGATACCATCTTTATTAATTCTTCGGGGTTTGTATTCGGCTGCCGCAGCATTTCAGCACTGCCTTCTAAAGTCTTGCAGACTAACTGAAGGGCTGTCTCCTTGTTAATCCCCTGCTTCACCGCGCTGGCGATTATGGCTTTAGCAAACAGATAAATATAAGCTGGACTGCTACCGCTTACGGAAATAACCGCGTTCATTTGGCCTTCATCCAAAATTGTTACGCTGCCACAGGCAGAAAACAAAGATTTTACTAAATTGAAACTGTGATCCGACACATTTTCTGTTCGGCACATTGCAGTTGCACCTTTACCAACAAGCAGTGGGGTGTTCGGCATGGTACGAATTACCGGGCAATTGCATCCCAGCGAATCAGTAATGTATTTTGTTGAAATGCCTGCCGCGATAGAAACAAACACTTTCTGTTCATTTACAATCGGCTTCAAATCCGATAAGACCCCAGAAAAACTTTGAGGTTTTACCGCCAAGAACAAAACGTCGCACTTTAGGGCGAGTTCTGTTAAAGATTCCGCCGTATGAATGCCTGCAGAAGATTCTAAAGCTTCACGCTTTTCCTTATGAATATCAAAAACATAAATTTTTTCAGGTGAAAACGTTTTAGTCCCCACAATACCATTAATAATAGCGCCTGCCATATTTCCGGCACCCACAAACCCAATGATTTCCTCTTTCAATCAGAACACCTACCTTGTGAATATATACTATAATACATTTAAATCTGCTTAGCAATACAAAAATATACAGTTTCCTCTTTTTTATTCATAATGCAAAAAATTATGTTAAATACATTATGTAACCTAACGAATATTATGTAAACAAAGTTATGTTAACGCAATGCATAAAAATGCACACGCTCACATTCCCGCAGCAAGCGTGTGCCGGTAAGCGGATTCTTCTTTATCTCTTTATTCAGCTAAAGCTGCTTGTATCATAATCGCGCATTCCAAACGCTTTTTTTCAAGATCACAGGAAATTTTATGAGCTTTACGGATATCCCCTTCATACTGCCAGTTGTTTGCGTTGCAGCCGCCGCTGCAGTAAAACTTTGCCCAGCAGCTTTTGCATTCCGGTTTGTTATATATGTTCGTCATTGCAAAATCATGTTTCATGTTAATGTCATAAGTACCATCCAGCACATTTCCCATTTTCCAGGAATCGTCACCAACAAACTGATGGCAAGGGAAAATATCGCCTTCCGGGGTAACGGCCACATATTCGTTGCCGCAGCTGCAGCCGCGCAGCCGTTTAATAGCACAAGGACCCTGCTGCAAATCGAGTGAAAAGTGAAAGAAATTGAAGCCCTTCCCTGCTTTTTTGCGATCAATTATAACATTTGACAAATGCTCGTATTCTTCAAATACTCTTGGCAGATCTGCTTCTTTAATGGAATATTCCAAATTTATGTCGGAAACGACGGGTTCTACCGAAATTTGGTCAAAGCCCTGTTCAGCCAGATGAAGCACGTCATTTGTAAAATCCAAATTATGCTTTGTAAAAGTTCCGCGTGCATAATAGTCCTTATCGCCGCGTGTTGCAACCAGTTCTTGAAATTTATTAATAATGGAATCATAGCTGCCGGTACCGTCTGCTCTGACGCGCAGCAAGTCATTTACACTTTTTCTGCCATCAATTGAAAGCACACAGTTGGACATTTCACGATTAATATAGTCAATTTTATCATCCGTCAGTAAAATGCCGTTTGTGGTAATAGTGAAACGGAAATTCTTATTGTATTCCTTTTCTATGCTTCGGGCATATTCGACAACCTGCTTAACAACTTCAAAGTTCATCAGCGGTTCTCCGCCAAAAAAGTCCACTTCAAGATTGTGCCGGTTTTCGGATTTTTCAATCAGGAAATCAATTGCCTTTTTGCCGACTTCAAAAGGCATCAGCATTCTGCCACGGCCAAAATCACCCTTTGCTGCAAAACAGTACTCACACCGCAGGTTACAGTCATGGGCTATATTAAGGCACAGTGACTTAACAGGCGCATCTTTCATCATGTCCGCAAACTGTTCGTACTCATCGGAGGAAAACAACTGTCCGTTTTCATAAAGCTCCCGCAGTTCCTCATAAGCCTCTTGGATGGTTTGAACGTCATACTTGCCCTTTAAGCCAGCAAGAAGCTCCGCCGAAGGATTTTCCGGCACACTGTCATCAAGATAATCCAGCATATCAAACGGTGCATCATTAAAAACATGTACAGCTCCACTGTTAGTGTCCATAACAATATGATACCCGTTAAGGGAATACTTGTGAATCATTTACTTTTCTCCATTTACACAAAATTTAAGGGACAGATTTCTGTCCCTTAGAGGTAAAATTCAGTTCTAAGTTTCATTATCTGTTAGCGTTCTCGCACTTTTGGTTTGCAACTGTGCAGGAAGTTTTGCAGGCAGACTGACAGGAAGCTTGGCATTCGCCGCAACCGCCCTTCACTGCACTTTCCTTTAGATTCGCTTTATTCAGTGTCTTAATTTGCTTCATTTTAAAACCTCCGATCTAATGTCAACTTTTGTCACTTAATTATTATATCACACGGATTTTAATAATTAAAGTACTATTTTATTTTTGACTTCTTATTTACTGCAAATAAACCGCCGACAGCGCCGGAAAGAATCATAACCAACATCCGGATCCCCGCTGCCATAGACAGCGTTTCATGGGAAGCAATCAATCCGGAAACGAGGAACAGAGCAAACAGCAACAACCCCGAAAGCATGCCGTAGGCCAAGCCGCGTTTATGGGAGATTTTCCCCGTCACAAACCCTGCCAAAAATGAACTGAGCACAGAAAGCGCAATAACCAGCGGTGAAATCAAATTCTGAGGTATATGTCCCGCTGATACAAACGCTAAGGCGCACGCACCCATTAATGCAGCGCAAAGCGCTGCCCCCATGACGGAACCAATTACGATGGAGCGTATTGCTCCGAAAACTGGGTTTTCTTTTAAATGCTTTGTGCTTTTCATAAGCAGCGCCCCCTCTAATATCTAATAATATAGATATTCAGAGAGAGCGACAGATATACTTATTATTCCGCGTCGTCGTGAATTGTGTCAACACTTCCGATTGCCCAACGCTTAATTTTGAGTTTTGCACGGTCAGTACCGGTTTCAATTACAATGGAATCCACGTCTTCTTTAATGCCGACTACACGGCCCATGATTCCGCCGATTGTGGTGATCTCATCACCGATTTGCACATTGCTGCGCATACTTGCTTCTTTTTTCTTTTTCTTTGACTGCGGACGCATTACAAAAAAATACAAACCGCCGATTACTACCGCATAAAGAAGAATGATTGTCCACATACTGCCGCCAGCAGCAGTACTGGTACCTGTTAAAGTATTAATATTCATTTAGAACAGCACCTCCATTTAATGCTATGATTATACCAATAAATTCATTTTCTTGCAAGCATTATTATATTCTTAGCCCAATTTTTTCTGAGTTTTCATTATAAAATTCTAAAAATTTTCCTTCATCCATCGAGCTTCGGATTTTTTCAAGAAGAGAATTGTAAAAATAGATGTTATGCATAACACACAGACGCATAGCCAGCATTTCTCCACTCTTGAATAAATGATGAATGTACGCTCGGCTGAAGTTGCGGCAGACAGGACAGTCGCAGGATTCATCAAGCGGAAGTTCATCTAATTTGTATTTTGAGTTAAGAAGGTTTCGGCATCCATCCCAAGTGAAGGCATGACCGTGGCGCGCATTGCGCGTCGGCATTACGCAGTCGAAAATATCCACACCGCGCTTCACCGATTCAAGAATGTTCAAAGGAGTACCCACTCCCATAAGGTACCGGGGCTTGTCCTTTGGCATTTCAGGTTCAACCGCTTCAATAATGCGATACATATCCTCTGCACTTTCGCCCACCGCAAGCCCTCCGATTGCGTATCCGTCCAGGTCAAGTTTACGGATTTGCCGCATATTTTCAATGCGAAGGTCTTCATAGGTGCTGCCCTGATTTATCCCCCAGAGCATTTGCTTCGGGTTAAGAGTGTCCGGTAACGCATTCAGACGGTCCATTTCAGCTTTGCAGCGGTAAAGCCAGCGAACCGTACGCTGGCAGGAAGCGCGGGCGTAATCGTATTCGGCGGGATTTTCAACACATTCATCAAAAGCCATTGCAATGGTAGATGCCAGATTAGACTGAATCCGCATGCTCTCTTCCGGCCCCATGAAAATCTTGTGCCCGTCGATATGCGAAGCAAACGTTACTCCTTCTTCTTTAATATTTCTTAACTTTGCAAGGGAAAAAACCTGAAATCCGCCGCTGTCGGTCAGAATCGGTCCATCCCACCGAGTGAATTTGTGCAGGCCGCCAAGCTTTTTAACAGTATCATCTCCCGGTCTTAAATGCAGATGATACGTGTTGCATAGCTGTACCTGACATTTTAGATCTTTCAAATCGAGTGCCGAAACGCCACCCTTAATTGCACCGCAGGTAGCAACATTCATGAATGCCGGAGTCTGTACGGTTCCATGAGGGGTTGTAAACTCACCGCGTCTTGCCGTACCGGTATTGCTAATTAATTGATACATTCAGTTGATTCCTTTCAATAGATAAACATTGCGTCCCCAAAACTGAAAAAACGATATTTTTCCTGAACAGCCACTCGATATGCATTCATAATATGGTCATAACCGGCCAAAGCTGAAACAAGCATAATCAATGTACTTTCCGGCAGATGGAAATTCGTAATCAGCCCGTCCAGCACGTTAAACTGATAGCCCGGATAAATAAAAATGTCTGTCCAGCCCGCGCTCTCTTTGATGCAGCCCTCTTTTGCTCCAACCGATTCAAGCGTGCGGCAGCTTGTGGTACCGACCGCAATAACACGGCCGCCATTTTTTTTAGTTTCAAGAATAGCGTCCGCCGTTTCCTTCGGTAGGTAGTAATGTTCTGAGTGCATTTTATGATCAGTCACCTTTTCCGCAGTAACGGGTCGGAAAGTACCTAAGCCCACATGCAGCGTTACAAAAGCAACCTTTACGCCCTGTGCTTTTACTTTTTCAAGCAGTTCAGGTGTAAAATGAAGCCCAGCTGTCGGTGCCGCCGCAGAACCTACCTCTTTTGCATAAACAGTTTGGTAGCGTTCATTGTCGTTCAGATGTTCTGTAATATAATGCGGCAACGGCATCTGACCGATCTGGTCCAATATTGCATAAAAGTTGCCGTTATAAGAAAAACGCACCAAACGGTTGCCCTCTTCAATAATTTCAAGCACCTCTGCCTTTAACAGACCGTCACCGAATACAAAGTGAGTACCGGGTTTCGCGCGTTTGCCCGGGCCGCAGAGCACTTCCCAAACATCACCCTCGCGGTGTGTCAGAAGTAAAAATTCGACTTTTGCGCCAGTATCTTCTTTAATGCCGTACAGTCGTGCGGGAAGAACCCGGGAGTCATTTAAGACCAGACAGTCTCCGGGATTTAAATAATCTATGATATTATAAAAATGCTGATGTGATATGTCCCCCGTTTTTTTGTTTAGTGTCAACAGCCGGGAGGAATCGCGCGGTTCCAGCGGAGTTTGCGCAATCAGTTCCTTCGGCAGATCGTAAAAGAAATCTTTTGTTTGCATGTCCTTTAAATTTAATTCCATTTTGAATATCTCCTACATTAATATTACCAATTCTTAATTATAAATAAATTGACAACCAATAGCAACCCATGTTATTATAATTAATAATTTATACAAAGATAGAGGCGCGATTTTAAATAGTATACAGATTTTAGGCTGCCGAAGCTGTTGAGAATCTGCGAAAGGTAAACTCGCCGAAGGGAATGCTGCGGCAGGTATTCACCTGGTTGTTTTGTGAATAGCAACACAACTGTCGTCATAATTATGATGGAGCGCTATCGACATACCGGCACTTGGCTTGTACTATTGTTCCGGAGAATGGCGAATAGTTTTATTATATTTTATTGACGACCGGTTTGCAACCGGTTTTTTTATTAGGCTGATATTTTTGTTCGCTATCATCATATAATATATTTAGGGGGAATCATAAATGAAAAAATATAACGTAGGTATCATTGGGGCGACCGGAATGGTTGGCCAAAGATTTGCAACTTTGCTGGAAAACCACCCGTGGTTTACCGTGACCGCACTTGCCGCCAGTGCGCGTTCCGCCGGAAAAACCTATGAAGAAGCAGTTGGTGACCACTGGCTTATGACTACTCCGATGCCGAAGAATATGGCAAAGATGGTTGTTTATAACGCGGAAGAGGATGTTCAAAAAGTTGCCTCTCTGGTTGACTTTGTTTTCTGTGCTGTTAATATGAAAAAAAATGAAATTGAAGCGCTGGAAGTAGCTTATGCCAAAGCAGAATGCCCCGTGATGTCGAACAACAGCGCACATAGAGGGGCACCCGACGTTCCGATGATAATCCCGGAGATTAATGCAAGTCATGCAGCGGTTATTGATTCCCAGCGCAAGCGTTTGGGTACAAAACGCGGATTTATTTCTGTCAAATCAAACTGTTCGCTTCAAAGCTATGTTCCCGCAATTCACCCGCTGCTTGACCTAAATGTAACAAAGGTTCTCGCGTGCACATATCAGGCAATTTCCGGCGCAGGAAAGACTTTCAAAACATGGCCGGAAAGCGTGGATAACGTCATCCCATTTATCGGCGGCGAAGAAGGAAAATCTGAAAATGAACCGCTCAAAATCTGGGGTCATGTGGAAAACGGTATCATTGTAAACGCCACTTCCCCCTGCATCACGTCTCAATGTCTGCGCGTACCTGTTTCCGATGGTCATACTGCTGCAGTGTTCGCTTCCTATGAAAAGAAAGTGGAAATGGAAGAAATCATATCAAAATGGGAAAATTATAAAAGCGTACCTCAGGAGCTTCAGCTACCGAGCGCTCCCAAGCAATTTCTACATTATTTCCGTGAGGATGACCGACCGCAGACCAGGCTGGACCGTAATCTGGAAAACGGTATGGCTGTTTCCATCGGCCGTTTACGTCCGGATACACAGTATGATATTAAATTTGTATGTCTTTCCCATAACACATTGCGCGGTGCAGCCGGCGGCGCTGTTTTAATGGCTGAACTTCTTTGCGCGAAGGGTTACATCGACTGAGCATACAAATTTGGAGGTAATTCGTTATGAAAAAACTCATTTTTACAGGTTCCGGTGTTGCGTTGGTAACTCCTATGAAAAAAGACGGTTCAATCAATTATGAAGTTCTGAGCGATCTGATTGAATTTCATATCAATAGCGGCACGGATGCTATTATCGCCTGTGCCACAACCGGTGAATCCCCAGTGCTGAACCATGAAGAGCACTGTGAGGCAATACAATTTGTCGTGAACCATGTAAATAAAAGAGTACCTGTCATTGCCAGTTCCGGCAGCAATGACACAAACTACGCAGTTGAGCTTTCCCGTTCCGCGCAGGAGCTGGGTGCTGATGCTCTTTTACTGGTTACACCCTATTATAATAAAACATCTCAGGCCGGGCTGGTAAAGCATTATAACTATGTTGCTGACCGAGTGGACATCCCAATGATTCTTTATAATGTGCCATCCAGAACGGGATGTAACATTAAACCGGAAACTTACTTGGAACTTTCAAAACATCCGAATATTGCGGCGACAAAAGAAGCAAACGGTGATATTTCCTCCGTGGCAAAAACAATATCACTTTGCGGTGATGAGCTTGCCGTTTATTCCGGTGAGGACAGTCAAACGCTCCCGATTTTGGCTTTGGGTGGAAAAGGCGTCATTTCCGTATTTTCCAATATTTTGCCCCAAGTGATGCATCAAATTTGCGCGGACTATTTTGCAGGCAATATTGCATCAAGCAGGGACGCTTTTTTGAAGCATTTTGAATTGATGGATGCATTGTTTATGGATGTAAATCCGATGCCGGTTAAGGCGGCCATGAAGCTGATGGGAACTGACTGCGGCGAATGCCGCTTACCGCTGACTACTCTGAGTGAGGAAGCACTGTTCCATCTATCTTCTGTTCTTAAAAAATACGAACTGTTAAAATAAATCGCCTTTTCGGAGGGATGTTTGAATGACTAGGATTATTATCAGTGGCTGCAACGGAAAAATGGGCCGTGAAATTTCCGTCTGCGCGTCACAGCGTGAAAACTGCATAGTGGTCGGTGGAATTGACCTAAACACGGAACTTCCAAATAGTTTTCCTGTTTTTGCAAAACCTGCAGAAATTAATGTGAATGCAGATGTTCTAATTGATTTCTCAAACCCAATACTTCTCCCCTCTTTACTTCAATATGCGGAAAAAACGGGTGTTCCTCTCGTTTTATGCACAACAGGTTATAACAGCGTTCAAGTGGAATCTATTGAAAGAGTTTCAAAAAGTGTTCCGATTTTTTATTCGGGCAACATGTCACTCGGCGTCAATCTTCTGATTGAACTTTCAAAAAAAGCGGCTCAGGTATTAGGCAGTGATTTTGATATTGAAATCATCGAAAAACATCACAATCTAAAGATTGACGCGCCAAGCGGAACTGCATTGATGATTGCTGACGGGATATCCTCTGTTCGGGAAAGTTCAACACATTATGTTTACGACCGCCATTCTCAGCGAAAAAAGCGTGAAACATCGGAGATCGGTATTCATTCGGTTCGCGGTGGCAGCATAGTAGGTGAACATGAAGTGATTTTTGCAGGTCCTCATGAGGTGATCACGCTTTCGCATTCCGCCCAATCAAAAGAGATTTTTGCTTTAGGTGCTGTGAATGCTGCATTTTTCTTAGCTGAACGGCCCGCAGGACTTTATAACATGTCCGATTTATTAAAATAAGGAGGTTGTTTATTATGATTAAGACTTCAACCATTACTACTTCCAATGATATTACTCTAATTACATTACAGAATTGCCCGTCTGATTTATCCTTTATTGCGAATGTATTTCATAAGATTGCAGATTTCGGCGTAGATGTCGATATGATTTCGCTTACCCCCACACACGGAGCATTCACTTCTATTTCGTTTACGATAGCAGATAATGATTTGGGGAAGATTCTTGCTTTTACATCTGAACTGCATGACAATTCCAATATTAAGACAATCGTCAGCAGCGGGAATTGCAAGATATCTGTTTATGACCAGGGTATGAAAAACTCCCCCGGTGTTGCCGCGGAAGTTTTTGCAGCAGCAGCTAAGGTCGAAACTGACATTAGAATTATTACAACGTCGGAAGTTGACATTTCACTTTTGGTTACGGCAGCTGATTTTAACGAAACACTGCATGCGATTGAAAGCGGCATACAATAATACAGAATATTTTAACGATAAAACCGTCCTGCATCATTCAGATACAGGACGGTTTTTCTTTATTTTTTAAAATAAACAATCAGCGGAAAAAGATAAATAGTCGCGAAGACTCCGATGCATATCAGCCAAAATATAATAACTGCCGGTATCTCAAGAAATTCAATTTTTCGGTAAAGACCTTTCCTCAAAAAAAGCAAAACACCCAGCAGCATGAATAGCCCTGCTGCAGAAAGACAAGTTCCCACTGTGAAACCGGGCGGCAGATAACTGACGGAAATCGTGTTCTCCCCTTTTTCAAGTTTGATTGCAATCATGGAGTCAAACACGCGTGAAACTTCTGCTTTCTTATCATTTACATAGGCAGTATAGCCGTTCCCGTAAGTTAACGGAAGGAAAAGGTACGCATCACTGCTTTGTGCAGATGCTGTTCCGATAATTTTATTGTTCACCTGCTCCAGCTTGGCTGGTACAGCATTATTTATTGCGGTATTGAGTGCGTTTAAATCCAACCCGGCCAACCCAAATGATTTTGCACTGACCTCTTTCAGCACCTCTATTTGTATTTGTACTGTTTGATCCGTAAATGTACCTAATTTTACAAGGCCGTTGTTTGACTGATTCGGATAATCCGATTGAACTACCGCTCCGTTTACGTAAATATTAAAACTTGAATTGATATGTTCAATCAAGCTGTTTGAAAGACGATCAAAACAATCAAAATACAGCGTTTGGGTTCCTTTTACAGGAATGGCATAATTAAGAATTCCGTTCCTTGCGTTATCTGGAAAAGTAATTCGGTATTCTCCATCTTTACTTATGGAAACATTATTCATTCGAGTCGGTTCATATTGCGTAACAACATTCTGGTCCGTATGAAAAACGGATTGAAATAGTGCCTGTTGAATGTTGAGGCGAGTCGTATCAGGCAGCATTTTTAAAGTTTGAATATCGTCAGCATTTATTACAAAGCCAACAGGCAGAGAAGCACTGTTTTGCTTTAATGCATATTGAGAGTTTTTATAGATAACCAGGTCATTGCTTTTTATATCTTCTGTTTTTATAATACTGTACCGATTACCCAAAACCGCATCCGTAAGTTCGGTTCCACCGTTGGAATTAACCTCCATCCAATAAGAGGAGTATCCCAGTTTTTTCATGGTGTACATAAAACTTTCGTTTGTCAGGGATGTATAATGGCTTAGCGTATTATATCCCATACTGCCGGCTAAATTAACATCAAAGTATTTTTGGTCCATTTTCACCCGATAAAGCTCGGCGTCATGAATTTTATCGCTTAAATCAATCACCGGTGTGTAATTTGATGTGCTGTTGGCTGCGGAGGCAATATAAACAGACGAATTAAAAATGCATTCAATCAGCACAACGGCACACAGGAAGGCTGAAAATGCCGTCTTGCCCAACAGCTTAAACTGATAAAGCAGCAGAAACACAAGGTATGCCAATCCTGCCGTAAAGGAGAAGGCCAGCAGCAGAGTAAAACTGTCTTGGTTCCCCCATAACGTTTTCGTATAGACTGAAATTGTATCATAGTCTTTCGTGATTAAAAGACAAGCGGCAACGAACAAAGCTGCAACAGCAAGCATTGCGCCGAATAATGAAAATGAATTACTCTGTTTTAAAGCGGGTTTATCATTCATTGTCGATATTATAGATGCGAGTAGGATTAAACCGAAAAATATCGTGATATAACCGTAACGAACAGGAAAGGCCTGATAATTCCCCGTCTGCCACATCTTATTAATCGGTTCAATGAACACAGGAATTAAGGTAAGTATGAAAATGAAAAAAGAGCTGGCCGTCTTTTTCGTATATTTAGAAATATTGAAAGCATACAGAATGACTGCTGCAAATAATGCTCCAGTGCAGAGCAGTACGGTAAGTGTGGTATCGAAGCGTGTAAATAACCGGCCCACCTTTAAACTTGAGATCAAATTGCCTGTTCTTGCAGAATTGACGTACTGCATTAATGATGGTAGCCAGACTACAGCCGTAATAAAAGCAACAATCAGTGTTGAAATACCCAGCAGCAGAATATTTTTGCGCCTGCGCTGTACAGGTACGCACATAATAAGATAAATACCAAAGGAAAGAACTAAAAAGATACAGACCATATAACTCAGGTAAAAATTCACTGTGAGAATTGCGGAAAAAGCAAGTACGAACAGCCAAACGCGGTCTTCCTCCACCAGTTTTATCAAACCAAGCAATAAGATTGGGAAAAGATACATGACGTCCAGCCAGACTTGATTTTGGTAGTAGAACATGGTATAACCGCAAAATGCATACATGACAGAAAGTGCAACATTTTGCGCTGCATTGAGCGCCTTGAATTGACGGTTGAAAAAAAGACTTGCAGTGATGGCGCAGACCATCATTTTAACCATAACTAGAATATTAACAAAATGATACATATCCCCTTTGTTGACCAGCGTGACCAAAAAGGTAAACGGACTGGAAATAAAAAATAAAAATACTCCCCAAAAGCTCATGCCGCCGGCATTCTGCATATTTAGAAACATATTTGCCTTACCGGATAAAATATCTTTAAAATCCATCAAAAAAGGGATAACCTGTTGGTTCATATCACACCAGGATAGTGTTTTATCGCCGAAAGGAAACATTCGGTAATAATAAAATACAGACATCATGATCACCATGACTGCGGTCGGCGCAATGATGCAGGTGCGGTTCTTCTTCATCTGTATTTCACCTCCAAAAAGATCAGTGGTTCTATTATAAGTAATTATGATATGAAAATCAATCAAAACTGCCCATGCTAAAATAGGATCAAGCATGGGCAGTTTATTAATAAAGTCAATTACAGTTTGAATTTGGTAGGTGTACTTTATTCTTTAGGAGGCTGTATCCGATGGTAATTGACTTAATCGGCAAGAATAACTTTACGGTGGATTTTTTTGCCTTTTTTAATGATAACATATTTTTTATCAAAATCATTCATAGAAAGCTTTGCCGCAGCTGAATCTATTTTTTCGTCATCCACTGCAATACCGCCCTGTTCGATTAAGCGTCTGCCTTCGCCCTTGGATGGAACAAGTTTTATTTTCACCAGAAGATCAAGTACGCTGATTTCCCCGTCTGTAAAGTCCGCGGCGGTAATTTCACTGGACGGCATATTGTCGGTGCTGGTTCCAGTACCAAACAGCGCCCTTGCGCCCTCCTTTGCTTTTTTTGCCTCTTCTTCGCCGTGGATCAGCTTGGTGACCTCAAAAGCAAGAATTTCCTTCACTTTATTCAGTTCTCCGCCTTCCAGTTTTGCCAATTCATTAATTTCGTCAAGCGGCATAAAGGTTAAAATTTTCAGGCACTTAATCACATCGGCATCTCCGATGTTACGCCAGTATTGGTAGAACTCAAACGGAGTTGTTTTTTCGGGGTTCAGCCACACTGCTCCTTTTTCCGTCTTTCCCATCTTTTTGCCTTCGCTGGTGGTAAGAAGCGTAAATGTCATTCCGTAAGCGTCTTTACCGTCCCTACGGCGAAGAAGTTCAACTCCGCCGATTATATTACTCCACTGGTCATCACCGCCAAGCTCAAGCTGACAGCCGTATCTGTGGTTCAGCTCCAGAAAATCATAGCTTTGCATAATCATGTAGTTTAACTCAAAGAAAGAAAGACCTTTTTCCAGACGCTGTTTGTAGCATTCCGCCGCAAGCATCCGGTTCACGGAAAAATGCACGCCAATGTCACGCAGGAACTCAACATAATTTAAATTTAAAAGCCAGTCACCGTTATTTGCCATAATTGCTTTTCCGTCTGAAAAATCAATCAAACTGGACATTTGCTTTTTAAAGCAATCAATATTATGATTAATTTCGTCCGAAGTAAGCATTTTGCGCATATCGCTTTTACCGGATGGGTCGCCAACCATGCCCGTTCCACCGCCAAAAAGGGCAATCGGGGTGTGACCGGCACGCTGCATATGCGCCATTACCATAATTTGCACAAAGTGACCTACATGAAGACTGTCGGCTGTCGGATCAAATCCGATATAAAACGTTGTTTTCTGGTTGTTAAGAAGGTCTTTGATTTTCTCTTCATCCGTCATCTGGGCAATTAAGCCCCGTCCCTGTAATTCTTCGAAAACTCCCATTGTTGTTCCTCCAATTTCCGGGGGCATAAATAAAAACGCCCCCTGCATATTTGCAGAGGGCGGAATAACCGCGGTACCACCTCAGTTCGCCGCAACTTCACAGTAACGGCCTTAAGGGTACATCCATACCCAAGCGCTGTAACGTGCGCTGACACGGCCAAATCTAATTGAATCCGTTCAATTTGGCAGCTCCGGAATGTATTTCTGCTCATGGCCTCGCCTGCTTACACCAACCGCAGGCTCTCTTTGCCGGTCTCATCAGCTTACTTTTTTCCATCAATGCTATTGTAATGCATTATAGCGAATTAAATTCACGTTGTCAAGTACCAGAATCTTTCTGAGCCATACTTAGCATTTCGGCGGCGTTTTCAAGCATAAGCGGGGTGATTTTTGCACCGCCCATAATTCGGGCAAGTTCCTGTTTTCTTCCGTCATAATCCAGTTGGATTACATCAGTATATGTTTTATGCTCTTGAACGTGTTTTTTAATTAAATACTGGGTATCTGCCAGAGCCGCAATTTGAGCCAGATGCGTCACACAGATAACCTGCCGGTTACCGGAAACTTCCCGCAGCTTCAACCCAACCTTTTGTGCCGCGCTTCCGCTGATACCGGTATCCACTTCATCAAAAATAAGCGTATCAATATCATCTTTCCCCGCCAACACCGTTTTAATCGCAAGCATGATACGGGAAAGTTCACCGCCGGAAGCAATTTTAGCAATTGGCTTTGCCGGTTCCCCGGCATTGGTTGAAATCAGGAACTGCAATTTGTCGCAGCCAAGCTGATACAGCGGGCAGCGTTCCTGCTGCGCTTCAAAATCAATATTGGGCATATCCAAAAACTCAAGTTCATGCTTGACCATTTCTGTAAATATCTGTGATGTCTTTTTTCGGCATATTGAGATTTCTTCTGCAAATTTTTCGGCATCTGATTCCGCTTTTTTATATTCCGCCGTCAACCGCGCAGTATTTTCGTCCGAAAGCTGAATGTTTTTCAGTTCTTCCTTGGACTGTGCAAGAAAATCAAGCATGGCCTCCACTGTTGTACCGTATTTTAGGCCGAGCCGGTAAATGATATCGAGCCTTACCTCTATTCTTTCAAGTTCTTCCGGATCATATTCAAGCTGAGAGGAAAAATCACGCATTTCAGTATTGCAGTCTTCCAAGTCGTATTCAATATTCTGAATCCGTTCCGAGAGGCTGTGAATTTCGGGCAGATAACGCTCTGCATCGCTTAAAGCAGCCGCGGCGGCAGAAACCGCGGCTAACGCGCCTTCCATGGAGTCATCTCCATTCAAAGCGTTTTTTGCCGTATTCAGTGAACCCGCTATTTTTTCACTGTTCAGATACATGGTACGCAGCTGATTCAATTCATCCTGTTCACCAATATGTAAATCTGCAGAATCCAGTTCTTCTATTTGGTAGGATAATAAATCAATTTTTCTCGATTTCTGCGCTTCATCCATGCTGTAAGCGGCAAGTTCTTTTTTTATGCGGTGCATCTCGTTAAAAGCGGCACGATATTGTAACTGCAAGCTTTCCGGCACACCCATGCTGTCAATATAACTGATATGAAGATCGGGTGAAAGTAAATCATAGCTTTCATGCTGCCCGTGTATGTTAATCAGGTTAGAACCAATTTCCTTTAAAACGGAAACCGTTGCGGGTCGGCCATTAATGCGGCAGACCGTTTTGCCTTCCGGATTAATTTCGCGCTGAATGATCACCGTGCCATCTTCCTCCGGTGCATAGCCAAGTTCTGTCAGTTTATCGCAGGCCTGAGTGCCTAAATCGGAAAAGGCCGCACTTACAAATGCAGAACGGGCCCCGGTTCGAACCAATTCACGTGAAGTGCGTTCCCCAAGTATTGCATTAATTGAATCAATTACAATCGATTTGCCTGCACCGGTTTCACCGGTCAGCACATTTAAGCCGGAATGAAAATCAATCGCGGCTTTTTCGATTACGGCAATATTCTCGATATACAGCTGAGAAAGCATAGCAATCACCCAACCATTTTTTTCAATTCAGCAACAAGCTGCTCCGCAATTGTTTCGTTTTTACAGGCGATAAAGATGGTATCATCCCCGGCCAGCGTTCCAACTACGCCCTCCCAATGAATAGAATCCATGGAAGCGCACACCGCCTGAGCCATTCCGGTAAGACATTTAATCACGACCAGATTGACCGCACAGTTAATTGACACAGCAGAATCAGCAAGAAGAGAGTAAAATTTTGAAGAGTAGTCCTTCGTATTGTCTTTTCCCGCAGAATACTTATATTTTCCGTCATTTGAAAGCGTTTTAATCAGCCTAAGTTCCTTGATGTCGCGGGAAACGGTTGCCTGAGTCACATCGAAACCATCCGCACGCAGGCGGCGCAGTAATTCCTCTTGTGTATCTATGGTGTATTCGTTAATCAGCTCAAGGATTTTTGTGTGTCGTCGTGTTTTCAAAATCAGTTTCTCCCTTCCGCAAGTTTTTCATTTACTACTTCATAAAAATTATTCTGCTTTAATTTAACAATTCGTGCCGTTTGCGATGAGCGGTAAAATTCAATATTTTGACAGTCCGTAATTTTTACGGAAGTTTCTCCGTCTATCGTCAGAAAAATTTCACTATCATAATTGGAAGAAGCCTGAACGCTGAGCCGAGCGTCCGGCCCGAATACGACAGAACGTGTAAACAAGGAATGCGGACAAATTGGTGAGAGTAAAATACAGTTAATACTTGGGTCAATCACCGGCCCGCCTGCGGAAAGCGAATATGCGGTAGACCCAGTGGGCGTTGAAACGATCAGGCCGTCTGCACGGTAATCGCAAACATTGGTATCATTAAAGTTCACTTTTAAATCCAGAATTCTCGATAATGCCCCTCTGGCAAGAACAGCATCATTTAAAGCGCGATAGATTCTGGTTTTACCTTCACTTTTAAGCTCTACTTCAAGCATCATCCGGTTTTCCACAGTGTAGTCACCGTCAACCAGCTTTTTTAAGGTGTCCAGCTCGTCTGTTTCAAGCCCTGCAACAAATCCAAGGCGACCAACATTAATGCCTAAAATCGGCTTTTCTGCGGCAGCGGCATGCCTCGCGCAATGAATGATGGTTCCGTCCCCGCCCACCGCAATGATGATATCGCAGTCCTGAACCATTTTATTGAAATCATTATAAAAAATGACGCCGCAGTCGATAAAAGTATCCTGTAAAATTGATTTCATAAGTACTTCCGCACCATATTCCTGCAGCTTGTGAATTACTTTTGCGGTATGAAATTGAGCATTCTTTTTGCTTAAATTCGGCATGATTACGATTTTCATTTATTCACCGCCGTTTAGCTTATTATGGGATTCCTCCACAAGTGTCTTAATATTAATTTCAACACTTATCGGTTCATCGGATTTTTGCAAGTAAATTAAGTATTCGATGTTCCCCTCCGGCCCTTTTACCGGTGAAAAGGTTAATCCCAATACCGAAAAACCGTGTTCCAAAACAAACCCTACGATTTTTTCAATCACTTCCACATGTATAGATTGCTCACGAACAACACCCTTTTTCCCCACCTTGCCGCGTCCTGCTTCAAACTGAGGTTTAATCAGGCAAACCGCCTGCGCACCGTCGGCCATGAATGTGCGTGCGACGGGAAGAACAAGGCAAAGCGAAATAAATGAAACGTCCACACTGAAAAAATCCACCGGGTCCGGCACCTGTTCCTGTGTCAGATAACGTACATTAGTACGTTCAAAATTTACCACTCTGGCATCGGTTCTCAGTTTCCAGGCAAGCTGACCATAACCGACATCTATGGAATACACTTTCTTTGCACCGTTCTGCAGCATACAATCGGTAAAGCCTCCGGTCGAGGCACCGATATCCATCGTTATTTTATCTTTCAGCTGAATCGGAAATTCAGCCATCGCTTTTTCAAGTTTTAATCCACCCCTGCTTACATAGCGCAAGGTTTCTCCTCTGACTTCTATATTTGCATTCTCCGGCAGCATTGTGCCGGGTTTATCCGACTTTTGGTTATCGACATAAACATTCCCCATCATGACCATAACCTTGGCCTTTTCCCTGCTCTCGGCAAGTCCGCGCTCAAAGATAAGGCAGTCGAGTCTTTTCTTTTCTATCACTTTTCGCACTCCGTCATAATAAAATTCTTCATGCCCTTATCATTCAGCCCCAGAGCATCCAACGATTGCTGCATGGTAGCATGAGGAACAAAGTTAGCAATTCCGTGTAAATAAAATTTGCCTTGAAAATTACTTTTACTTAATAAATAATTAAAATGTTCGCCCACTCCGCCTTGCTCAATTCCTTCTTCAAAAAAGAATATTTTTTCTGCTTTAGCAGAGCAGATCACTGCATCCGAATCAATTGGCTTAATTCGGTTCAGTTTAACAATCCGTGTTGGAACTCCGACGTCCTTCAAAGCTGTAAGCGCTTTGCACGCGAAAGAAAACATTCGGCCATAGGTAACCATTACAATCCGGGCATTATCATCGCCGTAAGTGTCAAACGCTTTACAGCTGCTTTTGAAATCAAAGGGTTTGAACATTTGCTTTCCACGGGGATAGCGAACTGCTGCCGCACCATCACAATGGTAAAGTGCCTGATTAAAATCGAGGTACAGTTCATCATAATAGGATGGGGAATAAACAGTTATATTGGGAATTGAATTTAAGAACGCCACATCAAAGATACCCTGATGTGTTTCACCGTCTTCCCCGACTACTCCCGCACGGTCAATCGCAAAGATCACTTTAACCCGTTGAATGGCGGCGTCATGAATAATCTGGTCATATCCGCGCTGTAAAAAGGTAGAATAGATTGCAAAGACTGGTAGCATTCCACCGGCGGCAAGCCCACCGGCAAAGGTAACGGCATGTTCTTCCGCAATACCTGTGTCAAAAAAGCGTGATGGGAACTGTTTTGCAAAACCGGAAAGCCCTGTTCCCAGCTGCATCGCAGCCGTAATCGCGCAGATTTTATCATCCTGAGTAGCAAAGTTACTGATGAGATTCCCAAATACGCTTGAGAAGTTTTCACCGGAAGACTCAGAATTTCCTGTTTCAATATCAAAGCTGGAAATCGCGTGAAAGGTGCCCGGATTCTGCTCTGCAAAGGGATATCCCTTGCCTTTACGCGTCAGAACATGCAATAGGACAGGATGTTCAATATTCTTTGTGTTTTCCAAAACATCCATGAGTTTCTTTAAATCATGACCGTCGAACGGGCCGTAATAATAAAAACCCATATCTTCAAATATCGTGTTGTCATACAGAACCTGCTTTAACGCCGCTTTTGACTTGGAAAGCGCATGGTGTATTGGCTTGCCAATCAAAGGAACATGGTCAAGAACCGTTTCCACGTTGCCCTTAACCCTAAAATACCCCGGCTTTGTTCTGATGTGAGCAAGATAACGTGCTATTGAACCAACATTTCGGGAAATCGACATTTTGTTGTCGTTCAGAATCACAACAAAATTTTTGGTAAAACGTCCCGCATTGTTCAGGCCCTCATAGGCAAGTCCGCCTGTAAGCGCACCGTCACCAATCACAGCGACAACATGACCCGGGTTATGATTCAGCACATTTGCACTGGCAATTCCAAGCGCAGCAGAAATAGAAGTGCTGCTGTGACCAACGTTAAAGGGGTCATAAGCGCTTTCAGAACGGTTAGGGTAACCGGAAAGACCGCCCTGTGTTCTGATTGTGGAAATCCGGTCACGTCTTCCCGTTAATATTTTATGTGTATAGGACTGATGCCCCACATCCCAAACAATTTTATCATCCATGGAACCAAAGACCCGGTGCAATGCAACCGTAAGCTCCACAACTCCAAGGTTTGACGCGAGATGTCCTCCATTACTGGAAACAGTTTGAATGATTTTCTCACGTATTTCACTGCACAATTCGTTCAATTCAGATAACGAAAGTTTTCGTAAATCTTCGGGAGAATCTATTTTATTTAAAAGGTTGTCCATTTTGTAAACCTCAGTTATACGTTTCATACGAAAATTATATCATAGAATGGAGTGTCATTCAACCATCCCATTTTGCCGCTTTGCAGCAGCTATCGTATTTTTCAGAAGCATGGCGATTGTCATCGGGCCGACACCACCCGGCACAGGTGTTATGTAGGAAGCGATTTTCTCAACATTTATAAAATCAACATCCCCGCAAAGTTTGTTATTCTCATCCCGATTCATGCCGACATCAATCACAGCTGCACCTGGCTTTACCATGTCCGAAGTTATAAAGTTCGGTCTGCCAACCGCGGCAACCAGTATATCGGCATTTTTACAAACTTCTTTTAAATTTTGAGTTTTGCTGTGGCAAATAGTAACTGTGCCATTGTTATGAAGCAGAAGCATAGCCATTGGTTTGCCAACAATATTGCTGCGGCCAACCACAACACAATTTTTACCCGCAATCTCAATTTTTTCTGAGCGAAGCAATTCGATTACCCCGGCGGGAGTGCAGGGCAGAAAATGAAAGTTTCCGATCATTATTCTGCCTACGTTAGAGGGATGGAATGCATCGACATCCTTTTCCGGATCAATTGCTTCCACAACAGCCTCTTCATTCAAACCTTTTGGAAGAGGAGACTGAACGAGAATTCCGTTGATATCTTTTTTAGCATTTAATTTATGAACCAAAGTCATTAAATCTTCCTGCTGTGTATTTGCCGGCAGCGCATACTCTTCGGAATAAACGCCCACTTGCGCGCAGGCCTTTTTTTTATTGTTCACATAAGTTCTTGAGGCCGGGTCATCACCGACAATTACGACCGCTAATCCGGGCGTAATACCCTTCTGTTTCAAAGATTCAACAGTAAGGGCAACCTTGGCCCGGACTTCGGCAGCGACCGCCTTGCCATCGATTATCTTAGCCATTCATTTGCCTCCCGGTTATTCTTTATCTTCAGAAACATCGTCTGTCTCAGTTTGTTCCGGTTCCTCTATGGACTGATTTTCCTTCAATTCGGGTTCAGCATCCGTTTCAGTTTCAGCTGCGTTATCAATTATTGGGTCTGCTTCTGAATTCCCGGTTACATCACTTGCGTCTGAATCAGAGATTTCAGTTTCTTCTGCATTTTCAAAAATTGTGCTGGTACCGTCATCAATCAATTCCTCGGGGACATCATCCACAATTGCATTCAGTTCCATCACTTTTCTGGATCCGCAGCCAACAAGTGAAGTTCTGTTGCGAAACACGATCAATAAAACAACAGCAGTCAGAACTGTAACTGCGGCAACGAGCTGCGACACCCGAATCGGCAGGAAAGGCGTAATGAGGCTGTCCGTTCTTAAGCCCTCAATAAAGAAGCGGCCGGTACCGTACCATACCAAATAAAGGAGAAATACCTGACCGTCATATCTTCTGAACTTACGGCTGAAAATATGTAGCAAAACAAAGCCCAGCAGGCACCAAAGCGATTCATAAAGAAAGCATGGATGAACCGGTCCGCTTGCAATTTTAGAGGTGTTTTCACTAACCATACCCCAAGGTAGGTTTGTTTCAACGCCAAATGCTTCCTGATTGACGAAATTACCCCAACGGCCAATGCACTGTCCAATTAAAAAGCCAAGAGCCGCAAGATCCATGACGGTGGCAACATTGATTTTGCGTAATTTAGCAACCAATGCGCCGGCGAGAAGTCCAACGATGATACCGCCGTAAATTCCAAGACCGCCTTCCCAGATATACAGCGCGCTGATGGGATTTTTAATGTACTGATCACTTGTAGAAAAAAGGACATAGTAAGCCCTTGCGCCGATAATACCGCCGATAATACCGATAATAACGGCATCAAGCAACTTATCGTCATCCATACGGAATTTTTTGCAGCTTGTCATTACGTAAAGAAATGCTAAAAGGAATCCAACTGCGATAATTACGCCATACCACTGAATGGACATAGTTCCGATTGTAAAAGCTCTGGGATTAATGTTTACATGAATGCCCAGTCCCGGGAATTGAACATTATACATATTCTCCACCATTTCTCCACGCGTTAAACATATTAAATCAACCGACCGACTTCCGCGTGGGAAACATCGGTGGTTCGAGGTTTTAAATTTGAAAATAAAGCCTTAATTCAACGGTTTTACAACAGACAATGCGGAATATTCCGGCGCAAGCTGGACCTTTAAACGATTCTGCACGGAATCGATATCTGCTGCTGCAACAGAGTCAATATAGCTAAATAATTCACGGTTGGAAAACGCATCAGCAACCATGGAATTGGCAAGATAATCCACACTGTTGAACGAAGAAACAATACGGCCGTAAACAGCCTTTTGAGAACGCTCAAAAGCTGCCTGATCGATTCCGTTTTCCCGAATTTTCGTAATTTCATTTTTAATTTCTTCCGCAACAGCATCCGGATCTTTTGATTCACCGGAAAAAATCACAGAAGCGTAGCCCGGGCCTTCAAAATATTCATAAGAGAACGAAGACTGATTAATGAGCCCCGCATCAAGCAAACGGCGGAAAAGAGGAGATGCATCGGAGGCTAAAATATCGAGAAGAATTTCCGTTTCCGCAATTTCTTTCACAGTTAAACGTTCTTTACCGGCCAGCTCTTTAAAGCCGAATTCAAAAATCGGTGCGGCTACGGAAAGCTTTTGCTCCACCCTACCATTTACAATCTCTTCCGGCTCCTTTTCGAAGACTCTGCTCACACTAACAGGCGTGGACGGCTTTAATATTTTATCACACAGTTCCAGCACCTTATTTACATCTACGTTCCCGGCAATGCCCAATGCCATATTATTAAGATTGTAAAATGTGTTATAACATTCATAAAGCAAATCGGGAGTAATTTTTGCAATGCTTTCCACGGTTCCTGCGATGTCTGTTTTAACCGAATGTTTTTGGTATAATGCGCCCAAAAGGTTAAACAGGACACGCCACTGCGGGTCATCATCATACATTCTGATTTCCTGTCCAATAATACCCTGTTCTTTTTGTACTGTTTGTTCCGTGAAATACGGAGACTGCACAAAATCCAGCAAAATTTCAAGTGAATCATAAATATTTTCCGTACAGGAGAACAAATAGCAGGTTACGTCAAAGGAAGTATAGGCGTTTGCGGAGGCGCCCGTTTTGGCGTAGCGCTCAAACGCGTCACCGTCCTCGCTTTCGAAAAGCTTGTGCTCCAGATAATGAGCGATGCCGGCAGGAACCTTGTTTGGCTCGTTTTGCTCGGAGGTTTTAAAACACATGTCAATTGAACCGTATTTGGTGCCAAATACAGCATAAGTGGAATTGTTATTCTCTTTTGGATAAATATAAATTTTCAGGCCTGACGAGTGCTTAACCTCATAATATTTATCACCGATACGTTCACTTTTGATTTCTTTTATCACGTTCATTGCGCTTCTTCCCCACTTCCTATCAGACGATATACCGTATCAAGCGTGACTTTGTTTGCAGCATCAATAATTTCATTGCGTGTTACCGCTTGAATTAACGCAGCTGCTTCCTCAGGCCGTTTGATTTGATTCGAAAATGTTTGGGAAAGATACCAAGCTTCCATTCCGCCAAGGGAATCCCCGATGGTGCGATAACTGTTGCAAAGAGAAAGTTTCGCAGAATTTAATTCATTCTCATCAAAATTACCTTTTTTTATTTCGTCAAGCTGGATTAAGATCTCCTGCTTTGCTCGGTCTACATTTTTGGTTTCTACACCACTTTGTACCAACATAATTCCCTTCATGGAATTGTACTGTGCGCTGCAATAATAACATAGGCTGAGTTTTTCACGAACATTCAAGAACAGTTTTGAGCTTGGAGTACCGCCGAATAATGCAGTCATTAGTTTAACCGCCGAGATTTCTTCATCCGGAACCGCGGTGGCAGTACGAAAACCAAGTACAAGCTTTGACTGGGCAATATCCATTTTTTCCGTAACTTCGTTCACTTTTGCCGCTTCTTTTACATTTTCAGTCGGGCAAGGCGTTGAGGAGGTTCTTTCAAGCTGCTGAAATGCGCGATAAAATCCGTCAAAAACATGAGAGGGGTTGCAATCGCCTAAAACTAAGATTTCAATTTTAGCATTGCGAATCAAGTACTGCCATGCTTGTGTGAGTTCATTCAGTTTTAAATTTTTTATGTCATCTTTACTGCCGTAACGGCTTATCCCATACGGCTCGTCAGAGCACATAACCTCTTCACAGCGAAGCTTGGCATATGTGCGCTTATCATTATATTCAGAATCAATCAACTCAAGAGTCTGACGCTTTTCCTGCTCAAAGCCTACTTCCGAAAAATGACCGTTTTCAAACGGCGGGTCGAAAATAATGCTGCACAGCAACTTTGAAAGTTCTGCGGATATGCTTTCCCCATTCAGCGCATACCGGTCGGAAATTCCGGTTGCAGAGATCGACAGCAACTGAACGTCACCAAGTTTTTGTACGTCGGCATTAATTTCCGCTCCATAAAGCTCCGCTAAGCGCTCGCCCAGTTTAGTAAAATCGGGATATTCCCTGCTGGCACGGCTTAGCAAAAAGGGCAGAATCGCATTCGATGCCGCCACAGTTTTTTGAAGCGGCAGCATAAAATTCACGGACATGCGAACCGTTTTAAACTTAGTATCTTTAATACTTCTAAAATTGACTCCGTCACAAATGGAACGCTGTTCAATTCCTATCATTTAAAATTCATCTCCCAATTAAACTTGGCTAAAATCAAATTTTATTATATCACAATCATTCGCTTTAGCAAAGAAATATTATTCCAAAAAATTCATGAACATGCAAAATGTCGGTATTTGAGTCGGATTAAAACTATTTTATATTGCAGTTAAAATATAACAATGCTATAATTGTAAGAATGTAAAATAACGAGGTGCATCATTTGAAAATTAAAAACAAACCCCTGGCTGCTGAACTGGGGCTCATATTCGTAACGATTATATGGGGCGGCGCTTTTGTGGTCGTGAAAAATACAACCGCTTCCGTGCCGACCAGTTATATCATTGCGATTCGTTTTGGTATTGCAGCCATATTAATGCTAGTATTCTTTTTTCCACGAATTCGAAAAATGGATCTTCAATCTGTCAAATCAGGTGCTATTTTGGCGGTATTGCTCTATGTTGCCTATTATCTTCAAACGGTTGGGATTAAATTTACGACAGCCGGGAACAATGCATTCCTAACCGCTATTTATGTCGTATTGGTTCCATTCCTTTATTGGATTATCAAGAAGGAAAAACCGGACGCATACAATATTCTGTCTGCATTTATATGCATTGCGGGCATCGGGCTTTTATCCCTGCATTCCGGTTTCACCGTGAATGTTGGCGATACGCTTTCCCTGTTGTGCGGCGCTGCGTTTGCAGCGCAAATTGTTGGCATAAGTATTTTAACCGAAAAATGCGACCCTATTCTGCTTTCGTTTACGCAATTTGCTTTTACCGCAATCATTGCTTTTGTCGTAGCATTCTGCACGGAAAGCTTCCCCGTACAATTGGCTGCCGATTCCGTGTGGTCATTGCTGTATATCAGCATATTCAGCACTTTAATTGCTTTAGTGCTGCAGACAGTCTGCCAAAAATACATTCCTCCTGCAAAAGCATCCCTCATTATGTCATTGGAATCACTTTTCGGAACACTGTTTGGAATTCTGCTCTTAAATGAAACACTCACTTTAAAAACATTCGGCGGTTTTATGCTGATATTCGGCGCAATCCTGATTTCGGAAACCAAGCCCTCATTTATTAAAACTAAATCAAAACTACAGATCAGTGAAACTGAACAGGAATAGCGATATATGCAAAAAGAGGAGCTTCGGCTCCTCCTTTTTTATAGATTGTTTAACGATTGCTGAATATCTGTAATAATATCGTCAATATTTTCAATACCAACCGACATTCTTATCATATCAGGGCTGATACCGGCTTCCACAAGCTGTTCATCATTAAGCTGACGGTGTGTGGTACTGGCGGGGTGAAGTACGCTGGTGCGCAGATCCGCCACATGAACCACAATTGACGCAAGCTTCAAGCCTTCCATAAATTTCGCAGCGGCCTCCCTGCCGCCTTTCACACCAAAGGAGATAACCCCGCAGCTGCCATTCGGCATATATTTTTGAGCCATTGAATAATATTTGTTGCTTTTAAGTCCCGGATAACTAACCCATGCAATTTTATCACTTTGTTCTAAATAATTTGCGACTGCCAGGGCGTTCGAGCAATGGCGTTCCATTCGCAAAGCAAGTGTTTCCAGTCCTAAATTCAGCAAAAAAGTATTGTTGGGACTTGCCTGTGCACCCAAATCCCTCATCAAATGAGTACGCGCCTTTGTAATATAGGCAGCCTTACCAAACTGTTTCGTATAAATTACGCCATGATAAGATTCATCCGGTTGTGTTAATTCGGGGAATTTATCATTATCCCAGTTGAAATTTCCACTGTCAACAATTACTCCGCCAATTTGCACCGCATGACCATCCATATATTTCGTCGTAGAATGAGTAACGATATCAATGCCAAATTCAAACGGACGGCAGTTAATCGGCGTTGGAAAAGTGTTGTCTACAATAATCGGCACACCGTGCGCGTGCGCCACTTTTGCAAACAACTCCAAATCCGTTACCACAAGGGACGGATTCGTTAATGTTTCGGCAAAAACACAGCGGGTATTCGGCTGAAACGCTGCATTCAGTTCTTCTTCGGTGGAATCTGCTGATATAAAGGTAAAGTCAATGCCCATTTCGCGCATGGTCTTATAAAAAAGATTGAATGTACCGCCGTAAATTGCACTGGAACAAACGACATGTCCGCCTGAGTGGCAAATATTTAGTACTGATATCAGCGAGGCAGCCTGACCGGACGAGGTGATCAGCGCACCCACGCCGCCTTCCAGTACTGCAATTTTTTTCTCTACGGCATCGATGGTTGGATTACCGAGTCGAGTGTAGAAAAAGCCCTCCGCCTTTAAATCAAAAAGTTGCCCCATTGTTTCCGCATTGTCATACTTAAAAGTTGTACTCTGCACAATCGGCAATACACGAGGCTCTCCGTTACCCGGTTCATAGCCTGCATGAATACATTCGGTGTCAATATGGTATCGGCTCATTTTATTCTCCCTTGACTTTAATTTATATATTTGATAAAAATGCTTTCAATGCGTTGGCCGCATAATCTGAAACAGCCACAACTCCCCATATAGCAAAAATAAAAAGAATAACAGCGGCAATTCGAAAAATTGTCCTTTTGGTTTGGCTTAACTCTTCGGGGTTCTGCTCGTCGTCAATCTCTTCCTTTTCGATTTCCTGTTCCGGTATATCGGAAAAATCCAAAATTCCGATTCCGTTCAGAAGCGATTCGGCAGCTTCCAGTTCCCCGTATGGCACAAATATATTTTTATTGGTATTGGAGCTTTTTCCAAATATTACGGACGGTGGCCCGCCAAGCCCGCAAATGCGTTCCTCATAAGGAAGACTATTATCTTCAAAAACAGCTTCAATCATTTCAGCCTTTATTTCATCCGCAGTAATCAGCAGCGTCGGATCTTCCGCTTTCGCTTCTCTCAGCTTTTTTCCGCCGCAGGACGGGCAACTTTCACCATCAGGACTGAGCACCTGACATTTTGGACAATAAAGCATAAATTCACTTCCATTTCTTTGTTCCTATTCTATCATATTTATCCATCTATTTACAATAATAAATATATTCTGCTTACAGGTAAATCGGCTGAATTTGTCTGTTCTCCAAAGCTGCAAGTGCAGCAGGCAGTATTTGACTGAAATCTGCGACAACAGAATAAGGCTTTTTAACAGGATCATCCTGCTTCATGGGTGCGAAGTAAATATTCTTATTGTTTAATAATCTTCCTATATTTTGGGCTGAGGCTGCAAGCGCGTCGTTTGTCGCAGGAACCAGCAGGATCGGGCGGCCTATGCGCAGAGTGGATTTTACTGCCATTGTTACGGTCGTATCTGTAATTCCATTTGCGAGCTTTGCAATGGTGTTACCTGTACATGGTGCAACAATCATCAGATCAACCATCTTTTTAGGGCCAATCGGTTCCGCTTCTACAATACTTTTAATGATTTTCCTTCCGCAGATTTCCTCTATTTCTTGAATGAAGTCGTCTGCCCGACCGAAACGGGTATCTGTCGAATAGGCAATTTGTGACATGACGGGCAGCAAATTGTACCCAGCATCCGCAATATTTTTCATTTGTTCAATTGCCTTAGAAAAGGTGCAGAAAGAACCGCACAAGGCATAACCGAATGTTATATTATTCAATCCCATCACTCCTCCATCATATTGTAAATTGTGTGTTTAATAATTTCGCCGGCAGTTTTGGGAGCTACCTTACCCGGCAGTGAAAGTGCGTGAATCGCTTTGATATCCAACTTTACAGCAGCCTCAAAATCCACTCCGCCCGGCATGGCGGTAAGGTCGATAATCAAAGGATTGGAGCGTATTTTTGAAAGCAGACGGCGGTTAAATATCATCGCCGGGGCAGTATTGAAAATGATATCATATTGTTCTTTCTCGCAAATATTTTCTGTTAACATGGGAGAATAACCGTAGGATTGAATCCATGCAAGGTCAGACTGTTTACGGGCGCTGACTGTTACGTTTGCTCCGATTCCACGCAGCATCCAGGAAAGCACCTTGCCGATTCTGCCGAAACCGACTACAAGGCAGTTACTGCCGCTGATGGTGCCCGGATATTCATGCATTGCAATTTCGATTGCACCTTCCGCGGTGGGCACGGCATTGCGTACGGTAAACTCTTCCCGAGTATAATAATCATAGGTTTCAATGGAACCCCAAACTTCGCTCGTCAGGTACAATTTACCCATCATTCCGCCAAAGACCTGTTTCTTCCTCATCAGCTCCGCAAAATCATCATTCAGTATTATTTTATTTTCGCTGTAAACTGTATTCAAATGTCTTCCATCGGCTGTAACTGGGAGCGGAAGAATAATATTTTCACATTTTTCAATAACTTCCTCCAAATCCGCCTTTTTGACATCCTCTGAAAATTCAACATTTTCAAACCCCATGGCATACACCACGTACCCGTCGGATGCGATGGATTCAGCCAACGCAATTTGTCGTTTATCTCCTCCTAAAATTCCAAAGCTATTTATATCAATCATAATCACGACCTCCATGATGTTCTCCCAACATATTATGGAAAAAGAATGCTCTATGTGATTGACCTTTTTAATAAAGTCGATTACGGTTTAAATCCTTTAGGAGGCTTTAGCTGACGGTAATTGGCTTTTGATGAGGAATTTCAATTTTATGTTGCATATATCAGTAAATGTGTTTATTATAAATAAGTATGGCAATATAATTAACATACGCAAATATCAGTCTAAACTATCTCACATTAAGGAGCGCATCTGTTATGGAGCATAATGATACTTTGTCCAAGGTCAAAAAATTACATTTTGTAGGAATTGGCGGTTCGGGGATGTGCCCCCTCGCTGAAATTTTATATCACAGAGGATTCGAATTGACCGGGTCCGATACAAATGAATCCGATACGCTTGACAGAATCCGTTCTTATGGGATTCCCGTTACGATGGGCCATAAGCCGGAAAATATTGGCGATGCTGAATTGGTGGTCTACACCGCCGCCGTGAAATCGGATAATCCTGAACTGGTTGCGGCACGCGAAAGAGGAATACCGACTGTAGAACGTTCCGTCATGCTCGGTATGGTAACCCGCCGTTATTCAAATTCCATTGCCGTTTCAGGAACTCATGGAAAAACGACAACAACAGCGCTGATCACCCAAATCCTGATGAATGCCGGAGTCGACCCTTCTGCTGTAATTGGCGGCAAACTGCCGTTTATCGGCGGTAATGGCCGTGTTGGTAAAACCGATACCATTGTTTGTGAAGCCTGTGAATATGTGGATACCTTTTTACAGCTGAACCCGGCAATATCTGTAATTTTAAATGTTGATGCGGACCATCTTGATTATTTTGGCACACTCGAAAATATTATTAAGTCTTTCCACCAGTTTGCAAAGCAAACCACAAAAGCTTTGATTGTAAACGGTGACGATAAAAACTCAATGAAAGCAGTCAACGGTATTACCAATGTGCCTGTCATCACTTTTGGATTAGAACCAACCAATGATTATTACGCAGAAAACATTGCAGGGACAATAGAAGCCAAAGAAAATTTCAGTATTATGAAGCAAGGGAAAAAACTAGCCGATGTCACACTCAGTATTCCGGGACGGCATAATATTTACAATGCTCTTGCTGCTTTTGCGGTTGCGGATTATATGGGTGTTGATGCACAAAGTATAACAAAAAGCATGCACCAGTTTACCGGTGTGCACAGACGCTTTGAAATTCTTGGAAAGTTCAACGGCATTACCGTGGCAGATGATTTCGCACACCATCCCACAGAATTGGCTGCAACGCTGACTGCTGCAAAACAAATGAATTTTAACCGTGTTTGGGCAGTATTCCAGCCGCATACATTTTCAAGAACGTACCTTCTTTTAGATGAATTTGCAAAAGCGCTGGCTATCCCGGAAAAAGTAGTTTTGTCCGAAATTCTCGCGGTGCGTGAAGTAAACACTTATCATATTTACGCTAAGGATTTGGCGGATAAAATTCCCGGCAGCGTATGGTTCAATACCTTTGATGAAATCACCGATTACGTTACCGCAAACGCGCAGCCCGGCGATTTAATACTCACCCTTGGCGGCGGCGACGTTTATAAATGTGCAAACCAAATAGTAAATCATTATAAAACGTCTGTCTGATAAAGTTCAGACAAAAAGGAACGCGAAACCGTAAATGGTTTCGCGTTCCTTTTTATTATAATATAATTCTTATGCGTTGCGGGCTGCTCTGGCCTTTTTTACCTGTTCTGTGAACAGAGGAATGATCTTTAACGCATCACCGACAATGCCATAATCGGCAACTTCAAAAATCGGAGCGGTTTCATCTTTATTAATTGCTATAATCAGGTCGGAATCTTCCATGCCGGCAAGGTGCTGAATTGCACCGGAAATACCGCAGGCAATGTAAAGGTTCGGGCGAACCGTTTTGCCTGTTTGGCCAACCTGAAGATCTTTTTCAACCCAGCCGGCATCAACAGCCGCTCTGGAAGAGCTGACGGTTCCGCCAAGTGCATCGGCTAAATCCTGAAGAACCTTAAAGTTTTCCGGGCCGCCCATGCCGCGTCCGCCGGAAACGAGTATCTTTGCATCCTGAATATCCATTTTATTGGATATTTTTTTAATCACTTCAAGTATTTCAACATTTTGATGCTCTGCGCCAATTTCTATTTCGAATTTCTCTACCGGAGCCTGTGCGCCGTCAATCGGCTTAATTTTTTGCATTACACCCGGGCGAACCGTTGCCATCTGCGGGCGGTGCTCCGGGCAAAGAATCGTAGCCATGATGTTGCCCCCGAAGGCCGGGCGGGTCATCTGCAGATTCTTTGTGCCGTCTGTTGCCACTTCAAGCTTTGTGCAGTCCGCAGTCAGTCCGGTTTTTACTCTGGCGGAAACGCGCGGAGCAAGGTCACGGCCGATTGCGGTTGCGCCGTAAAGTACAACTGCAGGCTTAAATTCTTTAATTATATGGTACATACAGTACGCATACGGTTCCGTTGTATAGGTTTCAAGCGCTTTGTCGTCCACCATAATAATTTTATCCGCACCGTAACGCGACAGTTCCTTGCAAAGGTCGGAAACGTGATAGCCGAGCAAAACCGCCGTTACTTCTGTTTCCATATCTTTTGCGAGCTCTTTGGCTTTGCCAAGAAGCTCAAAGGAAACACCTGCAATTTTATTGTCTTCCTGCTGTACAAAAATAAATACGCCTTTATATTCTTGAATATCCATCTCGCTCACCACTTTCAACTATATAATGAATTTTTCTTTGAGTTTTTCCAGCATGTAGTCGGCCGAATCCTGCGGGTCGAGTGTCACAAGCTGGCCGGCAGCCTTTAAGCTCTTTGTAAATGTCTGCCAGACTCTGGTCGGTGAGCCCTTTAAGCCGATGTTCGCGTCATCAACATCAATGTCTTTGCGGGTAACAATCTTCACTTCTGTGTCCCTGTAAGCGTCGAAAATGCCGCCCGGCGTCATATAGCGAGGTTTGTTCAGTTCGCTTAACGCGGTAATCAGGCACGGCATTTTCGCCCTGATAACATGGTACCTGTCCTCATACTGGCGCTTTACTACGACGGAATCGCCTTCTACCCTGATATCTTCCGCATAGCTGATATTAACAATACCAAGATGTTCAGCTATCTGGGGGCCAACTTGTGCGGTATCGCCATCAATCGCCTGTCGGCCGGTGATAATCATATCATAGTCCAGAGTTTTGAGCGCAGCAGCAATTGTAGTGGAGGTTGCAAGAGTATCTGCACCGCCGAACGCTCTGTCTGTTACCAAAATTGCTTCATCCGCACCCATTGCAAGTGCTTCACGCAGGGCTGTATCTGCTTGCGGCGGCCCCATGGAAAGAACCGTGACGTGGGCTCCCTGCTCATCCTTCAGCCGAAGGGCAGCTTCCAGACCTGCTTTATCGTCCGGATTTATGATGCTCGGCACACCTTCTCTGATCAAAGTGCCTGTCACCGGGTCCAATTTTACTTCATTAGTATTTGGGACTTGTTTAATGCAAACGACTATATTCAAAAATTGTCACTCCTTTTGGGCATTTTAGTAATTAAAGTTCATTAGCGGATATTACCATACGCTGTACTTCACTTGTACCTTCATATATCTCGGTAATCTTTGCATCACGCATCATACGCTCAACCGGATATTCTCTGGTATAACCATAACCGCCGTGGAGTTGTACTGCTTTAGTAGTAACCTCCATTGCAACCTCAGCTGCATACAATTTTGCCATTGCAGCTTCCACGGAAAAACGCTTTTGCGTATCCTTTGCGATTGCAGCACGGTAAACCAGCAGCTTAGCTGCTTGAATTTTCGTTGCCATATCGGCAATTTGGAACTGAGTATTCTGAAATTTGGCGATTGCTCTGCCAAATTGTTTTCTCTCTTTTACATACTTAACAGTTTCCTCATAAGCACCTTCCGCTAAACCGAGAGCCTGCGCGGCAATGCCGATACGGCCGCCGTCCAGTGTTGTCATAGCAATTCCGAAGCCTTTGCCTTCCGCACCCAATAGATTTTCTTTTGGTACAATGCAATTTTCAAAAATCAGCTCTGTAGTGGAAGATCCGCGGATACCCATTTTTTTCTCTTTGGTGCCGATGCTGAACCCAGGGAAATCCTTTTCAACGATAAATGCTGAAATTCCCTTGGTACCCTTGCTCTTATCCGTCATTGCAAAAACGATATAAACATCAGCCTTGCCGCCGTTTGTGATAAAGATTTTACTTCCATTCAATACATAATGATCACCGTCAAGAACAGCCTTTGTCTGCTGGCCGGAAGCGTCTGTACCTGCATTTGGCTCAGTCAAAGCAAATGCACCAAGCAGTTTGCCGGAAGCCAGCGGCTTTAGATATTTTTCTTTTTGTTCCGGTGTTCCGAATTTTTTAATTGGGTCGGAACCAAGGGATGTATGGGCGGAAACAATAACGCCGGTAGTTCCGCACACCTTGGAAAGTTCCTCAACACATAAAACATAGGCAAGGGTATCGCAGCCCTGTCCGCCATTTTCCTTCGGAATCGGAATACCCATGAATCCCAATTTCTTCATCTTTTCAACTGTTTCAGCAGGAAAACGTTCGTTCTCATCTATTTCCTGTGCCAGTGGTTTTACTTCAGTTTCCGCAAACTCCCGAAAGAGAGTGCGGGCCATTTCATGTTCTTTGCTAAGTGTGAAGTCCATACTCGTTCCTCCAAATAATTATTTACACCAATTCAAATATAAAAGTATAAATTCGTGTCTCTCCCCCGCCAAACGCAGGGGAAAAACACGATATTTATTGATAATTTCAACTATCTGGTGTAATCAAAGAATCCCTTGCCGGTCTTTCTGCCTAACATTCCTCCGCGAACCATCTTTTTCAGCAGGGGATGAGGACGGTATTTGCTGTCCCCTGTCTCTGCCTGCAGAACTTCCATGATAGCGAGCACAACATCCAAACCGATTAAGTCGCCCAATGCAAGAGGACCCATCGGATGATTTGCGCCAAGCTTCATCGCAGTGTCAATGTCTTCTGCGGTAGCGACTCCGTCAGCATAAATGCCAATCGCTTCGTTAACCATTGGAATCAGGATTCTATTTACAACAAAACCTGCTGCTTCGTTTACTTGAACAGGAGTTTTACCAATTTCAGCAGATATTGCTTTGATTTTTTCAACTGTCTCAGCAGGAGTAGTAAGGCCGGCAATTACTTCAACAAGCTTCATGACAGGAGCTGGGTTGAAAAAGTGCATACCAACTACGGCTCTGTCAAGCCCCTGGGAGATTTCAGTAATAGAAAGTGAAGAAGTATTTGTTGCAAAGATTGTTTCCGGTTTGCAAATACCCTGAAGATCTTTGAACAGGTCTTTCTTAATTTTCATATTTTCAAGAGCGGCTTCGACTACTAAGTCGCAGTCGGAAACGATCTCTTTTGTACCTGTGGTGATTTTGGATAAAATCTCATCAACCTTAGTCTGCTCCATTTTGCCTTTTGCAACGAGCTTGTTCAACCCGCCTGCAATCTTTTTTTTGCCGCCTGCCGCAAATTCCTCATTAATGTCACAAAGCCTAACGGTGTAGCCTTCAGTCTGAGCAAATGCCTGCGCAATTCCGGAACCCATGGTTCCTGCGCCAATAATACCAACTATCATAATGATCCTCCTAAATTATGTGGAATGAAATTATTTGTTTATGAACGGATCCGGCCTGCGTTTTTCACAGAATGCAGCCATCGCGTTTTTCTGGTCTTCCGTTTCAAAGCAACTGCCGAATTGATCTGCTTCAATTGCAATCGCTTCATCGATGTTAACCTGCATGCCGTCATTCACCGCTTTTTTGGCGGCACGAACCGCAATCGGAGCATTCCTTGCGATTTTACCGGCCATTTTCAGGCATTCTTCCATCAGCTGATCTGCCGGATAAACTGCGTTTACCAGACCCAATTTAAGGGCCTCATCGGCGTTCAGCTTCCCACAGGTGTAGAGCATTTCTTTTGCCTTGCCAATACCGATGGTACGTGCAAGTCTTTGCGTTCCACCAAAACCCGGGGTAATCCCCAGCCCTGTTTCCGGCTGTGCAAAAACTGCGTTTGCGGAAGCAATACGGATGTCGCAGCTAAGGGAAAGTTCACAGCCTCCACCGAGTGCAAAACCGTTTACAGCTGCAATGACAGGGATTGCAAGTTTTTCAATCTTTCTGAACACCGCGTTGCCCTTTTCTCCGAATTCCTTGCCTTCCAGCTTTGTGAGCTGACTCATTTCAGCAATATCAGCGCCTGCGACAAACGCCTTTTCACCGGCACCGGTAATAATCAGACATCTGGTATCTTCAATTGAAATGGTATCTATAATTTCTTCCAGTTCGGAAAGCACCTGACTGTTCAAGGCATTCAGTGCCTTCTCACGGTCAATTGTGAGAATTCCAATGAAATCTTTTTGCTCGTATTTTACGTAATTCATAATCGACTAAAAACCCCTATCTGTTATTATTCACCCATCTTAACTATGGACGAAACACCCATACCGCCGCCTACACACAAAGTGGCAAGGCCATACTTTGAATTTCTGCGCTTCATTTCGTGAAGCAGAGAAACAAGGATACGGCAGCCTGATGCACCAACAGGATGACCGAGTGCGATTGCGCCGCCATTTACATTTACCTTGGAAGTGTCAAGATTCAAAAGTTTCACTACGGCGAGCGACTGTGCGGCGAACGCTTCATTTGCTTCGATCAAATCCATGTCGTCAACGGTAAGACCAGTCTTCTCCATGATTTTCTTGGTGCTGTATGCAGGGCCAACGCCCATGATGGCAGGATCAACACCGGCGGACTGGCCGGCAACCCAAGTGGCCATTGGGGTTACACCAAGTTCTTTTGCTTTCTCTTCACTCATTACAACAATTGCAGCAGCACCGTCATTAATACCGGAAGCATTTGCTGCAGTGACAGTTCCTCCGTCTTTCTTAAATGCGGGCTTTAGCTTTGCAAGGCCTTCTGCTGTAACTCCGGCGCGTGGGCCTTCGTCCTTATTAAACATGACAATATCTTTTTTCACTTTGACCGGAACAGGAACGATTTCCTCGTCAAACTTGCCGTCTGCCTGTGCTATTTCACACTTCTGCTGGCTAATTGCCGCAAATTCATCCTGCATTTCACGGGTAATACCGTACTTTTCAGCAACATTCTCTGCGGTGATTCCCATATGATAATTATTAAAAGCATCCCAAAGTGCGTCATTCACCATGGTATCAACGATTTTTCCGTCATTCATGCGGTAACCGTAGCGAGCTTGATTCAGCGCATATGGAGCTAAAGACATATTTTCCATACCGCCCGCAACAATTATTTCCGCCTCGCCTGCTTCAATCAAAGCAGCCGCCATATTAATAGCTTTTAAACCGGAACCGCAAACATTATTAAGGGTAAGTGCAGGAACCGAGTCAGGAACACCCGCCATAACAGATGCCTGACGTGCAACGTTTTGGCCAAGTCCGGCCTGAATGACGCAGCCCATAAGAACTTCATCAACCTGATCAGGTGATACGTGTGCGCGGTTCAATGCTTCTTTGATTACGATGGAACCAAGGGTAACTGCCGGAACATTCGCAAGCGTCCCACCCATTTTACCGATTGCTGTACGAACAGCGCCAACCAATACGATTTTCTTTGTCATAATCTTACCTCCACATTTTTTGCCGTAATTTGCTGCAATTAGGATTTTTGAGCGATATTTTTAGCTAAAAGTATGGCTCTTGAACATATGTTAAATATATCACAAACTTTTTAAATATGCAATACTATCCGAGCATATTTGTTAAATTTTTAGCAGAGTGTAAAATAACTTAAAATATGCTCTTTTTCATCTGTTTATATTTCATTATTCAGCCCGTCTGCTTAGGAGTGAGGAGATAAATATATTCTGACAAACTATATAAGATAAAAAAGCAGGTGCACGGAAAAATTCCGTACACCTGCTTTGCTTAACTGTAAATCATATTTTTGAATAACCGTAACTGTTTACGATCGCATCAATTTTTTGCTTTTCCCTGCAGAAAGGGCATTCCTGAAATCCATATGTAGTATAGTTCGGTAAATCTTCACATGTAAAAATAGAACTGATTTTTACTCCGCCCATTTCACTGATAGCACTGAAGATTGCAGAGATACCGATTACCCTGCCCCCATAATACTTAATGCATTCAAGGGATCGGTTGACTGTTTTTCCAGTAGTCGCCGACGCAACCAAGAGAAGGATGTTCTTTCCCCAAATCATTTTCTGAAGATTATCACGAAAAATCAGCTGACCATTGGAATTGAATTCGGGCGTCACAACGTTGATGTCTGTTTCCCTTACCTCTGCTCTTGATAATTTCTCCGCTACAAAGGCCCCGATAATTTCGCAGCCGTCCATACAGATAATTGTATCAACTTTTTCTCTGCCTGCATGCATTTCCACAATGGCCTCCGCTGCCTGAAGCGCCATACTGTGATGATGTTTAATACTGGTCATATCGATGTAGTAATTCACATGGGAATGCGTGGTTGCAAAATGACCCGGAATAATCGTAATTGACATTTTGTTATTGTGGCTGGATTGAATTTGAATTGATCTGCTTTCCATACGAAACCTCCATCTTTTAAATCATCTCATCTGCCATAATTGGAATTATCTGTTATTTTATTATACTATTATTAAATAATATTTTCAATGATTTAATTGATTTTATGTTCTGTATGCACAATACCAAATTTGAATTATTTGATGATCCACTGTGACATCCCAGCACCATGTTTCTGGGTTGGTCTCACCTCGAAACCAAACGGCACATAGAATGGTTCCTTATCCTTGGCTGCGAGAAGATTTATTAAAATTCTGTCACCCGGTTCCATTCCATTACGAATATAATCCATGATTTTTTCCATCATTGTTCTGCCGATTCCGTATCCCTGATATTCCGGATGTACCACTACATCCGAAATCAATACGACATATCCACCGTCACGGATCACTCTTGCCATTCCCACCGGTGTATTATCAGCCAGCGCAACAACCTGAAAAGCGGTATTCTTCAGCCCTGTCTGTGCCTGTTTTACTGGAATTTCATCCCATCCGACAGATTTGCGAAGTCTGTTATAGTCCGCTTCGGAAATAAAGTTTGTATATTGAATATCCATTTTACTTCAACCTCCAATTTATTCGAACGGATAGCGAATTCCCCATTCTGCGCGAAGCTGATCCATAATGCCCATAATGCGAAGGGTTTCCTCGTGCGGCATTTCTGCACACCCTAATTCCCCATTTTCAATGGCTTTTACCGCCGCTCGTACTTCATATTCGTAACCGGTAAAATCAAACGGCACTGGGAACACTTTTGATTCTGCGCCATCATTCAAGAGAACTTTAATTTCTTTCGGACAGAAAAACGGTTCGACCTCGATCCTACCCTTTGTTCCATAAATGAATCCCTTATTCTCCATTCTGCATAAAAGGGAATCATTTAAAACAGCTATATTTCCGTTTTTATAGACAAGAGTAATACTTTCCTGTGCGTCAACCCCAAGGTCTGTTTTTACGCAGGCAGACTGAATTTTTTCAACTTCAGTTCCAAAAAACATCGAAGCAAAGGTAAGAAGGTAAATACCCAAATCCAAAAGTGAACCACCGGCCAGTTCCGGGGAAACAAGGCGTTCGATATGAGTTAAATTTTGCCCAAATGTTGCATTGAGCGTAAGCGGAGTCCCAATCATTCCGCTGTCGATGATTTCATGCATTTTTGCTGCGAAAGGCAGAAAACGGGTCCAAACTGCTTCAACAATAAACAGGTTTTTACTTTTCGCAAGTTGAAACAATTCGTCCGCTTGTTTTGCATTGACGGTAAATGATTTTTCACACAACACATTTTTACCGTGTTCCAGACAAAGTTTCGCGTGTTCGTAGTGGTGGGAATGCGGAGATGCAACATAAATCAGATCCACATCGCCATCGTTTACAAGCTCTTCATAAGAACCATATGCTTTTGAAAAGCCGTATTTGTCCGCCAAATTTTGTGCTCTTCCTAAATCTCGTGCCGCAATTGCAAAAGGGGTTACCTCGCTCATTTGTGAAACAGTTTTTGCCATGGTTTCCGCAATATTCCCCGCGCAAAGAATTGAAAAGTTCAGTTTTTTCATTTCATTATCCTCCATTTTTTTATTTAGTCAAAAAATTATGAAAGTCCCGGATAAAATCTTCCACTGCGCTTTCCGGCGTTGCCCAGGAGGTCACCAGTCGAATCGCAGTAGTGGAGCTGCTCAGCTTTTCCCAAATTTCGAAATCATAGGTTTCATGAAGTTTTTCTACCAAGGAATCCGGAAAAATAGGAAACATTTGATTTGTAGGTGATGTCGCCAAAAACTCAAACCCTGCGTCTGAAATCGCGTGTTTCATTTGCTCTGCCAGTTGATTTGCATGGGCCGCAAGTTCGAAGTACAGATTATTTTGGAACAGCTCTTCAAACTGAACACCCAGTACCATCCCTTTTGCAAGCATTGCACCCTTCTGCTTCAGCAGGTAGCGGAAATCCTCTTTCAATGCAGGATTGCAAATTACGAGTGCTTCCCCCAGAAGTGCACCGTTTTTCGTGCCTCCAATATAAAACGCATCGGTCAGTTCCGCTAAGTCCTTCAGTGTTACATCATTTCCCAAAGCGGTCAATGCCGAACCCAGTCTCGCACCGTCGAGGTAAAAGTAAAGCTTGTTGGCTTTACAATATTCGCTCAGGGATGTAAGCTCTGCTTTCGTATAAATTGTTCCCACTTCCGTCGAATCAGAAACGTATACCAATTTGGGCTTTACCATATGTTCATCCGGATGCGCATCCAATACAATTTTCACCAGTCCGGGCGTTAATTTACCGTTTTCAGAAGCAACGGTAACGACTTTGTGCCCTGTTGCTTCAATGGCACCGGTTTCATGCACGTTAATGTGCCCGGTTATTGCAGCAATCGCTGCTTCATGCGGTCTTAAAAACGAAGAAATTGCTAATAAATTCGTTTGAGTGCCGCCTTCCAAAAAATGCACGTCAGCATCCGTGCTACCGATTGCCACACGAATCAAATCAGCTGCATGAAGGCTGTGGCGGTCATAGCCGTAACCATCACACTGCTCGCGGCTTGCTTTTGTGAGCGCTTCTAGAATTCTGGGATGCGCACCCTCGCTGTAATCATTTTTAAAACTGTACATTTACAATCCTCCGATTTTATTATAATGATTGATTATCCGTTAAAAAGCACTCCAAATCTTTTTGGTATCCTTTGACCGAACCTTGTACCAGTTCTTTCGAACCGCCGCCACGGCCGCTGAACGCTTGGTTAAGTTCTTTGCAAAGTGGGCGAACGTCTTCGCCTGTACTTCCCAATGCATACTTATAACCTGTTTTTTCATCACCGGAAAGTACAATCGCCGTTCCGCTGCAATGAGCGCAAAGAAGCAGGCAAAATTTTCGCAGATCGTTTGGTGTAAGTCCTGTTTCAAACAAACAGATATTTTTAGTGCCGTTCGGTACAGCGGCAACCTTCGCTTCAAAAATTTGTTCGTGAAGCATTATGATTTCCTGATTCAGAGAGTTATTTTCGCTCAGTAAATGCTCCACAGAGTTGGAAACTTCCTCCGGCTTTGCCGAAAGAAGAACGGAAATTGCGTTAACGCTTTGCGCTTTTTCTTTACTGTCTGCCAATGCTTTACTCCCGCACAAAAGACCGACGCGTGTGCCACCTTTATATCTTTGCGCAGAGATGAGCCGGATGATTCCTATTTCCCCGGTACGGGCCACGTGGGTACCGCAGCACGCACAAATATCGTAACCCGGTATGGTCACAATGCGAATTACTCCGCTCAGCTCTTTTTTACTGCGATACTTCAGAACAGCAAGCTCTTGAGCCGAGGGGTAACTGACTTCAATTTGTACATTACGGTAAACAGCTTCATTGGCAAGGCATTCTACCATTCGAAGGTCCTCTTCACTCAGTTCACCGTTAAAGTCAACTGTAACCGATTTGGCACCCATATGGAACCCAACATTATCAAGACCGAACAGCCGGTGAATAATGCCCGATACAATATGTTCCCCTGAGTGCTGCTGCATTAACTCAAACCGATGCGGCCAATGAATCCCACCCATCACTGAAGTACCAACCGGAAATGGTGAATCCGTGGTATGAATGATTTTATCGCCGTGTTCCTGCACATCGAATACATTTACGGTATTCAGCACCCCAATATCAGCCGGCTGACCGCCGCCTTCGGGGAAAAATGCTGTCCGATTTAGTACAACTGCGTATTGTTCCCCCTGCTTGGAACATTCCGTTACCCTTGCCGCAAAGCTCTTCATATAACTGTTTTCATAATATAGCTTTTCCGTCATGTTTTTATATCCAGCTTTCCTTTTGAACTTATTCCCTATTATATCACAAATTTATTCCATAAAAAATAAGGTCGAGCGATTATCGCCGACCTTATGTAAGCTAATATGTAATATTTTGTATTCTAAGCTCTGGAGTTCTTTTCAACAAACCGATCACGCCAAACACACCAGCCGGTAACAGCGGAAATCACGATAACCCCACCTATCAAAGCATAAATGCCCGGTTTCTCCCCATTGAAAAAAAAGACCCATACAGGATTCAGCAAAGGTTCAATTGCACCAATTAAGGAACAGGCCAGCGGAGGGCAGCTTTTAACAGCCAGTCCGTATAAAATATAAGGTATTCCAAGCTGCACAACACCAAGTGCAAGAATGCTAAATACTGCCGCTGACGAAACCGGAGTCGGGAAAACGAATATCATAGGCACGCCGATTAATGCCGTGAACACATGTCCGAGCAGGATGCCGCTCATGCGGGAATCCTCATCCGTTCGTCCTGTGACAACATACATACCCGCCATAAATAATCCCGATAGAATTCCCAAGCAGTTCCCCAGCAAACTGCCAGAGCCAAGTTTATCAATGAAAAACAGCGATATGCCAAATAAAGTTACAATAACCGTAATTAGATCGGCTTTATGAAAACGCTGGCGAAACACAAGCGCAGAAATGATAAGAATAAAAACAGGAGAAGTAAATTGAAGAACGATTGCATTCGCGGCAGTAGTCATTTTATTTGCAGTTACAAAAGCGAAAAAAGTTCCCGCAATAAACAAGCCGCCTACAACGGAGGAGCGGTTAATCTTAATTTCAATTTTAGCCATATACATAAACGCCGCAACTACAACTGCTGCAATCAGGCTGCGCAACCCGGCAATCACGAATGAGTTCCATGGAATCATTTTTATAAAAATACCTGCAATGCTCCAAAGTCCGGCACAGGTGGCCATGAGTGAAATTGCATGTTTTTCTGATTTTGTTGAAGCCATAATCACAATCCTTTTTCCATTGTTTACTGGAATTGCCTGATTCTCTGTTTAGAAAACCAAGCATATTTTTTTATACACTTCAATATAATACTTGAATGGAAAGAGAAAAGCAATAAAAAAGGATGATTAATCCAATAGGGTGATCGATTTTGTGCTGATGTTTGCCTCGGATTTATCTTTAATTCTGAATGAATACTTACTATGGTTCTGCAATCAATTTGATTAAACTAAAATATCATTTTTACACAGAATTCCTATAGCGAAATGTTAAATATATAAAACATACAATAATATTTAAAAAATATTGTGTTTTTTAACCTTTATTTACAAATAACGCCGTGATATAATCAAAAACAATTAAATTTTTATTAACAAGGGGTTGATAGCATGAATCTGGATATCACATTTTTTCTAATCGTTTCAATCATCGTTTCCGCACTTTCCTTTCTTTTTGCCGCTTGGCTTTACAAGTGGGTCACAAAACAGCCGTCCTCCAATAAGCGAATTGCAGAAATCGGGGAGTTAATCAAAAACGGCGCAAATACTTTTCTGTCTAAAGAATATGGTGTTCTGGCTAAATTTGCAGGCGTCGCTGCACTTCTAATTCTTATTCTTCTTCCTGTACCGATTTGGAAAGGCAATATTCTGGACAATATTATAATGGCGTTGGCTTATCTTTGCGGTACTGTTTTCTCAGCTGTTGCAGGAGTAATCGGTATCCGTATTGCTACAATTGCAAATGTAAAAACAGCCGAGGCGGCACAAAAAGGAATTAAGCCTTCCTTTATGGCCGGATTCCGCGGTGGCGCTGTAATGGGCATGGCAGTTGTAGGCGGGACATTACTCGGAGTTACTCTTGTCATGTTGATTACGAATAATACCACCGCTCTGTTGGGCTTCAGTTTCGGTGCAAGTTCGCTTGCCCTTTTCGCAAAAGCGGGCGGCGGCATTTTCACGAAAACTGCGGATATCAGCGCGGATTTGGTCGGCAAGGTAGAGCTTGGTATTCCTGAGGATGATCCAAGAAACCCTGCTGTTATTGCGGATAATGTTGGCGACAATGTTGGTGATGTAGCCGGAATGGGCGCGGACCTGTTTGATTCCAACGTAGCTTCCATGGCGGCGGCACTTGTCATTGCGACTTCTCTTGATAAAGCAACCGGTGGAACAGGAAATGCAAGCATGGTATTCTGCTATGCGGCAGCCGGATTGTTTGCTTCCATCATCGGTGTTGCTACAGCAAGAATGGGGAAACACGGCAACCCAACCAAAGCACTTAACAGCAGCACCTATGTCACAACCGTAATTTTTGGCGTTTTGACCGCGCTTGCAACTTTGCTGTTCCATTTCCAGTGGAGGATTTGGGGAGCAAGCGCTATCGGCTTACTGGTCGGCGTCATCATCGGTATTGCGAGTGATTACTTCACAGACGACACGAAAAAGCCGGTACATAATGTTGCAAAGGCTTCGGAAAGCGGAGCGGCATTTACGATTCTTTCCGGTATTTCATATGGATTTATCAGCACTTTGCCCGCAATGATCGGTATTGCGATTTCTGCTCTTGCAGCATATAAGCTTTGTGAGCCAATCGGCCCCGGCTATGCCATGTTTGGTATTGCTATGGCGGCAGTAGGAATGCTTTCCATCGTGGGCATGATTATTTCTAATGATGCTTACGGCCCAATCGTCGACAATGCCCGCGGCCTTGCCGAAATGGGTGATTTAGGCGATGATGTTCTTGAAATTACCGATGCACTGGACAGCGCAGGAAATACAGTAAAGGCGGTTACGAAAGGGTTTGCCATCGGTGCTGCCGGATTAACCGTGATTGCACTTCTTGGCGCATTCATCAGCCAAGTTAACGAATCTGCTCTGGCTCTCGGATTACAGGGCATTACAGGATTTGATATTATGAATCCTGTTGTATTCTTCGGGCTTCTCGTCGGCGCCTCCATCCCAGCGGTATTCTCTGCCATGCTGATGCTTGGTGTTGACCGCAACGCACAAAGAATGGTCAGTGAAATTCACCGCCAATTCCGTGAAATTATAGGCCTGAAGGAAGGCAAAGAAGGCGTCACACCCGAATATGGAAAATGCATTGAAATTGCTACTGCCGGTGCATTGAAAGAATTAATTCCAGCAGGACTTTTCACCATTATTGCAACGATTCTAGTTGGATTTATCGGCGGGGTTCAGGCAATCGGCGGCTTCTTATGCGGAAACATCGTGAGCGGTCTTTTACTGGCACTGTTCATGAGCAATGCCGGTGGATTATGGGATAATTCCAAAAAATACATAGAATCAGGCCATCATGGCGGTAAGGGATCTGACGCACACAAATCTGCTGTTGTTGGTGATACTGTGGGAGATCCGTTTAAAGACACAGCCGGTCCGTCTATCAATACTCAGATTACCGTTGTTTCCTTGATTTCTTCCTTAATGTCTACCATGTTCCTGACCCTATCGTTATTTAAATAAGTTATGAATCGTTCCTAATATAAAATGCTCCCGGCTAAGCCGGGAGCATTTTATATCTATTTACTTTTCCGTACCGAAGAAAAACAATCCTGCAATACCGCAGCCTGTATGAGCACCGATAACAGGACCCATGTCGGTAATAATGATATTTTTCACACGGAACTTTACTTCAACAAGTGATTTTATATATTCGGCAGCTTCAAAATCGTCACCATGACCGATAAAGATCGTTTGATCCTCCGGATGAGTACAGGTTTTACTCATTTGTTCTATTAAAGTTTCAAGGGACTTTTTTCGGCCTCTGACATTTGAAACCGGAATCAAATCCCCCTTGGAATCCACATGCAGCACCGGCTTAATCCCGAGCGCCGTTCCAACCACCGCAGTAACTGCTGACACTCTTCCTCCGCGCTTTAAATGGTTTAGATCATCAACTGTAAACCAGTGACAAGCATGGTCACGCTCGTGTTCCACCCATTTTGTAAGGTCGTTAAGGCTCATGCCCTCGTTCTTTTTCAGTACAGCAGCGTAAACGAGCATTCCCTCGCCCACGGAAGCTGCTTTTGAATCAACACAAACCAACTTCCTTTCAGGATATCGCTCCCTTAATTCGTTCGCAATAATTGTGGCAGCCTGATATGTACCGCTAAGTTCGGATGAAAATGCGATGTACAAAATATCTTTCCCGGCCCTTAGAAACGGCTCAAAATATTTTTCATAAGTAATACCGTTAATCTGAGAAGTTACGGACATCTCCCCATTTTTCGTCCGTTCATAAAAAGTATGAAAATCCATTTCGTGTGCGTCCGGATAGTGTGTATAAACTTTCCCGCTCATCGTAAATTCCATCGGAATTACTGTAATTTCTAAACTTTTGACCATATCAGCCGGAAGATCACTTGTCGCATCGGTTATAATAACATAATCATTCATATTGCTCTCCCCCAATTTCACTTCCCTATTCTATCATTGAATCAATTTACAGTCAATTAGAATGCTAAAAAAGAGAACGTGAAAAAATGCATGAATCCTTAGAGAATTTTATCGCCAGCTTTTTATTTCAGAATTATTAAAAATCCACAATTCACAAACAATTTACCAAATCTTAAACAAAAGCACAAATAACCTTCATATTGGAATGTTATATTATACATGCAATCAATTTTAGACGATAATTAAAAGGTTGATGAATTTCAAGAATAATTCAAGCAGCTGATTAATATAATCGATTTTGTGAGTAAGATTTATAAAACAATACTGTTAAAGTCTGCCGGAGTGGATGGAATACCAGCTTTGGCAGACAGGACAGACAAACAATTATCCCATGCTGATCATCAGCATGGGTTTATATATGTATTAAAAAATTTATTTATGGAAATTTTCTTTCTGTTATTTTTGGAAAAACAGTAAAAGCTATTTACGGAGGTGAGTCAATGCAAAAGAAATACAGCGGACTGTACGAGCTTATTGATGAAGACAGCACAGCTAATGAATATTATGAATCCCTTCCGGATTATGTAAAACAATCAATCTGTGCACGCGAGCAGAATATTAATTCATTGGCAAGTCTGCGTGATTATGCCGATAACCTGCTAAGAAATGAATAATCCCGATGAGCGAAGCTGTCAGGCTTCGCTCATTTCTATATCATATCTAGTTTGAACTATCTCAATTAAGGTAAATGTTGCATCATGAATGCATATTCCTAAGAGAGTAATAATGTGTTACAATGATAAATAATAGAAACAATTACGCTTCAATGAAAAGAGGGATACATATGATAACAACATCAATACAAAATCCGGGCCTATTTAAGATAAATGACGAAATTACTCAGGAAATTCATTATGGCTGTAATCAGGAATGGTATAGGAAGAAGTGGCAGCGTTTATCCGGGTGTGGACCGACTGCTGTTACAAATATTATTTATTACCTCAACCGTACACGCTTTGGTTCGGAATCAGATCATTCCACCCTCACAAAGAACAATTGTTTGAAACTCATGGAAGAAATATGGAGATATGTAACCCCAACGCTGAGGGGAATCCCCACAACAAAAATGCTGTATGACGATGTGCTGGATTATGCCAGCGCAAAAACATTAAACATACAGCTTAAAATGTTTGATATTCCCGACAGACGTTATTCGCGCCCGGAAATTCAGCTTCTTCTCACATTTTTGGACGAGGCGCTATGCAACAATGCGCCAGTGGCTTTTCTTAATTTAAACAACGGTGCTGAAACAAAACTGGATTCCTGGCATTGGGTGACTATTATTTCTTTGGATTACGAAGAGGATGCAGGGGCTGCTTTCGCGAATATTTTGGACGAAGGGGTAATTAAACGGATAAACCTAGCCCAATGGTTCCATACTACAACGCTTGGCGGCGGATTTGTGAGCTTTAACTTAGATTCTTCAAATGTTTTGCTTAATCCATAAAACTATTCGCCAGCGCTATAAAATCACTTGATCTGCCTTCCTGAATAAAATTTTTTGCGACTATTATAATCATTTTTAATTCTCCGTTTACTTTACCATTTCTCATAGTGAACTTTTTGCTCATTGTAACGGTCTATAAATTCATTTTTCTGTCCATCAGGATAGCCTATGGCGATCAAAGCAAAGGGCTTTATGTGATCCGGCAAACCGTAAGTTTCCTTAATATACGAAATTGCCGAATCTGAAGTTGCAACACCAAGCCAAACTGCGCCAAGGTCCAAGTGAACCGCCTCCAGCAGGATGTTTTGCGCTGCCGCACCCATATCTTCCTGCCAGGCAGTGGGTATCTTAAAGCGATCGCTGTTTGCCAAAAGTACCAGCGCAACAGCAGAATTTGCAACAGGTTTTGAATAGGGAGTCATCATTGACAATTTGTTTAACGCGTCCTTATCCTTAACAACAATAAATTCCCACGGCTGCTGATTAGCTGCTGATGGCGCCTGCATAGCTGCCCGCAACAGTTTATCGACTTTTTCCTTTTCAACAGGCTTATCCTCAAATTTGCGTATGCTTCTACGATTAAAAATTTCTTTCATCTTAAATTCCTCCAATTCTTATATTCATATTATTCACTAACGATACCGCTTTATAACGATCATCAATAGGATGGAACAGCAAAAAGAGACTTAAGCCGACTTCCCGAGCTTAAGTCTCTTTTAATTCGAGTTTAAACTGCGAAGATATGCTGTAATTACTGGCGAAAGGAATACGATTAAGTTTATTTACTCTCATACTTTATTTAAATCAAATCCAGACTATTCACGTCAAGCCGATAAGTTACGTCTTTGCGCTCTACAATTATATTAATTTTATTTTTAAGCTGATCATCCCCCTGTATACGGGCAAGCAGTTCACGCGTTGGATTGATTACAAAAGGGTTGCCCACAAGTTTGAGCATGGAAAAATCACCGTTGGTATCCCCGTAGGCATAGCTTGTGGAAAGATCAATGTTATACTTCTCTGCCATTTCAAAAACTGCTTTGCGTTTGCTCTCGGAATCCCACATAGGTATAATTTTCCCATTGTAAATTCCGTCGTCCCCAACCTGATAGATTGTTCCTCTGTAATCATCCATATCGTATTTTTCTGACATTCCACGCACCAATTCAATTGGGGAACCGGAAATTGCAATTACGGTATGTCCCTGTGCTTTATGCCACTTAATTTTTTCACGCGAGTAAGTATATACCCGTTCCCCTTTTTGCTCAATTACTTTTTGGGCAATATAGGCGATGTGAAAGGAATTCGTATATCGGATTGTCTCGGTATAGATATCCACCATTTTCTGCAAATAGGCATCATAACCACCCACGCGCTTATCCCATTTTGTAAAAGCCGGCTCCACATCATTGTACCATTTACTGTTGTCAATCAGTTCATATTTAATCATCTTTTTAAACATTTCACTAATCATACCTTCACGGGAAATCGTACCGTCAATATCAAAAAAAGCCGCAATGTTTTTCATTCAAAAATCCCCCCTAATCATTAAGAAGATATAGTACACGTATTCATATTATTGAGCAGGAAAACGAGTTTACTCTAAATGATATGATAATTGAAAACAAGTCAAAACAGGAATGTTATTTTTAATCAGCCTGAACCGTTTCCTGTGATAAAATTCGAAGAAATATCTCTATGATGGCAGGATCAAACTGAGTTCCTGAATTGCGGATTAGTTCTTCAATTGCTTGTTCTCTGCTGAGTGCCTTACGGTAAACTCTGTCATTTGTCATTGCATCATAAGCATCAGCAACCGCAAGAATGCGGCAGTTTAGAGGAATTTCTTCTCCTTTCAGTCCGCTTGGATATCCCTTTCCATCCCATCGCTCATGATGGGACAGGATGTATTCTGAAACAATCGACAACTCCGGCGTATTTTGGGCGATACGATACCCAATTTCGGGATGTCGTTTCATTTCTTTCCACTCTTCCGGAGTAAGCGCCCCCGGTTTTTGCAGAACACTTTGATGAATTCCAACTTTTCCTATATCATGTAAAACAGCTAAAAGGGATAATTCATTCATAGATTTGTCTGAGAAATCGAGTTCTTTCCCAATGGCCTGACAATATTCAATAAGACGCTGCGCATGCTCTTCTGTCTCCATGCTCTTTTCATAAAGCGTTGCGAGCAGAGTACTAACGATCGTATTTCGATAACTTTTTCCTTCAAGAAGCTTTTCATGATACATCCATTCTTCTGCCTGCTGTATCACACGCCGGAGCGGTTCTCCCATGTCCGTTTTAGCAGAGCAGCCCAGCGAAACACTCATCTGCAGCGTACCTTCACTTTTTTCAGCAAAGTCTTTTTTTAGTCGGTGGATCAACTCTTCCGCATCCTCCTGTGTGGAATAAGGACGAATAATTAAGAACTCATCCCCGCCCCATCGGGCGACAATATCATCTTTTGCACAATTCTCCTTAAACGTATCTGAAACTCTTTGCAGTAATTTGTCACCCATCTCATGGCTGAAAACATCATTTGCAATTTTCAGTCCATTAACATCCCCCATTATTACCGAGATTGGCAGCTGACCCGTTGTCTCTAATCTGTTAATCTCCGATTCTATAAATCTGCGGTTATAAAGGCCGGTCAAAGCGTCATGATAGCTAAGGAATAAAATTTTCTCCTGCTGTTCTTTTTCGATTCTGATATCACGAAAAACCATTACCACACCAAGAGCCTGTCCATCTTCCCCTTTAATGGGTGCGGCACTGTCAGCAATCGGAATCGCTTCTCCGTGTTTATTCACCAAAACAGTATGGTTAGCAAGCCCAATTACTTTACCTGTCTGCAAAACTTTAGACACTGGATTTTCAACTATTTCGCCTGTTTCTTCGCTTTTTAAAATAAATACATCTGAAAATTTCATTCCGATAACTTCTTTATTATCCCAAAGGACAATTTCTTCCGCAGCTTTATTCAGTGATGTAATTCTTCCGCAGACATCGGTGGTAACCACCCCATCGCCTATTGATTTTAATGTAGTACTTAACAACTCTTTTTCGCGGTATAAGTCTTCCTTAAACATTTCTCTGTCAGTAACATCAAAAATAATAGAATACAGCGGCGTTTCTTCGCCTTTTCCAATTGGGCAGGAGTAAACTTCCACCAGTCTGATTTCGCCGCTTCTTAAGCGATGTGGAAATATAAAATGCTCTTCCGTTCTTTTAAGTGCAAGCATTCTGCGTTTTGCAATTTCTTCCGCCGGCAGCATGTTAATATCCTGAATAAACAAATTCAGAATTTCGCCTTTGCTGTAACCGTAATATCCACAGGCCGCGGGATTAGAATCCAATATTTTGCCGGTTATTGGATCTATGATCAGCATTACCGCAATATGTTGATTGAACATGGATTCCAAACGACTCAGAAGGGCATCATGTTCTCTTTCAAGCTTTTTAAAATCCGTAATATCTTTTCGTGAACCGATCAAATATTTGGGGCTTTCATTTTCATGGATCGATGTCAAACTGGTTAAAAAATACCGTCTTCCGTCCGGAAGATCCAGATACTCTTCATAAGTCATGCCTTCTTTCGATTCTATCCCTTTCAAATAAAGTTCACGAAGGCGCACGCCAACTTCCTGTCCCCAAACCTCGGTTGGCGTTTTTCCTTTTACGTCACCATAGTCAAATCCCGACAATTTTTGGTGAGCTTTGTTAATTCGAATATAATAGATTTCTCCATCTTTATATTCTGCTAAAAACAAAGCATCCTGTGTGCTGTTAAATATGAATTCCACTTCTTCATAAGCGCTTTTAAGTTCCTTTTTATGTTCTGCCAGATGGTTGAGCATACTTCTTTCTTCAGTAATATCCTGTATAATTGTTACAAAATATTCCTTCTGCGGTGAAAAAGTACTTACCGTAAGCCACAGGCCAAAAGTCTCAAAATATCGCGTAATTTTCTTTGCAGAACCGGAAATAATGATTTCTTCAAAAAAAGCATTCCAGTCATGCTCACGAAAATCTTGTAGAAATTCGGACGCTTTTTTCCCAATTAATGACTCGGCTTTTAGGCCGGTAATCTTTTCAAAGGCGGAATTTGCATCAAGAAAAATACTGTCAACTACTTTACCGCCTTCGTTTCGAATTAGCTTGTGGTAGACATATCCTATAGGAAGCTGCCTAATAAATTCTTGCGCAAATTGTTCCACCATTACTGCTCATCCTTCCTTCTGTTTAGTCTTTAATCTAATTGCTGAATCAAGAGTAATATATTGACAAATTATAACATTATTATATTTTTTTTGCTATCCTTTTTATATCAAAAAAGAAATAGTATATTCAATAAAAAATCATTTTATTTTTGAATTTTTAATAACCGATGAAAGTTATTTATCAAACAAAAATACGTCCTTTTATTTTTGAATTTGATGCTGACTAGTAACTAAAAAAAGCGGCCCCCGTTTAACACCGGGGAACCACCTTTTAGATAAGCCCTTTGTCGAAGCCTTTTGATATAGCATTAATACCAAACTTGATTACTAATTTTATTAGCTGATTCTGAGCCGCTGCTCGTATACACCGTAAAATATGAAACAGCTCTATAATAGTATCCCTGGCTTACAGCGCCGCTTTCCGAAACTGTTGCTGTATTTCCATAAACCGTCTGTGTCCAGGATTCTATTGCTGACCATCCGCTGCTCTTTTGCTGCTGCAGCTCAGTTGTAACTACGATTTTAGTTACCGAGGCTATTCCCATCAAATTCGCATAAACCTGTGCTGTTCCACTTTTAACACTGATTGCTGAACTAATAGAATTGATATAAGTATATTGTGGCTGCATGATAGATTTTTCTTCTGTGACTGCACCAAACGCTGAAACGTTCATCGTGAAAATCATTGCGATACAAAGTATTGCTGCCATTACCTTTTTAGTCATCAAAAAATCTCCTTTATTTTTTATCATCATGCTGGTTTATGGCAAAGGGCCTACTTATAAAATTTACTATTCCACTGCTACGCTTTCTGCAATTTTTATCATTTCATTTTTATCCAAAGTCGATGTTACATCAGCTGACAACAGGAAAGCATATCGGTCATTGTGCCAAACAATTGTATGCATTCCTTTGTTCTCATAATAGTATGCTCTGTTACCATTCACTTCAATTTCCTGTAAATTTACACCTTCCGTATTCACATTAAAGTTGGCTGTTAAAACATCCTCCTGATAAAATTCAATTCTATTATTGTTACTGTTTTTAAATTCAATATTATTAATTTTCATGTTCTCATTCGTATAACGATTAACTAACTCGTAACCTTTGGGAAAATAACAAACAGCATACTGTTCAAAAAGAGAACTGGACGCAATTTGGCTTTCAGATGGCTGAAAATATATTTCACTATACTTTTGATATATATTAGTGATCACATGAAAGAATTGTGTTCTCAGCGCACTCACACTCATAACAGTTGTAAACATTGCAAGGACCATAACAAGGAAGAACACCGCTGCACGCTTGCTGTACATGCTTAGTTTTCGCTGTAATGGAGTTTCTTTTTCTTGCTGTATTATTTTTCTCATTTTGCGTTCAAAACGAATTGAAAAAATATGATGAAATTCATTTTCAACTGGTAACTTTAACAGAATTTGGGCCTGAACATCCAGTAAAGCCTGTGTTAGCACCTCATCTGTTAATATCATTCCATTTCACCCTCTTTTCTTAATTTTTGCTCCAGTTTGTTTCTTGCTCGCTGCAATATTTTCCTTATATTTTGCACGGATAAGTTTAACATTCCTGATATTTCCTCAACAGAATAGCCGTGAACATATTTGAGCAAAAGAATATCGGTGTAATTTTGTGGAAGTGACTGAATCGATGAAATCAAAATCTGATAGTCTGTTTCACCGTCCGGAGCAGCGGAAAGATCTTCGATTATCATACCGTTTTCCTCTATTTCTTCAAAAGAACTATGTCGGTGCCTACTTTGCTGTTTAATCATATCCAATGCAGCGTGTTTCACTATAATAACGACGTAGCTCTTCGTTTGAGGACAGTTTGGATCATTAATTTTTTGTAAATTGTCAATTATTCTGAGAAATGCCTGCTGGACTGCGTCCTCCGCCAGATCATCGTTATGAATTATTCCCTTTGCTATGTAAAACATTAATTGCCGGTATTGAGTGTATATGTACTCAAATTTAGTTTTATCTTCTTCGCTGTCGATCATTGCAAGAAATAAGATCATTCATATCACCACGTTTAATAATGCAGCATCGCGTAAGCAATATTGCATTTATTTTTATATTTTTTACAGATGAATATTTTCAATTAGTGGATTTTCTATACAGCATAACTTACAAATCAATTATTCTCACTAACTGGAATTTGAATTTTTATAATAGAACGCAGCTCAGAATGAAGATAAAAGTGCCATACAAACCATAGGTGACACCTACAGATTTTACCATTACCCACCTGTTCTCAGTAAATTTGCGTTCTGTAATTCAAGAGCAAATTTATCACAAAAACTTGATATTTTAGCTCTGTCAGACTGTGTACCGTATAAATTAATACTGAATGTTACCTCGTCGTCAAAAGTTGAAAGAGCAAGCTGGAAATAAGGAATATATTTAATGGAACCCGTCATATATGCTCCAGAAATTTTGGTTTGCCCAAAATTCAGTTTATTTTTATCGAGTATGCCAACATTTGTAAATGCAATCGGCGCATTAAAAAAGATTTTTTCTACAATTTTTCTCGCCGTCTTATAGGGGAAAATTCGAAAAGCTATTTCTAAAAGTGAAAGACTTTTTATATAGCCTATGTTGGCTTTTTCCTTATTCATCGCTAATTTCACTTTATCAAGCGTATCATCAAATGATACGCCAAGGTCCGACCCAATATTGCATGACAAATTGGTAACCAAGTTGCAGATCCCCGCTGCCTTGTGATTTAAAAGATGCCTTCTTAGATCTATAGTACACGGTACGGTGACAACTCGGCCAAACAACCCATAAAGGACACGAATAAAAGCTGTGAGTATAACGTCATTTACTGTTGCGTCGTGTACTTTCGCATATTCCTTAAGTAAACGAAACTGTTCGCGCGGAATCGTTCGCAACTCAATAAAAGGGTTTTTAAGGTCACCCTCAAAATTGAACAGTGCTTTATCATGTACAGCCATATTGTATTTTTTAAATATGATATTAAGTTTATCCTGAGCTGAAAACGTCTTCAGGACTTGCTGAATTTTTCGGTCCCCCATAACCGAATGTGGACGATATTCCGGGTTTTCCCCAACTTGGGTGTAAATAGAGCTCAGAAGATAAAGATAATCTTTAAATCCTGCGGCATCACAAAGCATATGATTTATTTTAACACAGAGTGTGTCAGCTTTATTATTTCGTATCAGCTGTATTTTTAATTGAGGGCCATTAACAGTATCTACTTCTTTATGAAGAAATTCAAAGGCACTTTCATCGGTATTTTCAATTTCTATAAAACTGACCATCTCATCCGACGCAAATCCTTTGTCTTCCCAGTATGGATGACCTTTATTTTCATTAAATCTACACCTAACCAGAGGAAACGCATCGGCCGAAAGACTAACAGCCTGATTCAAACGTTTCCAATCAAGTTTCCCTGAAAATTTTGCCACAAAATGCAGCGTATGATCGTTAATTTTTTTCACTTTAAAAAGATACTGTAAAGTATCCCAAGCTTCCACATGATAACTTTTTAAATTTCCTTTTGACATAATTGCTCTTTTCTTTCAATTCTTGATGTGAATCATATGCTTTACATATTTTTTGTGACTAAACATATAAATATAACAGACTAAATAGTTATTTATCCACCTAGCTTCTTGGCGGAATTTGTAATAATTATATTCTTATATACTATTATTTTCAACAGCTAGAGTCGTATAAAGAAAAATATTAGAATATCCTTAGCAATAAAAAAAGACCTGCTAAATTTTATTGGCAGATCTCTTGATTGGAACTATATGACAAATAAAAAAATGGAACCATTGAAACAAAATCAAATATTAAACAAACGAATTTGCAATTAATGCAAAAGCGATGAATTAATATTAAATGCTCCAATAAGTTCCACCTGTGCGATAAAGAACTGCAGATACCACTCTTGATATACCCGCAAGACTTTATATGTTAAATTTTATTTAATACTGGCTGGGCTGTGCTGGTCAAAATTAAATCAGCACTCTTCTTTGAATTTACGGATCATCGACATAAGGGCGGCCTTATCGTCATGCAGTTTTAGGATGGTACTGCCTAAGAATGCAGCATCCGCACCGGATTTTTTAACCATGGCGGCATCCTTTGGTGCATGTACACCCACACCGCAGTAAATCGGTGACTTAAGACCCCTGTCACGCAGATACCTGATACAGTCACTCAGTTCAGGGTACTCGGGATTTATCTGTCCGGGAGCCGGTACAGCCTGCAGATAAACAAAGCCGTTGGACTTGAGCGCATATTCGACTTCCTGCTCCTGCAGAAGAAACTGTATATAACAGCTTACACGCAGGCCGCTTGCAATCACCTTGTTCTTGATAATTTCGTCTTTTAGCCCTACCAGAATAATGTCACGAAAATCCTGCTGAAGACAGAAATCGATAAATTTCTCAGTACCAATTTCCTCAACGGTGTTTTCATAGACCATAAGGATAAATTTTGTATTAGGTAATTGCTTTTTGACCTCAATCATACCTTCCATGTACCGGTCAAAATCATCACAAACTTTGAGCGCCTCAGCCATACGGCCAGCTATGTACTCACTTTCCAAAAAAGGATTGTGTGATGGGAAGTCAATCTCGATCATGTCGCAGCCTGCTTCCACATACGTCTTTGCCATTTCAATACTGTTTTCAATTGTTGGATACCCGTTGGAAAGATAGCAAATTAAATTCATAAATTTTCTCCGTTCTTAATTGTGATAGTCTAACCATAATTAATCGGAGTAGACTTTCTTGAAAAGCTCTATAAATTGCCCAATGGTGGGGATAACGGGATTGGTTTTTGTACACCCGTCTGCAAGCGCTGCCGCAGACATTCCTTCTATCTTAGATAGGTAAGCGGACTCGTCCGGTACAACCTCTTTCATACAGGCAGGAATACCGACACTGCGGTTCAGTTCTTTGACAATTTCGCAAAAGTCATTGCCGCCAAGATCTTTTGCTAATTTATCATACACTTCTTTTGCCGCCGGGTTGGCACTGTTAAATTTGATGATATAAGGCAGCAGAATCGCATCCGCAAGGCCGTGAGCAACGTGGAAATATCCGCCTAGGGTGTGTGCCATGGAGTGAACAATTCCCAGTGAAACGTTTGTAAATGCAAGGCCGGCAACCATAGAAGCATTCAGCATTGTCTCGCGCGCAGCCATGTCATTTCCGTTGTGACATGCTTTGGGCAGTGTATTTATGATATCCATGATTGCAGCATGCGCAAGAATGTCGGAGACATAGTTTGCGCGGCTGGAGGCAAGTGCCTCAACAGCGTGGGTCAGCGCGTCCATACCGGTTTCCGCAGTAATGTGCGGGGGCATGGTGGCCGTTACCTCTGGGTCACAGATAGCGATATCCGGCATCATTTCCATATTTCCCAATCCATGCTTCATACCAGTCTCGTCATCGGAGATAACAACGGAACGGGAAACTTCACTTGCTGTGCCGCTTGTTGAAGGAATACAAACGAATCGTGCTTTGTTCCTAAGCTTTGGAAAAGGATTTGCCGTGAGCACTTCCTCCAGTGTGGTAAACTCAGGATGCTCATAGTAAACCCACATTGTTTTTGCAGCGTCCATAACAGAACCGCCGCCAAGAGCCACAATTAAGTCGGGGCCAAATGCCTTCATCATTTCGGCGCCTTTTTTTACAGTAGAAAAGCAGGGATCCGGTTCAACGCCGGAGAACACCTTTGTTTCAGTTCCTGCTTCAGCGAAGTAACTTTCAACCTTTTGAAGGATGCCGCTGCGTTCCATACTTTTGCCGCCAATCACAATGGCTGCTTTTTTAGCCGCAATGGTCTTAATATATTCAAGGCAGCCCGTACCAAACATAAGCTCGCTACCCGCTAATTTCATTGGTCTCATCATAATAAAAATAGTTTCCTTTCAAATAAAACTGATACAAATCTCATGACATGTTATTTATGCAATCCGCCCAGCACTTCGCGAACAAGGTCGTAGGAAATCGGGTTGGTAATTACACCATCTTTTTTCAAACTGCTCCCGATGATTGCACCGTCTGCAATATTCAGCTGCTCATCAATGTTCTTTGCATTCACACCGCTGCCGGCAATCACAGGAATGTTTACAACCTTCTTCACCTTTTGAATCATCTCGATAGGAGTTTCCATACCGATGGCGGAACCGGTTACAATAATACCGTCCGCACCGCAGCCTGCAGCCGCTTTAGCGGAAGCTTCAATGGTAACCTGAGGCAGCAACATATTCGTGTGTTTTACTTGCACGTCTGCTAATATCATGATGTTTTCGGCGTCCAAGTTTTTTCTGGTCAGCCTGCAAAGCCTTGCACAAGGCTTAATAATCCCGTCGTAAAACTCGACTGTATCCACAAACACTGGAATACGAACAAAATCACAGCCATTAATCTTTGCAATGGACAAGGACGCCACACAATCGTTAAATGCAGCATCCACACCCACAGGAATATTAACCGCCTGTTTTACAAGTGCAGTGGCGGCGGAAAGCGCCGCAACCTGAGGAGTATCCAGCAATGCGGAAAACGGGTCGTCTCCCATATTTTCTACAATAACAGCATCTACTCCGGCCTTTTCCAGTGTAAGGGCATCCTGAACCGCCTGCTTCAAAATTTTGCTGCAGTCGCCGTCAAAACCGGCTGTGCCGGGCAATGCTAAACAATGCACCATACCAATCACAAACTTCTTTTTACATGCGATCATTTCTCTAATGTCCATTTTACACATCTTCCTTTCTAAATAAGTGCAGCAAACAGTCAATTACTATTCTGCATTCTTTGTGTGATAGCGGTAAATACCTTCCAATACGACACGACACAAAAGGTCCTCCGCATCCGAACGGTCTTTGCCTTTCAGTACTTCTTTAAGATTCTCGAGTACTGTTGTCATGGTGACGACGCAGGTTCTCACACTCATCAGACGACCAAGCGTAAGCATGCAGGAGGATTCCATATCGACGCCCGTAACATGCAGCTTTTTCAATTCCTCAAAGGTTTTCAGCATATCCACGCCGCACTCTTTGGAAAACTTGGAATCGTGCATTTTGCTGTAAAATCCGTCCATGGTACAGTTGATTCCGTTGAGGTAGCGCTTGCCGAAGTCGGCGACGGTGCTGTTCATCACATTCACCAAGTCGATATCCGCCACGGCGGGGTAACTTTCTTCAACATAGGTTTTACTGGTGCTTTCACGGCGCATTGCTCCGATCGGGATGATAAAATGCCCGAGCATGTCGTCCTGAAGCGCCATAACTGTGCCCATACGTACAGCCACTTTCATGCCGGATTCATACATTTCCTCCATTGCGATTGCAGCGGATGGCGCACCTATCCCGGTTGAGGTTACCGTGATTCTTACACCTTTATATGTACCCGTGTACGTGTTAAACTCACGTAAGAACGCCACATGCTGCGGGTCGTCCAAATATTTTTTGAGCAATTCAACCCGCCACGGATCGCCCGAAAAAATTACATATGGGGATACCGTGGAAGTGTCTGCTCCCAAATATAATGTTGGCATATCTTCCTTCTCCTTATCTGACACAGGTCTTGAAATCAGTGAAACGTTTCATCAAGGCTTCCGCAGACGGTGCATTTGTGCAGCAGCCCTCTTTCTCGATAATAAACGAGGAAAGTGTGCTGCCCATTCTGCAGCAGTCCGCCATGGACATTCCCTTGAGGTATGCGTACAGGAAACCCGCCATATATCCATCGCCGGAGCCGGTTGTATCGACCACACTGGTGCAGTCACAGATGGGGATACACTCAGAGTCCACCGAACCGTCGCTCATACGGCGATAGTATTTGCTGCCTTCCCGCCCATAGGTGGTAACAATAATTTCAGCACTGCCAAGCTGGAAAAGTTCGGTTATATCGCCAAGCTCAAAAAGCTTTTCAATGGTTTCACGCTCTGCTTCGTTCATGAAGATGATCTTGCTGCAAAGCAGAAGTTCTTTCAGAAATGGCACGGGAAACGCATCAAAATCCGATTTCATACCAAACACAAGCGGCACGTTATGTGCCCTGCATTTATTAAAAAACTCCTGATTATCGGGACGTGCCGCAACAGTGACAACGCCAAGCCCGGCATTTTCAAAGAGTTCATCGTCCATAGACCGGGCATATTTGCCATCCATGGCACCGGGGTAAAAAATCGTGATGTGCTGGCCTTTATTATCCTGCACAAGGTAACAAACCGAGGTTGTTTCCTCTTCGACCACCGTGATTCCTTCCGTGGGAACCTCACCCTTTTCAAGGAATGCCTGAAAACCGATTTGCTTATAGTCACTGCCAACGCGTAAGACAGGAATAGCAGTAAGACCTAACCGACAAAGTGCGTAAGCAATATTTACAGAGCATCCGCCGTAGTAAATCTGTGAATTCGTTTTATTACTAATCAACGAAGTAAAGCCGACGGCAGCGGGAGTGTTGATCTTTAACATATGATCCATACTCACATAGCCGCTCGTAATTACATCATACTTTTTCATTACCATTCTCCGTTATCCAATTTCTCAAAAAAAGCTTCCATTTCCACTACGGTACCCAGATATTTCTGAATATCCTCGAGGTGAACCTCGTTTACGGTATCTGAATTGGTGGCGACACATTCACGGATTACAATCGGATTATAGTTAAGGTAAAAAGCATCTGTAACGGTGGCACGGATACAGCAGTTCGTCTTAGTGCCCACGATTACCGTATTCTTGATCTGGTTTTCCCGCAAGACAAGGTCCAGGTCCGTACCAAAAAATCCACTGTAGCGGCGCTTTTTGATCACATAATCCTTTGTCGCGTCCACCGGAAGCATGGGGTCAATGTCTTCCCCGCCTGTGCCCTCAATGCAGTTCGGACGCATAGAAGCGGCTTTTTCATCGTATTTCCCTTCGCGATTGCAGTGCTGCAGAAAAATGATAAGTTTGCCCTTTTCCCTGCATTTTTTCAGAACCTCTGCAATTTTAGGAAGAATTTCACGATTCTGCGGATAGTACACCAATCCGTCGGGGTCTGTAAAATCCTTTACCATGTCAACAATAACCAACGCAGTATTATTCATTTTTAAAACCCCTTACCATGTTGTTCTTGTTCTCCAGAATAGAAACCGTTGTAAGTACGCACACCATAACGATGTACGGAATGATATCAAACAGTCCGGCAGCCGGTCCGGCGTAAATGCTTAAGTTGACTGACAGTGCACGCGCAAGACCAAATAGGATAGCATACGCGGAAGACAGTGTCGGGGAACCGCGTCCGCAGTAAATTGCGGCTATGGCAATGAAGCCGCGGCCGGCCGTCATGTCGTTTGTATAAAGCCCGAGCCGTTCGGTTGACAGATTCGCACCCGCCAAGCCGCAGCACACAGCACCAATCAGAATAGCAACGTACTTGTAGAAATCTGTCTTAAGACCTATGCTTTTGGCGGCTTCTTCATTTTCGCCGACAACACGAACATACACGCCAAATTTGGTTTGATACATGAGAAGCCACATGATAAAAATACCAAGGAAACTAAGGTAGGTAATGAGCGGATGTCCGCTTAAAATTCTTCCGATCAAAGGAATATCCTTAATAACCGGTATATTTATCTTCAGATTCGCAACATTGAGGAAACTGAGCGTGATGTTTGAAGTGTTCATACGCACTAAAACAAATCCTGCGATTGCCGACGCCAAAAGGTTGATGGCCAGACCGACAACAATTACATTTCCTTTGCAGGTAACGCTCATGAATGAAAAAATCAAACCGAAAACCAAAGCCGACAGAACGGCGAGCAGCACACCTAAAATAACGTTGTGTGTTAAAAATGCAGTGAGTGTGGAAACGAACGCGCCAATCAGCATCATGCCTTCCAGCGCAATATTCAGTACGTTGGCTTTATAGGCGAATATGCCGCCGATTACACACAAAATAATCGGAGCGCTGTGGTAAACGGTATCATATAAAATATTTCCTAACATATCCATGGCTATTCCTCCTTACCCGCTGCAGCCGGTTTTTTCTGGAACTTAGTCCTGATTTTATCACCGATATTGGTGTGTTCATCCACAAATTTGACAGCGAGGAACAGAATGATGAGACCCTGAATAACCGCAACAATTTCCTTCGGAACCGTGGAGTAGAGATTAATGTGGTCGCTGCCTGTTTTGAGTGCCGCGTAGAATATGGCCGCTATGAGCACACCTACCGGAGAATGGCCACCCAGCAGGGCAATGAGCATGCCGTCCCAGCCGAGGCCGGGGTTACCGGAAAAACTTAGAGTATACTTAAATTGCTCACTCATCATGTAACCGGCACCTGCCAAGCCAGAGAGAGCACCGCTGATGGCCATAAGAATGATTATTTTTTTGTGAACCTTCATTCCCGTTGCTTCCGCAAACTCAAGGTTTTTTCCAATCGCTGTCGTTTCGTAACCAAGCTTCGATTTATTCATTACAAAATACATTACAACGAACACAGCGAGCGCAATGAAAAAGAAAACAGTAAGTTTGGAGTTGCCAAGGCGTTCAAACATGGCGCCTTCCTTGATTGTCGGCGTACTGACATAACCGGAGCTGTAATCGCGGAAAACTCCGGTGGAAAGGAACTCAAGCACCTTAATCATCGCATAGTTGAGCATAAGGGTAACAACCATCTCGTTTACTTTGAAATAAGCTTTAAGAATGGCTGGAATCATAGCGAAGAGTATGCCAAAAAGGACACCTACCGCAAGGCAGATTAACTTTGTTGCCACAGAATTCATAACAGGTAACTGTGCGCCCACAATTCCTGAGAAAAAACCGCCCAGCAGCATTTGACCTTCCACGCCCATGTTGAAGATATTCGCTTTAAACGTGACAGCAATCGCCAAGCCGGTTAGGATGAGTGGTGACGCATAGTGAAGCGTGCTTAAAAGACCTTTTTGTGTAAATAGTGATTTTCCAAGAAGGATTCCGTATGTTTCGATTGGATTTTCACCGATGGCCAAAATGACGATTCCGCCGATTACAAATGCCAGTAAAACAGGCAGAATCGAGTTGACGAGGCGCACCGCAATATTTTTAATTTTCATATGTATGCCCCTTTTGCCTCGTTAATTTTTAATGCCAGCCATCAGCAAACCGATGGCTGAGCTGCTAATTTCATCAGGACGGACTTCACCCACAATTTCGCCTTTATGCATGACGATAATTCGACTTGAAAGGCTCATGATTTCCGTCAGTTCGCTGGAAATAAGAAGTACAGCGTTGCCCTGACTGCGGAAGTTCAAAATCTGGTTATGGATAAACTCGATGGAACCGATATCAACCCCGCGGGTTGGCTGACAGGCAATCAGCAATTTTGAGCCGCTTTCAAATTCCCTTGCGACGATAATTTTTTGTGCGTTACCGCCGGAAAGCTGACCGACATTGCCATTAATATCACCCACGCGGATGTCGAAATCCTGAACGAACTGGTCGCGCAGTTTATTGATATTTTTACGTTTTAAGAAACCTGCTTTGCAGACATCTGCGTTATTATGATAGCCGGCAATACAGTTGTCCGCAATGCTCATGGTACCGCAGAGTCCCTGCGCGTAGCGGTCTTCCGGGATAATTCCTACCCCATCCCTGCGCAGCTGGTCCGGCCATTCATTGGTAATATCTTTGTCATATATGGAAACCCTGCCTTTTGTTGCCTTCATCATGCCGGTCAGTACCTTTACCAGTTCCGACTGACCGTTACCCTCTACGCCGGCCACACCGAGAATTTCGCCTTTTTTGACTGAAAAAGAAATGTTATGCAATACTTCTTTCCCATAGTCATTTAACGTGCTTACATTTTCCACCTGATAGGCTATTTCATCGGAGGCATCACTTCTTTGGGTATTCTGCACGGTGAGCACAACATCTCTTCCGACCATCATCTGGGCCAGCTCCTCTTCGGAGGTGTCTTTGGTCAGCAGGTTTCCTACCACCTTGCCTTGTTTAATGACCGTAACGCTGTCACTTAATTCCATTACTTCACGCAGCTTATGGGTTATGACGATAATGGTTTTGCCCTGAGCGCGAAGCTCCCTGAGGTTTACAAATAGCTCGTCCACCTCCTGAGGGGTAAGAACAGCGGTAGGCTCATCCAAAATCAAAATATCTACATTGCGGTACAGCATTTTGAGAATTTCCACTCTCTGGCGTCCGCCTACTGAAATATCTTCAATTTTGTCGGTAGGATTGAGTTCGAATTTATATTTTTCAATGAGTTTTGCAACTTCTTTAATTTCACTGCTCTTATCGATAAACGGGGATTTGGATGATTTTTTTAATTCAGTTCCAAGTAAAATATTTTCATAAACAGTGAGGCTGGGCACCAGCTTAAAATGCTGGTGCACCATTCCCAAACCGTGAGCGATTGCATCCACAGGGCTGCTAATCGTTACTTCTTTTTCTCGAATCAGTATTGTACCGCTGGTGGGGCGCAGCAATCCATACAGCATATTCATCAAAGTGGATTTACCTGCGCCGTTTTCTCCAACGATGCATTTGATTTCCTGCTTCTCCACCGCAAGATTAATTGCGTCATTTGCGGTAAAATCCCCAAATTTCTTGGTCAAATCATTCATTCTAATGATGCTCATTACAATTTACGCCCCTTGCAGCATTAATTATTTGATTGTTACATTCGGGCAAGTTGCCGGATCAAACTTTTCACCTGCCGCCGCGTTTACAACCTTAATATCGGTGCCGATTTTAGATTTAATATCAGCAACCTTCATTTGGATTTCCGTCCATTTTGCCTTTGCAGTATCTGTGGAAGCAATGGCTTTACTAATCTCGGCAAGATCTGTAATACCGGTAGCTCCGGAGCCCAGTGAGAAGGACTGAAGATTTTCCATGGAAGCGAGTTTGCCTTCGTTAAGTGCTTTGCAGATTGCATATACAGGAATATCAGTATTTTTCAGTACGCTTGTAAGGACATATCCAGGCTGCTGGGCATCCTTGTTTGCATCAACCTGAATAGCAAGCTTGCCAACTTCTTTCGCCTTTGAGGTAACACCGTCGCCAACGCTGCCTGCAACGCCGTAAACAATATTGGCTCCCTTATCGAAATAAGTGCCTGCCACTGTGCTGCCCAATGCAGAATCTGTAAAGCCTGCGTCGTATTTTGCATAGTAATCGTATTTTACATTCAGTTCCTTTGCCATGTAGTTAATTCCCTGTATGTAGCCATAAGAGAATACTGTGATGCCGTTGGAGTTTGTGCCGCCGATAAAGCCAATGGCACGTCCGCCGTTATCGGGCTTAGTGAACTTATAGCCGGTTGTTCCGAACAGCGTGTCGGCATTTTCATTTACCAGAACACTCAGTGCACCGGCGAGGAAAGAACCTTCATGCACATCAAACATTACGGAAATAACATTTTTGTACTTTACAGAACCGTCTTCTTTTACATTCGGATTATCATTGAATACAACGAATGTTGTATCAGGATACTGCTCTGCAATCGGCTTGGAACCGCCTACGCCCTTAATGAGTGCATCAAAGTCGTACTCAAGACTGAAAATGACATTGTAACCGTCTTCGGCCAGCGCTTCCAGTGTAGCAGGGACTCCGTTTGTAGGTTCTACTACCTTATAAGTCATTCCAAATTCACTGGATACTTTCTTTGCGCCTTCCACTGCAGCTTGATTGTAACCATTATCATTCTGTCCTGCGGAATCACATACAATTGCTATTTTTTTGTCGCTTTTAGGAGCGGCAGATGCAGCACTAGCGGCCGCACTACCTGTATTTGCTGTGCTGTTTGCTGCATTGCTGCTGCCACAACCGGCAAGGACAGAAAGAGACATCATCGCTGACATTGCAAGGCATGCTACTTTTTTGAATGTTTTGTTCATTTGAATTCTCCTCTTTTTATTTATGATAAAATTGAAGGCCGACAAATTAATAGGAGGAATCATTTAACCTGATTGATGTAAAATTTAAACTTGTCGCTGCGATAGCAACATTTAAAGTTTTCAATCGGAATTTCCTTACCATTCAGCAGACCATAAGTAACGCAGTTGAACAACAGAATAGGAATCCCTGCGGGAACCTCAAGGTACTCTGCAATTTCATCCTCTGCAAGAATTGCTTCGACATAACGCTTTGCCTTCGTAATTTGAACACCGTACTCGTTTTCCAATACTTTATACAGTGAATCTTTAGAAAAATCGTATTGTTCAATTCCGGGAAACAATTTGTAAGGAAGGAAGGTAGTGGTATGATTGATTGGTTCCTTATCCGCATAATATACACGTTCCATACGGAACACCTTTTCATTATCCCCCAGTTCCAAACTGCGGCTATGCTTTTTATCAGCAGTCACCACTTCCGCAGAGATCACTTTTCTGCCCGGCGTCATGCCCAGTTTAATAACGTCCTGTGTACAGCTGGTAATAGAAAACAGATCCTGACTGTATTCATCCGACTTAACGTATGTTCCTTTGCCCTGTATTTTGTACAGGTAGCCTTCGTTCACCAGTTCATCAATTGCCTTACGAACAGTAATGCGGCTAACATTATACATCTCAATCAGTTCACGCTCACTCGGAATCGTTTCATTTACCTTAAAAACCTCTTGATCGATTTCTTCAATGAGCTTTCTTTTTAAGATGTAATATTTGGGCATCATCATTTGTTCCAATATACATACCCCCTTTTTCTTTATATGTTATAACGTCATTACTAGTAATGTTATCATGTTGTCATTACCAGTTGTGATTTTATTATACCGTATTTATTTTTTAAATCAATACGTATAAAATACTAAATATTGTTCTCGTAATCTGTCACTTTTGCTGATATGATATCCTTTTTCGTAGAAAATAGTCTTAATTTAAATATAACAAAGGCGTTGCGGAAATTTCCACAACGCCTTTGTTGTTATTGATGTGTATTTTATCACAGCTTTTTTTATTTGTCAATAATTTTACTAATTAAATAATTCAGGTGGTATGATCGTAAATCCAGTTATTAAACCGACAACCGTTACACCTACAAAATCTCTGATCTTTTCCGTGAATCTTGGTCATAACAGGTTTTGCCCATAACAGTTATTTCTCATACACTGATTTATTTTTTTAATGTTTTCCTCTTAATCAGTTAGATGTTTTGGCGTAGAATTAATCGAAGCTGAAATTTTCGCTTTTTCTGTTTCTCTGATTCTTTCAGCAAATTCTTTAATTTTATGTGTAATCCACATGTACGCTGTTGTCCCTTCTGTATAGTCTGCTTCAGCATACATATTTACTCTTCCGTCTTTACGTAACTGTTCAACTTGAGCAAAAATTTCTTGATTTTCCTTCGGATATATTGCAAACGTTGCCCCATTATTCTTGTTCATCACCGAAAAGGCAGGAACGTCGCTTGGACCATCCGCAATATATATCATATTTGTAAAATGGACGCGGCGCAGTTCTTCGGGAATTTTTGTATTGACTTCAATATCTTCCCTTTGCCTAACACCTTTATTAATTTCAAACAAAGCTCTGGTTTTGGAAGTATTATCAATTGTATATCCAACCTCACTGATAATAGGTTCCTCATTTTCGTCAGGCTCTTCAATCAGTTCACATCCCCAAATTTCTTCGACAAACGGCATAACAGAGGAACCTTTAATCACTTCGGTCATTCCTGTACTTACAATATAATGCTCGACTTTAATATTATATTCTTTGTAAATTTCATCGTTTTCAATAAGATTTTTTGTATTTTTAAATATTTCAGGAACACCGGGATAAAAATTCAACCTAGACCCGAATTCCCTTAACTTAGCGTTATTCAGTCCTTTAAATATACCTTCTTTAGCATATTTAATGAAATGATTAAGATAAATTGTGTCCGGATTAACACGGACATTCTGCTCTTTCAAATATTTTTCCGGCAACGCATTTACTTCTTTCCAGAAAGCAGAAGAATCTACGCCGTATTCTTTAAATATCGGATCCTGCATGTAACCGTTTACCAGAGTTTTATCAAAATCCCAGACTATCGCAATAATATTAGCCATGATAAGCTCTTCACTTCCTTTTAGCATAATAAATCTACATCAAAACGTTGGATAGACTGCTCAGTACAGGAGCACGCTTAAACCCGCTGCCCCACAGTTAATTTCTTATACTTATAATAATTATAATCTCTTATACCATTATTTTCAATGGATCATGTCGTAATAGCGTTAATAATGTGGAATTTGATCTTATTTATAAAATTGGCCTAACTGATAGAAAAACAAAAAGGAGAGGTATTCCCTCTCCTTTTCAGTCAATGGATGTTATGGGGCACCATATGTATTGAGTTTTTAATATTTTCTTGTATAGATTTCCTGAATCGTATTTTTTTTGGTGAAAACCTTCTCATCAGTAATGATCCGTAAGGGAAGCTCTTTGCCCGACATCAGGTCTGTAATCGCTTTCATGAGCTGCGGCCCAAGCAGTGGGTTGCACTCGACAACACAGTTCATTTTATCATCCAATATTGCTTTTAATGCTTTCTTAGTTCCATCAATTGAAATAATTTTAACATCCTTGCCCGGAACAATGCCGTTTTTCTCCAAAGCATCGGCTGCGCCGAGAGCCATATCGTCATTGTGAGCAAACAGAACATCAATATCCCATTTGTTATTTTGCAAATAATCCTCGACAATTTGCTTGCCGCCATCGTAAGTAAAGTCCCCGCTACGGGAATAAACAATGTTGTAGCGAGGATATTCATTGAGTATTTCCTCGAACCCGAGGTTTCGCTCAACAGTCGGAGAAGCACCTACCGTACCCTGCAGCTCCATAATCCGAACGGGATTCGCGCCGTTTGGTTTAACGTTCTCTTCAATCCAGCGCATGGCGCGCCTGCCTTCTTCCGCGAAATTGGCCCCAATAAATGTTAAATACAATCCATCATCCTGCACGGAAATCTCGCGGTCAGACAAAATCACGGGGATTCCGGCCTTTTTCGCCTCCTGCAGCACTTCATCCCACCCGCTGTCGATTACAGGAGAAAGAACAATTACATCCACTTTCAGCGATATAAATTTATGCAATGCTTCGATCTGTTTCTCCTGAGACTGGTTACCGTCTTCATAAAAAAGTCGGATACCGAACTCTTTTGCCGCGGACTGGATGGATTCGGTATTTGCAAGGCGCCAGGCACTTTCCGTACCAACTTGTGCATAGCCGATCCGAATGGGTTTCGGGGGCGCAGTCTGTTCTTTATTCAGGTTGGCTAAATACTGACTGACATTTTCTTTGGTGACTTTATGACTGTTTAGGATTACCTGTTTTGGAACCCCGGTAGCTTTTTGTAGAATATTCAGTGAATAGCTGATTGCTTCCGAACCGCCGGTGGGACAGGTGATCGTTTCGTTAATCATTCCTTTTTGAACAAGTTCAATTCCATCATTTTCTCCTGTGAAGCCATCCACACCGATAATTTGTATATTCTTAAGTCCCAGCGTTTGAACGGCACGACATGCACCCAGCGCCATGTAATCATTATGCGCGAAAATAATATTAATCCCGTTCAGCACATCTTTATGACCAAGTAAAAAATCCTCCGTCGCATCGCGTGATTCATTTTCAATCGAGATCTTTTCTACATTAATGTCATTCGACTGGGAAAGGCATTTCTGGAATCCCTCACTGCGCTCCGCACTCATCTGTGAGCTATTGCTTCCGCAAATCTCCAGCACCTTTCCCGCCTTGCCATTAAACATCTTCACTACGGATTCTGCAGCCTGTTTCCCAATACTGCGATTGTCCGGCCCAATAAACAGAGAATAATCGTAACCTTCCACTACACGGTCCATTACGATGACCGGAATGGATTTGTATACCCCGCTGACAACGGGAGTTATTTTTTTTACATCACATGGCGAAACAATGAGCAGGTCAACCCCATAGGCAAGAAGACGGTTGATATCAGAAATCTGCTTTTCGCTGTTCTGTGTAGCATCCGTGAATATAAGCCGAACGTTAGAATGCTTTGCGGCTTCCTCTTTCAGCTCCCGTGTCAAAGCAAGGCGCCAGGATTCCCGCATATTCGCCTGAGAAACTCCAATGAGATATTCCACCTTCTCCGGCTCCTGCACACTGCAGCCTGTAAAAAGAGACAGCAAGACTGCACTGCAAATAACCACTGCCCAAAATTTATGAATCAGTTTTGCCATATTCATAAGCCTCACATCGTTGCCATTAGTTTATTCTGCGTATTTTTTCGATATTCCAGCGGGGAAACCCCGATCACTCTTTTAAATGCACTGCTGAAATAGTGCTGATTGGAATAACCCGTCAATTCAGCAATTTCATACATTTTGATTTCCTCGTCATCCAATAGCTCAATCGCCCTGCGAACACGGGTATGAGTAACATAATCCACAAAGGTAATTCCCATGGAATGGTGGAACATACGGCTCAAATGCTGGGGCGATACATGAAACTCCACTGCCGCATCCTGAAGAGAAAAATTCTCATTTCGGAAATTTTCATCAATATATTTCTGAACATCTTTTATAAGCTGCGGAATTTCGTTCAGCACGCTTATTTGGTTCAGCACCCTGTCATAAACTTCGGGCATCTCACGATACCCGTATCCCTCGGATTGTGATAACGTGACCCGCACGGGCAAATGGAACTCCAAAAGCCGGGAAAACTGTTCTTTTGTATCCTTCCATGCTTCTTTCGGTTTACAGGAGGAAATGATGATAAGATTCCCGCTGCCGTTTCTGCATAGTAATACGGGTGAAAACGGCTGAAAAAACTCCTGTGCAATGTTTTCCGCCGCGTAATAAAGAAGATCGTCATTCCATTCATTACCGATTTCCATATTATGCTTATTGTCCAAGCTCGCAATTGTAATACTAAACTGTTCCGGAAGCTTTATATTCAAAAAGCTAATCCGCTCATCGACCTCCGTATCACTGAGGTGACCGCCAAGCCAATCATTTATAAAATCTTCCGTCAATTTGGTCCAGTTTTTTTCAAGAAGCAATTTAGCCCATTGCAGATACCGAGACTGTTCTCTTTTTTTTTTCATTTCCTCTTTCGCTCGATCAAGTGCGGCATAGAATACATTTTCCATGATCGGCTTTAAAATATAGTCGAATACTCCCAAGCGCAGTGCTTGCTGAACATATTTAAAATCATCGTATCCGGTAATAATAATGATGATTGGGTCCTTCAAAACTCCTTCCAGCTTTTCAATAAACTGAAGACCATTTAAAAACGGCATATTTACATCCACAAAAAGAAGATCGGGTAAAAATTTTTTCGCCAAATCCAGAGCAGTTTCTCCGTCTTCTGCTTGGGCCACAACCTGTATTTCCCGGTCATTTTTCAGAAATCCGGCAATTCCTTTGCAGATGATTTCTTCGTCATCCGCTATCAGCACTTTGTACATGGCTCCGCCTCCTTTGTGTTATTGTTAACTGTTTTCATCCAGTGGGAGGGTTACAGTAACCGTGGTTTCTTTCCCTTGAACACTTTCTATGGAAATTCCATAGTTCTTCTCGTAGCAAAGCTGGACTCTTTCCTGAATATAAAAAAGTCCAAAACTTTCCTTTGGTACCCGTTCTGTATTGCTGCTCAGCTTTAAGTTGAGCTGCTTTACCCTGTCGGCCGGAATTCCGGCGCCATCGTCATGCACCTTAAATATCAAAAGGTTATCTTCCCGTTTTGCACTAACCGTTATGGTGCCGTTTCCACGCTTCTCTTTGATTCCATGGTAAATCGCATTCTCCACCAGAGGCTGTAAAATCAATTTTGGTACCTTATAATCAAGCAAAGTTTCATCCATGTTTATTTCATAACGCAATTTATCTTTATAGCGTATTTTTTGGATATAAAGATAATTGGAAACATGTGAAATTTCCTCCTTTACGCTGATCATATCGTTTCCATGGCTAAGGCCGATGCGGAACATGTTTGTCAGCGCGTCTATCAGCTTAACGATTTCATCCGCGTTATACTCCCTCGCCATCCAACTGATCGTGTCGAGCGTATTGTAAAGAAAATGAGGCTTAATCTGCTCCTGCAGCGATTTTAATTCGGCAAACCGCTTATTCTGCTGCTCCACATACACCTCCCGAATCAAATTGTCAATTTGGTTGATCATATGGTTGAAACTCAGTCCCAGTTCCCCGATTTCATCGTTATATCTGTTATTAAAATGTACAGACAGGTCACCGCCCTCCGCCTGTTTCATTAGCTTTTGAAGCTTAAAAATGGGTTTTGTTATGGTTTTTGCAAGCTGAAAAGATGAAATCGACACAATGAAAATGGTGACAAGAATGCAGGCCAATAAGATATAGATAATGGTGTTGACGCTTGCCATCACTTCGTCGAATGAAAAAACGCCAACTGTCCGCCATGCCGTATATTCTGATTTTTCAGAATGGATTTGGTAGTTCCCACCCTTGATTTTTGCGGTTATAAACTCACTGCCGCTGACATTGAGCCACGCGGGATTTACCCGCTCCACAATATTGTTGACCGGAGCATAGACAATGTTGTTGTCGGAGTCCGCTACAAACACAAATCCTTTTTCACCGATGGTGACGCTGTTGATAGAGTTCTTAATAATATCGTGCCGAATATCGAACAGAATAACGCCTAAAACCTCGCCTGTTTTTGGGTCCTTAACCGTTTTGGTCAAAGAAAAAACATCATCTACGCTATAGTTCTGATTCGTTACAATATTTCTGCCTGTTGCATCACTGATCAGCTGAATTTCATCGGAAGACTGTTCCGCCCGCCGGTACCATGATTCATTCAAAAAAGAATCCCGTGAAATACGCGACATACCGGTGCTGATATACATGTCATTTTTTGTAGCAATTAAGATGCCGGCAATTTCATTATGCGAAGAAGCAATGTTACGCAGCATTTCGCTGATTTCGTGCGACTGTGCTTTCCAATCTTTGTCTGACTCGGATTGGATTTTCCAAAAATCCGAATTGGTCAGTTCAAGTGAAATATAGTTTGCTGTTTTTTCAATGGTCCCTATGTAAACATCCATAGAAGTGCACACTTGGTCGATCGTCTGTGCAGTGTGATCCATTGCAGTCTGTTTCGCCTGATTGATAAAAACCAATCCACTTACTACCGAAAATATAGCAAACGGGATAAGCGCCATAATAATATAGGACATTACCAGTTTGTTGCGGAACCGGATGTTCAAAAATCTGTCCAATATTTTTCGCAAGGCGCTCACCTCGTCTTATGTTTTTTATTCTGATTCATATATTACGACTTATTATATAATTTATAATAGTAATTTTCAACTTTTATTAAAAATTCAGTTTACCTTTCTTTCCTTCACTTGAATTCCTTTCGCCTTTTCCGACCTGCCCGCAAGCATGCGCTGAATGACAATGAACAGGCAAAGCAGTGCGGCACTGAACACTTTGGTCCACCATGTATTCAAGTTCTGATAAGTGACGATGGTACCGATTACACCCTGAATCAACACACCGACGGTCGTCCCGATTACCGTGCCAACACCGCCCGTGAGCAATGTTCCACCGATAACAGCAGAAGAAATCGCATCCATTTCAAGCCCCACATTTTGCAGGGAATAACCTGCAAGCGTATAGAAACTGAACACTACCCCTGCCAACGCCGCACAAAAGCTACTGATCACATAAACCATAATCTTGGTTCTGGCTACGGGCAGCCCCATCAGAGCGGCTGACTGTTCGTTGCCGCCAACCGCATAAACTGTCCTGCCAAAGCGGGTAAATTTCAAAACAATCATTCCCGCTATAATCACCGCAACCGCTATAAAAACATAAAGATAAATTTTTCCGCCTAAAAAGGTGAGCTTGGTTAACGCCATCTTTTTATAAAACCCGTCTGCAATCGGAATGGATTCCGTACTGATAACCGCACAGAGACCGCGCATAAAAAATTGCCCGGCCAACGTGACAATAAACGGCTGAAGTTTGTACGTATGAATTAAAAAGCCCATAAATGCACCGAAGAGCAGGCCGATGAGGAGCACAAGCGGAATCACCACCATAGCCGGCACACCCAAACGGAGAAGGAATGCCGAAAAAACGCACGTAAATGCGATGGTAGAGGAAATGGAAATATCGATGCCCCCTGTGAGCAGCACAAATGTAATGCCGATAGAGGCGATAATTAAGTAAGCGCCATCGTTAAAAAGATTGCAGAAAGTAGAAATAGAAAGAAATTTTTTATAGGAAAGCGAGCCTGCTGTGAACAATCCAATAAACAACAGAGAGGTGATCAGAAGTGAAATATTGTTAATGTGGAACTTTTCCCGTGATTTAATTCGCTCTTTCATGCCTCTTTCGCCATCCTTTCCGGTTTATGGCCTGATATTCTTTTTCTCAGGTTTTCCTTGAACTGTGGGGACTGGAACAGGCAAATGCAAATGACGATAATCGCTTTTACCACCTGAGTGATTTCCGGCGCGACGCCCATTGCGTAAACGGAAGTAGTAATACTTTGAATAATGAGTGCTCCAAAGATGCTGGCAGGTACAGAAAACCGGCCTCCGCTCAACGATGTGCCGCCAATTGCCACAGCAAGAATAGCGTCCATTTCCATGAACAGACCAGCGTTATTGCAATCCGCACCTTTGATTCCCGCGCTTTCAATCAGGCCGGCAACGGCTGCCATGGTGCCGCAGAACGTATAGACCATCCACTTGATCAGGGTTACATTGATTCCCGCAAAATGACTTGACACCGGATTGCAGCCCGTGGATTCTAAAAAAAGCCCGAACGCCGTCTTTTTGGTAAACAGCATCACAAGAAGAACTGCAAATAAAATAATGAACAGTGGAAACGGAAGTCCTAAAATATAACCTCCGTTAATAAAATAATAGGAATTGGACGTGACTGTGACAATTTTTCCATTTGTGATGAGTTGTGCGATTCCCCTGCCTGCAACCATAAGAATCATTGTTGCGACAATGGGCTGAATTTTTATTTTTGATATTAGAAAACCATTCCAGGCACCGCAGGCAGTCCCTGCTAAAATAGCGATTACGACAGCGGCCAGCACACTCTGTCCCAAGCCGGGAAGAATTCTGCCGTCTACAATGCTGCAGGCAACAGCCCCGCTGATTGCCATGACGGAACCGACGGAAATATCCGTTCCCCCGGTTGCAAGAACAAATGTCATGCCAATTGCTAACAGCATCAATTTGCTGCCATTGCGTAAAATATCAATCAGCCGACCGAAAAGATGTCCGTCCACAATTCTGATTTCAAAGAAAACGCCGCCCGAAACAATCCCGTTAATCACCAGAATGGCAATCAGAATGACAAACGGCCAGAATCCCTGGTATTTAGACAGCTTCCTTATTCTCTCCATCTTTCACACCTCCTGCAATACAGCTCATCACTGCACTCTCCGATATTTCTTTGCCGCTCAGTTCGGCTACCTTCTTCCTGTCACGAAGCACAATCATCCGGCTGCAGCAACGAATCATTTCGTCGATTTCGGAAGAAATAAAGACAACAGTGATTCCCTTTTCGGCAAGATTTACGATTAGCTTCTGAATTTCCGCCTTGGTACCGACATCGATTCCCCTGGTTGGTTCATCAAGCATAAGCAGCTGCGGATTCGTGGCAAGCCATCTTGCCAAAATTACTTTCTGCTGATTCCCGCCGCTCAAATTGTCTGCTCTTTGCTCCTGCGAAGGCGTTTTAATTTCAAGCAGTTTGATGTATTCGTCAGCGATCTGTTCCGCTTCCGCCCGGGGTATTGCTTTTAACATTCCGCACTTCGCCTGCAGTGCTAACAGAATATTTTCCCGGATACTGAGATTTCCGATGATTCCTTCTGTTTTCCGGTTTTCGGGGCAAAATGCCAACCCGCGGCGGATAGTGGAAAGCGGCCCCTTCCCCGTCAGCTTTTTCCCATTGAGCCTGATTTCTCCTCGTTCCAAACGGTCAATTCCAAAAATCAAACGAACTATTTCGGAGCGGCCGGACCCAAGCAGACCGGAAAGGCCTAACACCTCACCTTTATAAATTTCAAGACTCATTTCACTGATCGTTCCCGTTCCGGATGTATGATCCATTTCCAGCAATAATTCACGATCTGCTTGAAGCAACTCTTCTTTTTCCGCAGAAAGATCAAATTCAGCGTATTCTTTCCCAAGCATTTTACCCACAAGCTGCATTCTTGGCAACTCTGCAGTCGTATAGGTACCAACATAGCGACCATTGCGCAGCACAGTGATGGTATCTGAAATCGCATACACCTGATCTAAAAAATGTGTGACGAAAACAATGCCCATTCCCTGTGATTTCAGCATACTCATTACTTCAAACAGCTTTTCTACTTCAACGCTGCTCAGGCTGGATGTCGGCTCATCAAGAATCAGAACCTTCGCTGAAATATCGGCTGCCCTCGCAATTGCTACCATTTGCTGTATGGCCACCGAATAATAATCCAAGTTTTTTGTTACATCGATTTTTAGGTTAAACCGAAAAAGCAGTTCACGTGCCTTTTGATTGATTGTCTTCCAGTCAATGCAGCCACCCTTCTTTGGTTCTCTTCCTATGTAAATATTCTCTGCCACAGACAGATTCGGACAAAGGTTTACCTCCTGGTAAACTGTGCTGATGCCAAGCCTTTGAGCTTCCTGTGGATTTTTGGGAGAAATCGGAATTCCCTCAAGAAAAACAGACCCGGTATCCCGTTCTTCCACACCCGTAAGAACCTTAATCAGGGTGGATTTTCCTGCGCCGTTTTCCCCTAATAGTGCATGAATTTCCCCTCTATTCAGTTCAAAGTGCACATCATCCAGTGCGGCCACCCCCGGAAAGCTCTTTGAAATATGTGTCATTTGAATGAGCATATTTTCGCTGCTCATGAGTGGAATCCTCCTTTGTAAAAATTAGTGTCTCTTGTTTATCTTACAGAACTACAATGCAGAATCCGCCCCGCCGAATAAAGACGGAGCGGATTTTTGAAAGAGATGGGAAATCTTATACTTTCAATAAACACGGGTCGGAAGGTCTTTTGCGGCTGTGTCCGCACGGAAAACGCTTTCAGTTGATTTAATCCATTTTTCCGGTTTATCGCCGGCTTTTAACTTCTCGCATGTATCAAAGAACTGCGGCCCGAGCAGCGGGTTGCATTCTACTGTTACGTTTGCTTCGCCGTCAACCATTGCTTGGAAGATGCCTTTTACGCCATCGCATGAAACAGTTTTAATATCCTTGCCTGGTTTGAGTCCTGCTTCTTTCATCGCTTCGATTGCACCAAGCATCATATCGTCATTATGTGCATAGACGCCGTTAATTTTGTTGCCATATGTTTTTATGAAGGATTCCATGACTTCTTTGCCTTTGGCTCTTGTAAAGTCGCCGGTTTGGGAAGCAAGAACTTTCATATCCGGATATTTTGCTGCAAGCTGTTCGTCAAAACCTTTTTTGCGGTCATTTGCTGCAGAAGCACCAACAGTGCCCTCCAACTCAACGATATTACCTTTGCTGTTCAGCAATTTGGCCATTTCATCAGCGGCATTTTGTCCTTCTTTAATAAAGTCGGAGCCAATGAATGTTGCATAAAGATCGTCGGATACCTTTGCTGTGCGGTCGATCAAAATGATCGGGATTCCTGCGTCTTTTGCTTCGGTAAACACAGCGTCCCACCCCGTTTCAACAACTGGCGCAAGACCGATTACATCAACGCCCATTTCGATAAAGGATTTGATAGCTTTAATCTGGTTTTCTTGTTTTTGCTGTGCATCTGCAAATTTGAAATCGATAGTGTCCACATGCTGACCGGCATAGAACTGGATAGATGCGGTTTCAGCGTCACGCCAACCGGATTCCTGCCCGATCTGAGCAAAACCGACTGTCAGTTTTGTATTTCCTGCTTTTGAAACGACCTCCGCGGTACTTTGCGTGCTCGGCTGAGATGCTGCCGGCTGAGATGCCGCCGGCTGAGCTGTTGTGGCGCTGCACCCGGTAAATGACATACCCGCTATACAAACGGTCAGGATTGCTGCAAAAATTCTTTTCATACAAATCTCCTTCGCTTCCGGGGTTCTTTACCCCTTTTTTCACATTAATCTTATCCCAATAACATGATGTTGTCTTTACAATAACAAAACCAGTATGTATCATTTTTTAACTTCATATCAGATTCCTCTGTGCATTCGGGAGTTTTCACAAAAAAAAATCAGCCACCCGAAAAGGTGGCTGACGAAATCCTGTAGCATCAAAGGTTCATTCCAGCATAGGAAAATTATCCTGATTACTTAATCATATTATGGTCATCGTACATTCATAGCCAGCGCAGACTGGGTCATGGCAATGGGATCAAGGATTATCTGAAGCTTTTTCTCGTTTAAAATACCCTTCTTAATTACAAGCTTTGACACCGGTACGCCGGTTTTTAGTGACTCCTTGGCCAGCTCGGCAGATTTGGAATAGCCAATATACGGACAAAGTGCGGTCACCATACCGGTGCTTTCTTCCAAATGTTTTTTACAAATGTCCCTGTTGGCAGTGATGCCGGCAACGCAGTTATCAACAAAGGTCTTTACCGCCCCTTCTAAACTCTCAATAGATTCAAAAATATTATAGAAGAGTATGGGTTCAAATGCATTAAGTTCCAATTGGCCGGCTTCAGCTGCCAATGTTATCGTGCAGTCATTGCCGATGATATTAAACGCTACCTGTGAGACAACCTCGGGAATAACCGGATTGACTTTTCCCGGCATGATTGAGGACCCGTTTTGCATGGCCGGCAGGTTAATTTCCATAATTCCGGTACGTGGACCGCTTGAAAGCAGGCGCAGATCATTTGCCATCTTTGAAATGCAGACCGCACAGGTTTTCAAAACTCCGGAAACCGCGACAAAACCATCAAGGTTCTGTGTGCTGTCAATCAGATTTTTAGCTTGAGTCAGTTCTATCCCGCTGACTTCCTGCAGAATTTTCGTAATATTGCGTTGATATTCCGGGGACGCATTTACTGATGTTCCGATGGCTGTTCCACCCATACCGATGCTTCGCATTTCTTCCCGGGTTTTGGAAAGCCGCTCTATGTTTCGTCTTATCGCACAGGCATAAGCGTAGAATTCTTGTCCAAGACGAATGGGCACTGCATCCTGTAATTGAGTACGTCCCATTTTTATTACATCGTCGAACTCATTTGCCTTCTTCTCCAGCGCATCCGCAAGTCTTCCAAGTTGTTTTAGTAAACCCGACAAAAGTTCCAACACGGTCATTTTACCTGCAGTTGGATAAACATCGTTCGTCGACTGGGACATGTTGACGTGATCGTTGGGATGAACGACCGTATAATCGCCTTTTTTTCCGCCAAGAAGTTCAATCGCACGGTTTGCAATTACTTCATTTGCATTCATATTGGCAGAAGTTCCGGCTCCACCCTGTATCGGATCAACAATGAATTGGTCTTGCAGATTTCCGTTTATAATTTCATCGCATGCCTTTATGATTGCATCCGCTATCTTTTCATCCAGTAGATTTGCGCTTTTATTTGTTAAGGCAGCAGCTTTTTTGATTTTCATCAGATTACTGATAAACGACGGGTTCATTTGTCGGCCTGTTATATTAAAATTTTGTTTGGCACGTAAGGTTTGTACTCCATAATAAGCATTTTTCGGCACTTGCAAACCACCGATTGAATCTGATTCCATTCTCATTTCCATAAAAGATACCTCCACCAAAATCAACATAATTTTTTTGATCTATATTGTAGAAAAAGAATAGCACCGCATTACCCAAAAGTAAATGCTTCCCTATGAAATGCAATACATCGCATTAAATGCGCAGCATCTCCTTTATTATGGAAGCTTTTTAGTTCGATTTTTTTATTTATTAAGGGTGACAACTGCGTATCGGAAAGCAATAAAATGCATAAAAAGCGGCTCCGACATCGAATGATGCGGAGCCGTATGAAATATAAACTAAATTTCTTCTTCCGGAAGAATTTTTATCCCTCTGGAAGAAATCGGTGAAGCGAAGACAATCTGAGTCTGAGTGTGACCGTACTCCTGAAGAATTCCGATAAAATTATCTAAATCCACTGTGCTGTGAAACGCTACTTTAAGCAGCATGGAATAGACTCCTGTAACACAGCTGCACTCCAATACATTGGGCCAATTTCGCATTGCTTCATAAAATTCCGGCTTCATCTTCGGGTCGACTTCCAAATTGATAAACGCAGTAATATGATACTCCAACTTAACCGGATCAATTATAGTAGTATAGCCCAGTATAACCCCTTCGTCCTTCAAATTCTTAATTCTCGCTGCAACAGAAGGGGAAGAAAGGAACACCTTATCCGCCAATTGTTTGATTGACATTCTGCTGTTTTGCTGTAGCAAAGTCAACAGCTTTTTATCAATATAATCCATATCTACACCCTTAGTGATTTATAATGTCAGCTAACAATCCTTTCCCAAAAAGTAAACGCTTAAACTGATACATCTGTGATGTCATACCGTGTACATGAGGAATTTAGATGCAGAGATTTCATCATGGATATTGTGCATTGAACAAAATCAGTTATCTTATCAAACATAAATTCACGAAAGGTCAGATTAGACGTTTTCATTGGAAGCAGCAATGATTTTAATCAATAGACCTACAATTCCAACGTTATAGCCGCTGCATGCGTAAATGCCGTGGCTGCTGCGCGAAATTACAGTCAGCGGGAGGTTGTCGGGATCAACATACATTCTGCGTGCCATCGCCTCAACCGTTTCGGAGAAGTTCGAATAATACACCCGTGCATTGGGTATCGCCCTGCACGCTTTAGCAAACGTTTCGTTGCTGAATGCAGTACGGTTACGGATGAGGAAGATTATTTCGCAGTCAGTGGTATTCACTGCATCCTGTGCTTCTATCATCTCGTTTAATATATGCTCAGTGGGCTCACGGCCTTCTTCCAACCAGACCCACACTGCAGTTTTTCCGCCTGCTACAGAATCAATCGAAACGGATTCATTTTGCTCATTGTATATATGAAACGGTGTAAAATCGATATCCTCAAGCATGTCCGAAATTTCGGTCTGGCGCAGCGAAATAGCTAATTCTTTCTCTTCCCCATTTGTAAGATGAAAACAATATTTTTTAGCAAACTGGTTACCGTTAGGGGTCCTGCTGGAAGTAATGAGCCTGTAATTACCCGGAGCAAGGGAAAGTTCCAGCTTACCGTCCCTCCACGGATAATCTGTGAGTTCGAGCGTTTGGTACACACCTTGTTTTAAGATGGAGATGGTCCAATTGTGCAGATAGGACCATTTTTCTGAAGCACCCAAAAGGGTAAGACAGGCAACCGGCGTGTCTTCTGAAACAATGTCTTCCACGTTTCGGAATTCACCGTCCTGATAATATTGCGCTGCCAAATTCACCGGATTGATACGCGCCGGGATTCCCAGCGTTCTGCAAATCGCGGTAAAAAGAACTTTACGGCTTGTTGCGTCAGCCTGCCCGCTCTGAAGCACACCCACAGGAGTGCTGATCAGGCGGTCGTGTTCACGGCCCAAAGCGACTTGATACCGGGAGACATATTCCCACACACGCTTCGGATGTTCACGTAACTCAGCCGCCTGTTCGTCAAGGTGATTGAGTAACAGTTGGCGGTAGGGTGTAAGCTGTTCATAATGCACTCTGGGGCACAAAACATAAGGTACAAATATATCGGGAGGATAATCCACCTGATAGTTCAGCGCTAATTTAAAATGCTCAGAAAGATCTATCGCACGTAAATCTCTATAATCCTTTTTCAACAGGGAGGTAAGCATCTGCAGCTGCAGTTCTTTATTCTCTGTTCCAAAATCAATAGAAAGAAAGTCGTAAATTTCCTGAAAGTTTCCTTCTGCAGCTTTTAAAATCTCGACGACATCCTGTGCATTGCTGAACTGACCGGCCAGTTTTTCCGCCTGCTCTTTTTGATAAAATCCTTTTGCGTATTCTTTGCGCTTAACGTCCGCATCACTGAGTATGCGGCGCCGAAGACTTTTTTGTTCTTCGGTCAGCTGAACCAAATTTCTTGTGCTGTCCTTTGGCGCGCGAAGGTTAAAGTCTTCCTGCAAATTCGGTTCACTTTGCACTGCACAGGAAAAATCGAGAATGACAGAATCAGTTTCTTCGGTATCGACAAACGCTTCAATAAAGCGGCCGTCTTTTACTGCATGGATATGGATGCTCCCCAGACTGAGGGTTATCGACGCTCGGCCTGCTTCATCGGTGATATTTGAAGCGATAGGAGAAAACTCCGACCCGTTCAGCAGCTCGAACTGCACGGTCACTCCGGAGAGCTGTTTTGAGCCTTCCGTGATAGTTACCGTAAGGTGCCTGACCGGTGCATATCGGTTTAGTTCATTTAAAATAATGGTCTGCCCATTTTTCGTAATTACTTCTTCCCCTGCAATCGGCAGGAACGATTTGCTGTCAACCAACATTGCCCGTGCGGCTGCCTCGTTGAACCAACCCCGGTTTAAAACAGGCTCCGGCTCACATGCGCCAAGGAAATACCACTCTCCATCGCACCATACCTCAACCCATGCGTGATTATCGTCACAGTGCGCCCACCTAGGCGTATAAACCTGTCGCGCAGGTATCCCAACGCTGCGCATCGCAGTTACAACAAGTGTAGACTCTTCCCCACACCTTCCGTAAGCGGATTTCAATACAGTAAGCGGGGAAGCCGTTCTTTCATCCGTTGCCTGATATGTAACATGCTCAGCACACCATATGTTTACTTCCAGTGCGGCTTCCTTCATGTTTTTTCCCGTAATTCTTTCGTGTAGGGCATGGTAAAAGAATGACCGGCAATCCTCGATTGCTTCATTGTTTATACGGTAATACAAAACATAGTTTACAAAAATATCCTCTGGAATTTTGCTGCTCCACTGTGAGTTCTCTGCAAGATAAAGGCCAAATTCCGCATAACTCTTAAAAAGTGAAAAATCATAATCTCCAATATCACTTGCCGGCATTGTACTATAAAAGAACTCCATTATAGCCCGCTCATCTTTACCACAGTCTTGCAAACCGGCGACAATCTTCTCACTGCATAGTCCCAGTGTTGACAGTGTATCATTGAACTTCTGGTGAATGAATTCTAGCAGTGCTTGCGAAAATATCATTTTATATTCTCCTCCAATACGCACACCGGCTTTAAAGAGAGGATGGTATGCGCAATCGGTTGTTTATTCTTTTGTTTGCTTTATCAAATGGCAAGCAACCCAGTGACCCTGTTCAACTTCAACCATCTTCGGTGTCTGAGTTTTGCATATGTCCATCGCTTTAGGGCAGCGTGAGCAGAAGTGACAGCACTCAGGCAGGTTGATGGGACTTGGAATCGTGCCTTCCAGCACAATGCGTTCCCGTGACTGTTCCAAATCGGGGTCCGGCAGAGGAATCGCCGAAAGCAGCGCCTGTGTGTAAGGATGCAACGGACGCTCAAACAATTCTTTGCTGGTCGCCAATTCCGCCATGCACCCAAGGTACATAACTCCTACGCGGTCGCTGATATGTTTTACCATTGAAAGATCATGCGCAATAAAAAGATAGGTCAGCTGACGCTGTTTCTGCAAATTTTTAAGTAGATTTATAACTTGAGCCTGAATGGAAACATCAAGTGCGGAAATCGGTTCATCCGCAATGATAAAATCCGGAATGACCGCCAGCGCGCGCGCAATGCCGATGCGCTGCCTTTGTCCGCCGGAAAACTCATGAGGGAAACGATTCGCGTGTTCCTCCTGCAAACCCACAACTTCCAATAAGTCGACTACCATTTGAGCACGTTCCTGTGCGGATTTTGCCAAGCCGTGCGCATCAATTCCCTCCGCAATAATATCCATTACTTTCATGCGGGGATTTAAAGAAGCGTATGGGTCTTGAAAAATCATCTGCATCCGCCGGGAAAGTTCGTGGCTTTGCGTGGAAGTCAGCTTGCCATGTACATCGACTCCATCCATCAAAACTGTTCCGCCGGTCGCGTCATAAAGGCGGATAATCGTTCTGCCCAAAGTGGATTTTCCGCACCCGGATTCTCCAACCAAGCCGATGGTCTCACCTTTATAAATATCAAAGCTAACGTCATCGACTGCTTTGAGAACCTGATTTCTCCCGACATTGAAATATTTTTTCAGGTTTTTAACCTGCACAAGTACTTGTTTATCAGCCATTCTTTACACCACCCTTCCCATTCGCACGGTTGTCCAGAAGCCAGCAAGCGGCACAGTGCGTATCTGAAATCTGAGTATAATCCGGCATATACTCCTGACAAACCTTCATCGTACTTTCACAACGTGCGGCAAACGGACAGCCTTTCGGCGGATTCATAAGATCCGGCGGTGTGCCGGGAATGGATGACAGCTGCTGTTCGTGCTCGTGCAGCTTCGGGATCGAGGATAAAAGCCCCTGTGTGTAGGGATGTGAAGTATGGTAAAACAGTTCGCGTACGCTGCCGGTTTCCACCAGCTTGCCGCCGTACATGACTGCAACGCGGTTGGCAATATTGGCAACCACACCTAAGTTATGAGTTATAATGATGATGGACGTGTCGATTTTACCCTGAAGATCCTTCATTAAATTCAAAATCTGAGCTTGAATCGTTACGTCCAGCGCCGTTGTTGGCTCATCCGCTATTAGAATCTTCGGACTGCACGCAAGCGCAATCGCAATGATGACACGTTGGCGCATACCTCCGGAAAGCTGATGAGGATATTGGCTGAATCTTGTTTCCGGATTGGAAATTCCAACCAGCCCGATTTGCTCAATTGCTTTCTCTTTCAGCTTATCAGCTGACAATTCCCGGCGGTGCTCATGCAGGACTTCCATAATCTGTTTTCCCACAGTCATGGTCGGATTCAGGGAAGTCATTGGGTCCTGAAATATCATCGAAATATCGCAGCCCCGAATTTGCTGCATTTGACGTTCGCTGAGGTCAGCAAGGTTTTGCCCTTCCAGTTTCACAAAGCCGTCCACAATCTTCCCATTATTAGGGAGGAGCCCCATAATGCCCTTTGCCGTTATTGATTTTCCAGAACCGGATTCCCCGACGATGGCGAGCGTTTCGCCTCTCTCCAGTGAGAAGCTTACCCCACGCACCGCCTGAACAGCACCGTGCTGCGTTTGAATATTTATTTTTAAATTTTCAACTTCCAAAAGTTTACTCATTGCACAGCCTCCTTACTGTCTCATTCTGGGATCAAGCGCATCACGAAGTCCATCGCCTAAAATACTGAAGCAAACCATGATCAATACAATAATCACAGCAGGATAAATCAGCAGATATGGGAAGTTTTGCAGCACCTGATATCCGTTGTTTATCAGAACCCCGAGGGAAGCCTTCGGCTCCGCAAGGCCGATTCCAATAAAACTCAAAAAAGCTTCGGTGAAAATTGCCGTGGGTATCGTGAACATCGCATTAATTACAATGACTCCCACAGTGTTGGGGATGAAATGTTTTAAAATAATTTCCCGATTTCCGGTTCCTAAAACCCGAGCAGCCAAAACAAACTCCTGATTTTTCAGCTTAAGAATTTGCGCGCGCACAAGACGCGCCATGTTGACCCAACCAGTGATAGAAAGTGCCAAAATTATCGTCCAGATTCCTGACGGCATTACCATCATCAGCAAAATGATAATGATGAGCTGTGGAATTCCCACAAGTATTTCAATAACACGCTGCATAATCGCATCTACTTTTCCGCCGAACAGAGCGGAGACTGCGCCAAACGTTACACCAACAAATAAGTCAATGAACGCCGCTGCGACAGCAATCAGCAGTGATATACGAGTGCCTTGCCAAATACGTGCCCATTGGTCGCGTCCAAACTGGTCCGTACCAAAAAGATGTGACATGCTTGGATTTTGATATGTATGAGCATAGTCAGTACTGTAATAGGTGTACTTTGATAAAATCGGGCCAAAGATTGCAAGCAGGATTACGATCATTAAAATTGCTAAACTTACAACCGCTGCTTTATTCTTTTTTAAACGGAGCCAGCCGTCCTGAAAGGCAGTCAAATTTGGCCGGGCAATATGTTCTTTTTCATCCTTATCCACTATGGCTTTTTCAAAAAGTTCCTGAGGGATTTCAACTTTCTGCGTCATATTATCACTGTCCTTCCCCACCTGCTGCCAGACGAATTCTAGGGTCAATTACCGAATAAAGAATATCTACAATCATAACCACAAAGATGTAGAACGCACTATAAAAAATGGTGATTCCCATAATTGTGGAATAGTCGTTGGTCTTGATCGAATCAACAAAAAGACTGCCGATTCCCGGAATACTATAGATATTTTCAATTGCAAGTGAACCTGTTAGCAAATTTACAACGATTGGTCCTAAAATAGTAACGACCGGAATTATCGAATTGCGCACCGCATGGCGCATTAGTACCTTAAATTGGTTTAGCCCCTTTGCCTTTGCGGTAATAATATAGTCCTGCTCCAACACATCAAGCATTTCTGTTCGCATAAAACGTGCAATCATTGCCGTAACAGTGAATGACAACGCAATGGATGGAAGAATCGAGCTCTGCCAGTTTTGCCAGAATGCAACAGGGAGGATCCCCCATTTTAATCCAACAAAGTATTGCAGTAGCGCCGCGGCTACAAAGTTCGGGACGGAAACACCCAAAACAGCAACTACCATAGTAAAATAATCAATTCCGCTGTTATGCCGCCACGCTGCAACAATGCCAAGTATCAAGCCCAGGGAGAGGCCGATAAGAATTGCCTGAAGTCCGATTAATGCAGAAGGGCCAATGCGCCCCATAATCACACCGGTAACAGGCTGTCCCGAGTAGAAAAACGAAGTTCCGAAGTCTCCCTTGGCCACATTGATAATGTATTTGCCGTACTGCACAATAACCGGATCATTCAAGCCGTATTTTTCCAAGAACTGTGTTTGCTGTGTCGCCGACAATTGCCCGAAGCGCTCCGTGTCAAACGGAGTGCCCGGCAGTTTTTTCATGAGAAAAAACGTTGTGGTAATGATGATCAGCAGCGTAATCAGTAAATAGACAATCCGCTTGCAGATGTATCTGAACATTCCGTGTGCCCCCCTTTATAATTTTAATAAAATATCCAAGTAATGTTTCCATTTATGGGCTATATAACAATGAGAGGGACAATTTCTATCCCCCTCATTGCTTTCTTATATTATGCTGCCATTTTTATAATCACTTAATGGAAGCATATTTGAACTCAATTGGCGTTCCGAACGGATGGGTAACTAGATTTTCAATATTGGCCTTAGTCAGATAGGCAGATCCCCTGTAATACAGAGGAGATACCACTGCATCGTCAACAACAAGCGTTTTTTCTGCGGTCAGCATATCCTGAAGGCGCTTCGCATCATCAGTTTGTTTTTTTGCATCGGCAATCAACGCGTTGTATGCGTCATTCTTGTAGTTGCCGCGGTATGGCGTGCCATTCGTCCAAAGATCCATGTATGTCATAGCATCGTCATAGTCCGCACCCCATGCAGTAATGGCCATTTGATAATTATTGTCATCCATAAGCTGATTCTTTGCTTTTTTGGTCTTAGAATCGATTTTCACGTCAGCACCAAAAACTTGTTTGAATTGATCCTGCACAAAGGTAGCAATTGTTTTTGTTACAGAATCGTCTTCTGTAAGCAATGTCAAAGAAGGAGCGCTTCCAAGTTCTTTCACGCCTTTATCCCAGTATTCTTTTGCTTTGGCAGCGTCAAAAGTGGAAACATCGCCGTTTAATTCGCGGAACGATTTCGAACCATCTCCGTACATGCCATTCGGAATAAGACCGGTTGCCGGTGCGGAACCATCAGCAAGAATTACACTTGCAAGAGTAGCGCGGTCAACTGCATAACCAAGCGCCAAGCGGATATTTTTATTGGACAGCGCTTTGTCTTTCATATTATACTGCAGGTATGTTGTTCTGAATTCATTGGTAGAACTGAATTCCGGGCTGGATTTCATAGAAGCTACATCAGAGGAAGAAAGTACTACTCTGGAAAGCTCGCCTGATTTGTATGTATTCAGAGCAGTAGCCTGTTCTTTAATAATACGTACATTTACATTTGGAACCTTAACATTTGCAGCATCCCAATAGGATTCATTCTTTTTTAATGTACTGCCACTTGCAGCATCATAAGTAGTAAGGGTATATGGGCCGCAGTAAATCATGTTTTCTGCTTTCAGTCCAAATTGATCCCCTTTGGATTTAATATACTCTTCATTCAGCGGGAAGAACATTGGAAGAACAGTCAATCTTACAAAATATGGTGTAGGTTGTTTCAGTTTGACTTCCAGTGTCTTATCATCAACCGCTTTAATCCCAACGTCGGCAACCTTGGCCTTACCGTCAAGATACTCTGCACCGTTTACAATATAATCAGTCATAATGAAGGCGTACCCGTTAGTGGCATCCGTGCTCATTTGTTTAAGCCATGAGTATGCAAAATCCTTTGCGGTAAGTGCAGTACCGTTACTCCACTTAAGGTTATCTCTGAGGGTAAAAGTATAAGTCAGTTTGTCATCGGACACCTTATAGCTTGCTGCTAATGCCGGTTCCGGTTCATTTTTCGCATTCAGTCTGTAAAGTCCTTCTGAAACATTGTTCAGAATAGTAAAGGAATTGGTGTCGGAAGCATCCCACTGTACCAAAGTTCTGATTTCATTCGTGTCGTAGACCGTAATGGTATCACTTGTTGTTTTGGCTTCTCCAGTGGATTGTGTTGCGGATTGGGAAGTGCCTGATGTGGCATTTCCGCTCGTAGTTCCTGTAAATCCGCAACCGCTTGTTGCAATGGCCATAGTTGCTGCGAGTATCAGCGCAATCAGTTTGTTCTTTTTCATAGAGATCACTTCTTTCTTCATCGTTTGTATTCTGTACAATATAGACAAAAAAATTATACAGAATATTATAATAGGGCGCTACCGTAAATGAATCCTTAGGTATTCATAAATTCATTTACTTAGTTTGTTTGGTAAACGAACATATTCAATGCTTTGATATTACCACCAATTTTTATAAATGTCAATCTGTTAAGCATAATTTTAAAAATTGATAAAAAATTCTTGTTTTTCTTGTTAAAATACTAGTATTGTAAATAATATTATTCCGTGTTATAATTTTGATAAAGTTCGTATAGCTTACTAACTATACATTTTGAACGGATCGTGATGAATATAAAACATACTGTAGACCAAACGCATATTCGGTCAATCAATCAAAGAGTAATATTAGATAAAATTTATTGTGATGAACCAATATCACGTGCAGAACTTGCACGTGAATTGTGTATCAGCAAATCCGCCATGACAGAAAATATTGCAGCTTTGTTAAGTGCGGGAATCATTAATGAAATAGGTGCAGGGGTTTCCATGTCTATGGGCGGCAGAAAACCTATTCTGTTAAAATTCAACAAAATTTATCAATATATTATAGCAATCGAATTAAACTTTGAAGATCCCATTTTTGTTTTAGCAAATCTTGGCGGGGATATTCTTAATCAATTTACAGTAAACATATCCAGTGAGTCACCTTATGCGGCAAGGCTGGATCTGGTACTGAATGCAGCTAAGCTGCTGCTATCTTCCAGCAATCTAAACAATCAGGATTTAGCAATCATTGCAATATCCTGCCCAGGTATCTACAATCCTGTAAACAGATCTTTTTTTGCCAATTCCAACTTTGCTAACTGGAATATGGGCGATCTTTCACAGCAGATGGAATCATATTTTGGTACTTCTGTTCTGGTGGTTAATGACGTGAATGCAGCGACTATGGGTGAATATACATACGGAGCAGGAAAAACTTCGAAAGATTTGGTGTATATAAGCGGCGGATTAGGACTTGGCGCCGGTATTATCATAAACGGTGAGATTTATGAAGGCAGCACCAATTGTGCGGGTGAAATCGCGAATGAAATTACAATTGATAACGATAAAAACGATGCGAGCAGATATTCTTTTCATAATTTGGGCGGTTCAACCAACATAAATGCATTATCAGCCAGAATAAGGAAAGAAGCTCCTCAAAGAACGGTAGATGCTTTTAAAGCTCTGGGTAAATCAATTGACACGTTTGGTTTTAAAGACATCATAAAGGTTTGGCAGGACGGAGATTTGTTCTTAAGGCAATGCGTGGATGATATTGCTGTAATTATCGGCGGTACGATATCAAACATAACGTGCCTCCTTAACTGTGATTTAGTGATTTTCGGTGGTGAATATACAATTTTTCGTTCCCAGATGCTTCCGATCATTAACCATATCGTAAAGGAAAACGCATTTTCTCCGGTTCACGTAGTTTCTGCCCAGTTGGAAAAGAATTCTGGGATTTATGGACTTTTCGCACTTTCAAGGGACGTAATATTTGATGAATTATGCAAACAAAAAATGATTATTCATGAATCCTTCTAGGCGAAATAGTTTTACTGTAATTCATCTTCCCTATCTTCCGCAAATAAATTACAGTTATCAAAGATAAGAAAAAAGTCATGCAAAAAACACCACCGAACGCAAATCAATCTACGTTCGGTGGTGTTTTTCTAGGTTAAGTCCCGTTCAACCTTGCGCTGTACTTCGTCGTTAATACCTCGGATATCCTGCATTTCAGGATTCAATACTACGCGCGCATACTATACTCGTCCTTCATAAATTTTAATATTTGACAGGTTGACCTCATACGTACCTGTGTCTACATACTTTTGTACTGGTTTACCCTGAAATATCTTATCTAAGAAATCCAAGGACATAGTGCCCCATGAAAAAGCTCTTTGGGCGATTGCGCTGCTTATGGATCCCTCTTTGATCGCATTCTCGACATCTTTAGTGAAGTCCATGGTAATAACTTTTAGATTAGGCTTGTATATCTTTACATATTTGGCATATAGCAGACCCCATCCAACATTTGTTGAAAAAATAAGATTGGTTTTCGGAAACTGTTCAAGCATTTTATGTATCATTTTTTCTGCATCCTCAAATGTGGGATCGCTGTTAATGGTAACCTCATGAACCGTAATATCAGAATTCAGGCGCAGTTCTTCGATAAATCCTTTTGCCCTGTTATCAATGGAACTGATATGCGCATCCGACCAAAGTCCAACTATCACCTCGCCTTGATTGTTTAAATGTCTTTTTGCAACTTTGGCGGCAGATTTTCCTGCTATGATTCCATTCGTTTCAATGAGCGACTCGTATGGAATGCTATCAATTTTTGAATTGATGAAGACGATTTTTGTTTGAGCCGTATTTAGTTTTTTCAATTTTTCTTCAATTTTAGAATCGTCAATCGGACTGATAATCAAACCGTCCCTTTTCTCATTTATGATTTGATCAAGCCTGTTCCCCATTTCAGCGATACCAATACTCCTTGACTTAGGAGCAAAAAAGTCTACATCCACATTAAACGCTTTTGCAGCCTTAATGGCCTCCCTGCGTACCGGCTCCCAAAAGGGATCATCCAAATCAAAGATAACAGAAATTTTCTTTTTATCTATGGAAAGCTCTTCTATTTTATTTTGATCAAGACTATTGCCTATTGCATTTACCTGATTGGCCAAATCCATTGATAATTTACTTAGAATTGCCGTACTGGCATTTTGACTCATAGCTAAAGACGCAACCTCTTCCGTCGTAGCCGTGGACTTTTGGATTCCAGAAAAAATGTGTGACATAGAATCCACCAGTTCGTCTTTTTTGACTTTTATTTCACTTACCTGATTACTAAAGTTTTTCTGCTCACCGATAAAGGTTTCCGTATAATGATTAATTTTATTAAAAGCATCTATTACAGAATCAACCGACTTACCCTGATTTGTAAAAACTCCTATTGAGGTATCGACTGTACTTTTAAGAATATTAAGCTCATCTGTAATGCTTCCTATTGTTCCGTTGATATTTTGACTTGCTGACTTACTTTCCTCTGAAAGCTTTCTAATCTCATTTGCAACCGCTGTAAAGCTTTTCCCATACTGTCCGGCGTTCACCGCTTCAATTTTTGCGTTGAAAGACAGCATGTAAGTTTGCTCAGAAATATTATGCAGGATATCTGTTATTTTACCAATCATCTCTGTTTTCTCTAAAACGCTGTAGATTCGATTCACCAATTCTTCTATTACTTTCTGATTTTTTTCCTGATTAAACGACAAATTGTCAATTGAATTTTTTCCATTCTTATTTACATCGGCCATATCATTCGCCAGATTAATCAATTCTAATGATTTTTGATCCATGCTATCAATACTTATTGTAAAATCATCCGTAAGACCTATGCACTTTTCCACATCTACTGTTTGCTGTGCTGTACCGGCTGCAATAAATTCTGCTGCCTGCTTGACATTGGTCGAGGTATCCACCAGATCTTCAACTACGCCCTCCATTTGATCGGAGACTCTCTTAATTACGACAAACTGCTTATAGAAATCAATTTTGTCATCTTTCCCATTTGTAGACGTCATCTTTCCATCCTGAAAAAATCCCACTTTAAATCATTCTTTCTCAATAAAATAATTTGAAACACGATTTGATGTAATCGATTGTGTGCTATATGGTAATTATCGTCATGCAGCTGACCCCTGAAAAAGCAATAGAGCACATAATATTTATCACGGGCCTTACTACATAGCTATATAGTAATTAGTTTTTCATTTTCTTTTAATATTTCAGTCAAACCATCGCCCCAATATTTTACCTCAATACCTAAATTGATAAGTTTATCAGTAACATTTAATTGGTCACAGCACGCTTTGCAAGCTGAGAACTCAACGCCGGAATTGATAGCAAGTTGAATCTTTTCCTGAATCATCTGATTGTCAGCAACGAGTTTTGCAGGAGCACCCCAAATAATAACTGTAACGTCTTTCCACCAATAGTTAAGTTTGCTATTGAGTGCGTACATTAAAACCATTTTCTCTGAAGTAATCAAATTATCATTTGTCCATAAGAGATAAAGCTTATTTGATTCTTGCATATTATCCACCTCAATAATAAAAGTTTAAACTTGCACAAATTGTTTAACGTGAATTTTCCATATTCATTTATGACAATTATATTCTCTTATATTATTATTTTCAATGGATAATGTCGAAATAAGACCAATGAAGTAAAAAAAGGTCAGGATACGTGATCCTAACCTCTTTTTGTTATCTTATTTTATAGAGATTCTATTTAACTCATATTTCCTTGAATAATAATACCGTCTAGTTCGAATATTTTATAATATTACATAAGCGATGTTATATGAATGGCATGTTATAATGGCCGTATGGAAAAGATCAGATTGATAATTACAAAAACAAAATAGATCAGCATCAGCGGATTGCCGATGAATTTGCTCGTGCGCTGGCTCAATGGAATATAATTTTCCTTATCGGTGTGTAGGTCCTCAAGAATTATGCTCCGTTTTTTTATCAAAACCAAGATACCGATAATTCCTAAAACCGCATAAACAGCCATTGAAAAAATATTGCCAACGGGAGGAGCGTAAACGTTGACGATTCCCGACAGTGCCACAACGCCGTTATTAATAGCATGAAGAATAAAGGAATTTTTTATGGTTCCGGTTTTCAGCGTAACATACGCATACACCAGGCCTAAAAGAAACGACCCCAAAAGCTGTTGAATGTTCCCATGTCCGATTGCAAAGATAATTGAAGTCGTTACAATTGCAAAGCCTTTACCATACGGCACGAGTACTGAAAGCAACAACCCGCGTGTAAAAAATTCTTCCATCAGTGGGACAAAAATAACAGTAACTACAAAGTTTAAAAAAACAAATGCAATTGGTTCGCTATATTCAAAAAGCGGAGCCAATTTAATAGGAGACAGAACACCCTCGTGTTGCAGTAAAAGGGCGAGCGGCAGCGCAAGAAAATAATCTCCTACCACAGCGAACGTATAAGCTGTTGGAATATAAAACTTCATATTTTCCGCATCGACTTTTGCGCCCTTCCAAAGGGACGGCAGAGGAATATGCAGGAACCTGCCCAACAGCGGTAAAATAAACAAAAGGCTAAGAATAGATGTGATAAGCATCACAATACCTATATACTTAGTACTATTCGCAGCGTCGTTTGTTGCCGCCTGAATGATTGCAGAGATTATTGTGATAAGAACTGTCCATGCAAGCGTATACAAAATTATGCACAGTGAAACTTTCATTACTGCGGATTTAAAACTTTTGACCTTAGTTTCAGTTTCCATAGATTCAGTCCCCTTATGCTTAAATTTACGATATCATTCGTTGTTAAATATTTTATAAGAGCAAGACACAAAAATAAATCACTAGTTTGTACTGTTAATTTAATGCACTGCCAGATATTGAGTATTTGCCTTTGGGAAATTCAGAGTGACATAAAAATCAAGGTGAAAATCCGATTAGTCATTGTTAAAACTTTTCAAGTATTCTGCAGTAGACCGGTTCATTTCCAATGCAAAATCAGACATGTATTTCCTATCGCAAAAATCGCCTATGCTTTCTTTATTACCCTGTTCACTATACATATTAAGCAGTTCATCAGACTGCATTCTTCTGTACATGTTCGTATGAACGATATAGCCTTTGTCAAAACGTGTTGGTTTTTTCCTGTTCAGCTGCTGTTCGGTAGGATACCCATACACAACCATAGCCGCCGGAACAACGTATTCCGGCAAATGAAGAAGTTTTCTTACCTGCTCACAGTTTTCCAGAATATCGCCGATGTAGCAGGAACCCAGTCCGAGCGAATGAGCTGCTGTTACCGTATTTTGAGCGGCAACCAGTGCATCTGCGCAGGAAAGCAGCAAATCGCCTGATTTTGGTTTGCGGGGTGATAATCCTGCCGCTACATAAGTATCATACCATTTTTCGTAATCAGCTAAAAAAATCAAAACGATCGGAGCCTTTGCGATAAAGGGCTGATGATCGCAAAGTACTGACAGCTGATTTTTGATCTCCTGATCTGTGACATCGATGATGGTATAAAGCATCATATTTCCGGCGGTCGGAGCTTCAAAAGCTGACGAAATCAATTCATTTTTAACAGACTGCAGTACGATTCTTTCGTCAAAAATACGCACCGACTTTCTCTCTTGCAGCTGTTTGATGACTTCATTTGGTTCACTCATATTTTTTTCCTCTCTTGGGTAATGAACTATAAATAATTTTCTGAATTTCAATTATTATATCACAATGGAATAAAAAGTTCTATCAATATTAACAAATCCGCATTAGCCTTAAGGCTAATGCGGATTTGAACTAAAAAGTACCTACAGATTCAAAAAATTCTGAAATTTCAGATTTACTCTGGCGGCACCTTCCGCATAAAATCAACGATTCAGGCGCGCACTGCTGCCTTTGTGCATGGCAGCCCGCACCTCCGCCTCGGTTACAAGATTGAGGTCGCCGCTGATCATCAGCTTGAGAACACTTGCGGCAACAGCGAATTCAATGGTTTCCTGAGAGTTCGTCTGATTCAACAGGCAGTGCACAAGCCCTGCGCCGAAGGCGTCCCCGGCAGCAACACCCTCCATGACGTGAACCGTGTGTACCGGGCTTTCGTAGAACTTTCCGTCCTGTAGCAAAATACCCACCCAGTCACTTTCCTCCACGGAATGGATGTTACGCAGAACACTGGCGACCGTCCTGCAGTTCGGATACCGTCTTGTGATTTCCTCCATACCGGCGCGAAAGCTATCAATCTGCTCTATGCCGCGCGACATGTCTCCGTCAAAAGCATGAATGCCCAGAGTTGCCTCGAAATCCTCATCATGCGCGATGCAGATATCGATAAAGGGCATCAGTTCCTGCATGACGGACTGAGCCTTTCCGGGTGTCCACATCTTTCCGCGATAGTTAAGGTCGGAAACGACAGTAATACCGTGTTCCTTACAATACACAAGCGCGTCTTTCACCGCGTTGGCGAGTTCGTCAGAAATTGCCGGCGTGATGCCGGAAAAGTAAAAAACGCCGATGCCGTCGAACAGGGACGGCCAGTTAAATTCTGTACGCTTTGCTGTTGCGATGGAACTGCCGGTGCGGTCATAAACCACACTGGTCGGGCGGATGCTCGTCCCCTTTTCAAAGTAATAGGTGCCAAGACGCGGACCACCGCGCAGAACACGGCTGGTATCAACACCAAACCGCCGCAGAGTACCTAGCGCGGCTTCTCCCAGCGGATTTTCCGGAAACTTTGTCAGGTAGGCCGCGTCGTCGCCGAAAAGGGAAAGTGAAACCGATGTATTTGCTTCGGCACCGCCGTAGCTCACTTCAAAGGAATCAGCCTGTAAAATACGCGAAAAGGCCGGCGGCTTGAGCCGCAGCATCATTTCCCCAAATGTCAAAACTTTCAATCTGGTAATCTCCTTGCTCGTGCTGTGCACGCCTATATTTTACGTTCCAAAGACTTTGCCGCAGACAAGTAAAAGTACCGGACGCTATAAACGCCCGATACTGTAGCAGTCTGCACCTGCAAATATGCAGCAATACCGCATTGGAAAGCAATTTTCCTAAGTTTTTAGTATAGATTCAAATTACGTTCCTGTCAATAGTGATACAGTAAATACAGACTGCACAAACACTCCGCCATTTGGCAACGGTTCGAAGAAAAAATATTCCCGCTTCTACAGCTCTGTATAAGATCAGTAATAAAATATAAATGTTTATATTTTGCCTTTTTTCTTTAATATTTTTGTAGCTTCATCACACCATTCCAGATACGCTTGATATACTTTTACCCCAAACATTGCTGTCAACATATAATATAAATGGGTATCCTCTGCATCTTTTATTTTTTCCAATTCATTTACCGCACCCTCTAAAAACGGCAGTTCTCTTCTTGTTTTTTCCTGAAAATTTTCAATGTGTTCCAATGTCCCCTCCTCCCCAATTTCACTTCCAAAGAACAACTTTAACAGTGTTTCATAACGCAATTCATCTTTTTCAACCGGTACATGCAGCCAGTGTCTTAAATGATCACGGCCCTGTTCCGTAATGGTATAGGTTACTTTATCCCGTCCGTTTTCCTTTGATTCATACTTTGTTACCATTCCATCATGGACAAGGCCACTTAACGTTGGGTAAATGCTTCCGAAGCTTGCTCCCCAGAAAAACTTCAAAGTAGTATCCATTCTTTTTTTAATTTCATAGCCTGTCATTGATTCGTGGCTCAACAGTCCAAGGATTACACAATCGATTTTCTTTTCACTAGCCAATTTTACTCTCCCGATTTTGACTCATCTGATTATTTTTATCATTTTTTATTTTGTATTGCAGAACCTTCTTAGGGCAGGAGTCTACACATGCCCCACACAAAATACATTCTGAATTTTCACATTTCCCACTCTGAACCATATGAACTACATCAAGACTCATGGGACAATTCTTATTGCACTGTTTACAGGAAATGCACTTTGACGGATCAGCGCTGATATGAAGTCCCGGCAAATGAAGCATATTTCTGATTTTAGTTCCTATTATCATAAAAGGCGCCATCCAGCAGAAGTAATGGCAGGCAATTCTTTTACCAAAAATTACAGAAGGCAAAAGCATGATCAGAATTACAACGTAATAGATAATATAACAATATATATTTGAAACAGATATTCCGTGTTCGGTCTGATAGAAAAAATCGATCTTAATCACTTTGCCTTTATTGATATAGCAGAATGCAATCGCAGCAATCCACACCACCCAGATTATATATTTGATATAGTTCTTCCATCCCTGATTTGGTGCTTTGTCGTTTACCGAAAATGCACATTCCTGCAGTCCGCCGGCAGGACAAACATAACCACAGAACAGACGCCCGAAAAAAATCGAACCTACCAGCATAAGCGCAAACACGATGAAGCTCCCGTTAATAATGCCGTCCATAGCACCCATAATAATCAGATAAGGTGACAGGTAGTAGATGGTAATCGGGAACAGCAATAAAGATATTAACAGTAATAATCTTCGAACTTTTTGCCGTTTCACTGTAACTCCTCCTTATATATCATATTGATATATAAATTATATATCAATATGATATATAAGTCAATACTGTTTTATCTAAAATTAGTAGTAACTCCTATTTTGTCACATCGATTATCTTGATAGGCTTCCCTATTAAGAACTGCCTGTTGCACGTAGATTGTACAACAGGCAGTTCTTAATATTTTTTCGTTGTGCTGCGTAAAATAATTCTCGGCTCGACGGTAACATGTTTCATTTCATCCATCGTGCCTTCAATTAGAGAAATCAGCATTCGAGTAGCGGTCGTAGCCATTTCATAATGAGGTTTTGCCATAGTAGAGAGCTGGGGCTCAAATATTTGGGAAAGCTCAATATCATCAAAGCCCATGACTTCAATATCTTCGGGCACACGCAGTCCAGTCTTATGAAGTTCTTTAATAACACCAATAGCAATCAAATCACTTCCGGTCATGATAGCAGTAAAATCCACCTTATCCTCCAGCAGTTTCCGGGTAATGCTCATGCCGTATTCAATTGAAAAATCGCCAAAATGTACCAGCTCTGGAAGATAGTCAAGATTTGCTTCTGACAGTCCTTTACGGTATCCTTCAAAGCGCTGTGCGGCACCGGAGACACCGGCATTTCCGTCAAGATATACGATCCGCTTATTCCCTCCCCCGATAAGATAACGAACTTCCATAAGCGAACCTTGAATATTGTCACCGCCAATGCTTGCATCACACAAATAATTGTCAAAATTGCGTCCAATTGAAACAAGAGGTATATGATATTCTTTATATTCTGAAAGGAACTCTTCGTTGCTGACACCGGAGCAAAGGATAACGCCATCAACCCGTTTATCAACCATGGATAAAAGCTGTGCCCTTTCCTTATCCGGATCATAGTCGGAGTTGCATAAAATCATAGAATAATCATGAAGGTCAAGGTAGTTACTAACCCCTCGAATAATCTTAGGATAAAACAGGTTGGATACATCCGGTATGATTAATCCGACTAAACCCGAGCGTGAGGTTGCAACACTTCTGGCAAGCATATTTGGGCGATAATTTAGTTCTTGAATGACCTTCTTGATACGCTGCTTTGTCTCTTCGCCCACACCTTCTGATTTGTCGTTGATCACTCGAGAGATAGTGGCTTTGGATACACCACAAATCCTCGCAATATCTGAGATACTATATGTTGACATTGTGCTTCGACCTCCCTTTTGCTGCTCCGATTATAACTCTTCTACCGATTTTATACAAGAATGTTTTGCAGAAAAAGCGTTTATGAAATATTGGGTATTTTGATTTACTAAATAGAAAATTAAGAAAACAGGTTGACTTGATTGAAAAGAAGACAATCAAGTCAACCTGTTTTTTATCCATGCGAAGTCATATTTGTGTAAAATCCGCTGTTGTATATTCTTCTATCAAGAGATCACCATACGCAGTTCTGCCCATGCTTATGGAACCGCAACCATACATGCCGTATAAGAAGCTGTCATCATACGCACCAAGCAGCGGCCTGCCATCAACAAACAAGGTGATTTCATTTTTGATTGCCTCTAATTTCAGCATATACTCTGTTCCGATTTCCCAATCAAACTGAATTTCAGCAATCTTTGAAAAACCAAAATCATTTTTATAAATGGCCAAAGTACCGTTTTTATCCAATCCGGCGGCATAGCCGCGCATTGCGCCTTGTGCGCGAATGAGCATCATATGATTATCTCCATTAATCGGAGTGATTTTGGAGGTAACACTGTAATCAGTTGCATAATAGTTGCCGGCGTAAGCAAATGCGGGTTCGCAGCGCATAAGCATCAGTTTGCCGTCCTCTTTGCTCCACGCGCCATGATCAATAGAAAACGGAGTAATTGTGCCGAATTCATTACGCTGCTTGGCAATCGAAACGGAATACTTGCTTTTACCAGTGATGCTGAATTCGTCCAAATATAAAGCTCCAAGTGTCTTCGACTTTGCTGGTGAATACCCTTCAATGACAATGCCCACCTCGTCAATTAAATCGCCGTCAACATCAGGAATTGTAAAACTGACATCCAACCATTTATCCTGCTCTAATTTTACATAGCCTTGCAAGTGATCCTGTTTGTCGCTCATAGTGCGTACATATGGCGCAACCCCCAGAAGTTCCCAACCATTCCATTGGTCCAAATAAAGCTTCATGGAAACATTTTGCGAGGAATAAACAGTTGGCGAAAATACTGGGCTGTACCGTTCATCAGAGAATTCGTCCCGACGGTAAAACGGCTTATAATAAAGCTTGCATTGATTTCCACGCACCATACGGTCCACAATAACCTTTAAAGAACCTGTGCCGCTGTATGCTTTTTCCGTAGTGTGCTGTGCTGTACAGAAAAAGGTGTCTGACACGCGCATATTATGGGTAGAACCCGGCAGTTCAAAGTCAAAATGAATTTCATTGGGTTTATTACTTAACGCAAGATCCTGTGGCGGCTCTACCTTATTATTACGGTAACCAAGAAGGGCAATGCTCTTTACGTAAGTTGGTACATCAAGAATATTTAAATAGCCGGAAATCCCTGACAGCACAAGGCCGTCATTGATTGGGTTCCTGTATTTTTTTGGTAATGCGCCGATACCGCAAGCCACGCCTAAAATGGTTCCCACATTGCCGGCGTTGCAGTCCGTATCCCAAGAACACATGGTTGCAATTTCAATCGTTCTGGCAAAATCGCCGTTTCCGTAAAGCATTGACAAAATACAAACACCAGCGTTTGGAATAATGTGACATACTCCGCCGTATTTGTCATATCCCCAGTCTTTTACAAGCATTTGATAGCAATCACGGAAGTTGTCGGGATGTTCCTTGTGAAAATCAATTACGGCCTGTGCAACAGCATAGTAAGTACTCGCCTTCGGAATTTCATCTAAACCAGCACTGATGATTTTATTGATATCCGATGTTTCAAAGGCTTTCGAAATGCAGGCACACATGAACCGTGCTCCGCAAAGGCCTTCTCCGTCATGGGATACGCTGGCGGCCGTTTCCCCTGCATCTGCTGCTCCCTTCGGATCACACGGATGAACTAATCCCCAGGTATCGATAAAAATCTGCCCACCGATTTGCTCCGCAAGGGTTTTACCGTTTTGCTGAATAGAACCTGACTGCGGGGCTTGAATTCCGCTTTTTAAATTGAGATAGGCAGTATGTTCGGTGCTGATTCCGTAACCACCCCACCAGAACATCCCTACTCCCTCACGCGCATAGTTCATCCAGGCGCGAGCGACATCCTGCGCCCGTAATGGACGGTCTTTTGCGTCGTCAATCAAGGCCCTTAAAAAGAATACCGGACCGTTCACGTCATCATCCGCCGCGAAATTCTTGAAATCCTTTACATATTCGTTGATTTCACCATAAGTATTAAAAATTCGGTCATACGACCATATTGTAGGTTCCACCGGTGCGCCAAGCCGAATTCCAATATTCATGCCTAAAAACCCGGAATAAACTTTTTCAAGATAATTATTTGGTATCATGAAAAATCCTCCTTTTTCTATAAATTGTTTTTATCGTAATAGCAATGCTTTGATTGCCTTTTATTCGATAATTATAATTTGCATTAGCCTATCCGTTCTAAAAGCGAATAGGCTAATGCTGCATAATATTATTTTATTAATTCTGCCAGTTTTTGCGCACGGTCAAAAATGTCGATGCCTTTCGTAAAGCTTAGGCAGGTACCCGATGGATAGCGTGTTTTTTGCAGCCATGCGTCAGGAATACCCTTCGCGCCAAATTTTGCTCCAAGGACAGCACCTGCGATTGCGCCGATGGTATCTGCATCACGGCCAAAGTTACCGGCCAGAATCACACCAGATTTGAAACTATCATGGGAAAGCTTTAAAATACCGAATGCCTCTGAAACAGCTTCCGGCACTGCTGCCCGATAAACCGAGAACATCTCATTATGCAGCGGCATCCAAGCCAAAGAAATATCGCCATTTGCATCATCAACTATTTTAAAAGCACGCTTCAGCGTAGCATGAAACCATGAATCTTCCGGTGCGAGTTTCAATACGGCATCCAGAATTTCGTCTATTTCTGCATCAACCATTGCAAGTGAGACAGCGACCGCTACTGCTTGCGCACCAAAAATGCCATCGGCATAATGGCTGATTGAAGCATCCACTGCAGCGATTTTTGCGGCCCGTTCCGGATCACCCGCGCATAAAATACCGATTGGCCCAGACCGCATCGCTGCTCCGTCGCTGCAGGAATAGGAATTGAATTTTCCCGATTCCGGCGGGCGTAAACCCCGGCGTAAATTATTTGCTGCTTCGGTTTCACTTGCGCCGCCACGTTTCAGCTCATCCATTGTTGCGACATGCTTTAACCACATTTCCACAATATCATCCGATGTAGGGTTGCCCTTACATTGAATTAATGTTTCTGCGGTTAACAATGCGAATTCTGTGTCATCCGTACTCCAAGAAGCACCCTTATTAAAGTCAGTTGTAATACCATAATCTCTTTGATTTTCCGGGCCTCTTGCCGCGTCTCCGAACGAGTCCCCAATGGCAAGTCCGCAAAGTGAGCCAATGGCCTTGTCTACTGCTATATCATTGTGATTTACGAGATATTCTCTGGTTAACATATTACATTCCTTTCATGATTCCACTGCAAATGAATTCGTTTCTTATTTAATAACTGTATTTGCGTATTCGGTAATTGCTTTACCGCCAAGATTATTCCATTGACTTACAAAATCGTCAAATGTATCAATGCTCTTTTTACCACTGATCACATCTGCTGTATACTCCAAATACAATGCCTGGCAGGCATCCCAATTCGTTACTTGTTGGTCCGGCATTACAAACGTATTATCATAAGTATTATACTTTTTCACCATATCCAAAGCGCTTAAAGCAGAAGCCGGGTAGTATGGGGTTTTCTCGGAAATCGGAGTCGTTGGATTAAATGTTGCAATAGACTCATGGAATCTTGGATACCATTGTGCGAATTTATCTGTCAAAACAATTTTATTGCTATCAATATTGTATTCTTCACCATTGTAACCAAGTTTGTCGAGCATCTGCCCTTCTGGGGAAGCCATGTATTCAAGAACGGCAAATGCAACGTCTTTGTTCTTGGAGTCTGCGCTGATTGCCCAGCCGCGTGATTCTTTGCTGACATCGCTTGGAGTAAAGCCCTGTGCAACGCCCTTTGCCGGAGGAAGAACGGTCAACGCGGAGGCGGCTCCGTTTTGAGCAGTCATTTTATTGTCGTATACCTTGATAACTGCGCCCTGTGTACCTGCAACAACCGCTACTTTTCCGTCATAGAATGCTTTTTCTTTGGTATCCCACTTTTGTGTGAGATAAGTTTTGTCTAACAGGCCTTCTTTGTACAGCTCTGCGTAGAATGCCAGCTTCGCTTTTTCACCTTTGGATACCTTGCTGTAGATGTATTTGCCGTCGCTGTCTTTTACCCACGTTTGAGTTACGCCAAAGGCAAGGTTGAAGATACTGTCGATTTCTGAAAGATCATTTGGAACTGTGATTGCCGCGGATAATTTAAATTTTTCTTTTACTTCCTTGAAGAACGCTGTGTAATTTTCTACCGTCGGGTTTGCCTGTAAAGCCTCGCCGGTTTTGCATTGCGTAAGCCAGTCTGTGCGAATTACCGGAACCTTGGTACGGTCAGGGGACAGCCATAATAAGTAAGGGTAATTTTTAATTCTTTCATTATTATATGGCTGCATCATTGCTTTCACATAAGTGGACCCGCTAATGTAAGGGGTTAAGTCTTCGAGAATTTTTTGTGTGATTGCGAATTGATAATCGCCACCCTGGAAATACATCAGGTCGGGGATTGTGCCGCTTTGAAGAGCGAGTGCCATCGTATCGGAATAAGTACCGTCCTGCATAGGAACCATTTTAATGGTGACTTCTCTGCCCAGCTGCTTTGAAACGCCTTCTCCGATTGTTTTTAAAAGCTTAGTAGTTACCGCATCGTCTGCAGGCATATCTTTGGCCATCATTGTAAGTGCAACCGGCTCTTTGGATGCCGACGATGCCGCCGCTGCCTGGCTTGCCGCGGCATTGCTGCTGGCGGCGGGTTCCTGATTTGCACAGCCTGCGAACAAGCTGAGTGCCATCGCTGAACAAAGTATGAATGCTACAATTCTTTTCATTTTTTTTCCTCCCATAAACTGATTTTTATAATAACCGCTGAATTGCGGTTAGAAACATGTTTTTCAACACAACAAACTACTCTTTTACGCCGCCCGATAAAACGCCGCTTGTGTAGTGCTTTAAGATAATAGGATAAATCATCAAAATAGGAATCATCGCAATAACAATGGTTGCTGCTTTCAGCGATCCATTATTTAATTTTGCAATCGCGTTGTTTGCGAACAGGTTTGACGCGCCGACTAAAACCTGGGAGTCGGAGTTTATAACAAACTGACGCAGCAAAACCTGCAGGACGGTATTTTTCTTGCTGGATAAATACACGCTGGATTTGAAGAATTCATTCCAGCGGGATACCCCGTAGAACATTCCGACTGTCAAAAGCGGAATTTTGCTAAGCGGAAGCATAATCTTAAATAGAATACTCATGTGACCGGCGCCGTCAATTGTCGCCGCTTCAACAAGGGATTCGGGAACGTCCTCAAAAAAACGCATTAATATAATTAAGTAATAAACATTTACGCTTTTGTAAAGTACCATGGACCACAGGTTATCCAATAGCCCAATATTCTTCATGACGAAATATTCCTGTACAATACCGGGTTCAAAAATCATTACGACGATTAAGAAGTACATGATTACTTTTTTACCAACCAGACCCTTCCTTGTCAGTACATAAGCCGTACTGGAAGTCAAAAGAATATTAATTGCGACACCGGTAACAGTGATGAATATCGAGTTCAGGACACTGCGCCATACAATATCATTGCTCAGGATTACTTCATAGTTAATCAGTGAAAATCCCTTGGGTAAAATATCGTATCCCTGTAACTTGTTTACTAAATTCGGGTCGGAAAATGACTGCGCAAATATATTGAGAATCGGCACCAGCATGACCAGTGCCAAGCTGCAAAGGATGAGTATTATAATCAATTGGGAAAGCGAAAATTTTCTGTGTGCCAATGTATTCTCTCCTTTTTACCAAGCACCCTTGCCGGTCAGTTTTTTGGATGTGAGGTGTGTGCCTACAATCAGAATCGTGCCAACTGCACCTTTAAACAAATTCGCTGCCGTGGCAAAGGAATATTGGGAATTTTGCAAACCAATCCGGTAAACAAACGTATCAATAATATCAATTTTAGAATTTACCGCAGCGTTGGTAAAGTTAAGCACTTGATCAAGCCCTGCGTTCATGAAGAAGCCGACATTCAAAATCAGCACGGTTATCATTGGTGTAATTAATGCAGGCAGGGTAATTGCCAGTGTTTTTTGGAAGCGGCTTGCTCCGTCAATATCCGCCGCTTCATAAAGCGAGGCGTCGATATTCATAATTGCCGCGAAGAATATGATGGAATCCCACCCGATCGAACGCCAGGTTTCCGATGCGAACAAAACCCAGCGGATTGCGGATTTATTGGTAAGAAAGTCTACGGGCTGACCGCCGAACAGGGTGACAACGTTGTTCGCAAGCCCGCCCGTCGGGGAAAGAATTTGGAACCAGACGCTTGCAATTACCACCCAAGATAAAAAGTGTGGCAAATACGAAATGACCTGTATGGCCTTGCGGCAAGAGCCCAGACGGACTTCGTTAATCATAAGTGCAAAAATGACGGGAAGCGGAAAATACAAAATAATTTTCATGGTACTTAGGATCAATGTATTGTTTAAAACCTGAATAAAAGTAGGAGTGGAAAACAATTGCTTGAAATACTTCAGTCCTACATAAATATCATCGCCCCTGATTCTGTAATCAAAGAAAGCCAGCTTCATTTCAAAAATCGGCCAAACATTAAAAATTGCAAAATAGATCAGTGTCGGGAGTATGATGATATACAAAATACGGTCTTTTTTAATGCTTTTCAGCTTGCTCTGAATCTTGTGGGAACGAGTAGTTTCCATTTTTTTACCCCCTTCGCTTAAATGTCAACAACAACTTCCATTAATGGAGCATGCTGCTGCGCGCCGTAAACATCCGTGTCAAAGCAAGTACCGGAAGAAATTTTTCGGGCAAACGTGATTTTAAACCCAAGTGCAGGGTCAAAGAACACTACGTTCGTGATCATGCTTTCTTCTATGTGATATAGTTTTGCCACCAATTCTTTTGTGATAATTCCGCTGTCCTTTACCTTGCTGTAAATAAGCGGTTCGTCAAACAAAACATCCAGTGTCGTCTCGAACGGGCCGCTGTTTTTAGAACGCAGGATTTTGGCAATATCGTATAACCTGTATTTTGCCATTACTATAGTTCCACCTTTCAATTTGGGGCGTTTCAGCCCCCGGTTCGGCTTCCTATTGAATTTTTCTGAATTCAATAGGAAACATTTCGCATCCATCCTTTACTTGCATCAGGTGGTAAACGGAGAATTCATAAACCGGGCCAAACGGTATATCACTCGGCGCAAAAGGGAAAGCCAAATTTCCGGCTGTCGATTTTCTTCCGTCGTACCCATAGTGCAAAAGGCTTGAACGGAGCGAACCACATACGGTGTTCGCCAGTTCCTGCGTTTTCGCAATTACTTCAAATACAATTCCTACCTCGTGCGGAACATCATGCAAAGGTTCCAACTCACCCATAACACCGTTCATTCCATAGTTGATAAAATGAATTTTATAATCCCCATCCGGAATATCGCTATAATAGGTACGAACCTGTTTTTCTGCCAATCCTTCAACCTCCTCCAGTTTGGAAATCATCAAAGGATCACGGACGCCGGCAACAACAAAAGTACGGTATGCCACGAGCATAGCGCCTTCCAGCTTTATGTAATAAGGGTTGGTATATTCAATTTTACTGCCGCTTACAAATACGCTTTTGTCATCCACTTGGGTGAAAGTGCAATCTTTTAGGTTTAAGACCACACCGGGTCCGTGCAGGATATATGGATGATCTTTTTCGTAAAAGGTATGCGCCGCCACAGAAGTAGTAGTGCATTTGCGCTCTTCAGAAAGCGGAGTAACAGTAAAGCCGTTCTGTGTGATGGTGCCAAGCATACAGTCCTTTGTGGTGCCCGGCTGCGCGCAAAGCGCTGCACACTCCAATATTTTACCGGCGTGGTACCCGTAACTCAATGGGAACCCGTAAAACGCTGCAACGGCGGCAAAGGGAGACGGATCGTATGCTCTGCCGCAAATAATTAAGTCCGCACCCTGCTCAAGAGCTTTTACGATAGGTTCGTGGCCCATCTGCGCAACGACTGCCGTTGTCGCGTCAAGCCGCTCGTCGGTAAGTTCCTGTACCGTCAATCCCAATGGCGTTACCTGACCCGCCTTCAATCTTTGCCTTACAGTCTCTTTATCGATATCTCCCCAGATAATGGCGATTTTTAAGTACTGCAAATGATATTCACGAATGATTTCCTGAATGATATCGTATGTCCATTCAACATGAACCCTACCGCCGCTGCCACCGGCCGAACCGATGATGACCGGAATTTTTGCTTTGGCTCCTTCGGTAATCATGATTTCCAAGTCTTTTTTACAGGCGCGTCTGCTCACGATCGCAACCCCCGCGCCTAATTTATGCGGACCGCCGTCGGTACTGCCCGCATCCACCACAATTGCGTCCGGCTTCTGATTCATTCCATTCATGAAGGAAGATTTCGGATAACCGTAGCCCAATATGCCGCATGGAGAAAGTATTTTTAACTCCTTTAATAAGCTCATGCATTAAACCTCCTGTGAAATCAACGCGTCAACTTCATTTCTGGTAGGAATGGACGCTTGCGCCCCTGCGCGGGTCACTTCTATGGATGAGGCGTAATTCGCAAAAACAGCAGCCTCACCTGGCTGTTTCCCCTCTGCGATTGCTACTGCGAATGCACCGTTAAAACAATCTCCTGCCGCTGTGGTATCTACCGGAATAACCTTTCGAGTTTTAAACCGCCGGCAGCCCTCCTTATTTACAAGCACAGAACCACGGTCACCGATTGTAACTAAAACATTTTTGACACCCTTATTGAGCAGTACATTAGCGCCCTCATGAATATTTTGGATTTCGTCGCACTGCTTTCCACTGAGTTTTGCCAATTCAACTTCATTTGGCGTTATGTAATCTATTTTTTGAAGAATATAATCTGGAATTTCCTTTGGCGCAGGAGCAGGATTTAATATTACTGTTTTGCCAAGTTCAAATGCTCTTTCAATCGCATAATAAACTGTGTCGTATGCGATTTCCATCTGAATGATCAAAATGTCGCAATCAAGAAACTCTTGATCGTGCTTTTTTAAATACTCTATATTGCACAAGGAATTAGCTCCTGAAACAACAACAATAGAATTACTGCCGTGTGTATCCACATAAATCAACGCCATACCCGTCGCAATGTTTTCTTTGATTTCAATATGCTCGGTATTTATTTTTGCATCAGCTAAACTTTGTAACAGAGATTTTCCAAAATCATCAACGCCCACACAGCCAAGCATTGTAGTTTGTCCACCTAATTTACCGGAAGCACAAGCTTGATTAGCGCCCTTCCCTCCTGGAAAATATCGGACATCGTGCCCTAAAATTGTTTCACCGACCATGGGCATAGTTTCGATTTGAACAACTAAATCCATATTTAAACTGCCAACTACCAATATTTTTTTGCTCATTCACTGTCACCGTATCTTTCCCTTGTTGTCTCCCGTACAATTAGCTTTGTAGGTAAAATTTCATTTTTTTGACCAATTTCTTCGTCATTCAGTAAATTAATTAACTTTTTTGCCGCAATATAGCCGATGTCATAAATCGGCTGAGCCATTGTTGTAACAGCAGGATAAATCATGTCACTGATTGCAATATTATCAAATCCTATGATTTCCGTTTCCTTCGGTATGGAAATATGCATCTTGCGCAGCGCCCTGATTGCGCCGATCGCAATAATATCGGAAGCTGCGAAAATACTGCTGACGGATCCACAGTTTTTAATCATATCTTCAGCCATTTGATAACCGGACTCCACGGTGTATTCCCCGTAGAAAACCAATTTTGGGTCGATCGGTATATTCCTATCTTTGTGGGCTTTTACATAACCCTGAAAACGTTCGGCGCTGGTATCCACTTCTTTCGGCCCGCCTAAAAACGCAACCTGTTTCACCGGATTATTCTTCAGCAAATAGCTGACCGCTTCATATGCCCCAGCCATATTATCAATAAATACACCCGCGTTATAGCTCAGTCCGGCAATTTTTCGATCAAGCAGAACAACCGGCACATTGTATTGCTTATACATATTTTGTGTGCTTTTCGGGTAACTGTCCCCGCTGGTCGTTAAAATGAGTCCGTCAACACGTTTTTGAATAAAAGTGTCTATGTAATGCTGTTGTTTTTTAACGTCGCTGTCTGAGTTGCAAAGAAAGACTGTATAATTCCGACTGACAGCATAGTCCTGCACTCCACGCACCATTTGCGGAAAAAACGGGTTTTGAATATCAGGGATAATAAGACCGATCGTCTTAGTTTCCGATGTAACAATACTGCGTGCCATAAGATTTGGTTTATAGCCCACGTCTTGAATTATCTTTGAAATACGATCCCTGGTCTGCTCTGAAACTCCTCCGCTTTTATTATTAATCACACGGGAAACCGTAGCTTTTGATACATTGGACATCTTAGCAATATCGGTGATCGTAATGCTCATATGTTATATTCTCCTCTACGTAACCGTTTCACTAATTTTCAAAGTAACCGCTTTACTAAACCGGTTTATCACAGTATAACTTTTTTTTATTTCATAATCAACCACTATATATTATAAATAAAATTTATTTTTTTGTAATATATCACAAAATTAACTAAAAATCTAATAAAACGGTTTATCTATAAAGAAACCTGTTGACAAATGTCAAAATCCAGTTCTATAATCGTCGTGGATCAGGTTCTCATGGGTATAAATTATTTTTAGGATGTGTAAAAGCAATGGAGAAATCACAAGATACGATTGAGCAAGAAACGCCAATGAACACTGCAGATTTATTAATTAAATGCATAGAGCATGAGGGTACAAAATATATCTTTGGTATTCCCGGAGAAGAAACCTTAGATATGATGAATGCCATCAAAAGGTCTTCTATTGAATTCATTACAACCCGCCACGAACAGGGCGCAGCATTTATGGCGGATGTTTATGGAAGACTGACCGGAAAATCCGGCGTTTGCTTATCCACATTGGGGCCCGGCGCTACCAACCTTGTAACTGGTGTTGCGGACGCAAACCTTGATGGTGCACCGCTCGTAGCAATTACCGGGCAGGTCGGTACCGATAGGATGCATATTACATCCCACCAGTATCTTGATTTAGTTTCCATGTTTGCTCCTATAACAAAGCGCAGCACACCTGTTGTACGTCCCGACACAGTAAGCGAGGTAGTACGCTTAGCTTTTAAATATGCAGAAGGTGAAAAGCCGGGCGCCTCACATATAGATCTGCCAAATAATATCGCTAAAATGCCGGTTGAGGGCCACCCGCTAAAGAAAGTAGCCCCGCAGAAAGAATTCGCAACCTATTCAAGTATTGAGAAAGCTGCTATTGTAATATCAAGAGCAAAAAATCCAATCATTTTGGCAGGAAACGGCGCAGTCCGTTCCCACGCAAGTCATGCGCTTACTACTTTTGCAGAGCAATTAAAGATTCCCGTTACCAACACCATGATGGGAAAAGGAATTATCCCAATGGACAGCAAATATTCTTTGTGGACACTGGGAATTCCGCAAAAAGACTACATAAACAAAGTTTTTGAAAAAGCAGATCTAGTCATCGCGATTGGCTACGATATTGTAGAATGTGCACCGCTGAAGTGGAATTGCAACGGCAATCTCGACATTATTCACATAGGATTTGAAACCGCTCACATTAATAAAAATTATCAGCCAATAGTAGAAGTAGTTGGAGATATTTCGGACTCCCTCACTCAAATCCTTCGCCGTTCTTCCCGTGAGACAGAGCCGGAATACGCACTGGAAATTCGTGAGAAAATGCAGGCTGAACATGAAAGCTACGCCACTGATAATTCTTTCCCAATGAAGCCTCAAAGAATTTTGCATGATGTCAGAAAGTTCATGGGACACAGCGATATCTTAATTTCGGATGTCGGAGCACACAAAATGTGGATTGCACGCCAATACAACTGCTATGAGCCTAACACTTGCATTATTTCAAATGGATTCGCTTCGATGGGTATCGCTATCCCAGGCGCAATTGCAGCAAAACTAGTAAATCCTGATAAAAAAGTTTTGGCTGTTTGTGGTGATGGAGGATTCATGATGAATATGCAGGAACTGGAGACTGCGGTCCGCATCGGGACTCAATTTGTCACCTTGATTTTCAATGACAGCAGCTATGGATTGATAAAATGGAAGCAACAGGAACAATTTAACGAAACAGCTTATGTTGACTTTACAAATCCTGATTTCAAAATGCTTGCAGAAAGCATGCATTGTAAGGGTTACCGCATTGAAAAAGCCGAGGATTTGCTCCCGACTTTAGAGGATGCATTTCAGCAGAAAGTTCCCGCCATTATTGACTGCCGTGTTGATTACAGCGAAAATATTAAGCTCACCAAATATTTGGCGAAACTTTAAACCTTGTTGATAACCGAGTTTTTTTCATCTCTAGAATTTGTGACTCCACCACTTTGATATGCGTATATTCTTTGTTCTTTTTTCCTGACATTAAAATTCCCCCAATCGTAGTTTTATTGTCCTACGATTGGGGGTTATTTTGTAATGTCCATTTTTGCTGGCTCAGTTTATTTTTGAGGTTCTCTTTTTTTCAATATGACTTTAGACGAAACGCAATTTTTATTCTCCAGATGATTGAGTAGATGTATTGATTTCAACCCAAGATGCAAATGAATTCATGAACTTTTGCAGAAATTCGCGAGTGTTTTCATTAAGGAGAACACCACTATCATCAAAGAGTGTCGCAACATTTCCAATATAGGCTTCCGGTTGCTGCATCGTTGGAACATTCAAAAATACAAGCGACTGCCTTAAATGATGGTTGGCACCGAAAGCGCTTAGTCCACCTGGTGATACGCTCACCACGGCTCCGGGCTTGCCATCCCAAACACTTTTTCCATACGGCCTTGATCCAACATCCAAAGCATTCTTAAGCACCGCAGGAACTGACCTGTTATACTCCGGCGTTATAAACAGAACTGCATCAAATTTCGCCACACGCTCACGAAAATCTGTCCATGCCGCAGGAGTATTGCCTTCATCATCAAAATCCTGATTATAAATTGCAAGATCGCCAATCTCAATTTTCTCCATCTCCAAAGACAAGGGTGCCAATTCCTTTAAAGTCTTTGCAATCATTTTGCAAAATGATCCTTTACGCAGACTCCCTACTAAAACTGCAACTTTTTTAGTTTTCATATAATATTCTCCTTTATTTTTTGTATAAACAAATCTATTATTTAATGAATTTATTTTCAGCCAATTCTTCAAATGCTGAATTCAGTTCTTCCGGGGTGTTCATCACGATCGGGCCACCCCATGCAATCGGCTCTTTAAGCGGCTCGCCGGACATAAGTATAAATCTTAGTCCTTTATTTGATGCTTTCACTCGGAATTTGTTTCCTGCATTGAACAGTATCGCATGTTTCGCCATGATAAACTGATCACTATCCGGCCCAAAGGAACCCTCACCTTGAAGAATATAAACAAATAATGTAGCATCCTTATCGGTATCTGCCGTCCACTCAGAGTTTGGATTTACTTCCACATCTAAATACAGCGGCTTCACATAGTCACCTTCCACTGCTCCAGCTGTACCATGATAGGTACCGGCGATAATGTGTATTTTACAGTTTTCTTCATCAATAACAGGAATATCTTTGTTCAATATTCCATGATATTTCGGTGTAACCATTTTGTCCTTTGAAGGCAAATTAAGCCATAATTGAAACCCGAGCATTCTTTCACTTGGTTTTGGCATTTCTTGATGAATAATACCCGACCCTGCGGTCATCCATTGACAATCACCGTCTAAAATACTGCCTTGATTTCCAAGGCTGTCACCATGATCGATATGACCATTTACAAGGTAGGTGATCGTTTCTATGCCTCTATGAGGATGCCATGGAAAGCCCTTAATGTAATCTTTTGAATCGACAGAATCAAACGCATCCAGCATCAGAAACGGATCAAAGTCCCTTGTATCATCGTGCCCAAAGACTCTTACCAGCTTTACACCGGCACCGTCAACAGCTTCTTTTCCTGTTATAATTTTCCCTATAGTTCTGATCTCATCCAAAATCATCAATACCTCCTTGTTTTTCGATATTTTGTATTATCCCCGAAAACATATCTTTGTCCCCACCGCAAAGCGGACACATCCAACTATCGGGAAGATTCACAATTTTTGTCCCTAGTGCGGTTTCACTCTCGGGATCTCCCAATTTCGGGTTGTAAACAAAACTAATGCACTGCAAATTTACTTGCTATCTAATTTAATAATATTGATAATAGTTATCGTTATTATTATATTATCACTTGCATCTGAATTAGTAAAGAGTTTTTTTATAAAAAGAAAAGACAATGTTTTCTCTTTTACCCTGTATAAATAATATTGGATAAGAAAAAGGTTCAATCAATGTAAAGTAAAGATTTTAACCGGGGAATTAAACCTTGCATTTAAGCTACTGATAGTGGTCTTATACGAAGTGGGGAAAAACATCTAAAATTCATATTACGCTCATAAATTTCATCTAATATATTTTTTTCGATGCAAAAACACCTTCACCTCTCAGATAACAGTCAAAAAACTCAAGGCACACCTTGTTTATCGTCTTGAGGCAGTATTCAGCGTCAGTATTTGATTTCTGTCCATTGAGCATGTGCGTCAGGAACGGGCTTGTCAGGGCAAGATCTGTCAGCGTAAGATGCCCCGCGCCGCTGATGTGGACATTGAACGCGGTCACGTTAGCAGTGGACAGAAGCGCATAATTTTCTGCATACTGCGGCCATTCATCAAGATGGCTCCATGAACTGTCAGAGTATATGTTGAGAACAGGAATTGGATACGTTTCATCGTTCCAAACGAACTTGCCGTCCTCTACGCCCTTAATATCGCACATGAACGGGGACTCGAGCGCAATAACAGCGCTGACATCATTACGCATTCTTCCTATTCCAAGTGCCGCCGATCCTCCGAGAGAATGCCCAATAACACCTATTTTTTTATTATCAACAAGCCTGTACACTGTTTCGGCATCATTCTTTCCCGCTTTGGAAAGGATATAGTCTATCACAAAATTAATGTCACTGGTTCGTATTTCCATCCACTTCTTGTAATATTCATAACTTTTCTGTCTGTCAGATCTCGCGTCCTCAGCATTAAGTTCCTGCATAAAACCCATATCTATCCATGTCGTATGTCCGTTTTCGTCGGTAGTATAAAGGCACTGGTAAGTATGGTCGATTGAGCACACAACGTATCCGTGAGAAGCAAGCTCGTTATACAGCGACTCATTGCTTGATTTTATGCCTGCGGCGCCGTGCGAGAATACAATCAGTGGGCAGGTATTCAGGGTTGACTCGTCATAATCCTCAGGATACCAGAACTCTACGTTCAGCTTTCTGTTTTCTCCTGTTTTGGTATAGGTTTCAACACGACTTGCATCAGTGTATGTATAGTTTACGGTTGCGACCTGATATTCGCCTGTTGTCTTCAATGACTTGTGCTGTGGAAAAATGATTGCCGGCAGGGTTACAACAAAGATAAGTAACGTCATTCCTATTGCTTTGAAAACGACACGCACTGTTCTGTAGCCTTTCTTCTCTTCCTTTTTACGAATTAAGTTGACTGCTCCAATTACTGACAGCAAAAACAACAGCGCAGCCAGTGCATAATATCGTAAACCCCAGTCAATTATCGGCAGAACGGAGAACACCACAAAGCCTGTAAATGCCGTAATTCTAATAATGCTTCTTAATTTCTTTTGATTTGATTTTTTAATAATGCAAAAAACCGCAAATGCAATTTCAATAACAACCGCCGTTAAAAACATTAAGGTACCCATTTTTGTTACCTGCTTTGCTTTTCATAATAATTAGAAATGGAATTTCTGATAGCTGTAAAAGGCTTTGTTGGGTCGATGTTAGTCGGGGAAGACTCTACTGACCTCAAATAATCAAAATTATAGGAAGCAGAATCATCCAGTCAATTATTTTCTCCTTTTGTCTGAAAGTAGTTGCTAATAGCATTTAGCTCTCCCCCTATAAGAATTATTAGGGTGCTTAGATATAGCCAACTTATTAAAACAATCATTCCTCCTAAACTTCCATAGACTTTTTCGTAATTTCCAAAATTATTTACATAAAAAGAAAATAAAAAAGAAGTCATAATCCACCCGATTGTGGCAAAAATTGCGCCGACTCTGATATTTCTAGATTTTAACTTCTTATTAGGTACATACTTATATAATAGAGAGAATGTGGCAAACATTAAGATAGTGGGAATGCAATATCTTGAGACTGCCCACACAATATTGAATAAATCCATTGCTCCTAACAAGCTGAAGATGTAAATTCCTATTATTTCCCCAAGAACGATCATGATCATTGAAATCATGATCATAGCTATCACTCCGATGGTAGAGAGAAAAGCCACTAAATTTAGTTTAATAAACTTGCGGCTCTCATCTACATCGTAGGCTTTATTGAGACCCCTCATAATGGCAAATATCCCTTTTGATGTTGCCCAAAGACTCCCTAACATACCTAAAGATAATAAAGTTTTACTCTTATTTTGCAAAGTTTGTACCACAATATTCTTTACTAAATTACCTATTTCATCTGGAATGAATTTATGAATGCCTGTAATCAATAGTTCACTGGAAAGGTTGGTAAAGCTCAACAAGTTAATAAGAAATATTAAAAATGGAAAAAACGCTAATATTAAATAATATGTTATCTGTGCACTCATTCCTGTTATATCATCATCTTTATATCTGAATATTAGCTGATTTATATATTTATGCATAGTAGAATTTTTTAACTTCTTAAGCATAATACCACCTTGTTAATTTACTCTGTTGAAAAATATCTGGGCCCTCAGATTAAACTATTCTTTGTATTCCCGTTATTTGGGAAATTAGTCTAATAATCGGTTGGAAAACTCTATCCAATTATATACACATGAATTTTTAGGATTCCGAACCACCGCTTGAAAGGTTTTTGCGTTTTCACACGGTCTGTGGTTCTATACGAAGTTCAGAAAAATTCGTTAACTACATGTAATTAAAATACGGAAGAGCCGAACAGATTATTTCGCGCAACTGTGTTTTCTGAAACAAGAGTCAACATGGTCATTAACAATACCCGTTGCCTGCATATGCGAGTAAATTGTAATGGAGCCCAGAAAGCGGAATCCTCTTTGCTTTAAATCTTTGCTGATCATATCTGATATAGCTGAAGTTGCAGGTATTTCAGATATATTTTGGTAGCTATTCATAATTGGCTGCTGATTTACAAATTTCCAGATATAGCTGTTAAAGCTGCCAAACTCTCTTTGTATTTCTAAAAATTTACGTGCGTTGTTGATTGAGGCTTCAATTTTTCTTCTATTCCTAATAATCCCCGCATTTGAGAGAAGCTCATCGATTTTTTTGTCATCATATACTGCTACTTTTTCCGGTTCGAAATTATCGTAAGCTACTCGGTAATTTTCCCTTTTTCTAAGTATGGTCAACCAGCTTAGCCCAGACTGTGCCGATTCTAGTACCAAAAATTCAAACTGCTTTCTATCATCGTGGACTGGAACGCCCCATTCTTCATCATGGTATTTAACATATAGGTCACCTGATTTACACCAATCACATCGATTCATTATACAATTACCTCTTTCATGACTTGATAAGAACCTAAATTACTGGTCCTACGCAAAGTTTGGAAAACCCTTATGTATTTAGGATTATTCTACTTAATATTTTATCACCATCTTTCAAAATGCAAAAGTGATTCAAGCTCTTTCTCTGGTCTAGGGATCGGTGATTCATCAGAATAACCCGCTGTAATAATGCAAACAACATATATCCTTATTTATAATGGACAATGTTCTTAGCTTTGTTTTTCCATATGTTTTTTATAAGCTTGTCTATAGTATATGGACGGCCATGTGCTGGAAAAATACGCTTTGCACCGGCTTTGATGATTTTTTCCCAGGTCTTATAATATTCATCCATGTTGCATATGAAAACAACGCAGTATTTTGTACCTGCAAACCTTAACATGTTTGCAGCTGCGTCACCGACCAGACAATCCCCGTCGGGAAATAAAACAGATATAGAATCCACTGTATGACCGGGCGTTTCGATAATTCTGCCATCCAATGGAATCCCAATTTTCCGAAGCTCTGTTTCTCCTCTGATAACAATATCATTCTCACGGAGCTTATATGGCCTGAATTTTAGATTTTTTGCCTTATCGACCTTTTTTCTAAGTATCATTGAAACATAGAATTGCTTTCGACCGATCAGAAAAGCGACCCGTTTATTCAGCAGTCCACCCCCATGGGTACGGTCATTTTCTCCCTTGCAAATAAGGCTTTTGCATAAGTCTGACATTACAACCTGAATTGAGTTATTTTTCTGTAAAATGTTATGCAGCAAACCGCAATGATCGTCGTGATGATGAGTCAGAATAATGTGACTAATTTCAGAAAGGCTTATGTTAGCATCATTTAATCGTGATTGGAATAATTCCCAATCCTCCTCATAACCGGTATCAATTAAAATATACCGGTCACCCGCTTTTATCAAACAACATGTAGTTACACTCAATTTAAGAGGAATAATATTCATTATATATGTCCTTTCAAAATGAATAATTGTCTTAATGGCTATTATAAGTAACATCAGTTTCTGGTCTAATCGGAAATCCACAAGGTTCCCTGAACCTCCCATTATTTAATTTACAGCTAATATGAAATGAGATTTGAAAACCCTTTTCAGGAAATATGAATGTTTACCCCATTTACTTCAACGTCTGCGTCGACCCGTATGAGAATATACTTTGAACCGTTAATCATGCGTGTTTCCAATAAGTCGCTGCGTTCCGGATTGACTTGGATTGTCACATCGGGAGCGCGAACCTCAAACTTCTTAGTATCAATAATATTCTGTGGACTGATCTTGACATCGGCACCAAACTCGGCGTCAAATTTTTCATCAAACACAGACACATTTGAATCGGAGACTCCGCAAGATTTCAAAACGGATTTGACTGTGCTTTTGGAAATTGCCAGAGGGTCGGCTTCCTTATTGGTCTTGTGTTCTTCAATCATTTCGCACAATTGCTCGTGAACCGATTGCATAACTTCGTAACTGCAGTCATCGGCGAGAGCATCCCCCAGCATGGATTGGAATATTTCTTTCTGCGCGGCGGCCGGCATGGGGATGTCGGTCTTGAATACAGCGTCAACGAACTCAGCATGATTCTCCTTAATGTCCCGTGAGTAGTAGAGGGCATTATAGATATTTGTACTGCGATCATCAAAGGCTGGGAACATGAAGCCAAGCTCCGGTGCCGATACGATCCAGTCAGCCTTACAATTATGGAACTCATTTTCGACAACAAAGCAGCTTAACGCAGGCTGTGTCGGCTTGATCGGACAGACACTGCGCATAACGTATGAGAACACTTCAGAGGAGGCGTCGGTCTGCTTTTCTCCATCTTTCGAACGGTAAGCAACGTCATAAGTATCGTGTGCTAATAGGATCAGATAATTGCTTTCCATGACGATTGTCTGAATTACATGCTGAAAAAATGTCTGTACGGCATTTTCATCCTTCAGAGATGAATTCCTGAGTTCCATGAGCAATTTATGTTCTTCGCCATCTACAACCTACGGAGTAGCAAACGGAATATCAATCAGATTTTTACCAAGGGTTCCGGATAGCGTTCGTTTGATAATGGCCAGAAACTTTTCGGATTCTTCCTGTGACATCAGCGCAAGGGACTGATCAAACTCGGAAACAATTTCCCGCTTTTCGTTCACGAAGCATCCGCGTATGTGGGTGATATTGCTCTTATCTTGCCGGAAACGACGACGAATTTCTGAAACATCTTTTTCGTTCATAATAACCTCTCTTAAATATATATAATTTCTTTATTATCTCACATTTGTATCTACCTTTAAAGGCTCCTTCTTATTCGGTGTTTGCGGTTTCTGGTCTTATAGGAAGTTCAAAGGGTCTTCTTAACTCCTTATTCTATTTATATACTTAGCAATGAAGGCCATTGGCCTGTCGTTCCATATTTTCTAAAACGATATCATGAATATCACCTAATGAAGCACAATACTCAAGCACTTTCCATGGTGTATTTGTGTGAAAATGAATTTTTATCAACTCCTCATCACCAATTGCAAGTAAGCAATCACCCTCAATGTTTTTAGTAATATATTCGTTTATTTTATCTTCTGAAAGATTTTCTCCTTCAATTAATAGCTGTGTATCAAATCTGTATTCAAGCATAACTAACTCCTTTACCGTTTTAAAAATTTCTGTTCTTCTCCTTAACCCCAATTAAGACAACTCAAACTGACCGGTGTACAGCTGATAATACCGGCCCTTTTGGGCAACCAGCTCGTCGTGGCTGCCACGTTCCAAAATCGTGCCATTTTCCAGCACAATGATGGCCTTCGCATTCCGTACGGTGGAAAGCCGGTGCGCGATCACGAATACCGTCCGGTTTTCCATCAGGTGATCCATTCCGGTTTCAATCAGCTTCTCCGTGTGGGCGTCCACAGAACTGGTCGCCTCATCCAGAATCAGCACCGGCGGGTCGGAAACCGCAGCCCGCGCAATGGCGAGAAGCTGCCTTTGACCCTGACTCAGGTTTGCCCCATCGCCGGAAAGCATGGTATCGTAACCATCGGGCAGGCGCTGGATAAAGGAGTCTGCATTCGCAAGCTCCGCCGCTCCCATAATCTGCTCCATAGTGGCATTCGGATTCCCGTAGCGGATATTGTCGGCAATGGTTCCGGTGAATAAGTGGGTATCCTGCAGGACAACGGCAAGCGAATGCCGCAAGTCGTCCTTTTTGATGTTTCGGATATCTATGCCGTCATAGGTGATGTTCCCCGACGTAACATCATAAAAGCGGTTGATCAGATTTGCAATTGTCGTCTTGCCGGCTCCGGTGGAGCCAACAAATGCGATTTTTTGCCCCGGCTTTGCATACAGGTTGATTTTCTTCAGCACGGGGTGTTGGGGATTGTAGCCGAACGCCACGTCGTGAAAACGGACGTCGCCCCGCAGCGGCACCAGTTCCACAGAGCCGTCCGCATTCGGCTTACGCCACGCCCATTCACCTTTTTCACTCTCCTGCAGCCTGTTGTCCGTGCCGACGGCCATATGCACTAAAGTCACGGTTCCGCTGTCTGTTTCCGGCATATTCTCCATGATTTCGGAAATGCGCTCCGTGCCTGAAAGAGCAGCCATGATAAAGTTCATTTGCTGGGAAAACTGGTTTACCGGCATCGCCGTCTGGCGGACATAAACCAGATATGACGCAAGGCTGCCCAAATCCATCGTACCGGAGATTGCGAAAAATGCGCCGATACAGGCGGAAAGGGCATAGTTAAAATAAGAAAGGCTCGCGACCACGGGGATGAGGATGCCCGAGTAGGTCAGCGCCCCGGCGGCAGCGTCCTGCAGCCTTTTGTTGCGGGCGGAAAACTCCGTGAAATCCCGGTCCTCGTGGTTAAATACCTTGACAACTTTCTGACCGTCCACCATCTCCTCAATGAACCCGTTCAGACTGCCCATGAACTTCTGCTGGCGGGAAAAATATGCATGGCTTTTTTTACTGCTGTACCGCAGAAACCAAAACATAGCAAGGAAGGAAAGCAGCACAATGACCGAAAGCTCCGGATTTAAAAGAATCAGCACCAAGAACGTACCGACAAGTGTAACAAAACTTTGTATCAGCACCGTAAAGCTGTTGTTAAGGGCATCTGCGATTGTGTCGATATCGTTGGTGAAACGGCTCATCAGCTCGCCGTGGGTTCTCGCGTCGAAAAACGCGAGCGGGAGCGTCTGTATCTTGCGGAAAAGGTCGTTCCGAATTTCCTGAACGGTCTTCTGAGCGATTTTCACCATAAGCTGGGAATACCCATACGACGCGGCTGCGCCTGCAAGGTAGACGATGCCCATGAAAACCAGCATTCTGAGCAGCCCCGGGATATTCCCCGGAAGGATATAATTGTTGACGACCGGCTTGAGCAGATAGGTACCATACACGTTAGCTCCCGCACTGACAACGGTCAGAAGCGATATAAGAAGTAGGACGGCACTGTGTTTTTTCAGGTAACGCCACAAAAACTTCAGGGCTTTGCGTAAATCCTTAGGTTTTTCATGTTTTGTTTGCTGCGGCATTATGCCGTCGCCCCCTTCCTCTGAAATTCGTAGATATCCCGATAGATTGGATTGTTCGCGAGCAGTTCTTCATGAGTACCGGCCTCGTTAATTTTTCCATCTTTCAGCACCACGATCAGGTCGGCGTGTTCAATGGAATTGATGCGCTGGGTGATAAAGATCTTTGTCGTATCCTTCAAATCTTTTGCCAGACGCTCGCGGATTTTCGCCTCGGTTGCGGTATCCACTGCGCTGGTAGAGTCATCAAAGATCAGTACTTTCGGACGCTTCAGCAAGGCGCGCGCAATACAGAGTCTCTGCTTCTGCCCACCGGAGACATTTACACCGCCCTGACCGAGGTCAGTTTCGTAGCCGTCCGGCAGCCGGGACAAAAATTCATCCACGCATGCGATGTGGCAGGCCCAATCCAGTTCTTCCTCCGTCGCATTCTCGTTGCCCCATTTCAGATTTTCACGGATCGTACCGGAAAAAAGAGTGTTCTTCTGGAGCACCATGCCAACGGCGTCGCGCAAATGCGCTACTGGATATTCCTTCGCATCGTACCCGTCGATCTTCAGACTTCCGGAAGTTACGTCGTAAAGGCGGGGAATCAGCTGCACCAGCGAAGATTTCGCGGAACCTGTTCCGCCGATGATACCCACCGTCTGACCGGCTCCGATGTGCAGGCAGATATCTGAAAGCACATTTTCTTTTGCCGTCTCCTGATATTTAAAACTGACATGGTCAAAGTCAATTTGTCCGCGCTCCACCATTTTTTCCTGCGTCCCGCTGACAATTCCCTGTGGTTCATCCATCACTTCAAAAATACGGCTGGCCGAGGTCATGGAACGGCTGAGCATGAGGAACACGTTGGAAATCATCATTAACGCGTTCAGAATTTGCAGAACATAGCTTAAAAAGCCGGTTAACGTACCAACCTGCATGGTTCCGAGATGGATGAAATTGCCGCCGAACCAGAGGATGCAGAGAATGGTAGCATACATAACAAGCTGAAAGCAGGGCAAGTTGAGGACGGCGTAATGGAAAGCCCTTTCGGAGGATTCCCGAAATGTCTCGTTGACATCTTCGAACTTTTTCGATTCGCTTTCCCCTTTTACATACGATTTCACTGTACGGATTGCCGTCAGGTTCTCCTGCACGATGGAGTTTACCTGATCCAAGGCTTTCTGCATTCTCCCGTACATTGGGCGAAGCCTTTGCAGAATAAAAAGGAGGCAAATCGCCAGAGCGGGAATGGCGACTATAAATATGACCGCAAGTTCCCGACTCATGACGACCGTCATCACCAGCGCCATTACCATCATTACCGGGCCGCGAATGATGGGACGGATTCCGTTGCAAACCGTATTTTGCAGGATGGTAATGTCACTCGTAAGACGGGTAATCAGAGAAGGGGTGCTGAAATGGTCCATATTGGAGAAGGAAAACCCCTGCACCTTGCGGTACTCCGCTTTCCTTAACTCTGCACCGAACCCCTGGCCCGCCACCGCGGCCAGTCGGGCGTACAGGGCACCCAGAAGCAGGGATACCAGCGCGCAGGCCACCATGAGCAGGCTTTTTTGCAGGATATAGCTTTTGTCACGGTTCACGACTCCCACATCGATGATCTGCGCCATTATGAGCGGGACAATGAGTTCAAACACGGATTCCATCGCAACACAGACGACGCTGCCAATCAGATGTTTCCGGTAGTTGTGAAAATAAATAAAAAAACGCTGAAACACACATTTTCCTCCAAACTCCGAATTACGGCTTTATTCCAAGACCTTTCCAGCCAAATTTTGATACATACGGCTGAGGTAACCGAGAAACTGCTCCCGCTCCTCAGGCGTGAACCCCCGCATGGAAACCTCTTCGGTCTCCTTGCAGATTTTTTGCCATTTTTTCTGGGCCTCCCTGCCCTTGTCCGTAATGGAAATGGATTCGGCCCGCTTACGTTCGGCGAGCGCGGAACGTTGAATCAAACCGGCCTGCGCCATATTGTTCAACAGCTGGGAAACGGTCGCCGGTTCAATGTCCAGTGCGGAAGCGATCTCTTTTTGCATGCAGTAGTTATTTTTAGTAAGATAGGTCAAAATTTTAGGCTGACCCGGTGAAAGGCCTATTTTTACCATGCCGGGCCGAAGATTATTTTTTTGGGCGTGAAAAGTCTGCGTTACGGCCCCATGAAGTTCAATTGCCATAAAATGCCTCCTTTATTATTAGAAAACAAACAGTTAGAAAGCTAATAATTAGTACCCTAATCTTAAACTGTATATTTACTGTTGTCAAGCACCCCAATGAATTTGACAGGAATGAGTATTTAGATCTTTATAATGCTATGTTATGTTCTTAAAATCATATTGCCTTCCTAATTTGGAGTCTATGAAAATTATCTTATAAAATAATAAATATTACTGATCTAATGCGAAGTTGAGTTAATCCTCTGAATCTCGTATTATAAAATAATGCGAAGTTGAGTTGTATCACTTTAGTTCCAGATATTCTCATAATAAACCATACGAAATGTTAGTCAAACTGAGGTCTCTATGCCTTGCCCAGCTTTTCAATGGCTTCCTGCTCAGAGGATACAAAAAAGATTTGTTTTCCATTGTTGCTCTCATATATAAAATCTTTCAGAGGTTTGCTGGTATAGGCTGAAAAGTCACCTACAATTGCAAACTTAAAGTAGTAATTAATAAATTTCTGCAAAACATCACCGGCAATCTTAGTACTTAAAACAAAGAAATCTTCAATAATGGCATCTTTGTTTAGTATAATGGAACGGCATTCGGTTTCATAATTTATAGACATCATAAAATCCAATGCGGTTTGTCCATCTGATATACAAATCTCATCGCTGTGTACTATTGCAATTTCAGTGCCGTTTTCTATAACTTTTTTAATATTCATAATTTTGTTTATCCCCTTAATGCATTCTTGTTTTATAAATAATTGGATTCAGTTTCTAAATGTACGTTTTAAACAAATTGCAAAGTTTTTATTAATTGGTCTGATTCGGGTTATGCTCATAATTTTACCGACAAATTGGAATTCAACCTCTTTTACTAATTTCATCTGTTATCAATGATTTTAAAATATACATTGCTTTTATACTGATTCTTAAAGAGTGTATGCTGAGAGGTGCCCTCCGCAAACTTGGGCTATGTTTTTTCGCATTTGCTAATAATTGAAAATACGGGTCGTAGTGCTTCTATCAATGTATATTTATCCATAGAATTTCACCTCAAATTCTGATTCATTGCTCAGTTGGATTATATAAATAATGAGACAATATCTTTTTCGCACAGTGTAACCATTACCCCAGGTCCAAATAATACGAATACTTGACTAACTACCGTGTAATAGTTCTATTTATTAATTGATTATATTCTTATGTGCTACCACTTTCAACAGATGAAGTCATAAAAAGAAAATAGCTATGGAGATTTGTTCCATTATGAAAGGGATAGCCTACCGGATATAAATCGGTAGGCTATCCCTCCAGTGATTTAGATAATAAAAAAGAAGTACCTCTCCCCTCTATATTATAGAAAAGCAGTACTTCTAAGAATGGTGCGAGGGGGGGGACTTGAACCCCCATGAGCTTGCGTTCACTAGAACCTGAATCTAGCGCGTCTGCCAATTCCGCCACTCTCGCATTTGCGACTAGAATATAGTATCATATTGGAGCATCTGTGTCAATACCAAATCGACAAGAAAATGAAATATTCGGTGTAATGCAATTTTGCTTTACATATAATTTCTATTTTTTTAAAATTTTAACTATATAAAATCAGCTATGTAAGGTTGCCTTCCTTTACATAGCTGAATATAAAGTTAATTATTCCCACTCAATGGTAGCTGGGGGCTTGGAAGTAATATCATAGACCACTCGGTTAACGAATTTCACCTCATTGATAATGCGGCTTGATATTTTAGCCAACAAATCATACGGAATTCTTGCCCAATCGGCAGTCATGAAATCGGATGTAGTAACGCCACGCAGAGCAATGGTGTTATCGTAGGTTCTGCCATCACCCATAACCCCAACACTTTTAATACCGGTTAACACCGCAAAGTATTGGTTGATATTTCTGTCCAAATTTGCTTCAACAATCTCTTCACGAAAAATCGCGTCAGCATCTTTTAATATTTCAAGCTTTTCGGGAGTGATTTCACCCATAATACGGATTGCAAGCCCCGGACCGGGGAAAGGCTGCCGCCAAACCAATGGCCCCGGTATACCAAGTTCAAGACCAACTCTGCGCACTTCATCCTTAAACAGAGTGCGCAGTGGCTCCACAAGACCAATAAACCCAATATCTTCCGGAAGTCCGCCGACATTATGATGGCTTTTGATGACCGCAGCATCACCGACGCCACTCTCCACAACATCAGGGTAAATGGTGCCTTGGCACAGATAATCTACATGACCGATTTTCTTTGCCTCTTCTTCAAAAACGCGGATAAATTCTTCTCCAATGATTTTACGCTTTTGTTCGGGTTCTGAAACGCCGGCAAGTTTAGATAAAAAGCGATCCTGTGCATTCACACGAATCAAATTCATATCGAATTGTTTGCGGAATACACGCTCTACATCGTCACCCTCATTTTTGCGAAGCATGCCGTGGTCAACGAAGATGCAGGTCAGATTTTTTCCAATGGCCTTGTGAACCAGCAAAGCAGCCACAGAAGAGTCTACACCACCCGAAAGTGCGCAAAGAACCTTCTTATCCCCTACTGTGTTTTTGATTTGTTCAATTGTTGTAACAGCAAAAGAAGACATAATCCAGTCTCCGCTGCAACCGCATACATCATACAAAAAGTTTTTCAGCATTTCATTTCCGCGTACCGTATGCTCAACCTCAGGATGAAACTGAAGCGCATAAAGACGTTTTTCCGCGTTCTCCATGGCAGCTGTCGGACACGTTCCGCTGGTTGCTGTAACACAGAAATCTTCCGGAACCTTTGCAATATAAATCGTATGGCTCATCCAACACACCGACTGCTCTTCCAGCCCGTGAAACAGTGTGGAAGCGGATTTAAAGTCAACCATGGTTTTACCGTACTCACGCACTTTGCTGGGTTCAACTGTGCCTCCCAGTTCATAAGCCATCAACTGTGCGCCATAGCAAATACCCAAAACAGGGATTCCTAATTCAAAGGTCTTAGGATCACATTTAGGAGCATTCTCGTCATAAACAGTATCCGGTCCTCCGGAAAATATAATTCCTTTATATCCTGCCGCGCTGATTTGTTCGGCAGTGGTTTTATAAGATTTTATTTCGCAATACACATTCAAATCGCGTACCCGGCGTGCAATCAGCTGACTGTACTGCCCACCGAAATCAAGGATAAGTACTGCTTCGTTATGAATCATTCTTAAATCACACCATTCTTTTCTTTTCTGCATATCAACGCGTCGATAAACAACATTATTCAACGGTAACAGATTTTGCAAGGTTGCGCGGCTTATCAATATCGCAGCCCTTCATGGATGCGACATAATAAGAAAACAATTGCAGCGGGACTACAGCCAAAGACGGCAGCATAATATCGCAGATCTCCGGGATGTATAATGCATGGTCTGCTTCCTGTTCGATCTTCGTATTATTCTCTGTCGTTAAGCCGAGAATAACCGCACCACGGGCCTTAACTTCCTTAACATTGCTCATCATTTTATCAAAAAGTATCTGCTGCGTAGCAAGAGCAACAACAAGGGTTCCTTCTTCAATTAAGGATATTGTGCCATGCTTTAACTCGCCGGCCGCATAAGCTTCGGAATGAATATATGAAATTTCTTTCAACTTTAATGAGCCTTCCAATGACATGGCGTAGTCAAGGTTTCTGCCAATAAAGAAAATATCTTTTGCATTAAAAAACTGGGATGCAAGGTACTGAATATTTTCTTTATTGTTCAATATCTCTGTTATCTTCTCAGGAAGACTTTGCAGCTCGGAAACATAAAATGCATACTTCTCCTCTGAAAGAAGGCCAAGCTTATCAGCAAAATAGATTGCAAGCAGGTATACAACAGATAATTGTGTACTGTAAGCTTTTGTGGTGGCAACAGCGATCTCCGGGCCCGCCCAAGTGTAAATGACATCGTCGGATTCATTAGCAATGGAACTGCCAACCACGTTTACAATAGAAAGAGTCCTCGCGCCAAGGCGTTTTGCCTCACGCATGGCAGCAAGCGTATCCGCAGTCTCGCCAGACTGACTGATAACCAATACGAGAACAGAATCATCAATAATTGGCTCACGGTATCTAAATTCAGAGGCAACATCGACTTCAACAGGAATTCTTGCGAACTTTTCAAGAACATATTTCGCAACCACTCCTACATGGTAAGCCGATCCGCAGGCTATAATGAAAATTTTGGAGAATTTTTTAATCTGCTCACTTGTTAAAGTTATATTATCCAATACTATTCTGCCGTTTTGAATTCTTGGGGAAACGGTATCCCTCACCGCCTTAGGCTGCTCCATAATCTCCTTTGCCATAAAATGCTCATAACCGCTTTTTTCCGCAGCGGAAATGTCCCAGTCTATGTGAAAGGATTCCTTTGGCACAACTTCTTTATCCAAATTGTAAACGGTCACGCTGTCACGCTTTAATACCGTTATTTCATTATCATTTAAGCGGTAAATATCCCTCGTTTTGTTCAAAATTGCCGGAATATCAGAAGCGATAAAGTTCTCGCCTTCGCCCAAACCAATAATCAGCGGGCTGTCCTTACGCACAGCAATCAGCTGATCAGGAGCGTCCTCACAGATAATCCCTAGAGCGTAGGAACCCTCGACTTTACTGATGACCTTAATGACAGCGTCCAAAATATCACCTTTATAGTAATATTCCAGAAGTTGTGCAATTACTTCCGTATCTGTCTCTGACACAAAGCATATTCCTTTTTTAATCAAAAGATCTTTTAATGCACGGTAATTTTCAATTATTCCATTATGAACCACTGCGAATTTACCCGAATCACTCACCTGAGGATGAGAATTAATATCCGACGGCTTTCCATGGGTAGCCCATCTTGTGTGCCCAATACCAACGGTACCATGAATATCTTTTCCGCCGTTGATCATATCGCTTAGAATTTTTAGTCTTCCCTTCGCTTTTGCTACCTGAAGCGAAGTACCGTCATAAACGGCAACACCAGCTGAATCATAACCACGGTATTCCAGTTTTTCAAGACCATTTAACAGAATCGGGGTAGCCTGATCGTCACCTATGTAACCAACTATTCCACACATAATCTTACACTTTCTCCGGCAGAGTTTAAAATAATAACAAGCGCCAACACAGCCACCGGAAATGTTGACGCTTTCTAAATCCTATCTATAGATAATATCATCACGCGCTGGGCCGTTTGAAACCATATGAATCGGAACACCAATCGCTTTTTCTGCAAATTCAATATACTTGCGTGTATTTTCGGGTAAATCTTCATATTTTTTAATGCCGCGAATATCGCATTTCCAGCCCGGTAGGGTTTCAATGATGGGTTTGCAGCGCTTTAGCTGAACGGTTGGTGGGAATGAGTCAATCCTTTTTCCGTCCAACTCGTAGGCAACACAGACGGGGATTTCATCCAGATATTCCAACACATCGAGAACGGTGAGTGCGACAGAAGTTGCACCCTGAACCTGACAGCCATACCGACTCGCTACCAAATCAAGCCATCCCATTCTTCTTGGGCGGCCTGTAGTCGCACCGTATTCACCTCCGTCGCCGCCTCTGCGGCGAAGTTCATCCGCTTCATCGCCGAAAATCTCGCTTACAAATTCACCGGCTCCCACAGCACTGGAATACGCCTTAACTACAGTAATAATCTCTTTAATCTCATAAGGCGGAAGCCCTGCGCCGATGGCACCGTATCCTGCAAGAGTGGAGGAAGAGGTAACCATCGGATAAATACCGAAATCGGGATCCTTCAGCGCCCCAAGCTGGCCTTCCAGAAGAATATTCTTACCATCCTTGACAGCCTGATGCAGGAATGAAAAAGTATCTGCAACATAGGGATGCAACAACGTTTTATACTGCATCAATTTTTCATAAATCTCATCCACCGTTAATTCCGGCTGATGATACAGGTTTGTATATAAAACATTTTTAAGAGTAATGACATGTTCTATCTTTTCCTTCAGGCTTGCTTCATCATCGTAAAGTTCGCTGATCTGAAACCCGATTTTTGAGAACTTATCAGAATAGAACGGGGCTATACCGGATTTGGTCGAACCAAAAGAACGGGAGGAAAGACGCGCTTCCTCAAAGGAATCGAGCTGAATATGATAAGGCATAACCAGCTGTGCACGATCTGAAATTATAATATTCGGTTTTGGAACGCCGCGTTCCTCCAGTGATTTTAATTCTTTAATAAAATTTTCAACGCTGAGGGCTACACCATTTCCGATAATATTTGTTATATGGCTGTAAAAAACGCCCGACGGCAATTGATGCAGCGCAAACTTTCCGTAATTATTAATGATGGTGTGTCCGGCATTACTGCCGCCCTGAAAACGAATGACAATGTCGGAACGGGCAGCTTCCACATCTGTGATTTTGCCCTTGCCTTCATCGCCCCAGTTTGCACCAACAATCGCTTTAATCATATAAATTTCACTCCGCCGTGCCGCAACGGAAACTTCTCCTACTGCCCAGCGGCCGAATTTGGGCAGTGATTATTATGACAACTCAATTATAATATCACAAATAAACGCAAAAACAAAGCAAAAGTAAGATTAAATGATTTTTCCGAACTTTACGGAAAATTATAAATTTATTTCCGCTTTTTCTTCCGGTATAAAATCATATGCTTCCACTACGGGATTCACGACCTCGGAAATAAACTCCTCGGTTTGCTGCGGCGCCCTGCCAACATATTTTTCCGGACTGACAATTGCATTCAGCTGTTCCAGTGAAACACCGAAAATAGGGTCACCGGCAATACGGCTCAGCAGGTCGTTTTCCCCGCCCTCTTCCTTGATTACTTTGGAAGCAGCCATAGAGTGCACGCGAATGTGTTCATGAAGCTGCTGACGGTCTGCGCCGCCCTTTGCAGCATCCATCATAATATTCTCGGTAGCCATAAAAGGCAGTTCACGGCGCAGATGCTGTTCAATTACTTTCGGATAAACCACCAGACCGTCAGCAACATTCATATAAAGATTCAAAATTGCATCGACGGATAAAAACGCCTCCGGCACGCTGATCCGCTTGTTTGCGGAATCGTCGAGTGTTCGTTCAAACCACTGTGTCGCTTCGGTAATTGCCGGGTTAAGACTGTCGGTAATTACGTAGCGGGCAAGCGATGCAATACGCTCACTTCTCATTGGATTGCGCTTGTAAGCCATAGCGGATGAACCGATCTGATTCTTTTCAAATGGTTCTTCCAACTCTTTTAAATGCTGCAAAAGACGAATATCGTTTGAAAATTTCGCTGCGCTCTGTGCAATTCCGCTCAGGACGGACAGCATCTGAGAATCCAGCTTGCGGGAATAAGTTTGGCCGGACACAGGGAAGCAGGAAGTATATTCCATCTTTTCTGCAATGATGTTATCCAGCTCTTTAACTTTTGCATGATCACCGTCAAACAATTCTAAAAAACTGGCCTGAGTACCGGTTGTACCCTTGGAACCCAGCAGCTTTGCTTTGGAAAGCTGATATTCTACGTCCTCTAAATCCATCATCAAATCCTGAATCCAGAGTGTAGCGCGTTTCCCGACTGTAGTAGGCTGTGCCGGCTGAAAATGAGTAAAAGCAAGTGTCGGCAATTCTTTAAATTCCAGCGCGAACCGGGAGAGCACACGAATTACGCCAACCAGCTTCTGCCTTACAAGCTTCATAGCCTCGGTCATAATAATAATGTCCGTATTATCGCCAACATAGCAGGATGTCGCACCTAAATGAATGATCGGCATAGCTTTTGGGCATTGCTGGCCAAAAGCATAAACATGAGACATAACATCATGCCGCACTTCTTTTTCACGTGCTTCAGCAACTTCATAGTTAATATCATCCTGAAATTGAATCATTTCGTCAATCTGTTCCTGCGTAATGTTCAGTCCAAGTTCCTTTTCGGATTGTGCCAAAGCGATCCATAGCCTTCGCCAAGTTCTGAACTTCATGTCAGATGAAAAAAGATATTTCATTTCTTGATCTGCATAGCGGGATGATAACGGTGATTCATAAGTGTTCTTCAATATTACTCTCCTCCAAATAGGAAATTATTTAGAATTATTATATCTTTTAATAGGTGTACAGTAGTCCATATCTTTGCTCGCGGTCTGGTAATCCGGTACCGGCGCTGGATAATTACCTGAAAAACAAGCGTCACAATAACCGGAACAGTTTCCGCCAAGCATCTTCGGAAGATTTTCCAAGTCTAAAAACTCGATGGAGTCAGCAAAGCTCATCTCCCCGATTTCCTGCACACTGTGCTGGCAGGCGATGAGGTCATCCTTAGACGGAATATCGGTACCGTAATAACAGGGCCACAAAAACGGAGGCGAACTAATTCTGAGGTGAACCTCTGTTGCGCCGGCATCCTTCAGCATCGTGACAAGATGTGCACTGGTAGTGCCGCGGACAATAGAATCATCCAGCATGACAACACGCTTTCCTTTTACGGCGGAAGCCAAGGAATTCAGTTTAATACGCACACTGCGTTCCCGTTCAGACTGGCTGGGTTTTATAAAAGTACGGCCGATATACGTATTTTTTACAATACCTTTTTGAAACGGGATCCCCGTTTCCTCACTGTACCCGATAGCGGCGTCAATACCTGATTCCGGTACACCGATGACCATATCCGCCTCTACAGGGTGCTGTCTTGCAAGCAATCGTCCGGCTTCTTTGCGTGCTTCGTATACACTGATGCCATCAATCATACTGTCGGTTCTGGCAAAATAAATGTATTCAAAAACGCAAAGGGATTTTTTCGTGTCGATTGGGTCTTTGATGGAACGCAGCCCGTTTTCATCCACTACTACAATTTCTCCGGGTTCTACGTCGCGCACAAACTCCGCGCCGCACGCGTCGAGCGCGCAGGTTTCGGATGCAAAAACATACGAATTGTCAATGCGCCCAATGCAAAGAGGGCGGAAGCCGTGTGGGTCGCGCGCCGCAATCAACTTTTGCGGGCTCATGATGACAAGAGAAAAGGATCCCTGTATTTTAGGCAGCGCGCGGTGAACCGCTTCCTCAATGGAGGGAGCGTCAACCCGTTCACGTGCGATAATATAGGCAATCACTTCTGTGTCAATTGTTGTCTGAAAAATGCAGCCGCGGTGCTCCAGCTCGTGCCGCAGTTCATACGCATTGGTTAAATTTCCGTTGTGCGCAATCGCAAGGGTTCCCTTAATGTAACGCATGACAAGCGGCTGAGCGTTTTCACGCACACTGGCGCCGGCAGTGGAGTAACGAACATGTCCCACCGCAATTTGGCCTGACAGGCTATCTAAAGTCTTGTCATTAAAGGCTTCTGTAACCAGCCCCATATCCTTGGAGTAAGAAATTACACCGCGGTCACTGACTGCAATGCCGCAGCTTTCCTGTCCCCTGTGCTGCAATGCAAGAAGGCCGTTATACGCCATATATGCAGGGTTTAGTCCACCGTTTGAATAAACGCCGAAAACTCCGCATTCCTCGTGTGGTTTGGAACTATCATACTCCATTACTGAACAGTTCAAATGCTCACCATCCTATCAAATTACAGTCCAATTCTCTTCATAATCTCGGCGTAAGCTTCTTCGACTCCGCCCAAATCTCTGCGGAAACGGTCCTTGTCTAGCTTTTCATGAGTATTTACATCCCAGAAGCGGCAGGTATCCGGGGAAATTTCATCCGCAAGGATAATTCCGTCGGCACAGCGGCCAAATTCCAATTTAAAATCGATCAGTTCAATATTGACAGTGAGGAAGAATTCCTTCAAGATTTCATTGATTTTCAAAGACATACTGGCGATTTGGTCAACTTCTTCTTTTGTTGCAAATTCGGCGGCAAGTATATGGTATTCGTTTACCATCGGATCGCCTAAATCATCATTCTTGTAGCAGAATTCAAGTACCGGGGTTTTCATTGGTGTTCCTTCTTCTAAACCAAGGCGTGTCGCAAGGCTGCCGGCAGCTTTATTACGCACAATTACTTCCAAAGGAACAATATGAACTTTTTTTACAAGAGTTTCGCGGTCGCTTAATTCTTCGACATAGTGAGTTTTAATACCCTTTTCTTCCAGCATTTTAAACATATAGTTCGACATTTTATTATTTACAACACCCTTGCCAATAATCGTGCCTTTTTTCAAGCCGTTAAAAGCAGTTGCGTCGTCCTTGTAATCAACGATGCAGTAGTCCTTATCCTCTGTTGCATAGACCTTTTTCGCTTTGCCCTCATAAAGAAGTTCTGTTTTTTTCATTTTTGTATTCCTCCATAATTATATAAATTAAAATATGATTAGATAAAATTTAAGAATGTCGAAACTTTTGTAATGTCAATAACAGACAGCTGTGTCGTTTCAACATGACGCGCACAGGTTAAGAACGCATTGGCAGTATCAAGTGATGTTAAGCACGGGATACCGGCTTCTACGGCGTTCCTGCGGATTTTATATCCGTCGCGGTTATGCACCACACCTTTGGATGGGGTATTGATTACCAAATTGATTTTTCCCGACGTAATATGATCCAAAATATCCGGTTTACCCGCCCCTACTTTGTTTGTGCGGATAGTCGGAATGTCATTGTCATTGAAGAAATCCGAAGTACCTGCTGTCGCATAAATTGTCCAGCCAAGATCATAAAGACCGCGGGCAATGGGCAGCGCTTCTTCTTTGTCGCTGTTCTTCACCGTGAAAATAACTTTGCCGTTCTTAATCATGTGAACACCGGCGCCGTAAAATGCCTTAATCAGGGCCTCGTCAAAGGTTTTTGCAATTCCCAGCACTTCGCCGGTCGACTTCATTTCCGGCCCAAGGTTTACATCCGCGCCATACAGTTTTTCAAAAGAGAACACGGGCATTTTAATGGCAATTAAGTCTTGCTGCCTTTGTAAACCGTAGTGATAGCCCATATCCGGCAAGGTTTTGCCAAAGAACGTATTCACTGCCAGCGATACAATCGGAATGCCGGTAACTTTGCTGATATACGGTACTGTTCTGGAAGAACGCGGATTGGCTTCAATCACGTACACCTCGTTGTCTTTTACAATAAACTGAATGTTTAAAAGACCCTTCACGTTCAGTGCCATTGCAAGGCGGCGTGTGTATTCTACAATACGATCCTGCATCTCTTTGGTCACATCGATGGCAGGATAGACCGAAATGCTGTCGCCGGAGTGAACGCCGGCGCGCTCAATATGCTGCATAATTCCGGGGATCACGGAGTCGATTCCATCACATACGGCATCGACTTCCACCTCGGTACCCATAATATATTTATCGACCAAAATAGGATGTTCTTGCGCAATGCGGTTAATGATAGCGATTTGCTCGATGATATCCGCATCCGCATAGGCAATGTGCATACCCTGACCGCCAAGCACATAGGACGGACGAATCAATACCGGGTAGCCAAGTTCATTTGCAGCCTTTATTGCTTCGTCACAGGTAAACACCATGCGGCCCGCAGCGCGCGGAATTTCGCATTTCGAAAGTATTGCGTCAAAGCGCTCCCTGTCTTCCGCTGCGTCGATGCTGTCAAACGTAGTGCCGAGAATCGGAATTCCCATGCTTTCGATAGCACCTGCCAGCTTAATTGCGGTTTGACCGCCAAACTGCACCACAGCACCATCCGGCTTTTCGAGTTCAACAATGTGAAGAACATCTTCCTCAGTCAAAGGCTCGAAATAGAGTTTATCGGCGATATCAAAGTCTGTACTAACCGTTTCGGGATTGTTATTTACAATAATAGTCTCATATCCAAGATTTCTAAGCGCCCAAACACTGTGAACGGAGCAGAAGTCAAATTCAATGCCCTGTCCAATTCGAATTGGGCCGGAACCAATAACCAATACCTTTTTTCTATCCGACTGCGGAACAGATTCATTTTGGATTCCGTAGCTCGAATAGTAATACGGTGTTTCAGCGTCAAATTCCGCGGCACAGGTGTCAACCATTTTATAAATCGGCTTCACATTCCATTCTGCTTCCAATGCGCGGATTTCCTGTATACTGTTTCCGCTCAGCTCTGAAATGGTCTTATCCAAGAATCCAAAGTCCTTCGCTTTATAAAGCAATTCCCTGTCCATCGGCTGCGAAGCAATCGCTTTTTCCACATAAATAATAGAAACAAGCTTGTCAAGGAACCAAAGGTCAATCTTCGTAACCTCGTGAACCGTTTCGGGCGAAGTCCCGCGGCGGAGCGCTTCGGAAACCACCCAAAGCCTGCGGTCATCCACTTCATGCAAGCGCTGTTCCAGCTCGCTGTCTGATATATTGCTAAGATTTTTATCCATCAGGCTAAAGCTGTTCTGCTCCAGGGAACGAATGGATTTCATCAATGCGCACTCAAAATTCGGGGCAATTCCCATTACTTCACCCGTCGCCTTCATCTGTGTGCCGAGGCTGCGCTTCGCATAAACGAATTTATCAAAAGGCCACTTTGGAATTTTCACGACACAGTAATCCAGTGTCGGCTCAAAGCAAGCGTAAGTCTTCTTTGTGATTGCGTTTTGAATTTCGTCCAAAGTATAACCGAGTGCGATTTTTGAAGCAACTTTTGCAATCGGGTAACCCGTTGCCTTGGAAGCAAGTGCAGAAGAACGGCTGACACGCGGGTTTACTTCAATTACGCAGTATTCAAAGCTTTTCGGGTTTAACGCAAACTGTACATTACAGCCGCCCTCAACCTTCAGCTCGGTAATAATGGCCAAGGAAGCGCTTCTGAGCATTTGGGTTTCCTTATCCGCCAGTGTTTGACAGGGAGCAACTACAATGGAGTCGCCCGTATGAACGCCGACCGGATCAAAGTTTTCCATATTGCAAACCGTGATACAGTTGCCGTTGTGGTCACGAATCACTTCATACTCGATTTCTTTCCATCCGGAAATACAGCGCTCAATCAGAACCTGACTGACACGGCTGAGGCGCAGTCCAAGCGATGAAATTGAGACGAGTTGTTCCTCATCAGCTGCAATGCCGCCGCCGCTGCCGCCCAAAGTATAAGCAGGGCGAACAATAACGGGATACCCGATTTTTTTTGCAATTTTAACACAGTCCTCGACCGTTTCAGCAATTGCACTTTCGGCACAGGGCTGATTAATCCGTTCCATTGCCTCCTTGAAAAGTTCCCTGTCTTCCGCCATACGGATGGTATCCGCATTCGTACCGATCATTTCCACATTATTTTCTTTTAAGAAGCCGGATTCCTCTAACTCAACTGCAAGGTTAAGCGCGTTCTGCCCGCCAAGTGTTGGCAGGATACTGTCCGGATTCTCCTTGAGAATAACCTTTTTAATTGTTTCAACTGTCAGCGGCTCAATGTATACCTTATCAGCAATTTGCTTGTCCGTCATAATCGTTGCGGGATTCGAGTTAATCAGGATGACCTCAACGCCCTCTTCACGAAGCGCGCGGCAAGCCTGTGTGCCCGCATAGTCAAATTCGGCGGCCTGACCAATGATAATTGGCCCGGAACCGATGATAATTACCTTTTTAATTTCCTGTCTCTTCATATCTGGCCTCCTCCGATCAAATTCATAAACTTATCAAAAAGAAAGCCAGTGTCAAGCGGCCCGGGGGATGCCTCCGGGTGGAACTGCACTGAAAATACTTTGCCGCTTTTATAGTTTAATCCCTCAATACTGCCGTCATTCATGCTGATAAAGCTGATGTCGGCTACTGAAGGATTAATTGTGTCGCCATTCACCACAAACCCGTGGTTCTGAGAAGTAATATAAACCCTGTTGGACGCCAATTCTTTCACAGGATGATTAATACCCCTATGGCCATATTTTAATTTGTATGTGTCAAACCCCTGAGAAAGCGCCATTAATTGATGGCCGAGACAAATTGCAAAGGTAGGAATACCGTTCGCATATACCTTTTTCAGTTCAGCAATTGCTTTGGTGCATTCTTTCGGGTCACCCGGGCCATTGGAAAGCATGATGCCGTCCGGCGAAAAAGCCATCATATCTTCAAAGGATGCGTCATAAGGGAAACACTTCACGGTGCAACCGCGTTTCACGAGGGAACGAATAATGTTGCTTTTCACCCCATAATCTGCAAGTGCAATTTTAACAGGACCGTCGCCATAAACCTTAGAATCCCGGTTGCTTACAACAGGAACACAGGATTCCATGGAAAATACGTCGATTTGCTTTTTCATTGCAACAGTATCGACATTTTCACCATAGGCAATCATCCCGCGCATCGTACCGCTTTCACGCAATACTTTTGTGAGGGTACGGGTATCTATCCCCTGAATTCCAGGCACATGATTCTGAATCAAAAACGTATTCAAGTCAACATCACAGCGAAAATTGCTGGCTGTGCCGGAAACAGAACGAACAATAAAGGCTTTTAACCAGGGCTTGACGGATTCTGCGTCATCATAGCATATTCCATAATTTCCAATCATCGGATATGTCATAACAACACCCTGTCCTGCATAGGACGGATCCGTTAACAATTCTGTGTAACCACACATGGCGCTGTTGAAAACAACCTCGCACAGAACATCTTTTTCGTCTCCGAATCCAATTCCTTCATAGGTCATTCCGTTTTCAAGCATTAAAAGTGCTTTCATTTAATCACCAACCATTCTTTTTTTAAACATCTTCCCAAAATCTATGAATGAAAGAATTTCACAATTCGTTCAACCGCTTTTTGCGTATTTTCTTTCGTGTTAAAGGAGGTTAGCCGGAAATAGCCTTCGCCGCCGATTCCAAACCCGGAGCCAGGCGTGCCAACAACACCCGTCTTTTCAAGCAGCAGGTCAAAAAATTCCCATGAAGTGAGCCCATTCGGTGTTTTCATCCAGATATAAGGAGAATTCACCCCGCCATAAACTTCAAAGCCGGCATCTTTCAGTCCATCGCTGATAATTTTAGCATTATTAAGATAATAAGCGATATTTTCATTTACTTCGCGCATTCCTTCCGCTGAATAAACCGCTTCCGCACCGCGCTGAACTACGTAGGATACGCCGTTCATCTTGGTTGACTGACGTCTGTCCCATAATTTGTTCAGGGAAACACCGTCAATAACCAATTCCTTTGGAATTATCGTAAATGCGCAGCGTGTACCCGTGAACCCAGCTGTTTTAGAAAAACTTCTGAACTCAATGGCACATTTTTTTGCACCGTCTATCTCATATATGCTGTGTGGCATGTTTTCCTCGGTTATATAAGCTTCATAAGCAGCGTCATAAAGAATAACCGAATGATTTGCAAGCGCATACTCCACCCATTTTTTCAGCTGATCACGGCTGATTCCAACCCCGGAAGGATTGTTCGGAAAGCAGAGGTAAATAAGGTCAGCACGCTGTTGTGGAAATTCAGGCAGAAAATTATTTTCTTTTAAACAGGGCATATAAACGATTTTGCTCCAGCCCTTACCCTCTTCGTAATCACCGGCACGGCCAGCCATAACGTTTGTATCAACATAGACAGGATAAACCGGATCACAAACCGCAACCACATTGTCCGCCCCGAAAATATCGCCAATACTGCCGGTATCGCTTTTTGCACCGTCGCTGACAAAAATTTCATCCGCTTCGATTTGCACACCGCGCTTTTTAAAATCATTCTCCGCAATCGCGCTGCGCAAGAATTCATAACCTGCTTCCGGCCCGTAACCGTGGAAGGTTTTTGCATCTCCCATTTCATCTGCCGCGGCTTTCATGGCATTGATAACTGCTTTGGGCAGTGGGCGCGTTACATCGCCGATCCCCAGACGAATAATTTCAACTTCGGGATGCTGTTTTGAAAATTTTTGAACCTTTGCAGCGATATCTACAAAAAGATAACTTGCGGGAAGCTTTACAAAATTTTCATTTATCTTTACCAACTAATACAGTCCCTTCATACATTCAATTGCATACAAATACATTATATCAGATTTCAATGGTCCCGTCAAAAACAAACTTAGCAGGCCCTTTCATAAAAACACAGCCTGTTTTTTCGTCCCAATTAATCTCAAGGTCGCCGCCCTTTAGGTGAACCTGCACACTGCGCAGCGTTTTTTTGTTCACCGCACAGGCAACTACAGCCGCGCAGGCACCTGTTCCACAAGCCCACGTTTCCCCGGAACCGCGTTCCCATACACGCATATTTATTTCATTTTTATTCACTACTTGTATAAATTCTACATTTGCCCTTTGTGGGAAAATTTTATGATTTTCCAATTTCGGCCCAATATTTTCTATTTCAATTTTCTTTACATCGTCAACAAAAAGCACACAGTGAGGGTTGCCCATCGAAACGCAGGTGATGCGGCATTCCGAGCCGTCTACCATAATCGGTTCATCAACAATTTCACCGGCACGCAAAGTAACGGGAATATCGCCTACTTCTAAACTTGGTTTACCCATGTCCACTGTCACAGAAGTTACAATATCATTTTGAATGGTAAGCTGAAGTGTTTTGATCCCGCTCATCGTGTCAACTTTCAGCACTTCTTTTTTAGCAATCCCACGCTCATAGACATATTTCCCAACACAGCGGATTCCATTTCCGCACATCTTAGCCTGTGAACCGTCTGCATTGTAAATGTCCATGCGGCAATCAGCAATTTCGGAAGGCTCGATCAGGATAATTCCATCAGACCCAATACCAAAATGCCGTTCGCTTAGCTTGACAGATAGCTCGGACGGATGTTCCACCTTTTGTTCAAAACAGTTTATATAGATGTAATCATTGCCGATTCCCTGCATCTTCGTAAATTTCATTGAGCAAATCCCCTTCCTTTATTAGCCCAGAATAATCAACGCAGTTTCAATCATTTTTTTACCCGTGTCCATACTTTTCTTTTGGATAAAACGATGCGCCTGCGGTTCTGTAAAGTGGTTGCGCTCTATTAAAATATTTTTTGCAGTTTCAATTACCTGTTTTTCATCCAGAGTACCGCTTGCTATTTTCTTTTTAATACTTAAGCTGCTGTAGTCTGAAATATTTAAAAGCATGTTTACCGTATAAATTAAATCCATACGATTAAGCGGCAGAATTAAACTTGTACTGGAAAGTGAATCAGAAACATTGGATTGCTGAGATTTCAGAAGAAATAAAAAATCATAACCCGGGCCAACAACTCTTGGCAGATTCAATGCCGGCATATCCGTCAGTTTTTCACTGCAAACAACGATTCCACCTTGATAATGCCGATTCGTAAAATCGATCACCTGTGAACCTGCTGTACACACACCACCTACATTTAACCCACCGGAGCGAAGCACCGCAGCTATTTTTTTAGCGGAATCTGCATTGGAATTCGCTACAAGTATACTGCTCATATCATCACAACTCCGTTGGAAAGGATTATGACTTTAAAGTAAAGGATCAAAACTTATTAAGATATTGATCCAACTCCCATTCAGTGACAGCAGTGGAAAAATCATACCATTCTTTTTCTTTCGCTTCGGTGTATTTGCTGAAAACGTGGCTACCTAATACTTCACTGATAAACGGATCGGATTTCATTTCACCGATTGCAATGTTCAGGTCGGAAGGCAGGTTTTCAATCCCTGCGGCATCCCGTTCTGCCTGACCAAAATCGTAAATATTCGCTGAAACCGCTTGAGGAGGCATTAAGTCATTTTTGATACCGTCAAGGCCGGCTGCCAGCAAAACAGAAAACTCAAGGTAGGGATTGCAGGCAGGATCGGGGTTGCGCAGTTCAATTCGTGTGCCAAGTCCGCGGGATGCAGGTACGCGGATTAAAGCGCTGCGGTTGCTTAAGGTCCATGCGATATTGCATGGGGCCTCGTAACCAGGCACCAGCCGTTTATAGGAATTGACAAGCGGATTCGTAATGGCGCACATGCCTTTAATATGCTTTAAAACACCTGCAATAAAGTTATATGCAATATGGCTCAATCCCGTTTCACTTTCCGGGTCATAAAAAGCGTTTTTGCCATCCTTAAATAACGACATATTCGTATGCATTCCGGAACCGGCGCGTCCATAAACAGGTTTTGGCATAAAAGTTGCACATAGCCCATGTGCATCTGCACAGGACTTCACCACCATTTTAAACGTAAGAATATTATCTGCCGCTGAAAGCGCTTCGCTGTATTTAAAATCAATTTCATGTTGAGCGTACGCAACCTCATGATGTGAAGCTTCAATCTCAAAGCCCATGTCTTCAAGGTTCAGGCAAATATCACGTCGGGCACTTTCACCAAGGTCGGAAGGCCCCAAGTCGAAATAACCGGCTGTGTCATGAGTAATGGTGGTAGGGTGACCGAATTCATCGGTATTGAACAGAAAAAACTCACACTCAGGCCCAACATTAAAGGTATAACCCATTTGGGCCGCTTCCTGAACCGTCCGCTTCAGTACATAGCGGGGGTCACCTTCAAACGGTGTGCCGTCCGGCTTGTAAATGTCACAGATCAGTCTGGCAACACTGCCATGCTGGGTGTGCCACGGCAAAATAACAAAAGAATCGAGATCAGGCCTCAGATACATATCGGACTCTTCGATGCGCACAAACCCTTCAATGGATGAGCCATCAAACATACACTCGTTGTCCAGTGCTTTTTTAATCTGGCTGGTTGTGATTGCCACATTTTTCAGAGCGCCTAAAATGTCCGTGAACTGCAATCGGATAAATCTGACATTATTCTCTTCGATCATTCGAATAATATCCTCTTTTGAATATCTGCTCAAACGAATACCTCCCATAAAATAAAATAACAAGGCTGCTCTTATGAAGAACCTCCTTGTCAAAATAATTTATATATTACTTATATTTTATTCTATTTACTATGCTGTGTCAATGATTTTCAAATTGAAAGGTGCATTTCATTTTTATGCACAAATTTTTAATTTGCTACATTTATTTTCCGTGATTTTGCAACATTTATACTTTCTTCCTGCAGAATAAACGTTATTTTTCTACTTTCAAAACTTCAAAATATTGTAAATTGATATTTCTTGTGGTAAACTGAAAAAGTGCGAGACCATTATTAATTAGAATAATGTCACTCGTAACATTTATATAGGAGGATATTCCAATGTCTTATGTAGACGAGCAATTGGCAAATGTCATCGCACTCAACCCAAATGAACCTGAATTTATTCAGGCAGTAACGGAAGTCTTAAAATCCCTGGCGCCGGTTATTAAGCAAAACCCACTGTATGAGAAAGCCGGCATTCTTGAGCGGCTGACTGAACCGGACAGGCAAGTCAAATTCCGCGTTTCATGGACTGACGACAATGGCAAAGTACAGGTTAACCGCGGGTACCGCATACAGTTCAACAACGCAATCGGGCCTTACAAAGGCGGACTTCGCCTTCACCCTTCCGTAAACCTTGGTATACTGAAATTTTTAGGTTTTGAACAAATTCTAAAAAATTCCCTTACCGGTTTACCTATCGGTGGCGGCAAAGGCGGTTCTGATTTTAACCCAAAGGGAAAATCCGACCGTGAAGTCATGGCGTTCTGCCAAAGCTTTATGACCGAGCTTTACCGTCACATTGGGCCGGACACTGACGTACCCGCCGGGGACATCGGCGTGGGAGGACGTGAAATCGGTTATCTGTTTGGCCAGTACAAGCGCATCCGCAATGAGTATTCCGGCATCCTCACCGGCAAAGGCCTGCCCTATGGCGGTTCACTTGCACGTACCGAGGCGACCGGATTCGGACTCCTTTATTTTACAGACGCCATGCTCAAAAAGAACGGGAAATCTGTCGAAGGCAAAACTATCGTGATTTCCGGTGCGGGCAATGTCGCGATTTACGCATGCCAGAAAGCACAGGAGCTGGGCGGCAAAGTTGTCACTATGAGCGATTCAACCGGCTGGATTTACGATGCCGACGGAATCGAACTGAAGGCAATTAAAGAAATTAAAGAAGTGAGACGCGGCCGCTTATCCGAATACAAAGCATACAGACCGAATTCGGTTTACCACGAAGGCAAGGGTGTTTGGAGTACTCCGTGTGACATTGCACTTCCCTGTGCGACACAGAATGAACTGCTTTTAGACGATGCAAAGCTGCTCGTCAAGAACGGTGTTTTTGCGGTTGCCGAAGGTGCAAATATGCCCACCACAATGGATGCTACCGAATATCTGCAGTCTAATCAAGTGTTGTTCGCACCGGGAAAAGCTGCCAATGCGGGCGGTGTTGCGACATCCGCACTTGAAATGAGTCAAAACAGCATGCGCTTTAACTGGACATTCGACGAAGTCGATGCTAAACTGAAAAGCATTATGGAAAACATTTTTCTTAATACATCCAATGCATCTGAGAAATACGGTTATCCCAGAAATTATGTGGTCGGCGCAAATATTGCAGGTTTCATAAAAGTTGCCGATGCAATGCTTGCGCAGGGTACCGTCTGATAGAAATTCTCATATCATTACATCAAAGCGCCGCCGGATGGAGTACTCCATCCGGCGGCGCTTTTTAGTCAGCTTTTCTGTAATCGTCTTTAAGAATCGAATAGAGTTTACAATCCTGAAAGCCCAAATTTGCCTTGTACTTCTGACGTGCAATACCCTCAAGTGTCATGCCCGCCTTCTGCATTACGCAGCCCGACGCAGGGTTATGTATGGAATGACCGGCCTCTAAACGATTAAACCCGGCCTGTTCGAATCCGAATGAAATGACTGCGTTCAGTGCCTCCGTCATAAAACCTTTACCCCACCACTTTTTACCGATGCAGTAACCGATTTCACCCGCTTCGTCAATTTCACTGACTCCCATGATGCCAAGAGAACCGATTACGACATCGTTTTCCTTAAGCGCAATCGCCCATGAATAATAAGCAGGATCATCATAGCAGGCAATCCATTCCGCTAAAAGTTTTCTGGTGGCATCGACATCCGAGTGAGGCGGCCAGCGAAGATACTTGGTAACTTCCGGGTCATTTGCCCAGTTATTGAACATATTTTCCGCATCATCCAAAATAAATCGGCGGAGAATTAATCTGTCTGTTATAATTTCTTGTGTCCCTGTGTTTATCATGATTTCAACGCCCCTTTACTTATGATATTTTCCGTTATTCATAATTTGAAACGCACGATAGGTTTGCTCACAAAGCATAATTCGTGCAAGCTGATGCGGAAATGTCATCGGTGACATAGAGAGCTGAAAATCGGCCGCATGTTTCACTTCATCACTAAGGCCGAACGAACTGCCGATTAAAAAGCTGACCGAACTCATTCCGTTTACACTTAATGTGCTTATTTTTTCCGCTAATTGTTCGGATGAAAGCTGTCTTCCTTCAATACAGAGCGCAAACAGGGTGGAGCCTGCCGAGGCAGACAGTATTTTCCTGCCTTCCGATTTAAGCGCATCATCAACCTGTGCCTGAGAAGGATTCTCCGGCAGTCGGTTCTCCGCAAGCTCCACAATTGAAAACCGGCAGAATGCCTGAAGCCGCTTTGCATACTCCGCACAGGCTTCCCGCCAATATGCTTCTTTCAGTTTACCGACACATATGATTTGAACCGTTAACATAGTGACTCCTAAAATATCGTAATTTTACCGGCGGTGTTTTCTCTTGGCGCCACATTAAGCTCAAAATCGATTCCCGGCTTAAGGCCGGCCAGTGTGAGCGCACACAGGGCGGTTTGATACGCCAACTCCGGTGTGTTATTTTCCGAACTGAGGTGTGCCAGTACAAAGCGTGAAGTGCCTTTGTTTGCAAGGCTGCAAAGCTCATCGGCACAGGCAAGATTGGAAAGGTGGCCGGTATCTGAAAGGATTCTCTTTTTTAGCGGATATGGATACGGGCCGTTGTTCAGCATACCAATATCGTGATTCGATTCCAAAACGACCAAATCCGTTCCCGCAAGGGCACTGCGAACCTCATCCGACATGTAGCCCAGATCAGTCGAAACAGCCGCACTCCGCCCATCCTGTGTTTGCACATGGTATCCTATGCTTTCGGCGCTGTCATGAGAAGTATGAAACGGCTTAATGTACATTCCGGCACATTCTACGCCGTTCCCGTCAATCACATCACTTTGAAATTTGTCGTTCAGACAGCCCATTTTCCCCAGTGCGCCTATGGTACCGGTGGAAGAATAGACTTGGATATGGTGACGTGAAGCTAACACACGCAAACCCTGAACGTGATCAGAGTGCTCATGTGTAACAAAAATTGCTTTAATTGCATCGATATCAATTCCGCAGAGATCCAGCATATTTGTTAACTGCTTTGCGGTTCTTCCGGCATCAATCAAAACGCCTGATGAAGCCGAACCTATGTAATAACTGTTTCCGCTGCTTCCGCTGAAAAGCGGACAAAACCTTGCCATGAATCAACCTCCACATATGAGAAAAGGGAAAGACATACGTCCATCCCCCACCCGTTTTGTATTCTACGGTTCAGATTGCCTGTGCCACGCTTGGCTCAGGAATATGAACCCGTCTAATATCCGCACCCAAATCGCGAAGCTTTTCTTCAACATCTTCGTATCCGCGTTCAATGTGGTTAATGTCTTCAATCTGAGTTGTCCCTTTGGCAGCAAGCGCGGCGATCAACATGGCTGCACCCGCGCGCAAATCCGTCGCTTTGACAGGCGCTGCGTTTAAATGGTCGACTCCTTCAATAACAGCAAGTTTTCCATCCACTGAAATTTGCGCACCCATGCGCTTCAATTCTTCCACATAACGGAAACGGTTGTCCCAAACGCTTTCGTTGATGATACTTGTTCCATTCGCAATGGATAGAAGAACGGCAACCTGCGGCTGCATATCCGTTGGGAATCCGGGATGGGGCATCGTTTTTATATTGCACTTATTTAATTTACCTTTACGGGAAACTCGGACAGCGTCGTCAAACTCCTCAATCGTTACCCCCATCTCCTCCAGCTTGGCGGAAATGGATTCAAGGTGTTTCGGAATCACGTTTTTTACGAGAATATCACCGCCGGTTACCGCACCGGCAACCATATATGTGCCCGCCTCGATTTGATCGGGAATAATGGAATAAGTGGTACCGTTCAAGTGGTCAACACCGTAAATTTTAATTACATCGGTGCCGGCACCTCTTACATCTGCACCCATCGAATTTAAAAAGTTAGCAAGATCAACAATATGCGGCTCTTTAGCGGCATTTTCGATCAATGTGGTACCTTTTGCTTTCACTGCCGCCAACATAATATTTACGGTTGCTCCGACGGAAACCACATCAAGATAAATATTAGCCCCGTTCAAACTTTTTGCATAGACATCGACCATGCCGCCTTCCAGCTTATAAGTCGCACCTAATGCGGCAAAACCCTTAAGGTGCTGGTCGATCGGACGAACCCCAAAATCACACCCACCGGGCATGGTAACTACTGCATGATTAAAGCGGCCAAGCAATGCTCCCAGAAGATAATAAGACCCACGGATGTGGCGTGCTAATTCATAAGATGCTACATGGGTACGAATCGGCCTTGGATCAATTTCAATCGTGCATTTATCAATATTGCGTACTTTAGCACCCATATCATAAAGAATCCTTGTAATGGAAGAAACGTCGGTAATGTTTGGTACATTTTCAATGCGGCAAATACCATCGGCCAAAATTGCTGCCGGGATAATAGCGATAGCGGCATTCTTAGCTCCGCTGATGTTAACCTCGCCGGTTAGCCGATTGCCACCTTTAATAACGAATTTGTCCAATGCGGCACGCTCCAATCTAATTTATAACAATACTATTATTGCATTTTTTCGTAAAATATCAAGCAATTTTCATTAATATATCATTGTTAATATTTTGAAATTCTAATCAGAAAGTAAATAAATTTAGAATTAAATAAAATTCTGATTTCTATATTTCAACACACTAATTGATGATAATACGAATGAATAGAAAAGTCAATACGCAGAGGAAGATGTAACTGTTTTGTAATGAAATGTAAAAGAAGTGTTCTGTTCTTCAAAGGGTGCAGAACACTTCTTTTTATTAATTTGAATCGTGATTCAGTGAACTGAATTATGATTCAGTTTGTTACCTTCCGACATAACTAAGCGGATTTACCTTTGTGCCGTTCTTAATCACTTCAAAATGGCAGTGAGGGCCGGTTGAGTTACCGGTACTGCCGATAAGTGCAATTGCCTGCCCTTTCGAAACCCGTTGACCCGCACGGACAAGAAGTTTGCTGGCATGGCCATAAAGAGTTTGAATACCATTCCCATGACTGATTTGGACACAGTTCCCATAACCGTTTTTCCAACCGGAGGAAACAACTGTTCCGCCGTCCGCGGCCACAATTGTTCTGCCATAAGCACCGCCGCCGGAAATATCAATTCCGGTGTGGAAGCTGCCCCAACGCCACGTAAAATAAGTTGTGATCGTATGAAGGGACGGAACAGGCCACATCAGACTTCCTGTGCTCTCCCCGGAACTGCTGTACTTTGGTCTTTTTTTCGTACCGGTGATAACGACCTTATCCACCGGCGGTTGAATTTGGGTTCTGCTGATAACGTCACGCTTCGATTCCATGCCATTTACATAATAAACCTTGTCGACACATTGCTGCACGCCGTTCACGCCGGCCGTTTTCACCTTGGAGTAATCCGTGTACTGTGTGTCATCCTGAATTGTAGTTGTTTTATAAGAAAGTGGAACCTGATATGTTACATTTTTAATCAATTCAACGCCAAGCTTTGGAACAGCCATTTCAAGGTTAATTAAATCACCGGGATGCAGATCATCACCGATCTGATTATTATTGATTTTATTGAGCTCGGCAATCGTGGTATGATTCTCCTTCGCAATGGAGGTAGCCGTATCTCCGTCCTTTACTGTATATACTACAGCGGATTGAGAAGTGCCGGTAAGCAGCTTGTTCATATTTTCGGTAGCCATAATTGTAGTGGTGGGAAATAAACCATTGATGGTTTCAACGTTCCGCACAAAAGCAGTTGTAGCTTCAGTATCTGTACCGCGCGCTTTATTCAGCAGGCCTTGCAATATAAATCGAAGATCAGCGCTGCTTTTTACCGCACCAATCAACTCGCCGTCAACATAAAGTCCGCTCGCTTCTTCAATTATCCCATTGGACTGCTGAATGATTTTATCGCAGACATTACTTACCGGAGCATAACTGTCTGTGTCCACAACAGAAAGCTGAAAAGCCGGGGTGAACTTCATTCCGGTATCGCTTGCCGCCGTATCATGCACCATACGCTGACTCACCATTTCGGTTGCTTGTTCAAAAACTTTTTCGTTTTGAATCGTTGCAACCGCTTGTCCGTCATAGGAAAGTATCAGTCCATAATTAAGATTGTTCCAGTGCTGGATCGTCATAATCAGAAAAAGTACAGCCGCAACCGGCGCTGCAACATTAAGAATTGAAAACAGAAATCCCCGGTGACGAACCAGACTTTTCCCGGTCACCCAAGCGTACTCTTTGAAAACACGAAGATAGCCATGACTTCTAGCCTCGGCTATCCGCTTTCGAGCAATTGAAAAGCCCTCACGCACCGAACGGATTTCTCTTTTTAATTTTATAATCTGCCTGCCGATTGTGAAATCATATAGGCGTTTTAAAAGATTGGTTACAGGCCGAAGGAACCGGGCCATCCTGCGCCCAACCCTCTTCAGTATGCGGATCGTCTGTATTCCAACGATATATAGAAAATCATGTGTGAGTTCACATGCATGTATAAACAGCTTTTTTAGCTTAGGAATCTGCATGAAGCCAAATCCTTTCGCATCATTAAATTGTTACAAATTTGTAATGTTCTTTAATATGATATAACAAAAGTAACAATTTTGCAACCTTTTTGTAACGAATTTACAAATAGGCAACAAACCTGCCGACAAAATTCGGCCTAATACTTCAACTTTTGCTCATTCCATTCACTAATAATTGGTAAAAAATCATTTGCTTCCTTTTTAGCCAAGCTGAGGTCATGTTCCAGATAATTCCCGCATTCAGCGGCAGTTGTCCCGGGTATGACTGCATCGTAATTTGCAATAAATAAAAATGCATCTTTTATCAGCTGAATTGCATCCTGTTTGTCCATATTTCTAACCAAAAAATAAAAACCCGTACGGCAACCCATCGGTCCAAAATAAATTACTTGATCACGAAGTTCAGAATTACGCGCGTAAGTAGCAAATAAATGCTCAATGGTGTGCATCGCGGGATTTTCAAGGTACGGCGGGATATTTGGTTTTCTCATTCTAATATCATAAGTTATAATATCACCGTCTACACGGGAAACGTAGATGCCCGGTAATAACGTATTGTGGTCAACGCAAAAACTTGCAATTCTATCCATACTGTCCTCCTCACACAAACGGAATCTCGTTTGTCAGTTCACTTAAATTTTCAGCAGTCAAATAATTTTGAATTAACTCAATACTTTCAGTTATAGAGTTCTCATAAAGATCGAAAAAGCTTTCATTTCTTTTTAAACTATCGGCAAGCGGCCAATTCCAGTCAGCCAGCAGTGTGTTTGCATAATCATACTCATCACCCTCGCTGACGCCGCGCATATGGCACGAAATGCTGTTTTTTCCCTTTGGCGCTTCAAAGCGCTCAATAAGTGTTTTTTTTAGTGTTGTACGGTCGTTTAGAAGGCCAAACAGCAATCGGCAGTCATTTGTTGCCTGCAGCAGTCCGGCATTTGAGTCCTTCAATTCATACAGTCGATTTAAAACATACGCATACAAATCCGTGATTTTTAATTGAACCGGCTGATTTTTCGGAACGGTCCATTTCAGATTAAAATCTGTTGGGAGTTCCGCCTTTTCATAGCGCAGCATAATCACATCAAGCGAAGATTCAATTTGATTGTGCAAAATCTCCTCATTCTGATTAGGCTGCTGCTGCAGCAAAAGCTGTGTGCTGCAATGAATGAACGGGTGGCCTACACGGTCCAGACCGTAATGACAGATAAACCCGAATATGTAAGAAAGTACAATACTGTCATGCTGAGTGGTATTATAAAAATCACGCATCGCTGTTAAGATTTTTGAAGGTTTTTCGTGATGCAGCTTTTCGGCATATTCCTTTAAGCTGTTCCCGTGCTGCCATGGAAGATAACGGTGGCAATACAAAAAATCTGGACCTTGGGCCCCCCACAGAAACGCAACGCGATTCAAGGATATCGAATCCTTTTGCTTGTTCAGCTTCTCCATCACTCTTTCAGCCTGAAGGAAATGGGTAATCGCAGCCGGCATACAGCCACCCCCTAAAAATAAAAAGTACAGTAATTTAACTGTACTTTTTATTTTATCATATTCCGTTTCGTATTTAAAGAACTTTAGATAAAAAGTCCTGAAGCCTTGGATTTTTCGGATGACTGAAAAATTCATCAGGCTTTGCTTCTTCTACAACTTGACCGTCATCCATGAAAAGTACGCGAGTTGCAACTTCACGCGCAAATCCCATTTCATGCGTAACAACAACCATCGTCATACCTTCGGCCGCAAGTTCTTTCATGACCTGCAGCACTTCACCCACCATTTCAGGGTCAAGCGCGCTGGTCGGTTCGTCAAAAAGCATTACGTCGGGATTCATAGCAAGCGCGCGCACAATAGCGATACGCTGTTTCTGGCCGCCGGAAAGCTGAACAGGATAGGCCGCCGCTTTTTCTGCAAGACCGACACGTTCCAAAAGCTGCGTGGCCTGCCGATTCGCCTCTTCCTGCGATTTTAGCTTCAGCGTTATGGGTGCAAGGGTAATATTCTGCAAAACAGTCAAATGCGGGAATAAATTAAAATGCTGAAACACCATGCCCATTTTCTGACGCAGTTGGTTAATATTACAGTCAGGCTTGTTGATTTGTATTCCTTCAAACCAAATCTCACCGTCTGTCGGCTGCTCAAGCAGGTTCAGGCAACGCAGGAATGTACTCTTACCGGAGCCGGAGGGGCCGACGATGACAACCTTCTCCCCTTTTTCTATGTTCTGATTAATTCCCTTTAGTACCGGAAGGTCACCGCTCAGGGTATGAAAGGTTTTGTGCAATTCTTTAACGGTTATCACTCTTATGCAGCCTCCTTTCGAATTTAGTCAAAGCAGAAGTAAGTCCAATAACAATCAGCAGGTATACTGCTGCAGTGCTCAATAAAGGAGTAAAGGCATCATAAGTAATACTTCTGATGACGTCCCCGCCCTTTGTTAAGTCCTGTACTCCAATATATCCGGCGACTGATGTTTCCTTGAGTAAAGCAATAAACTCATTGCCGATTGCCGGCAATACATTTTTAAGCGCCTGCGGAAATACAATTTTAATCATTGTGTCACGCTGGTTCAAACCAAGCGAACGCCCTGCTTCGATTTGACCCTTATCGACTGACTGAATTCCACTACGTATTACCTCGGCAACATATGCACCGGAGTTAATACCAAAAGCAAGAATGGATGCGGTAACTTTATCCACGCTGGTGGAACTTAATATGATGTAGTACATAATTAACAGCTGAACAATAACAGGGGTACCGCGTATTACTGTCAAATATAAGCTGCATAATGAATTTAATAATCTGAATTTCTTCTTATTGTTTCCATGTGCTACCTTAACGAGTGCAACTACCGTACCCAAAACTACACCGATAATTACCGCAAAAACAGTAATTAAAAGGGTGTTGCCTAAACCGGTAACAATATACTTGTACCTACTCTTAACAATGAACGCTTCATAAAATTTTTGTGCAAAATCCGAGAAAAACGAAAGCTGCAGCGCTGCAAACAGTGTGCTCATATTTTACCTCCTTTTTTAAACTGAGAAAAGCAGGGCGGCAGAATGTTCTGTCGGCCCTGCGTTCTGAATGAAGGAATGCGGCTGTTAGATGCCTAGATATTTCCCAACAATTTTATCCAGTTCACCGCTGGATTTCAATTCGCTGATGACCTCATTTACAGTTTTAAGCATTGCCTCATCGCCCTTTTTCACGGCAATTGCATACTGCTCGACCGTCAAAGCTTCATCCAGCTTTGCAAGCTTATCCGGGTTTTTTTCCACAAATTTCTTCGCCGGAAAATCGTCGATGACAACCGCATCTATTTTTCCGTTGATCAAATCAGTGATGGCATCAACACCTTTGTTGTAACGTTCGACGGAACCAACCTTGATACTATTTTTGCCGTCTTCATTGGTGCAGAATGTATCACCCGTAGTCCCCTGCTGAACACCAACCTTTTTGCCGTTCAGGTCAGCACTTGCTTTAATAGCACTGCCTTTTAATACAATGATAGCCTGTGAGGCATCAAAGTAGGTGTCGGAGAAATCAACGTTCTTTTTCTTATCTTCCGTTGCTGTCATGCCTGCCGCGACAAAGTTGGCCTTTCCGGCACTCAGTTCGGTGGTTAACGTATCAAAAGCGACATCGTTGATCTTGAGTTTAACCCCAAGCTTATCGGCGATCTTTTGAGAAATGTCAGCGTCAATACCAATAATACTGTCACCGTCTTTATACTCAAACGGTTCAAATTCCGCATTGGTGGACATCGTTATAAATCCGTCCGACTTAATCTTATCCAAAGAAGTGGGAGCGGCTGAAGCTACTGTACTGCCTGCCTCACTTGCTGCGCTGCTCGCTGCCGTAGATGCAGTGGTACTTGTGCCGGAACATGCACTCATAGAAACAATCATGGTTGCCGCAAGAATAAATGCCGCAATTTTAGATAACTTTTTCATATTAATTACCCTCCGTTAAAATCTGAAGTTAATTTGGTTTGTTTTTAATGTGATTGTATTATAACGCATAAATATGCAATAATCAACCCTTTTATTAAATAAAAATTCACTTTTATGCAATAATATTTAATTAGCATAGCATATGATCTTATTTTTGTATATTTTTTATACCGCAGATATTGAGCAGAATTTTCATATCATTGGGTAACTCACTGATAAAACACAGTTCCTTATTTGTAAAAGGATGAGTAAAGCAGACTGAACCGCAATGAAGAGCCTGCCTTGCAATTAACGTTAAGCTGCCGCCGTACATATCGTCACCGGCCAGAGGATGCCCACTATTCGACATATGCACCCGAATTTGGTGGGTACGCCCTGTCACAAGGTCCAGAGCCACAAAACTATGCTGATTTGCGCTGCCGAGAGCCCGCCATTTTGTAACCGCCTTTTCCCCTTGCGGCGTGACCGCCCGTTGTATCCTATGACCTTCTTTTAAACCAATCGGGCTGTCAATAACGCCGAAGCCGGAAAGTTCCCCCTCGCAAACAGCGAAATATTCCTTTTTTACCGAATGAGCAAGCCGCGCCGCCGCATACGGATTTTTTGCCAGCACTACCAGCCCTGTTGTATCTTTATCCAATCGATATACAGGACGGAACGCGATTTTTTCATCGTGCTCCAAAAAGAAAGCTGATACAGCGTTTGCCAAGCTGTCACTGTCGTGACCGGGTGTGGGGTACATCGGCATGTTTGCGGGCTTGTCAAGAATAAGAACGTCATCATCCTCGTAAATTACGGAGATCGGCAGATTAACCGGTTCCAATTGCTTTTCATCATCCGGCATCAGTAATCGCACAACAGTTCCGGATTTCAGTGTATCGGCAACAATCGCGTGCAGACCGTCGACCGTAATTCCCATTGGCTCCCGTTTCAGCCGAATCATTAACCGAGAGGAGATTCCACAATAACCGCGTAGAAAGCTTTTCAGCCGTATGCCGTCATATTCAGCCGGAACAGGAAATGCAAGCTCGCGCATAAAAACCTCCTCATGACATACAAAAACGACGGCATATCTGCCGCCGCCCTTGACGCTTTTGTTTATTTTACTTCGACCGTCCAACCGAAGGTATCTTTCATTTTGCCCCATTGAATCCCGGTGAGCGTATCGTAAAGACGCTGGGAAATCGAACCGATTTCGCCTTTGTTGATATCCATCATTTCGTCTCCCCACTTTAAGTGACCAATCGGCGAAATAACAGCGGCAGTACCGGTACCAAACGCTTCCTTAAGATCGCCGTTTGATGCGGCCGCAGCAAGTTCATCAATGGAAATTTTGCGTTCCACCACATTCAGTCCCCATGACTTCAGCAGTTCAATGGAAGACATTCGGGTTATTCCCGGAAGAATGGAGCCCTGTAATTCCGGGGTAACAATTTCGTCGCCTATTACAAAGAAGACATTCATCGTGCCGACTTCTTCAATATATTTGCGCTCTATCCCGTCAAGCCAAAGCACCTGCGTGTAGTTTTGCTTTTCCGCCTCATCCTGCGCCTTTAAAGATGCTGCATAGTTTCCGGCAGTTTTCGTGTAACCCATTCCGCCCTTAACCGCGCGGACATAATTCTTTTCAACGTAAATTTTAACCGGATTCAAACCTTCCGGATAATACGCACCAACCGGTGAGCATAAAACCATAAAAATCAGGTGCTGCGCAGGGTGAACGCCAACATGCGGGTCAACGCCGATAATAAACGGGCGAATATAAAGAGAGGTACCTTCAGCAGACGGAATCCAGTCTCTTTCTACAGAAACGAGTTTCTCAATAGCCTTCTCTGCAAACTCTTCATCGATAAGCGGGATGCAAAGACGGTCATTGGATGAATTAAGACGGGCCATATTTTTATCCGGCCTGAAAAGAAGGATTCTGCCGTCAACCGCATGGTAAGCCTTCATTCCTTCGAAAACAGACTGACCGTAATGCAGGCACATAGCAGCCGGCGAAAGCTCAATTGGTCCAAACGGGACAATTCTGGCATTATGCCAGCCCTCTCCCTCATCATAGTTCATCATGAACATATGATCTGTAAATATCGTACCAAACCCAAGCTTTGTTGAATCTGTCGGCTTCTGTTTGGGATGTTCTGTCAGTTCCACTTTGATTTCCTGCATTTTAAATGCCCTCTTTCAAATTAATTATCGATTATTATAACATCATTTATTTATAAATTCAAGCTTTGACAAAGCCGATGGTTTGAATTTGAGGCTAAAGCCTCCTAAAGAGTAAAGTACACCGATCAAATTCAAACTGGTTAAAACCAATTCTGTTTTAAGTTTAAAAACGGAATTCGCCTTAAAAGCGCGTGTGTGCGCCGAAGGATTGAAACCCTATGGCAATTTCAATTAAGAATAGGAAAAAAAGATGTTATCTCCCCCGCCTCCGGCGGGGGAGATAACGATAGCTATTCCGCTTCATTTTTGTAATTGCTATAATTGACTGTCCTTTAATTATTCCTGAGTCCCTTTGGATAACGATTTTTCAGCCGGCCATTGGAACATTTTCCGAAACCGGTCATTACACCATTCACTGAAACACCCGCATATCCACGAAGCGCAAAGTCAACCTCAATTTCCTCTCCCCGCAGAAAAGCTGTGATTTCCGGGGAATCATGTGTAAAATTCACCGTCAGATTCAATTCCTGCGGCTTTGCCGCCATAAACACTGCGTGTACCGGCTCAATACGGTTTGTTTTTGCTTCCCCAAGCATCACACCTGCCCGAATCACCCCAAGGTTTTTGATATCCGGCAGAATTTCGGGCAGCAACAGAAAGGAGCTTCCAACCTGTTCAATGGTACGGGTACGGCGGTCTTTAAAAATTTGCCGGTATAAATCATCCGCCATATCCGCCTGAACAGCTTTTTTACGGACATAGGGCCGCGGACACTGTTCATTTAAAGAAAGCCTTTTCATTGCAGCGACAAAATGGCCTTCTCCTCCGTCCATAGGAAAGATTCTGCGTGCCTTTGCGAGTGAGGCGGGACGGCCAAAGCTCTGACCGCAGTCAATCAGTTCAAAATCACTGTGCCGTGCCAAAAAATCGGCTACCACACCTTCGTTTTCCTCCGGAGAGAACGTGCAGGTCGAATAAACCAATGTTCCGTTCTGTTTCAGCGCAAGCGCCGCACTTTCTAAAATCGCAAGCTGACGCACGGCACAGGCTTCGACATGTGCCTGACTCCAGTCAAGAATTGCCTGATCGTCACGGCGGAACATTCCTTCACCCGAGCATGGAGCGTCTACTAAGATTTTATCAAAATACCCGGAAAGCGCTGTGCACAGCACTTCCGGATGACAGGACGACACCACGGCGTTTGTGACACCGCACCGTTCGAAATTCGATATTAAAATACTGGCACGGCTTCGGACTACTTCATTAGACCAAAGCAAACCTTTTCCATCTAATAATGAAGCGATTTGCGTCGATTTACCGCCCGGCGCGGCACATAAATCCAAAACAGTTTCCCCCGGCTGCGGGTTTAGTACCGTTACCGCCGAAGCGGCGGAGGGTTCCTGCGAATAAAAAGCCCCCGCATGATGCATAGGAAGTGATCCGATTTTCTCCGTCTCAGTTGGTATATAGTATGACAAAGGTGAAAACGGCGCAGGCTTAATTGAAAAAGGAAGTGAATTCCTTAATGTGTACACATCACATTTTAAGGGATTCAGACGGACCCCTCGATAATGAGGTTTTTTATAAGTGTCTAAAAACACTTCAAATTCGTCATTTAACATGTTTTTCATTTTAATTTTGAATGCCGGCGACAGCAAAATCAAATCAATCAACTCCAAAAATACTGGTATATTTTCCTAATGTGCGCAAATAATAACTGGCGAAGGGGGTGAATTATAATATGGATAATCAATCTTCTAGCACAAGCAAACAGCCATATGGTGGAAGCAGCTCAAACACCGGCACAAGTTCCAATAATTCAAATCGTACTTCGAACAACGGCACATCCAGCACTTCAAATCGTACCTCTAACAATGGCACAAGCTCCAATACTTCAAGTCACACTTCGAACAACGGTACAAGTTCGACCGGTTCCAACCGTACTTCTAGCAACAACTCAAACCGTTCCAACAACGGCACAAGCGCAACCCAATCAACACAATCAACTCAGAACGGAAATTCCAATAATTGCAAATAACTGAATTAATTTGTCGCTGTAAAAACAGGCGGTTTTGTATAATATACAAGACCGCCTGTTTTATTATTTCTTTTTTGCATGCGCAATTAATTCCCTTAGTGTTTTATCGTCAACCTTGACCTCCCGAAAACCTTCACCGGAGATTTCACCTGCATCACCAACAATCATGAATGCATCCTTGTCATGAGTTCGCACAATATCCTTTACCTTGACAACCTCATAGCGGCGAACCGCACAGAGAAGGACTTCCCCTTCACGCCCGCTATAGGCCCCGCGTGATTTTAAAATCGTAACACCGCGATCCATATCAGTTAAAATATCCTGAGATATTTCGTCATTTTTAGCAGACATAATAAACAATACTTTTCCGGTACCTACATCCGTGCCGTAAAGAATGGCGTCAATCAGTCTGGTCGAAACAAATATGGTAATAATGGCATAAAGCGCACTCTCCATGCTCTTGTATACAAATGCAGATGCAAGCACAATAGTAAGGTCGACTCCAAGCATCAGTTTTCCCATGGAAAAATTACGCAGCCGTCTGCCAAGCAGTCTGGCGACTAAATCTGAGCCTCCGGTTGTACCGCCGCGCATAAATACCAGTGAAAGTCCGATTCCTTCCAAAATTCCACCGAAAAGCGCTGCAAGCATCTGATTACCGGTATAAGCGGGTATCACTCTGCCAACCAAATCAATGGCAACAGACAAAAACACCGTAGCAACGATGGTTTTTCCGACTAGCTTATATCCAATTTCAATAATCGCCCAAATAAAAATAGGGATGTTGAGCAGCAGGCTTATCATACCGATAGGCCAGCCGGCAATATAATTCAGCATTGTACCGATACCGGTAACACCGCCTGGAGCGATCATATTAGGTGCAGTAAATTCATCAACCGAAACAGCATAAATCAAGCTTCCTGCAACGAAAAACAAGATATCCTTAAGAATTCCCTGGATTTTTTCCCGATGAGTTTTGGGAACCACAAAAGCACCCCCATTTTATATTAATTCATCACACATAACATTAAAAAGTTCGCGCAGCCTGTCAATTTTACCCTCTAAATAAAGGTATCCAAATAGGGCCTCAAATGCGGTGGCAGCATGATAATCGGCTGGGCTTGAATTTTTAGGTACGTGGTTTGTATGTGCATTCCTGCCGCGCTTCAGCACTTCCAACTCCTGCTCTGTCAAAATCGGAACCAGTTTTAGCGATGCCTGTGCCTGTGCGCTGCAGCAAACCTGAGTAACCGACTTTTTGTGTAAAGCATTTACCGGGCAGTTCCCGGCGCATACAAGCCGCTCACGCACAAAAAGTTCAAAAACACCGTCGCCTACAAAGGCAAGTGTCAGCGGGCTGAGCAGCTTCGGATCACAGTCCGCATTGTATAAACGTTCCAAAAAAGCACTCCTGTCCTCTTTCGCACTACTGCATACTTTTTATACAGAAGCCGCGAATTAATTATTCCATAAAATCAAATTCAATTTCATAAATGCTGACGGTATCGCCTTCCTGAATGCCGGCTTCACGTAAAGCGTCAATAACTCCGGAGTTAATCAGCACACGCTGGAAGTATTGCAGCGATTCATAATCGTCAAAGTTAACGGAATTAATTACCTGTAACAGCCACTCGCCCTCAACGGTAAACACGCCATCCTGATTGGTGACTTTTACTTCTTTGCGGCCCAGTTCTTCCACAGAAATAATTGGCTTTGCTTCTGGTTCATACTGCATGACCGGCGGAAGCTTGCTGAGCATCTCCATAATCTGGTTCAGAAGCGGGTCTACCTGATATCGGATAGCAGCCATGATCGGAAAGAACATATAGCCCTTATGTTCAACAAAATCCTTAAATTCTTCAATCTGTTCCGCCGTGGCAAGGTCACATTTATTGCCGGCAACAATCATTGGTCTTTCTGCCAAATCCGGGTTAAACTTTTTCAATTCTTTATTAATAATCTCAAAGTCCTGTTTTGGGTCGCGGCCTTCACTGCCGGAAACGTCCACAATATGAACCAGCATTCTGCAGCGGTCCACGTGGCGCAGGAACTGGTGACCAAGGCCGATGCCTTCCCCTGCACCTTCAATCAGGCCGGGAATATCCGCAATGACGAAGGACTGTCCTTCCCCCATGCGAACAACGCCGAGAACAGGCGTAATTGTTGTAAAATGGTAATTAGCGATGGTCGGCTTTGCCTCGCTGATAACAGAAACGAGCGTCGATTTTCCAACATTCGGGTAACCGACAAGGCCGACATCGGCTAAAAGCTTTAGTTCAAGCTGAAGTTCCATTGACTCACCGGGTGCGCCCGGCTTCGCGAAGCGCGGAGTTTGACGGGTAGGCGTAGCAAAATGAACATTTCCCCAGCCGCCATGACCGCCTTTCGCAATGGTTTGAGGTTCATCGCCAGATAAATCCGCTATCAGTCTGCCGGTGGCTGCCTCTTTTACCAAAGTACCGCGCGGCACCCTGATAATCAAGTCGTCAGCCTTTTTACCGAAGCAACGTTTTCCCCTTCCATCTTCCCCATTTTGAGCCGAATATTTTCGTTTATAGCGGAAATCTGCTAAAGTGGAAACATTATCATCCACCTGAAAAACAATACTTCCGCCGCGTCCGCCGTCGCCGCCGTCCGGCCCGCCGGCAGCGACAAATTTTTCACGATGGAAAGTAACCGCGCCTGAGCCGCCGTCCCCTGCTTTTATATAAATTTTTGCGCTGTCTATAAACATTCGATGATTTACCGCCATTTCTACGAAATAATATTTTTTCGATATTATTATACCATATTTTTCTTAAAACTTCACACGAAACATAAAACTAACTTCTATGTGTTACGTAAAGAGATTTATTTACTTTGATTAAAACTTACGTTACTCCTCTTTCATATTACCATAAAAAAGTATCGTAAAAGCCAAAAAATCCCGGGCAATACAAGCCCGGGATTTTAATTCACCTAAAAAGGCTTACTGCTCTGCAGCATAAACGCTGACCTGCTTGCGGTCACGGCCAAGACGTTCAAACTTTACATTGCCGTCAACCAAGGCAAAAAGAGAATCGTCTGAACCAATACCGACATTCTCACCCGGATGGATATGAGTGCCGCGCTGTTTTACAAGGATGTTGCCAGCCAGAACAAACTGACCGTCAGCACGTTTCACACCAAGGCGCTTTGATTCTGAATCACGGCCGTTCTTGGTGGAACCCATTCCTTTTTTATGAGCGAATAACTGAATATTTATTTTTAGCATTACTTACACCTCCGTATAGCTTACTTTAATATTTTGAGGATACTGTTCTTCAAGCCCTAACATATGAAGCTTGAAGCCCGCAAAAACGTTGCGGCAGTCTTTGGCTTCCTTTGATGAAACCCGCACAAGCATGTACCCGTCTTCCGTGTCAACCTTGGCGTCTGCCTTAATCACATCGGTAACGGTGTTGACAGTCAGATATGCTGCGGACGATACCGCCGCGCAAATAATATCTTCGCCTGCTATTCCATTATGGCCGCTAATGCGAAATCCAACCAGTTCACCACCCGGCTGAGTAAAAAACTCTGCACAAATCATTGCTGAAATTAAGCGTTGATCGCGGTGATCTGCACCTTAGTGTATGGCTGCCTGTGACCCATTTTACGTTTTTCGGATTTTTTCGACTTGTAAGTAAAGACTGTGATCTTCTTGCCCTTACCGTTCTTAATGACTTTGCCTGTTACCGTAGCGCCTTCAACATAAGGGCTGCCAATCTTGAGACCGTCGTCTCCGCCAACCGCTACAACTTTGAATTCGACTGCGGATTCTGCTTCTGCTGCAAGCTTTTCGATATAAATGACATCATCATTTTGTACCTTGTATTGCTTGCCGCCTGTTTCAATTACTGCAAACATGAATGAAAGGTCCTGCCTTCTTTATAATCTCGCTACTATCGGGTGGGTTTCCCACTTGTGTACCCGTAATATGCGGCTTAACAATATTAACATATTCCGTCAAATTTGTCAATCAATCCGACGAAAATACTTAGGACTGCCGCCAGATAACGCTATTTTTCACGGGAAGCGAGTCCGTACGCCAGCTGAATCAGCGATTCATTTCCACGCCCGAAACAGTCCAGCGAGTCAACCGCGGCTTTCGTGAGCTCGTCTGCAGCTTTCCCTGCGCCTTCAAGCCCCATGAGCGTTACATAAGTGCACTTGTCGTTTACTGTATCGCTGCCGACCGGTTTACCCAGCGTTTGGGTGTCACTTGTAACATCCAGAATATCATCAACAATTTGAAATGCAAGTCCGATTGCTTTGGCATAATTTTCAGCTGCTGCAAGCTGCTTTTCATCCGCGCCGCCCAGCACACATCCCATTTTTGCCGCGGCGACGATCAACGCACCTGTTTTGCATTCGTCCATCTTTTTCAGGGTTTCAAGCGAAATCATTTTACCTTCGCTCTTCAGGTCAATTACCTGCCCGCCAACCATGCCGTTTGCCCCAGCCGCATCAGCAAGGATACCGGCGGCCTGAGCGGCACGCTGCGCACCGACGGTATCCACCGCTTGCTTCGAAAGCATGGTTTCAAAAGCCATCGTCAAAAGCGCATCCCCCGCGAGCAGCGCGATGTCCTCACCGTATATTTTATGGTTAGAAGGCCGGCCGCGGCGCATATCGTCATTATCCATACAGGGAAGATCGTCATGAATCAGCGAATAAGTGTGGACCATCTCAACCGCACACGCAAATGGCAGCGCTGATTTTTCATCCCCGCCGCAGACCCTGCAAAATTCAAGCACAAGAATCGGACGAATCCTTTTACCGCCGGCAAGTAAACTGTAGCGCATCGCTTTGAACAAATCAGCCTGATTTAAATTTTTTTCAGGTAAGTAATTACGCAGCCCGTTTTCAATCAGCGCTAAATATTCTTGATAAAGTTCAGCCATTCTCTTCACCGCCGGTTTTTTCGAACTCTGTAATCTGTTTCATTTTCTGCTCGGCATTTTCAAGCTTTCCATAACAGACAGAAGCAAGCGCGGAACCTTCCTCGAACAGCTTTAAAGCGCTTTCCAATGACTCACTGCCATTTTCAAGCTTGCTGACGATTTCTTCCAATCTTTTCATTGCAGACTCAAAGGTCATATTTTTAGTCATGTGTTTCCTCCTTGCTGTCAATCACACAGCCAAGCTTTCCATCCTGAACAAGGACGGTAATTTGTTCACCGACCTGCACCTGAGCAGTTTTTAAAATCGGGTGATGTTTTGCGTCATATGCGATGGAATACCCTCTGGAAAGTGTCGCAAGCGGGCTAAGCGCGTTCAGCTTGCCGCTTGCCGAAGAAAGTTCGGCTTTCGCAGCGGTCACCTGATGGGAAATACAGGCCAGGAGCCTTGCTGAAAGCTGGTCGGCACGAATGCGCTGCAGCTCAATCAAATCCTGCGGCCTGCGAAAAGAATAGCTGGCCGTAATCGCGTTTAGACGCTGCCGCAGATTGTCCAGCCTTGTATTCATATTTTGCTTTAAAAGCGCGGCATCATACTGAATCGTATAAAGTAATTCCGCACTGTCCGGTACAGCAAGCTCTGCGGCGGCGGACGGTGTGGGTGCACGCAAATCTGCGACAAAATCACAGATAGTGAAATCGGTTTCATGCCCGACGGCGGAAATGACCGGAATCCGGGAAGCGGCGACCGCTCGGGCAACAATTTCTTCATTAAATGGCCACAGATCTTCGAGTGAACCTCCGCCGCGGCCAAGGATAATCACATCCGCACAATTCAGACGGTTAAACCGTTCCAACGCATCCACAATCTGCGGTGCAGCATCCGTACCCTGTACTAACACGGGGCAGAACACCACTTGTGCCAGCGGATACCTGCGAGCTAAAACCGTCGTAATATCATGCACGGCAGCACCCGTCGGGGAGGTAATCACACCTACCCTCTCCGGGTATTTCGGAATCAGTTTTTTTCGCCCGGTGTCAAACAAACCTTCCGATTCGAGCTTTGCTTTAAGCTGTTCATAGGCCAGATTCAGCGCGCCAAGGCCGTCCGGCTGCATATCTTCAATATAAAGCTGATATTGACCCGTAGCTTCGTAAACGCTTGCCCTGCCGCGCACAATAACCTTCATGCCGTCCTGAGGCATGAAGCGAACCCGCCGCGCGTTCTGTGCAAACATAACCGCGCGAATCACACTTTTGTCATCCTTCAGCGACATATAAAAATGCCCGGATTTATAATGGTTCGTAAAATTTGAAATCTCCCCGCTCAGAAAAAGATTTGATAGATTTTCGTCACCGTCAAACAGAGATTTAATATACGTATTCAACTGTGTTACGCTTAGTACTACCGGTGTATGAATCATATGAAATCTCTCCTTATACAAAACTCGGCTACGTAGCATAGCTTAATTTAACTAAACTAAATTAAAGCAATGCTTCTTTTATTGAAGTCAATACCGCGATTCCCGCAGCATTATCCGCTGAAAATTCAGGCGCGGCAAAATATGCGCCGTACTTGCCGGTAAGGGCTGTTCGAATTATACTGTTTGACATAACCCCACCCGCAAACAGCAAGGGTAAATCCCCGTATTGTTTAAGAAGAACAGCAGTCATTGCATCTAGCGCGGACAGAATTGACTGCAAACAATAGGCGGCAATTTCTTGCTTCGGGGCACCTGTATCCAGCAGTTTCCGGCACTGATTTTCAATGCCGGAAAGTGAGCAGCCTGTTCCCTTAAGCGAAGGCTTTATCGAAAATTCAGCATTGGTTTGCAAAGCAAGCTGTTCGAGCGCACGGCCCGATGGAAATGCCAGGCCAAGCATTGCGCCTACGCGGTCAACAGCCTGTCCACCCTTAAGGTCAAGTGACTGTCCGATGATTTTCACGTTAAAAACGTTTTGCGCATCCGGTGTGACAAGCACCGCTTCTGTCGTGCCGCCGGAAACATGAAAAGCAATAAACTTTTTTTGAAGCAGATCGAGTCTTCCGACCGAATAAAGAGCCGCGGCTATGTGACCTGCCTGATGTGAAAATGTGTGCATTGGTACACCGAGCGTTAACGATATTGCGCTTGCCGTGCCAAGCCCCACTGTAAAGCAAGGCATATAGGAGCCTTCTAAATCACGCGGACGGGCAGATGCGCCGACTGCCTGTATGGAAGCACCGTTGTTCAGTAACGCTTCCATCACCTGCGGCAACTGCTGCACATGGTGGAATACAGCGTCACTTTGGCGAAGACCCAGTTCCCCGGCTTTTACCGGCAAAAGCATTTTCTGCTGATAAACCGTATCGCCCCGGCACAATGCGGCAGAGGTCGTATAATTACTGGTGTCCAGGCCGAGTGTATCACTCATCTTTTTCACCGATTATTTTAGCCACTGAGCCAAGCACCCCGTTTATAAAAGGAGCATCCTCCGCACCGCCGTATTTTTTAGCAAGATCGATAACCTCATTAATGGAAACACTGACAGGAATATCTTTTACAAACATCATTTCGTAAATTGAAAGCTTTAAAAGGGCCAGAGCAACTTTCGAGAGGCGGCTCATTTTCCACCCGCGAATATTCTTTTCAATTTGCGCGTTTAGGGCATCCTCATTTTCCTCAACGCCAACCGCTGTTTTTTCTGCAAACTCATCAATCATGATATCGTTTGACATTTCCGCCGCATCTATAATCTGCTCGGTTGTGTCATGGTTAATGCTCCTCTCGAAAATCAGGATAAAAGCCTGTTCCCTCGCCTCGCGTCTTTTCATGGTTTCCTCCGTTTTTTGCATCTGCAAGCAATTATTTGGATTTAGTGGTTCCTTTAATAATAAAAGAACCCTCCACAAATTATGTGGAGGGTTCTGAGTGCTCATTATATTTTCAAACGTCCACAGGCATATTATACCACAACCCTGCTTAAAATCCAATATGTATCTAATAGGAGATCAGACATTTCAAATAAAACTGATTTTGATCTTATCGTAAGCGACACCGGATTGGCCCGAAACAATATCTTTTATTACAATGGCATTGTTCTGTGACGAATCCTTGCTTTTGACAACCACACTGCACTCATTGTTTTGCAGGAATACAAGGCAGTCTGAAAAGCCCTTTGCTTTAATCAAATTTTCAATATTTGTTTCTTTAATTTTATTGTTCGCAATCGCCGCTGCCTGAACAACAGCTTCCTTTTTGGCGGCAGCATCTGAATTTGCATCCGCAAGCACCTTCTCAGCAAGTGCAACTGCAGCGTCCCTCGCCTTTTGACGGTCCAATTGTGCCTGAGTGAAATAGGTTTCCGCATTTACACTTGTCTGCACAGCAATAGAAGACGCGGATGAAGTGGTTGTACCGGATGCCGCTGAGTTATTCACAAGCTGTGCATCGCCGTAATCATGGTCCGACATGGAAGTAACCGCATCGGTCGCGAGTAACTGATTGTTGCCTGAAAACTGCCAATTTAAATATACCGCCGCACCGAGCGCTACAACCAAAGCCGCAAGAACAAGCTGACGCTTTCCCATAGTCATAGAATAGATTCCCCCTGTTAAAATTATTTTGCTTTTATTACGCACACCCGTACGGAAGTAATATCAAGTGCTGTTGTCACAGCGTTTATGACATTCTGCTGTACGGCCGGATTATCACCGCCGTCGCATACAACGACCACACCCTTTATAATCGGTTGCACTTCGGTTACCGCAAGTGCTTTTTGCGCACCGTCGGCATCTTTCACGAGAATATATTTCGTCTCGGTATCATCGTTCACTTCGTTTTTCGTGTTGGAACCGTTGGATTTATCCTCGGTGGTTTGATTGCTTCTTTTTTCTTCGGTTGCGTATACATATTCCGTGTTTCGTTCCAGTGTTACGAGTACTTTTGCCATTCCCACCCCCTGAATTCGCGTTACGACGTCCGTTAGGCTGCCTTCCAGTTGGGAAGCATACTGCTCGGCCGTCGTAGTGGGTTGGGATGAAGTTGACTTGGCCGCTGTAGTATCAGGTTTTAAGTACCCGGATAAAAAGATCAGTGCAACGCCGATGACGCAGGCAAAGATAATAATTTTGCGGTATAATTCATTTCCGGCAAGCTTGTCAAAGAGTGATTCTTTCCCCTCTTTTTCAATACTACCTTTTTCCTTCATCGGCAGTTACCTCCATTTTAAGTCCCAGTACTTTTTCAAGATGATCCGAAGCTTTTTGGCAATCGTCATCATATCCTTTTGCGAGTATTACAACCACCTTGTTAATTGATATGCTGCCATCTTCATTTGTATCCATAATCGCATTAACATTTTCACATTTTATATCGATATTATTTAATTCCGTTATTACCAAATTTTTGATACTCTGTTGCGCGGCTGTGGTAATCTGAGATTCGACCGTACCTTCCAACTGAGAATTTGTTTGATTTTTCGTGTTTTCCTGTAAATCGACATTGAATTCCGGAACGATTTTTGCAAGCGGCTGTATGAGTGCACAGATTACAAACGCTCCGATTACGAACTTTACCATGCGTTCCATGGAGCCATTCGGAACAAGGGTTTGCAGCATTGCCGCTGCAAGCACCGCCATACAGATCGCCAAAGACCATTCTTTTACGGCGCTCATGATGCCACACCCCCGATAACCAACATGATAACCGTTGAAACGGTCAATATTGACATGCAGCAAAGAATCATGCCAAGCATCATTTGAATAACCGTAACAACCGCTTTCAGAACTGAGCTGATTTCTTTTTGATCAAAGATTCCGCTGATTCCTGCACACACGTTAATTGTAATAAGCCATATCACGCATTGAATAATAATCGGCAGGAATATAAAAATTCCAGCAAGCAATCCGAAAGCGCCCACTCCTGATTTAAGCATTTTCACGCATCCGTTAATGGCGTGAAGCGCCTCCCCGAGCGCACTGCCTACAACAGGAACAAAACTGCTTACTATGAATTTTGCGGTCTTAGAGCCGGTACTGTCCACGGCGGTAGAAACGATTCCATGCATGGTGAGAAGCCCGGCAAAAACGGTCATACATAAAGTAATAATCCATTTCACCGTTTTGCTGAAAGCATCACAAAGCCCGCTGAGGTTGATACCGGGGGAAACTGCAGCCACAACCGAGAGAGCCAGAAAAATATTTAACATCGGCACAAGGATGTTCGACGATAAAAGTGATATAACGTTCCCCGCTGCCACCATCAGCAGGTTGTAGGAGCCCGCCGTCGCCGGCTGCCCGGCAGCTATCATAATTCCTACCAAAACAGGCACACAGGCGAGCAGAAAATCTGCAGCAACTTTAATGATCTGTGCGGCGTCAGTAATGCACGATACTATGGGCTGAATGACAATCGTACAGACGCAAAGTGTACCGACCATCCCGATGATTCCCCCCATCGGCCTTTCGCCGAAGGAGAGCTTCATACCGTTGAGCAATGCACACAGCAGCATAACCGCCAGGACCGAAACCGCTGCCTTGAATGGTTCTTTTGTATTGCCGCCGATCATGGAAATAATTTGTTTGAACATGCTCCCCGGCGTTATGGAAGTAATGCTCTGCCAATTGGTACCCTCCACTCCCAGATTCTCCAGCGCTTTTATGGTGTCGTTCGGCAGATAATCCGGTAAATCCTGTGCTCCGCTCTGCTGCAGCTGCTGACTATAATAATCCTCCTGCTTTTCCGAAGCGGATGCGGATGCGGAAAAAGCAAAAATCAGAATTGTCAAAATACAAAAACAAAATAATCTTTTCATCGTTATGTACCTATTAAGCCGACCGCTGTATTCGCAATACTTTCAAAAAGCGGCAGCGATAAAATCACAATAGCGATTTTTCCGGCAAGCTCCGTCTTGGACGCCAGCGCGCTTTCCCCCGCGTCACGGCAGGAATCCGCTGCAAACTGAGTCAAAAAACAAACACCCAGTGCCTTAAATAATATTGTGGCGTATTCCGCCGATAGCCCCGATGAAGAAAGCAGTACATTAATCTGCTTAATCGCTGGGGAAAGGTTGGCAAAAACTTCGAACAGGATAATAACCCCGGCGGCAATGCTGATGACAATGGAATATTCACGATGGTATTGTTTCATCATTACCGCGAGGATAGCCGCGATGATGGCGATTCCGGCAATTGCAACAATATTCATAGCTTATAACCCAAAAATCGATTTTATCGTCTTAAACAAGGTGTCGATCTGCTGGATGATCATCATGAGTACAACGATCAGCCCCGCGAGGTTTGTCATCATCGCTTGATCTTCCCTCCCGGAACGAACCAAAAGCTGGTTTAATACCGCGACAATAATGCCGATCGCGGCGATTTTAAAAATTAAGTCCACATCCATTTTAATTCCTCCGTTTTCAGCACAGCACAAGTGCCGCCACCATTCCAGAAAAGACGCCCAGTATTTGATAAAGCCTTGATTTTCGGGTTTTTTCTTCCCTTGCGTTTTTCAGGTTCTCGTTTACCAGTTCGCCATACAGCGTACAATGGGAAAGCTGCCCTTCCACATCGCTCGTGCCAAACCCTTCACCAAAACCCCGCAGCAAATCAATATCCCCTGAACGGAACCCGCGGCCTTTGGTACCGGAATCCACGCTCGCGTCCCATACCGCAGAAAAGTATCCTCCCCGGCTGCAATTTGCCGCGCAGATACGCAGGAATTCCAATTCGCCGCCGTGCTTTTGTACAATTTGCTCCACAGGAAGAGCTGCAAAGCGAATTTCAGTTTGCGCCGCGGAAAGGAAACGAAGGAATGCTTCAAGCTGTTCTACCCTCTCCGTCAGCTTATGCGACTCCATATATCCCGCGAGCGTTCCCGCCAGAATTAGAATCAGTGCCCCGACGAATTTTAACAAGTAAATCACCCGCCTTGTAAATTCCTGCAATTTTTCCAGGCGTCTCGTGCCCATTCAACATGACCACACTGCCGAACGCTCCTGTTTTAATCAGGGCAACAGCCTGTTTTCTCTTTAATAATTCGTCAATGCTCCCCGCGTGAATACTGGATATCATACTTACGCCGGCGTTTAGCCCCTGCTCCACAGCACTTACTTCATCATTGCCGCCCAACTCATCGCAGATAATAAATTCCGGGGACAGGGAGCGGATGGCCTGCATAATACCTTCCGCTTTGGGGTATCCGTCCAGTACGTCGCTGCAAACGCCTAAATCATTTTGAGCCATTCCCATATAGGTACCCGCGAGTTCCCCGCGTTCATCCACCACCGTAACTTTTTTGATGTCACCGCAAATTCCGCTGGAAATTTGCCGTGCAATATCACGCAGGAGGGTCGTCTTCCCGCTTGCCGGTGCGCCTACCAGCAGCAATCCCAATGATAGATCATTTTTCAGCACATGAAAAATTTCATCAGCGGCGCCGGTAATTTCACGCGCTACTCGGATATTAATGGAAGAAATGTCGCGCATCCCGGTGATAGTGCCCTCATGGAACACTGCGCTGCCGCTGATCCCTACCCTGTGGCCACCGCTGAGCGTAATATATCCGTTCTTAATTTCATTCTGATGGCTATAAATCGAATAATTGCAGACGTTGCGAAAACTTTCGTCAATGTCTGCTTTTTCCGCGAGCAGCATATCACCGCTCGGGAAACATGTAAGCCTGCCGTTCCGAGTTAAGAAGTAAATTCCGCTTATACAGCAAACCGAAACAGGCTTGTTCACACGCAGTCTGAGTTCCTGTGTTTGATTTTTAATATCTTTCGGTAATAAGTTAAGGTATTTTCTGATTCGCTCACACATTGCTTGGGATGCCGAATCAAATCTTGTTTCATTTGAAGTGTCCATTTACTTGTCCTCCCTTACATCACATAGATATGGACAACTTCGCTGTGTTAGAACAAAAAAATTACTCCGAGGGACAAGTCCTTCGGAGTAATTTAAATTTATTTATTTTACATCAAGGCTGCGGGCCACAAGCGATTGTAAATTCATTTCTTGAAATGGCCCAATATTTTTATTCTGTCCTTCTAAAAATTTCTTCAATTCCTGTTTCAGCTGTGGATTAGGCGTATGCTCATACAATTCCAGAGCATAGGGTTTTGAAGCATCCGGTGCGTAGTACAACAAATTCACATCAATTGTCTGCAAAGTTCCTTGTTCGTAACGGTCAATGTTATACTTGGCAATAAAGCCATCCACATTCGCATAACATAAAACCATAAAACAAGCTGTACAGACTAAAACAATTCCTTTGGTTAGATTGATTTTTTTAAACTGTGCTGCAATGAGAATACAAAAAACCGCAAACAGCACAATCATAAAACAACTGGTATAAACCCGTTTTTGCGTCAGTCCATAACTGTTAATGTAAAGAACCATTTTGCTGATTGCTGTCGTTATCAGCAAAAGCGTTTCAATAGAAAGAAAAACACTGATGCTACGTAAAACTTTATGCTCCGTATTATTTTTGGCCGTAAAAACAGACGATACTGCCAACACGCCAAGATTAATAAAAGCAACTTTGCACAGTTCGAAAAATCCGCGCCGTGCATATTCCGCGTAAGTTATTCCGTTCGGAATCTGACTGGAAAAAGCCGAGAACAGGCTAACGGCCTGTGTGCCAAAGAAAATCAGATATACTCCGCACAGCAGACACAGCGCGGTGATTGAGGCAGCAGCGGGGAGCTTTTTACAATTCTGTGAATAATTCAGTGCTTTTTCCGCAGTAATAGAATCCAGATGTCTTTTTTCAATATTTCCATACTGCAATCCGAATAAATAGCTTCCCACTAAAAAGGCCGGCAAAAGGCGGAGCAGGAAATTTACAAACAGCTCCCCAACACTTGATATCAGCTGCTGCATCATGATTTGGAAGGCCTCATCGGCCTGAATCAATAGGGAAATCACTACCCAGAGGATCGGTATCATTGCCAGCGCTCCGCATACTGAAGCCAACAGTACTTTGCTTTTTTTATTTTTAACTGCCGTACCTTTTATAATTTTACTGGCACAGCCAAAATTACGGAACGGCACATGAAAAAGCTGGTTTACCATATCAGGTAAAAAATAGTTTCCAATCTTTTTTTCAAGTCTGGTGGCGTTTAGAACCGCAATCCAATACACGGTAAAGCCCATGAGGAAAAGAAGGTTGATAAACTGAAGGGAAACATTCGAGAACAGAGAGAAATTTAACGCCGACAACAAAATTAGCGCCAACCAGAGATGGCTTTGCCTCGGAATTAAAACCGCTCGCTTTTTCAGGTACAGCAGCGTTATGCCGCAAAAAATAAAAGTAAACAGTGTAACCCCGAAGCCTAATCCCTCCGGACGAATCAGCCAGACAAAAAGATAGCCGCACACAAAAGTAAGCAATACGAAAACAGCGTCCAGACTTGTAAACGGGGTGGGGACTTCCATTCTTTTTTGATTCAAAATCTGACCGTATCCAATTGGCGGAGGCAAAGTTTGCGCACCTGTGGTTCCGGGTACCAAATTGGTCCCAGCTTCTTCTGGAATATTCATAGATAATCTCCTTATTAAAGTTAATTAATAGTTTATAATATCGGCTTCAGTCGAAGGTATTTGGCTCTGTGCTACTATATTCTAAAATGTCCGCAGGCTGACACTTCAGCTCACGGCACAACGCTTCCAGAGTTGAAAAACGGATTGCTTTTGCTTTATTATTTTTTAAAATCGATAAATTTGCCGGAGTGATTCCAATCTTTTCGGCAAGTTCACCGGACGAAATTTTTCTCTTTGCCATAATCACATCTAAATTTACGATAATGTGCATGTTATTCTCCATTCTTTTAAATGGTAAAGTCACTTTCGCTTTTTAATTCAATTGCCTGCTCAAAAACATTTTTAATTACGCGAATAATCAATGCGAAAAAAGCGAAAGCAACCGCCACAAGAAAAAATGACATATAAAAAAATCCTGAAGCAAAAGTAACCAAGCCCACCGCAATGCATCCCCACGAGATAATCCGGAGCATTTTGGTATTGTCAGTGACAAACACACTGCCGGAGCGGATATTTTTTAAAAGAACGTCCAGGCATCGTAGCAGGATAATTCCCGGTACCGCACAAAGATAGATCGTGATGCGGAAGGGCATATGCAATTCCTGTGTTCCGGACATGTCACCAAAATACCAGCTTACAATCCACGGAGCTATGCAAACTCCTGTCAAAAGCAGAACAGCGAACAACCTGGTGCAAAAGATGGAAAGCGTTAAGGACTTTGAAGAATTCCACATAAGAGGTTCCCCCTATTAAAGTGTTTTTCGATTGTTATTATAACACGTAGTTTTACAAATATCAATATAATTATATTGTTTATCAATATAATTTATTCGTAGTTCAATAATATCTTATAGTATAATTAAAACTTCATAAAAAATCCGCAAAGCACGTTTGACCGTACCTTGCGGATTTCATTTTATAAATATTAACTCAGTTATTCTACCATTTGATTAAATTCGTCCTCAGTCAGAATCTGCACGCCAAGCTGCTGTGCTTTAACCAACTTGCTGCCGGCGTCTTCACCTGCTAAAACATAAGTCGTTTTTTTAGAAACGCTGCCGGAAACTTTACCGCCGAATTTTTCAATCACGGCTGTTGCTTCGGTTCTGGTCAGGGTTGGCAGTGTACCGGTAAGAACAAAAGTTTTGCCGGTAAAGCGACTGTCATCAATCACTGTTTTACACAGCATATTCACCCCTGCATCGCGCAGGCGGCCAATTAAATGCGCCGTGTTCGGCAGCTGGAAGAAGTCCGCGGCACTTTGCGCTATAATCATGCCAAAGCCTTCAATCCCCGCGATATCCTCCACGGATGCATGGAAGATTCCATCAATGGTACGGAAATAGGAAGCCAACAATTTTGCCGCTTTCAAGCCGACATGAGGAATCCCAAGTGCAAAGACAAGTCGGTAAAGGTCATTTGCTTTGGAACGTTCAATGGCTTCCATCAGATTTTGGGATGACTTTTCGCCCATACGTTCCAGTTCCATCAACTGACCCTGCCGCAGTTCATACAAATCTGCAGGCGAGGAAATTAGTTTTGCCGCCACCAGTTGTTCAATAACGGCCGGCCCCAGTCCATCAATGTCCATCGCGTCACGGCTGCTAAAGTGAATCATATGGCGCAGCAGCTGTGCTGGGCATTCGGGATTGGTACAGCGAGTTGCTGATTCGCCCTCCTCGCGTGTTACCTTCGCACCGCAGGAGGGGCACACCTCCGGCATTTCATACTTTGTCGAGCCTTCCCAATGAGAAACAACCGACACAACTTCAGGAATGATTTCTCCGGCTTTTCTCAGAATAACCGTATCACCGATGCGAATCCCTTTTTCTGTAATAAAATCCTGATTATGGAGCGTTGCGCGGCTGACTGTGGTGCCTGCTAAATTTACTGGTTCAAACAGTGCCGTGGGTGTTAATACGCCGGTACGGCCGACATTGATCTCAATATCCAACAGTTTGGTCTGCTTCTCCTCCGGCGGATATTTAAACGCTTCCGCCCATTTGGGGAATTTTGCCGTACTGCCCAAAACTTCACGCTGTGCAAATGAATTTACTTTTATGACCGCCCCGTCAATGGAATAACCAAGTGAACCGCGCAGTTCACCAATCCGGTGAACTTCCTGCGTCACTTCTTCAATAGTCGAACAAGATTTGAAGAACGGCGGTACAGTGAAGCCAAGCTCTTTTAAAAAGTTAAGTGCTTCATCATGATAAAGAAGCTCCGCTCCATTTACCTGCTGCACATTAAATACGAATATATCAAGCATACGGGATGCAGTGATTTGTGAGTTTTTCTGCCGTAAGGAACCCGCAGCCGCATTGCGCGGATTTTTAAAAGGTTTTTCATCATTCAATTCCTGCCGTTCACAGAGCTTTTCGAAGCTTTCATGCGACATATACACTTCACCGCGAACTTCGATATAAGGCAGCGGTTTATTCAGCCTCATCGGCACGGTGCGGATGGTTCTGATGTTTTCCGTAACATCTTCACCAACGGAGCCGTCGCCCCTTGTAGAGCCGCGCACGAACAAGCCATCACGATACTCGATAGAAACGGAAAGTCCATCAAATTTCGGTTCGACAATGTAAACCGGATTTTCCGCAGCAGCACGCACTTTGCGGTCAAAATCAATCAATTCCTGTTCCGAAAATGAGTCGTGCAGGCTTTCCATCGGAACCGTATGAACAACCGGTTCAAACTTATTCAGGGTTGCTCCACCCACCTTTTGAGTAGGCGAATCCGACGTAACCAATTCCGGGAACTGCGCTTCAACCTGCTGCAGACGGCGGTAAAGCATATCATATTCATAGTCGTCAATTTCCGGCGCATCTTCAACATAGTATTTTCTGTTGTGGTAATTGATTTGTTCGATTAACTCTTTCGATAATTCTTTTGCTTCTTTGACATCCATGATTATCAATCCTCTCATCTATTACCATTATTATAAAACAGATTATTTTAAACTTGTGACTAATTGAGGCACTTGGCCGACGATAATCGTTTCGGCGACGGGCACATTGGTTTCAACTTCGGTCGTTGTATTAAACCCCGGTATGAAGGAATAAACACTGGTATGTACGTTAAGGTAAATTTGATGTTTGGTCTGGTTAATTCCTGCAGACTCAAATGTGCTTTTAAAATCAGCTGTAACGTTACCGCTGAGAGTAAGCCGAAGGGGTATATTCGGACCATACCCGTGAAGAAAGTCATTTCCCAGCAGCGTACCGAGCGGAACGCCGATGTCTTTATGACTGTCCGAACCGAGCTGATTTTGTACATCCGTAATAATAACTGCCTTCAATTCATTCATTTTTACCATGTTGGTGGTAATTGCAAGCACTTCTCCGGCATCATTGCGCTCAACGGTAACCAAATCAGTGTACGATACACCGTTATCTTTCAGTTCTTTTGCGACAGATGAATTAATGGTATCCACCGATTTAATACGCGCCTGATTCGTGGTGATAGACTGTATGATCGGCCGAAGCTGCTGATCCACCATTATTATTAACACAAAAAACAATACTATAATAAAAAAGGCTTTCCAACGTACATAATAGCGGGAGTGAACCCTTCGCCATCTTCTCATAGACACACCTCCCAAAGCTTATACCTTCATAATACTCGGGAGGAATAAAAGTGTGAAAAATTAATATGGAATCTGGAAATATAAAACCAAAGTAAAAAGGCACAAAGAAACATAGCTCTTTGTGCCTATCATAAAACGTATTTAAAAGTGCTTATTCAGCTGAAGTTTCTTCCGTTGCTTCCACTGTTTCCGTTACCTCTTCCGGCTCGGAAAGAGCGCGGATAGAAAGGCTGACACGTTTTTTATCAAAATCAATCTCAGTAATCTTTGCTTTTACAACATCGTTTACCTTAAGAACATCCTGCGGTTTTTCGATTCTATGGTCGGCAATCTGGGAAATATGTATTAATCCGTCGATGCCGGGGATAATTCTCGCAAAAGCGCCGAATGCAGTCATGCCGACAATGGTTACGTCTGCAACTGTTCCGACCGGATAATCACGTTTCATAACTTCCCACGGATTGTCCTGTGAACGTTTGTAGCCAAGAGAAATCTTGCCCTTTTCCTGGTCAAGTCCCTTAATATAAACCGTTACGGTATCACCAACATTTAATACTTCGGAAGGGTGCTTGATTCTGCCCCAAGATAACTCGGAAATATGAATCATGCCGTCAATACCGCCCAAGTCAACAAATGCACCATAAGCAGTCAAGGACTTGACAACACCGGTATATTCTTTGCCTTCTTCAGCAGTCTCCCAGAACTTGTCAGCCATTATTTTTCTAGCATCTTTCAATACAGAACGAATGGAACCGACAGCACGTCTGCGGCTGCGGTTGACTTCAATGATACGGAACTGAACTTCTTTCTTCAACAAATCCTCAAGGGATTCGCTGCGGGATGAAGTTGCCTGAGAAGCAGGAATAAAGATACGAACGCCATTGGTTACAGCAATAACGCCGCCCTTAATGACTTCGGTAACAACACCGGTTAACACAGCTTCGTTTTCCTCGGCTGCTGCAACATTTTCCCAGCCCTTTGCTGCATCCAAACGTTTTTTGGAAAGCATGATTGTGCCTTCCTGATCATTTGTACGCATAATGAGAAGATCCAGTTCATCGCCGATTTTAACAATATCTTCCGGTTTAACATTCGGATCTGCAGAAAGCTCAGATGCCGCAATAAATCCGGCCTGTTTTCTTCCGACATCGACATATACTTCGCTGGGAGTAATGCCGACAACCACACCGTGTACCTTTTCATCTGTATTTAAACTCTTTAGAGACTCTTCGAGCATTTCCTCAAAGTTTCCCTCGGCATTATTCTCCATAAAATTTTGATCCGCGCCTTCAATAATTTCTGACATGGTATCAAGTACCTCCTTTATAATGCTTGCCGGTGTTGAAGCGCCGGCAGTAATGCCAATGCAATCAGCCTTTTTCAGTGCTGACAGCGGAAGCTCGTCCGCAGTTTCTATCAAATAAGTGGTGCAATTCTGTTCACACACATCTCGCAATTTCGCGGTATTGGAACTTTGCCTGCCACCAATCACGATCATGGCATCACATTGCTGTGATAAAAGTTCTGATTCCGATTGACGTTTTGCAGTAGCATTACATATTGTATCAAAAATAGTTGCATTTGTATATACCCTTTTTATTATTTTCAAACAATTTTCCCATTCAAATACGCTAAAAGTTGTCTGTGCCACTACACAGATCGGCAGATCTTTCTCCTTTAGAATATTATCACAAATGTCCTGCAATTCGCTCCTGTTTTTAAATATATAACACGCACCGCTGCAGTGGCCCTGAATCCCCTGAACCTCCGGGTGCATCGCATCCCCCGCAATCAGAACGATCTTACCTTCATCCCCCGCTTTGGAAACAATACCATGAATTTTTGCAACAAATGGGCAACTTGCGTCCGCATAATCCAATTTCAGAGCGAGGATACGGTCCAAGACCGATTGCGCGACTCCATGCGAACGAATCACAACGGTCCCGCCCTGCGGCACCTCATCCGGTGAATCCACTATTTTAACCCCTCGGGCTCCCAGCTGCGCAAGTGTTTGAGGATTATGAATAATTGGTCCAAGTGTATAAACACTCTTCCCTTTTTCAAGCAGTTCATTCACGATATTAACCGCGCGGTTTACACCGAAACAGAAACCGGCGGACTGTGCTACCATAATTCTCAATTTCTTTCCTCCAACAGTTCATTGATACGCTTTGAAATAATTTCTGACGCATCACGGATGGATGCATGAGAATTCTCCGAAACTTTAAGCTCTTCATAAGGAATCAGCCTGCCAATGCGAACCGTAATACGGCGAAAAGGCTTAATCACTCCGTCGCAGTAAATGGAAGCGGGCAAAATTGGCGCATGTGCTTTTGAAGCCACCAGAACGGCACCTGCCTTCGGTTTAAACGGAGTATTGTCAAAGACACATTTCCCCTGTGGAAAAATTCCAACAACGCCGCCGCTGTTTATAATATGAATCGCAATTTTAACCGATTCAGCGTCACCCTTATCACGCTTTACAGGGAAGGCCCCCAGTTTGTAAAGTAACCAGCTTACCAATGGCCCGTGTTGTTGAAAAAGTTCCAATTTCGCCATAAAATGAACCTGTCGATGAAATGGAACGGCAAGAAAAAACGGGTCATACACCGACTTATGGTTGCAGCAAACAATAAAGCTGCCGTTATTCGGAATATTCTCGGCGCCTATCACCTTGAAAGGGAAAAAGCACTTTACAAGAGGTGTTAGCAATCGAAGACTAAAAAAATATAAATAGCGGTTAGGCCTTAAGTTTTTTGAATACATTGATATCACGCTCACGCAGCTCTGCAATTTTATTCATCAGTTCACGGGTAGCGTTGCGGTATTCCGTTCCTGAGCCTTCCGTGATGCCGAGTTCCTCCGGCTGAATCAAGTCACCATAAGAAACGATACACTTATGAAAGAGTCTGGGCACCTTACCGCCCTTTGCTGTAATGCAGCAGGGTAAAATCGGTGCGTGGTTATTGTAGGCGATCATTACAGCCCCAGCCTTAGCCGGAAGCAGATCACCTGTTTTGGAACGGGTTCCTTCAATAAAAATTCCAAGCGCCTGTCCATTTTCAAGCAGCCGGCTTGCTTTATTAATGGCGGTTTTATCGCCCTTTCCACGTTGAACCGGAAACGCACCCAATGAGGAAAGCAATAACGCCATTGGCTTATTCTCGAATAACTCTGATTTTGACATAAAGAAAATTTGCCGATGCTGTGTAAAAGCGAGCCGAACCGGATCCGATAAGCTCACATGGTTGCAACATACAATAACTTTTCCTGTTTGAGGCATATTCTCACTGTTATGAACTTCATAACGAATAAGATATTTTAAAAACCATTGAACAAAAATTTTACCAAAATTGTAGAGCGGAGTTCGTTTCATAGTTTCACCATTTTCATTCATTTTATAGCAAATTGCTCTTAATGATGGAAATCAACTGTTCGATCGACTGTTCCAGAGTATTCCCCGTGGTATCGACAATTACAGCACTTTCCGCAGGGACAAGCGGTGCAACAGCACGGTGAGAATCATTGTAGTCACGGGTTATTAAATCATTTAGTACATCACTGAAATCAACCTGATGCCCGTTTTCGATCATTTCATTATATCTTCTTGCCGCGCGCTCCTCCGGGGAAGCGGTTAAGAATATTTTCAGCTCCGCATTCGGAAGGACTACAGTGCCAATATCCCGTCCATCCATCACAACATTATTTTCTTTGGCAATGTCCTGCTGCAGGGCAAACAGAAATTCCCGAACCTTTGGAATTGCAGAAACGTTGGAAGCCGCCATTGAAACTTCAGCCGTTCTGATTTTATCGGAAACATCCCTGCCGCAAAGAATCACATGCTGTTCGCCATTCCGAAAGGCAAGTTCGATTTTTACGTTACCCAGCAGAGGACAGACCTGTTCTATATCGGCCGTATCAACACCCTGTTCCAGCATATAAAGCCCAATCGCGCGATACAGTGCACCGGTATCAACATATATATACCCGATCTCTTTGGCCGCACGCCGTGCAATTGTGCTTTTCCCCGCACCTGCAGGGCCGTCAATCGCGATAGCAGTCATTTTAATCATCCTATCTAACTATGGAATTGGCCGCAAGGCGACCGGTGCAAAATGCGATTTGCAGATTAAACCCCCCGGTGTAGGCATCCACGTCAATTACTTCACCTGCAAAATACAGTCCGCTCACCAGTTTGGACTCCATTGTTTTGGGGTTGATTTCACTGATTTTCACCCCGCCGGATGTAACAATCGCTTCCTCAACCGGACGAAATCCTGCAACTGTCAATTCAAAGGATTTCAGCAGTTCCGCGAAGGCGCGGCGCGATTCCCGAGTGATTTGATTGCATTTTGTTTCAGGCGGAATCCCGGAGCGTTTTATCATAACAGGTATCATTTTGCTTGGAAGCAGCGCACCGAGCGAATTTGAAAAATCACGGTTATGATTCAGCTCGAAATCGCGTTGAAGACGGGCATCAAGCTGCTCCAGATTAAGTGCCGGTTTTAAATCGATAATTACGTGATACCGACCGGGTGCCATATCCCTCATATGTGCACTTGCGCTCAATATCATTGGGCCGGAAAGCCCAAAGTGCGTAAAAAGCATCTCACCGAAATCATTGAAAATCTGCTTCTTTTTATCCGTATCGAAAACACGGGCCGCAACATTTTTTAAGGAAAGTCCCATCATGTCGGTGCACTCGTTTCCGTGTACAACAAGTGGTACAAGGGATGGGCGAAGTTCGGTTACGGTATGTTCCGCCTGACGTGCCAGCTTGTAGCCGTCGCCGGTGGAGCCGGTGCCGGGGTACGATGCGCCCCCGCAGCATACAATTACAGCATTAGCCAAAATCTGGGAGCCGCCCTGCAATTCAACGCCGAAGACAATGTGGTCTTTTAATAATAATCTTTTCACTTCACCGGTCACAGAATGTACGCCATTGCTTTGAATAAAATGCGTTAGCTTGTCCACCACATCCGCCGCTTTGTCAGACTGCGGGAAAACGCGGTTGCCACGCTCTGTTTTAACGGGAAGGCCGAGCCCTTCAAAAAAATCAATTGTATCCTGTGAGGTAAACTGATTAATCGCACTGTAAAGGAAACGTCCGTTTGTTGGAACGGAGGAAATAAAAGTCTGCACATCACAATGATTCGTAATGTTGCATCTACCCTTGCCGGTAATCATAATCTTGCGGCCGAAACGCGTGTTTTTTTCAACAAGACAAACAGTAAGGCCGTTCTGTGCGGCTGTCCCCGCGGCCATTAATCCCGCGGCTCCTCCGCCAATTACCAGAACATCATAAGGTCGGTTCAACTGATTTATCATCTACCTTTTCATATACTCCGTATTCATCCCAAATATCTTCCAGTCTTTTAAACACCTGCGATACTTCACCCGATTTTTTGAGCGCAGTGGTAACAATCAAAGCGTTAATCAGACTGAGGGGAGCCACGAGGGAATCCACAATGGAAGCAATATCGCTGCGGGCAAGCAGCAAATTATCCGCAGGCTTGGCAAGCGGCGACAAAGAACTGTCCGTAATCGCTACGACAGTTGCACCGCGCTTATGAGCAAAATCCATTGCTTTGACCGCTTTTCGTGAATAGCGGGGGAAACTGATGCCGATCACAACATCCCTGCTGTCGATACGAATCATCTGTTCAAAAATTTCACCTTCACTGGTGGACTGTATTAAGAGTACGTTTTCAAAAATCAGATTAAAATAATAGGATAAAAAGGTCGCCAGCGCCAGGGAACTTCTCGTACCCAGAATATAGATTTTACGCGCGCCTATAATGGAATCCACTGCATCATAAAACGCTTCGTGTGAAGTTTCCTCCATTGTTCTGCGGATAATATCAATATCCTGCCCAAACACGGAATCAAGCACATCGGAATCGCCGATACGATTTGCTGTTACTTCCATGCGCTGCACAGACGTCAGCTTGTTCCGGATCATTTCCTGCATTGCTTCCTGTAGTTCCGGGTACCCTGTGTAGCCGATTTCTGTAGCAAAACGAACGACTGTGGATTCACTGACACCGACAGTAGCACCCAATTTGGAAGCCGTCATAAACGCAACTTTGTCGTAATGCTCTTCTATATATTTTGCAATTAGCTTTTGTCCTTTTGAAAATTCGGACATTTTTTTTTGGATTCGAACCGCTAATAAATTATTCATTCTACCAACTCCTATTATTCATATTAATTCTAAACGGCATAAAAATCAAGTATATTCCCCATTCTTTTGCAGGAAGAAAATATTTAGAATTCATTTGCGCCATAAACCTCCTAATAAACAAAAGAAAAAGCCCCTCATGGGGCTGGCAGGCCACATTAGTTTATAGCCATGAGTCCGTCTGTTGTAAAGCTCAGGTTATTTCACACGCAGCCACTTGCTTAGAATTTTATGGAATCTTTTATAATACGTTACCACCAAAGTGGAAATTGCATAATCATAAACAAAAAATACCAAATTACCTAAAATTAATAACGGACCGGGAAGATAAACTCCAAATAAGGTAAAGCTGTCTTCCGGTACTCCGAGAACTCGAATGCTGAGAAAATAACCAATCAACATGGAAACATTAAATACAGCAAACTTAAGCAAATATGATAAATACTTCCTGTGTAGTCTTTCAAAGACTGCTTTTAAAATCGGATAATAGCCGAAAAAGATAACAAACAGCATTGCCGCTTCCTTATCCCCTGCAAGAAGCAAGGAAAGGATGGATGAAGCAATATAGACAGGCCACGCCCAGCCAGCCCCAAGTTCAATTACAACAAGAATTAAAAGGATGCCGGCCAATGCGGGTAGAGCGTAAGTACCCACAGGAATAAGACCTGTTAAAAACATCAAAAGAGTACAGCAGGCCGTTAAAATACCACAGAAAGCCACGTGGATACTTTTGCTCAACTGGATTCCTCCCCCTCAAGCGGTCAGCAGCATGGCACTAAATCGCCGCCCATACATTCGCAGCAGCAGTCGGCACAAAGCAGGGACGAGCAAGCATCACAGGAGCTGCAGCTGTTTGTTCGCGAAAAATCGGGATTGTAACCCCCGTAAACGCCGTTGCGCTGGTTGGTTACCTGATTCATAGCGGCGCGGTACTCTGCGTTGTTCGGGTCCATTTGACAGGCTCTGGAAAAATTATTATAAGCTTCTTCAAGCCAGCCGCGTTTATAAAGTACGGTTCCCTTTAAAAAATACCATTCGGCATTACGGACTTCCGCGGGTACGCCATTTAAAATCTGTTCCGCGTCCGCAATTCGACCGGCGACAATTAAATTCCTCACGTCGCTGAAACTGGAACCCACGTTAGAATAACCGGCGCCATAGCCGGGATTGCCGTAAGCAGAAGTATTATAACCCGTACCGGCGTAAGGCCCGGAACCAACCCCGCCGCCGTTTTTCTGCCGCTTACGTTCAGCAACAATGACATCGTAGGCTTCATTGATTTCCTTCATTTTTTCCCCTGCCAAGTCAGCAATGGGGCTGCCGGAGTAATTATCCGGATGATATTTTTTCGCCAATTCGCGGTAAGCAGATTTAATTTCATCATCCGTCGCACTGGGAGAGACGCCTAATATTTTATAAGGATCTGACATTCGTTTTCTCCTTTGTAAACAGTAATTCTTTTTGAATTTCGGGAAGTCCCTTGGTAATTACATTTTCAAGAATAGGTTCGAAATACTGTAAATCCAATATATTAAAAGCGGCGTTCAGTTGGGAAAGTGTAGAGTTTAAAGCTGAATTTGCGCTTTCCCTCGCTTTGCCGATTTCCTCCTGAGCAGAAAATTTATCTAAATGATATTGTATCACAAAAGGGTTAAAAGAATTTGATTTAATATCGCTTTCAAGATCATCCGCCGCGTCAATTAAGTATACCCAACGGCCCAAATAGTAGCCGACCTGGCGCAGAACACGGCTTTGGGCATTTTCTTCACCGATATTTACGTTTGCGGCCATTTCAAAAACCTGCTGGAGCATATGGGCAGTGGGTTCAGCACAAAAATCAATTCCGGGATTATCACTTGTTTCAGCAGCTTTTTGCTGTTCCATAGCGGCCGATACCGCCGCGTCCATTTGTGGAAAGTCACGGGCGGCCTTTTTGCGGGCGCTTGCGGCCAGCGGAAGAAGCAGGTATCCTCTTAATTTTCCAAAGAAGCCCGAATCATCAATATCGTCTTTTATCTTGTGGTACGTCATAAGAACAGAGAGAGCAGACGCTGCAATCAATTCATTTTCACCGGCACTGCAGTATGTGCATTTTTTTAATGGATTCACCACACACCGGCCGCTGTGAAAGCCGGGGCACTCGGAGCCCATTGCCAATAACAGCATGGCATAAAACGTGCAGTCGTAACTTAATGTGAGCCTTGAAGCAATTCCGTAGCTTTTTCCAAGCTGACGGCACAGCGAGCAATAAATCCCCTTGTACTGTTCATATTCGCGAACGAGAAGTTCCGATTTATGCGGCCTAATATAACCAAACAATAAAACCATCCTTAATGCAGCAGATAACTTGTCAACATAGCTATTTTACTATATTCCGACCCATCATTTAATTAACAATGTGTAAACTTTATTCTTAAATAAGTTAAGTGTAAAAAGATAGATGAATTATTTCCATTACATCTTTTATATTCTCTGTATTACACAATCAAAAGCAATTGATTTTGTGCAATATATATGATAGTATAAGTATGCAAACAGAAGGAGGGATACCATGAAATTATATGACATCAATGTAAGTGCATTCATAACGTTGCTTGAACATGCAAAAGGAAATATATTTTTGGTAACCGGAGACAAGGTTTGCTTTAATCTGAGCAGCAAACTTTCCCAGCTTTATTGTATTAAAATGCTTTTGGATGGAGTCAGCGGCAACGAGGTCTCCCCTGAAATCAAGATTGAGAACAAAGAAGATGAGATTATGTTTCAGCAATATTTGGTGAATCATAACATAAAAAAAGGATTTTTTGTCAGATAATTGTTGTGTTTATTAACATTGCATGCTATACTATTGATAAATAAACATTTTAGTTTGGAGGTCAAATTAATGAAATTATATGATATCGACGTTGTAAAGCTGATTGGTCTTTTAGACAATGCTAAAGGAAATGTGTATCTTGTAACCGAAGACGGCAATACACTGAACCTGAAAAGTAAACTTTGCCAGCTATACGGCGTAAGGGCGCTTTTAGAAAGTGCAAAAAACTCCACTGTTTCAGCGGAATTAAATGTTGAGAACCCTGAGGATGAATTAATGTTCATCAATTACATGATGAGCAAATAAACGCTTAAAAAAAATGCCGCCGTAATGCAAATTACGGCGGCATTTTTACATCCTGCTAATAAGCAGCGCTTAATGGATTTAAAACTCCGTATTCCTTATTTTCCATATCATCAATAAATTTAATTGCTTTTCCGGCGCCAAGCGCAACGCAAATTTGAGGTTCAGGCGCAATTTTGACCGGCATTTTTGCCTTTTTGGCGATCAGCATGTCAAAGCCAAAAAGTTGTGCGGAACCGCCTGTTAAAATGATACCGTCGCTGTAAACATCGCCCATTAATTCCGGCGGAGTTTTTTCAAGCATTTCCTGAATCGTGCGCACAATCTGCATAGCGGGGTCAATTAACGCCTCCAGCATTTCGTCACAGGAAATATCGGCCCATTGCGGCAGTCCGGTCATTGCGTTTCTTCCCTTGACCCTGTGCTGCAATATATCTTTGCGAGGGTACACGCAGCCAATAGCAAGTTTCGCTTCTTCCGCCATGTGCTGACCGATAATTAGATTGTATTTTCTGCGGATATATTTGATGATCGCCTCGTCAAACACGTTACCGGCAACTTTGATGGAACGGGAAATAGCGATGCCGCTCAGGGATAAAACGGCCATATCAGTCGTACCGCCGCCGATATCGACTACCAAGGTACCATACGGTTTGGAAATGTCCACTCCGGCACCAAGCGCCGCGGCGACAGGTTCCTCAATCAGGCAGATTTTGCGAACGCCCGCAGCGCTGATCGCATCAACAACCGCGCGTTTTTCCACTTCCGTGATCTGACATGGTACGCTCACGACAACACGGGGCATAAAGACCCTGCTGCTGTTAATCTTTTTTAAATAAGCACTGATAAGATACTGTGCCAAATCAAAATTTGAAATTACTCCGTTGCAAAGCGGACGGCTGACATCAATTTTATCTGAAGTACGGCCTACCATTGCGTATGCTTCTTTTCCCGTTGCCACAACCTGATCGTTTTCTACATTAACGGCGACAATCGCCGGTTCGTTAAGTATAATGCCCTTGCCGTCAAGATATATCTTTACAGCCGATGTACCCAAGTCTATTGCAATATCGGTACCAAGCACATAATCACATCCTATTCTTATAATAAGTTTAGTATAGTACACATTACAAAATATTTCAACTCATCAAAGTTCCACTTCCGCAATTGCAGCACAGGTGACCGATTTCGCACCGCCTTTAAAAAGGACCGCAGCGCACTCACAGAGCGTTGCTCCGGTGGTTACAATGTCATCCAAAAGCAGAATGCGTTTACCATAAATTTCATTATTTTTTATTAGCCTGTAAGCCCCGTGAACATTATTCCGCCGTTCCTTTTGACTGAGCTTGTGCTGCTCTTTGTTGTCCGTGATTTTTACAAGGCACTCAAAGTACGGCAGCTTCAATTGCTTAGCCGCAGCACGGGCAATCAGTTCAGACTGATTATAACCGCGCAGCTTGAGGCGCTGTACAGAAATGGGTACAGCAGTAATAAAATCAAACTCCGCCGCGTTTTCAAGAAGCTCCCCTGCAATTTGCTCCCCAAAAAAATCCGCTGAACGGGTTTGTCCGTAAAATTTGAAACGAATAATCGACTGCCGAACTTTACCGTCATAAGCATACGGTACAGCGCAAACAATAGTTTGCCCCGCATCCGGCACATAAATGCACTTTTTGGCATGGATACATGGAATTTCCTGTGCACAAACCCTGCAAATTTTATCTGCAGAGCGAGTGATTTCGCCGCACAGAACACAGCGCGGCGGAAAAATAAGGTTGATTATAGCGGAAAGGCTTCGCTTAATTTTCATCCCCCACGCTCCCGGTTAAAAAATAGGATAATCCCGCATATCTGCGTGTTTTTTTATTATTATCTACCATGGCCTGAACCGCTTTTTGCGTACCGACCATAACCAACAGCGATTTGGCGCGTGTGATTGCTGTGTAAAGCAAATTACGGTAAGAAAGCTGCGGCGCACCCGGGTACATGGGCATTACAACCGCAGGAAATTCATTCCCTTGGCTTTTGTGCACCGTCATTGCATAAGCAAGTTCCAGTTCTTTTGCTGATTCCAACTCATAAAGCACGATACGGTCATCCATTTGAACTGTCACAACGGACGCACGGCGGTCAATCCCGCAGAGTTCCCCCAAGTCACCGTTAAATACCCCTTCACCGCTGGTTCCGTCCAGTTTTGTCCACGGCAGATTATAGTCGTTTTTAACCTGCATCACCTTATCGCCTTCGCGGAACAGAGTACCGTTGATGATAATTTCATTCTTCTTTTTATCCGGAGGATTCAGCGAAGCCTGAAGCTTTTTATTCAGCTCCCCGGTTCCCAGTTCGCCTTTTCGGCCCGGGCAAAGCACCTGAATATCCGTAAGCGGAGAATAGCCGTAGCTTACAGGCAGGCGCATGGAAACCAAGTCAACAATGGTGGCGCTGATTTCTGCGGGGTCACTGGAAGGTAAAAAGAAAAAGTCGCTTTTTCGAACGGCTAATTCCGGCATTTGCCCGCTTACAATCCGATGTGCGTTGGTTACAATCAAACTTTGCATTGATTGGCGAAAAATTTGCTTGAGCTGTACGACGGGCAGCAAATTCGTAGCAATTAAATCCCCAAGCACATTGCCCGGCCCGACAGAGGGAAGCTGGTCGCAGTCCCCCACCATGATCAGGCGGCTGCCAAGCGGAATCGCACGCAGTACCGCTTCGAAAAGTGTGGTGTCAACCATTGACAGCTCGTCTAGGATCAATGCATCGCACTCCAAAAGATTTTTCTCATTCTTCGCAAACACCGGAAGGTCGTTTTCATCCCATTCAACCTGGAGCAACCGGTGAATTGTTTTGGCTTCCTGTCCTGTTAGTTCGGACATGCGTTTCGCGGCCCTTCCCGTTGGCGCAGCAAGCAGCACCTTCTCCCCTTTTTGTTCCAGTATTTTAATAATCGCATTCAATGTGGTCGTTTTGCCCGTTCCGGGTCCACCGGTCAAGATTAAGATTCCTTTCGAAAGAGCCTCACGGATTGCCTGTTTTTGTCCTTCCGCGTATTCGATTTGAAACGCTTCCTCAATACCGGTAATATAATTTTCGATTCCTATGATGGATTGAGCCGGGTAGCGCAGTATCATACTCAGTCTGCCAGCGGTGTATACTTCAGAACGGTATAGTTTTGGGGTAAAAATATATTCCTTATCATCAAAAACAGCTGAGACAATGGAACCTTCCAACTTCAGTTGTTCAAGAGTCTCCGCTACAAATTCTTCTTCCACACCCAATAGTCGCATGGAAGCCGCCAGCAGCTTGCCCTTTGGTACACAAGTATGGCCATTATTTATATTATGTTTCAGAACGTGCAGAATACCTGCCCTCACCCTGCAGATATCATCCTGTGGGCGCTCAAGCGCTGCAGCGATATCATCTGCGCGATCAAAACCGATTTCAAGGCTGTCATTGCAAAGGCAATAGGGGTCCTCCTGAACACGATCCGCCGATTGAGCGCCGAAAAGCTTCCAAACCCGAACTGCTTCCTCCGGTGATATTCCAAAACTTCCAAGATAAAGCATGATTTCCTTAATACCGTGCAGCTTTTGAAATTCATCGTTTATTTTCTGTGCTTTGGCCTTTGTAATTCCTTTAATCATACAAAGGCGCTCCGGCTCATTTTCGAGAATATTTAAAGCATTTTCGCCGAACATTTCCACAATTTTGGCCGCAGTCCCCGGGCCGATGCCCTTGATGGCACCTGAAGACAAATACTTCAGCATGGCAGCTGAACTTTTCGGCGTTGAGCGTTCAAAAGCATCCACCTTAAACTGAGTCCCGTAATTAGGATTATTTACCCAATTTCCCACAACGCGCAGCTCTTCCCCGACACTGACCCAAGGCATACTGCCGACTACGGTCACCAATTCTTCTCCGTTATTCAATTCTATAATGGAATATCCGTTTTTCTCATTTCTAAAAATGACCTGCTCCACGGAGCCGGTCATTTCGAGCAGCGCATTTTCCTGCATTTTACATCCTCAACATCATTATTTAATAATTTTAGTATAATACATCTGTTATGTATTGTAAACCTGTTGCCCCAATATTTCGGACAGCTCTTCCACTGTGCAGACTTCTACACCGGGATTTTGCGCTGCTATAATCCGGCACACTTTACCGGTTTCCTCATCCATACCGCAGTCTACGCAAATCACCTTTTTGTCTTCCCCGGCAACCCATTGAAGCCGTTCAATTGCACCGGTAAGCATCATTTCCGCACCCTCTTCGTGACCGCGAATCGGAATGACCAGATAAAGTCTTCCGGGGTTATCGGATTTCAGCATCCAATGCGCCAAATAGCGAACAAGGTCTGCGGCACCGGCGACCGCCAAAAGTACAAATGCAATCGTTGCCACTGTTTCTAGCATAAAAATCACCTCACCACAGTTTATGTGATGAGGTGATAAAGTGCTAAGCTTATTTCTTTAAAGCCGATTTTAACGCATCGATCTTGTCCCGCTTTTCCCAAGTAACATTCAATTCCTCACGGCCCATATGACCATAATTGGAAATAGCACGGTAAATTGGTTTTCGAAGGTCAAGGTCGCGGATAATCGCGGTCGGACGCAGGTCAAATACTTTGGAAACCGCTGCTGAAAGCTCCTCATTGGTGTAATCCGAAGTACCAAATGTTTCCACCATAATAGAGACCGGATGAGCGACTCCAATGGCATAAGCAAGCTGAATTTCACATCTTTTTGCAAGGCCTGCGGCCACTATGTTTTTAGCCACGTAGCGGGCTGCGTAGGCCGCGGAACGGTCCACCTTTGTTGGATCCTTACCGGAAAAAGCGCCGCCGCCATGCCTTCCGTATCCGCCGTAGGTATCAACAATAATCTTTCTGCCTGTAAGCCCACTGTCCCCAACAGGGCCGCCGATTACAAAACGACCGGTTGGATTTACGTAGAACTTCGTATTTTCATCAAGCCAGTATGCAGGAATAACCGCATGAATTACTGTCGCGATAATATCTTTTCTGATTTGCTCCAAAGTAACATCCGGGTCGTGCTGTGTTGAAACAACTACCGTATCAACGCGCACAGGACGGTCACCGTCATACTCAATTGTCACCTGCGTTTTTCCGTCCGGCCTCAGGTAGGAAAGCGTGCCGTCTTTTCGGACTTGACTCAAACGCTTTGAGAGCTTGTGAGCAAGTGAAATAGCAAGCGGCATCAGTTCCGGTGTTTCATCACACGCATAACCGAACATCATGCCCTGATCGCCGGCTCCAATTAAATCATTGGTATCCGTCGCACCGTTTTTAGCTTCTAAGGACTCATTAACGCCCATTGCAATATCGGGTGACTGAATATCAATAGAAGTAATAACACCGCAGGTGTTGCCGTCAAAGCCGCAGGCAGGGTCGTCATAGCCAATTTCCTTAACGACTTCACGGGCTATGGAAGCGATATCCACGTAGCATTCGGTAGAAATTTCACCCATAACATGGATGACTCCCGTAGTTGCAGTCACTTCACAGGCAACGTGCGCCTGCGGGTCCTTCGCAATAATTTCATCAAGCACGGCATCCGCAATCTGGTCGCATAGCTTGTCCGGATGTCCTTCCGTAACTGATTCAGATGTAAAAAAATGATTTGCCATAGTAATCCTCCAAAACGAATTTGATAAAATAAAAATGCCGTCCGGAAAGTCCGAACGGCATGTATAACTACCTCATCTATCGGCTTTACCGCAGGATTTGGCACCTTTGCACATAGCAGGTTGCCGGACATCACAGGGCCTGATCCCTCCGTCACTCTTGATAAGGACATATTTAATTTTCGAACTTATTATAGCATGCAATCACAATCAAGTAAATATACAAAAATATCAAAGTGTCGAATTTCCTGTGTAATAAACTGGGGGATATTACAATCTTCTTGTAATTTACTAATTAAAAAAGAATTTTTATCACACAGAGTGCCGTTTATCTGTGAAGAATCGGACTCACTTTTTTATAAACCAACATCGTGATAATTGAAACCAGAACGCCCTTCAATAAATTGAACGGAGCAACCGCAAACAGGACAAAAGTAGTCAAATTGGTGATTGCCGGGTTAATCGCGCTGCCCATCTGAACCAAAGCGCTGATCGGCATATGGAATACACTGGCATAAACCGGCAGAAGCACAAAGCTATTTAACAGGCATCCGGCAACAATGAGTAAAACCGTTCCCACTGCCAGTCCGATGAAGGCATGCTTTTTGGTTTTACCGCGATGATAAATAATTGCGCTTGGTACAACAAATGCACAACCAATAATAAAGTTGGCCATTTCACCGATTCCCCCGGTTGTGGTTCCGTTAATAATAAGATTAAGCAAATTTTTAATCAGTTCCATAATAACGCCGGCAAGCGGACCAATTGCAAAACTGCCGATGAGAATTGGAATTTCGCTGAGATCAATCTTATAAAAGCTGGGTGCGAACCATAGCGGAATTTCGATCAGCATTAAAACAGTCGAAATAGCAGACATCACTCCGATTTGAGCAATTCCTTTCGCACTAAAAATTCCGGTTCTTTTCTGTTTGTTTGTAATGGTATTCATACTACTCCTGTAAGATATGAATTGAAATTAAAAAAGTCCCGATAACAAATATCGAGGCTCTTTGTTCATATCTTCTTTCATCCGGACTAAACCGTCGGCTTTGGGATCACACCAAATCAGCTTGCGCTCGCGGGCTCGTCGGCTTGCGCCGCATTACCGCCGGTGGGGAATCACACCCCGCCCCGAAGACTTATTCAGTTGTTATGTCACAGCATTGGCCAGCTCTGTAACATCTGGGAATTCAAAAAATAGTGTGCCAACGAAAAAAAATCCCGCAGTAAAAACTGCGGGACGAAAATACGCAAATGCGTGTTCTTCTTTTATCCGGACTATACCGTCGGCTTTGGAATCAAACCAAATCAGCTTACGCTCGCGGGCTCGTCGGCTTGCGCCGCATTACCGCCGGTGGGGAATCACACCCCGCCCCGAAGACAACTATTTATTTTTATTTATTATAGCCCCAGACTTGCAATTTGTCAAGCGGCATCCTGATATTGTTTCGGTATATTCCTGTCGATAATATTTTGAATATATTTCATATTAAAGTTCGGAGTATACTTACGCACACCATGTGCGGCAGCGAGCGCATCCGAATATTGACTGACGGGGTAAATTGTAATATTCGTGCTGTGTGTGCCGTATTGTGTAACGATTGGTTTAAATTTCATATCAGTGAAAGTTGTTTTATTTGTCTCAAAATTCTTTGTGACAGTAACAGTCAATAACCCGCTGACCATATTCATTCCGGACTGCTGAGCGGAAACCAGATTTCCGAACGCATACATGACAGGGCATTTCGTGCCGTCCTTCCGGGTTAAAACTGTAAGCTGCTGAATCACATGAGGATGGTTCCCGAAAATAATATCAGCACCCCAGTCCACCATGTTCTGCGCAAATGTTTTTTGCTTTTCCGTTAATGTTTCTGTGTTTTCCGTGCCCCAGTGAACAGAAATTACGACGACATCCGCCATTGATTTTGCTTTTTTAATTAATTGTTCAATCAACGCCGTGTTATCCGCATAGATTAACCTAAAATTTGAATTTTTCGGCAGCGAAAGGCCATTCGTCATTTCCGTTATACCAATATGCGCTGTTTTAATCCCTTTTGCTTCAACAATTCGAATATTTTGTAAATCCGCATCATTTCGGTACGCGCCGACTACCTTCACGGAAGGTTTCGTATCCCAGTAATCGAGGGTCGCAGCAAGACCTTTTTCATTTTTGTCAAGCACATGATTATTCGCATGGTTAATAACATCGAAACCAAGATTGACCAGTTCATCCCCCAATTCAGTGGGAGAATTAAAGCGGGGATACCCCGAAGGAGGCGCTATTTTGCCCGCCAGCACCGTTTCCTGATTGATGACTGAAATATCCGCATTCTTAATATCATCGGCTATACGGGCATATACAGGCGCGAAATCGTATCCTTTTCCTCCGGTACGCTGACTTGCCTGCTGATAAATAACATCATGTATCAAGTCATCCCCCACGCCCAAAATCGTAATGGATACCGGTTTTTGTACAGGCTTTGATTCCGGCGGTGCAGAAGACGGGCTTTCGGAAGAAGCTGAAGCTGCCTGTGACTGATTGGAGGGTAAGCTGGATGCGGCAGTTCCTATCCTGTTTGAATTCTGAAGAATCATCACAAGACCTGCAACACACAGCCCGACCAAAAATACAGCCGACAAAATGCGTATTACAGCTTGTCCCTGTGATATTTTTCGATATCTCTTCATAAAAAAGCTCCTATTCAATAAACTTTTTCCAGTATAGCATGAAGTGAATGAAATAGCTATATTTGTGCGAAATTGCCACCTTTCAGCCCAAGTTTATTACAAATTATAATCCTAAAAAACACAAAAAAAATGCCTCATCCCGAATGGGATGAGGCATCATAATGCAGAAAAGAATTACTTATCGGTGTTAATTTTAATAACAACTCCGGAACCAACTGTATGGCCGCCTTCACGAATAGCAAAACGGAGGCCTTCTTCAATTGCGATAGGAGTGATAAGTTCAACATCCATCTCAACGTTATCGCCAGGCATGCACATCTCAGTTCCTTCCGGAAGGGAGATAACGCCTGTAACGTCAGTAGTTCTGAAATAGAACTGAGGACGGTAGTTGTCGAAGAACGGAGTATGACGTCCGCCTTCTTCCTTGGTCAGTACATAAACCTGGCCACGGAATTTTGTATGAGGGTGAATTGAGCCCGGCTTAGCAAGAACCTGACCACGCTCAACTTCAGTTCTCTGAATACCACGAAGAAGAACACCGACATTATCGCCGGCCACTGCAAAGTCAAGAGTTTTCTTGAACATTTCAAGGCCTGTAATAACGCACTTTTTGCGCTCTTCAGTTAAGCCGACAATTTCGACTTCCTCGCCAACTTTAGCAGTACCACGATCGACTCTACCGGTAGCAACAGTGCCGCGGCCAGTGATAGTGAATACGTCTTCAACAGGCATAAGGAACGGAAGGTCAGCTTTACGCTCAGGAGTTGGGATAAAGCTATCGACAGCATCCATTAATTCATGAATGCTCTTGTACTCAGGTGCATCGGTATCCGTAGATTTTGACTCAAGTGCAACAAGAGCAGAACCACGAATAATCGGAGTATCATCGCCTGGGAACTCATACTCGTTCAAAAGGTCACGAATTTCCATCTCAACAAGGTCAAGAAGTTCAGCATCGTCAACTTGGTCAACCTTATTCATGTATACAACGATGTGAGGCACGCCAACCTGACGGGCAAGCAGAATGTGCTCTCTGGTCTGAGGCATCGGGCCGTCAGCAGCAGAAACAACAAGGATTGCACCATCCATCTGAGCAGCACCTGTAATCATGTTTTTAACATAGTCAGCATGGCCCGGGCAGTCAACGTGAGCATAGTGACGAGCAGCTGTCTGATACTCAACATGAGCTGTGTTGATCGTAATACCGCGCTCTCTTTCTTCAGGAGCCTTATCGATATTTGCATAATCAACGAAGTCTGCTTCACCACTAAAGTGAAGAACCTTTGTGATGGCTGCAGTTAAGGTAGTCTTACCATGGTCAACGTGACCGATGGTACCAATGTTTACGTGGGGCTTTGATCTGTCGAACTTTGCTTTTGCCATTGGAATTCCTCCTTTTTATTATACAGATAATAATTTTTAGTGTTAAACTATGCTTTCCATTTTATCAATTAAACTGATAAAAATCAAGCATATTTTTCAAGTTATTCGGTCTTTTTGCCACGTGTGGAAATAATCTTCTCAGAAACCGACTTCGGCACTTCCTGAGATGTAGCAGGTTCCATAACGTACTGTCCTCTGCCCTGCGTTTTGGAACGCATGTCAGTTGCATAACCAAACATTTCGGACAGCGGCACGTGGGACCTGATCTGCTGAGCGCCCGATAAAGAATCCATACCTTCGATGAGTCCGCGACGGGAATTCAAATCGCCGATAACGTCACCCATGTATTCTTCAGGAACGGTAACAGTAACCTTCATGATCGGCTCCAAAATAACTGGATCTGCTTTTCTCATAGCCTCTTTAAAAGCCATGGAACCGGCAATCTTAAATGCCATTTCAGAGGAGTCAACTTCATGATAAGATCCATCATACAGCGTAACCTTCACATCGACAACAGGATAACCGGCAAGAACACCGGAAAGCATAGCGCCCTGAATACCCTGATCGACAGGCGCAATATACTCTTTCGGAATAGATCCGCCGACGACTGCATTGACAAACTCATAGCCTTTGCCCGGGTTTGGTTCCATCCTGATTTTAACATGACCGTATTGGCCACGGCCGCCGGACTGACGTGCATACTTGGTATCAACATCAGCATTACCGCGAATAGTTTCTTTATAAGCAACCTGCGGTTTACCAACATTGGCTTCCACGTGGAATTCACGTAACAGTCTGTCGACAATAATTTCAAGATGAAGCTCACCCATGCCGGCGATGATGGTTTGACCTGTTTCTTCATGAGTATATGCCTTAAAGGTTGGATCCTCTTCAGCAAGCTTCGCAAGTGCGAGGCCCATTTTTTCCTGACCGGCTTTTGTTTTCGGCTCAATTGCCACTTCAATAACCGGATCTGGGAAGTCCATGGACTCAAGAATAATCGGGTGGTTTTCATCACAAAGTGTATCACCGGTTGTGGTGTTTTTCAGTCCAACAGCAGCTGCGATATCTCCTGCATAAACAGTTTCGATATCTTGACGATGATTTGCATGCATCTGCAAAATACGGCCGATACGCTCGTTGTTGTCTTTGGATGAATTGTAAACATTCGAACCAGCCTGAAGAACACCGGAATAAACGCGGAAGAAGCAAAGCTTGCCGACAAACGGGTCTGTGGCAATCTTAAACGCAAGGGCAGCAAACGGCTCGTCATCCGTAGAATGGCAGTCTTTTTCTTCCCCTGTTTCCGGGTCTGTTCCCTTCATAGCAGGAACATCTGTTGGTGCAGGCATATAGGAGATAATTGCATCAAGAAGTTTCTGTACACCCTTGTTTCTATAAGAAGTACCGCAGGTAACAGGAACCATCTTGTTGTCAATCGTAGCTTTACGGATTGTGGCAATCATTTCTTCTTTCGTGATTGTTTCACCGCCAAGATACTTCTCCATCAGAGCATCATCCTGCTCCGCAATGTGCTCCATGAGCTCTGTGTGATATTTGTTGGCAAGTTCAAGCATGTCTTCCGGAATATCCTCGACATGCATTTCTTTGCCCATTTCGTCATAATAAATGTCAGCCTTCATCTCAACCAGGTCGATAATCCCTTTGAAGGTATCCTCGGCGCCAATTGGAAGCTGAATCGGCACAGCATTACACTTAAGACGGTCTTTCATCATCTGAACAACGCGATAGAAGTCGGCACCCATGATGTCCATTTTATTAACATAGGCCATACGGGGAACGCGATATTCCTCAGCCTGACGCCATACAGTCTCGGACTGCGGCTCAACGCCTCCCTTGGCGCAGAAAACTGTTACAGAGCCGTCGAGTACGCGCAATGAGCGCTCAACTTCAACCGTAAAGTCAACGTGGCCCGGGGTGTCGATAATGTTAATTCTATAGCCTTTCCAAAAGCAGGTAGTTGCGGCGGAGGTAATGGTAATACCTCTTTCTTGCTCCTGCACCATCCAGTCCATAGTTGCGGCACCATCATGCACTTCGCCTATCTTATGGTTAATACCTGTATAATACAGGATACGTTCGGTGGTAGTGGTTTTACCGGCATCAATATGAGCCATGATACCGATATTGCGGGTTAAATCTAGTGATACCTGCCTTGGCATAGTTTCCTCCTTAAAATCTGTGAATGTTCGGATTCGGACATTATTTCAAGTAATCTGGCCGACAAAGTCGGATTACCATCTGTAATGAGCAAATGCCTTATTGGCCTCTGCCATTTTATGCGTATCGTCACGCTTCTTAGCAGCGCCGCCAGCACCATTTACAGCATCAAGAATTTCACCGGCAAGTCTTTCTTTCATCGTCTTCTCAGATCTAAGTCTTGAATAATTGGTCATCCAACGTAAGCCCAGAGTTTGTCTTCTTTCAGGGCGAACTTCCATAGGAACCTGATATGTGGCACCACCAACACGGCGAGCCTTAACCTCGAGAGCAGGCATTACATTTTCCATTGCTGCCTCAAAAACTTCCAATGGTTCTTTCCCTGTTTTCTCACTAATGATATTAAATGCATCGTAAACGATTTTCTGGGCGACACCCTTCTTACCGTCGATCATGATATTATTAATAAGACGTGTTACAAGTTTTGAATTATAAAGTGGATCTTGCAAAACATCACGTTTTGCAATATTACCTCTTCTTGGCATTTTACTTCCCTCCTTCACATAAATGATATCATAGGTACTCGAAAAGCGACAACCTCCCGTAGCCAATACAGAGGCGTTCAATATATATAAACGCCGCCGCATTGTGTTAAAAACACGCAGCCGTTAGGTTTCTGTCAATTTAAATTACCTTATTTCTTTGCAGCCTTTGCTGCGCCAGCTTTTGGACGCTTTGCTCCATACTTGGAACGGGCCTGCATACGCTGTGCAACACCTTGAGCATCAAGGGTACCACGAATAATATGGTAACGCACACCGGGCAAATCCTTAACACGTCCGCCACGAATCATAACAACGCTGTGTTCCTGAAGATTATGGCCGACACCCGGGATGTAAGCACTGACTTCGATTCCATTAGAAAGCCTTACTCTGGCGATTTTTCTCAAAGCTGAGTTTGGCTTTTTAGGGGTTGCAGTCTTAACTGTGGTACAAACACCACGCTTTTGCGGGGAATCCTGATCGATAGAAACACGTTTCTTGGAATTCCAGCCTTTTAAAAGCGCAGGAGCCTTGGCCTTCGTTACGGCTACTTCTCTGCCCGTATGAACTAACTGGTTAAATGTTGGCATAAGACACCTCCTCACATGAATTTTATATGTTAAGCGAATATATTATATCCGCAATAACAGCATATTAGTCTGAAACAACTTAATCCTATTCCAGAGCAATGCTCTGGAATAGGAAAAAGTCTTCCGTTAACAAACCATCACAATTAAATATTATAACGCTACACTGCATCATTTGTCAATACTGGATTTGTTGGTTCTATTTCAACCCCACTGTAGCATTTCATACCCGTTCCGGCAGGAATCAGTTTACCGATAATAACATTCTCCATCAGGCCGAGCAGCGGATCGATTTTGCCTTTAATTGCAGCATCGGTCAAGACGCGTGTTGTTTCCTGGAACGAAGCGGCGGAGATGAAGGAATCGGTTGCAAGGGAAGCTTTCGTAATACCAAGCAGAACCGGCAAAACAGTAGCTTCTTTCAAATCAGGCTCTCCTGCTTTGATACGTTCACGAATCAACTGATTCTCGGCTTCAAGTTCGCTTTTCTCAACCAAAGAGTTCGGGAGAAGCGTCGTATCGCCCGCGTCTTCAATTTTGACTTTCTTCATCATCTGGCGGACGATTACCTCGATATGCTTATCATTGATATCAACACCCTGCATACGGTAAACGCGCTGAACTTCCTCAATGAGGTAATCCTGCACTGCATGGGTGCCGGTAATGGCAAGAACATCATGAGGATTGACCGAACCTTCGGTAACTCTGGTACCGGCCTTAATTTCCTGTCCTTCAGTGACAATGATACGCGATCCAAACGGAACCAAGTAAGACTTGGTATTGCCTGTTTCGGAATTCGTAACAACAACATGGCGGTTTTTCTTGATCTCTTCAAAGGAAACAGTACCGGAAATCTCACTGATGATAGCAAGATGCTTCGGTTTACGTCCTTCGAAAAGTTCCTCAACACGGGGAAGACCTTGTGTAATATCTTCAGCACTGGCGACACCGCCGGTGTGGAAGGTTCTCATGGTAAGCTGGGTGCCAGGTTCACCGATGGACTGAGCGGCAATAATACCAACCGCTTCACCAATGGAAACAGGCTGACCGTTTGCAAGGTTTGTGCCGTAGCATTTTTTGCAAACACCGTGCTTTGCACAGCAGTTCAAAACGGAACGGATTTTGATATGCCCCACTCCGTAGTTAACAATCGTGTCCGCATCCTGATCGTTCATCAGCTTATCTTTTGATACAAGCACTTGGCCTGTCTTTTCATCGACAAAATCTTCAACAAGGTATCTGCCGAGAAGACGCTCGTGCAGTGGTTCAATGGATTCTTTGCCTTCCTTGATGTCGTAAACTTCCAATCCGTCTGTCGCACCGCAGTCGTCCTCACGAATAATAACATCCTGTGAAACAACTACAAGACGGCGGGTCAGGTAACCGGAGTCAGCCGTTCTTAAAGCAGTATCGGCCAAGCCCTTTCTGGCACCGCGGGAAGAAATAAAGTATTCCAAAATATTTAAACCTTCACGGTAGTTCGCACGAATTGGAATTTCAATGGTTCTACCGGATGTGTTGGCAATCAGTCCGCGCATACCGGCAAGCTGACGAATCTGACTCATGGAACCACGAGCACCGGAATCAGCCATCATAAAGATCGGATTGTAGCGATCAAGGTTCTTCTGCAGTGCAACAGAAACATCTTCCGTCGCCTTTGCCCAAATTTTCAGAACCGCTTTGTATCTTTCACCATCTGAAAGCAAACCGTTCTTAAATTGGTCGAAGATGGTATCAATCTGCTCTTCGGCGCCATCGATAATTTCCTTCTTTTCAGGCGGAATGGTTGCATCGCAAACAGCAACCGTAATAGCGCTCAGGGTAGAATATTTGTAACCCTGTGACTTGATACTGTCAAGAACGTCCGCTGTTTCAGCAGTGCCATGCGTTTTAATACATTTATCGATAATGTCGCCCAACTGTTTTTTACCGACCAGAAAATCCACTTCAAATTTAAACTTATTTTCCAAAATTGAACGGTCAACATAGCCTAAATCCTGTGGGATCGGTCTGTTGAAGATCATACGGCCAACGGTAGTATCCACAAGCATGGAAACCGGTTTTCCGTCAATATCCAATGTTCTGCGAACTTTAATCTTAGCATGCAGGCCAACTGTCTTTGCATCGTAGGCCATAATCGCTTCGTCATAGTCGCGGAACACTTTACCCTCACCCAATTCGCCATCTTTGTCTAAAGTAAGGTAATACGAACCAAGCACCATGTCCTGAGTAGGAACCGTAACCGGACGTCCGTCGGAGGGCTTCAGCAGGTTGCCTGCGGCCAACATCAGGAAACGGGCTTCGGCCTGAGCTTCTGCGGAAAGAGGAACGTGAACAGCCATCTGATCACCGTCGAAATCCGCGTTATAAGCCGTACAGGCCAGCGGGTGGAGCTTTAAGGCGCGGCCTTCCACTAAAACAGGTTCAAACGCCTGAATACCAAGTCTATGAAGTGTAGGAGCGCGGTTTAATAAGACCGGATGATTTTTGATGACGATTTCAAGAGCGTCCCATACTTCCGGTTTTGCACGTTCCACTGCTTTTCTTGCTGCCTTAATGTTACCGGACGCGCCGGTTTCAACCAGGCGTTTCATTACAAAAGGCTTAAAAAGTTCCAATGCCATTTCCTTTGGCAGACCGCACTGATACATCTTTAGCTCAGGACCGACAACAATAACGGAACGGCCGGAGTAGTCAACACGCTTGCCCAAAAGATTCTGACGGAAACGTCCCTGCTTGCCTTTTAACATATCGGACAACGATTTCAGCGGCCTGTTGTTCGGGCCGGTGACCGGTCTGCCGCGGCGGCCGTTATCAATCAAGGCATCAACGGCTTCCTGAAGCATACGTTTTTCGTTGCGGACAATAATATCAGGCGCACCGAGCTCCAACAGCCTTTTCAGTCTGTTATTACGGTTAATGACTCTGCGGTACAAGTCGTTCAGGTCGGAAGTGGCAAAACGGCCGCCGTCGAGCTGAACCATCGGACGGATATCCGGAGGAATAACCGGAACTACATCAAGTATCATCCATTCCGGACGATTGCCGGAAAGACGGAATGCTTCAACTACTTCAAGGCGCTTTAAAATACGGACGCGTTTTTGGCCGGAAGCGGTTAGAAGCTCGTCTTTTAGTTCTTCTGAGTTTTGATCAAGGTCGATTTCGGTCAGAAGCTTTTTAATCGCTTCTGCGCCCATGCTTGCTTCGAAATCATCCTCATATTTTTCGCGCATATCGCGGTATTCTTTTTCATTCAAGAGCTGTTTCTTTTGAAGCTCACGCACATTGCCCGGGTCAGTTACAATGTAAAGTGCAAAATAAAGCACCTTTTCGAGCATACGCGGGGAGATATCCAAAATCAAACCCATTCTGGATGGAATTCCTTTGAAATACCAGATGTGTGAAACAGGAGCGGCAAGTTCAATGTGGCCCATACGTTCACGGCGAACCTTTGCTCTTGTAACTTCAACGCCGCAGCGTTCGCAAATTTTACCCTTGTAACGGATTCTTTTGTACTTTCCGCAATGGCATTCCCAGTCCTTTTGAGGCCCAAAAATACGCTCGCAGAAAAGTCCGTCGCGTTCCGGTTTCAGGGTACGGTAATTTATCGTTTCAGGTTTTTTCACTTCGCCATGAGACCATTCTCTGATTTTTTCCGGTGAAGCAAGTCCAATCTTAATTGATTCAAAAGTATTAAATTCCATATTGTAACCCCTTTCTATTCTATTTCGTCGCTGTCGTCAGAATTAATGTCAAAGGGTTCATCCTTTTCAAAATCTTCTTCACCGCTGCTGTCTTCGTCAACGTATCCGTCCGACTCGTCAAACAGACTTTCATCTTCCTCGACTTCGTCAACAGAATAGCCTTCCAGCTCCTCGGCAACGTTCGGCTCGTCAAAACTCGTATCTGAAGGATTAAAGCTGATATCATCATCGTCGTCGAAGTTCTGCTTCAGATCAATTTCGTCATCGTTTTTGTCAAGAACCTTAACGTCAAGACCGAGTGACTGAAGTTCTTTAATCAAAACCTTAAATGATTCCGGAATACCCGGCTTCGGAATATTCTGGCCTTTCACAATTGCTTCGTAAGTCTTTACACGGCCGACAACATCGTCCGACTTGACGGTAAGAATTTCCTGAAGGGTGTAGGCTGCGCCGTAAGCTTCCAAAGCCCAAACTTCCATTTCTCCGAAACGCTGACCGCCGAACTGAGCTTTACCGCCCAAAGGCTGCTGTGTAACAAGGGAGTACGGACCGGTGGAACGGGCATGAATTTTATCATCAACCAAGTGATGCAACTTAAGGTAGTACATGATACCCACAGTAACCGGATTGTCGAAGAAGTCGCCTGTACGGCCATCCTTCAAAATTGTTTTGCCGTCTTCGCTGATTCCTGCCTTTTTAAAGCACTCAACGATATCGTCTTCATGAGCGCCGTCGAATACAGGAGTCATAATTTTCCAGCCAAGCGCTTTCGCGGCATAACCAAGGTGAACTTCAAGAACCTGCCCGATATTCATACGGGAAGGAACGCCCAACGGGTTCAAAACGATATCCAGCGGAGTACCGTCCGGCAGGAAAGGCATATCCTCAACCGGAAGAATGCGGGAAACAACACCCTTATTACCGTGGCGGCCGGCCATTTTATCGCCGACTGAAATCTTACGTTTTTGGGCAAGATAGCAGCGAACCACTTTATTGACGCCCGGGCTTAACTCGTCGTGGCTGTTTTCACGGTTAAATACCTTAACATCGACCACAATTCCGGATTCACCATGCGGCACTCGAAGGGAAGTATCCCTGACTTCACGCGCTTTTTCGCCGAAGATGGCACGCAGCAAACGTTCCTCTGCGGTGAGCTCGGTTTCACCCTTCGGAGTAACCTTGCCCACAAGGATGTCACCTGCACGCACCTCCGCACCGACGCGGATAATGCCGTTTTCATCCAAATCGCGAAGAAGGTCTTCGTTAACGTTCGGAATATCTCTTGTAATTTCCTCCGGCCCGAGTTTGGTATCTCTGGATTCCATCTCATATTCTTCAATATGAATAGAAGTATAGACATCATCGCGAACAATTTTTTCGCTGATGAGAACAGCATCTTCGTAGTTGTAACCTTCCCATGTCATAAACCCAATCAAAGCATTTTTGCCAAGGCTGATTTCTCCGTCCTTAGTTGCAGGGCCGTCAGCAATTACTGAACCGGCTTCGATTCTTTGGTTTACAGACACAACAGGAACCTGATTAATACATGTTCCCTGATTGGAACGCATAAACTTAGTAACATGATAAACATCGATTTCACCGTTGTCACAAGTTACTCTGACTTCATTTGCGCTGACACTGCGTACAACCCCGGCATGCTTTGCAATCACACAGACACCGGAATCAACACCGGCCTTGTATTCCATACCTGTACCAATAATTGGGGATTCCGTGCTAAGCAGCGGAACAGCCTGACGTTGCATGTTGGAGCCCATCAAAGCGCGGTTTGCGTCATCGTTTTCAAGGAACGGAATCATTGCGGTAGCGACGGAAACGACCATTCTTGGCGAAACATCCATGTAGTCGGCTTTTACGCGCTCTACTTCAACGAATTCATCACGGTAACGTGCATTTACCTTGCTGTGGCGGAAACGTCCCTGCTCGTCCAGAGGTTCGTTCGCCTGTGCAACAATATAGTCATCTTCCACATCCGCTGTCATATAAACGACTTCGGAAGTAACACTGGCTGTCGCTTTATCTACGCGTCGGAACGGTGCCTCAATAAAGCCATATTCGTTAATCTTTGCAAAAGTAGCAAGATAGGAAATCAAACCGATGTTGGGACCTTCCGGCGTTTCGATAGGACACATGCGGCCGTAATGGCTGTAGTGAACATCTCGAACTTCAAATCCTGCACGGTCTCTTGACAAACCGCCAGGGCCCAAAGCCGAAAGACGGCGCTTGTGGGTCAATTCCGCAAGAGGATTGGTTTGGTCCATGAACTGGGACAGCGGCGAAGAACCAAAAAACTCTTTAATCGCTGCCACAACCGGACGGATATTGATTAATGAATGAGGAGTTAAAACTTCCAAATCCTGTGCCTGCAATGTCATTCTTTCACGAATAACACGTTCCAAACGGGAAAAACCAATTCTGAACTGATTTTGCAGAAGTTCACCGACCGAACGGATGCGGCGGTTGCCAAGGTGATCGATATCATCGATATTGCCAAGACCCATTGCAAGGCAGTTCATATAATTAATAGAGGAGAATATATCATCGATAATGATATGCTTCGGGATTAATTCATCAACTCTTGTCTTAATGCTCTCCTTCAATTCTTCATCACTGGAGCAGGAATCAAGAATTTCGGCAAGCACACTGAAACGGACTCTTTCGTTTACATTGCACTCTGCCTTCGCATCAAAGTTGACAAACTTGTTGATGTCGACCATGCCGTTGGAGATTACCTTCACTTCACGCTCGCTTACGGAAATGAAAGCAACGGTGACACCGGCATTATCGATTTCCCTGGCTTTATCATGGGAAATTATCTCGCCTGCCTCGGCCATAAGTTCGCCGGTCAGCGGATTAATAATCGGCTGAGAAAGCTGCTGGCCGGTAATACGGCCCGCAAGGTTCAGCTTTTTATTGTATTTATAGCGCCCGACCCTAGAAAGGTCATAACGGCGGGCATCAAAAAACAGACCATTGATGTGTGACTGCGCACTTTCAATTGTCGGCGGTTCACTTGGTCTTAATTTTCTGTATACTTCAAAAAGAGCTTCTTCTGTGTTTTTGCATGGATCCTTTTCAATCGTAGCGTTCATTCTGTCATCGTCGCCAAAGTACTCGCGGATTTCTTCATCCGTGCCGAGCCCGAGAGCGCGAACAAATACAGTGATTGGGATTTTGCGGTTTTTATCAATTCGCACATAGAATACATCATTGGCATCATTTTCGTATTCCAGCCATGCGCCGCGGTTTGGAATAACAGTTGAACTGAAAAGTTCCTTACCGGTTTTGTCATATTCCATTTTATAATAAACGCCGGGAGAACGAACCAACTGAGAAACAATTACACGCTCAGCACCATTAATAACAAAAGTGCCGCTGTCGGTCATCAGAGGGAAATCGCCCATAAAAACTTCGGACTCTTTAATCTCTCCGCTTTCCTTGTTGAGCAGGCGGGCAGTTACTCGCAGTGCGGCAGCATATGTTGCGTCACGCTCTTTGCACTCTTCCACGCTGTAATTCGGTTTGTCGTCGTCCAGTTTGTAATTCACAAAGTCCAAAACAAGGTTGCCGGTATAGTCTGTGATCCCCGAAACGTCCTTAAAAACCTCTTTGAGGCCTTCATCAAGAAACCATTTATAGGAATTCTTCTGTACCTCAATCAGATTCGGCATATCCAGAACTTCATCAATACGCGCAAAGCTCATACGGACATTCTTGCCAACTTGCACCGGTTTGACATTCACCATTGGCTCAATCACTCCATTCATATATTTACCATCGGCGGCATAAATTAAGCACAAAAATAGGTTGCATTCATCACTGCTTTTATAAGCTTTTGTGATATTCTCTTGCCTTTTTTCATATGTTGTGATATTATAGTTGAGGATAGACATGAGTATATGTTTCCATGATGATGCAGTATATTATTTTATTACAATATATAGTGTTTGTCAAGCTATAATTTTATTTTTTCATTAAAAAATTAACCGACGGTCAAACGGCCGTCGGTTTTTTTGTCGTTATTTCATTTATCCTGTTTGTTTTCCGCCGGAATCAAATTGCTGAGTGAGTCAAATGTGTATGAATCCAATTTTGTGCGCACAATCGATGAGATTTCATCATAAATCTGATGGAATCTGCAGGCAGTATGCGAACAGGCATACTCGTCCTGCTGGCATCGACTGATCATGTACGGTCCTTCGACCGATTCAATTACCTGACGAAGCGTGATTTTCCCCGGTTCGCGGGCAATCATGTATCCGCCGTGGGCGCCTTTATAGGAAATAATCAACCCGCCGGCAACCAATTTATGAAGAATTTTCAGCGCAAATCTTAATGGAACATGCGTTTCATCAGAAATGGTGTGCGCATCAATTTTTTTGTTTGACACGGCAAGCATTTCCACAATTCTGACCGCATAGTCGGCTTCAAGCGTCATGACCATTTATGCCATCCCCTTTTAATCTAAGAAATCTTTTAACTTTTTGCTGCGGCTTGGATGGCGCAGTTTACGAAGCGCTTTCGCTTCAATCTGCCGGATGCGTTCTCTGGTAACGTTGAATTCCTTTCCGACCTCTTCCAAAGTACGGGAACGCCCGTCTTCCAAACCAAAACGCAGGCGAAGAACTTTTTCCTCCCTTGGAGTTAGCGTATCAAGCACATCGGCAAGCTGCTCCTTCAATAAAGTGTGGGAAGCTGCATCTGCCGGAGCGGGAGCGTCGTCATCGGGAATAAAGTCGCCCAGATGGCTGTCTTCCTCTTCACCAATCGGCGTTTCGAGTGAAACCGGTTCCTGAGCTACACGCATAATTTCGCGTACTTTGTCAACCGGCATATCAAGCTCGAGGGAAATTTCATCCGCTGTGGGCTCGTGGCCGTTTGTGTGCAACAGCTGGCTGGAAACCTTTTTCACCTTATTGATTGTTTCAACCATGTGCACCGGGATTCGAATTGTTCTGGCCTGATCTGCAATGGCACGAGTGATTGCCTGACGAATCCACCATGTCGCATAGGTTGAAAACTTAAACCCTTTTGTATAATCAAACTTTTCGACTGCTTTAATTAAGCCAAGGTTACCCTCCTGAATTAAATCAAGGAACTGCATTCCGCGGCCCAGATAACGCTTTGCAATACTGACAACCAAGCGAAGATTTGCCTCCGACAGGCGTTTTTTTGCAGCATCGTCGCCATCGTTAATGCGGATGGCAAGGTCAATTTCTTCCTCCGGTGAAAGAAGCGGCACACGGCCGATTTCTTTCAAGTATACCTTAACGGGGTCGTCGATAGCGATGCCCTCGGTGCTTAATGCAGCTTCCATATCCTCATTTTCGTCAACCTGAACCGAGAAGTCAATATCCTCAAGCGGTGCGTCTGCAAAATCTTCAATAATTTCAACGCCCTGAGATTCCAGCGTATCGTAAAATTTTTCTATCTGTTCCGGATCGAATTCCAGTTCGCCGAGTGCGTCCAGAATTTCTTTCGTGGAAAGCTGCCCCTTGCTTTTTCCCTGATCGATTAAGTCCCTTATTACCGTTTTCTTATCCGGTGCTCCCATTATAAGTCCCCCTATTTTTTCTGCGACCTCAATTCCTGCAGATAACTTTGAATATCCTGCGCCGGTGTTGAAGCTACATTCTCTACATTCTTTTTTGCATGTTCCTGAGTAATTACGCTTATATATTCATCCGCATCCTGCCTTGTGGCCGAAACGGAATTAAATCTTGCAAGAATTTTTGCAATTGAAGCCATTTCCTCAATGGTAAAACCTTCTGATATATCTGTAAGGCTGATTGCCTTGCCGTCTATAATTCTGCCCATAATTACCAAATATACACGGCGATTGAATGCTGTGACAAATTTTTCAGGCGGTAAAATACCATATATTTGTATAGCGTGCTCCGGGTATTTCACAATATACGCAATTAGAGCCTCTTCCGCGCTTGCGGCCCGGAGATACTGCGATTTTTCGGGATTAATGCTGTCGCGGATACCTGCGGCCTGCTGCTGAAAAGCTTTGAATTCCTTTTGCTCCTGATTTTTTTTAAGCTTGCTGTGATTTTTGTCAACCTGCTGCATAATGGCAGAGCGTTCTACACCGATTTCGCCCGAAAGTTTTCCGGCATAAACTTCCTGCTCAATCCGGTTTTCCAGCGTGGCAAGCACGGTCGCCGCTCCTGTCAGATAAGCGACACGCCCTTCGGCGTTTTGCAGGTTGCAGCCCTGCCTGATTTTCTGCAGTCTGTATTCCACATCGTTTCCGCTGGATTCCAGAAGCTGCTTAAATTTAACTCGGCCGTTTTGACCGTTGGAACGTATGTATTCATCCGGATCCTTACCGCCTGAGATCGTAAGCACTTTCACCAGCAGCCCTGTTTCCCGAAGAATCGGAATGGCACGTGAAGCTGCCTTTTGCCCCGCTTCATCAGAATCGTAGCATACAATCACCTCTTTGGTGTAGCGGGCCATTAAATGCGCCTGACCCGGAGTTAAAGCTGTGCCAAGAGTTGCAACCGCGTTGGTGAAGCCCGCCTGATGCAGAGAAATCACATCCATATAACCTTCGCACAGAATCAATTGCTCATTGCAGCTGCTTTTGGCAAAATTCAACGCAAATAAAAAACTGCCTTTATTAAACACCGGAGTTTCCGACGTATTCAGGTATTTTGGTTTTTCATCGGTTAAAATCCTTCCGCCAAAGGCGACGATATTCCCCCTTAAATCGATAATCGGATACATTACTCTGGAATAAAAACGGTCAACTGCGCGTCCGCTTCTTCCTTTAAACGCAACATTTGCCATAATCATTTCGTTTTGGGTGTAACCCCTTTTTTCGAGAGAGTCAACGAGTGTGTAACGCGAAGCGGGTGCATAGCCCAGCCCGAAACGCCGGATGGTGTTCGTGGTTAACCCGCGGCCGGTCAGATACTTCATTCCCTCTTCGCCCTGTTCGGAATTTAAAACGGCATTGTAAAACCGGGCTGTTTCCCGATTGATCTCCATAATTCGCGCTTTTAATCGGCTCATGCCATCATCCACGCTGCCCTCAGGCACCTGAAGCCCTGCACGCTGAGCCAAGAACCGTATGGCCTCCATGTAGTCCAGATTTTCAATGCGGCGGATAAACGTGATTACGTCTCCCCCTGCTCCGCAGCCAAAGCAGTAAAAAGAACCGTTTTCGGGAAAGACGTTAAAGGAAGGTGTTTTTTCGTTATGAAACGGACAAAGCCCAACCATATTTCTGCCGGCATGCCGAAGATTCACATAGGATGCGGCGACTTCGGAAAGGTCACACCGGGCTTTCAGTTCCTGTAGAAATGCTTCCGGCAACGGCATACGGTCACCCCCCTTGTTCCCCACCGGTTATCTTAAATATTCCATGATTTCGGTACGTAGATATCTTTAAAAAGCTGAATGGCGAACTGGTCGGTCATGCCGGCGATATAGTCGCAGGCAGCGCGCTCAATCCCATCCTGTTCCGCAATCCTAAGCATATCATCCGGAAGATGATCGGGCGTTTTCAAATAATCAAACAGTGCGCCAATCAAGCACGGAACCTTTTTTTCCTCTGATTTCGCATATGGATTTAAGTAAACATACTCATACATAAAATCATACAGCTCATCAAACGCTTTTTGAATCGCAGAATCCAATTGAGCCTTACCGTCCTGACTGTTTTTTACAACCGAACAAACCAGTGTGTTAATTCGTTCGGAACGGCGGCTGCCCAAAACCGATGTGATTTCGCTTGGAATGCTGTTTTCCTTCAGTACCCCTGCCCGCTGGGCATCATCAATATCATGATTAATGTATGCAATCCGGTCCGCTAAACGAACAATCCGTCCTTCCAACGTTGTGGCCTCGGTACCCTTGGTATGGCAGAGGATGCCGTTTCGCACCTCTGCGGTCAAATTTAAGCCTTCGCCGTTTTTCTCCAGTTTCTCCACGATACGAACGCTTTGCTCATAGTGGCGAAATCCGCCCTCGAACAGTTCATCCAGCGCACGCTCGCCTGCGTGACCGAACGGAGTATGCCCCAAATCGTGCCCAAGAGAGATTGCCTCGGTCAGGTCTTCATTTACGAGCAGCGCCCTTGCAATGGTGCGCGCAATCTGTGAAACCTCGAGTGTATGAGTCAGCCTGGTACGGTAATGATCCCCCTCCGGCGATAAAAAAACCTGCGTTTTACGTTTGAGGCGGCGAAAGGATTTGCAGTGAATGATTCTGTCCCTGTCGCGCTGATAGGGAGTTCTTAATTCACATTCCTCTTCCCAGACTTCCCTTCCCTTTGTGTTTTTCGAAAGTGCTGCATAGGGCGACAATATCTGCTCTTCTATATTCATTGTGCGTTCGCTCACAGTCATAGCGACACCACCTATTATCATGTATTTCAAATAGATATACGCAAAATTAAACATGTTTCCTGCTTATTTTTAAAATATTTCAAAATATTTTTCACCGTGAGTTAAAATTTCGCTTTGACCGCAAGTCGCATCGGCCAACTTTTGCCGGAACACATTCAAATGATCGTCACTCATATGAAAAAAGATTTTTATAAGATCCGTATAGTCAACGTGATCTACTGCCCCCCCGTTTTCAGGAATCAATGCGGCAAGCCGCCCGTATTGGCTGTAATCGCAGCACACTTCCGCTATCAGGCAGGTGCGCATTGTGATAATCTTCGCCTGTTCCAGCGCAATGGAAGCCGCATGTGAATAAGCACGTACAAGGCCGCCCGCACCGAGAAGAGTTCCGCCAAAATAGCGTGTGACCACCACTGCGACATCGGTTACATCGGATTTTAAAATAACGTCCAGTGTTGGAATACCCGCCGTGCCCTGCGGCTCGCCGTCATCGGAGTACCGCTTAACCTGTCCTGCCCGAACGGAATAAGCATAAACATTATGTGAAGCGTTCCAATGCTTCGACTTAACTTCGTTTATAAACGAAACGGCCTCTTCTTCGGTAATGACTGGTTTTGCAAAACCAATAAAGCGGGAGCGCCGCTCGGTAAACTCCACCGAACCTTCTTCTGCCACCGTTCGATATTCCGTCATAAGCCCTCCGCTATAAATCATTTATGAAAGAAAGCACAAAATAGACGGCGCAGATACTGCGCCGTCTAAGCTAATCAAGACAATTATAAACTGTTTACTTATCGATGCCGTAACGTTTTTTGAACATATCAACACGTCCGCTTGTATCAATAAGCTTTTGTTTACCTGTAAAGAACGGGTGGCACTTAGAGCATATTTCAACGCGGATGTTTTCTTTTGTAGATTTCGTATTAATAACATTTCCGCATGCACATGTGATTGTTGTCTCTTTATACTTTGGATGGATAGCTTCCTTCATTCTTGTCACCTCTTTCGGCCAAAATGCAACTCAACATTTGAATTTTACCATAGTAAAACCCAAATTGCAAGTATAATTTACAATTAAAATTACAATAACAATAAATAATAGAACATCAACTGTTTTGGGACTGTTGTTTGATATACGCAGCATATTCTTCAAGGCACATACTGTACTCACGCATCTTCACGGCGTGCTCCACTCCCACATACCGAAAATGATGGGAATCGAACGCCATACCGGTTATGCCGGCCTTCAGTTCGGGATAGCGCAGAATGAATCCGTAGGACACGCCATTTTTGACAAGCCATTTGTATTGAGCGGTTACAGTAAAATCGCCATTTGCCGCCAAACCCTCAGCAGTAAAATAAACAGCCATTCCTGTTTGGTTTTCATTATATCCTGCACGGCCGACGGTAATTTGCGCTTGGTTTTCAGCCCTGACCTGTGTGTAGCTCTTGCTTTTCATTAAATTCTGCACCGTAGCCTGAAACAGGGTGTCCTGCTGTTTGGCATCCACATATCCGCCTGTCAGCTTTAACGGGCTGCCGGCTGCTGCTGCATCCTCCATCATCTTTTTAAGCGCAGGAATAATGCGGTCATCCACCAGAACGCCGTTAAACTTTTGAGGTGAAACAATAAAATCTGATTTTAACGGAGTAGAAGTGTTGACCAAAAGCAAATTGTACTTGTCATCGTAAACGGGGAGCACCTCATTTTCCGAGGATACCGGTGCGGAACTGACGGGGGTGCTGCTGGAGACGGGCTTATCAAACGGACGTTTTATCTGCACCCATGCGAGCACAGCTCCTGCGGCAATGGAAAGACAAAGTGCCACAGCGATCATAGTCATAACAATTCTAATTTTTTTCACCTGATCGGCTCTGTGCCAACCGGCGCTTGATTTTACAATACTTTCCCTTTGCTTTCGCACTTTTTTGCATTCCTTCCTTCTTCCTTTAATAAAGCCGTCTGACTTTTTCGACACTAAATTATCTATTGCGCACTTCTTAAAATATTGTATAACTTATATTAAAAAATTTCAATGAATATGTTTTATAAAGTTTGTTTCCAAAATGTGTCTCTGTATTTGATTTAATTTTTTAAGTGTAGTATCATATAAACTGGGTAATTTTTAATTATTATATATTTATGTTTGAATGGAGTCTTTACAATGCGAAAAACAAAGATTATATGTACTCTCGGTCCTGCGACAGATACAGAAGATGTTCTAAAACAGCTTATGCTGTCAGGAATGAACGTTGCCAGACTAAACTTTTCACACCAAACTGCTATAGAACAAAAAGTTCGCTCAGATGCCGTGAAAAAAATGCGTGAAGAACTTGAACTGCCTGTAGCGCTTTTATTAGATACGAAAGGCCCTGAAATCCGTGTAAAGGATTTTAACCAGGCTAAAATCACATTGAAGGCCGGCGGAAAATTTACGCTGACTTCGAGAGATATCGTCGGTGACGAAACAATTGCCTCCGTTACTTTTCAAAACCTTCCGCAGGAAGTCTCCGCCGGTGCGAGAATCTTGATTGACGACGGCCTGATTGAATTGAAGGTGGAATCCTGCACTGAAACCGATATTCACTGTGCCATTTTGAACGGCGGCACAATATCCTCCCATAAGGGCATTAATGTACCCGGAATTAAGTTGTCCCTTCCATTCATCAGTGCGAAGGATAAAGAAGATATTGCTTTCGCAGTAAAAGAGGATTTTGACTTTATCGCGGCTTCGTTTACGCGTTCCGCACAGGATATTATTGAATTAAGAACCGAATTGGAAAAACACAATTGTCATAAAATCCGGATCATTGCAAAAATCGAAAATTCTGATGGCGTTGAAAATATTGACGAAATTATCCGCGTATCCGATGGCATCATGGTTGCAAGAGGTGACCTTGGGGTGGAAATCGCGCTTCAGGAAATTCCGGTGATTCAAAAGCAATTGATCAAAAAGGCTTATAATGCAGGCAAGCAGGTCATAACTGCGACACAAATGCTGGACTCTATGATGAAAAATCCACGTCCAACGAGAGCGGAGGCGACGGATGTTGCAAACGCAATTTACGACGGCACCAGTGCAATCATGCTTTCGGGCGAAACGGCTGCGGGCGACTACCCGATTGGCTCGCTCAAAACCATGGCATTAATTGCCGAGCGTACAGAGCGTGATATTGATTATAAAGCCCGCTTTGACAAGCGCGACTTTTACGAACGGCCAAACGTAACTTCTGCAATCTCCCACGCAACCTGTACTACGGCGCATGACTTAGGCGCAGTCGCAATTATAACAGTTTCAAAATCCGGAAGAACCGCACGTATGATTTCGAAATACCGTCCGGAATGCCCCATTATCAGCGGTACCACTGACCCGACCGTACAGCGCCAAATGAATCTCTCTTGGGGCGTTGTTCCAATTATGGTGGATGAAAAAAACAACACCGATGAGTTGTTCGATCACGTTGTAGATGAAGCACGCAAGCACAATCTGGTGAAAAACGGTGATTTAGTTGTAATTACTGCAGGTGTTCCGCTTGGAGTTTCCGGCACAACAAACTTGTTAAAAGTACAGCTTGTCGGTGATGTGCTCGTTTCCGGCACAAGTGTTACCAAAGGCAGCGTCTGCGGCAATCTGTGTGTATGTTCCGATGAGGACGAAGCGGTAAGGGTTTTTAAGACAGGCGATATACTCGTCATCCCGCAGACAAGCAATAAAATACTGGGTATTATTAAAAATGCATCCGGTATCATCACCGAATCCGACGGAATGAACTCTCACGCCGCAATTGTTGGCCTCGCACTGGACAAACCGGTGATTGTGGCCGCTGAACACGCTACTCAGATTTTAAAAAGCGGTACTACTGTAACACTGGACGCTGCACGCGGAATTGTATTCAGCGGAGTTGAAAAGTGTGAAATATAACAATTATACTCATAAAAGGGATGCACAAAAGTGCATCCCTTTTTCGATTTAAAAATGGGTGAATAGAACTGAGCGATGAAAATTTCCGGAAATAGAGGTAACTGCGCGGAGCCGTGCTGGAATTCAATAACGCGGATAAGCGAGTACCGCAGGATCCTCTACAGACTCTATTGTAAAGCATTGTGCAATAATTCGGACAATCCTCCATCTGTATTAATACGAAATGAAACAATTTTTCCATCCTTCAAAAATTGGGCATCCCCTTTAATTTCAACATTTTTAGATTCAGTGCTTTTTGTATATTTGACTGTAGTAGAGAAATCATAGCCTGAACTTGTCTTTGTTATCTTAACATCATTCGCTTCCATTTTCGCATCGATGTGGTTCAAGGTCATTTGATATGGAGAGAGATAGTTGCTCAAAAAATTACTAAGAGTTTCTTCAGTAAAATAATCACCGAACTTTTCGGAGATTACAGAATCCCCTTCACTTTTTTGGGATACGCTATTTTTACTTGTTCCTTGACCCACAATTGTTGCATCATTTTCAAAAAACTGAATTAGTTTTTGATCTGGGCCAGTAAATAAACCTTTAATAACCGTCTTGAGTGTTTCTCCGTTTATCTCTTCTTTCCCGTTCGGTTGGGATAAAGAGGATGATATATTTTCGGAGATTGGTTTATTTTGATCATAATTATTATTACACGCAGTCATACCTAAGATCACTGTGGCAAGGAATGACACAATAAGTAATTTTTTATTCATAGTTCGAATATCTCCTTGTATCATAACTCTTCTGAAAGAGAAGCCCAGTGGTGGTTACATGAACAGTGCGAGTTCATAGCAGATTACACCACTGGGCTTGTAAATTAAATAATATTAGGTAGTAGGCTTGATAGATAGTTGAATCATCCCCATTTTTTCAGTATAGGAACAAAATGGATGAAAGTCAACCGTATTATGACATTATTTAATTATAAATCAGAAAATTTATTATGTGCTACACAAAAAAGCGGCGGACCCCATACAGGGTTCGCCGCTTTGTATGCGTATTGAATTATGCTTCATAGAACGCTTTAATACCCTGATAGGTCATGTAAACATCTAATTTGGAAACCACTTCAAACGGAGAGTGCATGGAAAGAACCGGCACACCAACGTCAAGAACGTCAACGTCAAGGTTCGCAATATACAAAGCAACCGTTCCGCCGCCGCCGGCATCCACTTTGCCAAGTTCACCGATTTGCCAGAGCACATCGTTTTGTTCAAAAAGATTACGGATCTCGGCGACAAATTCCGCACTTGCCTCACTGCTGCCACTTTTTCCTCTGGACCCTGTGTATTTGGCCATACCGATGCCATTGTTTACATAGCAGGAGTTGACCGCTTCATAGGCACTGGCATAGTTTGGATCGAACGCCGCCGTCACGTCCGCCGAAAGGCACTTGGATTTGCTTAATACATGGCGTGGCTCCAAACCTTCGTTCTGTGCCAGATCAGAGATAAAGTAATGCATAAACTGGGAGTTTAAGCCGGTGTTGCCGTCGCTTCCAACTTCTTCTTTATCCGCTAAAACAGTGATTACCGTGCTTTCCGGAGTTTTAATATTAAGTGCCGCCATCAATGCAGGATAGGCGCATACCCGGTCGTCATGGCCGTAAGCGCCGATCATGCTGCGGTCAAAACCGATATCAGCCGCTTTAAAACCGGGTACAAACTCGATATCTGCGGATACGAAGTCTTCCTCGGTCATACCGTATTTTTCATGAATCAGTCTCATGATGTTGAGTTTGACAAGGTTCTCCCCTTCGTCCGCTCTGACAGGCCAGCTGCCGATAGCAATATTAAGATTTTCACCCTCTATTGCTTTTGCGAGTGTTTTTTCCATTTGCTCCGCACTTAAATGAGGAAGCAAATCTGTAACACAGAACTGGGGCTCCCCTTCTTCTTCACCAAGGCGGATGTCGACTTTTGTGCCGTTTTTCAGTACAACGCGGCCATGCATGGAAAGTGGGATCGCTGTCCACTGATATTTTTTGATTCCGCCGTAATAATGTGTTTTAAACCAAGCAATATCATCTTTTTCAAAGAGCGGACGCGGCTTTAAATCAAGACGGGGGGAATCGATATGTGCGGCAGCAATCCTGACGCCATTCTTACAGCCGTTTTTGCCGATTACCGCGACAATGATTGCTTTTCCACGATTATTGTAATAGACCTTATCGCCCGCCTTGTATTTTTTATCAAAAGAATACGGTTCGAAGCCAGCCTGTACAACTGTCTTTAAGGTATAGTCCACTACTTCCCGTTCTGTTTTTGCAAGGTTTAAGAACTTTTTGTAGTCCTCACAAAAATGATCGGCTTTTTTCACTTTTTCGTCCGGAATCTGAAAATATCCATTTTTGCGGTTAACCAGGAGCTGCTCCTTGAGCTTTTTAACTTCTTCTTTGTCCATTTTTTTAGCCATTGATACTTTCTCCTTTGCTGTTAAATTGATATAAATTTTTGTATTTATCATAATTCTCTAAAACGGCATCAACATATTTTCTGGTTTCCGTATAGGGAATACTGTCGAGGTTAATTCCATCCGATGAAATATCGGGATCGCTCAGCCAGATATTAACAGTCCCAATGCCCGCGTTGTAAGCACTGAGAACCGTTCGCTTTTCGGTATACTTTTCGATCAGCAGCGAAAGGAACTTACACCCGTAACGAATATTAATTTCCGGAGTTTTAAGGTCGTCCACTGTATACTTTGTGTCACTTTTCAATTTCGTCTGAAGCCAGTCAAAGGTGTCCGGCGTCAATTGCATCAGCCCGATTGCACCGGCACGCGACATGGCGTCGGCATCAAAATTACTTTCCGCCCGGATAACAGAATAAACCAACGCGGGGTCAAGGTGATTGGCAACAGCTTCTTTCGCAACTGTTTGGGTATATTCAATAGGATATGCTTTTTTCATAAAATACTCATAACCGCGGCTTAAAAAGAAATATCCGATTATCAATAATATGAAAAGAATGATGCAGGTTATTATGGTTTTCTTATATCTCTTCATGCATATCTCCAAGAATTTGTTCTAAAATATTTTGCGCCTTTGCAGGGACGCTTGCCGTTTCGGCCCCACCGTCAAACAGATAATCTGCGCGGGAATTGTAATAAGCGTCATCATGCTGTGCACTGATTCTCGCTTTTGCGAGCTCGAGCGGGATGGAGTCGCGGTTTATCACACGGGAAAGCCGCAATTCAAACGGAGCCGTAACGGCAATATTCGCCGAACAGTAATGGTCCGCCCCGCTTTCAAACAGGAGAGGCGCATCCAAAATAATAGCTTTCGCATCGCTTTGCTGTTCCTGCGCAATACGGTGAAGAATTTCTTTCATAATGATTGGGTGGGTAATTTCATTGAGCCGCAGCGATTTTTGCGGACTGGAAAAAGCACGCTGTGCAAGCAGGCGGCGATTTAAACTGCCGTCCATATCGACAATGTCATCTCCAAATTCCGCCTTTAGCTTAACAATGCACTCCGGCTGATTGACAACATCATGAGCGATTCGATCCGCATCAATGATTTTGCACCCTATTTTTTCAAGAGCGGCCGCGACAGTGGATTTTCCCGCGCCGGTAGGCCCGGTCAGCCCAATGACGATTTTACTCAAGATGAAGCACCTCAAATCCAGCCGCTCGAATCAGGCGGTTGTATACCGCAAGCCCCACGCCCTTTGGTTCAGGGCATCGCGCATAAACAGTTTTCGCGTCCATTTCATCCAATTTACGCAGAGCATCGAAAAGTTCCCGAGCCAGTTCGCTGTAGTCCTGCTCCCCACCGTAGCAAACAGCAGGTACAACCAACTCCGCGTCTTCCCCATTATAGCAAAGCGCAGCTGTCCCCTTTGTATTATGCCGATTTACGTAACTTTTATATGCTGAAAAACTCCCATCCAAAATAACAACATCAGCCTTTGGTGAATAATGCTTATATTTCATACCCGGTGACGATACGCGGGCTCCTTCTTTCAGCGGATTTAACACAGCACTGTCCATTTCGACTTCGCCGAGAACACTGCGAAGCTGTTCAAGCGTAACTCCACCCGGCCGCAAAAGGCGCGGAGGATTCGTCGCAAGCGTAATTACAGTGGACTCCACGCCCACACCGCAGGCGCCGCCGTCCAATACCGCTTCAATTTTACCGGAAAGGTCGTTCATAACATGTTCTGCAGTAGTTGGGCTTGGCCTGCCTGAAAGGTTGGCTGATGGCGCGGCAAGCGGCAAACCGGCTGCCGTGATAATCGCACGCGCAACAGGGTGCGACGGAAAACGCACCGCAACGGTATCTAAGCCTGCGCTTACCTCATCGGGTATGATATCCGCCTTCGGCAGAATAATGGTTAACGGGCCGGGCCAAAACCGGTCGGCAAGTTTTTTCGCTGCTTCGGGCACCTGTTTTACCAGCGGGTAAATCTGTTCGAATTCCGAAATATGTACGATTAACGGATTGTCCATCGGCCTGCCCTTTGCCTCAAAAATACGGGCAACCGCCGCGCCGTTTAAGGCGTCGGCGGCAAGGCCGTATACAGTTTCCGTTGGTATGCCAACCAAACCGCCGTTCTTTAAAACTTGAGCGGCGGTCTGGATCGCTTTCTTATCATTCGCATTTAACAACTGGGTTTGCATGGATTAATCTCTCTCTTCCGACTGATTGTCGATGGTGTTTTGCATTTTTTCGGCCCTGTCAGCCGTAATCAAAGCATCAATGACTTCTTCTATATTTCCGTTTAATATATCATCCAGACGATAAATTGTCAGTCCAATGCGGTGGTCGGTCAAACGCCCCTGTGAATAATTATAGGTACGAATCCGTTCAGAACGGTCACCGGTACCCACCTGGGATTTACGGTCAGAGGCTATCTTTGCATCGTGTTCCTCCAGTTTTGCTTCATACAGTCTGGAGCGTAGAACTTTCATTGCTTTATCTTTATTCTTATACTGGCTGCGCTCATCCTGACATTCCACAACTGTGCCCGTGGGCAAATGTGTAATTCGGATAGCAGAGGAAGTTTTATTGATATGCTGACCGCCCGCGCCGCTGGAACGGAACGTGTCAATCTTCAAGTCTTTGGGACTGATATCAACTTCCACCTCATCGACTTCCGGTAAAACCGCTACCGTGGCAGTGGAAGTATGAACCCGGCCCTGCGTTTCCGTTTCCGGTACACGCTGGACACGATGAACACCGCTTTCATATTTCAACCGGGAATATGCACCGTCGCCGATAATTAAAAAGCTGACTTCTTTGCAGCCGCCCAGTTCCGTTTCGTTAAGGTTCAAAATCTCTGTTTTCCAGCCCTTTGCTTCCGCATACATACTGTACATGCGATACAGCACGGAGGAGAACAGCGCGGCTTCCTCGCCGCCCGCACCCCCGCGGATTTCCATGATGACATTTCGGTCATCGTTGGGGTCACGTGGAAGGAGCAGGATCTTTAATTCATCGGAAAAGCGTTCAATGTCCGATTTTGCCTGCTGAAACTCGTCCTCAGCCATTTCTTTTAAATCTTTATCAACACCGCTTTCATCCAATAGTTCGCGGGCCTCCTGCATCGAATTGCATGCTTTTGTGTATTCACGGTATTTTTCCACAATCGGAGTGATGTTCTTATGCTCTTTCATCAGCTCCGTGTAAAGTGCTTGATTGGTAAGAGTCGAAGGGTCATATAGTTTATTATTTAACTCTTCATAGCGTTTCTCAAATACATCTAAATTTTCAAACATAATATTAGCTCCTTAATTTATAGCAGATTTTTATAAATTAAGAATAGCTACAATTCATCCTCTATATTTTCACGTATAATCTTTTTAATATTTTTCTCCCATTTCAGTCTTGGTACCATGATTTCATGGCCGCAGGAAGTGCAGCGGATTTTAAAATCCATGCCGGAGCGGAGTACAAGAAAAGTTTTACATCCGCATGGATGAGCTTTTTTCATTTGTAAAATATCGCCGGGTTTGACATCCATGTTCCGCACCTCTCTTTCTTAAGACGGACTACGCCTTGCAATTTACGCACATTACAATATAGTATATCACCAAAACAGGACAAAGGACAATATATTTTAAGATTTACTTGCCGAAAAGACATAAAAAAAGCTATAATGATGGTATCACCATGGTAAAGGCTGTGAATCGAATGACAACAAAAGAGGAAATTTTAAATTGCCTGCGCGGCTGCGGCGGCTATGTGTCCGGTGAAGAACTGAGTGAAAAGCTGGGCGTTTCGCGCACGGCAATCTGGAAAAATATCAATACCCTGCGCGACTCCGGCTATGAAATTGAATCAATCACCAACCGTGGTTACCGGCTGGTTTCACGCCCGGACATTCTGTCGCAGGAAGAGATTTCCGCGGGACTGAACACAAAATTTCTGGCAAAAAATATTTATTGTTACAACGATATTGATTCAACCAATGAGGAAGCGAAGCGTCAGGCACTGCGCGGCGCGCTAAATGGCAGCCTGTTCATTACGGAACAGCAGTCAGGCGGAAAAGGCCGGCTTGGCCGCATGTGGGCATCGCCTTCCGGCATGGGGCTTTGGTTCAGCATTCTTTTAAGGCCGGACTCCATTCCAAAGCAAATAACAAGTCTCACGCTTTTGGCAGGGCTTGCGGTGTGCGGTGCGGTTCGCACGTGTACCGGACGCCCGGCAATGATCAAATGGCCGAATGACATTGTGATCGGCAGCAAAAAGATATGCGGCATCTTAACCGAAATGGCGGCGGAAATCGACCGGGTTGACTATGTGGTGATTGGAATCGGCATCAATGTGAACAACACATTATTCCCCGAGGAGCTGCAGGAAAAGGCAGCTTCGCTGAAGCTGGAGGCCGGGAGCCCCGTTTGCCGCATTGAAATTTTGCAGGAAACCTTGCGGGAATTGGAAGCTCTACTGGAAACACAAAAAACAGACGGAAACGAAACTTTGCTCTCAGATTATAAAAAGCTCTGTGTTTCACTAAACCGGCAGGTCGGGTTTACACGGGACAAAAGATTGATGACAGGAATCGCAGTGGATATTTCGCCCGAAGGTGAACTGATTGTACGCATGCAAGACGGTTCGCTGGTTTCAATTTATTCCGGCGAAGTTACTGTTCAGGGAATTTACGGACAATAGCAAAAGCTCACTGCTGAAATGGCAGTGAGCTTATTTTATACAGATTATTTCTTTTTAAAGCTATCCTTTAGCGAAACGGAACGGTTAAATACCAAATGCTCCGGCGTGCTGTCGCGGTTATCGATGCAGAAATAGCCCTGACGCATGAACTGGAAGGATTGTGAAACTTCCGCTTTCGCCAGCGCAGGCTCCACCTTGCAGCCGGTTAACACCTTGAGCGAATCCGGATTCAGTTCGGCAAGGAAATCTCCTGCTTCCGGGTCTGGTACGGTAAACAGGCTGTCGTAAAGGCGAATTTCAGCATCAATTGCTGTTTTAGCGTCCGCCCAATGGATGGTGCCTTTAATTTTCCTGCCGTCCGGCGTGTTGCCCCCACGGGTAAGCGGGTCATATTCGGCATACACTTCGGTAACATTACCGTTTCCGTCCTTTTTACATCCGGTGCAGCGAACAATGTAAGTTGTTTTTAGTCTGACTTCATTGCCCGGGAAAAGGCGGAAGTAACCTTTGACAGGCTCCTCTGTAAAGTCTTCCTGTTCAATCCAGAGTTCGCGCGAGAAAGAAACGGTTCTTGTACCGTCCTCCGGGCGCTCCGGATTGTTTTCCACTTCAAATTCTTCGACCTGATTTTCGGGGTAGTTGGTCAGAATCAGTTTTACCGGGTTTAAAACAGCCATGGTGCGCTGTGCGTTGTGATTTAAATCTTCGCGCAGGCAATGCTCCAAAAAGCTGTACTCTACGGTGCTGTTGACTTTTGCAACACCGATTCGGTCGCAGAAGTTACGGATGGACGCGGGGGTGTAGCCGCGGCGGCGCAGCCCGCAAAGGGTTGGCATACGGGGGTCGTCCCAGCCGCTGACGTAATTATTTTCGACGAGCTGACGAAGTTTACGCTTGCTCATTACTGTATTATTGATACCGAGACGTGCAAATTCGATCTGCCTTGGTTTAGCCGGCAGATCAATATGGTTGATAACCCAATCGTAAAGCGGCCTATGATCTTCAAATTCCAAAGAACAGAGCGAATGGGTAATTCCTTCAAGGGCGTCTTCGATTGGGTGGGCGAAGTCATACATGGGATAAATGCACCAAGTATCGCCCGTGCGGTGATGTGTCATATGATTGATTCGGTAAATGACCGGGTCACGCATATTGAAATTGCCGGAGGTCAAATCAATTTTAGCGCGCAGCGTCATTTTTCCGTCTTCAAACTCGCCGTTTTTCATCCGCTCAAACAGGTCAAGGCTTTCCTCGATTGGTCTGTCACGGTGCGGGCTGACCGCAGGGTGGGTCAAATCCCCCCTGTTTTCCCTCATTTCATCCGGAGTCAGCTGGCAAACATACGCAAGGCCTTCCTGAATCAGTTTTTTTGCAAATGCGTACATCTTCGGGAAATAATCCGAAGCATAGTAAAACCGGTCTTCCCATGTAAAGCCCAGCCATTTGATATCATCCTGAATGGCGTCAACATACTCCGTGTCTTCTTTTGTGGGGTTTGTGTCATCCATACGCAGATTACAAATGCCGCCAAATTTTTCAGCGGTACCAAAATCAATGCAAATTGCCTTGGCATGGCCAATGTGCAGATACCCGTTCGGTTCCGGAGGAAAACGGGTGTGTATTTTTTCGCCTTCAAAGCGGCCGCCGGAAGCAATATCTTCCTCAATAAAAGTATGGATAAAATTACCGGTGCCTTCCGTTTCTTCCGCTGCTATCATTTCGTCACTCATTATTTCCGCTCCTTATGCCTTTAATTTTTCAAGCCCGATATGAAGACGCCGAATGGATTCCTGCTTGCCGAGAATGGCAAGAATCTCCATCGCGCCGCCCGGGGTCACCATCATTCCGGCGGCGGCGATCCGCACCGGCCAAAGAAGGGTTCCGTTTTTCACTTCCAGCTTTTGGGCAAGTTCCATCAGAATGTCATGAAGCACTTCAACCGTCCAGTCATTCACATTTTCCAATACGGCGATGGCTTTGATTAACATATCAGCTGAATTTTCAAGGTTAGTTTTGCTTTTTTTATTCACAAAGAAATCAGTCAAATAGTCCGGCAGATCCTTTAAAAATGCGATCATTTCGGGAATTTGCGTAAACTTCGTGACACGTGGCTGCAGAATGGAGGCGAGAACCTGCCAATCCAGTTCGCGATCGGCAAAAACTTCGGTAAAGTACGGCATGGCATTGGTAATGAATTCATCCTGCGACATTGCGCGAATATATTCGCCGTTAAACCAAGTCAGTTTGTCATAATCAAAAACGGCGGGCGACTTGCTGATGCCGTCAATCGAGAAGTTCTGCACAAGTTCTTGCAGCGTAAATAATTCGCGGTTATCCTTTGGGCACCACCCCAGAAGCGCTATGTAGTTAACGATTGTTTGGGGAAGGTAACCTTCTTTAATTAAATCGGAAAACCCGGTGGAACCGTGACGTTTGGACAGCTTAGAAACGCTTCCGTCTTCATTTTTACCCATAATCAAGGGCAAATGGACATAGGTAGGAACTTCCCAGCCGAACGCCTGATAAAGCAAATTGTACTTCGGTGTGGAAGTGAGATATTCGCTGCCCCTCACGACGTGAGTAATATGCATAAGATGGTCGTCGATTACATTTGCAAAATTGTAGGTGGGATACCCGTCGGATTTAATTAAGACCTGATCTTCCAGTTCCTTGTTTTCAATGGTAATGGAACCGTAAACCGCATCGTCAAAAGTAGTGGAACCCTCAATCGGCATTTTTTGGCGAATGACATAGGGCGTATTCACAGCCAGCAAACGTGCCACTTCTTCTTTCGGAAGGTCACGGCAATGGCGGTCGTATCCGCCGGAAAATTCGCCGTCTTCCTTACTTTCGTGCAATGCATCAAGCCGCTCTTTTGTACAAAAACAATAATAAGCTTTGTCTTCTTTCACAAGCTGCTCCGCATACGGCTTATAAATTGATTTGCGCTCGCTTTGGACATAGGGGCCAAATTCACCGCCGACATCCGGCCCTTCGTCGTGATTTAACCCGACTTGACGAAGCGTGTTATAAATCACTTCAACTGCGCCCTCCACAAGCCTTTCCTGGTCGGTATCCTCAATGCGAAGTACGAAAGTTCCACTCAGTGACTTTGCAATCAGATATTCATATAAGGCTGTACGCAGGTTACCGACATGCATAAATCCCGTCGGGCTTGGTGCAAACCTTGTTCTTACTATATTTTCCGGCATGATGAAACCCCTCTCGTTTGAATCCTCTTTATTAAAGTCAATTACGGTTTATAACCTTCGGCGCAAACACACTCTTTTAAGGCGAATTTTATTTTCAAACGGAAAACAAAATTGGTTTAACCAGTTTGAATTTGAAAGATTCTTTATCCTTTACGAATCTTTCGCCTCAAATTCCAAGGTCTGTCTCAGTAGACCTTACTATCGGCTATAGCCGATGGTAATTGACTTTTTGAATCAATTTAATAATTATACCAAAACGAAATGGATTATTCAATTGCTGTCAGACTGATTTTCCTTTAAATAATCAACATATTCCTCAAGGCACATGTTTAGTTCCTTCATTTTTTCCGCATGTTCCACGCCAACATAACGATAATGCCATGCCTCATACTTAATTTTCGTAATATCCTGCTTGTCCACCGGGTAGCGAAGCACGAAACCGTATTCCGCAGCGTGCTTAACAAGCCAGTTTGATGCCGGAGTTCCTCCGAAATCTTCCAAAACGCCATTCAAATCAATCGCAAGACCGGTGTTATGTTCACTGTAGCCCGCTCTGGCGACCGATCTTTCTGCCTTAGCAACCGCGTCAACATACTCCAGTCCTGTCTTTGTATAATTTTGTATTTCCTGTTCAAACAATACCTGCTGCTTTTCGGGGCTTCGATAACCTGAGGAAATCCAAAGGGAAATACCGTCTTTTTTGGCAGCGTCATGCATTTTACGATACGGCTCAACAATTCTGGAATCGATATCCACATTATATTCATGCACGATGACATGCTGAAAATTATCCGGCATTTTATTGTCATAATTAACAAGAGTAAGCTGCCAGTCGTTGATGTTTGGTTCCTGCGCTTGTGATTCTGCGGTACTGGAAAGGCTTAGTGAAGACGGCGCAGCCGCAGAAGACACCTGTGAAACTTCCGAACCTGTGGAAGCGGGTTTTTCTACATGCTTTATATCTGCATAATGAAAGGCAGCTACAAAAGCCGCTGTCGCGGCAATCAAGAGTCCAAATTCAATGATGACCACGAGAAAACCGGAGAGAAATTTATTTATTTTCTTTTTCTTATATTTTAACATTCTGTCACCACCTGAGAAAGTTGTCTACTTATTATAATACAAATTTTGTTAATAATTCACCGCTGCTCCTTTGGCAATATTATTAAGCAAAGCGTATAATATAATATTTATTAGATAAAGAGATGATGCGGTTTGAATGATCACTTTCCTTTTGAACTAGTTCCACTCCCTTATGACTATCAGGCGCTTGAACCCTTTATTGATTCGGAAACCATGGAAATTCACCATGATAGACACCTAAAAACTTACGTGGATAATCTGAATAAAGCACTGAAAGATTACCCGCGGTATCATCAGTGGAATCTGGAAGAATTACTGATAAATATTAATCGTCTTCCGATTCAAATACGTACCGCTGTAAAGAACAACGGAGGCGGTGTTTATAATCATAATCTTTATTTTAGTACATTGGGAGACACAAATAATGAACCTACCGAAAAATTAAAAAGACTCATTGAAGCTTCCTTTGGCAGCTATGATCAGTTTAAAACCAGTTTAAAAGAAGCGGGGCTTGCTGTTTTTGGTTCCGGATGGGCATGGCTGGCTGCCGACTCGACCGGTAGATTAAAAATAATTTCTACCGCAAATCAGGATACGCTGCTGCAAACCCGACTGCAGCCGATTCTGCCTTTGGACGTATGGGAACACGCTTATTACTTAAAACATCAAAATAGAAGGGCTGATTATATTGACGACTGGCTCCATGTAATCGATTGGAGAGTTGTAGAAGATAATCTGATATTCAGGCAAATACGATGAATTCGTGCAGCGGCGAGGAACTCGCTTTACTTGGCGTAGCAATTGCTATTCAAATTTCAGCCAATATCAGCGCAGATGAAGCAAATATATTAGGCGCATTGTTTAATGTAATCGGGGACCAACTGGCACTGATTGCTGCAACAAAAGTCAGCGACAATTCCGGAAGCGAGTAATCGCATTCATTTGAAACTAAACCAAGTGTTTAAAATTAGAAGAAAAAAGGTCGGAAGCCCCGGAAATCAGGGACTTTCGACCTTTTTATTAAAGTCAATTATGGTAATTGACTTTTGTAATGAGTGCGCGTTAAGTCATTGGGCTTTTTTCGGGCTCTTCCCCGCAGGGACTTTGCTGCATCAGGCAAAAAGCGCCTTGATAGCCGGCAAATTCGATTTGGTAACTTCATATCCCACAGTCATATATTCTTCCATTTGCTCGAAATCCAGCAAACCCGATTCTGTGGGAAGATGTGGGTTCAAAAGCAGCTTTTCACCATGTGAACTGCCAAGCTTCAGGCGAGTACTCATAATGGACAGGGAATGGGTGGAAATATCAATAATATTCTGCTTTTTCGGCGCTTCATATTCCCCCGCAAGATCAACAGCCAAAACATTCTTTTCCCCGGCAGCAATTAAAAGGTCTACCGGAAGCACATCAGTTACCCCTCCGTCCACCAGACACATTCCATCAATTATTTTAGGCTGAAAGACGACAGGCACCGCCATACTGGCACGCATCGCCTCGCTGATCGGAATTCCTGTTTTCCACTCTACCCCGTCAACCGGCGTAACATTTGCCGGGGAATTTGTATATACGATTGTTTTTCCGGAGTTCAGGTCTACCGCCGGAATAATTGTTGGAAGATTGGTATCCTGAATATTTTTTTCATCCGTATATTTTGATAAAAACCGTTCAAATCGGTTTCCTTTAATAAAGCCTGATATTTCGATATTATGATGAATGAATAATTGGGGAATTGCCATTAATATTCCAAGCAAATCAGCATCGCAATAAAGCGCACCGTGTCTGCACATTTTCAGTACGATTTCTTTTAAAGACTGTACCGAAGTTCCTGTCGCATATAAACCTGCTACCAAAGCGCCCGCGCTCGTTCCGGCAATTGAAGTGGGGAGCAGTTCGGCTTCTTCCAAGGCAAGCAGCACCCCCACATGGGCTGCCCCTCTTATTCCTCCTCCTGATAGTGCTAGGCCATAAGACATTCTATATTCACCGTTCTTTCATAAAGTCAATTACGTTCTGAATCCTTTAACAGAACAAGGGTTTGACCAGTTTGAGTCTGAGACGAAAACCATCAGCAGAGACGATGGTAATTGACTTAAATACAATCTGTTAAATTATATTAAGATAACAGTGAATCGGTGCATAACTAACCAATCCGGTATTTGGGGGTTTCGTTTATGAATACGGATTAAATTTCGCAAGAAATGATGCAAATTCTTGCAATAGAAAATCATAGTGATATTATGGTAATATATTGGAATTTTTGTAAATTTCTGCGGAGGTACAACGACCACCTGACAGAATGTATAAATGAAGCATTTTTACATTTTTGGGAACGCAAAAGCCATGTTGAATCTTGAACAATGGAGGGGATATCTTTGATAACGGTACGGGGAAACGTGTTTCAATTGGATACGTCCGATACTACATATTTGTTTCGCAAGACTAAATTTGGGCATCTGGAACATATTTATTACGGTACAAGACTTGACACTTCGGCACCGGTAGATGTACTTGCGCAAAAACGCACGGTTCCTGTTGGAAGCAGCGTTGTCTATGATGAATCCGATGATTTATACTGTCTAGACAACATATGCCTTGAATGGTCGGACAACGGCCGCGGCGACTATCGCCAGAGCCCGACAGAACTGAAAATGCCTGACGGTTCATTCGTCAGTGATTTCGTGTACGCTTCGCATCATATTGTTGACGGCAGCGTCCCTATGACCGCACTGCCGTCGTCTTACGGCGGCGACCAAACTCTCATCATCACTTTAAACGACATATCCTGCAACGTATCCCTGACTTTATATTTTAATGTATTTGAAAATGCAAATATAATAACCCGCCGCGCAGTGATGATAAATGAAAGCGAGAACCCGCTCGTGATTCGCCGCATGATGAGTATGACAGTGGATATTCCTGACGAAAACTTTCGTTTACAAACACTGGACGGTGGCTGGATTAAAGAAGCTCATTTGCATGAACAGCCCGTTGAATACGGTATTACGGTGAATTCATCGTTCACAGGCGCAAGCGGCAACCGCCACAATCCCGGATTTCTGCTGGCTGAGGCAGACGCCACACAGGACACCGGTCATGTTTACGGTTTTAATCTTGTTTACAGCGGTAATCATTTTGGCTCGGTAGAGAAGAGCGGACTGGATTTTGTCCGAATCTCTTTGGGTATTAACCCGCACTGCTTTGAATGGACCCTTGCACATAATGAAAGCTTCGAAACGCCTGAGGCGGTAATGACCTTCAGTGAACATGGTTTTAACGGAATGAGCCAAAACATGCATTCCTTTGTGAATGAACACATTGTGCGCGGCGATTGGAAAAACCGGGAACGCCCCGTTCTGCTCAACAATTGGGAAGCACACTTTTTCGATTTTAATGAAAGTAAGCTGCTTCATTTGGCAAAGGACGCAAAAGGACTTGGCGTCGAGCTTTTTGTACTGGATGACGGCTGGTTTGGTGAGCGAAACAGCGATAAAGCCGGACTGGGTGATTACACCGTCAACCGCAAAAAGCTCCCTCAGGGCATGAAGGCTTTTGCGGATAAATTACGCGCACTCGGTCTTGATTTCGGGCTGTGGTTCGAACCGGAAATGGTGAATCCCGACAGCGATCTGTACCGTGCCCATCCTGAATACGCTGTAACACTTCCGAATAAAAAGCCTGTGCTGGGAAGAAATCAACTTGTGCTTGATCTGTGCAAAAGTGAAATTCGGAATTATATTGTAGATCATGTGAGTGCCATATTGGACGAGGCAAACATCAGCTACGTAAAGTGGGATATGAACCGGCATATTGCGGAGGGGTATTCGTCGTCACTTGAAAATCAAGGCGAGTTTTATCACCGATATATCATGGGCCTTTATGATGTGCTGTCCCGCATTTTCCATCCGCGCCCGCATATTTTGCTGGAAAGCTGTTCCAGCGGCGGAAACCGTTTCGACCTTGGCATGCTGTGTTTCAGTCCGCAGATATGGAGTTCCGATGATACCGATCCCATTGAACGGTTGAAAATACAGGGCGGACTTTCGTATTTTTACCCGCCTTCAACAATGGGCGCGCATGTTTCGCAATCCCCACACCAGCAAACGCTGCGGGATACTCCGCTTGCCACACGCTTTCATGCCGCGTGTTTCGGCTGCTTAGGGTATGAGCTTGACCTGAATTATCTTTCGTCCGAGGAAAAAAAGGACATTGCGGAGCAAATCGCTTTTTACAAGCAATACCGCAGCATTTTCCAATACGGAACATTTTCAAGGATGAAAACATACAAAGAAAACAAAGTAATCTGGCAAAGCGTCGGCAAAAATAAAAATACCGCTGTGACGGGCTTTTTCCAAACAATTGCTGTTGCGGCCGAAAATGGAGATAAGCTGATTGTAACCGGATTGAGCCAAGGAAAATTCAGCGTCCGCACCAGACCGCAGCGTTTGTACATCAAGCGTTTCGGCGGACTGCTAAAGCATATTCTGCCTGTGGAACTCAATCCGGACGGTGTCGTGCTCCGTGTTGCAAACCGTCATTACAGTCTTACCGACTGTGTGGAAAAATATGAATGCTCTTCGGCGGCGCTCCGTGCGGGTATCCCGCTATGCAGCCAATTCATCGGCACAGGCTATAACAAGAATGTTCGCATGCTGGGCGATTTTGGTTCCAACTTATACATCACAGAAAAAATCGAGGAGGATAACACCGATGAATAACAGCTCAAAACACAACCGCTTCACGTTTGGCCTTGGCACCGTGGGCAGAGACATGCTCTATACTATGGTCAGCATGTACCTAATGGTTTATCTTACGGAGATTCTGAATCTGCCTGACTCCACCATGTGGCTGATGACGGGCGCGTTCACTGTTCTGCGTATATTCGACGCCGTAAATGACCCCTTTATGGGGTTTCTGGTTGACAACACCCATTCACGTTTCGGTAAATTCAAGCCGTGGATTGCGATTGGCGGTGTAATCGGCGGCATTTTGACTGTGCTGTTTTTTACCGATTTTGGACTGACAGGCGTTGGCTATGTCATATCCTTCGTCATCATCTACTTAATTTGGGACCTTACATACGGTGCGAACGACATCGCATACTGGTCCATGCTACCCTCGCTTACAATTGACCAAAAAGAGCGTGAAAAGATAGGATCCTTTGCACGAATCTGTGCCAATGTGGGATTGTTCTCCGTCGTGGTTGGCATTCTCCCCGTCACAAAAGCACTCGGAGGAGATAAAAAAGCATGGTTTATCTTTGCCGTAGCCGTTGTAGTCATCACATGGGCATTTTTATGTTTTACTCTTTTCGGTGTGAAAGAGAACCGCTCCTTATACAAAAAGGAAGAGAACACGTCCCTGAAAGAAATGTTCGGGGTTCTCTTTAAAAACGACCAGCTCCTGTTCACCGCCATTTCCATGGCGCTGTTCATGATTGGATACGTCACTACCACCAGCTTCGGCGTATACTTCTTCAAGTACGCCTTTAAAAACGAGGGCATGTACTCCGTATTTGCAGGCATATTAGGCATATCCCAGCTTCTGTCGCTTTCCTTCTTCCCTGTTTTCTCCAAAAGATTCAGCCGCAAGCAGCTTTACACCTTTTCCACAGTTTTAGTCATGCTTGGATATATCGTCTTCTTTGTATCGCCAATGAACATGATACCCATCGGCCTTGCGGGCGTGCTGATCTTCGTTGGTCAGGCCTTTATACAGATGCTCATGCTCATGTTCCTGACCGACACCATCGAGTACGGGCAATGGAAACTTGGCCGCCGCAACGAAAGTATTACTTTTTCGGTACAACCGTTTATTAATAAAATCGGCGGTGCAATTGCAAGCGGTATTGTAGGAGCCACGCTCATCCTTTCCGGCATCAATTCCGCTGCCACACCCAATGATGTAACCGACACAGGGCTACTTATTATGAAGCTCGCAATGCTTATACTGCCGCTAATCAGTATCGTAGTCGGCTACATTGTATACCGATTCAAGTTCAAGATTGACAAAGAAATGTTTGATAGAATTGTATCGGAACTTGCCGAACGCGGCGACCTGAATGCGGCGGAATAGGAGAATCATCATGTTGACAAAAAACAGCCGCATAAAGGACGTTTACGCCCACCCTGTCGGTCATGACATCATTCAAAAATTACTGCTCCAGCTGGGACATCGTGATAATCTGATCAAAAGCCCTATTGTTGGCAATATAAAATTAAAGGTCCTGCCAAAGCTTTCAATGGGACGGGTGGACGGGGACTTTCTCGATACGGTTCTTGAACTTTTAAACAGCGAGCCTGACACCCCCCGAATTGACAGCTGCGCTGTAATGCCTGCATGGTGGAAAGAAGCAGTGATTTATCAAATCTACCCCCGCAGCTTTAAAGACAGCAACGGCGACGGAATAGGCGATCTGCACGGCATATTGGAAAAGCTTGACTACTTAAAAGAGCTTGGCGTGGATGCAGTTTGGCTCTCGCCAATTTATGATTCACCCAACGACGACAACGGCTACGATATTCGCGATTATCGCAAAATCATGACCGAATTCGGTACAATGAGTGACTTTGAAGATTTACTGGAGGGAATTCACTCACGCGGGATGCGGCTCATCATGGATTTGGTGGTAAACCATACTTCTGATGAACACGAATGGTTTAAAAAAGCACTCAGTGAACCCGATTCTCAGTACGGGGACTATTACTTGTTCCGTGATAAGCCCAATAACTGGACTTCATTTTTCAGCGGCAGCGCATGGAATTATTACGAAGAACGAAAACAATACGCTTTGCACCTGTTTTCCAAAAAGCAAATGGACTTAAACTGGGAAAATCCCGCCGTTCGCCGTGAAGTTCAGGATATGGTGCAATGGTGGCTGCAAAAGGGTGTGGACGGCTTCCGCATGGATGTGATAAACTATATCTCAAAGCGGGACGGACTGCCCGACGGTAATCCGATCATCGGCTCTCTTATGGGATATTACGGAGTCGAACATTATTTTTACGGCCCGCGGCTCCATGAATATCTGCGTGAACTGAAGAGTAAATCCTTTGCCCCTTTTCATGCTTTTTCGGTTGGTGAAGCACCGGGGATCGGTGTGGAGATGAGTAAACTGCTCACCGCCGATTACCGCGGTGAATTGGATATGGTGTTCTCGTTCGATCACCTTGAAGCTCCGGGGCACGTCCGTTTCGACGACTACAAATATGACCTTAACTATTACAAAAAGTGCATGATTGACTGGATGGAGAACTACGGTGACCATTGTCAGCCGTCGCTTTTTTACGAAAATCACGACAATCCGCGCATGATATCGAAGGTTAATCCCAACCCGCAGTTCCGTGATGTTTTGGCGAAACTGCTTGCAATCATGCAGCTCACTCTGCGTGGCACACCGTTCCTTTTTCAGGGGCAAGAGCTTGGTATGGTGAACAAGGACTTTAAATCGGTCAATAATTTGCGTGATGTGGAAAGTCTTAACCTATATGCTGAACTGTGTAAAACCATGAGCGAAAGCGAAGCTTTCAAAAAACTTTTGGCCGGAACCCGTGACCATGCTCGTACACCAATGCAGTGGACGAACAGCAAAAACGCGGGCTTTTCGGACGTGGAACCGTGGATTGATACGGACAGCGACTGCAAAATCTGCAATGCCGCGGAACAGACAGCCGACGAAGATTCTGTTTGGAACTTCTACCGTGCGCTGATTGCAATCAGGAAGGCACACACAGCGCTTACATACGGGACAATCAAAATCGTAAATAAAAATGAACGCGACCTGTTTACCTATTATCGCAGCAGGGAAAATGAAACATTATATATCGAATGCCATTTAAACAGTGAAGTGAAAAAACGAAAAAACAAACTGCCAAAGGGCAGGCGTTTAATTTCCAATTATCCAGAGGTGTCTGAGTCGCAGCTCCGGCCATACGAGGCCACGATTTGGCTGCTGAATCAGAATGCATAATTCATTTGCTGCTATCTGTTTTCAATGATCCGTTGAATTCAACTTTATCAATTTTGCGGTAAAGTGATAAGCATAATACGGGGTAGATTTTCATTGATATCTATAGAATCATATATTCTACTGTTCAGCGAAATTTCCATAACGGAGGAGAATTACTATGAGCAGATTTGTTCCCTTTTCGCTGCCGAAAGGTTTAGGCTTGGGCTGCGCTACTGCGGCCACGCAGATTGAGGGCGGTGACACAAACAATAGCTGGTATGACTGGGCGACAAAAAAGGGTAGAATTAAAGACAGAACCTCCCCGAAACGTGCAAATAATCATTGGGTGTTGTATGAGCAGGACATTAAATTGATGGCGCAGATGGGCATGGAGCACTATCGCTTCGGCATTGAGTGGAGCCGCATTGAACCGACACAGGGAAACTTCAACAGGGAAGCCATGGAGCATTATCGAAAAGAAATTAAACTGCTGCTGCGTTATCATATCAAGCCGCTTGTCACATTGCACCATTTCTCGAATCCTATTTGGTTTGAGAAGATGGGTGCATTTGAAACTCCCGCCTGTATTCCTATTTTTCGCAAATATGTAACTTATGTAGTGGAACATCTCAAAGATTTATGTACTGATTTTGTCACTATTAATGAACCAAATGTTTATGCGACGAATGGATATGTTTATGGAGAGTGGCCGCCGGGTAAAAAATCCTTTTTCACAGCAATGCGTGTGATGAAAAATCTTACCCTTTGCCATGTGACCGCTTATCAGGAAATACATAGGATATTCGGTTCTGACAAAGCAATGGTCGGCTTTGCCAATCATCTGCGTGTATTTGCTCCTTACAGTAAAAATCCATTGTACGCATTAGAAGCTAAAATAATGGAGTATTTGTTCCAAGGTGCGCTGACCAAATCCATGTCGAGCGGAAAACTTGCTTTCCCGCTTGGTTTTACCGCTCCTTTGGGTGAGGGCAAATTTTACGATTATATCGGCATCAATTACTACACAAGAAGCGCTATTAAGCATTTTGGGTCCTACACTTTCCCTGGCCGCAAAACCAATAATTTAGGATGGGATATTTACCCCGAGGGATTGGCGATTTTGTGCAAGGATCAGTATAAAAAATACAAGGCTCCGATTTGGATAACCGAAAATGGCACCTGTGATAAAGACGACAGCTTTCGTGCGCAATACATTTACGACCATATCAAGCAAATTACTGACAGTAAACTCCCCATTGAACGGTACTACCATTGGACATTTCTTGACAATTTTGAATGGGCGGAGGGTGAAAGCGCGCCGTTTGGATTGGTAAAATGCGATTTCGAAACACAAAAAAGAACAATACGCAGAAGCGGTGCATTTTACAGTGAGATGATTAAAACAAAACAGGTAAGCACAGATATGATTGCGCGCTATTTGAGCGAAGGCAAATCCGACTGAGCCAAGCCGGTCTGATCGGGAGTGCCTTTCCCCCGCCCGGAATCTTATCTGCTCTTCTCATTCCACGTTATTTTCACTGTTCTCATCCGAACTTGCATTTTCTTGGCTGCATACTTGTACTTTCGCGTATTCAAAATTATTCTCAGATTCCGACGGAAGCGGCTCAGATTGGATATCCTGAATTTGGCTGCTTTGATTTCTCAATTTGAATTTGCTGACAAGTTCTTTCATCGTTTGCGCCTGTCCGG
>CAUQPM010000002.1:0-327609 GCA_963520015.1 uncultured Oscillospiraceae bacterium
CCGCCCCTGTTTTCGACAGCTTTGCTATCATACCACTTAATTTTTGCATTGTCAACACTTTTACCGCTTTTTATTTAATTCATGCTGAAAGTTACAGAGCCTCCTTCCTATTATTCCGTATTCATTTATAAATATAATAATAGAGGTAATAATATAAAAGTCAATCACCATCGGCTAAAACCGATGGTTTTAAACCGTAATTGACTTTAATAAGAAAGGGGGAAGATAGAATGAAAAAGAAATTGATTCTAATAATATCCTTATTCACCTTAATTTTGTTTTCATTTGCTGGGTGCCGCAGTACAGGTTCAGAATCAAGTGCAGCCAGCGAATCCGCTTCAGGCGGACAAACTTCCAGTATAGCTGCTTCCGGCGGAACTGTATCCGGCGGACAAAGTTCCAGCATCTCCGGTTTAACATCAACCGTATCTAACGTTTCTTAATGAATCAAGCTCAATCCTTTTTACTAATGATAAACTGTTCTAAAAAAATCCTCTGAGTTATAACTCAGAGGATTTCAATACTAACTACATATAAGCCTATCATTTTAGACAATCAAAACGAATTGATTTGTATAAACTTTATTGAGGCTGTTTGCCAATGTAGGCAAGAATACCGCCGTCCACATACAGAATATGACCGTTTACAAAGTCGGATGCATCAGAAGCAAGGAACACTGCCGGCCCCATTAAATCATCCGTCGTTCCCCAGCGTGCCGCAGGTGTTTTGGATATGATAAAGCTATTGAACGGATGACCCTCCACACGGAGCGGAGCCGTTTGGGGCGTTTCGATATAACCCGGTCCAATGCCGTTGCATTGGATATTAAACTCGCCGTATTCTGAAGCGATATTGCGGGTGAGCATTTTTAATCCACCCTTTGCCGCAGCATAGGCACTTACTGTTTCACGGCCCAATTCACTCATCATGGAACAAATATTAATGATTTTTCCATGACCTTTTTTGATCATGCCGGGAATAACAGCCTTTGCAACAATAAAAGGAGCGTTCAAATCAACATCAATTACCTGACGAAAATCTTTTGCAGACATTTGCAACATCGGGATACGCTTGATGATACCGGCATTATTTACGAGGATATCAATAACGCCGACCTCTTCTTCAATCCTTTTAACCATTGCCTGTACCGCTTCTTCATCTGTTACATCACAGACATAGCCATGCGCTTCGATACCGGCCTCACGGTAAGAAGCCACCCCTTTGTCAACCATTTCCTGTTTAAGATCATTGAATACAATAGTCGCTCCCATACTTGCATAGGCCGACGCCATTGCAAATCCGATTCCATACGACGCGCCGGTAACCAACGCTACTTTTCCATCCAAACGAAAACTCTGATTATCAATCATTTTATACCTCTCCTTATCAATCATTTTATCTTAAATCTGTTGTTTGTATATTATCCATGTCGTCAAAAGCCTGATTCTCGCCGCCCATGGCCCAAATAAAGCTGTAGTTTGACGTACCGCAGCCCGCATGGATGCTCCATGACGGATTGATAACCGCCTGCCCGTTCTGCATCACGATATGACGGGTTTCGGTTCCTTCGCCCATCATGTGAAATACGACATTCCCCTCAGGAATATTGAAATAAGTGTAAATTTCCATACGGCGCTCATGCGTATGGCAGGGCATGGTGTTCCAGACACTGCCCGGTTCCAGACGGGTCAGCCCCATGGAAAGCTGGCAGGTTTCAAGTACATCGGGATGAATGAACTGGTTGATTACGCGCTTATTGGCCGTTTCCAAAGCGCCCAGCGGGCGTTTGTTGGCGTCTTTAATCGAAATGAACGTTGTTTTACATGCTTTGTGTGCCGGCGCGGATACCATATAAAATTTTGCAGGATTGCTTGGGCTCACGCTGGAAAACAAAACCGCTTTCGTTCCTTTTGAAATGTAAAGGCAATCCTCTAATTCCATATTATAAGAAATGCCGTCTGCGCTAATTGTTCCGGGCCCGCCAATATTAAAAATGCCGATTTCGCGGCGCTCCAAAAAATATTCGGTTCCAAAGTTCTTCCAGCAGTCAATTCCCTTTTCAATGGAAACCGTCTCGCTGACAGGCATGCACCCAAGTGTTACCATTCGGTCCACATGGGAATATACTGCTGTGATTTCGTCAGCACGGTAAAGGTTCTCAATAAGAAACTCCCGGCGAATCTCCTCCGTATCATAGCGCTTAAAATCCTTTTGGTTTGCTGAATAACGGATATCCATTACTATCTCTCCCTTTCATTCGTCAGTCTAAATCAGACTCCAGTTGAAAATAATTCCTGAATTCAGTGTGAATGCGTTCGCCGAGACGATAAATTCCTCCATTTAAATGCTTTCGGATCAGAGGTTCGACACTGTCGGAGCGTTTTTCATGTATCAGGTCAAAAAGCGCTTCATGTTCCTCTATAATTACTTTGTAATTCTGTACAGCAACAATATCCAGCATACGAAACCGGGTGTAATTCACCTGCGATTTTTGAATCAGCCTCCATAGCTTTTCCAGTTTTGCCTCTTTGAACCATAATGCATGAAATTGCGAGTCGAGTTCATAGAAGCGACTGATTTCAAAACTATCATCCTCAATCAGGACAATCTGCTTTCGAATCATGTACTTCAACTTCTCTTCTATGATTGGTGTACAAAGGTCTATAAAGTCACGGATCACAGCGCTTTCAACAGCAATTCGCATGTAAATCATCTGCTGAATATCATCAAAATTCAGCAGCGTGACGAAAGAGCCCTTGTACGGAACGACATTTACCAATCCTGCGTTACTTAGCCTTTGTAAAACAGACCGAATTGGAGTGCGTGACACCGAAAATCGTTCACAAAGCTCGTTTTCACTGATTGGCTGCCCCGGCTTTAATGTCAAATTTATGATTTCTTCCTTTAAACAGCGATAAATGTATTCGCTGCTGTTTACCGGAACGCTTTCCAATGTTTGAATCACCACCATCTCCTTTTCCCTGTATTCAGATTATCACTTTGTATTCAATTATTCAATTTGGATACAAGCAAAAACATTATGTAATAAAACTGTGCAATTTTTAACCCAGTTTGAAATTTTAATGCAATACAGTTATAGTATATACAAAAAATTCAAAACACTTTGATGCACATTAAGAAACCGATACGGGGCTCACCCCTGCATCGGCTCTTTCACTTTATTGAATGATTCAAATTTTAAATTGTTCAACAATTGTTTTCAGCATTTGCAGATGAGACTGATGCATACTGATGCATCGCGGCCGGTTTTTCCTGCTTTCTATATTGGGAAGGTATACAGCCGTGAAAATTTTTAAACTGTTTAATGAAGTAGCTGAAATTATCGAAACCCACAGCCAGGGCGATTTCCCCTATGGGCAAATCCGTATTCACCAGTAGGTCGGCCGCCCGCTCAATGCGAAAACTGTTTAAATATTCTACAAAAGAGCGATCGAGGCTTTTCTTGAAAAAGCGGCTGAAATATTTGGCGGAAAGGCTAAATGCCCGGGCGATGTCAGGAAGATTCAGTTTTTCACTGTAATGCTGTTGGATATAGGTCAGAATTGCTTTCAGATTTTTCATTTTGAAATCAGATGCATTTTCTCCTGTCACACTGCCGGATTGCAGAAAACCATCCTGTACCATCAGACTGATGAATTTAAAAAGCGATGCCTTCGTTGCAAGCTGATAACCCGGTGATTGTTCCTGATCCAGTGCGGCAATTTCCAAAAGCTCCCCCCATGCCTGCCCGTGATGCGCACTCTGACGGGGTATCCGCGTGGGAAACCGCCTTTCCTTTCGACACAGAGGATTCAGATAATGGCTCTGGATGCAGTCAAACATCTCAAAGCTAAGGAACTCCATGGGAAAAACGAGAGCATTGTAGCAGGTTGGCTCCTCCCCTGTACTCATCCCGTGCAGTTCCTCCTGACCGATCCAAAAAATGTCCCCCGCTGTACCGACGAATTTTTCCTCGTTTACAGAAAGCATCAACGTGCCCTGCAATATAAAAACCACCTCAACCTCACGGTGCCAGTGATAGGTTACGGAAATCCGTTCCCTGCTGTTTGTCATCCGATAAAGCTGAAAAGGGTAAAGCAGCGTGCCCCGCGGTCTTTGTTCCCGCAATCTGTCATCCATTTCAATCCTCCTCTTTTAGGTGGAAATCGTGTTATTTTAAACGGATATTTTGCAAGTATTTCGCTTTATAAGTCATTATACTGTTATTGTAACACCGCTAAACGGAAATGCAACAACGATTTTCATAACTGCCCGTAAATTAAAAATGAATTTTCAGGAGGATTTTCTTATGCCAAACTGGTTGAAGGACGCGGTATTCTATGAGATATATCCGCAGAGTTTTTATGACACGAACGGCGATGGAATTGGCGATATCAACGGCGTCACGGAAAAGCTGGACTACGTGAAATCGCTGGGCTGCAACGCTATTTGGCTGAACCCCTGCTTTGATTCCCCGTTTATGGATGCGGGTTATGATGTGCGTGACTTTAAAACGGTTGCGCCGCGCTACGGAACCAACAACGATCTGATACACTGTTTTGAGGAAGCCCACAAGCGAGGGATGCACATTCTTCTTGATCTGGTGCCCGGTCACACCTCTGACGAGCACCCATGGTTTCAGGAAAGCCGGAAAGCGCAAAAAAACGAGTACACCAACCGTTACATATGGACGGATTCCGTGTGGAACCGCCCCGACAAATTCGGCTACATGTGCGGCGTCACGGAGCGTGACGGCTGTTACCTGCTGAATTTCTTTTCTTCCCAGCCGGCGCTGAACTATGGTTTTAATAAAATTACCGCACCGTGGCAGCTTCATTACACTCACCCGGACTGCGTTGCCACCCGTGAAGCATTAAAAGATGTAATGCGCTTTTGGCTGGATGCGGGATGCGACGGATTCCGTGTGGACATGGCCGCCTCTCTGGTAAAAAACGACGATGACAAAACCGCTACCTGCGAAATCTGGAACAACATCCGTTTGATGCTGGATCAGGATTACCCGGAGGCAGCAATGGTTGCCGAGTGGTCCGATCCTGAAAAAGCCATCGCCAAGGCCCACTTCCACATGGATTTTTATTTGAATCAACCCGGCAACGGTTATCATTCCCTGTTCCGCAATACAGGAAAAGACGGCAGTCAGCGGAGCTTTTTCAGCAAGCAGGGTAATGGCGATATCATGGAGTTCTTAAATGATTATCTGCCGAAATATAACGTGTCCAAGGCAGACGGGTACATCAGTTTTCTTACCTGCAACCACGATACGAACAGGATGACCGAATCCTTCGACATGCAGGAATGCCGGCTTGCTTACGCATTTCTGTTTACCATGCCGGGTGTTCCGTTCCTGTATTACGGCGACGAGATCGGCATGCAGTACTACAAGCTGACCAGTGTGGAAGGCGGCTACCAGCGCACCGGAACGCGCACACCCATGCAGTGGAACAGTGGTAAAAACCTAGGTTTTTCCAGTGCCGGGAAAGAGAGACTTTATCTTCCGGTGGATGAGCGGGAAGGCGCGCCAACAGTGGAGTCACAGGAATCAGATAAAAACTCCATGCTGAACACCGTGAGAAAATTACTTTCCCTTCGGCATGACAACCCGGACTTACAGTCCACAGCGAACTTCGAGGTACTTTACGCAGAAAAACAACAGTATCCCTTTGTGTACCGGCGCGGCAAATTTGTTCTGGCGGTAAACCCATCCCAGCAGTCGGTATCCGTTCCGCTGGAGATAGCCGGAAAGCCGATCTTCCAAATTGGTGACTGTACCCTTCAGAATGGCCGTCTTTGCATGGGCGGACAGTCCTTCGGCATTTTCGAACCGTAATCTAAATGATAACGACAAAGCGCCGCCGGGCAAACCCGGCGGCGCTTTGTCGTTCATTGGGTTATAAGAAGGATTTTATAATGGTGCCGATCATAATTTTGCAAAAACTTTTCTTAAAGCAGTTTTTCCAAATCTAGCTCCAGAAGTTGTTTTGTTTCAGACAGTATAAAGTCGGCGCGAGATAAAATATTTTCATCCCCGATGCCGATACTTTTCATCCCGGCATTTTTTGCCGCTTCTATCCCCGCGGCGGCGTCTTCCACCACAATGCAGTTTTGATACGGAATTTGTAACAGGTCAGCCGCCTTTCTGAAAATATCGGGATCAGGTTTCGCCCTGACAGCCATGCTGCCGTCCACAACTGCATCAAAGCAAGAATCCAGCCGCACACGCTCCAATATAAATTTTGCGCTTTTACTAGCTGAACCAAGTGCCGCGGCATACCCTTTTATTTTGATTTTTTTGAGGAATTCCGGGATACCGGGAAGAATTTCGTCTTCACCAAGATTTGAAATCATCTGCCGATAATAGTGATTCTTTTTATCAGCCAAATTTTCCTTTTCCTTCATGGTCAGATTCGTTATACGCCCCGCTGCCAGAACAAGTTCCAAGGACTGCATTCTGCTGACCCCTTTTAATTGCTCGTTCTGCTCCTGATTAAACTCAAATCCAAGGTCATGGGCCAGTGCGCGCCACGCAAGATAATGATAATATGTGGTATTGACAATAACGCCGTCCAAATCAAAAATAAACGCTTTCATTCGCTTAACCTCTCATCTGTTTTGGGCGCCTGAACCGTCAAACAATCATGCAATTCGTATTTTCTGCCATATATTTCAACGAAAATATTTGTCTGTAACGGCTGACCGCATTTTATTTCTATCCTGCAATCAGACAGGCTGATGTGCAGGTAAGTATTCTGGATTTTAAGATAAAAGTTCATGGATTTCCATGCAGCGGGCAATGCAGGCGATATTCTAAGAGTTCCTTCCCCGTGGGATACTCCGGCAAATCCGCAAACAACGCAGTTCCATACACCGCCCAAAGATGCCGAATGGATTCCGTCCGTTGAATCATACGGATTGTCATTGATATCGATTTCCATCGCTTCTTTGAAAAATGTATACGCCTGTTCGGAAAAACCAATATTCGCACAGGCCTGTGCATAAGCACCATGACTGAGCGAGGAGTCATGAAGCGTGCGTTCTTCGTAAAAAATGATATTATCGCGCATCACTTCACGGCGAAACAAATTTGGCAGCAGATTAAAAATCATGACGACATCCGCTTGCTTTAACACCTGCATATTCACAACTTCATCCCTGGAATAATCCAGCAAGATAGATTGCTTGACTTTGCTGTCCCTGTATTTTTGAATATCCGGCAATTCTTTTTTTGATAAGAAAGAATCGTCCTGAGGAATGATATGGCGGTCACCCGGCTGGGGTAAATATATTTTTTCAACAAAATCCTTCCATACCGGCTCGTGTTTTTCCAATTCCAATTCTTTGCCCAAACGGTCAAGCTGTTCCGGGTGGTTTGTTTTTAAATTCTTCAAAATATGAACTGCCAGCTTCACGCAGAACCACGCCATATAATTTGTGTATGCATTGTTGTCCACATGTTCGTCATATTCATCGGGCCCAATCACATCCCGAATGACGTACGACTCGCTTTCCCGAACATAAACTGCTCTGGACACCCAAAATATTGCAGATTCGAAAATGATCTGACTCCCGTATTTCAGCATAAATTCCGTATCATTGGTCAGCGTGTAGTAATTCCAAACCGCATATGCAATATCCGCCGTAACATGACACTCCTTGATTCCGGACCAAACCCGATTCGCTTTTCCCGTATGTATATTCAGTTGCGCATACAATGGAGTTTCCTCAAAGCCGTTTTTTGCAGTTTCCCAAGGGAACATCACACCGGAGCAGCCGAATTGCTGTGCCTTTTCCCGCGCCTGCGGCAAGCCGCGGTATCGAAAGAGAAGCAAATTCTTCGCCTGATTCGGAAACAGATAGAGGAAAAACGGTAAAACGAAAATTTCGGTATCCCAAAACACGTGCCCTTTATACCCTTCCCCTGTCAGCCCTTTTGCTGCGACACTGTACAAAGAAGTTTCTCTCGGCGTCATCCCCTTCAAGTGATACTGAGCGAAAGAGATTGCCGCTTCCTCCTCCGGCGTTGCACCGTCGATACTTATTTTCGCATACCGCCAAAACTTTTGCATGGATTCCTTGTGTTCTTCGTACAGCTTTCGGTACCCTTTTGAAAGGCAGTTTTTCAAACACCCGATTCTTTTCTCCACACATTCGTAGCGCTGTGTTTTCGAGACATCGATATAGCTGATTTTTGAAAAAATCATTGTTTGACCTTTTTCGACCATGAGGCACGCGCTCTCATAAATACTTCTTCTTTTCAGTACAAAATTCGATTGGCTTTGGATGGAACCGCCGGAAATGCCGGTTCCGCAAAACAGGTGCAAAGAGTCTTCTTTTAAGCACCCCGTTAAGCTCATATATTTTTTATCATAAACACGGCATTCTATTTGATTAAAATGCGAAACGCCGCTGTTGGTAATCTGACCATTTATGCCGGATACTAATTCTAACGCTGCCACATCCTGATTCAGGGGCGTTACGGCAAAGGTTTGACAAAACAAGTGACAGTTTACATCCGACACAAACCTTTTCGATTCCACTTTTATCGTAACACCGTTTTTCAACGTGCAGGTCGCTGTGATATTTAATTCTCCGGTATATATATTAAGCCGTCTGTCATAGTTCTCGACGGTACAACTTTCGAAACTGAATTTTTCACCTTCCAGTGACAGCTGAACCTCGGTAAGATCCGGACAGTTAACCAATTCCGCAACTTCGTTTTTTTCTGCTGTCTGATATAGACCGCCAATAAACATGCCCCGATTTTCATTCAGAACTTTACAGTCAAAAGATGCACGAACTCCTATATACCCATTACATTGAGCAAATGAGGATTCTGTTTTTAGTGCAAAATTCGGGTCGTAAGTCTTTTCCACCAGAAAAAGGCCCTCTTCATTCTTTTCAACAGCATAATATATCATCCTGTGCTTCTCCCCCAAATGTTAAGATTATGGTTTAGGTATCAAATGCCCGCTCAAAAACATTTGATACCTAAATCATACCTACTATAATCTTATCGGCTCCCCGTTTTCCGCCGATTGGTAAAGGGCGCAGATCACATTTTGTAAATAAGTGCCCTGATGTGCGGTAACAAGCAGGTTCTCATTCCCCAAGCATGCCTGAACGAAATTTTCAAGACATAAGTAATGAAGATCCGTCTCATCGTGGAACGGATATTCCACATTGACCAGCTGTCCGTTTTCCTCCCCGAATAATTCAAGCGGAAAAACAGTGGCGCCAAGTTTATCCCCAAAAAGTTGGACGTTCCGGACATCTTTTTCCTTCATGTTCAAAGCAAACGATGTTTCCAAATTAATACTTGATCCGTTCTCGAAGCGAATGTATCCAAACAAGCCGTCTTCCACTGTGAATTTTTCTGAATTCCAGCTCCCCATCAAGCCCAAGCCGCCCCGTTTGCCAATTCTCTGGCTCTGTGTAGCGCAAACATAGGAAATTTTTGGGAAGTCCATAAGATAAAACGCCAGGTCTAGCACATGAGCGCCAATGTCAATCAGCGGCCCCCCGCCCTGCAAAGACTTATTTGTAAAGTTTCCCCAGCCGGGAATTCCTCTCCTTCGCAGCCATTGAACCCGTGCCGCGTAAATATCGCCAAACTCCCCATCCACTATTTTCTTCCTGATGTATCCTACCTCTTTGCTGTGCCTGAGATGGAATCCGTAAGAAAGAAGCCTGTTTGCACGGTCGGCAGTGCGTTCCATCTGCTGCGCTTCTTCCGGCGAAATAGCCGGCGGTTTTTCACACATGACATGGCAGCCGTTGTTTAAGGCGTCGCATGTAATCTGACAGTGGAATTTATTCGGCACACAAACACTGACTGCGTCCGGCTTCAATTCACTGAAGAGAGTTTTATAATCGGAATAATAGTTCGGAATATGAAATTTATCCGCCAGTTCTCTCGCCGATTCTAACCTTGTGTCGCAAATACCGATCACTTCAACGTCATCCATGGACTGGTAGTTCGGAATATGGGACACTCTTGCAATTTGCCCCGCCCCTATCAGTGCGACCTTCAACTTTTTCATAACATTTCCCTCATCCCGATTATATAAATTGCTTCATATATTCGACGGACTTCTGGTATGATTGCAGAGGATTCTCTCCGCGTACCCTTCCTTCATTTATGACTGCACCCTGATAATGAACATCCTTTAAGGTCTGCATATGACGGCGGAAGTCGATTGAGCCGGTTCCCGGCTGATACCTGTGATTTTCAGCAATATGAATATGACCGATATGATCCTGATATTCGATTAATGATTCCGAAATATCGTCTTCTTCAATTGACATATGATAGAAATCCCCTGTGATTTTGACCATTTCAAACTGACCCTGCTCAATGATCCGCACGGCATCCTGAATGGTGTTCAGCATATGATCCTGATAGCGGTTGAGCGGTTCCAGATAGATGTAGATACCGTTTTCTTTTGCAGTAATATCCAGTTCTTTTAATGAGGAGATAATGGCTTTCACATCACCTTCGTGGCTCCTTGGTGATACCATGGGCGGCAAACGAAACGTAAACATGCCCCAGGCGGCGGGCACTACGACCCCCGTACCGCCAACTGCCTTTAAAGCTTTCATAATTTCTTTCAGATCGGTTACCGCATTCAACCTGCGTTCTTCAATAAAGTCCCCAATCCATCCCCGGTAGCCACCGCACGCGGAGGAAACGGGCAGCCCTGATTCCTTTATTGCTTTTTTTACCTCTTCAACATTTTCAACCAGTACTTTTCCGTCAATTTCAAAACATTCAAATCCCATGGATTTTACAAATCGAAATTTTTCGACTAAACTCTTTGGGAAAAAATCTTTATCCTGTGTACCAAGCAGCATTATTTTTTACCTCCAAACGAAACACCCAGTTTAATACTTTCATCCGGATGCCTATCGACATATTCGCAAAAGCTTTCCGCTGATTCTTCGAACGGGACGACCGGATTGATGATATCCTCACAGTCAAGGTAACCATTCATCAACAGCTCCCAGCATACATCTTCAATACGCTTTCTTGACCAGCGCGGATATTCCGGATTCGGTTCACTGCAAGCACGGGAGAATATAATTTTTCCATAATTATAATGAGCTTCCTGTCCAAGCCACAATCCTGCGGGGAATGGCTTGGCAAATGCTACATAGGCCAATGTTCCGCCATATGCCAGGCCCTTTAACGCAGACTGCAGTGCGTTTACATTGCCGCTGGTTTCAATGATGACATCGGCACCCATTTTTTCGGTAAGTTTCTTTATTTCCATCCCGACATCACATGCCGTAGAGTCCAGCACATAATGCGCTCCGTGTTTTTTTGCCACTATTCTTCTTTTTTCAATAGGGTCAACGCCGATCACAGTAGTTGCGCCGATTCTGCTGGCAAACTGCAACGCGATCATCCCGATTGCTCCTAAACCAATCACAACCACGTGATCGCCGGGCCTTACATTTGCGTCACGAATTGCAGCCATTGCAAATTGCGCCGGGTCATAGCAAACGGCGTTTTTAACTGAGGCGTTTTCCGGCATCTTTCTAAGCTTATAATTATTGACTGCGTTGACAATTTCTGTTTCTTTAATCGGGCCATAGGAGCAGACTCTGTCGCCGACTGCGTACTCTGTCACATCCGAACCTTTTTCGACAATTGTGCCAACGAACATATTCCCAATCGGCAAGTCCCCAAATTCAATTCCTCTTGGTTCATTGTCTTCGCGCTGACAGAACACCCTCCATTCATCATCGAATTTTCCATCTACAAATGGCGTAGTTCCTCTAAAATCAGACAGTTCGGTCCCATGTTTCGGTGAAGCAAATTCTACTTTTACCTTCACTTCATTGCTCTGAATTACTCTGTCCTCGTATTCTTTCAGCGCAGCCACACGCGGCGCTGTCGCCACTAATTTTTTCATAATTGTTCTCCATTTCATTATAAAATTAAATTACAGTTTCAGCCCTTCACTCCGCCGTCGGTTCTTCCGCCCTTAATCAGCCTTTGACTGAACATGTACATAACGACAATCGGCAGGGATGTTACAAGCGAAGCCGCCATCATCCTGCCCCAGATATAATCCGGAGTATTGAACAGTGAATTCAAGCCAATCGGCAATGTCATTTTGCTGGAAGAATTTATGAATATGGATGAAAACAGAACTTCATTCCATGCAATCATAAACGCATAAACAAAGACGGAAATCAAACCGGAAGCAGAGAGCGGCACAACAATTCTGAATATGATTCCCATTCTGCTCAGCCCGTCTACCCTTCCCGCTTCTTCCAATTCCTTCGGTATTGTTTCAAAATAACTTTTTGTCATATAGATTGCCGTCGGAATCGTCTGTATAATCATACATATAATAACGGCTTCCTTCGTATTGCTTAAATTAATTGCGGATAATAATTTAAACAACGGAACAATTAATAAAATCCCGGAAAACATATAAACGAAATAAAATAATTCATTTACCACTTTTTTCCCGCCAAACTGAAGCCTTGCCAAGGCATATCCGCCTAAAATCCCGAACAGCACAGCTAAGCTGGCTACGATCACTGCAATATACAGACTGTTTTTAAAATAAATCACAAAAGGAAAAATGTTTGCATTAAAAATATCCTGAAAGTGTTGCAGCGTGAATGTTTTGGGTATGATGGTAGGCGGATATCCGATGCTTTCAGCTGTCGATTTCAGGGAAACGCTCAGCATGATTAGAAACGGTGCCAGCAAAAACAGCACAAGTAAAATTACGCCTAAGTAAAACCATACTTCTTTCAGACGTTTCCTTTTAATTTTCTTCAACTTTCAGCACCTTCTTCCTTACCAGTATGATGCAGGCAAAGATGACGACAAATAAAACGATGGAAATCGCTGCAGCTTTTCCGAAATCGTGTGTCGCGAATGCCATATCGTAGAGATAGACGCCGATAACGTCAACCTGCTTAGTCAAGAGATAAACCTCTGTATAAATGTAGAACACCCAAATCATCCTCAGACTCACAACAGTAACCAGAGTCGGTTTCAGGGCAGGGTATGTAACCGCTTTGAATTTGTCCCATGAGTTCGCGCCGTCAATATCTGCCGCTTCATATAAGCTTTTATCCAGTGACTGTAAAATAGCAATAAATGACATGTAAGCATACGGATAAAATCTCCATATTGCAAAGATGGCCGCCAGAACAAATGCACTGACAGAATTATCAAACCAGAGAGGCACTGTGTTTGTTAGATGTAAAAAATCAATTACAATATAATTTACAATGCCATAGATATTATTGAACATATAGCGCCATCCAAATATCAGGCAAACGGACGGCACAACGTATGATATGATCACAATCGCATTTACAATCTTTTTTCCTACAAAATCCCGATTCAGAAATACCGCCATGGTAAGACCGATGACCGTACTAAAAAAGGTTACTACCGCGGTAAATCCCAACGTTGTTAATACTGCCTTATAAAATGTAATGTCTTTTAAAACTGAGATGAAATTGTTCAATCCAATAAATTTTGCACCCATCCTTGGATTCAGCGGGACTTTCTGAAAACTGATCACAATATTATAAATCATTGGGTAACCAATTAATAATATCAGCAGTATCAGGCTTGGCGCCAACAAAGAATATGCAAACTTCGCATCGCTCCTGCTTATCTTTTTAGATTTCATAATTACCTCCAAACCGAGTAGAAACTACTGATGGCCAGCCGCTTATTGATACGTTACTCTTTACTCTGTCATTTCCTTATAAAGGATAGACAGCAACCCATTCATACTTTTTGCAGAAAACAATCATCGAATGGGCTGCTTTTCTATCTTTTGAATTATTTTGCCGCTTCTTCAATTGCGGACTGTGCTGTGGCCAATTCCGTATCGACGTTTGCTTTCTGCACAATCACATTGTTCAGTGCTTTGCTGATAATACTCTTATTTGTGATGTCACCCATTGCCATAAAGTTCTTGCCGCCAACGGTTCCGAACACTTGAAGATTTGTGAATGCCGCATCAATATCTTTACTCAAATGTGCGAACGACTTAACGGTTTCATTATCTAAGAATGTATTGTTTTGATTTACAGATTTCAGCACCGGCTGAACTCCGCCGGGAGCCATTAACAGCCATTCAATATTATGTGCGTCATCCAACAGGAAACTCACGAATTTCTTTGCCGCTTCTGTTTCCGCGTCACTAAGTCCATCGGAAATCGCCAATGTTGTAATACAGCCATAAGCGGAGGATGTTGTTTTTGTTGGTAATGCAAGGGAAACATCCTTGATGAATCCTGCGTCAACAACACCGCCTAAGATATAAGTAGAATAAAGTGCCATTGGTGTGTGCTTTGAAACAAATGCGTCCTTTACATCTGCCACTTCAGTGGAACCGGGCATCGAATAAGATGCAAGAGTCTTATAATATTCGACCGCTTCTTTCATCGCGGGGGTATTAAACGTCACATTACCCTTATCATCAAATACATTGGCACCGTTTGATAATGCAAACTGCGAGAAAACCTGCTCTGTAAATGTTATATTACCGGTTGGAATCGCAATGCCATACTGCTTATTTTTTGGATCATAAAACGCTTTTGCAATTTTAGCTACTTCATCCCATGTCTTTGGCGTACTGAAACCCTTTTCCTTCAGCATGGCCTCATTGACCCAGATGCCCTGTACCCAACCGCTGATTGGAACACCGACATAATCGTTTCCGTCTTCTGTTTTCACAACTTTCAGCGCACCCTCAAAAAATTTATCTTCGCCTTTTTGAGAGATAACATCATCGACTGCCTTTGTGTTGGTAAACTGATTTTTCACATTCGTTTTTGCCTGATCCTGACTCAGCTCCATGACTGCAGGCAATTTCCCGCTTCCGCCCAATGCCGTAATTTTCGAATCATAGTCATCCTCATTTACAGGCACCGATTCCACTTCGATGTTCGGATTATCCTTTTCAAATTCGCTGATAATCTTCTTTACTACATCCTGTCTTTCCTGTTCAACCTGCTGATGCATAAACTGGATTTTTACTTTTTCCGTAGACTGGCTTGCCGCATCCGCCGCAGAGCTGCTTGCTGTACTGCCTGCTGAACCCGTGCCGCAGCCTGCTAATCCTGCCACCATAAGAATTGCTAAAACCATACCCAATACTTTTCTAGTCATTTTTTCTCCCCTTTTCATAATTTATATAATTACTGTCTCCTAAAATCCAAGCTGCTTCATAAGCATTCAATACGATTTTGCTACTCATCGGCCTCCCACTTAGCAAATCAATTCCTTTGAATTGTTCCATGCTTACTGCAACCGTATCGCTGGAAACATTAATTAACACATAAACCGCTTCTCCCGATAACGCATTTTTACGCAGAACTGCAAAAATCCGCTCATCCGGAAGGAATACTGCTTGAGCCGCATTCGGCGAAAACGCCGTATGTTCCTTCCTGATCTGAAGTCGTCTGATAAATTCACTGAATATTTTGCGCCGGTTTGTATTCGTATCTAACTCATCTTGCAATTTTTGCAAAATCAATTTTTCACGGTTGATCCGCCTTGGAATATCTGATGCTGCTCTTCCGTAATAATCGTTTCTGGAACCCAGCAAACTATGGATGTATATCCCGGGTACTCCCTGCATCGACAGTAAAATTGTTTCCGCCGCCAAAAAACGTTTCAAGCGGATTTCATCTGATTCTTCCGGCGATGCGAGTGCGTCCTGATAACTGATATTCAATTCATAGGGGCTTTTTGTTCCATCTCCGTTGTCCTTATACGAAACAGTGCCCCCGTTTCTCATTGTTTCGTTTACCAGAAACTGAATTTCCTGATCTGTTAATATTCCTTTGGCAGGCTGCACTCCTATTCCGTCGTGAGAACTCAAGAAATTCAGATACGTTGTATATTCGCTGATCGGTTTAACTGATTTTGCCCATTCGCTTAATTTTTGAGCATTTCCCTTTAATATGGAGAACATCACAAGCGGCGGAAGAGGAAATTGATAAATTAAATTTGCCTCATCATTGCCATTCCCCAAATAACTGATATTGTCTTTCTGCGGTACATTTGTCTCCGTGATAATTAATGTATTGGGCGCATAAATCCCTAATATTTTTCGGATCAGTTTTATTATCTCGTGCGTCTGGTTCAGATGCATGCAGGTGCTGCCAAGTTCTTTCCATATGAATCCAACCGCATCCAGCCGAATGAACCTTGCCCCGGTTTTCGCATACATCAGTAAAATATCCAGAACTTCGATCAGGACATCCGGACTTTTAAAATTCAAATCGATTTGATCCTCGCTGAATGTTGTCCAAACGTATTTCACGCCTTCTTTTGTTTCAAACGGCGTCAATAAAGGTGTCGCCCTCGGCCTTGTAACACTGCTGTAGTCTGCATTCGGATCGGCAACGATAAAATAGTGTTTATACGGTTCCTCACACAGCAGGAACTTCTGAAACCACGCACTGCTTTTCGACACATGATTAATCACCGCGTCAAACATCAGTTCATAGTGTTCCGACAACTTTCTTACATCATCCCAAGTTCCTAATTCCGGATTGATGAATTTATGGTCTACTATGGAAAATCCGTCATCCGAAGTATAGGGAAACATCGGAAGGATATGAACCGCAGAAACGCTGTCCTTGACATAGCTATTTAAAAATTTGTTTAAAACCTGCAGCCCCGGTTCGTTGCTCTCAATGAAAGTATCGCCGTACGTAATTAAAATACTGTCTTTTTCAATAAGCCAAGTTTTTTCTTCGCGTGCAACTTTTGAAGTCTCATATTTTCGAAATCTTTGTTCCATCTTTTCAACCGTTGAGTTGACAAGTGCTTCCTCCGGATAAATCGTTCTGAGGCTGCCTGCAATATTTATTTTTTCCTGATCACGCATAAATCGAATCCTCTTTGCTCTTTTATTCAAAAATGTCTAACGTTGTCTTTTTTAACTCAAAAAATTTTCTGCCTAAACAGTCGATTTTCTTTCTATAATTTCACATGGAAATTTCTCGGCAATCAATTGCTCGTCAATTTCTTCATGATCCATCAATTTTGATAATTTGTCGATACATTCTTTGGCCATCAATTTAAAATTTTGCTCCACTGTTGAAATCGGGGGGTATAAATATTGCCCGATAGGAATATTGTCAATACCCAGTATGGAGACATCCTGCGGAATCCTTAACCCTTTTTCATAGATTGCACGGTAAACACCAATCGCTCTTTCATCACCGGAAACGAAGAAAGCATCCACTTTCAAGGAATCCAGAATTTGCCCCGCTGCCTGATAAGCTTTTTCGATTGTATCAACCCCGGTATAAATTTTATACTGCACATGATCTTTTTCTTTCTCAACAGCATCAAGAAAGCCCTTCAGACGCAGTTGGGTGGACAGAAACTTTTCTTCACCGATTAAGAATACAATGTTCCTGTATTTTTTTTTGATTAAAAATTCTCCGCCTTTAAAACCAACATCATAGTTGTCTAAGCTGACGGACGGGATAGTGATATCCTCCGGCTCACCGAATACAACATAAGGAATATTTGTTTTTTTAAAATATTCAACTCTGGAGTCCTGATGTACATTTTCAAGTAAAATGGCGCCGTCTGCAATACCGCTTGTAAGAAGATAAAAACCGTCTGTTTCATCTTCCAAATACATCTGACTGTTGGAAGGCGACATAACTGCTTTCAATGATTTTTCTCTTGCGTAGCTAAATAGATATTTTAACATGATATTATGCCACGCACTTAAATGCTCCTCTTGATGCCTGTCAGTAAAGATGACAATAATATTAGTCCGGCTGCCTTTTAAACCCTTTGCAAGCATATTAACCTGATAGTTATGCTCTTTCATTGAAGCAAAAACAAGCTGTTTTGTTTTTTCACTGACCATCGGACTATTGTTTAATACACGCGAAACGGTTTTTATGGATACGCCACAATCATTGGCTATATCGGTAATTGTGATTTTGTTCATTCCAGCTACCTCGTCATTTATGTCTTACGTTGTCATTTTAGTTGTTCTATATTGTTTTGTCAATAGATTTAATCATATTTTACTATTTTGCACAACTATTTGCATATCGTTTATGTACTATGCACAGCGTTGCCTTGCAAACTTTTTGTCCTTAGTTTAAAGTACATCAAACATAATATACTTATTGACCTCTATGATAAAATGAAACGCGCCCGCAAAATTGGCAGGATGAACATCCGACTTTGCGGGTTTTTGTTTGAGCTTTCTCAGTTTATATTTGGCTGTCTGAGAAATTCAATATACTGTTCGAAATGATTTCCTCAAGACCTTTCTGCAATGGTTCGGATTGATCACACTGGTTTTGAGTATTCTCAATTTCTATAGTTTGATCTGTCAATTTGAACTTCTGAACAAGTTCTTTTAGTATTTGTGCCTGCCCGGAAAGTTCTTCGCTCGCTGCGGCACTTTCTTCCGCAGTTGCGGAGTTGGTCTGCACTACGGCGGAAATTTGGTCAACACCCAATATTACTTGAACAATAGCATCGGACTGCCGAATAGACGCCTGTGAAATTTTTTGAACAGTATCGGAAACAACCTTCGCGCTGTCCACTACGCGAAGAAGCGATTTTGCGGTTTCGTCCGCAATTCTTGTACCGTTTTCTACCTGTCTTATGGAATTTTCAATTAATGAAGAGGTGTTTTTTGCTGCTTGTGCACTTTTACTTGCGAGATTCCTCACCTCATCGGCTACTACTGCAAAACCTTTTCCTGCCGAACCTGCTCTTGCAGCTTCAACAGCAGCATTCAATGCGAGTATATTTGTTTGGAAGGCAATATCTTCAATGGTCTTAATGATTCTCCCGATTTGGCTGGATGAATCATTGATTTGAGACATTGCGGTGACCATGTCATTCATATGCTGATTGCTGGTTTCTATTTCAGAGCGAACTTGGTTTACGTTTATGCTCGCATTAGCGGCGTATTCCGCATTGTCCTTTACGTGTGTAGATATTTCTGTGATTGTAGCAGAAAGTTCTTCGATAGATCCGGCCTGTTCCATCGCGCCCTGCGACAATACCTGTGCGCCGTTGGAGACCTGATCGGAGCCGCTTGAAACTTGTTCCGAAGCCTGTTTTATTTGAGTAATTGCGTCATTGAAAGATACAACAATACCGTCTATTGAAAATTTAAGTTCCTCAAAATCTCCTTTGAAATCCTCTTTTATTGCTATATTCATATTCCCCTGTGCCATGATCGCAAGATTGGTTGATATGTCGGTTATGTATGTTTTTAACGTAGCGGCGGTTTCAGAAAAAGCGGTACCGAGTCGTCCGATTTCGTCCGCTGAATTTACATGAATTTGAACACCCAAATCGCCCTGCGCCAATTTTTGAGCGGCCTCTTCCAGTTCCTTTACGGGCTTGCTAATACCGCGCGCAATGCTTAAAGCGATAAAAAGGGAAAACACAAAGGAAGCCAGAATAACGAAAAAAATGACTAGGGTAGCCGTGACTTCTTCCGACGAAAGACTGGAAGAAATCGTCTGACCTTTTTTCGTTTTTTCGTCAAACAGTGCATTGATAGAAACCGTGATTTTCTGTAACAGAGGTTCTCCTTTTGTGATGAGCAGGGTTTGTGCTTCTGTCTTTTCATTTGCCAGAGCAAGTTTCACAACCTGCGCTCTTAAATCCTTATAGGTAACCAGATTCTCCGTAATTGTTTTGTAGTAACCCTTCTCTGTTTCAGTTAACAAAGACTTTTGGACTTTTGCTAAATCTGCTTCAATCGCAACACTTGATTTATCCAGACTATGCGACTCTGTTAACATACTTTCCGTATCCGTATAAATGATGATATTTCTTATGATTGCCCGGTTATTATTGAATTCAGAACTCAAACGTCCAACATCACCCTGGGAAAAGCCATAGTCGGTTAAAGCATTGCTATAATCAGAATTCATGTTTGTCATTTGGATAAGACCGACGATTCCCCCAATACTGGAGATAATTGCTACCAGCATAAAGGTAACCATTAATTTTCTACCGATTCTTAATTTTTTCAACATGCAGATTCCCCTTTTTCATATTGCTTTGAATATCCCCCAATGTTTTCCTATTCCTTCCAGTACAATCATGTGAAAAGCCGCGGTACAGTAGTGTACACGGCCTTGTGACATGGTAATCCGACTGTTCTTTAATACTGCTGCAACAAACTGTAATCGGCCCGGTTTCCTTCTCATTTGGCAAAGCAAAGCACAGCCGCACCTAACGATAGATTTTCAGCAACGGAAATACTACATTTTTGCAGTAAGATTAAAAAACACCCCTGTCCTTATGGTATAAAGACCAAAGCACAGGGGTGTTCTTACTGTATATAATGGTTGCCATTTGTTACTGCAGTTGAATTATTTTACCTTTTTAATGCAAACCTGGCAGGTTTTATTGCCCTTTGCGATGGTATCGCCAAGAGAAAACTCAAAGTCATCATATTTGCTGATAATTCCTCTGTCACCATCCATTGCGATATCGCAAAGATCGGCAATCAGAGCTTCGTCCCCTGTGAGTTTCTTCCACGCTGCGACCAACGGGCAGTAATGGAACTCGATATTTAAAGCTTCATCGGTTGTCTTAACATCCATTTCAAAAATATTTCTGACATTCTGATTTGCAAATGCAGCTGCAAACTCTTTAATGTCGTTTGTTTTCGGATAATTATTTTCGCCGTGGAAACAGCCGCAGTTAAAAATTGCATTTCTGGCAAAATCTCTGTCAATTCCACGTTTTACTGCTTCTTCGACTAAAAAGTAAAACCAAGTGGCTCTGTGTTCAATTGCATTTCTAAGGTCCACTGTTTTCTCATCGTTTATCGTAGCGTTATTTGTAATCATAATTATGTACTCCTTTAAATTAAATCATATTTTTTGATTTTTCGGTATAGGGTACCCCTGCTAATATTCAGCAATTTTGCAATCTCTTCTTTGCTATTCTTACTGTCAAGCATTGAGGCAATATACTCACGTTCCATATCTTCCATACTTTTGACTTCTTTGGGGGAGAAATCGAGTGATAAATACGGCACATCTGCCAGTGTAACGATTCCGCCTTTAGAATGGAACACAATTTGCTCCGTTACTTGCTCCAACTCTTTTAAATTATTAGGCCAGTCATAAGCACACAGTTGGGACATCAGTTCCGAATTCAGCTTTGGCACCGGTAAGCTAAACTGTTTTGCGAAAAATTCAAGATGCTGTTTTATCAGTACGGGCAAGTCTTCCTTTCTCTCCTGCAAAGGCGGAATGGTAAGAACTTTAGAGCCAATCCAATAATACAGTTCCTCGTCAAATTTTCCGCATTCAACTAAGCCCATCAAAGGCTCGCTGCTAAAAAAAATCATCCGGGTGTCAACTTCAACATCTGTTGTATTGCTTTGATTTATCATTTTTGTTTTGATGAAACCGGTAATCCGCTGTTGTAAGTATAGGGAAAGTTTATTGATTTGATGAAAGTATAGGGTGCCCTTATGCGAAAGCATAATTTTCCCCATACGGTCTGACATATCCGGCGCATTCTCATAACCGAAAATTTCCTTTTCCAGCGTATTCATCGCGAGGCAGCTGCAGTCCACTTTTAAAAAACAATTTTCAGATCGGCTTGAGAAATTATGTATCGACTGGGCAAGAAGTTCATCTTCACAATTTTCTTCACTCTGGATCAATATGATATGGTTGGAAACTGCTAATCTTTTCGCTTCAGCCAACGTGTGCTTTAGCTTTTCCGAAGAGGTTCCCGAAAACTGTTTGAAGGTTGCGCTCGTTTTATTGGTTAAATTATTAATAGCATGGTTGTACTTGTTAAGACTTTTGAATATAAAGAGCATTCCTTTAAAAAATCCACCGATTATGATGCTGGTGGCAGAAAGAAATCCGTAGAAAGCCTTTCCTTTATATTCGGCATAAATCAACTTGTTTGATACATCCGTTCTCTTCTTAAAATATTCCTGCATGACAGGATGATCAAAAATCTCTGAAAGATTTAAACCTATTAAATTGCTTTCCACATGAAAGCAATCAGTAAATTTTGTGTTGTGGTAGGTGATATATCCAAGTTCATCGATGGAAAGAATCGCATCCTCCATAGAATCCATAATAATTTCGCGTTCTTTTTTCACCAAATTGAGGTTATTATAGTCGTAAATATTCTGAATCTTACTGGAAAGGAGGTCCGCCATTTTTTCGAGAAAGTCCTTGGAATTCCGAAAGTTTTTATACAATGCATTCGTATTCCGGTTCGGTACAATCAACGCGATTGCACCTACCACTTCGTTCTGAAAAAAAATAGGGACACCGATAAAGCCGGTGATTTCGCATTCAGCGATATCAGGACAATTTTTACAAATATAATAATTCGTTTTGTCGTCAATCGTCATTAATTCCCCGGAGGAAATCACCTTGCCGATGATTGACATTCTCCTGATCGGGATCGGCTTATCGGGATACCGGAATGTATTGCCCACGCGGTTTAAATCCTTGTCAACAATCATTACGTCAACATCCAAGACTTTGGATATTGCTTCAGCAAACATTCCTACGGTTTCTTTCATTTGCCCCAAAGACATTTCAGCCACCACCACTAACAAGATTTAAACTGCTAAAAGAATAATAACAATATAATAGATACATGTCAACTATGCCGCAGTGGTTCAGATCATTTTCAGAATGTGATCCATTAGAACTATAATTTGGTACGACATTGTTACCGCACCGGGGTCCAAATTTCCAACACCTTTGTTTGCCTGATAATATGCTCTTCCTCTGACAGCCTCCATTGCCTTTGTGTTTTCAGCGCCTTCAATTGAAGCGTTTTTGACATTGTTCAGGATTTCTTTTGTATCCAAATTCTTTGACAATCCATCTTTATATACTTCAACTGCTGGATAAAGAGCATCTATCATTGTTTTAAATCCGGGTTTTGCGTTCCCACGCTGCATAATTGCATTTACCATGGCATCAAGAACATTACACAGATTGCCGTCGTCAATATATTCCTGACCGCTAAGTGCTTTTGCGCCGGAAATATAGGCGCTGCCGTACAGCACACCGGAGGAACCTCCGATGGTTGCCATCATCAGCATACCGATTTTTTTGAACATATCCTCTACAGATAAAGCAGAAAGCTCATCGCCACAGGAAATTAATTTTTCAAATCCCATGTTGATGTTTGCCCAATGATCGCCGTCACCTGTAGCTGCATCCAAATCAGAAATATATTCTTTGTTTTCCGCAATCAGTTTAGCTGCCTCGTTGATATACTCAACATAATCTTTGCTTGTTAGCTGAAAGGTCAATTTCATTCACCTCCTTTCAATGCAGGTGTATTGCAGGGATAATCAATCAGCTCTTTCAATTCATCGTCAAGCTTTAACAGAGTCAAAGAGCAGCCTGACATTTCAAGAGCGGTCATATAATTGCCGACAAATGTTTTATAAATCTTTATCCCTTTTTTGGTTAAAATCTTTTCTACTTCATTATTGAGAATATACAATTCCATGAGCGGAGTCGACCCAAGTCCATTCACCAACAGAGCAACCTCAGAATCAGAGTAGTCGTAATCGCTGAGAATTTTCTCTAAAAGCGTATCGGCAATTTCCGCTGCTGTCTTGACTTTGGTGCGTTCAACGCCGGGCTCGCCGTGAATTCCCATTCCGATTTCGATTTCGTCATCTTCCAAAATAAAGTTTGGCTTACCGACGCCGGGAAGAATACAAGGAGACATTGCCATGCCCATACTTCTGATATTGGCAATGGTTTTTTCGGCCGCAGCCTTTACCTCATCCAAACCGGCACCCTGCTCTGCTTTTGCACCCGCTACTTTATGTACGAACACAGTACCCGCAATGCCTCTTCTGCCGGTTGAATAAGTGCTTTCCGGAACTGCGACATCGTCTTTTACAATAACAGATTCCACACGGATTCCATCCATTTCAGCAAGCTCTTTTGCCATGGAAAAATTCATAATATCGCCGGAATAGTTTTTGATGACCAAAAGAACGCCTTCCCCGGTACTTGCTTCTTCAATGCCCTTAATGATTCTGTCCGGGCTGGGGGAAGCAAATACATTTCCAGCAACTGCCGCATCAAGCATACCCTTACCGACATAACCGGCATGGGCCGGCTCATGTCCGCATCCGCCGCCTGAAACAACGCCGACTTTTTTCGTTTTGTTTTTTCTTGCAATTACTTCCGCATCTTTAAAGTAAACAAGTTCCGGATGTGCCTTTTCCATACCCTGAAGCATTTCGCTGACAACTTCATTGGGATTATTAATTATTTTTTTCATATCATTTTCACTCCAAAAATCACTTTTAGCCTTGCCCTAAGTAAGCCTTCTTCACATTTTCATTATGGCTCAGCTCTTTCGCGTCGCCACTCAATGAAATTCGTCCGGTCTCTAAAACATAGGCTCTGTTTGCGATGCTTAAAGCCATATTTGCATTCTGTTCAATCAGCAAAATGGTGACTCCCTGTTTATTGATTGATTCAATTAAATCAAAAATCATCAACACGAGGTTTGGCGCTAAACCCAAAGACGGTTCGTCCAAAAGGAGCAGCTCCGGCTCAGACATCAATGCACGACCGATTGCCAGCATCTGCTGCTCGCCTCCGGAGAGGGTTCCTGCAGCCTGCTTTTTACGTTCACCAAGCCTTGGGAACAAATCGTATACCCTTTCGTATGCTTTTTGGATGGCGGCTTTATCTTTTTTGATATACGCACCCAATTGAAGATTTTCTGCCACACTTAAACCCGGAAACACTTCACGTCCCTCGGGAGACATGCTGATACCCAGCTTTACAATATCATGGGGGGCAATCTGCTTAATACTTTTATCATTAAATAGGATATCGCCCGAAGTAGGTTTGGTTAAACCGGTAATTGAACTTAAAGTTGTTGTTTTCCCCGCTCCGTTGCTTCCGATTAAGGTTACAATTTCACCTTTGTTGATTTCAATATCAATACCCTTAAGAGCATGTACACTTCCATAATGTGTATTAAGATTTTTGACTGTCAGCATCATCTTTCTTTACACCTCCCAAGTACGCTTCGACGACCCTCTGATTATTCGCAATTTCATTGGGCAGGCCTTCCGCAATTTTTTTGCCGTGATCGATAACATAAATTCTGTCCGAGATATTCATAACAACACTCATGTCGTGTTCAATCAGAATAATGGTATACCCTTTATCCCTTAGTTCACGAATGAATCTCAGCAGTTCTTCCGACTCCTGCGGGTTCATACCTGCCGCGGGCTCGTCCAGCAAAATAATTTTCGCATTTGTTGCGATGGCACGCGCTATTTCAAGCTTTCTCTGTTCACCGTAAGGAAGGTTATTGGCATAATCGTGAATTCTGTGTTCCAACCCGATTGATTTTAAAATTTCAACCGCACGGGCTGTTTTTTCCGCTTCCAGCCTTTTATATTTTCCGGTTCTGAAAAAAGCGTCAAAGAAACCGTATTCTGTATTTGTGTGTGTTCCAACCAGTACATTTTCGATTACCCTCATGTTTGAAAACAATCTGATGTTCTGGAAGGTTCTTGAAATACCCGCAATTACAATTTCCTGAGGCGTCTTATTTTGAATGGGTTTCCCATCAAATATGATTTCTCCGCTGTCTATCTGATAAACTCCGGTAAGTATGTTAAACACAGTGGTTTTGCCCGCACCATTTGGACCGATGACGCTGACTATTTCCCCTTTTTCCACTACAAAACTGACACTGTCAACGGCAACAAGACCCCCGAATTGCTTGGTAATTGATTTAACTTCTAAAAAGCTCATATAATAAATTGTTGTCATTAAGAAAATGATTCAAAGCCCCGACAACTGTCTCCTTTCAGAGTATTGTTTTTCATTTGACTATTTCCCGGCTGCCTGTTTTGCACTTGTGATTAATATGCCGTCCTCATTTACGCCTTGGGGGTATTTGTACGGCCTCTTAGATTTCCAACCTAAAGCACCCTGTGGTCTAAAGCGCATCATAACGACCAGAATCAAGCCATAAACAACGAACCGATATGCTTGAAGGGGACGCAAAACTTCGGGGAAAGCAACCAGTATGGCGGAACCGAGGAACATGCCGCGGATGGTTCCCATACCGCCCAGAATGACGATACTGATAATCAAAATTGAGGTATCAAACGTAAAGGAATTCGGTTCAATAAAGCGGATCATATGTGCATAAAAGCTGCCCGCAATTCCTGAAATGAATGCCGACAGAACAAACGCAAGAAGTTTGTAGTGAGTGGTTTTGATACCCATAAGGGTAGACGCAAGTTCGTCTTCTTTGATGGATATAAAAGCCCTGCCTATTTTTGAATTTATAATAAGATAGCAGGCGACAGCAATTAAAACCACCAAAATTAACATCAGGTAATAAAGCCCGTTGTTTGTCAGTGTTAATTCAAGTCCGAAAACAGAGGGCCGCGGAATATTTTTAATACCTAAAGCACCATTGGTAACACCTTCCCAGTTCAGCAGGACCAGTCTGGTGATTTCGCCAAATCCCAAAGTTACAATTGACAAATAGGAACCGGAGAGCCGAAGAGTCGGCAAGCCGATTAACAATCCGAATAACGCCGCAATCATTGCTGCAGCTAAAGAAGCAGTAAAAAACGACAGCTGACAAGTTGTGGAAAGCAGCGCGGAAGCATATGCACCAATGGCGTAGAATCCTGCGTTTCCGAGTGAAACCTGACCGGTATATCCGGTCAATAGATTCAGCCCCAATGCAAGCATTGCATAGATGCCGACCATAATGACAACTCGAAGCACATAGTTTGAAAGGCCTGTAAACGGCAGCAAAATCATTACGATCATAAATAACCCAAGCAAAGGTTTCGCGTAAGTACTGCAAAGATCTTTAAGTGTTTGGAATATACCTGAAAAACCACTTGATATTTTTTTCATAATTACACCTTTGTGATACCTTTCTTACCGAAAATCCCCGTCGGCTTGATAATCAAAACGAGAATCAGGATAACGAAGGCCACAACATCACGATAAGTGCCGCCAAAGAAGGCCGCAGCAAGGCATTCTGAAACACCAACAATCAAGCCGCCCACAACGGAACCGTGAAGCATGCCGATACCGCCCAGAACAGCGGCCGCAAATGCTTTCAGACCCACCATAAATCCCATTCCGGGATAAATAATCTGATAGTATCCGCCAATCAGCGCACCTGCGATTGCTGCGGAAGCGGAGCCCAGGAAAAAGGTAAATGTAATAATAAAATTGACGTTAATGCCCATTAGAGATGCGGCTTTTGAATTTTGTTCGACCGCTTTCATCGCCAGACCGATTTGTGTTTTATTTACTAATACGGTCAAACCGGCCAATAAAGCCAGTGAAACAAAAAATACGCTCAGCATGGAAGTGCGAATTTCCAATCCTCCCCATGTGATGGTTCCAAAATCCATAAACGCCGGGAAGGATTTTCTCTCACTGCCAAACAAAATCATCAGCATATTTTGTATGATATATGAGATTCCTATTGTTGTAATCAAAGAAGCAATAGGAATAGACTTTTTCTTTCTAAGGGGTTCCAAGGCAATTTTGTTAATTAATACGCCTAAGGTACCTGTTGCAATAATGCTTAATGCAATAGCCGGATATATTCCAAGACTTAATCCGCAAAAGAGAAATACCATATGTGCGCCGAATGCATAAACAGAACCATGGGAGAAGTTGATTAGCCTTAAAATACCGAATACCAAAGAATAGCCCACAGCAATCACTGCATACGCCATTCCTAAGGCTAAGCCATTAAAAATTTGTTGTAATACCACTGTAATCACAGTTGGTAGGCCCTTGCCTAACAACCTAACTCCTTTCACCAAACTCAAAGCAATCTGCTTCGATGAATTTTTGAAAGTACCGAAGGAACTCCCAATGAATTCCTTCGGCCTCAATAGTTAAAATTCGAAAACTAAATCGCCATTAATCAACTTGAGTAAATGCCCCATTGCTTACTTTTGCATGCTTAAAGACTTTAATCGCGTTACGGTTATCGTCAAACTTTGTCAAACCTGTTACGCCTTCATAGCTGCTTTTTGCAACTTGATCCCTGATTGCATTGCGATCCAGTGAACCAGCCGCTTTGATTGCTTCAAGCAATATTCCCATCGAATCATATGCCTGAGCGGTCAAACTGCTGGGAGCAGTGGTGTACTTGCCCTCATATTCTTTTACAAATGCCTGAACCTTCTCATCTTTGCTCTCATGGAAGAAAATAGTCGGGAACATGACGCCTTCCACAGCAGCGCCGCCAAGCTTAATTAGCTGCTGGCTGTATGCATTGGAGAAACCAACGATTTGAATGTCGGGGTTAACTTGCTTGTACTGTTTTGCAAAAGGAGCAAGCGTGTTGTACATACTGCAGCAGATAATAACTTCCGCACCCGCATCCTTCAGCTTTGTAATATTTGGAGTATAATCGTCAGAACCTTCTACAACTTCTTCGCTTGCAACAAGCTCAATGCCCTGTGATTCATATGTATCTTTTATAATTTGCTTCACAACTTTTGCGGTTGATGTACCCCAGTCGGTCTTGATTGAGATCATACCGATCTTTTTCTTGCCAAGACTTTTCACAGCAAGTCCAACTGCTTCGCCGGCCTCTGTGGTGATGACCGTGTTATTTCTGAAAATAAAATTGCCTTCCTTTGTATAGTCAGGATGTGAAGCGGAAGGGGAAATATTTACAATACTGTTTTCCTGATAGGTCGGGGTAGCAGCCATGCAGGCACCGCTTGAGAAATGTCCGATTACGCCGACAATGGACTTATCACTCGCAATTTTTTGCGCGACAGAGGCGGCTTCTTCGCCGGTGCCTTTATCATCATAAGCCACCACTTCAATTTGTTTGCCAAGTACACCGCCCGCAGCATTATATTTCGCGGCCATTAATTCAACTGCATTTTTAAAGCCGTTGCCGTATTCGGCATTGTCCCCGGTCAAAGGGCCTGCAACAGCCACCTTGAAAGATCCGCCGGCAGCCGCGGCAGATGTGCCGCCCGTGCTTGCAGCGCCAGTGCTGGCAGAGTTGCCGGAGTTACATCCTGCTAAAGAACCCATGACAAGTGCAGAAGTTAACAATAAAGAAACGATCTTTTTCATAAATTTTCCTACCTTACTCATTAATTTTGTTGTCTTGAATTTTAGGTTCGTAAAAATGTTATCTTTTAACAAAGAACACCTTTAATACATGTTTGGGCAACTGCGATACGGATGAATCCTGATAAATCCTATATTTAATTTCCAACCATGATCTTCAGCACTTCAACGTCGGTTTCTTTCATTCCATCCCTTGCCAGTCGACCGATACTCTCAATAGTTTTTTCCACGTCATCTTTTACAAGACCTTCACCTGAAATAAAGGACTCATCCTGCATGGAAAGGTAATGTGCCATAATTGCGGCATCCAGCGAAGATGCTATTTTTGCTGCGCAGGAAGGTTTTGCACCATCGCAAACGATGCCGGAAACATTGGCAAGTGTGTTTACAATGGTTTTGCAAATATGCTCGTAATCTCCCCCATACAAATATGTAATTGCTGCTCCACTTCCACAAGCCGCGCTTACAGCGCCGCAATAGGCGGAAAGTCTTCCGATTCCGGATTTCAGATAAATTGCGATTAAATTGCTCACGACCAATGCCCGATATAACTTTTCCTTACTTACCCCCAGTTCTTTTGCATATTCTATCACCGGCAAAGACACTGTCATTCCCTGATTTCCACTGCCGGAATTGATCACTACAGGAAGAATACAGCCGCTCATTCTTGCGTCCGAGCCTGCTGCAGCTTTGGCTTTCGCTCTTACTTTGATACTATTCCCATATTCATTAAGAAGAGTTTTGCCGATATTGGCTCCGTATTGATGTGCTAACCCTTCATTTGAAATCGATGTGTTATATTCGATTTGTCTGGATAGGACTTTCTCGACATCCTCTATCTTAACCACATTGGCAAATTCGATAATGCTCTCTATATTAAGGAGTGACCAATCAACTGTTTCGCCGGCCTCTTCTTTTTGCACATCGGCCATAAAAATGATTTCACCGTTTTTCTCAATTCTCACAATATTGGTATGTGTATCAACAATCTCGACCAGCGCTTTATCGTTGTCCGCAATTGCCGTGACTATAATATGAAGATTGGCAACGCCATTTAAAACTTCCACACTGCAAAAATCAGTTTTCAAAAGTTCTTTTGCCAATTTAATATCTTCTTCAGTAACTTCAGTAAGAACCTCAAGCTTTTTTTCCGGGTTTCCTCCGATTGCGCCAATTGTAGCAGCAGCTTCAATACCCTTTAGGTTACCGGAATTCGGTACGGTAACACTTTTCACATTTTTTATGATGTTTCCGCTGCAGGCTGCAATGATCTTTTGCGGTATACATCCTAATGCCTTTTTTGCTACCGCACTTGCATAAGCAATGGCAATCGGTTCAGTACATCCCAATGCCGGAATGAGTTCTTTCTTCAAAATTGATACGTATTGATCATAAGAATTTCTATCTAAATCCATTCAGCTTCTCCTTTACTGTCCTATTTTGATACACAATGTTGCTTCGTGTTGTGACACAATAATATCTTAAAATGTAGCCGTAAGCAAGATAATTTTTATATATTTGATACAGTTCTATGTTTTATTGTATAATTATATATGTATTTTATCTATAATGTTGTTTAATTTTTAAAATAGCCCTCTCGATTTCTCCCTGTATTCCGCCAGTGTATCATAATGGTACACTGTTCAATATTTTGAATTTTTGTCTTTACCGATAAACATATTAGTTTAAAGCCCGTCTACTTAAGAATGTAGCAGCAAAAATAAAAGCCGCCTGCAATAAAGCAAACGGCTTTCAAATACAGTTATCCGCAAGTATTGGTCAACTGGGAGCAGACCACTTTTGCATTCTTTTCGACGAAAAAGCGAACATGTAAAATTACATGTTCGCTGTCACTATGTATCATTTTTATTGATGATCGGATCAGATTCTTTTCATGTAATACTTATTTTGCGAAATCCGCATTTTAGTGCCAGTTCGTATATATTCTTGATACAATGCCAGATATGGAAATTTAAATTTTAAAATGTACGAACGAAGGTTATTAAATTTTGATAAAATGCGGCCTTCCTGATTGTGCTTTTGATTTTTGCCAGAAAATACATCAGCATGGGTAACCGTTCTTTGCACATTTACGCTGGGTCTATATGTAAATCTGGCCTCTGCCGTAATAAACCCACTGAACATGGGGGCCCTGCCTTTTCCGGGTAAAATCGCGGTGTCGGCAATGGGTACCCTTCTGATGGGAATCGGATTGGGCATTTATGTTGCGGTAGATTTCGGGCTGGGACCTCTCGAAGCGATTGTGGATATTATTTATCAGCACAGCAAATTAAAGTACAAGACGGCAAAGATCATCTTTGATGCACTTCTAGGTATCTTGGGAATTTTATTTGGCGGAAAAATTGGCATTGGTACGGTGATCTCCATTCTGTGCATCGGAGTTATCATGGATGCTGTAATACAAAAATCCAAATTCTTTTGGGGGAAAATAACGCCCTAAATATTTGGTTTTCTCCCGTTTGTTCTGCCTGCCAATTTATTTCTGTCTTGTCTCATCTCTTAACTTTATATCCAAATGATATTTGAGGGTAATTGCCGGAGCACTTTCCGGAACTTCTGCGTTAATGGATGCCTGACGTGCAACATTCTGGCCAAGCCCTGCCGGAATGACATATAAAATTTCTTCATGGGTATTCCTCTTCTTGCCGCTCCTTAACTGGGAGCGGCTCTTTTAATACCGATTTCATGAAATTCAAACATAGAGGCCTTGACGGGAAGAGTATAATGATTCCATACGATGAATATTTTGAAAGGATGACCCATATGAACGTAATTGCTGTGAATGGAGGCCCAAGAAAAAAGTGGAATACAACTACCTTGTTGCAGAAAGCGCTGGACGGTGCAGCATTGGTTGGGGCACAGACTGAAATGATCCACTTGTACGATCTGAAATACAAGGGTTGCACCAGTTGTTTTGCATGCAAAAGAAAAGGCGGAATACTAGGCCGCTGTGCAATGCAGGACGATCTGACGGATGTACTTGATAAAATCATCCACTGTGACGTGCTCTTGCTTGGCACACCGATCTATTTCTCGAATATCACGGGGGAAATGCTGTCGTTTCTCGAGCGTCTGCTGTTTTCTACCATGACCTACAACACCGGGCATCGCACCACCTTCCAAGGAAAACTGTCGTCCGGATTTATCTACACAATGAACGTCCCGAAAGACGCAATGGAAAAGTTGGGCTACAATGTGCTGTTCAACCATTATAAATCCCTGTTGGAACGCTTAGGCGGACCGTCTGAAATTCTCACCAGCAATGATACTTACCAGTTCAATGACTATTCCAAATACGAAGCATCCATGTTCAACGAAGAACATAAGGCTCGTGTAAAAGCGGAGCAATTTCCAATTGACTGTCAAATGGCATTTGATTTGGGAGCCCGCCTCGCAAGTAAACAAGAAGTCAAATAGGGCAAACCATTATGTCAGAGAAGATGATCTTTTTGAATGAGGTTATTGATATTTGCGACTCGTACTTTAAGGCGAGACCCGCCTAATCGGAGTAAATTTTTTAATTTATCAATATATTAATCTTACATTGCATATACTGCTACCAGACTCCTATTACTGCTTTGCTGATTGACGCGGATTACCGCGCCAATAGGCGGCAGACCAATTACAAGATTCTTAAGTGAGGGTTTATATACGCCGTCCTGTAATGGGGCGGCTTTTTTCATGGCGAACCAAAGGAGATTCACAATAAAAAAGGAGAGCCTAAGCTCTCCTAAATGCGAATATATCACCGAAAAAATTATTCTGCGCTGGACATGACTGTTCAGTGCTATAGTTTGACAGATTCTCTTTCCACCAGTTTTACACTGATCACAGTGTTTTCCGATTCAGAATCCAAGTGAGACATCTGATGCTTTAAGCGATTGACTGCCCGCTTTCCCAGCGCTTCCTTATCCACATTTACTGTTGTTAATTTGGGATTGACTTTTTCGCACATATCTATATTATCAAATCCAACAAGTGAAATATCGTCGGGTACATTCATATTTAAAATCTGCAATGCCATTAAAAGCGCTATCGCGGCCCGATCATTTGAGCACACAAAGGCCTGTGGCAGATTTCTTGCCATTTTAATTAGCTGTACAATTTTTTGGGTATCATTTTTTAAAACGGCCTCTTCTATATTCGATAGAATAGAATACTTCTTAATGTATTCATCCGAATTTTCAAACTCTAAATCGGACTCATAGCACATCAATGCCTCTTTAAAACCGAAAAACCGTTCCTTGATACTTAAAGAATAATTCAAATCGCCGAAAAATCCGATTTGACGAAACCCCTTATCAAGCAAATATTTTGTTATGATAAAGCCACCGAGCTTATTGTCCGTTATGACGCTGTCAACCGTATACATCAAAGAGGCATGGTCCACCAACACAAACGGCATGTGATATTCCTTTAATTTGGCTATGTTATTATCGCTAATCTTCCCGATTACAACAATACCGGACACACGATACCTTTCTACACAGCTGGGAACCGTCATTGCTTCATTATCAAAAAAGTTCATGATGGTATCATAACCATTCTTTTTTGCTTCTTCAACAAAGGAATATAACACCTTGGAATAAAAATTCATATCTTCGGAATAGATTTTTTGCATCATGACACACAGATTCGTATGTGAAAACGTGTGGATAAATTTGTTTCTCTTCTCCAGATAACCCATTTTTTCGGCAGTCCGCAATATTTTTGCGCGCATCTCGTCGCTGACTCCCGCTTTATTGTTAAGCGCAATGGAAACCGCATTAATCGATATGTTTAAACTATCAGCAATATTTTTCATTGTAACGCCCATAATGCACGAAATCCTTCCCTTTTCATTATTCCAATCCCATTATTCTCCTGAGAAATGTATGCGGAGTACTTCGAAACTCCGCATAGACGCCGAGCTTTAGGATAATCAGTGTTATATGAAGTCCCGAAAAGACAAAGCCTTCGATTTTGCTGATATAAATTTTCACTTTCAGATAATCCCCAAATGCCTATATAAATCGTCTATGGTAATATCGGCACGGCAGATTTTATCATCTGCTGCGCCGTAATAGATTTCAACTGTATCATTCTCAAAAATACATCCGCATGTGAAAACTACATTGCCGAAAAAGCCTTTCGCTTCATAACCCATTTTTGGCTCAAGCAACGGCATTTTTGACTTTGCAATAATTTTCATAGGATCATTTGCATCCAGCAGAAACGCACCCAGACAATACCGATGATTTTTATCTGCCGCATGATAAATTTTTACCCAACCCTTTTCTGTGCGGAACGGCGGCGCTCCGCCACCTATCCGTCCATTTTCCCAGCCCAATTCAGAAGTACTGTAAAAATGCCGGTGCTGCCCCCAGTGTATTATGTCCTCCGACTCGGACAGCCAAATATCCGGATTACCAATAGAGCGCGGAACCGGGCGGTTAAAAGCTAAAAATTTTCCGTTGACTTTTTCTGGAAAAATTGTAACATCCTTATTTTCAGGAAGAAAAATTAGGCCTTGCCTGTGAAAGACCTTAAAATCGTTTGTGGTGAGGAGCGCCGTGGCAGCGCCGTTCTGGGACACTGCCGTGTAATTGATATAGTATGTTCCGTCAATACAAGTTACTCGGGGATCTTCCATCCCCCAGCATTCGCTGACAGGGTCGGGCATAATCAGCGGTTTTTCATCCACGACGAAATGTATCCCGTCTTTGGAACGGGCAACACGCAAATGGGAAAAGGATGTTAAATAAACCACACTGCTGTATGCGTCGCATCCTTTTGTAATCGTTCTCGAATCAGTAAAATTGTACTCCGGATGGCTGCTTTTTTCAAGTACGACCACTTCAAATTCACTTTGGCCTTGATTCTCCGCAACAAGCGGAAAGGCAACAAATCCGTCGCGGTCGCATTTGACGGATTCCGCAATACGACACAGTAGAATATATTCGTCCCCATATTTTGTTGCTCCGCAGTTAAAAATCCCATCCACTGTAAAATCTTCACGGGAAGGTTTTACGTCCGCCACGGTCAGCAAAGGATTTTCCGCCTTTCTTACAATACGGACATGTCGGGATTCAACTGCAGGATTGGGTTTTGAAGATTCAGTCATTTCTTTCATTATTATCATACCTATTTCAACATGAAGTTGATACCCTCTTTAAAATATTTGGAGAAACAAAGAAATAAGATAATTACCGGCATCGTAAGCAGAATGGATGCAGCATACATTGGCCCGGGAATATTTGAATTCTGATTGAATTGGGTCGAAATCATAACATTCAATGTCTGTATGTTGATGTTCGGCGCGATCAGCATATCCCACATCAGTTCATTCCACCGTGTCATAAAGACAGATAAAAAAACAATGATGCTGATTGATTTCGTTGAGGGGAGCGCTATTTTCAGTAATATTTTAAAGTCGGAAGCCCCATCAATTTTAGCTGCTTCGAAAATGGATTTTGGAATCGTCCTAAAGTAGTTGATATACATAAAAATTCCCCAGACGGATATCAGCAACGGCAGTATCATTCCGGAATAATGATTTGCCAGAGGCTTCACGATCATATACCGGGGCACCAATAAAATGATCACCGGGAAGAACATCTGAAATAACAGTGAAGACTGAATCAGTTTTTTGCCTTTATACTGCATGTTGTTGGCAGCATAACCGGTCATCAAACCAACTACGACCGAAACCGCAGCGGTCGGGATTGCCACAATAAAAGAATTCAGCAGAGCACGTATCCACATAAACGGATTTGAAGAGCCGCCTCTGTTTAGCAGATAGGTATAACTGTCAAAAGTTACTTTTGTCGGTATAAAGGATTTATCAACCATATCCCACGGCAGAAAGGACTGAATGATCAGGTAATAATATGGAAACAGGGTAATCAATAAAATCGATAGCGTCACAATAATAATGATTGCTGTATGGATCGTAACTTTTTTATGATTCATTCTTTCTCTCCTCCTTTACCAGCCGAATTTTCTATTGATACGGTCCATAATCCAGGTAATGACCTGAATCGTCACAAATATCTGAACAGCATTGATAATTGCCATAGCAGCGCCGTAACCTGCATTAAAGCTTATAAATGATGTTTTATAAATTTCCAGCTGCCATGTGGTGGTAGTTAAATCGGGTCCTCCGCCTGTAAGGAGGAAAGGCTCGGAAAAGATTTGGAACGATAACCCCGCGGCCAAAACAATTACCGATGTAATGGTCGGAGTGATCATGGGCAATGTAATTTTAATGAACTTTTTAATGCCGGTGCAGCCGTCGATAGCCGCGGCTTCATAAACGTCACTCGATATGGATTCTATTGCTGATAATACGAACAGTGCGTAATAACCGCCCATTTTCCAAACAATCATCGCGATCAGAATCCAAAAAGCCGCACCGCTCTGCAGCCAGTTGATGTTTAGTTGATAATGCTCCCTTAAGAAAACATTCAACAGGGAATTATAGCTAAACACATACTTGATCATGACGGAGGTTGCGACACCGGAAGTGAGGTAAGGGATAAAGAATAAAGTCGCCACAATTCCTTTCATTTTTCCGGGCAGTTTGGATGTCAGTAGTGCGATACCTACACCAAACACGAAACACAACAATACGATTGGCACCAAATATCGGAAAGAATTCCAAAATGCCGCCTGAACGTTATCATCTGTAAATAATTGTGTAAAGTTTTTTAATCCCACAAGATTATATTTGGGCGACATGAGGTTCCAATCGGTAACAGACAACCAAGCTGCCCAGACTAGTGGGAGAAAAAGAAAAACCATAGAATATATGATATAAGGAGTATTAAATACCCATGCGGTTCTACTTTCATGGCTTAGCCGTGCCTTTCTTGGAAGCCTCTCAGGCACTGTTTCATTTTTTCTGTGCATGAAGGACGCTCCTTTCCGTGAATAAAAAACAGATAGTAAGGGACATCCCGCCCCAAACGCCGCCGTCCGGCAACAGGGACAGGAATCCCCTATTATCCTTTTTGCATTTAATTTGCACTATAAACATGGTTTACAGTTACTTAAAATACACATGCAACTATTTTACTTTAAACTGCCCGCTGTCTTCATTGCATCAAATGCTGCATTGACATACGAGGTTGAATCGGGAGTGCTCCCTATTTTAGAATTTGCCACCTTTTGTGTTATATAAGGGGTGAGCCCTTTTGCCGCAAGCGCAGTTAAAATGTCGGACATTTTCTCATGTGCCATGCATGGAATCCCATTGGCGACAAAAGCACTGACAGCCTTTAATTCAGGGTTCTTCTCAAAATACCCGGTCAATGTGGAGTTCGTTTGAAGATCACCACGCACTGGCAGCATAGAAGTAATATCAAGCCAATCCACGTCAAAAGTATCCTTACCGGCACCGGTAAACACATACTTTAAAAACTCGATTGCTCCCTTGTGCTGGTCCTCGGAAACGTTCTTGTTTTTGTAGAGCACCAAGCCTTTTGAATCGGCAAAGGTATACGGTGTGTCTCCAGCTTTTTCAATAAGCATCGGGCCAAACACATAATCCCCTTCTAGACCATAAACTTTACCCGCTGCTTTATTGGTTGAAATATCCCAGGGCAGGCCCATGCCTACGACAACTGGGACGGTTTTCTCCTGCCAGATTTTCGGAATTTCGCCGGTCAAGAGTGAGTTCCCCATGGAACCGTACAGGTCAAATACCTTTTTTGCGGAAGCTTTGTCCAGCACCAACTGATCTCCATCAACGACTGCTTTGCCTTGGGAGAATGCTTCGTACTGAGCTTCAAAATCGAACCATCTTTCCCACCATGAATCGGATCTGGTCAGCTCGAACCGATACATGAAATTACTGATTCCCTGACCATTCAACTCGCTCTTTTTGCTGTTATATGCATTTAGCAGTTTGTTGAAATCGTCAAGTGTTTCAGGAACTTTTGTAATACCAAGCTGCTTTAAAGCTTTGCTGTTATAAACATAACTGATTGGATTGACATACAGTGGCAGCACATACTGGGCTCCGTTTATCGCCCATCCGCTCATGACACTGTCTATTTTTCTTTCCGTTACAATTGCCTTGAACCAGTCTTCCTTGCTCAAATCATAAGCAGCTTCAGAATTGGCCAGCGTGGCACCGAAACTGCGGTTTATATTTTCCGAAATCGCCGGAACGGTGCTGGTTGCGATCGCGTTCTGAATACCTGCTTCTGACGATGGCTGTGCGGGCATTTGCTGTACTTCTACTTTAATGTTCTTACCGTCAAGTTGAATACCGGCCTGATTGAATTTTCCTGCATATTTGCTCCAAATATCGTAATTATACTGTTCCGGGGCGCTCCAAAAATTAACAACAATTTCACCGCCGCCCGAACCGGATGCTGCACTGGTGTTACCGTTACTGCCGGCATTTGTGCTACTACTGGCAGTTCCGTTCTGTGAACAGCCTGTTGCCATTGAGAACAGCATTGCGGACGCCAGCGTTATTGCCAGAATCTTCGTCTTTTTCATTACATTAACCTCCCGAATTATTTTGTAATACCATTATTATAAATTTTTACTTGAATTTCAATAAAAAGTTACTTGAATTTTATAATCAATTCATTAAGATGCTTTATTTTTTTATAATATACTAAAAATTTATGTCGATATTACCTCTATTACTATCACGGTCAAAACGGTGGGAGGTAGAAAAGTCTTTTCAACTTGTTGTGCCGGGGGATCAGATTTTTTATCCGCTTTTTATAATTTTCCGGTTGCTGTTTCCTTGCTCTTATTCTTCAAATACTTTTTTTCAATATCTTTATGTGCATATAACTTCTGGACATAACAAAGCCCCCTGTCGTATTTTAATTCCACGACAGGAGGTCCTTTTCTTGCAAAGTCCGCTTTTGCTGGTTCAAAGCGGCCCCACTCTTTTTTCTCTAGAATGAAAACGAAGCAATACTTTGCCATTTCAAATCAGCTTTTATTTTTTATATTGCATCGTTTTCGATTTTTCCAGCATCAGCTTTATGCGGTTGATTTGGTTAACCTCGCTGGCACCCGGATCATAATCCATTGCTAAAATATTTGTTTGCGGATATAGTTCTTTCAATGTTTTGATCATACCTTTTCCTGTAATATGATTAGGAAGGCAGGCAAAGGGCTGCATGCAGATGATATTGTTTGTTCCTTCTTCAATCAACTCAATCATCTCCGCAGTGAGCAGCCATCCTTCCCCCGAACGATTGCAGAGGGAAATAATCGGTTCGGTCTTTTGGGCCATCTCAAATATTGTAGCGGGAGCGGAAAACCGGCGGCTGTTTTCGAGAGCAATCCTCATATCTTTTCGGAAGTGTTCCGCATAACGGATAAAGGCATTGGATAATACCCGCCGCGTTTTGCTGCCGCCCAAAAACCGGTTGTCCGATTCTCCACCGTATGCACAATAGAGAAAAAAATCCATAAGACCTGGAACAACCATTTCGGCTCCCATTTCTTCGATAAAATCGACCATATTGTTGTTAGCAACCGGATGATATTTCACCAAAATTTCCCCAACAAGGCCGATCCTGATTTTTTCTTCATCCAGAATGCGTATACTATCAAAATCTTTTACTATATTAACAAGGTTCTCACGGAGTACCTTGCAATCTCCCTTACGGATATTCTCCTTACACATTATCGTCCACTGGGAAAAAAGTTGATTGGCGGATCCTTTGATTGCCTCATAAGGACGAATATGAAACAGCATTTTCATGAGCATATCACCGTAAAGGATCGCCATAATTGATTTTTTTATTAAAGGTACGGTAATCGGAAAGCTCGAGTTTTTTTCCATCCGAGCAACGTTTAACGATAATATCGGTACATTTTGAAAACCTGCAGCCCACATCGCTTTTTTTAGTAAAGCCAAATAGTTGCTGGCTCTACAGGGCCCCCCGGTCTGGCTCATAATTACAGCCGTATGGTCAAGATTATATTTGCCTGACTGCAGTGCTCTCAGAATCTGTCCGATCACAATAATGGAAGGATAACATGAATCATTGTTGACGTATCTCAGCCCAATTTCGATATCTTTTTTATCAACGGAAGGAAGTACCTCCAGATGGTAGCCTTCTGAACGCACCGCCTCCTCAATAAACGCAAAATGTATAGGAGCCATTTGTGGCGCCAATATGGTGTATCCGGTGAGCATTTCTTTTGTAAAGGAATTTCTTATCAGCAGCGGATCAACCGTCGGCGCGGTGTCTTTACTTCTCTTCTTTGCTTCCATTGCCGCCTTCAGCGATCTCAACCGGATTTTAACAGCACCCAGATTGCTGGCTTCATCTATTTTAATTATTGTATAATTTCTTCCATTTCTATTCATTATTTCCTGCGCCTGTTCCGCGGCGATGGAATCCGGCCCGCAGCCAAAGGAATTTAATTGTACTAATTCCAGATTGTCTTGCCTGGACACAAAATCTGCTGCTTCGTAAAGGCGCGAATGATACATCCATTGATCCAACACCCTTAACGGCCTTTCAACATGTCCCAAATAAGCAACAGAATCCTCTGTAAGTACTGCCAATCCCATAGAAGTGATCAAATCGGGAATGCCATGATTGACTTCCTTATCCAAATGATAGGGTCTCCCGGACAGAACAACGCCGCGGCTCCCAGTTTCTTTCAGAAAACTAAGAACTTCCTTTCCTTTATTCTGGACATCCTTTTTAAATCTGAGGTCTTCCGCCCAAGCAAGTTCAAGCGCGCTGTCCACTTCTTTTACTGTAATTCCGAACATCTTGAACTCGTCAAATAGCCTGTGAGCCAGTGCCTTCCTGTTGTCATATGGAAGGAAGGGGTGGTGAAATATTACGTCGTTTTCCCTCAGCGCGTCAATATTTGCTTGTATGACCTCCGCGTAAGCAATCACCATCGGACAGTTGTAATAGTTGTCAGCTCCGCTGATTTCCGCTCTTTCCTTCGGAACACAGGGGTAGAAAATATGCTTCACATTTTTTCTGACAAGAGCCATGATATGACCGTGAACCAGTTTAGCGGGATAACAAGCCGTGTCGGACGGAATTGTATCCATACCGAGTTCAAATATTCTACGGTTAGATTCCGGAGATAACTCTACCCGAAAACCAAGCGCAGTAAAAAAGGTAAACCAAAAAGGATAATTTTCATACATGTTTAGAACTCTGGGAATACCGATCGATCCTCGGGGTGCTTGTTCTGCCTTTAACGGTTGGTATTGAAACAGCCTTTTATATTTATACTCAAAAAGATTCGGTACGTTTTGCTGTTTGTCGAGTCCTGTACCTCTTTCACAACGATTTCCTGTGATCAACTTTTTTCCATCGTTAAAAATATTTACGGTGAGAAGGCAATTATTGGTACATTTCCCGCAGTGGGCGATTTTTGTATCTACTGAAAAGGTATTGAGCTGCGTGGCACTGATCAGCGAAGATTGCATTTCCTCCGTCCAAGCGTTTTTGGCCAGCAGCGCCGCGCCAAAAGCGCCCATAAGGCCAGATATATCCGGCCTTATTACTTCTTTCCCCGCAATCAGTTCAAAGCTGCGCAGAATCGCGTCATTTAAGAATGTTCCGCCCTGAACGATAATTTTATTCCCTAACTGGGAGAGACTTTTCAGTTTAACTACTTTATATAACGCATTTTTAATAACCGAATAACATAATCCAGCTGAGATATCTCCGACGGATGCCCCCTCTTTTTGCGCTTGTTTGACCTTGGAGTTCATAAACACCGTACAGCGCGAACCTAAATCAATAGGATTTTCTGATTTAATTCCCAGCATAGAAAATTCTTGAACCGATAACCCCAATGACCTGGCGAATGTCTCGATGAAAGAACCACAGCCTGCAGAACAGGCCTCGTTTAAGACCACGCTGTTGATAACGCCGTCGAGAACGCACATATATTTCATATCCTGCCCACCGATATCGAGAATCATTTCAACACCTGGTAAGAAATATTCCGCCGCGGTACAGTGAGCAACCGTTTCTACTTCGCCAAGATCGCAGGAAAAGGCTGCTTTTATCAGTTCCTCTCCATACCCGGTAACGGAAGAATAGGCAATGTCGGCTCTTTCCGGGAGATGGGCATATATTTCTTTTAAGATTGAAGCAGCCGTAAAAAGCGGACTTCCTTCATTATTACGATAGCAAGAATATAACAGGCAGCCGCTTTGGTTGATTAAAGCGGCTTTGCTGGTTGTAGAACCAATATCCAGACCGAGAAAACAGAGCCCCTCGTAGTCGTTTAAATCAGCTCTTTTTACTTTATGCTCAGCGTGCCTTTCTTTAAACTCCTTATACTCAAATTCATTGGGAAACAAAGGATTAAGCCTGTCTGCCGATAGTCCACCTCCTTTTTGTCCTGCTTTGCAGCGGTGTATCAATTGCATGAGTGAGGTTGATTGCTTATCAGCAGAAAGCGCTGCACCGATGGCTACATATACTTGCGCATTCTCCGGAACAGCCATATCACTTTCCTCTAAATTGAGAGTTTCCTGAAAACGTCGCCGCAATTGGGGAAGGAAATGCAGTGGGCCACCCAGAAAACCGACTTTTCCCTTTATTCTTCTACCGGATGCTAGCCCTGTGATTGTCTGATTGACCACCGCCTGAAAAACAGAGGCGGCAATATCCTCTTTTTTTGCTCCCTCATTCAACAGCGCCTGTATATCCGTTTTCGCAAAAACCCCGCATCTTGCGGCAATAGGGTAAATAATGCTGCTATGTTCTGCGAGCTCATCGAGTCCTGCAGCATCAGTTTTTAAAAGGATAGCCATTTGATCGATAAATGCACCGGTACCTCCGGCACAGATTCCGTTCATTCTTTGGTCGATACCGTTTTCAAAAAAAGTTAACTTTGCATCTTCTCCGCCAAGTTCGATAATGACATTGACATCCGGAATATATCGCTCGACAGCTTTACAGCCAGCGATTACTTCCTGTACAAATGGTAAATCAAGTCGTTCGGAAATGGAGATTCCTCCTGAACCCGTTACAGCAGTCTTTATATTAATATCACCGAAGGCGTTATATAACTTGTCGAAAAGATTCTCCAAAGTCAGCCAAAGGTCAGCGTTGTGTCTACAGTAGCAGTTATATAATAGGCTTTCTTCATGATCCAAAACGACAAGTTTAACGGTTGTAGAACCAACATCAATACCCAGACGGTAAAATTTGCTATTTGTATTATTTACTTCACACATATTAAAAGTCCATTTTCCCCTTCAAATGAGATAGATAAAATCTGTTGTTAAAAACACACAATCAAATACTATCTTCCCATAAAAAAGGAAATTTATTACAAGTTGATTGAGAAGTAAAATGGCCCTAACCGCCCGTAAGTGAAGCAAACCTTAATTAAAGGACAATAACACTAATACAATGAAATTACCCATAGTTAAAACAGCCCTAAAGTGAACTTTTGCACTGAGTTAGTTTGGCAATTAAAAGGGTAATTCACTTCATCATACCTTGGAATAAGTTTGCAAGTGGGACAAGAAATATATGCCGATATGGCGAATGGTTTTATCCGCAGCAGAAATGATCATATGAACTTTGTGATATCAAATAAATATCCGATAAATGTTTGATATCACAAAATTAAGCCACCGCATGTTTAACACGGCAGCTTGGGAGGAAACCCCTATGATATTAGTACAATTAAGATGTTTTCTTGATCTCGGGAAATAAAGTAATCGTGCCTGAATTAAGTTATTTTTTCGAACATATTAAGCAAGCGCAGATAATGATTCGATTCACGAAGTACATGATCACCTAATAATGGCATAATAACTGATTTTATTTTACAGTTAAGTAATCCTTGGGTGCCTGCCGTTTTGAAATCCCGAATTTTCTTAGTAGCGCTCAAACTGTCAGCTGTAACTTTTTTTAACGGTATTGTTCTGTCCATCGCCTGCATTGCTTGATTTGTCAGCTGATCGAATTCATTACCAAAATTATTAGCCGCAACAAATAAATCGTTTTCTGTTGGATCAAGCAATCCCCGGATAAATTTTGAATGTTCTGCCATGATTCGGTTCCAGAAAGACTCTTGTTCATATGCTTCTTTTTCCAGGTTGATATCTTCCCTACTTTGCAGCCTTTGCACCAATGAAAGGTAGAATCTTGCTTCTCTTAAGATATGGTCAATTAATAATGGATAATTGACAGTAAACATATCGCATGACAGTACCTTTGATAAAATAATAGATTTTAACTGAATTAATGAATTAATTAATTGCATTGCATTATTATTAAGATAATATACCCTTTGTTCAAGGATCGAGTTGTCTGACATACCGTCACTGGCCAAACCTGCTTCAGCCTGAGTAAGATTCGTTTGTAATTGAACTCCCGTATAGTATGACGACACCATCCACTATGCTGACGGCAGTAGTCCGACATGGTGCTGAAATTCTTCAGCTCCGGGGCTGTTTAGTTTTCATGTTCCTAACATCTTGCTTAGCATAAAATGAGACTCATTGATCTGGTCGCACGTTGCATAGTACCACAGTAACTTCACCGAAGTTGAAGAGCTATGTCCGGTCTGTTGGTAATAATTCCGTCTGCGCCCTGCTCGTATACCCAGCGTATATCATCGGGTTCATCCACAGTCCAGACATTAACCTTTAGCCTTGCCTTATGAGCATTTTCTACCTGACCATCCATTAAGCCGTAGCGAAAGAAAGAATGCAAGCAATCAGCCCCGATAGATTGAGCATAGATCCACGGTTTCACCAGCCCGCCATGATACAGAAGCCCAATGCAAGCATCCGGCATTACTGTACGTAGCCCCATTAGGCTGTAATGGTTAAAAGAGCAATACATGGTATGCTCAACAAGGTCAAAGTCCCGAATCAGCTTTGCAAGCTGTTTTACCAATGCTGGATTGGGGACTCTTTCCTCCTTAATTTCGATATTTAGGTGCAAGGAAGTACCTCGCACAAAATCAAGAACCTCGGGTAGAGTTGGTATTTTTGCGCCAGCATACTTAGGCCGCAGTACACCGGCATCTAACTGTTTTAGTTGGGACATGGTGTAGCTTTCCACAAGGCCTGTTCCGTTTGTTGTCCGCTCTAAGGTTTCGTCGTGAAAAACCGCAAGCTGTCCATCGCTTGTAAGGTGAATGTCTAACTCGATTCCGTCTGCATTCTGCTTGGCGGCCAGGTCAAAAGATTCCATTGTATTTTCAGGTGCTATAAATGAGCTTCCCCGATGTGCCCAGATCACTGCTTTCATAATTAAATCATTCTCCTCTCGATTAGTTGATTGATTTCCTTTATTTTTTCAGGATCATATTTAAACTCATGCTTATAATTCAATAGGCCGTTGGTTTCCTGTTGAACATCCGATAATTGAGTATAGCAAAAGCCGCAAATGATGTCAGAATCATTCAACGCCTCAATCAAGCGGCGGTAAGTACTCAAAAATTCAGTTTCGCTGCCAGCGCAGGTATATCCCCAACCATCTTCGCCCTTAGCTCCGGATATTCCTCCGAACTCTGTCAAAATAACCGGTTGGCCCTGGTAATGATAACCCTTTGCAAAAGGCAAATGACTGACAATTTTACCGTTTTCTATTCCCTGCCAAGTCTTCACACATTCAGCAAACACCTGCTGCTGCCTATGATCATCAATAGCGCCGTGGGTGTAGCTATGTATTGCGCAAATATCGGTTTCCGTCATTTCCCAGCCATCATTCGATATGACTAAACGAGTGCTGTCAAGGCTATGCGCTAAATGATAAAGTGAACAGGAGAAATGTTGTTGTATGGTATCGTAGTAAATTTGCGGTACACCCCAACTTTCGTTCAGCATACCCCATACAATGATAGACGGATGATTATAATCCCGTAGAATCACATCTTGCCATTCCCGCATGAACTGCGCCGCAGCCGACGGCGTATAGCTAACGAAGCTTGCCATTCCTTCCCAAACCAAAAATCCCAACTTATCAGCCCAGTACAGGAATCTTGGATCTTCTACTTTTTCATGTTTACGGCATCCGTTAAAACCCATCGCCTTTGCCCGTAAGATATCCTCTTTAAAGTCTTCGTCATCGGGAGCTGTCAGAAGACTTTCCTTCCAGTAGCCCTGATCCAATAGCAATTTTTGATAACAAGGATGATTATTGAGGTAAATAATTCCATTTTCCACTGTAATTTTACGCATCCCAAAATAGGTATTTACAGTATCGGTTATCTGTCCATCTACCAATAGCTGCGCAGTCACGTCAAACAATGTGGGACTATCTGGGCTCCAGCATAAGCCGTCGAAATGGAAAGAACCTGATAAGACATGATTTCCAAAAACTGTAACAGTAAAACAGTCCTCTTTCTCGCCACATAACAGCTCGCCGCTGAAATAGGTTTTCCCCTGTAAGCTAATTTCCCATTTTGCTGAACAGGGAAACGGTGTGCTGTCCTTCAGTCGGTAGGAAATTTGCACCTGCCCTTTGTCAACATCAGGTGTAAAGTGAATCCATTCAAAACTGGCTTGTGACTGCGGTTCTATCCACACACTCTGCCAGATACCTGTAGAACCGGTATACCAGATAAATTTCGGCTTTTCCTGCCAAAATTGTTTGCCGCGTGCAATGGTCTCATCTGTTGGAAAATCTTCAATGATAACGGAGATTTCTTCGCACTTCCAATTAACATAATCGGTAATGTCCAGTTGAAACGGTGTATTGCCGCCTACATGTCCACCTGCATAGTTACCATTAACGTAAACTTTGCACTGGTAGTCTATTGCACCAAAATACAAAACAATATTTTCTCCCTGCCATTCAGGTGAAAGCGTAAATTCCCTTTGATAAGTAACAACGCGACTTGCCCGTGGGTCGTTAATACCGCTCTTTAAGCACTGATATACATAGGGAACCTGTATTTTATGTATGGAGCCATCCTCAAAAGAAAAATTCCATTCCCCGTTAAGTGAAAGCCACTCTTGCCGCACAAAATCGGCCCGTGGATATTCATTTCTCATTTTTATATTCTCCTTACTACTTGATTCCAGACTGGTTAGAGCCGCGTACAATATACTTGTTAAGGAACATGAAAATCAAAACAGCAGGAAGAATTGCTACAACAGTAGCTGCCATCATCAGACCCGGATTAACATAATTTTCACCTGTCACAAGCGATGCAACACCGAGAGTAAGAGTACTCATTTCGGTACGGCTGATTACCAAAGATGGCCATAGGTAAGTATTATACAGACCTAAAAATGTGATAAAGCCCTGCGTAATTAAAATCGGCTTAATCGAAGGAACCACAATACGCACTAAGATTTTCATAAGGGAAGCCCCATCCACAAAAGCAGCTTCCTCCAGTTCCCTTGGAAATGATAACATAAACTGATAGATTAGATATACCGTCATGGCACCGGCACCTGATGGCAAAATTAGCGGAAGATAAGTGTTGAGCATACCCATATTTTTAAAGATATAAAAAAGCGGAAAATATGTTACAATTTCCGGTATTGCCATTGCCCAAATGAGTCCAACAATAATTCCTTTTTTAAACGGAATATCTAACCTTGCCAAGGCGTACGCAGCAAGCGTGCTGGTAAATAGTCTTAATATGGTACCTAAAACAGTGACAATAAGCGTGTTAATCGACCATTTTGCAATTGGGGCACTTGAAGTTTGGTTAAACAAATCAATATAATTTTTTATAGTCCATTGCTGCGGTAAAAGCGTACTTGAACCCAAAGCTTCGGAAAGGCCCTTAAAGCTGGTGAATGTCATAAAAAATAAAGGAAGCAAAAACATATAGGCAATAATGCAAGCAATAATTACCAATATGACTTTGTTGATTTTTTTTGATATCATATTGTTATCTCCTTTCTCGTTCTGATTTCTTGTAATCGCAGGAGCATAATTGCTGAAAAATTGATCCACACCAAATCAAAGTCTGCTATATAGTTTAGAAAGAGCTCGTATGGATATGGCTTTAATGGCAGGCGATGGGCTAATACTTTTATGAAAAAAATGTATGAAAAAGCAATTACGCCGTGGAGAAGGAACGGTACATTTTAAAGAATATATCCCGACACCGAGACTTGAGTAAAAATATCAATTAGCCTTGATATTTTCTTTCTCTCTGGTCATAAAATATTGTCCCAAAGAAACTACCATAACGATTAATCCCATCAAAATGGCCATAGCATTGCCAACGCCCATGTTGTTTTGATCCATAATAGTAGAATTTATAATCATAATAAGTGGTTTCGTTGTTTGACCCGGGCCACCTGATGTCATTAGACGTGGCTGACCATACACGTTAAAAGATGCGATAATCGTCGTCATCAATACAAAGAAAGAGACATTTTTGATATTAGGAATAATTATTTTTCTGAATTGTGTCCAGAAGCCAGCACCATCAATTGCAGATGCCTCATAGATACTGACATCTATTTCATTCAGCGCATTAATGAACAGCATCATGTTATAGCCAATGGTCCACCATACGGTTGCGATAGTAAGAGAAAGCCATACAAACGGTTGCGATTCCAAAAACGGAATAGGGGCCGATATTATTTTCATGCCTATCAAAAGATTATTAATATAGCCGCCGTTTCCTTTTAACATCCAAATGAAAATTGATGCAACAGCTGTGACAGAAACAGAATAGGAAACAAAATAAATCGTGCGAAACACACCTTTAGCCTTATTCGGTAAATGGTCTACTAATAAAGCAAGTACAAGACTGATTAACACGAGAGGGGGAGTACTTAGTACGACAAAAATCAATGTATTTTTCAGTCCCAGAAAAAACGATGTATGGTACATTGAACCAGAAAACAATATTTTAGTATAATTGCCCAGTCCAATAAAGCCTCGATTTCCATTAATAAGCGAAAAGCTATGTAGGCTCATGTACAGACCATAGAAAAATGGTACGACCCAAAAAAGTATGAAAAACAAAGCAAATGGTACAACAAACCATAATGCAACCTTTTTACCTAATTTCATGTTTAGCTCCTCTCTGAGGGTAGCTCGCTATAATTTTCTAAAAAAGCGGGGGATGATAATCCATCCTCCCGCCTATTTATTATTTCTGAGCTAACTCTGTTGCAGATTCCGTTGCCTTTTTCAATTCAGGCATAAGCTGCTCTTTTGTCAGATTTGGCGTTTTGATAACCATAGTATAAACGGTTTCATTTGCATATTTAATTTGTTCACGCACGTTATAAAGTGCAGGTAATATTTGGCATTTGTCAAGGATATCAAAAGTAACCATGGGTATCGGGTATTTATCCGGATTCTGCTTAATGTACTCAATCGTTTTAAGATGCACAGGAGTCTGTCCTGCATCTCCCCAGATCTTCATAACTTCTGGCTGATATGCATATTTGAAGAAAGCAGCAATACCATCCAGTTTTGACTGATCTGTTACCTTGGAAGATACGGCGAAGTTATGGCCGCCTGCCGGTACTTTCAGGTCTGTTCCCAATACCGGTAATGTTGCAATGCCTAAATCGTCACCATATTTTTCTTTTGCTGCAGTATAGTTCCAACCACCCGTAAGCATAAGCGCAGACTGCATGTTAGTGTTACCCTTGACATCTTTCATGAAAGAGTTCAGGTGATCATTTGCACCAAGATTTGCAGGACTTAGCTTATCCTTATAAATTAATTTGTTTAAAGCAAGGAAAGCATTACATGCCTCATCGGTGTCAAAGTTCAAGTGACCATCTTTTACATAATTAACACCGTACTGAGTTAAAAATGTCATGTAGAGCCACTGGTGATCGCCAGTAAGTGGCACTCCCATTGGGTATATACCGCTTTTTTCGGAATTCAATTGGTCGCGCAGCGTAACTAAATCCGCGTAAGTTTTTGGAGCGGTTTTAACCAGCTTTTTGTTGTAGAACATTGTGTTGGCATATAGTCCTAACGGTACTGCATAGATTCCGTCGTCATACTTTGTGTAAGATTTAGTAATCTCATGGAAATCGTCAAGTGAAATGCCCGCTGCTTTATAAACATCAGACAGTTCACGCAGCAGTCCGTCTTGATGATATGTAGAAATCCAATCAGAGTGAATAACCAACATGTCGTAATTATCAGATTTAAACTTAACATATTCGTCAGCCGATGATAGTTCATTAATTTCGTATTTGCTTTGGGATGAATTAAACCCATCAATTATTTTCTTCATGAAAACACCATCGCCACCAGTGAAGCCATCAATGAAAGAAATCTTTACTTTTTCCCCATTGTTTGCTGCAGGAGCTGCCGTACTTGCTGTGGTGCTACCCGCAGTGCTTGCTGCGGTGCTTGGACTGGAAGTTGATGTGCCACCCTGACATCCTGTCAGAAGAGAACCTATTAATGCGAGTGATGTAGCCATAGAAATTAGCTTTTTCATTAATATCCTCCCATTCTCATTGTGCATGGCTTGCATTTTAAAACTAATTATATTACAATAATCATGTAATTAAAGGCATTGCCATGCTTCTAATTAAGTTTGTTACATAATTTATGTAACTTTCTACATGCCTATATTATCGTATAATATTGTAATTGTCAAGTTTTATCCTAATATTTTTACAAATTTATATTTTATTTTATCTAATTTTAAAATTATCAAAAACCTTTTAGCTTTTTATTTTATAAATATAAGAATAATTGATGAAAGAAGAAGTATGCAATATGATCAGTAAAACAAAAAAAACTATTAAAATTATAGGTGACCGCGACATTTCATTAAATTTGGACAATGTTCAGCACCAAGAACAAATTGTCAAAATTGCGAAAGCGCTATCTATCCCCGCCCGTCTACAAATTTTAAATCTGCTTAAGTTTAAAGCTCTTTCTATACAAGAAATTGCGCACATATTGGATTTGCCCGTTTCCTCCGTCGCGTTACACATCCGCTTTTTAGAGGATGCCAAAATGGTGGTAACAGAGTCTCAACCGGGGTTGCGCGGTTCCATGCGAGTTTGTGTTTGCAGCGTGCAGTCGATCCACATTGATACCTCCGAGGTAGAGTTTGATCCCTCAAAAAAAGAAATCACAGTGGATATGCCCGTTGGAAATTACTATCATTGCTATGTAGAACCCACCTGTGGTCTTGCAGATGAAAATGGAGATATGATGGATAACTACGACAGCCCAAAGGCTTTCTTCTCGCCACGGCGCGGGCAAGCGCAATTGATTTGGTTCCAACAGGGTTCTGTAGAGTACCGTTTCCCAAACTATTCTGAACCGCAACTATCCATGCGCGAACTTTCTTTTTCTTTGGAGCTTTGCTCTGAAGCACCGGGATATATGGAAAACTGGCCCTCAGATATCACGATTTCCATTAACGGGCTGGAACTCACTACTTATTGCTGTCCCGGTGACTTTGGGGCTCGCCATGGTAATTATACTCCTGCTGGCTGGCAGAATGGAAAAACGCAGTATGGTGTGTTAAAAACTTTCTCCGTGCGCCAAAATGGTGGTTTCTTGGATGGCGGCCTGGTAAATCCTCATATTTCTCTTGATCAGTTAAATATAGAAAATAAGCCTTATATTTCTCTTAAAATAGAAATCAAGGAAACCGCGCAATATATTGGCGGAATAAATATTTTCGGTGAGAAATTCGGCGATTATCCCCAAGGAATCATGATGCGCATAATCTATTAAAATGTCATTAAGCGTATGTAATACTGTCATATTCATAATCAAACGTGACGGGAAAATCGAGTCTTCCACGGTAAGGCGCAAGCACTTGTTTAAATATCTTGGATTCATTCACCGCATCTTGAATGGAAACCGCATAGCTGAACCTATACGCACCGACATACGGTCTAGATTTTTCAATTGGCGTCTGTCGTTCGCAGACATCCGGTCATTTTGTCAGGCAGTGACATAACTGCTCATTCGACTGGCATAATCGCCGCGCAGAAGACCATCCACATTGAACTTGATGAAATGATCCGGTTTCTCACTGTCGGAAAGAAGCGCACGGCACATAGCCCGCCCTTACCGCACAACCCAGGGGTTAAGGGTGTATTTTACAAACTCCAAGCTCTGCTGCTCAATATTAGAAAAGCTCGACTTTTCAAGATCACCGACCATGTGGGGCGGCACTCTGAAAATTCGAGCGATTTCATTTATTTGGAACTTACGAGTTTCGAGGAACTGTGCCTGCTCCGGCGAGATGCTGATAACCTGATACTTCATGCCTTCCTCAAGTACAGCTACCTTATGAGCATTACTGCTTCCCTAATATACTGAATTCCAGCTTTTAAATTGTGCAGAAATCAAGGAGATTAGGCAGAAGCAGTGAAATATGCTTTACACCATACATTTTACAGTTCTGCACTTTTTACTCTACATTATGTGCAGAACAAAGGTTACGGAGAAACATAGCTTTGTGTAACACCGGTATAATGATCATCATCAAAACAATTCCCAACAAGCAGAACGCCGTTTGTCAGGGGGTGAAATGATATTTGCAATTCCATGTTGTATGGGCTAAACTATTATTGTCATTAGAATTCATCTCTAATGTCCTCCTTTTGATATATGGAACGCTAAAGCTTTTTTTGAACTCCCCGGCACTGCCGGGGGTTTTCGTTATACAAGAAAAACCCAGAAGCCGCACGGCTTCTGGGTTTTGTTTGGTTGCGGAGGCAGGATTTGAACCTACGACCTTCGGGTGATGAGTCGTCAGACGGCCATCTTTTGTGTTTCTCTGATCTCCTCACGTCCCGTATTTAAGCAATTTGAAGACGACCTGCGGGAAACTGCATCCTTTTATATCTCCCTAGTCACTTAGCATTCACAGTCAAATAAGCAGTTAATTTCTTAGCCTTTCGGACTAATAACTTTCCATAATATACTGTGACCATTGGGATACTGTTCAATACCCATGTACAATTATATGATCTGATCATGAACCAAGACTTCATTATGTACATCTAACACGTATTCTCCAAGGGATACATTGGCATCAAAACCAACAACAAGAGCATTACCTACTTGGAGTAATCGAATAATTCTATTCTCTCTCCAGCTGGACCGGAGAAGAATATATTCTTTACACCATCGGGGTAAAAGTCAGCCATTCGACTGATTGTTTCTGTTTCAAATACAACGCCTTTCGCTTTCAATTCTTCTACTAACGATTCAATTCCTTGTACTTCAATTGCAACATGATTAACTGTGCCACAATTGCTCACTTCACCCGACTGGATGAATTCAATCACGCAACCACCACATTCGACAACCATCAGAAATAATTCGCCGGGCTGATAGTCATAAAACTTACGAAATCCCAAATTCTCAATATAGAACTGCGTGCATTTTTGTGCATCATCAGTCATAATTCCAATGTGTGCCAAACCTTTTACAATATAATTCATTTTATTTTACCTCCTATTGAATTTGTTTCATATCGTGTAATCTCTTAGTTTTTTCTATTCATTAATCTGTTTAAACGTGATATTTAGTACATTTTTTAATCTTCTATAAATCAAAAAGAATATTTTGAAATTGTGAAAACGGCGGCTGTTGGAAATTATATTTCAAAAGTATCCCAACAAAAACATTTAAAAATCCGTACATTAATGTTGTGACCTTTTCACTGTATCGAATATCTGGCATGAAATAAGCTTGTTTTAATAATCATATTCAGATTTCAATTTCTGCTGGAGTCGATTCAATTTGTATAACCTTATTCTCGACGATTTGATCTCTTAGTTTAAATCTCTTTACAAGTGCGTTTAACGTCTGCGCCTGAACGGAAAGTTCTTCACTGGAAGCGGCGCTTTCTTCAGCCGTTGCGGAGTTGGTCTGTACTACGCTTGAAATTTGCTCAACTCCCAGTGTTATTTGACCAATTTCATCTGATTGCTGACTTGATGCTTTTGAAATTTGCTCTACAGAATTCGAAATAACTTTTACGCTTTCTACAACTTGATAGAGAGACTGCGCAGTTTCATCTGCAATTTTTGTTCCGTTTTCAACTTGTTTTATAGAGTTTTCAATTAAAGCAGTCGTGTTTTTTGCTGCTTCCGCACTTTTGCTGGCCAAATTTCTTACTTCATCCGCTACAACAGCAAAGCCCCTGCCTGCCGCACCCGCTCTTGCTGCTTCAACAGCCGCATTCAGCGCAAGTATATTTGTTTGGAAAGCGATATCCTCAATGGTATTAATGATTTTCCCAATTTGGCTGGAGGAATCATTGATTTGAGACATAGCAGCAACCATATCACTCATATGCTTGTTGCTGATTTCTATTTCAGAGCAGACATGGTCTACATTTAAACTTGCATTGGCAGCATGTTCCGCATTATCTTTCACATGAGCGGATATATCAGTAATCGTAGCAGAAAGTTGTTCGACAGAGCTTGCCTGTTCGGTCGCACCCTGTGCCAATGCCTGAGCACTATTGGACACTTGTTCAGAACCGCTTGAAACCTGTTGCGAAGCCTGATTGATCTGGGTCAATGTCGCATTGAAAGACTTCACAATTCCATAAATTGATTTTTGAAGTTCTATAAAATCTCCTTTGTATTCGAATTCCGAAATAATGCTTAAGTCTCCTTGTTCCACTTTGGTGAGATTCATTTTTATGTCGTTTATGTATGTTTTTATTTTCTCGATTGTTTCGGAGAAAGCTGCACCCAACTGCCCGATTTCATTTTTGGAGTTCACGCTGACCTGCACACCCAAATCCCCCTGGGCCATTTTTTGAGCTGCCTCCACCATTTCTTTTACAGGCTTGCTGATGCCACGTGAAATACCCAAGGCTATAATGAGAGAAGTGATAAAGGACACAATAACAGATGCTAGAATAATGATGTTTGCTACGCTTCCTGCAGAAGAAAGGTTTTTTGATACTTGAATGCCTTCTGATGTGTTCTCACTAATCAATGTGTTGATTGAAGTTGCAATCTTATCAGAAAGGGGTTCACCCTGCTCTGATAAAAGTGTTTGCGCCTGTGCATCTTCATTTAGCTTTGCAAGTCCGACTACTTGGTCTCTTACTGTCTGATACTTAGCTAGGTTACCCTCAATTTCATTATAATAGCTAAGTTCTTTTTTATTTACCATTCTTTTTTTTATATTTGCAAAATAGGTATCAATTTTAGCATTTGATTGGGTAAGTTGAGATATATATGTATTCATTGTCTCAGTATCGGTAGAAAATAAAATTTCTCTGATAATTGCACGACTATCATTGAATTCCGCATGGAAAAGTCCAATATCTCCTTGAGAAAAGCCATAGTCCGTTAAAGCGTTACTATAACTATCATTCATGTTCGTCATTTCAATAAGACCGACTATTCCTGCAAAGCTGGAAATTGTCGATACCAAAACAAAAGTTAAAATCAATTTTTTGCCGATCTTCATATTTTTTAACATCATTACATCCCTTTTTCTAATAATTATAATGGTCTAAGAAAACTCGACAAAAAACGAACAGAATGATATGAACCTCATATAATAGAAACTAAGAAATCTGGTACTTCCCTCAATGGGAAAAAGAACATCACAGCAAAATTCAAGACAAGAGCTTATTAGGGGGCTTCGCGAGGAAAAGTGCGGAACGTCATCATAGGTGAAAAGGAACTGCACGAGTCAAACTCACAACCGAAATTGAGAGTTTCAGGCAAATGCAGCAACTGCATTTCAAAATAAAGGCCCATATGAGTTGAAGGTGATGCTATCATATACTCGCTCTAGAACTACGATGCTTACCCATACGGACTAGCTTGCAACGCAATTGTTTCACGATTGAAATTTTCATGGAGTTCAAATCAACATTGACAACCTTTATCCACGGTTGCGAGAAAGGCATTTAATTTTCTTGAGTCGTTTCATAACATCATTCTCTCCGCGGCCAAAATAATCCTGCAAAATTCTGTACTCCTCAAACAGTTGATCGTAAATAGCGGAAGCCTCTGGATTTGGGTTGTAGACAACAGCCTTAAGGCGAGGCATAATTTGAGCCGCTTCAAAAATAGTGTCATAACCGCCGCCAGTCTTTCCCGCAGCTACGGCTCCAAACATTGCTGAGCCAAGCGCAACCGTCTGGACACTATCGGAAATTTTAATTGAGCGCTTCGTGACATCCGCATAGATTTGCATCATAAAATCATCTTTTGCTGTGATGCCTCCACAGGCGTACAACTCATTGATTGCAACTCCATTTTGCTCAAATGTCTCAATAATTTCCCGATTACCGTAAGCAGTTGCTTCAATTAATGCTCGATATATTTCCTCCGGTTTTGTGGATAGTGTCATACCAATTAATAACCCAGTCAAATCAACATCCACCAGAACCGAACGATTGCCATTCCACCAATCTAAAGCCAGCAGACCGGATTGCCCCGGTTTCTGCATCCTTGCCTTTTCCCGCAAATATTGATGGATACTAATTCCCTGACTCTCAGCTGCACACTTGTATTCTGCCGGTACACAGTTACGAACAAACCAGTCAAATAGATCACCCACACAGCTTTGACCGCTTTCATAGCCGACGAACCCCGGCAGAACACCATCTTCCACCACACCGCATATACCCGGAACATTAATTTCATCAGTACTCAGCAGAATATTGCAAGAAGATGTACCCAGAATCATTAACATCTGACCAGGCTGTTGGATACCAACCGCCGGCAGTGCTACATGTGCATCCACATTTCCAACAGCAACCGCCGTACCCGACAACAGTCCTGTCATTTCGGCGGCGGCCTTTGTAAGCTCGCCCGCTTTACTGCCGATAGGCATGACATTATACAAGAGTTTTTCTTCAACAACATTTTCCAAGCGCGGATCAAGCGCTTTAAAAAATGCGCGGGATGGATATCCCTCCCTCTTGCTCCAGATAGCCTTATAACCAGCAGCACAGCTGCTTCTCACCTCTCGTCCGGTCAGCTGCATGACAATCCAGTCTGTCGCCTCTATAAATCGGTCCATCGCCTCATAAATTTCAGGAGCTTCATTTAGAATCTGCCATAATTTTGGAAACAGCCATTCAGAAGAAATTTTTCCTCCATAACGCAGTAAGAATTTCTCTCCACGCTCATGAGCTATTGCATTAAGCCTATTGGCCTCGTCCTGCGCAGCATGATGCTTCCATTTCTTAACATAAGCGTGCTTATTCAACCGATACTCCGATAAAAAGCAAAGTGGAGTCCCATCTGCTTTAATTGGCAGTACTGTACATGCTGTAAAATCTACGCCTATCCCTATGACATCGGCAGCAGAAATATCTGCGTCCCGAAGGACGGCAGGAATTGTTTCCGCTAGTACATCAAGGTAGTCCTGCGGATCCTGCAGTGTCCAATCGGGCGGCAAGATTTCACCGGATGCGGGCAAGGCTTCTTCAATAAATCCATGTTTATATTTACTGACTGCACAGGCAATTTCACGCCCAGTTTCCACTTCAACAAGAAGCGACCGGCCAGACTGCGAACCAAAATCAATCCCAATACAGTATTTCTTATTCATCGATCAATCTCCCCCAACTCTATCCTCATTATGAGCTATATGATTGCCTAGACTCATATCTTTGCCTTTTTCACCAAATTTTTAATGAAGTGGTCGGTGTTGTTTTCATCGCTAACTTTGGAAACTCTCGTCAAATTGAAATCGGGCATTTCAACGATTAAGATTTCACAAAGGTATAGGGTTCTACAGCCGCGTTCAACATGTCCCCCCCATGCGGCTGTTTGATCCGATACCACAGCATGGATATGAGGCTTTCCGTCAGCAATAATGCCTTGAATTGACGCAACTTCAAGTGCCACGTTTTTCCATTCTTTATAATACATTTTCGAAGCATCATCAATATGTGTGACAAAGTGCAGCACACATTGATCCAAAGTCCCAATACCAGAGACAACTACACCATCCTTAATGTCTTCTTTTTGAATCAAATCATTAACGTTGTCAAGAACATCTTCCCCCTTATCTAACCGTAAGGCAAATGTTCTTCCAAATTTATTGTGTTCAAAGTAATCCATATTTATTGTTCCTTTCTGCATGTTCATAGATCAGAGTCGATTGGTCTATTCTTATTAAAAATGTGATTTATTGTTACTTTACAATGATTATGGGCTCAAACTATAAGCACTGTTCTTCCCAAGGAATGGCCCTCCCTAAGATCGGACAGGGCTTGGTTGATTTCATCCAAAGCATAAGTTTTAAAGATGTATGGATCAATGATCCCGTCTTCAACTAGCCGGATGGTTTCCACCAAATCCCTTCGGTTACTACCCCTGATACCGATAATTTCTTTTTCTTTCATTGCTGTACTTTGATACTGTGCATGAAAGATATCTTCATCATAGCCTACCATCACTACTTTACCACCCGGGCGGCATATATCAAGACTGGTCTGAATTGATGAATCAATACCAATGTTGTCAAAAACAACGTCACACATTTCACCAGAAGTCAACTCTTGAATGGTTTCAAACAGATTTTCTCTAATTGTGTTAATCACATGGTCTGCGCCATTCTGTTTTGCAATTTCTAATTTTCTATCTTGACGGCTTGTGCAAAAAACTTCCGCGCCAAAATGCTTAGCAATTTGTATGCCTTGCAGCCCTAGTCCGCCTACGCCCAAAATGCATATTTTATCTGTTGCCCTAACTTGCCCTTGATTTTTGATTGCATGATACATGCATGCAACCGCATCGGGGATTATGGCTGCTTTTTCATACGGAACTTTCTTATTAAACTTAAACAGATTGGCCGCAGGTGCGATCATATATTCCTCATGTCCTCCATTACGTTCGAATCCTAAACGAACAAGATGGGTACATAAGTTTCCCCTGCCAGTTGTACAAAAGCGGCAGGTATTACAAAGAATATCAATTGCAACGATGACTGAATCGCCAACTTTAAAACCATCAACATCCTCACCAATCCTCCACACTTCACCAGCGGTTTCATGCCCGGGAACATACGGTATTTTGACGGTGGGTAGACGTCCATCCTGAATATGTAAGTCAGTTCCACAAAGGCCACTTGCTCTGACTTTAATTAAGACCTCTCCCCTTTTTGGCTGGGGTATCGGTATTTCCCTTATAACAAAATCCTGATTAAACTGCTCCAACACAGCGGCTTTCATTATGTTGTTGTTCACGTTATCCTCCATAATTTATAGACACAAAATTGAAGTTGTATCATTTTTTCTTGACATATTTATTTGTATCTATAACAACCGCAATAAGGATAATTGCTCCTTTTACAAAATAGACCAAATAAGGATTGACCTGAATATATACTAGACCATAACTGATTAATTGAAAGAGCAGAACGCCCGTAATAACTCCTTTAATTGTACCAACACCACCGCGCATGGAGACACCACCGACAACGCAGGCTGCAATGGCATCCAACTCATAGCCCGCTCCAAGGGCGTTAGTAGCGCTGCCTGTACGTGCAGCTTCAAGCGCACCGCCGAAACCGTATAGTAAGCCTGCCATAACATAGATTACAAGCATATTGAGCACAATATTTACTCCTGAGACAACCGCTGCTTCAGCATTACCACCAATAGCAAACATATTTTTTCCTAGTTTTGTTTTGTTCCAAATAAACCAAATCAAAGCAACAATAGCAATAGCGTACAGAAGAATAAACTGCAGTTTGAAACCAAAAATGGTTATACTGTTTTGTGCAAGTCCTGAAAATTTTTCATCAAGAACACCAATCGGGGCTGAATGACTTACAGAGTCAAAATAAACCGACATTAAGCCGTAAACAACCATTTGCATGCCCAAAGATGCTATAAATGGCGCCACTTTAAGTTTGGCCACAAGATAACCATCCACAAGGGAGAACAAGGCGCAAATTATCATCGCAAGTAAGATTGGCAGCCATATTGGCAACCGTGGTAAGTTTGGGAAAACCCTGCTTACGTAATCCGGAGATTGAAGCAGAGAAGCAGTGATAAGGCCTGCAAATCCGATTAACCTTCCTGCTGAAAGATCCGTACCACCTAAAACAATGGGGCCCGCAATAGCACAAGCAAAAATCATTCTTGTAGCTGACTGACTCAATACTAATCCAAAGTTTTTAAGACTCAGGAAAGACGGATTAATGATCACAATTAATACCATTAATGCCACTAAAACGATATATATAGCACTATTGATAAGTTTATTTTTGATATCTTTAGACTCAGGCAATCTGCCTTTTAAAGTTAACATATTCATTATACTTACATCCTTTCTACAGGTACTTGGCAGCAAGTCGCAACAGATCTTCCTGCGTTGCGGTTTTAGCATCAACGATGCCTGCCACGCGACCATTGCTCATAACCATGATACGATCAGATATTCCAAGGAGTTCTGGCATTTCAGATGAAATAAATATGATTGCATTGTCTTTTTCCGCACAATCTATGATAAGTTGATAGATATCGTATTTTGCACCGACATCAACACCCCTTGTTGGCTCATCCAGAAGCATAATGGTAGGCTCCGTCAACAACCAACGCCCCAGAATTACCTTTTGCTGGTTGCCACCGGATAGATTTTGAATCTTTGCCTTTGAATTGGGAGTTTTAACACTAAGTGCATCAATCACCCATTTGGTGTCTTTTGCTATTTTTTTCTCATTTAGTACGCCAAACTTATTGGTATACTGGTCTATATTCGCAATCATACTGTTAAATGTAATATCAAGAGTTGGAAAAATACCCGATTGACGACGTTCCTCCGTTAAAAGAGCAAATCCGTTAGATATGGATTCCTTAGCGTTCCTGTTTTCGATTTGCTTATTATTCAGCTTAATGGCTCCTCCCTTGCGTTTGCGAATACCAAAAATGGTCTCAACCATTTCCGTTCTACGGGAACCCATTAGACCTGCAACCCCAAGTATTTCTCCCTTTTTCAGTTCGAACGACGCATCAATAACGGTCGGCATATATTCGCCTGCGAGATTATTTACATGTAGGATAACCTCATTATTTGGCTGTGTATTTTTCGGTGGAAAACGGTTTGTAAGTTCGCGACCTACGATAAGTGCAATTAGCTTATCCATGTCGAGGTCCTTACTTTTACCTGTATGTATCCACTTGCCATCGCGCATAACGGTAATATCATCAGATATCTCAAATATTTCTTCCATTTTATGCGATATATATATAATGCTGCATCCGTTGTCACGTAGGTTGTTAATAATTTCGAATAGATGCTTCACCTCAGCTTCAGTGAGGGATGAGGTTGGCTCGTCCAAAACAAGAATTTTTGCGTTGCATGAAACAGCCTTCGCAATTTCTACCATTTGCCTTTGTGAAACCGAAAGTGTGCTGATAATTTCAGCCGGATCAATATTGATAGATAAATTGTCGAGTATCTTTTTTGTGTCATTATACATTTTTTGGCTATTGACAACGATACCCTTCATGGGTAATCGGCCAAGCCAAATATTTTCCATTACACTGCGATCCTGTACCTGATTGAGCTCCTGATGAACCATGGAAACACCGTTGTCCAAAGCTTGCCTTGGATTGCGAAACTCCACGGCCTCTCCCTTGAAAACTATTTCACCTTCATCACGCTGATAAATACCAAACAGACATTTCATAAGGGTTGATTTTCCAGCTCCGTTTTCTCCCATAAGTGCATGTACCGAATTGGGTCGTATTTTCAGCTGAACATTGTCGAGTGCTTTTACCCCCGGAAAGCTTTTGCTAATTCCGTTCATTTCCAATATATATTGTGCAGAATTACTATCATTTTTTTGATCCATAAATTTTCATCACCCTACTTTGATGAAGCATAGGCTGCAAACTTGCAGCCTATGCTCTTTTTCGTTACCTGCCAATTGGCTGATTATCACTTCAAAATTTTTGCATACATATCCTCTGCTACTTTAACATTGTCTTTTGTGATTGGGACATAAGGTACGCGGATGGCTTTCATATCGTCAGCTTTAATTGTCACACCTGTGTAAACATCCTTCCCTGTTGAGACATTTAAAGCCATTGTAAAGATATTTAAGCCCTCGCTATAAGCATCGGACATAATAGAACCCAAAATTGTGCCATCTTTGATGGATGGTAAAATCTCCGGCAGCGCATTGATCCCAATCGCTCCCATTTTTTTGCTGCCAGTAAAGTAACCATCCGCTTTTGCAGACTCAATTCCTCCAAGAAGCATTGCATCGTTATTCGCAAGAATCATTTCAATTTTATCACCGAATTTTCCCATCCAAACATCGGTTATGTCTTTTGCTGTCTGTGTTTTGAAGTCGCCAGGTTGTACGTCAAGAAGTTGTGTTTTAAAACCGGCCTTAGTAAAGGTTTCCTCATTGGCTTGCGTTCTTGCTTCTGCATCCGGATGCCCTAATGTACCCTTTAAGATAACATACTGAAGAACGCCATCACCGTTTTTATCGAGCGATGGATCAGCTTTAAATGCGGCCATAGCCAATTCCGCTTGCATTCTACCTGAATCCGCAGGCGTTGTTCCTACATACCAGCATTTATCATAGCTCTTCATATCATCAGCCGATGGGCATCTGTTGAAGAAAATCAACGGAACATCCGCTGCTTTTGCTTTGCTGATAATTGTTGACGCAGCTTTGGGGTCAACCGCATTTACACAAAGAGCGTCAACGCCCTTGCTGAGAAGAAGGTCAATTTGCTCTACCTGTTTTGTCTGATCATTTTGTGCATCGACCATCTGGACATCTGCTTTGTCTCCTGCAATCGCCTTAATAGAGTTACGTATGTAGGTAACATAGTTATTGGAGTAATCGAAAATCGCAACACCGATTACAGGTTTTTTTTCAGTTTGGGCTTTTGATTCCGCAGCCGACTCTGCTGCTGATCCTGCTACCGAAGCTACAGTTGACGCTCCCGCTCTACCACACGCTGCCAGAGAAACCATTAGTACACACGCCAAAAGAATAGATACAACCTTTTTCATATATTTTCCTCCTTCTATTTTTAAAGCCTTAAGCTTTAAATCCACTATGTTTCAATACCATATTTGACTTAAGCCGTTTCTCGCTCATTACTTATTCCTCTCCGTTTGGCAGAATTACAACTTTAACTGCATTTCCTTTTCTGTTAACAAATGTATCCAGAGCCTCTGCAAAATGATCAAGGGTGAATCGATGGGTAATCAAATCTTTAACTTCAAGCTGCCCGGTCGCCATTAAATTAAGTACTTTTTGGCTGACATTTGGGTTAGCCCTCGATCCAAAAATTGCAATTTCATTATGTGTAATATATTTAAACGGCAATTCCTCCACAACATCATCGGTTGCAACTCCAAGCAATACAACCCTACCGCCTTTTCTCACCATTCTTACACACTCATTGAATGTTCCCTTTGAACCTGAACATTCAAAAGCTTCATCAACGCCAAGTCCGTTTGTCAAAGCCCTAACTGCCTGGACGGGATCTTCTTCGGTAAAATCAATACATACATCCGCGCCAAGTTTTTGTGCTGCAGCCAGCCTGGCTCCACGGCCAATCATAATCACTTTGGCTGCACCCATCACTTTTGCAAGGCGCATAGCACTAAGTCCAATCGGACCCGGACCTACCACAGCCACCGTGCCGCCTGTGGTCACACCGGAAAGTTCTAGCCCATGCAATGCAACACCCGTTGTATCGCACATGGCAGCCTCGGCAAATGTGACGTTATCCGGCATATGGGCGATACTTTTGATGGAATATTTTTGATACTGTCCATAAGCACCATTAACAATGAACCCATAATGTTCATGTCCGGTTGTTGTATCACCATAATTCAAGCAAATGGTGTACTTGCCTTTTTTACAGTTGTCGCAATAACCGCAGCCCTTATGAGCCTCGCCGGCAACACGGTCCCCAACCTGAAAGTCGTGGACATCTTCCCCTACGGCAACAACCTCTCCTGACCACTCATGACCTGCTACAAATGGATACGACGGGGGCCATGTACCAGCAAGGTCACCTCTGATGACTTCCGGATCACTTCCACATATTGCTACCGCTCGAATTCTGCAAAGCACTTCATGTTTACCCGGCATTTTCACTTCAACATTATCTCTTATTTCATATTGGTTGGGTCCTGTCAGAACACATGCTTTTGCCACTTTGGGTATTTCGTATTTTTTGTCCATTTTTATTCCTCCATATATGAGCCAAAATTTATCACGTCTAATTCTTCCCGATCACCGTGGAACGACCGACGAAAGCTGATCAAAGGAGCTTTACACATACCGGTGTCGGGCTTTTAATACGCATAACTTCGCTAAGAGTGCCATTCTTACCATCAATTGCAAAGGAAACAATATTGTTGCTGTCCTGATTTGCAACAATTAGGAATCTGCCGCTGGAATCTATTGCAAAATTACGCGGTGTTTTGCCCCCGCAACTATTGCAAGCAATATAGGTGAGTTTTCCTGTTTCTTCGTCCACACTGTAAATAACAATGCTGTTATGCCCCCTGTTAGAGCCATAAAGAAATCTTCCACTTGGAGACATGTGAATATCAGCGCAAATATTATCACCTTGAAATGGCTCATAAAGTGTAGACACAGTCTGTACGAGTCCAAATCCTCCATTTCCATCATAATAAAACAGTGAAATGCTGGAGGCCAATTCATTTATCAGATAACAGTGACGATAGCTTGCATCAAATTCACAATGTCTGGGACCTGAACCCGGGAAAACTTTGAGCCCTTCTTTCAAAGATAAAACAGCATCCTTACTTTGAAAGTTGGTTTTGTAAATCATTAGTTGATCGATTCCTAAATCAGGTACGAGAGCATACTGATTATCCTGATCAAAAATAAGAGAGTGAGCATGTGGACTTTTTTGGCGTGTTATATGAACACTGTTTCCTTCATGCTGGATGAATTGACATGCTTCCTGCAGGCTGCCGTCTTCCGCAATTGGAAATACAGAAACACTGCCGCTCATAAAGTTTGAAACAAAAAGATGAGTGTTGCCTTTATTAATATTAACATGACACGGATCAGTACCCTTTGTCTTCTGGGAATTGAGGAACTTAAGTTCACCTTTAATCTCATCAATTTTGAAAGCACTAACAGTACCTGTTGCCTCGCCCTCATATTCTTTAAGCTCATTCACCGCATATAAAAACTTTTTTGAATTAGAAAACACAATGTATGATGCGTTAGAAACTCCTTCTTGGGTTCCGTGATACCTTATGGTTCCGGTTAAAGGATTGAATTTGAGTATATCTATACCTTTACCTTGACCATGCAGTATTTCTCCCGTTCCAAACTTAATGTTCTGGGTATATGTTCCAATAAATAGCAATTGTTCGTTAATAAATAATCGCCTCCGATAAAGTCTAAATTTGCATACTGTATACAATTTAAAATAAAATATAATAACATTTTTTTCTGACCAATGAATTTACACAAATCTTCTGCTGCCCAAATCGCACAAGACATTCTATTTGCAGATGCAATTCACTTGGTCTTTGGCGTATTGTATCTGCAAAACTATGTCTGGCAGGGATGATAAATATACTCTGTAGCAAATTCAACCGCCGTTTTAGGCAAGATGAATTATTTGACAGGCTTTTGTTTGCAACCGCCCAATCTACATCTCTACATTTTGCTGAACTGACCTAACAGTCAGGTAATCTTTTCATTTTTATTATTTATTTTATCAATTGTATTAATTGTGTTGGAATGATGGATAATACCATACTTTTCAGCGTTATCTTCATCGCCAACCAAAATATAATGTGCAATTTTAAAGTGTTCTTCCGCAACATTCTTACTGCGGCCTGCAACACCATACCCAATCATTCTGTATCTTTGTGTTATAATATAGAACTGATCAATCAACTCCTTAATCAATGGAGTTTTTATGCTAGCATATATTAAATGATGGAATTGTTTATTGTTTTCAGAAAAATCTTCATCCGTCATTTCTTCCCCGAAATCCACCAACTCTTGTGCCATCTTCATTAATTCTTCTTTACTTTTTTGTGGCATATTGCGGGCGGACATACGAGCGGCTAATCCCTCCAGTGCTGCGCGGACATAAAAAATTTCATGTATTTCGTCTGACAGAAAGCTTGCTACCTTAGCTTCTTTATGGTTGGTTTGATTCACGAGACCAACAGAGATTAATTTATTAATCGCCTCACGAATCGGAGTGCGACTGATGTTCATTTTTCTGGAAAGCTCACTTGAATTAAGGGGAGCATCTGGCTCCAATTTTCCAGAAAGGATATCATCCCTTAACGCTTCGTATGCGATATCTTGCAAAGTTTGATATTCATCCACAGCATTGGCAACGTTAGACGTTGAAAGCCCCGGGATAATTTCCTTAGATTTATTGCCAGACATGTTGTCCGCCTCCATTACATAATGTTCCGATACAAATTAGCTTTTCTATGTAATATAAATTGTGTCTTTTATGGATGCTGTATACAGAATATCACTAAGAAACTAATTTGTCAACTATAATATAGATGATATTATAACAAATTACAGAATCAATATCGTAATTTGGTGATTTATTATAATCAAGATTTTATAGTTGTATACAGTATATATAATGTGATATAATTTCATAAAAAATCAGGAGGGGATTCTACTAATGCTATGCTTACCAAGATCATCACAGCGAAACCTCATGTATTTGATTATCTTTTTATTATGGTTCTCAAACTATAGTTATGTCCCTATCTTAAGCACATATTGTACCTCCGTTGGTGCCAGCCTTACCATTACAGGGCTTGTAATCAGTTCTTACGGCCTTGTGCAAATGCTCTTCCGCATACCATTGGGAATATTATCGGATCTTTTAAAAAATCGCAGATTGTTTCTATTCTTTGGATTGTTCGTTTCCTTTTTAAGCAGTCTTGGTTTTCAGCTTCTTCCTTCTGCTTATATGCTTATACTTTTTCGTGCCTTGTCCGGACTTGCAGTATCCAACTGGGCCATTTTTGTCACCACATACTGTTATCTTGATGAAAAAGCGGATACAGCACATTCCATGGGCACAATCAGTGCCCTCATGGCTGCGGGACAAGTAACTGGTGTATTCCTTGGAGGTATAATAGCTCAAGTGATGGGTACGAATTGGACCTTTACAGTTTCTGCGGCTGCTTCACTAATTGGTATTTTGCTGCTTTTCGGCATTGGAGAAACCTATACTTCATCACCCAATAAATATACAGCAAAAGACTTTGGAAAAGTGATAAAAGATCCCACTCTTCTATTTTTTTCAGGCCTGATGCTATTGATGCAATGTATTTACTGCTCGTCATTAACGGGATTTTTACCATCAATTTTAAGTCAGGCTGGTGCAAATGATTTTCAAAAGGGACTTGGCACCACGCTTGCTATACTGCCAACTATATTTGCAGCACCACTTTCCATTAATATCCTTGATAAAAGAATAGGCACCAAATTCTCTTTGTATACTGGATTCTTATTATTGGCAATACCCATGTTTTTCTTCGTCATACTAAAAAACCTTCCCCTGCTCTTTGTACTTGAGCTTATTTCCGGCTTTGGCCGTGGCATGCTCTTCGGATTATTTATGGCTCATTCAACCTCTCACCTTCCTGCATCTACACGTTCTACTGCACTCAGTGTATTTCAGGCTATTTATGGCATAGGCATGTGGATTGGGCCTGCTGTTACCGGTTATATCAGTAATTTATACTCTCTAAAAGTTTCATTCATTTTTCTCGGTATTACAGGTTTTATAGGGATTGCCTGTTGTTTTTTGTATTTCCATTTTCATAGAGAATGTGTTGGAACGTAACATTAATATACTGGCTAGATTTCGGTAAAGTAAAAACATAATACTAATTAGTATTATGTCTCTTAAAATAGAGCATCACCTTTCTTCTGTTTTTTGACGGCTTGAACACTCGTCATTATACCAGAATGGTGATGCTCTTTGCTTAAGCTTTTAATCTCATCCGCTAGCGGGTGGTTCTTTGTATTTCGAATGGCAAAACGTTTGGAATGCCTGCCTCCGGCCTTTGGCCTTCGAATTATGAGTTGCTTGTATATTCACTGTCATTCGGTCTTGGTATCCAAACGCTTTTGGAAAAGAACTGCACAAATAATAATTAATCCCTTCACCGCTCCCACAAGGAATGGCGGAACGCCCAACAAGTTCATCATATTGTTGATGATGCCAATTATCAGCGTACCAAAAAGAGTCCCTACTATTTTACCTCGTCCACCAGACATACTTGTTCCGCCAATAACCACGGCTGCAATCGCGTCCATTTCATAGGACGAACCCGAAGATGCAGAATTAATGCTGCCCAGACGTGAGCCTTCCACAATGGCAGCGATACTCACAAGTAAACCTGAAATCGCGTAAGCGATTATTTTCACTTTGTCCACATTAATCCCACCGGAAAGACGGGTCGCTTTTTCATTGCTTCCCACAGCATAGATGTGCCTACCTGTTGCGGTTCGGGTAGAAAACAGCGAGATGATCACACACAGGGCCAGCCAATAAATAATAGGAAGTGGAATAATTCCAAAAAGACTGGTATTTGAAATTGCAACAAAAGAATTGGTAATCACACCGGAAGCCATTATTCCGCCGCCGTTGAAAAAGTACTGCCCTACAGAACGGTAAATCGTCATTGTGCCGAGGGTGACTATAAACGCTGGGATATTAAATTTAGCGACTAAACCGCCAGTCAGCAGACCTAAAACAACCGAGCACAGCACACTGGTGATGATGCCGAGAAAAATATTCTGTGTTGCATTCATTACCGAGATGCATATCAGACCGGTAAGGGCTAACTGGGAGCCGACAGACAAATCAATTCCGCCTGTTATGATAATTAGAGTCATACCCAATGAAACAATCCCAATAATTGAGTTATTTCGTAAAATATTGATAATATTGCCGTATGACAAAAAAGTGGTACCTCGCATCAAAATTGCAGCTATAAACAAAACAAGCAAGGCAAGTAAGGCACTGTTTTGACTCGCCATTTTTTTAAAATTAAGTTCTTTAATTCTTTCACTCATAAGCTGGTCAGCCCTCTCCGTTTTAATTTTGATCTTCTTCCGGCTCTATGGTTCCGCCCGTAGCAACCACCATAATGTTGTCCTGTTTGGCTTCGCTGCGATTCAGTTCCACCCTCATTTGCCCATGATACATGACATACACACGGTCGCAAAGCATCAGGATTTCCTGTGCTTCACTAGACAAAACCACAAAGCTCACGCCAGTTTCCGCCAGCTTCATAATTATGTTGTATATCTCCAATTTAGCTCCCACATCCACACCTTGGGTGGGATTATCTAAAATAATAATCTGTGGGTTAGACCCCAATGCTTTTGCTAAAACAGCTTTTTGCTGATTACCACCGGACAAGGTGGTAATCAGACCGTCCATATCACGTACCTTAATATTCAAATCCTTTACGTAACGCTGGTTGGATGCATTTTCCTTTTTCCTGTCCACAAAGCACAATTTACGCAATTTATGTAAAATGGATACCGACATGTTATCCGCCACAGAAAGATCTTTAATAATACCATTTTCCTTGCGATTTCTGGGTACGTAAGAAATCCCCAGTGACTGAGCCTTGCTGGTAGATTTCATATTTTCAAGTTTCCCGCCTACATGAATTTCACCTGTATATTGCTGATTGCAGCCAAATATTGTGGCGAACAATTCGCTGCGCCCATCACCAAGGAGGCCTGTGACTCCTACAATTTCGCCTTTTCTGATATTAAAGTTTACATTTTCGAATTCCCGTTCTCGACTGAGGCCTTTCGTCTCAAGAACCACCCCGCCCAGTTGTCTGGGTCTGTACAAATCATCGTAAGAAAGCTCTTTCCCAACCATATGTTTCGCTAAAAAATTCTCGCTAACGGTTTCATCCACTGGACCGTCAGCAACTACATAACCATCACGCATCACGGTGTAATTGTCACAGATTTTAACGACTTCGTTCAGCTTATGAGAAATAAAAACAAAGCTTACGCCCTGTTCTTTAAGAGATCTCATAATTTTAAAGATATGTTCTATTTCCACATCGGTCAATGATGTTGTTGGCTCATCCATAATAATGACTTTCGCATCTTCCATCAATGCGCGCGCAATTTCAACAACCTGTTTATAAGAAGCATTTAATTCGCTTACCTTCGTTTGAGGATTCAAGTCGGTTTCCATGCGAGTCAGAATTTTTGTTGACATTTCACACATAAACTTTTTGTCCAGTGTCGCACCTTTTTTACGTTCCCTGCCCAAGAACAGATTTTCAAACACTGTAAGATCGTTGATTAATGTAAGTTCCTGATGAATGAAAGCTATCCCCTGTTTTTCCGCAACAGACGGACTGCTCATTTGAATTTCCTGTCCATCCACCATAATTTTTCCACTGTCGCTGCAATGAACTCCGCCAAGAATATTCATTAGTGTGGTTTTACCGGTCCCATTTTCACCCAAAAGCGCATGGATTGACCCTTTTTTCAAAGCGAAATTGACACCGTGAAGAATTTTGTTTGTGCCGAATGATTTTTCAATAGAAATCATTTCAACGATGCAGTCGGGCATAGTTACCACTCCTGTTAATCATTGTCTGGAATATGAGCAACCTCATATTCCAGACTTCAAATTTCTAAACTTCTTTACGAAAGATCAATATGGGGAAGATGCATCGATCATCTTGGAAACATTATCCTTAGATACGATTGTAGGATTAATAATTGTTTGTTTTTCTACGGTCTTTCCTCCTACGACATCGGATGCAACCTGAATAGCATCTTTAATCATGGCAGGGCTGTATGTAGCCGTGAATAAATTGATGGCTGACTCAGAAGAGATTTTCTGGAAGTATGCCTGTGCCCCGCCGCCGCCGGAAATGAATTTCACGTCGGTTCTATTAGCGTCCTTAATGGCCTGCAGGATACCTAATGAAGGTTCATCATCCGTGGAGTACACGGCATCAATCTGTTTGTTGGCAACCAGCATGTCGGTCGCCATCTTAAGGCCGGCTTCCTGTGTGTAACCGGATTCTGTTACGTCAATCAGCTTGATATTGGGATACTTGGACTGCATTACCTCTTTAAATCCGGCAAGACGGTCTACATTAACAGAGCCAACGCTCGGGGTATTTACAACAGCGATCGTTCCTTTTCCGGCAAGCTTTTCACCCAGATATTCTGCGGAAGCGGTGCCCATACCTTTGTTATCACCGGCTACATATGCCGTGTAGTCCCCTGTCACCTTGCGGTCAAATACGATTAACGGGATTTTCGCGTCTGTAATTTTTTTAGCAGCGACAGAAACCTCGTCCGTATGGGGAAGCAATACAACCGCGGAGCATTTGAGGGTAATCATTTCATCAATTTGATTTGCCTGCTCATTCACATTGGCAGACGTAACCAATTTGTAGCCTGTTCCTTCGCTTAAACCAAGTTCTTTACATTTTTGCTGTGCATAATATGCCAGTGCAGCGGTCCAGCCATGGTCACCGGAAGGAACTACGATCGCAATCGGTCCTTTTACGGTTGCGGTTGCATCAGAAGCAGCTGCTTGGGATGCTGCCGAAGTACTTGGTTGGGCAGCATTACTGCTGCATCCCGCAAACGCACCAAGTATCATAGAAAGTGCCAGCATAACTCCTAAGAATTTTTTCATTTTTTTAACTCCCCTTAAAATTTTATATCAGAGGTCATCGATTCCTAACTTCTCCATGACCTTAGACTCCCATAGCTAAAAATCAAGTATGAGAAACCTTTAGTCTGCCTTTTTCTTTACGTGTTCTAACCAATTCCTCTGTAGAAGCCTTGTCATAGGTACAGCAGCCAACGGGGCTCTGTTGAATAAGCAACTCGAGGCAATTATCACATACTGTGCAATAATGAATCTCGTTTTCCTTGCCTTCACGCAGCTTTTGGGGTAGGAACGGATCTGCAAAAGACTGTCTGCCAAGACCGATCATGTCAACCACACCGCGTTCAATACACTGAGCACCATAGTTAAACATAGAGCTCTGCTCCGGTGTTACAGCATTTAAGCCATTCTTTCCATCACGGAATACAGAGAAGTCCGAACCAATGACAACCGTTTCGGGGCGAAGATTCTTCTTAAACTCTTTCGCAAAATACTGGTGCAGATATGCTATGTAAGGAATGTGCTTATCAACCTGGAGAAGGCTCGGGTTAATTGACGGGCTGCCTGCGGACTGTACAAAATATTGTGCGCCGCGTTCTTCCAAGCCTTTTAAAAGTGAGATTGGTTCAGATAAGTCCATAATCGGAGAATCCGGGCCGTCTGTGCCAAATCCGCCGGGAAAACCCTCCCATGCAGAAATTTTAGAACCGATAAGGAAATTTTTATCATTGACCTCTTTTTGAATACGCTCATATAAATCAAACGCAAAGCGACTGCGATTTTCCCAAGACCCACCGTATTTCCATTTACGATCGTTGTAGGGACGAAGGATTTGGGAACCAAAATATCCATGGCAAAGCTTCAGGTCAATGCCATCTGCGCCAGCTTCGTGCGCGATTTTTGCGGCAAGGACGAATTCGTCAATAATTTTATCAACTTCCTCTTCCGTCAGAAGTTCCCCGCCATAACCGGGCAAAGGCTTTACCGTTACTCTTCTGGAAAATTTCGGATTGGAAAGTTCACCGGAATGAGTCAGCTGGAAAACAAAAAGCGATTTCGGATTTGCTGTTTTTACCTTTTTCACAAACTCTGTCAAAGGCTTTTGGTTATTTGGCATTATCATCAATTGATTATCCCTGGCGCGGCTCTCCCTTGTTATAGAAATCGCTTCCAAAGTAATTAAGCCAGCTTCACCCTTTGCTAAGTTGCAATATCTTTCAGTTGTTCTTTCAGAAGGGTTCCCCGATGCATCCTCGTCATTGCACTCCATCGCTTGAATGAAGAACCTGTTTGGCGCAGTCAGGTTACCAATTTTAATTGGCTCAAGTAATGTTTCTTTGTATCCCATTATTAGCAACTCCTTAAAATATGAATTATTTAAACTGAATTTGGCTTATGCCAATATAATTCAGTTGTTGATAATGATTCGTTCTGTTATCTCGGGAGAAACGAATATCTTAATCAAATTTTTGTCTGCTTTCAGCTCATGAATCGCATCTTCAAGCTCTTCAAGAGGAACAACCTGTGAGAACATGGGTTTTGGATCGATACGCTTATATCTCAGAAGATTAATGACCTCTGCCCAGTCATTACCGATACCTGCGCAGGTGCCGCGGATTTTCTTTTCTCCAAGAACGAACTCGTAAGGCTCGAATGACGCCGTTTTGCCCTGCCCGACTACGCCAAACGCCTCCACAACGCCGCCGCGGCGCACCATTTTGAATGCCTGCTCATAGGTCGCGGGAATTCCGATTGCTTCCAGCACATAATCCGCTCCCCTACCGCCTGTCAAACGTTTGACTTCCGCTACCACGTCATCAACCTTCGTGATATCGATATAATAGTCCGCAACATTCATTTTTTTGGCAAGTTCCAGCCGTTTTTCGCTGTCACCGGTAATGATGACCGGTGCCGCGCCCTTTAGCTTCGCCATAGCGGCGTGGAGCATTCCAAGGCCGCAACCGAGCACAACCACACTGGAGGATATCTTGCAGTCCATGGATTTTGAGGCTTCAAGCACAGCCGTCATCGGCTCTATGAAGGCTGCGGAGTAATCGTCAACTTCTTCAGGAATTTGATAGCAGTTCTTCCAAGGTGCTTTCACATATTCGGCGAACGCGCCGTCGGTATGAATACCAAGCTGCGTAAAGCTTTCACACAAAAGAGGCTGGCCATGGCGGCAGTAGTAACAGGTTCCGCAGGTCATACAGATATCCGCCGATACGCGGTCGCCCACTGAAATTCCCTTTGCATTTTTCCCGACTTTTTCTACGACGCCCCAAAATTCATGCCCGGATACCATCGGCAGGTGGTCCTTAACATATTCGCCCGCATAAATTTTCAGGTCCGTTCCACAGATGCCGCAAAGTTTTACTTTAATCAAAACTTCATCATCGTTAATTTCAGGAATCGGGATTTCTTTCAGAACCATTTTCCCGGGTTCTTCTATGATTTGCGCACGCATTAATTTTTCCATATCGATTTCTCCTCTATCTCTACACGATTATTGTTTACTCATTGCCCCTGAACAGTTTGTCTTTGCGCCCCTCATAAGGAGATTGAATCAGCAGCGGTTTCAGAAACGCGGCAGTTTTTTCCACGCCGTCCATACGGCTCATTGTCACGTCTTCGTGCTCGTAGCTCAAAACGCCCTGATAACCCACCATCGACAATTCCGTGATAATGTGCTTCCAGTTTACATCGCCCCAGCCGGGGATGCGGAACCGATAAGAGCGGTCCAGCCGGCGCATATCGCCCTGCATTAACACGCCGCCGAGGTCAAGGTTTTGTTGAACAAGCTCCGCGTCCTTTGCATGAACATGAAAAATCCTGTCCTTTAGGCGATCAATCAGTAATTCCGCACTGAGCTTTAGATAAATGATGTTGGCCGGATCTAAATTGTAGCCAAGACAAGGGTGATAGTCCACCAATTCGAGTGCACGCTCAGCGGTAAGGGTATCATAAATAAAACTATTGGGATGAATCTCGATTGCAAACTTAATACCATATTCCTTGAATTTGTCTAAAATTGGTACAAAGCGTTCTGCGAACTGCTCTTCATACTCCGCCCAACCCTGTCCATAGGGGAAAAAGAAAAAGCGCCCCCAGTTTTCTACACCAGGGTACCCTACCACCACCGGAGCTTCCAGCGCATTTGCAGCCTGAGCGGTTCTGATCAGGCTTTCCGTTCCATGTTTAATTTTTTCTTCCGCGGTCCCTTTATATATAAAATCTGTTTCTTTCCCTGTTGGTCCCATTATTAGGAAGGAATCTGCATGATTGCTCAATGCGGAAATAGAAAGTCCATAGCTGTTCACCATTTTTTTAATACGCTCTGCGTTGTTCCCTTTTATTACATCTATTGTTTCAAGTTGACCGTTTCCTTCATAGGCGGGAATTTCCAAAGATTCATAGCCATAGGAAGAAACCATTTTCGCAACCTCTTCCAGAGGTTTTTCAGTAAAGTTAGCAGTAAAAAAACCAAGTTTCATTTATATTTCCTCCCTAAAAAACGCACGGGTTTGTTTTGTTGATTCTGTTTGCGTTTGTTTATGTGGTGATTATATCATTCTACATTAAAAAGCGCAATAGCTTTTCGAAATATTTTGAGATTTTTGTGATTATATCTAGCTATTTAAGTTTATTTATATTAAATTTGCTGAATATCGATTTAAAACACACACAATCAGAAATTATCTCTTGCCTTGTTCTCAAATAAGTGCTATTATTCATTCATAAGCAAAGGCTAAAACGCCATATATTAAGCGTTTATGACCGTTTGTGTGTATTATGAAAGGAGATAGCAAATTGATAAACACATTGACACTAAATCCTGCAATTGATAAAGTTCTTTATTTAGATAAGCTGGAAAAGAATATCACCTGTCGCGTTCAAAACAGTGCAGAGATTATTGGCGGAAAAGGAACCCATGTTTCCATTAATTTGAAGCTGCTTGGAATCAACAACCGAGCTTTTGGTATTTCCCATGGAAAAACCGGTGAATCGATTATGAGTTCCCTCAAGCAATATGGTCTGGATGTATGTTTTGTTCAAAAGCAACATCTAAGTAGCAGAACGAACTATTTGCTCGTGGAAAACACAAATGACTGCACTGTGATTGCAGAAAAAGGTGTACAGCTATCGGACTGTGATATTCGTGATGTCATTTCCCGTATGCAGCTCACTATTCAGAGTGGTGATTATTTGGTTTTATCCGGAGATGCATCCAATTGTGATGATCCGGCCGTATACAACACCATCTTATCTGCTTTAACTGACAAAAAACTAAAGGTTTTTTTAGACACCAGCGGAGCTACTTTAAAAGAATGTATTGCCTGCGCTCCATTTCTTATTAAACCGAACCTTGATGAATTATCCGAACTGTGCGGCAGGAATGTAAGTAGTGACGAGAAGGATGTCACTGATGCAATTCATTCCCTTGACGCCTACAATATTGAAATCATAGCCGTGTCCATGGGGGGTGCGGGCTCTGTTATTAAAACCCCCGATGGAATTTATAAAGCCATTACGCCTGATGTCGCGGTGTTTAATACTGTCGGCTGTGGCGATTCGTTTCTTGCCGGGCTGATCTATGGTATTCACGGCAGTTTGTCGACCATTGACACCATTAAACTGGCTACTGCAGTTTCCGCAGCTACCGCTGAATCGCCTTACTCCGTTGGATTTGATTTGGAGAGAGCAACGGAATTAATTAATAAAGTGGATGTTATTAAAATCAGTTAAATTTTGACCCATTATTATGAATGACAAGGAGTTTTTATTATGAGTAATTTGTCCTACATAGAAACAAGAGAAGAAATGGTTATTGTCGCAAAAAACATGTGGGAACGTAGACTCACAAATGCCGCCGGCGGTAATTTTGCAGTTCGCGTTGAGGACAATCGAATTTTGATTAGCCCATCGCTCATGTCGGAACGTCACCACTGCATGTTGAAACCTGAGGATATGCTGCTGATCGACTATGACATGAATATTCTTGAAGGGGAAGGCAAACTTTCCCGTGAAGGCCTAATGCACATGCTCATCTTGAAAAACTTTAAGGAAATCGGCTGCACAATTCATGCCCATCCGTTTTATTGCATGCCGTTTGTTTCGCAGGCAAAAGAAATTCCGAATGTGACCGAAGCAACACTTGGAAGAGGCCATGTCGGCTGTATTGAATATACAAAAGCATATACTTCTGAACTATCCCATAATGTTTATAATTACTTTGAGGAACACAGAGAATTGGCTGAAAAAAAGCCAATCGGCGTTATTCTTCCGCTGCATGGCGTTGTTGTATCCGGCCCTGATGTTTATATGGCCTACAGTATGCTGGAACGCATTGAAACAGATGCATTCTGCACTATTTCAAAAAATTTAATTTAATTCAATTTGGAAGTGCCTGTAACTGTTTATTTTCATAGTTGTAGCCATCCCAAACAAACATAAAACAACAAAATATTGACTATTCGTAAAATAATTGATACTATAAAAATGGTTCACGGAAGTAATTACAAGATTGCTTCTCCTACCATAAATTCAAAAAGAAGAGATGGACTAAAATGTACAACATTGAAAGAAAATCAGAAATTATAAATCTTTTGGAGAAATCAGGAAGCGTAGATGTCAGCTTTCTTGCCAGTAAATTTGGCACTTCTAAAGAAACCATTCGTCGTGACCTGAACGAAATGGAAGAAGAAGGTGTCATTCGACGCACCCATGGCGGTGCTGTGTTGAGCCAACCCAGCACACCCAACGCGCCGGTCGAGGAATACCCGCTTACCGTTCGCGGTATTCAGCGTTTCCAGGAAAAAAATCAGATTTGTAAGCAGGCCGCATCCTACATAAAGGATGGGGACATTGTCTTTGTGGACAATAGTTCCACAACTATGTATCTGACAAAATATATCCCCGCTGAACTCCATGTGACCATCATAACAAATTCAATTAAAATACTGCTTGAATCTGCAAAAACATCGAAGCCGAATCACATGCTCATCTGCCTTGGCGGCATTTTTAACAGCAGCAACCTTTCTGTTTACGGAAGCAGCAGCTTAAAAAACGCTGAAGACTACTATCCGAACAAGGCATTCCTTTCCTGCGCCGGTATTGGGCAGCAAAACATATTGGCCGATTCCAGTATCTATGAAATTGATACAAAACGCATGATGATTGACCGTGTACCGGAAGTTTTTATCCTTGCTGATTACACGAAATTTCAAAAAACAAGTCAAATTTTCCTGTGTAAGGTTTCGGATGTAAATTATATCATTACCGATAGCAAAGTCACTGAAGAAAGTGCAGGCTATCTTGACAAGTCGAACTTAAAATTAATTATAGCTGACGAAGAATAAGGGGGCGTTTCTCCTATGAATATGGTCGCCTTTGACCTGGGGGGCAGCGGCGGCAAAGTCCAACTGGGCAGATTCAACGGTCGCACAATTCAGCTCGAAACGATGCACCGGTTTGAGCACAGCCCATGCCAAATGAACAACGGACTTTATTGGGACATCATCGACATATATCGTCAGATGAATATCGGTCTGAAAAAGTCCGTCGCTGCGACAAATGATAAAATTATTTCTTTTGGAGTAGACAGTTTTTCCAACGATTTCGCATTTATCAGCCCTTCTGGAGAGCTGGTTTCCTCAATGCGCTGTTATCGCGACAACCGGACGCAACGTTATAAAGAGCAGATTTATCAAAAGCTTTCTCCCGAAAAACTATATTCGCTTACCGGAAATCAAAATGCAAACTTTAACACCCTGATGCAGCTTGCCGCGATGAAGGAAGCGGATCAGGGTTGTTTTATGGAGCACGGCAACAAAATGCTTTTTACTCCCGACTTGCTGACCTATTTTCTAACGGGTGAGGCAGTAGCAGAATATACCATATCCTCCGTAAGCCAAATGTATAGTTTTCAAGATGAAAACTGGTGCCAAATAATACTGGATACGTATCAAATTCCCAAGGAGATGTTCGGCACCCTTGTACAGCCGGGCAGCATTACCGGGAAAACCACAGCCTGCTATAGTCGGCAATTGGGCAGCAGCGGATTCCAAACTGTTTCCGTTTGCGAACATGATACTGCATCCGCATTTTTAGCTTCCACAGCCGGAGAGGACTGTGCTATCATCAGCAGCGGCACATGGGCCCTGGTAGGTACAGAATTGCAATCACCTATTATCAATGACCTTGGCATGAAGTACAATATTGCAAACGAGGGTGGATTCCCTGGGCACCACCGTTTACTCCGTAATGTAATGGGTACCTGGCTTTTGCAGGAAACACGTGCCTTTTACCATGAAAATGGACAGGATTACAGCTACGCGCTAATGGAATCTCTTGCAGAATCCGAAACCCCGTTCGCCTTTTTGATTGATGTGGACAACGATTTGTTTTTTGAGCCCGGAAACATGCCGGAAAAAATCAGAAGTGCCTGCACTACATTGTACGGTTCCTCACCACAGAGCATCGGCGCACTGGTGCGGTGTATATATGAAAGTTTAGCTTTTAAATACCGCTGGACAATCGAACTGCTGGAACGCATGATTGGAAAAACGTTGCCAGTAATCAATATGGTCGGCGGAGGCTCTAAGGATGCACTCATGTGCCAGCTTACTGCAAACGCTTGCGGAAGACCTGTTGTTGCGGGCCCGGCTGAAGCAACCTCACTGGGTAACCTTATGGTTCAATTGATTGCAACTGGTGAAATAGACAGCATTGAAGATGGAAAAGACATTTTGCGGGCTTCCTTTTCCACTCGGGAATTTACACCAAAAGATGATATTCTATGGCATGAAAAATATTTAGAGTTTAAAGAACTCTTCCACTTAGATTAAAACGCCATTGAGCCAAAGGATTGTAATTATGATTAAAATATCTCCCTCTATTATGTGTGCCGATTTACTCGATTTAAAAAACGAGTTGCAGGCACTGGACAAAGGCGGTGCGGATCAATTTCATATTGATGTCATGGACGGTCATTTCGTACCGAACTTCTGCCTTAATCCTTCCATTATCGCGTCCATAAAGCAAGTATCCAAAATCCCTGTAGATGTTCATCTAATGGTTGACAATCCTGACGCGCACATTAAATCTTTTTCGGATTCGGGAGCGGACATCATCATACCGCATCTGGAGGTGTTGATGCATCCCATTCGTACATTGACAACCATCAAATCACTTGGAAAAAAGGCCGGTATTTCAGTTAATCCTGCAACAGATATCAATACTATCCCCTACCTTCTGGACAATCTGGACGTGATATGCGTCATGACCGTTGACCCTGGATTTGCGGGCCAAAAAATGATTACTTACGTTTTAGAAAAGATTGTAAGACTGAGGAAGATGCTGGATAGCTGTGATAAAAAAATAGATATTATGGTCGATGGCCAGGTAATGGAGGACACCGCCCCCTTGCTTGTGAAAGCGGGAGCTAATGTGTTGGTAATGGGTTCATCCGGGCTATTTAATCATCCGAGAAACGAGTTTGCACAGGTGATTTCAAAGTTCAAACGTTTCGGAGAAGAAACACCCATCCAAATTGAAAGCGGGTGTTTGGATTGATCGCTGATTTACATATTCACAGCACGCATTCCGACGGCTCGATGAGCATTGAAGACATCGTATTTTATGCAAAACGAATTGGCTTGAACACCATTTCCATCACCGACCACGACACAATGGCAGGAATATCAACAGCCGTCTCCCTCGGTACTGATCTGGGATTGCGTGTGATACCCGGTGTGGAAATTACAACGAGAGATATCGTTCGTAACCGCCCCGTGCATATTCTCTGCTACTTGCCGAAAAATCCGGAAATATTGCAAGACTTTTTAAATATTACGCTAAAAAACCGTGCTGAACAAAAAGCCGACATGATTAAGAAAGTCATGAAATTATATCCGGTCACCATGGAACACATTCAGCGCTACAGCAACCGCAGTCAGTCCATTTATGAGTCCCATATTATGCAGGCGCTTGCTGACTTGGGTTATACAAATGTGGCAATCGGAGCATTGATGGAAGAACTGATTTCTTCAAAGGGTACTTGTTATGTTCCAAGCAAATACCCCAGTGTTCAGGAAGCTCTGGAAATGATTCGGAATGCCTGCGGCATTGCCGTGATGGCCCATCCCGGACAGTTCCACTCACTCGAACTGCTCGAAGATCTAGCTAAATCAAAGCAAATTCAAGGTGCAGAATACAATCACCCTAGAAATGCCGAAGAAGATAAAAAGAAAATCAGTTGGATTGCAAACAAATATGGACTGTTGCTGACCGGGGGCACAGATTTCCATGGGCAATATGCAAAACAGCCCTATCCATTGGGATCGTTCCTCTGTTCGGAAACCGCGGTGCAAGATTTATATCATTTATCCACTCAGCTAAGTAGACTCTGAGTGGATTTTCATTAATTGAAATGGAGGAAGTTGAAATGAAATTGGGTTTTGTGAGTTCCATTCTAAGTGATTTCAATTTTGAAGAGGTAATCGATTACGCCAGTGAAAATGGATTTGAATGCGTGGAAATGGCGTGCTGGCCAAAGGGAAGGGCCGAACGCCGCTATGCCGGTGTCACCCATATTAATATTGATGAGCTAAATGAAAACAGGATAGAATACATCAAAAATCACTGCAGTAAAAAGAATGTTTTTATATCCGCCCTCGGCTATTACCCCAACACCCTGGACCCGGACTTAGAAAAGAGAGCAGTATATATCGACCACATTATGAAACTGATTACCGCCGCAAAAAAGCTGGGCATTCCCACAGTAACTACTTTTATCGGTAGAGTAAGCTATTTGAATGTTGATGAAAATCTTCTAATTTTCAAAGAGATCTGGGAACCTATAGTAAAATTTGCAGAGCAGAATGATATTAAAATCGCCATTGAAAACTGCCCTATGCTATTTACGGATAAGGAATGGCCGGGCGGACAAAATCTTGCAACTACTCCCGCAATCTGGAGAAGAATGTTCGAATTGATTCCCAGTAAAAATCTAGGAATTAATTATGATCCCTCGCACTTTGTATGGCAGCAAATCGATTATATTAAACCGATTTATGAGTTTAAAGACCGTATCTTTCATGTGCATTATAAAGATATTAAACTATACCGTGACAAGCTGGAAACCGTAGGTATCATGGCGACCCCGCTGCAGTACATGTCCCCAAAACTTCCTGGCTTAGGTGACGTAGATTGGGGTAAATTTGTTTCTGCGCTGACGGATATTGGGTACGACGGATATTCCTGTATAGAAATTGAAGACAAAGCATTTGAAAGTTCTATCGAATCTGTAAAAAAATCTCTAGAATTAAGTCATCGGTATATGAGTCAATTTGTAATATAGTCGAATTTTCTTTAGAAATGAGGATGTTATATGAGAACTTTACGAGTTGGTGTAATCGGAACGGGATTCATCGGAAAACAGCATATTGAGGCAATTCGTAGAATCCCGGGAACAGAGGTTTCAGCGATTGCCGACAGTAACAGTGCAGCGGCGCAATGTGTCGGGGAACAGCTTTGCATTGAAAAGATATATAAGGATTACCACGAATTATTGAAAGACAGTAATATCGATGTCATCCATAACTGCACTCCAAGTTCTTTTCATTTTGAAATCAACCGTGAAATTATTCAAAGCGGAAAGCATGTTTACTGTGAAAAACCGCTCACTACCAGCGTTGAAGAATCCCAAGCATTGATAACACTTGCAGATCAGATGAACGTTGCCGCCGGAGTTAATTTCAATTACCGCCATAATTGTATGGTACAAGAAATGCGCCAGCGTGTAGAAAGTGGCAATATCGGAAAACCATTGATGGTACACGGACAGTATCTGCAGGATTGGCTTTTGTACGATACGGATTATGATTGGAGAATGGACCCCAAAATAGGCGGCGCATCACGCGCGGTAGCGGATATTGGCTCCCACTGCTTTGATACCGCGCAGTTTGTGCTCAACCGTAAAATATCAGCTGTCTATGCACACCTCATCACAGTATATCCGACAAGAAAACGCTGCGAGAAAACAGGAAATACTTTCTCCTCTGAAGTCGGTAAAGTAATTGAGGAGCTTCCAATCCATTCGGAGGATGCGGCTTTTATCATGGTGAAATTTGAGGATGGCACCCCCGGATTATTTCATCTTTCCCAAGTATGCGCGGGCAAAAAGAATGGACTGGAACTGACTGTAAGCGCCAGTAATGCCTCTCTCGAATGGAAACAGGAAGTTGCTGACAGACTGTGGATCGGTCATCGGGATACCCCAAATGAATCTATTTATGTTGATGCTAAATTTATGACCGGAAACGCGCAAAGCTATGCTTCACTGCCCGCAGGTCACGCGGTTGCATGGCATGATGCGTTAAGAAACGCGATCAACGCATTTTATACCTCGATTCGCAACAGCACCTATCGCGAGGAATTACAAAATTACGCAACGTTTCGGGATGGGAAGCAAATCATGAAGCTTGTAGAAGCTTGCCTGCAAAGCAACAAACTTGAACAATGGATTCAAATTAAATAATAAGAACACGTAAACCAATATTCTGTCTATTCAATTTATTTTTCAGTATTTAAATTACGATGTATAAGATGCTTGGTAATGAAAAGAGATGTAAAGTGTTAAAAAATATGAAAATTGGTAAAAAGTTAATTGTATATTTCTTTTTAATCGCGGTAATTTCCGGTGTTGGAAGTGTAGTTGGCCTAAGTGTAATGAACAACATTGCTTCAAGTTATCGTTACGCATTAAACAATTATGGCTTTTCCCAAGGCAATATTGGAAAATTCAATTCAGAATTTAATAATAGCTGTTCCATCATAAGGGATATGGTAATCGAGACCAGTCAGCAGGATAAGTTAAAAAGTGCAGATGAACTCAAAAAGTCGAATGCAAAAATTGACGAATATTTTGCAAATATAAAACCAACTTTGGTTAATGCAAAAGAGATCAGTTGTTATAACAGCATTAAAGAAAACCTATCAAGTAATCAGGACATCAACAATCAGGTTGTAACCCTAGCAATACAAAACAGGAATGATGATGCCCATAGGCTGTTGATGGAGCAGGGAGTGACTCTTTCTGATTCCATCAAAAGCTCCGTAGATTCATTGCTCAACATGAAAACAACAACCGGGAACCAATTGTCAGCAAGCCTCAATCAGCAGTCAGAAGTATCGGCGGCCGTTATGATCTCTATCATTCTTGCCTCCCTGATAATATCTCTCATAATAGCTATAAAAATTTCACGCGGTATCAGCAAACCCGTATCAGAAATGGCAAGAGCCGCTCAAAGAATGGCCGACGGCGATTTAAACATTCAAATCAATATTCATTCAAAAGATGAAATTGGGCAGCTAGGCGCTGCTTTTTCTGATACAATATCAACGCTTAAGGCATACATAGCCGATATAGCAACAAGCCTTGCCAAAATAGCAAACGGCGACTTAACAGCCACTACCAATCAAAACTTTAAAGGCGATTTTGTAGCGCTTAGAGATTCAATTGATGGTATCGTATTGTCTTTGAATAATGCGATTACCCAAATCAACCAAACATCGGAGCAAGTTTCAAGCGGTTCCGAGCAGGTTTCCAATGGTGCGCAGGCACTGGCACAGGGTGCGACCGAGCAGGCAAGTTCGATTGAAGAGCTTTCAGCAACGATCAATGAAATATCCGAAAATGTGAAACAAAATGCTGTAAGCGCCACAGAAGCAAGCATCAATGTAAGCCACGTCAGTTCTGAGCTTGAAGCAAGTAATCTACATATGCAGGAAATGATTGCTGCTATGTCTCAAATCAGCGATTCATCGAATGAAATTGCAAAAATTATAAATACCATTGAAGATATTGCTTTCCAGACCAATATTCTCGCATTGAATGCAGCCGTTGAGGCTGCAAGAGCAGGACAGGCAGGTAAAGGCTTTGCTGTAGTAGCGGATGAAGTGAGGAATTTAGCCAGTAAGAGTGCAGATGCAGCAAAAAGCACAGCCATTCTAATTAAAAATTCAACCACAGAAGTCGAGAAAGGTACAAAGATCGCAGAGGCAACCGAAGCTTCTCTTTTTAAGGTTGTGACTGATGCAAAAGCGGTTGCCAATACTGTCAGCCGAATTGCACAAACGTCAAATCAGCAGGCAAATTCTATTGACCAAGTAACTTTCGGTGTGGAGCAAATTTCCAATGTAGTTCAAACCAACTCCGCAACAGCAGAAGAAAGCGCCGCGGCCAGCGAGGAACTCTCTGAGCAAGCCAGCATATTAAAAGATTTAGTTAATAAATTTAAATTGAGGGAATGAATAGACACAAATGAAAATGATCTAGCTTTAAACTCACTATTATCCGTCGGGGCTGAAAAGTTGTTTATCGAAATGGAAGGAGACGACAAAATTCCATATCCTTTTTTATTTTTTCTGGTTCGGTGCGATGAGTGAGCAGATGAAAAGGATCGATAATACCAAAGGTATTGTGATTGTCATTCGTACCCTGTATGACTCACTAGGAGTGGAGTTGCCTGAGATTTTCAGTAAGATCGAGGAAAGCAGCTTTGTTGCACAATTTGCGAATGAACTCTTTGCTGACTTTGACGACATCGCCTGCGAGAAATACTTAAGATAACCCCTTGGGTTGTATTTGTGTTGAAGAAATGCGATGCAGTTGTTGATATCTTGAAAGAATACAAAATATGGCAGACGCAACAGCGGCTCATGATGGGTGATAGATGGGAAAACAGCAACCGAATTTTCACAGCGGAGAACGACGAGCCGATCAATCCAGACGTTATTACCAATTGGTTTCATAAATTCATTCAAAAAACTGATATGCCTTCGATTTCAATTCACAGTTACGCCACACTAATGCCACGCTGCAGATCACCGAGGACGTTCCCCTTACCACAGTATCTGGGCGGCTCGACCATGCAAATGAAACAACGACTGGGAAAAAATATACGCTCATGCCATTAAATCAGCCAATGGAGCAGCAGACACGCTACAGGATATTCTTAGCCTGAGTTATAAAAAGAATCAGGCATAAAAAAGGAGGCTCCGAAATGGAACTTTTACCTGTGTTTTGGTGCCGTCGAGAGTTTTCCGCAAATTAAGTTATAGTTGTTTGGTAGAAAATAGTTAACCGACTACGGAATCTGATTCATTAGAGTCAAAATTTTCTAAATGCTTCATGTTCATGTATTTTTTGTTGCCCCATTGAGTGCCTGCAACATGGCGCAAACGAGCGCAAACCAACATTAAGGCAGAGTTTCCATCCGGGAAGGTACCAACGACTCTTGTTCGTCTGCGGATTTTTCTGTTCAGGCGTTCAATCGCATTGTTGGTACGAATTCTTGTCCAATGTCTATAGGGAAAATCCATGTGGGTAAGCGTTTCTTCAATACCATCCTCTAACTTTTTGGCGGCTTCTTTTAACTTCATTGCTTTGAGGTCTTCCACAACAGATTTTGCTTTTTCACGCACAGCAGCTTTGCTCTCCTGCGCGTGGATTGCCTTGAGCATTTTAGCTACCAGCTTCATTTTTGAACGCGGCGTGGCAGAGAAGATATTGCGGTAAAAATGGACGGCGCAACGCTGATATTTGGCTTCTGGAAACACCTCACCAACAGATTCCAGCATACCAAGACATTTGTCTCCCACGATGAGCTTCACTCCATCCAGGCCGCGCTCTTTCAACCATTTAAACTTATCAATCACCAATATGACGAACTGCTGGATATCGTTTCCGGTGCCTTTCTTTAAACATCGCACATCATCCATGGACAGACGGAAACTTACTAGAGCACTGTTATTGAAATAAGAGCTTTCTTGTTCATATGATCTATTAACGATCGATGTATCTTAAATCTATTTTTTCTTCTTATGATGAAATGCTTTTTTATCGTCTTTCATTTTGCATAAAACATACTCGGGTTTTACAAACCACTTTACGAAACGTCTTGTATGGTTTTGCAGATTATTCACTTTCGAACATCAAGGACATTGTAACGTTTGGTAATTTTAGAAATGTGTAGTTATCTCATTGTAGCTGTACTTTTCGCACACACATTGATTTTTAAAATGTGTTAATGTAGTTATTCCACATTTGTCTATATTAAGCCTAATTTTAATAATACCTCTTTATTTTTCTACAATTACTGAAATTCCATCTGGAATAATAACGACATGTGCGTCCTTTTCTATAGATTCCAAGGCGCGTATAAGTGCTTCCTGCACAGTTTCGGCATATTCCAGTTTCATTTCCTCTAATGTTGTCTGCATTTTGGGATCGGAAACAAAAATAGTGCGGTGTTTGCTAAGTACCCGTGCGAGAATCTGATATTCCCACTGGTCAGGGCGAGTTTCGTTCATTGGCACACGAGATACCTCAGAAAGAAGTATGGCAGGGCTCTTGCAGTCGCGCAGCGCATGGTAAAAGTCGTCTCCCCCTGTGCCATCATTGCAGCGCGTACACATGATTAAAATCGCATCGGGTGCAGCAGCGGATTCTGCTGCAGTCAGCCCCTTGACTGACTGGTAAATATTCTGATCGAGCGGAGCGCCGCCATTAGATGAAATAACGATATCTCCCAATCTTTGAGGTTTGACATGGCAGTAATCTTTTAGCAGAGTGCATCCTGCCTCATGAGCAACTATTGGATCTCCTGCAAAGGCTGCTACAACCTCCTTGTGTTCATTGATAATCACATTCACAATATAACGCAACCCTGCCATCCTTGCAGCCGCCACCATATCCTTGTGGATGGGGTTGTTTTCCAATACACCGGTGCGTGCATAGGGGCTTGCGATGAATTTGCTGCAATGATTTCCCAATACGGTCGTACGGCTGCAAACTCCCGGAAGGACACTTTTGCGTCCTCCTGAAAATCCGGCGAAGAAATGTGGTTCAATGAACCCCTCAGACACAAGAAGATCTGTTTCAATTGCACAGCGGTCTACTACCAGTTTAGCACCAGACGGTAAGATACCGATTTCGATGTTTGCACTGTCATCCTGACAATCATGCACAATGATCCGTTCCTCTTGCACAATTTTTTCGCCCAGTTTACTAATTAGCTCTTCCTTCTTGGTGCCACGGTGAAAACCCGTGGCAACCAGCAGAGTGATATCAATATCGGGGCTACCAGCACGCAGTTCTGCAAGCATGAACGGAATGATATGACGGCTTGGTACCGGACGGGTATGGTCACTGATAATTATGGTGGCAGTGTGCTTTCCTACAGCCATCTCACGCAGCGTGACACTTCCCAACGGATGCGCCATAGCCTCCAGTACAAGTTTGTCATCAGTCTGATCGCTTTGCAGGTCTTGTATGCTTGACTGGAGCAGTTCAGCCGACAATCCATCTAACGAAAGTTCAAGTCTATCATTTCCATAAGGAATTTTGATATCCATATAATTTCCTCCTTTCGGTCATATCTTGCAGAGATAAAACAATTAAGAATATTCAAAGAAGGCCCTCTTTGTTGAATATTATATTCGGGTAAACCCGGGATGTGGATATCACAACAAAGTCTCAATCCTCACCGCTTTTTTCGGCAGAGGAAGCAGTTTCAAAATTGCTTTTGTGACGATGCCAAGCGTTCCCTCAGAACCGATCAACAAATCCTTCATTGCGTATCCCGAACTGTTTTTAACGATTTTTCCTCCGAAGTTCACAATGCTTCCATTTGCCAGGACTACTTCTAAACCGCGGACAAAGTCGCGGGTGACCCCATATTTGACTGCCCTCATACCGCCGGCGTTTGTACTGATATTGCCCCCAATGGTCGCTGACTTTTCGCCTGGATCCGGAGGATAGAAAAAGCCTTTTTCCTCGACATACGCCGCAAGCTCCATAAGCAAAACACCCGGTTCAACTGTGAGAGTATCCACGCCGTTCCTGTTCAGTACGCCGGTGACCGGGTTGACTTCAACCTTATTGGTTTCAGGAACCTGCTTAATGCAAACCAAAATATTCATAATTGAACATTCCTTTCATACAATGGCAAAAGAATAATTTTTATATCAATTAATAGATATAATCTTACAGACAGTCATTCTGCAATTATCCGCCGAAGCAATTCCGTATGCAATGTTCAGGAGAGCCGTTATAGGGCAGATATACCTTTGTCGCTTTATATCGTCTTCATAACACAAGGCTAGTCGCCGTTTCTAAAAGAAATGGCGGCCAGCCTGTTTTTCGTTAGTCTTATTTATCGTAAAACTTTGCCACAAATTCTTTCATGAAATAGGGAAGATCCTCCGGACGACGGGAGGTGATGAGGTTATCGTCCACCACCACTTTTTCGTTCTGATAGATGGCGCCTGCGTTGATCAGATCATCCTTCACACCGGGATAGCAGGTGGACTGTCTTTCATTTAGCACCCGCGCAGAGATCAGAATTTGCTGGCCATGGCAGATGGCGGCAACGGGTAATTTCTTTTCTATAAAATAATGAACAATGTTCAGAGCGGCCTGATTTTGGCGGATCTTTTCCGGGGCTTTTCCCCCGGGTATCAATAGACCGTTATATTCCTCTGGGTGAACTTCTTCGAAGGTCTTGTTGGCTTCGATTATGAAATGATATTTTCCGTGGATAGGTTCTTTTCGGAAAGAGGCCACGTCAATTTCAAAATCTTCTTCCTGAAGACGGAAATAGGGGTACAATACTTCGGAGTCGTCATAATCCTCTGCAGTAATCATCAATATCTTCATACAATTTCCTCCTTAAAACTCAATGTAGTGTAAACCGTAGCCAGAACTCAGCCGTTTCTCCCTCGGACAGTACAAGGTGCTCGCCGGGCATATTCAGGCCGTTTACGCAGCCTGTTTGTGGCTCCACACATAAAAAGCCTTTCTTTCCTCCTCCATTATACAAAATCCATTGTGTAAATTTGGGTGAAGTTTCATACAAAATGCGACCGATATGTGCGGTATGGTTCTCTGCTGTATAGAAACCGGTAATCACCTTTCCGTCCGGGTGGCAGCCGCTTCGATAAAGCAGTTCCTGTTCATTCAAATCCGTCAGTTTTTCCGTGGGAATATAGCAGCTGTCAATTTCCCAGCGTTTTCCGATGGGTACGGAAAAACACTCAGGTGTAGCAAAACTGGTGTGAAAAGCCAGAAGAACTGGCATAGCATGATCTCCATCATTGTGAACGTTAATGCGCTGCGTCAAGCCTTCCTCATCCAGTGTGAAGGAAATCTCCAGTGTAAAGCAGAAGGGGAACAATTCCCCCTCGTTTTTCAAGAAACAGACCACGCTGTTGTCTGAATAGTTCTTCGTCTGAAAAAGGGCATTATAAAGTAGCCCATGCAGATGATTACCAAACTGTGGTTCGTTTATCGGCAGAAAGTACTCTTTTCCCTCAAAACAGAATTTTCCTTCCGCTGTTCGGTTCGGGGGAAAAAGCAGTGGATTTCCGTATAGATAGGGACTTACTTCCAGCTGTTCCATGCTATCGGGCGTACGCAGGAGAGCATGGCCATCTTTTTTCAGCGAGATCAGATTTGCCCCAAAGAACGGCAGAACCTCCGCTTCCCAGCTTCCACAACGTAGCTGGATTCCATTTAAACTCATCTGTTCAGTCCGTCCACAGCAGGCAGGCAATGTCCTGCGAAGCAATATTTACCGGCTGGCCGCAAGCCGTGAACTCTGCCTCCCTGTCAGAATCGTTCCAAAATACAAGCAGAGTTCGTCCGTCCGCACTCTCATATTCAGTCATGCGAATTTCTTTCGGTAAGAAAAGCGTGTGGTTGCAAACAAAGCGGCCTTTGTAGAAGAAATCACGATACTGTTCTTTAATATCAATCAGCTTCTTAATATATGCTGCATAATCGGGCAGGTCGCTGACGATTGACTTTCTGCCCCGATAAACCGAGATATCAAATCGAAATCCATAGGAGAAAGCATAGTTCAGCAACCTCTTAAAATCATCGCGGTTGTCATGCAGAAAGCGGTCGGTCATGATCGGCTCGGGGAATGTCCGCAGGAACAGCTCAGGATAAACGGTTTCGCCGAAAATATTTCCATACTGGCAGCCGTGATGGTAGTCTATATGAGGAGCAAAGGCGTCTACACACTGCTCGGTGCCAAAAGCCTGCTCCGGCCCGCACAAAGCCTTGATGGCGTCCATGTTTTCAGTACGCCATTTCGCTTCTGCATCTCCGCGTTTGCCATGCAGATGCGCCTCATCAAAGCAAAGGCCTGGTTTGTGACCGCCCATCTGGTCGAAAAAGATGGAGTCTGGCTGGAGGGCAAGTTTTATTTTGCCGTTTTTAAGTAGTTGCTCCTTCCATTCCGGCGTAGCAGGACAGGCTGTAACAAAACTTTTATATCCGAAGCTTCGCAGCAGCATACCGTCGTTGGAGAATTGGTAGTGATCGCGGTATTCATTGTGATCCAGATCCTTCCGACAGATGCGAAAGCCTGTTTCCTTATAATAATCGGTTGCAACATCAATGAGGATCCCGTTGGTATAAAGCGCCACATGACCGCCCATTTTATGTATCTGCTCAATAGCATCCTTAAGGCCCTGTTCGCCGCCCAGATCCGGGTCGATTTCATAGACAGGATAACCGTTATCGAAGCGACCCTTCCACCAACCAAATACCATCAGTGTATCTAGACCGTATTTTTTCCCTTCTTCATAAATGTGCGGCAGATCTTTGTACCGGAAGAAAACTTCTCCATATTGGTGACGCAAAATAATTCGCTGCCATCCGGTCATGTTCTGTACCCAGTCAGGCTTTTTCGGCACGAAATACCAATCGCTTCTGGCCCAGTTTCCGTAAATGTCGGAACCAGTTCTCCAGTCCCCTTCATTCAGAGAAACTACGGAATGAGCGCTCTCCAGCTTCTCACCGGACTGTGCAAGCAGATAGTTGGAAATCGAGAGGATTAGCCTCGGATCCGCGTTTCTGGGGGCAAGCCCTGCAGACAGCGTGGCGATCCGGGACTGACTATCGTGGCGTCCCACATAAAGAAAATGACCACCGCTCTGCACACCGAACCAGCACATACTGGCAGGACAGGGATATTGTACGGGATCCCATATTTCATCATAATCCGCTGCCATATACTCTGTATGCTCTTTTTTTAGCGCTTCCCACGGGTTAGAAACTTTCTCACCCAGTCCGTTCATTTTATAAAAGACATCCTGCTCTCGTTTTTCCGAGCAAATTACAGACAAATCCACAAAAGGAAGTTGCAATTCATTGAGCCGTGCATTACTTTTGTTATCTACTTCCGCCCACATTTCCATGGATTCATAAGTGTTAATGGTTGATTTGATATGAACTGTGAAAGCTACATCGAACATCCGTCCGTCGTCACCCATCAGTTGTGGATAATAAATCAATAGGCCGTTGCTAGACTTTTTGACAGTACCTTTCTGCCGGGAGGAACGTACCGTCATTGAGCGATAATATTCATCGTCAATGTGTACCCGCCAAAAGTCAGCTTGCACCTCATTGCTCATAGGAAGTCCCTCTGCCGACCATTTTACTTTGCTTGCGTCCTCACTAATCTGTAGCTGTAGCTTGCTCGCTTTTATCGATTGATACATAAAATACACCCTCTATGTAAATTCCCAAACCTGTTTTTTCAGCAAACATACTGTTTAGTTGACTTTTATTAATAAAGCTAGACTGATTTTGGGCAGTCTAGCTTTTGATTTTACTGTTGCGACTTATAAGCAGCGGTAGCATCTTTCTCCCAATCGAGACCGCCTTCTGCTTCCCAACGTGCAATCGCTTCCTTGTATTCTTTCTCAACGTCGCCCTTAGAGGAAATCAACTGGCAGAAAACCTCTTTTTCAATGGTACTTAAGTTCTTGCCATAAGTTGTTTCTGCTTTAAAGGAAGTGTAGATGTACGGCCAATCGATGGTGCACATGGCATTGGCCATCTCAACGCCCTTTTTACTCTGCTCGTTTAAGGTGCGGCGCTCCGTGGTAACCTTCGGTTTCAGAAAATCGGCATAAACAAACACGCCATCGTTGCGGTTTGTGGTACTGTCGTCATAGGGTGCTATCATTTTATAGGTTCCGGCAGCTTTGTCAACCCAATTAAAATGCTTGCCTTCTATGCCGAGATTTATAAGGCAGTTGCCTTCCTCGGACATTAAAAAGTCCAGAACCCTAACGGCAGCGGCCGGATTCTTGCAGGTGGAGCTAACGAGGGTAGTGGGGATGTAGGACGGGTACTGCTTACCCTGTGCGGCTACGCCGATAGGCCCTTTGATCTCCGCAAAGTCAAAGGTAGGTACTGGCTTTTCCGTATAACGGGCAGGCATCCAGTTGTTGGTCGGACCGGCACACTGGAAGTCAAACGCGCCGACCTTACCGTTCCACAATTTTCCGTAGGAATCCATGGCAGGGATGGTTGCAAAATCGGGATCCATTACGCCGGCTTGATACAGCTTACGGAAGTATTTTATGGCATCTAGGAAATTCTTATTTTTCATGCCGGTGGTTACGGTACCGTCCTCCAACTGATAGGGACGGAGGCCGTTCGAGCTGGCAGGAATGCCATAGCTACCCAAAATGCTTGTAAAATTATTCCATGTTGCAACGATGGAAGCACCGAGGCCAATGGTGTCGTTCTTGCCATTTCCATCCGGATCTTTAAAGGTGAAAGCGTAGAGCACATTGTACAGGCTGTCAAGATCGGTGGGCATTTCCATGCCAACTTTTTTGAGCCAATCAGTACGGATGTTCATGTTCTGCGCATATGAGGTTTCTGCGTTGAACAGTGCATAAATCTTGCCATCTTTATTTAACGGATTATCTGTGAGAATCTTACCGAGTTCGGACTGAATTGAAGGCGCATTCTTTATATATTCGGTTAAGTCTGCGACCATACCGTTCTTTTTTAAATTCTCCGCGGTGGAAATACTTCCTGTCCGGAAGATGTCTGGCAGTGTTTTCGCTGCGATTAGAGTGTTCAGCTTGCTGGTTACATCGCCGGCAGAAGCATAGGTAACCTTCAATCTGACATTAGTTTTTGCTTCGATTTCTTTTAAAACGGAGTTGTCAGCGGGCGGTGTGTTATCACCTGTGACAAGTATACTCAATTCCGTTACAACGTCTGGTGCAGAAGAAGCTTTAGTTTCGGATGTGTTTCCCGGACTGACGCTGGCATCGCTGGAGGATGATTTGCCGCATGCGCTCATGGAGAACACCATTGAGACTGCCAGTAAGCCACTTATCAATCTTTTAAGTTTTTTCATATGATCTCTCTCCCTAACAATTTATTATTTGCTCACGTTCAATTATCCTTTTACAGCGCCGGCCGTCACCCCCTTGGTATAGTATTTTTGTAAGTATGGATACACAGCAAGAATTGGTAACACAGAAACTGTGATAGTGACCATTTTCAGCGTTTCTTCCGTTACCTTGCTGGCTTCGCTGATTCCCTGCACGCCAGAAAGCACGGCACCGGCACCAGCCGATGCAAACAGATTACGCAGATATACCTGTAATATTTGCAGGTTGTTGCTGTTGATGTAAAGAATACCATCCATGTACGCATTCCAGTTAGCTACACCATAGAACATTCCCACAGCTGCCAGAGTTGGGGCTGATATGGGGAGAATGATGTGAAATAGGATCGTTAAGGGATTTGCACCGTCTATTCTCGCGGATTCCTCCAAACTGGGCGGAATGGTTTGAAAATAGTTGCGCATGATGAACAGGTTATATGCACTCACAGCATTTGGAACTACCAGTGCCCAGAAGGTGTCAATCATATGTAAATCGCTCACCAAAAGATAGGTGGGAATCATGCCGCCGTTGAACAGCATAGTAAAGAAAATCGCGCTGCACAGAAATTTCCTGCCACGCAGTCTCGGCAGCGAAAGCGGATATGCTAATGTTGCGGTGAGGATAAGGCTAAGAAACGTTCCTACAACCGTTCTTGAGATGGTGTTCCAATAAGCAATGTAAATTTGGGGTTGTTGGAGCACCAGCTTATATCCGAGAAAATCAATTCCTCTCGGCAAAAAGAACAGTCCGCCGGAGGACGCAGCCTGGGAATTACTGATGGAGTACATGAGTACATGCCAGAAAGGATAGATGGTAATAAAAGCAAGCAAGAGCAAAATAAATCCGTTAATGAAAGAACCTATTCTTTCCCCTTTTGTTTTTTTCATCTTTTTTTCCTCCTTAAACCATGCTGCTGTCCGGGTCGACCTTTTTCGCTATCGCGTTGGTGATGACCACCAAGACAAGGCCAATCACTGACTGGAACAGGCCTGCTGCCGTTGCCAGTGAAAATTGCTGGTTCTGCATTCCAATACGGTAGACAAAGGTGTCAATGATATCCGCTACGGAATTCACCATGGGGTTGGTAATGGCGAAGATCTGATCGAAGCCCGCATACATTACTTCACCGACTCGGAACATCAGAAGCACGATGATGGTGGAGCGCAGGCAGGGAAGTGTGATGTGAATCAGTTGCTTCCATTTTCCTGCACCGTCGATGGAGGCAGCCTCATAAAGTTGGGTATCGATTCCCATCAGGGCTGAGAGATAAACGATAGTTCCCATACCGGCACTTTTCCAAATATGTGACCATACAATAAGACCCTGGAAAGAACCCGCATCTGTCAATAAGTTCGGCAATTGGCCTGTATAGCCGAACAGACTGGCTATTTCCTTAATGCCGCCTGTATTTGGGGAGAATAATGCGTACAATAGGCCGTTGATGACAATCCATGAAACGAAATTTGGCAGGATAACCGAGGTCTGAATGACTTTTTTGTATAACCGGCTGTTAACCTCATTGATCATCAAAGACATGATGATTGGAATTGGAAATCCTATCAGAAGCTTCAGTAGACTGATAACGATATTGTTGGATAATGCCCTTTGAAATCCGACTTGAGCAAATAATTGCTGAAAATTCGAGAATCCAACCCAGGGAGAAGATCCCGGATTAAATATGTTGTAGTCTTTAAAAGCGACTGTTACGCCATACATCGGTATGTACTTGAAAATAATGAAATAGAGAAGCCCTGGAATCATAAGCAAATAGAGCATGTATTCCTGTTTCATATATGAAACAAATCCTCTCATTTTTGGTGCGGTGGAGGATTTTATTAGTTGGATTTGTTTTGTCATGCGGGTTACTCCTCTCTAAAATTATTAAACAAATGTTATCCGACTTTGAATGTAAATTTGTAATATTTATATAATAGTCATTTGAAATGAATTTGTCAATAATTTTATTTTAATTTGAAATGAATTTTTATAAATTTAAATACTTGACCTTTTTTTGCATTATGATAGAATAAAATTAATCATATTATTAATATATTGTTGTGAAAGAAGTGAAAAAATTGACCGGTTGTTGCTTAAAAATTAAAGAATCGCTGAACGGCTTGACAAAAAAAGAAAAATTGGTGGCAGAGTATGTGCTTAAATTTCCCAGCGAGGTTTCCAAAATGTCGATTGATGAACTTGCAAAAGCCTGCGTGACGAGTCCATCTTCTGTAGTGCGGCTTTGCAAAAGTCTCGGTTATGCGGGATATAAGGACTTCTGCCGGATGCTTACCGCTGATGTCAGTGCCAACCGTGAGGAGGATATCGTTTATGAGGACGTACGTCCGGGCGACGACCTACCCTCAATCGCAAGAAGTGTTTCTATGGGCAATGTCAAAGCCATTGAAAGTACCCTGCAAATCCTTAGTCCCGAGCAATTGGAGATGGCAGTGAATGCTATCAGCGAGGCAAGCAGAGTGGACTTTTATGGCGTTGGATCTTCCTGCTTGGTAGCTATGGATGCTCATAACAAGTTTGTGCGCATCAATAAGACATGTAATGCTAACGCGGACCCCCATGTTCAGATCTTAAGCGCAACCACGTTGAAAAAAGGAGATGTGGCAGTTTTTATTTCATACAGCGGCGAAACCAGGGATATTCTAACCATCGCGGACGTAGCTAAAAAGACTTCGGCAACGATCATTTCCATTACGAAGTATGGAAAAAACTCTTTGATTACTCTGTCGGACATCTGTCTAAGTACCTTTAGTACCGAAAATCTTATCCGCAGTGGCGCCATGAGCTCCCGCGTCAGCCAGCTGACAATTATAGATATTTTATATACGGCCGTAGCCAGTAAAAATTATGAAAAGGTGAAGCCCTACCTTGATAAGTCCCGCTTTGCTGCGGGAAGAATGCGTGCCGGGGGAAAATAACCGCTTTATCATAAAAGAAAAACAGACCCTGAGTTATACTCAGCTATGAAAAAGGTGTCCTACGCTTTGCGTAAGGCACCTTTTTGTCTACGCTGGTTATTTTGACCGGAACACATTAACAGCTTTTGCGATTGGCTCCAGATTTCCTGATACGTAGTCATACATTTTGTGGTTGGTAGCTTCAAAATGCGCAACCAGATCGTCATAGGAAGTGTTGCAGATGTCGATGACACCATGCTGCATACATTCTCCGTCAAACCGGCCCAGCAAGGGCTGGTCGTTCATCTCAAAGTAATGAATGCCCACACAGTTTTTGTGATGCATCGCTCCCTGCATATAGTGTTCGCAGGCGCCGCCGCGTTCGTCCTGGGTCGCGGAGGCAAGCAGGCCGTAGGACAGCAGTCCCTTGTCCGCTCCGCCGATATGCCATTCGCCTATCATGCACGGCATATCAATTGCAGAAGAAGCAATATTTAGACTGTCTTCCGCTGATGGGAAATAGCAGTTAAACGAAAGTACATCAAAAAATTCACTGCCGGCGATTTCATTTTTGCTGATCTTACTATAGCGTAGTCCCAAATTCATGTGGTCTGGGTCAACACGACGCAGAGCGTCCTGCGGTACTTGCGCATATTTTTCAAGTAGATTTGCTCGCAGGAGTTTCATATCTTCTGCGGCAGCTTCGTTGAAACAATCTGCGTGTGCAAAAGGAGTATATAAGTCCTCGAAGGAGATAAATTCCTTATTCCATGCCTGATTCAACGTATCAATAGTGCTGTATTTTTGATGTAGCAATTCGATGAGAGCTTTTTTGGAGGCCAGATTTTTCGGATAAGCAAAAACTCTTTCTGCAAGATTGATGGAGGTTTGGAATTTCCATTCAGGTTCGTTCGTAATAAAGTATCCGATCATGTAGGGGTTGCCTACAAAAGGTGTAATCTGATTTTCGGCAAATGTTTTCGAGCGCTGCGCATATTGCTCCGAATAAACGTCGGGGAAATCGCGGAAAATCAGATCATCTGTAAGCGGAAAATCCTTCAGCGTCCACACGAACGGGATTTCTGACTCTGCAAGATAATCCATTACCCGCTCGTCGGTATAGTTATTAACCCCCACGCCAATGGTATTGAACCCCCAGCGTTTTAGGCGGGCGGAGTTGAGTTTTACCCATGCATCCCACCACTTGTCCGGGCCGAAAGCACGAATCATATTAGCACGGGAGAAATTAAACATCTTTCTGTCTTTGCCTGCTTCTGCGCCATTGCGCTTCGCAAATTCTGCAATATGATCGGCTGTTGTCCATGCGTCTTTATACGTAGCGTCATCGGGATCCGGTAACCATGAAAACAGGTTTTCCATTTTGTCAGTAAAACCGTGCACGCCCATGCGACTTCCATAGCACATGCCATTACTGAAGAAAGCATAACCGTCCGGATCCACCAGCCACCAGCGTTTTCCATCATAATGGGTGTGAAAGAAACCTGTGGTGTCAAATTTCAGATTTTTCCATCCGCCGTACCGGTTCCATCCTTGGGGATAATGGTTGTCCGTCTTCGCTCGTTCGTACTCCTTATGTAGGTAAGCAGTCATCTGCTCCACACTGTGTGTTTTGGTGCTCCAGTCCTTCATGTTCCACTGACCCAACTCATCCACCATGGGCTCGCCAATCACCTTCATGTCCGGCAGGGAATCGGCTAGGTAGGCTTCGAAGATGGTGAAGCTGTTGAATACATGACTATACCCTGGGTGAATATACAGTTCAACTGCTTTCATTTCTGTAATACTGGAGGGATTGCATCTTGCCCGGCCTTTCAGCATACCCGGCAGCGTTAATAGGAAGAAGCGCTTTGACTGCAGCTCTTCCATGTCGACCGCCAGCTTTACGCGTCTGGTGGGTAACATTTCGTAATTTATCACACCACGTTTTTCTCCCGGCTGTGGATTTGCCTTTTCAAAACAGACGTCAATCAAAGCTTGGGTGTCCATGTCAGCCAGCATATCAACAATGAGATATCGGCAGTCGGCCCAATTCAGACTGGCTATTTTTCCGGTTTCGCCTTCCAAACGCAGGCGGATAAAACCGTCTTTATCGGGATGAATGACAAGTCCTTCACTTGAAGGCACGGCCGTGCCCTGAGCCAGATAAAATTTTTTTAAATCGATAGGTTCCTTTTTCATACCTCAGCCTCCAGATTTTATTGATTTTGTAAAACTGTCTGTGCATTCGATTAATGTTTTCACTATACCGTATATTCACATGAAATTCAATAATCTATTCTAAAAAAAAATAAATTTCTGAAATTTTTTTCTAAAAAATATTTCTATAAAATTTATAAAAGTGAGATATCCCTAGGATAAATTCTAATTATTGTTAAAAAAATAAAAATATTATTGTAAAAAATAAATATTATCAAAAAAAATATTGACGTTTATTTCAAGCAATTATATAATGGAACAAAGCGAAGGTTTCAAAAAAGCACTTTGCTGGTTAGGAGTGATACTAATGCAACAGTTCCCAAAAGCAAAAGTAGGCCTGCTGCTGATTGCCACCTCCCGGTTTCGCCATCTTGGGTACGGCCTTACGGAAGGTGACTATGAGTCGCGCAAAGAAGCGGAGGCTGCTCATTATGTCGAGACGCTGAAAGAGTTCAGCGATGTGGTTTTTCACGGTAACGTTTATTCGCGGGAAGATTTGGACTGTGCCATGCGAGCCTTTCAGGAAGAACAGGTGGACTTTGTTTTCGCTCTCTTCCTATCCTGGTCAGAAGATTTTACATGGGTACGCTTTTTACGCAACATGCCCACCGTTCCAGTCTTTTTCGCATGCAGAACGAGGGATTCTATTTCATTCAGAGACACCAATGAAGAGACAGATTTTGTAGAATTTCTTTCTGCAGGAGGTCTTGTGGGTGCTCTGGAAGCCTCTGGTTCCATAAAAAGGTTTGAGCGCCCGATGCTCGTAACGGCAATTGGTACATTTGACGAGCTGATGGAACAGGCAGAACAGTTTGCGCGGACGGCGGCTGTGCGTTCCGCTCTGAGAAGTACAAACTTCGGCTTGTTGGCTTCTTATAATGAGGTTATGTGGTCTACTTACGTGGATCCCTATAATTTGTTTATGAAAGCGGGCCCTGAGCTTCGATTTGTGTCCGTTGCTACCCTGACTAAGGAGATAGATGCTATCGACGATGCGCTTGTGGTAGAAACACAGAGTGCGCTAAGAAAACAATATGAGGTTTTGGATGAAGTGGATGAGGAAAAATTCGCTGCTTCCGTCAGAGCTTCTCTAGCCATGGAAAGCTTAGCCCGCAAAGTGGGGGTAAGCATGATGGTACTGAACGATGTGGATACTGTGCTTCTGACAGATGTAGGGTTACGCCCTGGCTTTCTGCCCTGCCCTGGCACGGAGGATGTCAGCGTCGTGCCGGAAGGTGATATTGGCGGTGGTCTTGCCGTTTATATTCTGAAGCAGCTTTCCGGCCAGCCGGTCAACTTTATAGAACCATTCTATATTGATAAAGAGCGGGATTGTTTTGCCGGAGGACATGCAGGCCCCAATGATTATACGAATCCGAAGGGGAAGGTAAAGATTGCCCGCGATGTACGCTTTGCAAAAACAAACTATAAATATGCAGGAGCTCCTTTCGCATGGTATGTTATTCCGCAGGGACTCAAAACAATGCTTCATATTTCGGAATGCGGCGGACGTTTCAAGATGGTTTGTACCCTGGTTGAGGCTCTGCCCTGCGAGCATTTCATTACCTCCTATTCCCACGGCATGTTCCGGCCGCTGACCGGCAGTACGCAGGAGTTGTTCGAAAAACTTTTGAAGATTGGTGTCACCCAGCATTATGGCGTGGTAGAGGGGGACTATACACAGGAACTGTCTTACCTTGCACAATTGATGGATTTTGATTTTATTAAGCTGTAGAAACGCATAACCTTATCAAAACAATAAAATATTTAGTAGAGGTGCCAGAAAATGAGTTTTATGTTTAATCCGTACCCATATGATGACCCTAATGCCGTCAATCATATTCATTTTGACAAAAAATTGCAAGATACCATTACTACTGATTCCCTTTCCTCGGCCAAAAAACTGACCGGAAAGATTTTGGGGCAGATTACTGCTTCTTCCCGCTGTATCATTGGTTTGGATGGTTACATAAGCGCCCCCATGTCCCAGTTTGTAGGTTTGCTTTCCTTACAGCTGGCGCAGAATGGCGTAGAGCCCCAAATCTTAACCACAGAGGCCCTTTTGCTGGACAATGACACTCTGTATGAAAAACTTCTACCCTATTTGCCGGAAGATAGGGTCACGGATCCCGTTTTGCTATACGGCTCTCTTTATAAGGAAGGCTACGAGAGCTTGATGAAAGCAGAAGAAATTGAAAAGCTCTCCAATAAAATTAAGGAGTTTGCAAAAAACGGCAAAGGTGTGCTGATTGTATATGGCTATGGCGCGCTCATTGATATGCTGCGCTCAAATTATTCATTAAAGCTCTATGTTGATATGACGCAGAAACGCACCATTCTGAATATCCGCGACGGCGCGTTGACGAATCTCGGTTCCACGAAGCGCATGCCGGTGAACCAGATCATCCGCCGCAGTTATTATGTGGATTTTGAAGTTGCGACACAGCTTCGCGGTCAGCTGATTCGCAATGACGAAATTGACTTTTATCTCACGGGCGATCATGCTGATAAAATGCAGATGATTTCCGTATCCGCAATGAAGGCTTTGTTTGAAACAATGGTAACCTATCCGCTGCGCTGCCGCCCGGTTTATATTGAAGGCGTTTGGGGCGGATTTTATCTCAAGCGCCTGCGCAATCTACCGGAAGAGATGAAGAACTGTGCATGGATATTCGATCTGATTCCGATGGAAGTTTCCATTGTGGCAGATTTGAATACACTTCAGATGGAATTCCCTTTCTACTGCTTTGTACAGATTATCGGCCCGAAACTCATGGGGCAGAAGCCTGCAGAGAAATTTCATGGCTATTTCCCAATCCGCTTCAACTACGATGATACCTATCACAGCAGCGGAAACATGTCTATTCAAGTGCACCCAGACGGTAATTATTTAAGGAAAAACAACAATGAATTCTGCCGTCAGGATGAGAGCTACTACATGGTCGTCACCGGGCAGGAGGCTAAAACTTACTGTGGTTTCCGTGACGGTGTTGATGTAGAGAAATTTATCGAAAAGGCGAAGCGGGCCGAAAAGTATGGAGAAGGCTTTAATCATGACGACTATGTATATTCCAAGCCTTCTGTCGCCGGGCAGCAGTTTATGATTCCGGCAGGCACCATTCATGCTTCCGGCCGCAACCAAGTAATTCTGGAAATCGGCAGCTTGACAATGGGCTCTTATACATATAAAATGTATGATTATATGAGAAAAGATTTGGACGGAAATCTCCGCCCGATTCATACCTATCACGGTGATAAAGTATTGCGTCGTGACTTCAGGGAAAGTTGGGTAAAAGAGAACCTAATCCAAAGCCCAAGGGTAATTCGCGAGGGCGACGGCTTTCAAGAAATGATTGTAGGACAGCATGACCTGCTGTATTTCAGCCTGCGCCATGTACGCTTTTTAGATAAGTACGAAGATGAAACCACGGATCGGTTCCATGTGCTCGCATTGGTGGAAGGTGAAAAATGTCTGGTTCGTTCACTGATAAATCCTGACCGATATTTTGAGCAAAATTATCTTGATATGGTTATCGTACCGGCCGGATTCGGTCCCTATGAGGTTATTAATCAGGGCGTTGGAAAGGTGACTATGCATAAGACATTATTAAAGGATGGCTATGAAGATGTGTGCCTCTAATGTCTGCGTTCTAGCCATAGATGCCGGAGGAACATTCCTCAAGGCGGCGCTTGTGCGCAGCGATTTTACCATTTTACAGGATAGCTTTCTGCGGGTTTCCGTTGATTCAAAAGGTGATGCAGACGGTATCCGGACCGCTTATATACAGTTGGCGGCACAGGCACTGCAGAAAGCCCGGGAATATCATTTAACAATCACAGCGGTCGGCATTTGTATTCCCGGCCCGTTCGATTACCAAAACGGGATAAGCTTAATGACGCATAAGTACGCGGCAATCAAGGGTATCCCCATGCGCCCGTGGATTCAGGAGGGCGTGGGGGATGTACCGGTGCGCTTTATCCATGATTCCCACGCATTTTTGCTGGGTGCGGTGCGTAACAGCAGCTGCAATGGGTTTGAAAGGGTTGCGGGTGTTACGATTGGAACAGGACTGGGTTTTGCTTCCATGTTTGATGGAAAAATAAATGCGAATGCCCAAGGCGCCCCCGCTATCAGCATTTTTGGGAGGCCGTATCGCAGCGGTATTAGCGAAGACTATGTGTCCCGCCGCGCTGTGCTTGCCCGTTATAATGAAATCAGCGGCAATGTTGTAAAAGGACTGGATGTTATTGATATCGCCCGGCTTGCCCAGCAGGGACAGCCGGATGCCGTTTCCGTTTTTTCAGAAATGGGGAGCTGTCTTGCGGAAATCCTATATGATATTCTCAAAAATAACCGTTTTGAATATCTTGTACTTGGCGGGGCTATTTCAAAATCCGTTGCTCTATTTTTACCACAGCTGAAAATTGGTCTTTCCGACTTGCCAGCCCTGAGGTATATCGAAGCTGCGCAGGACATCGATATTGCTCCGGTGCTTGGTGCGGCGCAGGTAGCGTTTGCTGAATAACTTCATTAAAAAAATAAAAACAGAACACTGTTTTTGCGAGGAGGGTCTTATGTACGGCTGTTGTTTGCGCTTAAAGGAACTCATGGATTCTTTTGCTCCGAAGGAGCAACAAATTGCAAGATTTATCATTGATTTTCCAGGAGAGGTCGTTAATATGTCGATAGGAGAACTGGCCAATTCCTGCGGTACCAGTATATCTTCTATAGTCCGAATGTGCAAGTCGGCAAATTATTCTGGATATAAGGAACTCTGTCGCACCCTTTCTACCGATTTAGCACTTAACCAGCAGGAAAGCATTACCTACAATGACGTAAGACCCGGGGATTCCATGGAATCAATTGTACACAGTGTTTGTAGCAGTAATACAAAGTCAATAGAAAACACAAAATCAACCCTGGTCACGGAGGATTTAGACCATGCCGTTGACATCATCTGTATGGCGGATCGTGTTGATTTTTATGGCGTGGGTACTTCCGGAATTATAGCCCTGGATGCGCATAATAAATTCGTTCGCATCCATAAACTTTCCATGTCCAGTGCCGACCCGCACGATCAAATTCTTTGTGCTACCAGTCTTAAAAAAGGCGATGTCGCCATTTTGATTTCTTACAGCGGTGATACAAAGGATATTCTGGAGACCGCGGAGGTCGTGAAGCAAACGGATGCAACACTCATTAGCATTACGCGTTACAGTAAAAATCTCCTGAGTCAAAAGGCCGATATCTGTTTGTATTCCTCGTCATCGGAATCGCTGATACGCAGCGGTGTCATGGGCCAGCGAATCGGCCAATTGACCGTCATTGATATTTTATACACTGCGGTGGTAAGCCGCCAGTACAACGCTGTGAAAAAACATCTCGATGAGACACGGCTGGTCTCAGCTCGGAAACATGTAAACGCAGCGTCCCGCGACGTTTAGCCGCTCTTTATCGGGCTGTAAAAACTTTACTAATTTTCCTTCAAACTTAAAAAAGCTGGTACCGTTTTTATTCGGTATCAGCTTTGTTTTGTTGGTGGTATGGTGCGAGACTTCATTCATGATCTGCGCCGGAAAGCCGGTAAAGGTTTGCTTCTGCTTCTCAAAATTTCGATCGAGGAACTCCACCTCTATGAACCGTAGCGAGTGGTTTTTCGCACGCTGTCCAGCGACAGACAGCCTTCCTCGGTTCCATACGAGTCAGCACACTTTACTTTATGATAATTGGGTTAATCATAGCTAATATAGCTAATATTGTACTAAGGCCGAAGAAACAGGCATAAAAAAAGAGCGGTTGGCATTATGAAGTGCACCCCTTTAGTTAGACAGTATGGTATACTGAAATAACTAAAGGGGTGTTTTTCTATGCCAAAAGGGGCTTTGTTTTCAGGAGACTTCAAAAAAGAAGTCATTGAGCGCATGAGGAAAGAGAAATTAAGTTATAGCGAAACCGCCAAATTGTATCATGTAGGGAATCATTCTGTAATAAAAAGATGGGAACGGATTTATCTGCAAGAAGGTGCGGAAGGATTATATGTTGATAGACGTGGACGCGCAAGTGCTGCCAGTGGAACAAGAAAAGGTCGACCACCCAAATTGGAAAAGCAAGTAGAAGAAGATTTGATAGCTGAAAATCAACGGTCAAGAGCAGAGGTTGCCTACCTAAAAAAATTGAATGCCTTGGTTTTAAAAGAGGAACAGCAAAACAGAAAGCACGAGTGATCTGGGAGCTAAGGCATGAGTTTGAGGTCACTTTGCTGGTTGAAATTGCCGACATTCCACGCAGTACCTATTACTACCATGCCAAGCAACTGGAGAAGCCAGATAAATATGAATCTGTGAAAACTCAAATTACATCGATCTATGAAGAGCATAGGAAGCGGTATGGTTACCGGCAAATTACAACTGAGTTGTATAACCGAAAAATCTGTATTAATCACAAGACGGTACAGCACTTAATGCGGCAGCTTGGATTGTTTTGCCGGGTACGGATGAAGAGATACAACTCATACCGAGGAGAAGCAGGCGAAGTGGCTCCTAATCTGCTAAACCGAAATTTCCATGCAGACAGACCTAATGAGAAATGGGTCACCGATGTAACAGAGTTTTCTCTGCTCGGGCAAAAGCTGTATCTATCTCCTATTCTTGATTTGTATAATCGAGAAATTGTTAGCTACTGCATTAGTGAACATCCTCGATTTTCGCAAACAGTAGAGATGTTGGAATTAGCTTTTCAAAAAATACCCAACCAGACCAATCTCATTCTCCATTCTGACCAAGGATGGCAGTACCAAATGAAACCCTACCAAAAAATGCTCAAAGAAAAAGGTGTCCGGCAGAGCATGTCCCGCAAGGGAAACTGTTGGGACAATGCTGTCATTGAAAATTTCTTTGGTATTCTCAAAACAGAGTTGTTCTACTTGCAGGAATTTACTTCCATGGAGCATTTTAAACACGAACTTGTTGAGTATCTTGACTATTACAACAACCTCCGTATTAATTCAAAATTAAAGGGTCTGAGCCCTGTTCAGTACAGGATTCAAACCCTTCAATCCGCTTGATTCTATTTTTGTCTAACTTTTCGGGGTCATTTTATATTGCCTTCCGCTATCTTTTTGTCTGCGGTATGGGGGTAAAGCCCATACTTTAAAGACCTTGTGCGTTAAATCTGATTTTTACAACTTATTTTTAAATAAAAGAAAGCCCAGAAAACGGCTTGTTTCCTGGGTTTTTGTTTGGTTGCGGAGGCCAGATTTGAACTGACGACCTTCGGGTTATGAGCCCGACGAGCTACCGGACTGCTCCACTCCGCGATATTGATTTGTGCATCCTCTCTAAACTTAACTGTGATGCCTTGTTTAGAGCGCTTAACTATAATACCATTCCAAGTATCTAATGTCAAGTCTTTTTAAAAAAAGATTGCTATCCATATGATAACCCTTGATAACTGTTGCTCATTGTTGCTGGGCAATGTCACACAATTGGCACATGGTCACCTACGAAAGAACCGCTGTTTTGTAAGTGACTAGACTGTCAGAATTACGGAATTACGCTTTTTATAGTCAAGAAAATCAATAATATTAAGTATATGTTATTTTGAAGGATATATGAATCATCATAATAAATTCTTTGAAAAAGGTGTTGTTTATAAAAACTATTTAGACAATCTCAAAGAGCTCATCAATTCTCCTTACAAATGGATTGGGTTTGTGATACTTCTGGGAAGACGTTTGTCGCAAGTTTTTAGAAACTAATTTAGTAAAAGCTCTACACTTTCAGTAGGCGTAGAGCTTTTTAATGTTTTCTAAAGCTTTGACGTGCATGCTGTTTTATTTAAATGGTAATGAGATCATTGAATATTTTCCTTCTTTGCCCATTAGACTTATTTGAAAAGGAAACTTTTCTATACCAATCGGCTAATTTCTGAAACTCTGATTCTGTTAGATCATCCGCATTTTTAAAGACAAAGTAGCCTGTTAAATAGGTTACATAATCTATTCTTTCAGGGGTGGGAAGGTGATACTTGTTTATGAATTCTAGGGCACAAGATAAAGCTACAAGGGTTATCTCAAAGCAAGTTTTCAATTTTTCTGTATCTAAGGTGCATATTTGATTTTCCTTTATATCTGAGGGCATAGGAGAAAAGTTTGCCGAATGTGCTCTATGTGTAATTACCTCAAAGGCAGGGTTTAAATTGGCAATAGGTATTGATACTTCTGTGTTTTTCATATCAAACAAATCCAAGTTATATTCCTCAAGTTTGTTTTTATAAACTCTCGTATAGTCATTATAAATATCAATGCCGTACAGCTGTAGCTTCGCAAATCTCATTTGCACACGAGTTACTCTACTACCAGCATTATTCAGAACTTCAAACCACTCTACCTGTTCATCTTCTGACAGGTTTTCAGCTGTATTGATGGTGTAGCTATAATCGCGCAATTTGCTTCTAACTTGGAACAAGACACTTTGAACCTCTGACTTGCTTAAAGTTGTATTACTGTTTATAAATTTATAGAATTCATCATCAACCTTATTTAACAACATTCCAACTGGAATTTGGTGTTTCTTGTAGCTGCCTTCTATAATGAGAAATTCACCTCTTACCAAATCCAAAACTATGTTTCTGAAATCGCTACTATTTAAATATGCTAAGTAGTTAGTACTTAATCTCTGCTGACCATCAACTACTGAAAGCTGATTGGTTTTAACATTATCAATGATTTTTCTGTCGATGAAAGATATTTGAGGAACAGTATGATTTTCAATATCTATAATTTTGTTCATTGATATTGGTGATACAGGAGCTTTTCCATTTAATTGATAGTTAAATAAATCAACAGCTTTTTGTATAGTCCAGCTCAAATCTCTTTGATATAGCGGCAGGGTGATGTCCTTACTTTCAATCTTTTCACAGAGATTGAGGGTGTTCATTTGATAAGTTTGTTTGGTTGGGTTATATCCAGCCATTTTTTTAAGAGAAGGATTAACATTCATAGTTTTATCCCCTTTCATTTTATTATTACATTAGCTTGATTATATAGCAGCTATAATAAAAAGTCAATTTATCTTATTAATCTTGCTATAATTGATTAGCAGCTATGATTTTTATACCTTTATTATTTCAATGATATTGAATGCAGCTCACTATATTTGCATATAATACAAGTTACACCTTAGCTGACTATTTAAGTGATCACCTTTCTAGGTAGGTTACCAGAGCATGAAAATGGGCGCGGAGACTGTGACATAATGATAAGAGCCACAAAAAGCGTAAATGTCAGCTACGATAACTGCATGAATGTTATGATGAAAGTTGATTGACATTATAAGTCTACCTCCAATTTAACAGTAATTTGAATTTCCGTTATAAGAATTTTGGAGGTTTGCAGATATGATAAACGTGTATGGGTATTTGAGGGTTAGCACGGATGGGCAAGCTAAGCAGGGTTACTCGTTAGCAGAACAACAGGACGAAATCATAAAGTACTGTAAGAACAACAATTTCAACCTTGTCAATGTTTTCAGCGACGAGGGTATTTCCGGAGCAAAAGCAAATGAGGATGAAATGAACATACAAAGGGATGGACTGCTTAACATGCTGTCAGAGATCAAAAGCAGCAATATCAAGTTTATTGTCGTTCTCTCTACTTCAAGACTTTGGAGAAGTGACTTGGTAAAAGTATTAATACATAGGGAATTAAAAAAACAGCATGTTGATATCAAGGCCATTGACCGCCCCGGTTACTCCATCTACAGCAGCAATCCGAATGATATCCTTGTAAATGGCATGTTCGAGCTCCTCGACATTTATGAGCGATTGGAAATAGCACTCAAAATGAAACGAGGACGGCAGCAGAAAGCGAAGGGCGGCGGCTATTCTGGGGGTGGTGTTCCCTATGGCTATGTTTCAAAAAGGGGTAGCAAAGTAATTGAAATTGAACCTAGTAAAGCTGAAGCCGTACGTAGAGTGTTTGAGTTAGACTCCATGTGTCCGTGGCTGACACTACAAGACATAGCAGACACACTCAATGAAGAGGGGTTTACAACGGCAAAAAACGCAATCTTTCATCCAAGTCAGGTGAAACGGATTTTAGATAACCACAGCTTTTATGAAGGGCAATATTACTACTCTGGAATTACTTCAGAAGGTTTACATGAGCCAATCATATAAAAATCATGATAAGAGCAACTAAAGGTAATATGGCAACTTTACAAAAGGTACATGGATATCAAAAAACTATTAGCACGGCTGAAAAACAAAGATACATAAATGGTTTCCCATCATTATTAGACTTTCGCAGGCGATGGTGAGTATTTGTTGAAATGGGTAAAATTAGGATTCTGCATTTAATAGATTCAATGATGCAATACAGTGAAATTCAAGATACATTGATAGGCAAAAAAGGTAGTAAATAAATAACAGGATTTTTAAAAGTTAAATGAGATTTAAAATATTCAAGTGCAGATCCCATGATTTAGTCCTGCATCCATAATACATTAGTCCGTTTCAAGTATGAACTAGTTGAAATGACAGGATAAATCACTAGGAAGATACTACATACAACTTGATAAAAAAACTATACACGATTGAATGGGAAGTCCAACACATCACGAATGCCTAATTAAGTAAGATCAGATACCTTTATTATAGTTTTAATCAGGTTCCATTTTTTGCGATGCAGACCTATTTGAATTCAGACTGCTTTTATACTAGTTGAGTTTTGGCCTATCCCCTGCTTCCTTGATAGCTGCCCGGGTCAAAAATAAGTCTGCTATTCCAATAAGCGTGATGAGGAATATATCCCAACCAACCGGTAAAAAAGAGTCTAAATAAAACCTCTGTACTGTCCATATCTGACAATACAGAGGTTAATTCATGCTTATATTAATTTCATTAAGCTATTGCACCAAGGAATCAAAAGCGGTATAATTTGACAGTAAGGCACAATAAAAAGTGCAAAGCAGACTGGCGGTACGGGAATACCACCAGTCCTGCATACGGAGAGATAGCCTCCATACACAACTGAAATAATCAGCACATTGCAATAGTATTATACTTCCTGTAGCAACTTTTGTACAGAGGTATAGTTTGTGTTTGTTGCACTTGTTTGATAGGCGTTGTATATGGATTGAACAATCCGTGTATAGCGCTTTTTTTGTTGCTCTTACAGGTCGGAATGTGGAGGCTGTAGTGGACAACTCCACAAACTGATCTGTTAAGCGACAGACACTTTCATGCGGCACGGTGAAAGCATTGGAAAGGAGAATTACAAACAAGTGCAACAAGACAAACAGTATTGCAAGGAGCGGATTGAAATGAAAAAGACTCATAAATGGTTATCGGCTATGCTCGTTCTGACAATGATTACAAGTATATTCAGTGGAGCGACAGCAGCGGCAGCAACAACTCCTTATATCAAATCGGATACACCTTCAACATTATCTTTGGAACATAATGATACTTATACTTTTAAAATGACAATGAATGGAAACACGAAAGGAACTCCGTCTTTCTCTGCGGGAAATAGCTCAGTCCTTTCTGTTCGTGTAACAGGTCATGTTGGGAATAATTATTATGTTCAAATTGAAGCGATTGGTCAACCTAGTCAAAGTACAGGCGTTTATTCTAAGCTGCCAGGACAGTCTCCTGTTCGCCAAACAGTTGTGAGCATAAAATTACATGAATTATTGTTTCCACAGGAATTAGATTGGCAGTTCTACCATACCTGCAATGAGAAATTTGCTGTGAAACAATGGACGGGCAATACAGTTAATACGGCACTTCTGGGTGATGGCGAATTTAGCGGTGTAAAAGTTACAATTACAAATAGCAATCCTAACGTCGTGGCGTTGTCCATTGGCTCAAAGGGTACGCCAGCTGCAACAGTTACGACTAATGCAACCACTGCTGAAAAGTTTAATGAGTTATATTCTTATATTCATAGTTCTGATTGGTCAGTAATAAGTAATCTTTCTGATTCCGAGTATTACAGTGTAAAAGGTGTCAACCCGGGAACGGCTATCATAACTATTACCGCTAAATCGCCCAAAACTGGTGAAGTACTTACTGATGTTCATGTGCATACCATTTTATCGCCGTCATCAATGAAGGTAACCACAAGTGCGCCCACAGAAATTACTCTAGCAAAAGGGCAAAGTTACACATTCGAATGTCAAGCATCATCAGAAGCAGCTGCTAGCGGCGTGGATTTTTCAGTTGAAGGTACAGTTTATACTGACTACTATGACGAAGAGGAGGCTTTTAAATCCTATCTTCAACAAGAGATAGTTGATAAAGGCGATGGAAAATACAGTGTTACTATAACTGCATTACCCCTTCCTGGTATTCAAGACGGATATTTAAAAACAGGTGATAAATTTATTCTAACAGCTAGTGTTCCCGGTGTTGCTTCACTAACATTGGGCACCATTACGATTCAATAAAAGGAGAACAAGAACATGAAAAAGATTATATCAGCATTAATGATAGTAGTAATGGCATTTAGCTTTAGCACCATTGCATTTGCAGCAGATGTTAAGACAGTTGGCTCTGACGGTATTCAATTTTCAAAAACATTTTATCAGGAAAAATCCAATGAATCATTATTAGTAGATGGCGAATCTTCAAACGTTAATATATTGGTTGTAAATACTTGGGTAGGAGCTACAGTAACAGCAAAAAATGGAAATCTCTTATTCATATCAGGCGGATATGCTGGCATGGGCGGAGATGTAACTCCTTACGTTTTTGACGGTGAGGAAAATGGTGAGATGGGAGATAACCCATTGATTATACCGAGTGACTGGGCAGGTCAGACGATATTGTTTACCAATTCAGCAACTAATGACCAAGTACTCTGTAATGTTTTTGACGCAAACTACAAACCGGCAAATTCAACTGACGTAGACACTTCTGGTTCAGTTGATATTAACGTCAATAGTGCAACCTTTAAGAGCGATACTGGAGCGCGGGCAAGTATTGATACTGGTATGGTTTATCAGTTTAAAATTACTTCTCTAAACGGTAAGAAACCTACTTTCAGTGTTGCGGGTAAATCATTTCAAATAACTGCCAATGAATCCAAAGGAAATGACTACTTCTTTAAAGTAAAAGCGGTCGGCAAGGTCGGCGATTCCGCAGGTGTATATATCAATGGACAGAAAACACCAAGCACAGTACTTTCAATCACCAACACGGTCAAAGTTGACACTGGCGCGAAACTGACTGTGAAAACCGGGAAGGTTTATCAGTTTAAGATCACAGCAAGTGTCAAGCCAACATTTGTGTCAGGAAACAATTCTATATTTAAAGTTACCAACAATGGACACAAAGGCAATGACTATTTCTTTAAGGTCACAGCAGTTGGAAAGGCGGGGCAATCTACCGGGTTCTATCTGAATAGCTCAAAAACACCTTGCACAGTTGTCACAATTGGCTGATAGATAAACCAGACAGCAAAATCATTTACATTGTTTCAACAAAGCACCTCACATTAGTTTGTGGGGTGCTAATTTTTGTTTTTTGGGGAAAAAATGATGAGAATTATGCAGAATAGCAGGAAATCTGTCTATTTCGCATTGATATATCATTATCAGGGAAGTATAATTAATTTAGTAATAATTGGGTTTTTTATAGAAAATGCCCCAAAGAAACCCTGAGAAGGAATTGTACACACCAGTATATAATTATATCAACGTCCACGAGGAATCACAGACATATCCGCGGATAAGGATTTAGATGATTATATATATGGAGATTAAGTTGCTGAGAAGCAAAAATGAACATCGCAGTTTTGCTAAAACAGTTTTACAAAGGGTGATTTTTGATATGGAGCATAATAAAACTGAGCTAATTCCTAACGCTTACCTATTGTTATCTTCACTTCGTTCAGTTGGATATTCTCCAGAAACAGCCATCGCCGATATTATTGACAATTCTATATCGGCACACTCTTCTGAAATAAAATTGAATTTTATTTGGGATAATGAACAAACGAGAATATTTATAATTGATAATGGTGAAGGAATGTCAAAAGAAAAGTTGGTTGAATCAATGAGAATAGGCTCAGCTGATCCTGCAACCATTAGAGACAACATGGATTTAGGCAGATTTGGCATGGGAATGAAAACAGCGGCCTTTTCATTAGGTAAAAAACTTACTGTAGTAACCAAATCAGAAGGCGTTATAGCTGATGCTTGCTGGGACCTTGATTACATAGAGAAAACAAACGGTAATTGGGATTTAATAACTGATGATATTAGTAATGGCTTAGTTCAGCATTCAATGGAGATATTATCCTCAGTAGTGCAAGGCACCGTAGTGGTCATAGAGAAATTAGACAGCCTTATTGATGTCACCGATATTAAAAAAGCTCAATCACACTTTTTTCATGTAGTTGAGTCCATTGAATATCACCTTCAACTTGTATTTCATCGTTTCATCGAAGAGGATAAACTCTCCATATTTATGCATGATCATAGAATAGTAGCTTGGAATCCATTCGTTTTATCAAACAATGCTACTCAAGAATTGCCGGAAGAAAAATGTTACCACGATGGTAGTTGCATCGTAATTCAGCCTTACGTTCTTCCCCACAAATCAAAATTTAAAAGCGACTCAGATTACGAGGCGGCTGAAGGTAAAAAAGGCTGGAATGCACATCAAGGAATATATGTTTACCGTAATAGACGCTTATTAGTGTATGGGACTTGGTTTGGTTTTTTGAAGAAAGAAGCACCATTTGACTTAGCGCGAATTAGGTTAGATATTGATTCTTCTTGTGATTTCGATTGGAAAATAGATATAAAAAAATCAAAGGCTACTCCTCCACTTTATATACGAGATATTCTCGAAAAAGCTGTTGTATTATGTACCCAGGCATCTGCCAATGTATATAATTCACGCGGTTCATATTCAAAAGGACCCGCTGTTCCAAACCTTTGTTATGTGTGGGAACAGCGAAAAAACAGCATTGGTAAATATTCTTTTTATCTTAATAAAAAGCATCCATTGTTAATCAATATAAAATCTGGCATGTCAGAGCAACAAGTGGAAACTCTTAATGCATACCTTGCATTGGTTGAAAATTATTCTCCAGTATTGCAATCAGGTATGATTGACTACCTGCAAAATTCAGGGGGTTCGGCGACAGTCCAAAATATTGAAAAGCAAAGAGACCTTTTAAGCATAAAAAAATATATAGCTGTTTTTAGAACTCACGGATACGCGGATGAAGAAATACAAAGTGCATTATCTGAAATGAAGAATTACGGCTACCTGAAGGAAGAAATAGTATCGCTGATAGGAGAACATCATGATTGATCTTAATTGTATAAGCAGAGACGACGCTGGTTGCTATGTTGCGGCATTCAACCGATGCAAGAAAATAATCAATGAAAATGAATTGTCTCACGAAGAGGCTATCAGTGCTGTAGTGGCTCAGCTTGGCTTTGCTGTTGAAAATGTGGATATGCTCCGACAGTATTTGTTTGAGCAAATCAGCCTTCCCATTGAACCTATTGTTGCTATGTATGGTGAAGAAGCAAAAAGGTCCACTTGGTGGAATGATTTCCAAAAATCCGCACCGAATCTCACACCATATTGGAGCAGGTATGAGCGATATTTATCTGAATCAAAGGGCTGGGATTTGCAAGTCATTGATCGTAGCATCGACACTCCGACTAATAGCATAATGAACGCGATTTCAAATCCTCGCATTCAAACTCCATGTGAGAGGATTGGCATGGTGTTTGGTTATGTCCAATCAGGTAAAACAGCTAACTATATTGGTCTACTGAACAAAGCAATCGACAGCGGCTACAAAATTATTATTGTACTAACTGGCATGCATAATAATCTACGTAGCCAAACACAATCAAGAATTGACGAAGAAGTACTCGGTTATGAAACGAGTATCGAATTATTATTAGCAGAGTATACCAGAAAACCAAATGCTATAGGTGTAGGTAAAGATCGTAATATTCCGCCTATACTTATTCCAACATTAACTTCTCGAGACGATAACGGTGATTTTAATAAAAAAAGAGTAGGGACCTCCGTTCAGCCGCCAATAATGTTGATCACAAAAAAGAATGCGTCCGTCCTCAAAAACATTATTTCGTATTTTGAAACCCACCCTATTGCAAAAACGAGTGAGGGGAAAAGAAAGTTTATCAATGCCGATTATCCACTCCTCCTCATTGATGATGAAGCAGATCAAGCATCAATAAACACCAATGACTGCTACAATGAGGATGGTACATTCAATGAAGATTGCGACCCGACTAAGATAAATGGTTATATCCGAAAACTTTTTAATTTGTTTAAATGCCGTTCTTACGTCGGCTATACTGCAACTCCATACGCTAATATTTTTATTCCTTCTATATCCATGACCAAAAATTATGGGAATGATTTGTTTCCTAGAGATTTCATCATAAAGATTCCTAAATCAGCAAAGTATGTTGGCGCAATTGAATTTTTTGGATTAAAGGGTGACGACAATGTTCAGGCCATGCCATTATCGAGAAACATAAAAAAAGGCGCAACATATCTTCCTGCGGGTACGAAAAAGGATGATCCTGTAGGAGAATTGCCAGATGAATTGAAGACAGCCATACTGTCATTTGTTATCTCCACTGCCTATAGAAATTGCCGTGGTCAAAGGAATAAGCCAAATACGATGCTTATTCATATTCTTCGTTTTGTAAATACTCAGAAGAAACTAAAAAAAAGGGTGTCGGATTTTTATGCAGACATACGAGCCAAAATTAAATATGGTGATCAAGATATCTTCAAGGAATTAGAACAATTATGGAAAGAAGATTATTTACTAACAACCCAAAAAATTGAGGAAAGCTTTCCAAGATACATGAATGGAGTTGCTAAACTTCCCTGGGAAGAAGTCTTCAAAGAAATCAAAGCAATTATGCTTGATGATCAAATAAAAGTATATAGCATCAATGGTGAAAGCAAAGATGCACTTATGTACAAAGATCATCAGAACATGCCATTTAATGTAATTGTAATTGGTGGAGATAAACTTTCACGTGGATTAACTTTAGAGGGGCTGACTGTCAGCTATTTTACTCGAAACTCCAATACATACGATACATTAATGCAAATGGGCCGCTGGTTCGGGTATCGACCAGGCTATTTAGATTTGTGTCGGTTATATGTGCCTAAAAGTCTGTACGATGGTTTTCAGCATATTTCGATGGCTACAGAGGATTTAGTCGATCAAATCACTTATATGAATGACTTGGACGAAACTCCTGAAAACTTTGGCCTTCGTATAGCGACACATCCCCAGATGCTTATATCAAGTCCAAATAAGATCCGTTCAGGAGAAGATCGGTATATTTCGTTTAGCAACACCTTGAGTCAAACACGATCTATTGATATTGATTCACAACAATATAAAAGAAACTTTGAAGCTGTTCAAAGGCTTATTAATACATTAGGCCATCCTATGAAAAACTATTGGGAGAGCAAAGGAAGAAAGGCTGGCAGCTCTAAACACTATTTTTGGGCTCCTGTGTCCGGATATACAGTGGCACAATTTCTGCTTGACTTTGAAACATCAAAACAAGCCAACCGCGCCAATAGCAAATATATGGCTGATTATCTCAAAGATCAACTTTCTTTTGGCGGAGCTACAAATTGGACAGTATGCTTAATCAACATTGATGATGAGGATACATTCCCCATTGGTGGATTGACTGTTGGCAAAGGTATTGTACGTAATAGTGATAAGGGTGGCTTTGAATCGCATGGGAATGTTTGTTCAATTAAAACGATGACGTCCAATGGACATGAATATTTGGATTTTACTCAAGATCAAATGAATCGTGTTACTGAAATTACAAAAGGAAACGAAAATGAGCAAGAGCGTAGGAATGTTTATATTCGACATATGGTACGTGAACGGACACAAGGTCTACTTATTATTTACCCGATCAACACAGATTCAATTACGCCACTAAAAATTGACGGCTGCACTTACAATCCATTTGGCTTTGCAATTGTATTTCCTGATTGCCAAGAGCAAGGAAATTTAATATCATATCGCTTAAATGACGTTGGGATGAGGAATGAAGACCTTGAGCTTTACTAATGACACGTACACTGCTATTTCAAACGATATAAAAAATCATCTCCAATATGAAAAGAGTACAGTCTCCAGGATGAGCACAACCACATTTGGTATCCAAATTGTATTTGCTGTTTCAAAATCTGATTTATGTAGATCATTATGCTTGCGGGTGAATGATGAAGCCAATATAGCTTCTCTTCCTCGTTGGAACGGGATAAATATTGATTTGTTGAAAATTCCCGAATACAGTTCTTCGCACTACATTCGCCTGGAGCAAGATAATGAAGGCGACGTCCATATATTTGAAATAGTGGCAGACGACATTGTGTCGGCTCTCCAGAAGGCAAAAGATGACGAAGGTGCTTATGCTGAGTTAACTCAAACCTTAGCTAAATGGAAATTATTTTTTTCCTTTTCCAGTGACATAAATATGCCTCCCTACAAGCAGCAAGGACTATATGGAGAATTGTTATATCTTGAAGGAATTATTAAGAGACACGGTTCTTCTGCCGTGTATAATTGGGCAGGCCCCGATGCTGAAACTCATGATTTTTATTTTGGTTCAAATGCAGTAGAAATAAAAACAACAAGTTCTAAGGCTCCCTACGCTGTGACAATTAGCAGTGAATATCAGCTTGATAACAATGATATCTCTGGTGAACTTTTCCTTGTGTTTTTTTCTTTACACAAGAGCAAGGTAACGGGAGAAAAACTTCCAGAAATTGTTCCTAGACTTGAAATTCTTTTATCAGCCAATATTGATGCACTAAATGATTTTCGACTGAAACTTTTGAAATACGGATACATCGACACCCATGCTGAGCTATACCAATATGGCTTTTCAGTGCGAGAACGTCAACAGTATTGGGTAAAAGATAGTTTTCCTCGAGTTACTCATCAAATGCTACCGACCGGTATTGGATCTATAACATATTCGTTAAGCTTAGCAAATTGCTCAAATTTCTTGGTTGAGCAAGAGACGATAGATAAGATGACATAAAGGTGATGTGAAATGAATACACAACAAATTCAAGAGTTAAATGTAGAGCTAATTGACGAGGTTCGACAGTTTGCTTCTGATAGCACTATGTCCACTATAGACGCCTTTACTTCTGTGTTCTTAAATTATCTATCTGATGCAGGAGAAACACGAACTGCCGATTGCGAAGTTCTATGCTTTAAAAACACTAATGAAAAAATCCGTATTAATGGGTATGTGTACAATGAATATTTTCAAAACCTCACATTAGTAGTAAGTGAATTCGAACAGAGTACCGCCGTTGAAAAAATCGGTAAAGTTGAAGCGGAAAAACTTTTGAAGCAAGCCACCAAGTTCTTTCGTTTATGTAAGACTGACTTTTTTAGTACAATCGAAGAAGCTAGCCCCGGATATAGTGCATACGAAGCAATCCGTGCTGTATTAAAGGACATCGAAACCATAACAATTATACTTCTTACTAATAAGATAGCTACGATAGATATTCCCAGGGATATTCAGATTGACAAAGTAACTGTAAAATATGATATCTGGGATTTGGAGCGCATTTGGCAAAATGTTTTCCAAAAGAAAGTCGCTGATTCCTTAGTAATTCGCTTAAAGAGCAAATACAAAACCAAACTCCCTCTTATTAAAGTTGATCAACATAATGATGTCTATGACTGTTATGTCGGCGTTATTTCTGGAGAATTATTGGCCCAAATCTATAAAGATGAAGGGCAAAAGCTTATTGAGAAAAATGTTCGTTCTTTTTTGCAAGCTATTGGTAAGATTAACAAGGGAATAAAAGAAACTATTGTTAAAGAACCTGAGATGTTTATGGCATATAATAATGGCATTTCTACCATTGCAGAAGAAATCGTTATTGATCAAGACCTATCCACAGGCGATATGGTCTTTATCACCGAAATTAGCGGATGGCAGATAGTGAATGGCGGTCAAACCACTGCATCAATTTATAATGCTTTACAATGTAAAAATCCTCTTGACGGTGTCAACGTGCAAATTAAGTTGAACGTTATTAAAAATTCCGATCGAGCAAATGAAATTATTGGGTTCATCTCAAAATATGCAAACAGCCAAAATGAAATTAAGATGTCTGATTTTGCTGCTAATGATGATTATCATATTGCAATGGAAAGATTGTCTCGAACAGTTTTTATCCCAACAGATAGGGGGAAGTCTACATATCGATGGTTTTACGAAAGAGCACGTGGTCAATATTCCGTCGAACTCAATCGTCAACCAACTCCGGCATCTAAAAGGCAGTTTAAGGAATACAATCCAAAATCCAAAAAACTTTCAAAAACTGTAGCAGCAAAGTGTATTATGCTATGGCAAAAGAAACCATACATTGTTGCTCGGGGACTAGAAACGAACTTTGTCGTATTTTCGGAGTTGGTCAATTCAGGGGAAATCCTTGTACCTTCCGAAAAATCCTATATCAGTATGATTGCAAAAGTGATTCTTTTTAACGAATGCGACCGCATTGTAGCCAGCCAAAAATTTGGTGACTGGAAGGCGCAACAAAATTACTACACAATTTCTTTACTTGCGGAGTACTTTCCAAGCCTTGTTAATGATATTGATATATGGCGTAAACAAACAATTTCGGCTGAACTGGCAACCCAAATTGAAGGTCTTGCCTATAAAGTTTGGAACCATTTTATGACACCAGAAGTTCCCGGAACTAATGTTGGGCAGTGGTGCAAAAAAGAAGAATGTTGGACTCTTCTTAAGCGCCGATATGAAGCAGGCACAATTTGAAAAGCCGTTACAATAATGCAATACTACCTACTTAAAAATTGACTTTTTGCACTTTTTGTGCTATGCTGCAATGCATAAAGTTGAAAGAGGGAAAAGTGTGCCGTACAATGTAATTGATTTGTTTGCTGGTGCAGGGGGGCTAAGTTTAGGATTTAGCCAAGAACCAGAGTATAATATTGTTTTAGCTGCTGAAAAAAACGAAGACGCCAGACAAACGTATCATCATAATCACCATGATACTATTCTTAGTGAGAATGTTGAAGATTTAGTATATGCCGATATACTTCAAGAGTTTGGACAGATTGATGTTGTTATTGGGGGTCCTCCTTGCCAAGGATTTTCAAATGCAAATCGTCAAAAAAATTCCACGATCAGCATGAACAACCGTTTAGTAAAGGAGTTTGTGCGTGCCGTCCGACAATTGCATCCACTTGTCTTTGTCATGGAAAATGTGGGAATGTTACAATCAAGAGTTCACAAATTTTACTATTCAAATGCAGATCGTGAATTTGTCGATAACTTGGATATTAATATGGCTCATGAGCAAATCACATTGCTTCCACCAAATATTGAATTACAAAACATTGTGCAGTTGCTAAACAATCCTCAACAATGCCAGCCATACATATGGAATAAAAAGCATTTTAAAGAGCTTAATATTATATTTAAGAAAAGGAAGAATTATAAAAAACTTAAAAAAGCACTTGAAAAACATCAGCCGACACTTCAAAAAGTGGCGGTTGATTTTGCGCATGATATCGGAAACAACAATGAAATATTAAATCTAAATGGTGCTATTTCTGAAGAATTGAAAAGGTTACATGCTACAGATCAAGATTTGAATCGGTTAATTGAAACTCTTGAAAAACCAATTACAATTCAGAAGATGTTTCATATTCAAAAAGAGCTCATAGACAATCGGATTGTTATCGATGGATATGACTACGAAAATGGTGTACATGCACAAGTTCGTTCATATCCAGTATTGGAATATATTACGAAAGCTCTCGTTGAAAACAACCTTTATAATATCGAGCCAAGACTTGTTAATGCTGTAGCCTTTGGAGCACCGCAAAAAAGGGAAAGATACATCATATTAGGGGTACTGAATGATGAAGAACACCATATTGAACCAAAACTCCCCAATCCTGTTATTAATGATGAAGGGCACTACAGAACTGTCCATGATGCAATTGCTGATTTAGCTGATTATGAGCCGGGAACTGATGTGAATGACCCTCCTATACCTTTAAGACCCATTGAAATTGAACAAGGGTCTTTGCTTGAAACATTGCGAGATCGTCCTGATAATCAGTTGTATAATCATATTATTACTTCCACAACAGAAGTAGCTATGGCCAGATTTAAAAAGATTGAATCAGGCAAGAATTTTCTTTCTCTAAGTAAAGACATGCAAGAAAACACTTACACTGATGCCACGCGCACTCAGAATACAATTTACTTGAGACTTGATTATAGCATTCCTTCTGGAACAGTTGTAAACGTAAGAAAGTCAATGTGGATTCACCCGGAAAAGGATCGTGCTATAAGTATTCGAGAAGCTGCGAGACTGCAAACCTTTCCAGACAGTTATGAATTTTTAGGCTCAAAGGATTCACAATATCAGCAGGTTGGAAATGCTGTGCCCCCAGTACTTAGCCGTGCCATAGCGCAACAAATTTTATTGTATCTCCGCGAGCTAAAACCTTCTGATTAAAATTACATATTTGGAGAGACGTAAATTTTGTAACAATGGATTGATAACCGAATTCCCCATTAGACCAGGAATGTGTCTCTGAGAAGCAAAAACGAGCTTCCCTTTTTGTTTATTACACGTAAACCATAGCACGATTTGAACTTCATAGTAGATCAGTATTGTAAGCTTAAAGCTTTCAACAGTAAAACTATTTCACTTTCTCTACACCATCACTAAAACCAAGCTTCATCTCCGTCTAATCACACCGCAGACACAGACAAACAGCAGCGGTACAATTTTGTCAATCTCGAAAGAGAAAACAAAATTGAAACGGAGCTGTTTTAAATGAGCAAATTCGTAGTAAGTCAACTGAATATGGGTAAGCGGATCATGGGTTATAGTGTGTACGTCAGTGAAAGCAAAGATTTTATGGAGTGCTCGCCAAAGATGGTCAAGGACATTTTCAGTTCAGGCGAATGCATCTATGGCCTAAAAATTGAAAATGATGACATTGGGCTAGATACAAAAGGTTTCCACATGAAGAACCTCATGGTCAAAACAGGACTTGGAACTTATCGCCCTCTAAAGCCAGACAGTGAAATCATGGTGAATAATCTGTACTGTCTTGTCCATGTCATTCGAAACAAATCCGCGGTCGCCTATGAGTTAGTGTCCAGCAAATGCGGCAGAGTAGAGGTCACTGAACAAAAGATAAAATCCATGTTGGAGTTCACCAGTGTTGCCGGGGTTTACTTGGATGGTGACAAACTAGTCATATGTGATGGTGTGGAGGGTGCTCCGGTTGAAGTTGTAAAGGAAAAGTTGAACTGAATCAAAGATCTGTAAGCTCCTGCTGAAAGGCAGGGGCTTATTTTTTTGTCTTGTACTATTAATTTGCGAGATGAAACCTGAAAACAGCATTCAATAGAATTATTGATTTTAGTGATGGGGTGTTGGAATGAGCGCTAATATTCAATGTAACTCTTGATAAAGCGCAGAGGGTCTTCCCTATTATCTTTGCTTTCAAATTAGGGTAATTAAAAAAGAAAGCGAGGAACTAAAAAATGCGCTATAAATTCAACATTGATCTTCTGGTGGACGACGAAAACACAGGTGAGGTGAAAAGAAACTTCCGGGCTTCGGTTTATCTTGATAGCTTTGATGGATGCTCCGATGATTACTTGCGGCAAAGTTTAATCTGTGCTTGCGAGGAAGCAATTGACATTCTCGAAGAAATGTAGGAGGCAGCTATGAAAATCAACAACATCGAAATCGCACAGGATAATAACTTTTATCTGCTGTTATCAACCAGTATGAGGATTGCGGAACTTGCCATGCCGCCGGATTTTAACTACATGCGGGATGGCAAGGCACTGACGCTAATCACCAGAGTCATGGATTTACGCTGGAACTATGTAGGAAAAACCATGGTAGGCAATCAAAGATGTACACAACAGTTGCAGCAAACATATAACAACATTACCGTAGTCCAAAATGACAATGTATATCAATTATACTTACCGAATCAGGTGCTCATAGGCATATTAAATATGCCGCCGGATGGTATGTATATGGCGGACTGTCAGGCCTTGGATGTCATTACAATGGCTATGGCGGTTCGGTGGGGATTCAATCAGAAGCATCAGCAAACCGGAAAATAACATACCAAAGGCGAGCTAAACAGCTCGCCTTTTCTCTTGATCTTTTATTTTCATACATTTTATAGACTAGTTAATAAAAATCGAAATCACTCACTATTTTAAAAAAGTGTGAAAATCAAGGTTTTGAGATTGCAGCAATGGAACTAGTGAACTAAAAATCTGATACAGTCACTGTTTCGAGAAAAATAGTTTTTATGAGTAAATGGATGATTTTAAAGTGATATTAAGTAGGGTTTAGATGGATGGGTCACCCAGTTAGCCAGAAAAGGTTGTAATGGGTTTTTAGTTAAGAATGGTATTGGTTAGTAGGTGAATTTTTAGCGGTTCCAAGGGGCTCTCAGAGTGAAATAATTAAGATGACAAACCCAACTGATTTTGAGTGTTAATGAAATTTAACCCAAATGGTGGGGGTCAGGGATTAACGGTAGGTTTATTTTTGAAAAAGTGTGGTGAATTCAAGCTAAAATGGAGAGTTTCAGAAAAACCGTTGCTGATAGGTGAAAATATGAAGTCCATCTTTTTGTAAGCTAGTTGTTTTCACAATTCCGTTACAAATTACAATTGATGGATACATTCTGAAAGAACATAAATGTAGCCAGTTTGAATCATTCACTTTCTATTCACGAATCAAAATGAAAGCAGCGATAGAATGGACTCATAATTTTAAGGAGGTCATTTTTTATGTTTAACAATCCAAGGTTTGCAACGAGGGGCATTTGCTACGAGATTGACAGCTTTACCCAACTGTCATTATGGAGATTGATTGATGATTTACAGATTCCGAAAGATTATCTACAGGCCTTCCAGTTGTCCTCAGTAAATATCAACGGTGTCATGTGCCAGAAGATTACACATGAGCAGGAGCAGCCAGCCTACAGAAATGAGATTATCATTTCATACTGCAAGCCGGTAAATTTGAAAATCTTTTGTATTGACGATGGAGATCACAGCACTATGCTTTTAGCATCTGAGTATTAGAAACAGGCTTTTCAAAATAAGAAAAGGAGTCTGTGTTCAAGGCTCTTCGCCTATTAAAGAAGGTGTAATCTTTGGGATACTCTGTATTGACAATTATCATGGTGATTTTGATCTGTCTTGCTGCGTTAGTCTATCTAGTAAAAGAACTTGTGAAGCTAAATTTGCTAATATTTCAACTTTTGATGAAAGAAGAAATCAAGAGGGAATTATTAGAGGAACTGAAGAAAGAAAAATAACTCTGAAAAGTCATGTGGGACATTATGGTTTCACATGACTTTTTAGATTATGGATAGCATTTCAATAAGCACGGTTTGTATTTAATAAGATGGCTGCCTATGTTGCATGATGTTGACAGGTGAATATTAAGGATTGGCATTTCAAAGGAACACGGTTGATCTGCTGTGCCCAATTTTGGTCATAAATTGCTTAAAACAGTTTATTAATCATGAATATACAATTTACAAACATTTCCTCTCATGATACTATTATGAAAAATAATGGAGGCTAAAGTATCATGAAACTGTATAAATTTTTGCTAATATCAGACGAGCTTATTAATAACCCAAGCTTATTTGATTCAGGTGTTAAAGATTTGAGAGAAAACAAGGTATTGGATCCTGATTATATAAATCGATTCTATACGTATCATGAAAATGAAGAATTGGTTTTCATGGGTTTTAAGTACCCTAATCTAGGTGAGTATGAAACGGCCTACATACTTATTGATAGAGATATGGTTAATAAAATTATATACGATATTAAAAAAAACAACTATCACTGGAATTCATCTAATGACACCGAGGGTTCCAAGCAACCTGATATTGAAGCCACTGAGCGCCTTCTCAAAGCATTAAGAAAATTCGAGGTTTATGGGGAGGATGAAAAGCTTCCTGCCGATATGATCCAACGGCATAAAATTAGAACCGGGGGTTATGTTACGAGCGGTCATCATAAAATTCACGAATATGTTCTTGGAGTTAGTGATAGTGCTAAATTAAAATATGCACATCATAAAGGTCATACATTTGATAATCGTAAGAAGTTTTTAGACTTAGTTTCCATATCCGATCATAATAACATTCACGATCAATGGGAGTTTCAAAATGATATACGCAGAACTAAAGCGGTAATGATTGGAGATTTTTATAGCACGGGCTTACAATGTACATGTGGAGAGCCCGACAGCAATATTAAGAAACATGATTGTAAGAATTGCGGTGCTATCTTATTAATTAACCAAGAGCAAAAACTTACCGAATTTATTGCGCAACTGGACTCTAACGAATACACCCGATTAGCAGACAGATACGTCTATAAGAATATTTAAATAACCCAATAATAAGCAAAAGGGCTGAGCTATAGGAATATAGCCAGTCCTTTTTTATGCTCAAATTTATTCCCCTGCGTGGTCTACCCGCTGGTATCTATTGGACATTGTAAAAAAAACAAAAGACATGCTTTGCCCTTTAACGCGGGTGCTTATGTGCCTTAGCTGCAATCATGTCAAACACAATGAAAGGTAGGCCAACCATGAAGTATGAATTATTACTCAAACCCATCATCACTCTGACCGGATTGGAGGTATACGGTATCAGAGAGAGCATGGAGGACGGAAGCGAAAAGCTGAGACTACACTTTAAAAGCAAAGACAGACCGATGACCAAAGGTTACAGTTTCTACCCTGACGAGCTTCGCAACAAAGGGTTTAAGGCTAAAAACTATGGAGTCACACTCACTGCTCTTGACATTCGGAACCTCCTTGCAGCGATTGAAGAGAAATATGAGTCATTGAGGATTCTGCCTTACATCGATGGATTAGGATGGAATTATGATAAATCCGGTAATCCGTCAATGTATGTCGGGACAGAAATTCAAAGTATAAACAACACGATTCTTTCGAAGGATTCGGAAAAGAAGCTCCCTGAAGCAAATGGTAGTCTTGACACAATCTTGGTTCCCCTGAAAGACTATCTCTATAAAAACATAGTAAGACAAGTGGTTTTTGCATTTGCTCTGTCGGCTGTCATTTGCGGATTACTCGATAAGACCTTACTTCTCTCACTTGTGGCAGATAGCTCTGTAGGAAAAACGACTTTAGCCAAACTGTGTTTATCAGCATATTGCTCTCCCATATTCGACCAGTTAAGCAAGACGTTTAACGCAACGGAGAACTACCTCATTAAGTGTCTCGATAAGATCAAGGGTGCCATGCTCCTAATTGATGATTCGAGCCTCAGCAGATCCAAGGATTATACGAATCTTGTCTATGAGCTCGCCAGTGGCATTGAAAAAGGACGGCTGGGAAAGGGCAACAAGCCCTGTGAACCGTCGCGTTGGGCAACGGTGATTATGATGACTGCGGAAAAGTCTCTGTTGTTTAACTGTGATGCAGACCATGAGGGTGTAATTGCACGACTTTTCGAGATACCAGCCAGCGGTAACGATTTATTCGACTCCGCTGAACAGGCAAATTGTATGCAAAAGCTATACGGTGAAAATTATGGCTTAATTGTTCCTCAATTTGTAAGCTATTTGATTCAACATGGGCATGTGCAAAATATTGCTGCTCTTTACAGTAAGGAAATCGAAAAAGTCCGCGTAGGACTGGGAACAGAACCTATACTCAACCGAATCGCCGAAAACATCTCCATTGTGACCTTGACAACTGAATTGGCTGGACAAGCCTTGAATATTCCTTTCGATACAGAAGCAATAAAGCAATATCTACTTAATATCAGCGAAAGTAATCTGGAAGAATTTCGCTCAATGCAGACAAAAGCCAACATTCTCAACGAGGTTTACCCACTACTGGTTGATTATGCAATGACAAACAGTCCATACAAAAAAGATAATTTTGTAGTTATTGAGAAGGGTCTGATGTCCAAGTTCTATTCCAGCATAAGAGACAAATATCCTATTAAACCCATTGAATTGAAAAGGGCACTGAAATCAGCAAACTTACTAGAAGTAAACGACCCTACTAAATCACCATTCAGCTACAATGGTACGATCGATGGACATTCAAGGCGTGGGCTGGCAGTCATTGTTGATCCTACTGTGAAGGAGGTGGCTGACGATGCCCAATAATACACCATGCGTATCCGGTTATATCGGTGCAAAAAACCGATTGGGGTTTATGCTGTCAGAGTTGATTCCTTATGAAGGCATATCAGACTACTGGGAACCTTATGGTGGATGTTACAATGTGGGACTACAAAAAGTCCCACACCCTGTTAACCATTACAATGACCTTAATAAGAAGTTGTACACATTATTCTCCGTGCTCAGCAATAAAAGCACAGCAAACGAATTACTTGACCGGATGCTTGCACAAACAAAATACTCCGAGAATTGTTTTGAAAAAGCATGCGAAATGAGCAACCACCAATTATCAAGTATTGTGGATCCTGTTGAATCTGCCATGTATGTATGGGTAACACTTCTACAATCATACAACGGCCAAATGCAGAAATGGGCCGGCATTACCAAAGGGGATGAAAGCCTAACTTACCTTGACAATCTAATAAAAAAACGCGACTTACCAACCTTACTGGATGGTTTACAAGTCCATAATGAAAAAGCCATTGATATTCTGAAGCGGATTTCCAAAGATTCACATAGCTTCGCATATTGTGACCCTGTCTATACAAAAAAGGAATGCAGTAGTAAGAAAATCTACGAATGCGACATGAATGATAAAGACCAATGGGAGTTTGCCCACACGATACAGGACTCCGATGCATTTCTAATGGTTTCAGGTTACAAAAACGAGATTTATGACTCCATACTGAATGAATCGAATGGATGGCATTCATACTCGATTGCAGATGTTTCAAAGAGTATGAGTATTAGCCTTTTGGGCGAATCAAAGAGTTTGGTAACTGAATACATCTGGACAAATTACAGCCTTGAGAGGAGAAAATTTGAGCATGGCAAAAATTGAGATAGATTCTCCCCAACGAATGACCCCCGCTCAGGCTGCAAAGTATATTGCCTGTAGCGAATATACTATTCGCGATCTCGCGCGGCAAAAACGGATTCCGCATTACCGTATCGGCAATCGGATAATGTTCTCGTGTAATAGCCTAAAGGCGTGGGTCGAACAGCAAGAGGAGGAAAACTCCTGTAATATAGTGGCTTAACGGCAGGAAATATTGAATAGGTGCCCTCTGATACAATTCAGAGGACACCATAAATATTTCTTGACGATACTGAGAAGTCGCGTTACAATCCAGCCCGACGTTTATTAAAATTACAATTGGGGGAATAAAAAATGGCAAGCATTATTATCGGGTCGGGAATCGAATTTTGTTTACCAGAAGTAGTTTAGATGCATGGGTTGAGCAACAGGAGAAGGAAAACTCTTGTAATGTAGTAGCTTAAGATTTAAGAACATGAAATATTAAATTGGTGCCCTTTGGCACAATCCGGAGGATACCAATAAATATTCTTTGATATCACTAATAAGTCGCGTTACAATCCACCCCGACGTTATTAAATTTCTATTGGAGGAATACGAGATGGCAAGTATAAAAAATCTAGGCGAAAACAAATATAGAATCATCATTTCTTATAAGTACGACATCAAGGGAAAACGGAACCGCGTTTCAAAAACCTTCACAGCTAAATCTATGCGTGATGCAGAAAAACAAGCAACTCTGCTGGAAGCAGAAGTGCTAAAAGGCAAAGTGGAATACAGCAATCATTACACATTTGCTGAACTTGTAGAACAGTGGCAAAATACCATTGAACCTGAAATGGCAGAAAAAACGCAGGTTCGTTATGAAGGTATTCTCAAAAGTTTTATGCTCCCTGCATTTGAGAAAAAAAGAGTAAAAGATATTCAGCCATTGCAGATTCAAAATTATCTTGCTGAATTAAAAAAAGATAACATACGAATTGACGGTAAAGCAGGAAGTTATTCTCCAAAGACAATTAAGCACCATTATACATTGTTTTCTTCCATATTTAACTATGCAGTAGCGTGGAAAATCATCAGTGAAAATCCGTGCCAATTTGTTAAAACTCCGAAAGTGCCTAAAACAGATGCAAAGTACTACCAAATGGATCAAGTGGAAAAACTTCTGGAATGTCTTGAACGGGCTCCAATGAAATATAAGGTCTTCATTCATGTGGCCTTGTTTACTGGTTGCCGGAGATCAGAACTAATGGGGCTTGAGTGGAAAGACCTTGATTTTAGTACAAACGTATTTAAAATTTGTAGAACCAGTCAATATACTAAGAAAACCGGCATTGACACAAAAGAAAATCTCAAAGATGGTTCTGCTAGTCGGATTGTAACAATACCTCAAGGAACGGTTGATTTACTTAAAGAATATAAAGCTTATCAAACCAGACAAAGATTAGCTTATGGTAAAGGATGGGTTGACTCTGACCGGTTATTCATTCAACAGGACGGAAAACCCATGAGCCCGGATACACCATATCAATGGTTTGAGGAATTTTTGAAAAAGAATAGTCTTCCAAAAATCACCATACACCAACTACGTCACACGAATATATCTATCATGATATATCAAGGAAATGATTTGGCTAAAATAGCAGCAGAAAAAGGTCATAACTTATATACCATGCTTAATACATATGCCCACGTCATGCGAAAAGCTTATGATGAAGGTGCAATTAAACTGGATGAAGCATTCTATAAGAAGGTTGCAAACAGAACGGAGAATTCAGCAGCAACTAAATGATCATGGCTAATTCAAGTCATTTCGGGGGTAGTCCATAAAGGACTATCCCCTATTTCATTGTCAAAATTTGTATGCATTTGTCGTTGATATATTTTCTTATGTGAAGTATAATGTAAAATAATAGAATTTAAGTGATCTTTTTGAGGATAAAAAAATGTATAACTATCACAATTTGAATGATGTTGAATTTGAAGAGCTATGTAAAGATATATTAGAATGCAGACTAAATACCGAGCTAAGAATATTTGGGAAAGGTCGTGATGGAGGTGTTGATTTAACTGATAATACTGTAACTCATAATATAGTAATTCAAGTAAAGCATTACATAAATAGTAGTTTTGCAAACTTAAAAAATTCTCTTAATAAAGAAGTTGAAAAAGTTAAAAGATTAACTCCTAAAAAATATTATGTTTGCTGTGGAATGGAGCTAACTGATAATAACGTTAGCGAAATTTATAGTTTGTTTTCTGATTATATGGAGTCAGACAAAAATATAATTACCTTGAAGGAAATAGATGAATTTCTAACAAATGAAAAAAACATAGGAATTGTTAGAAAGCATTATAAGCTTTGGCTATATGCTTCAAATATTTTATCTGAAATTTATAATAATGATATATTTATTGATTGCGAATCATTATTAGCTGATATAAAAGATGATTGTAATTTTTTCGTCCAGACATCTACTTATGAAATGTGTCTCAATTATTTAGAAAATAATCGAATTATAATGATGATAGGTGCTCCTGGAGTTGGTAAAACGATAACTTCTAAAATGCTAGTTCTTTACTTTGCAAATGAGGGCTACCGCGTTAGATATACAACGAATGGTGATATTTCAAACATAAAGCGTTCATTATCTTCAGATAGAAATATTAAAGAGATTATTCTGTTAGATGATTGTTTGGGACAATGCTATTTTAATATGAAAGATACTCAAGAAAATGAATTATTATCGTTAATAAAATACATTAAAAGCAATACAAACAAGCTATTAATTCTAAATTCACGTATCACAATTTTTAACGAGGCAAAGGAACGCTCCGACGAGTTTAAAATGTTTATGCTGGGTGAAAAAATAAAGATACATACCATTAATATGGATTTGATCAGCAATGTTGAAAAAGCAAAAATTTTTTATAACCATTTATTCTTCAAGAAAATACCCCAAGAATATTATGAAGACATAAAAAATGACAAGAATTATTTAAAAATTGTAAATCACAAAAATTATATGCCACGAATAATTGATTATGTTACTAATCTATCTCGATATGAACACATATGTCCTAACTTATATAGCGAATATATATTATCAGTATTGTCTAAGCCTGACGATATATGGAAAAATGAGTTTGAATATAGATTGGGAGAATTAGATAGAGCTTTTATGAGCACACTTTATTCTCTTACTGATACTAACGTTGAATATACTATTCTAAAAAAATGCTATAACAATAGACTTAGTCAGATGAATATTGATTGCACAGTAGATAATTATGAAATTGTTTTAAATCGTCTTAACGAATCTGTAATTACTGTATTTGATAATAAAGGCAAAATAAACTTAGGCGTAATTAATCCATCAATTAATGATTATTTGAAGTCTATTTTCTTTAGTAACACATTAGAACTTGAAAATGTAAGAAAATCAATAATACATTATAAGCAATTAACTCGTTGCTATACTAATGAAGAATATGATTTGAAAATACAAGAGCTTTTAAAAAATACTGAAATTTTGAATATTGAATTTAATACTGAATCTGAAAAGCAACATATAATCACATCTAAATTATGTAAATACGGTATAACTAATGAAGTGTATAAAGATACAATAAAAATATACTTAACCGGAGAGAATGTTAAAGATTATTCTGAGTTTAATTTTGACTGTTCACCTAAGAGTGTAATTCTATCTGATTTAGCAGAGGAGCCCCTGTTTTCATTCTATAATATTTCTGCAATATTTTTTGATCCAATGAATTATGAAAGTATATTTGAGGATATGGACTTAGAAGAACTAATTAGTTATATTACTACTGCATTTGAAATCATGCAGAAAAGTAACCCCAATAAAACAGTTTATGACATGTTTATTGCTGCATGCATCAATAGCATTAATGAGTCAATAAAATATTATGCAGATTCTATAGAAAGCTCTGCTTATTGTGAGAATTACGATATTCGAGATGTGGTTAACCAAAATACAACATATGAAGAATATGGTTTAGAAATTGATAAAGACAATGCTATTGATACAATAGTGCAATGGGTCGAATCAGATGTTCGAAAAGAATTATTTGAATTTGTTGAAGTGTTGCCCGAGATTTTAAAAGCTAATTTAAAAATTAACTCTGTTTATATTAATGTTAATCACTCCGAAATTGAAGACACAATTGATTCATATCTTGAACCATCTGAAGATGATTACGAAGGACATTATAATGGTAGACCCGATAGTCTGGATAGTATTGATGTCATTTTTGATAGGGATTATTAAACATGGATGCCGGCTCTTTGTTTTTGAACTTTAACTTGTTTCTATGAAGGTAGTGAAATATCATTGGTAAACAAACCTTTTGCATATTATTTTGATAGTACCAGCAATGAAATTAAATGTATTATAGTATATGATGCATTAAAATTAAAGCATTCGCTAATTATGAATATAGATAAAGACATTATATTTTGGGATGAGCCTGATTTTAGCAAAGCTGGAAAAGTGTTTCCAAAAAGATCAAGTACTAATGGCTCCAGATCAGCCCATTTTTGTTACTATCCAGGTATGAGTCACTCTGGAACATATAGCGAAATGACCATGACTCATAAATTATATCAAATAGCATATGCGAAAGTCAGTGTACTCCTACTGTATGCATATGGTGAACAAATAAAGATTTATATTAAAAGATCACGTCAAAATTTCACATTAAATACATCAAAAAATAGATATTTCATTGATATTATGTTTGATCTTGAAAAAACAGAACCTGCTTCTTACTACTATAAATGGAACGGCAAATTAGCTTTTGAAATATATGTTACACATCATAATCCTAAATCAAAAACAAATGATCTTACTTTAGAGGGAATACAGATATTTCAAGCTAAAATTTTTGAAGATAAAAGAGTTCCAGAAGACTTTAATGATGATGAAGAATATGAATACTATAGAAAATTAGTAGAACATGAAGTTTTTGGTATGAATCATAAAGCTGTCGGAGACTTTCTTAATTCTGTGTTTCCAATGGCAGGCTCAGATATGGAAAAGGAGTATCTTATATTGGCCAATTTTGAAGATGAGCAGAAGAAATTAAAAGACACCATTAAAAAGCAAGAAGAAAATTTTAAGCTTAATGTAGAAACATTGAATAAAATGAAAACAGAATATAATAAAATGCTAACTTACATGAATGAATGTAAGGATAAGTTAAAATCCCTATCAGACCATGAAAAAATTCTTCAAAGTAATGATGAACTTAAAAAGCAAAATGAAATACTTCTAAAGCAAATTAAAACAGCCGATACGACAATATCTGAGTTGAAAGAGAACCTTAACGAAGAGAAGAACAAAAAAATTTCTCAAAGACTTGCTCTACGACTTGTTGAGAAGCTACAACATAAATAATATGTATTTATACCTTGCCATTTGTTGCTAACCGTTGCTTAATAGTGTCGCGCAAATGGCACTCCACTTCTGGTAAACATTGTATAAAGGTAAATAAATATACAAAAAAGGCCGTTTTCACTAGGAAAACGGCCTTATATTATACATTTATAATTGCTCTAAATATCGTTACTTTTGCCTTATGAGCCCGACGAGCTACCGGACTGCTCCACTCCGCGATATTTATTTGTGCATCTTCTCTAAAGTCAACTGTGATGCTTTGTTTAGAGCGCTTAACTATAATACCATTCCAAGTATTAAATGTCAAGCTTTTTTTTAAAAGTTTGTGAGCGCGCAAATAGCGCTAATTCTTTGTCCAATATTTACACGATCTAAACTACTGTAAAAAACACCTAAAATTAAGTATATGAAGTTTTTTATTAAATATGATTGAATTGGATAATTTTTTTCAAAGTGCTGATTCATAGATTGATATGGATATAAAATAATTTAAATTTATAAGTAAATAATTGAACCGTTTCGCAGCAAAATATAATAGTATTACTGTACGAGTCAATGCTTTAATATTGAAAAATCATTTTTTAAGTTTAAACAAAAATATCAATCCGATACCAACCAGGATAAACTGGCCGCAGACCGAAAGAAGAGATAAATAGGATGGCATTTGGTTGCCCATAATATAAATATTTCTAGTGCCATATCCAAAATTTCCTTGCGGGCTTTGACTGTCGCTCTGATTTGGAGTCGTGCCCGCCACCGGATTCTCCGGCTGGTCGGTTGCGTCCGTGCCCCCTGTCTTTCCGGGGCTGGGTTCATACCAATCGTTTGCCGTTGTTCCGGTTTTCACTGCTGGCTGTTGAGAGTCACCCCTACTCTTTGAGGTCACATCAGCCGTATCCAAGACTTCTGCACGATGCACCGTAATGACATACTGTGCCTTGGCCTTCTTGTCTGCCGAAGTGACAGTCGCAATAATGGCAGTGTCCGACCCGGCCTTTCCAAGGGTTTTCCGATTTATCTTAACTGTTCCTTTATCTCCCGCAGCTGCAGCGAACACAACCGATTTCACTTCGCTGCCCACATTCATGCCGTACTCAAACACATCGGAGGAAAATTGCGGTGTCAGCGTTCCATCAAGCGGCTCAAGCGATGTAAGGTATGCTTTGCTCAAAGGATCCTCCTCCGGTTCGATCTGAAGTGTCAGATCCTCATCGTAGTTTAAATTTAATAGCTGTGCCTGATAATTGCATATTTCATCAATATGCGCTCCAATGGCTGTCTTCCCCGGCATAGCATCGTCTTTTACTTTAAATACAAAGGAAATAATATTGCCGGAAAGTACCGGCGCGGTCTTTTGATCAACATCACAGACATATACGCTGTAAATCGGATTGATCTTGCCATTGGTCATCATTGTTCCGCTTTTAATCTGGGAAGAATTCTCCGTTCTGACAAAACTGAGCACAGTATCGTCGTAATCGATAATCATTCGAAATCCGGCCGCAGTATCGTATGTTTGATTAGCGTTGATTTTCAGTTTTACCAATTTGTCTGGTGCAGCACTTTGTGCATCCAGACTGTAAGTAAAATATGGAATTGTTTCGGCATTCGCCATAAGGGGAACAACCACAAAAATCAGGATGCAAAAAAGAAAAACAGCAAAGAACTTCTTCCTCATGGCTTGTCCCCCTCTGCACTTTAAAAAATCAGCATTTGCCGGAGCACGGCAATGCTGATTATAAATACCAAAAATTCGGCTGTCAGGCGGTGACGGTTTGACCCATCTGATTTCCGTGCAAATCACGAAGCCGCTTTTTTCGAAGAACTTGAAGTCTGAATCGGTTATAGCGCTGAATGATTGCAAATGGGACATTTCCCAATAAAATCAAGAACGAAAAGATTAACCCGACAAGCAGCGGATTAATCAGCAAAGTAATCACCACGCAGACGCAGCTTTTCAAGTGCATCCACTCACCGCGACAAGTTTCCAATATAAACTCATCAATATATTCAATAGAAACATCCGTAAGATGTTCTTTGGAAAAGCCCTCCTTACCGATAAATTGCGGCACTCTGTCTTTCCAATACTGAATTTTAATTTTTTCTCTATACCAGCGGCCGCCATGTTCCCAAGATTTTGCAGAAAAACGTTCTTTCGACGGATCAAACTTGGAATTCGGCAGCTTAACGCAGGCTAAAAAGACCACCACGTGCCACAGACCTATAATAACGAGATTCCATACAAACATATTTAAAAACGATAAACTTTTTAGCATTGCAGTCCCTCCCTGCTAAAACAATTCCATATAGACTATTATATGATTCTTGTGATAAGATTAATAGAGATATTATAATACATTTATTGGGAGTGTGCAAGATGAAAGCATTATTTATCGGCGGAACAGGTACGATCAGCTCGGCTGTTGCAAGCCTTGCAGTCCAAAATGGCATTGAACTTACACTTTTAACTCGCGGTACTCATCTGAAATTCGCGCCTCAGGGTGCGGAGCTGATTACTGCCGACATCAATGATGAAGATGCTGTGCTGAAACTGATTGGCGAACGCAAATTCGACGTAGTGGCGGATTTTATTGCCTTTGTCCCAATGCAGGTTGAGCGCGACATCCGATTGTTTTCCGGAAAAACCCGGCAGTATATTTTTATCAGTTCGGCCTCTGCCTACCAAAAGCCGGCGGTCAATTACCGCATAACGGAAAGTACACCTCTCCGCAACCCCTATTGGCGCTACTCACGCGACAAAATCGAATGTGAAGAAGCCCTAATGTCTGCATACCGAAACGATGGGTTTCCTGTCACCATTATACGCCCGAGTCACACCTATGGTGACACAAGCGTTCCGGTTTCTGTTCATGGGAAAAAGGGAAGCTGGCAAGTCCTTGAACGTATTCGAACCGGTAAACCGGTGATCGTGCATGGGGACGGTCTTTCACTTTGGACTTTCACACACAACAGCGATTTTGCTAAAGCATTTATCGGGGTGATGGACAATCCGCACGCAATCGGTGAAGCTGTTCACATCACCAGTGATGAAACCATCACATGGAACGCTGCTTTTGCTTCCATCGGGAAAGCGATGGGGATTGAACCCAACCTGATTCATATTCCGTCGGAATTTTTAGCCGCTTACGACCCGGAATTGCTCGGCAACCTGATTGGGGATAAAGCGAATTCAGTTGTTTTTGACAATTCAAAAATCAAGGCACTTGTTCCGGGCTTTTGTGCCGGCGTTCGCTTTGACCAGGGAGTAAAGCGTTCGGTGGACTACGTGACAAGCCACCCGGAATGCCAAATTCCGGACCCCGATTTTGACATATGGTGTGACAGGGTTATCTCCGCGTATTGTTCGGGACTGCTGAAATAGGCTGTTCTCAATTATTTTTGTTTCGCGAAAAATCGGCATCATTATACGAATTTGGGCAGTGATACAAAACGCGTCTGCTTAAAAACTGAGAGACGGCCAAACGGCCGTCTCTCTTTGCTTTATATTGAAGATTTTAAAATAAATCAATTAAACGTATACAATGACTTATACGGGTTTTTAGTGTTTGGTGCGAGCACAAAGAATGGTTTAGAAAGCACCTCTTCTTTTTTTACATCAAAATTTTGGCAGTAATCATTGAGATACTCATCAATGGCCGCCATATCTTCCGGTGTTGCAGGCCTTGCTTCCACTTGCTTTGGCAGATCGACGGGCAGTTCCTCGCAGCGCAGATACATTCTTCCGCCGTGCATTCCGGTACCGCAAAGATTGCCCACCGGCACGCTTTTATTTGAATTCAGACCAAGCACAATAATCGTGCCGCCCGCCTGATATTCCCCCAAAAAGCTTCCGGCCTCACCTCCGATTACAATAAGGGGCTGGTGAGTTTTATAAGCCTTCATATGAATCCCCGCGCGGTAACCGGCATTGCCTTTGATCAGGATTTTGCCGCCGCGCATTGCGTAGCCCGTTGCGTCGCCGCTGGAGCCATGTATGATGATAGCGCCCTCGTTCATAGTATCTCCGGTTGCGTCCTGTGCGTTGCCGTTGACTGTAATGGTACCGCCGTTCAGGTAGCTGCCAAGGTCATTGCCCGGTACGCCGTGAATCGTTACATGCTTATCGCTCATACCTGAACCGATGTAACGCTGCCCCGTACAATTTTCGATAAGAATTTCTTTCTCGTCAGCAGTACGTACCTCGTCGTTTAAATCTCTGAAATATTTATCCTGCGCATTAATGATCATGCTTTGGCACCTCCTAGCTTAACGGCTCTTTCCTTAGCGGCAAACGCCATGAGCTGCGGTCTCTCTTTAATCAGCTCGAAATCCACGGTGTTGAGCGGTGTCTTTTCACGAATCAGTGACGTGTATATTCCTGCTCTGGCAACTTCGCCAATCAGAATATAACCCTTTAAAACGTTATTGTCGGTGATCAGCTTCTTATAGGTACTGTCAGTTGCAGTGATATAGGGTTCCCCGCTGTAACTGCCGGCTGTAATGATATGAAGTCCGAAGAAGCCGATCGCATTCATCGGGATCGCTTTATTATATGCCTTTTGACCCCCGGCCATACAAATTCCCGCGGTTTCACCCTGCATATAGGCATTGGGCCACAGTGCGAGCACACGCCAATTATCATCCGTTATGTCAAGACTTTCGCTGCAGTCGCCTGCGGCATAAACATCCGGCAGATTTGTTGCGCAGTGATCGTCGGAAAGAATTCCCTTGTTCACTTTGCACCCGATGTCCGCGGCCAGTTTGGTGTTCGGCCTTACGCCAACGGCAAGAACTAAAATATCAAACCCAAGCGTTCCGCCGTTTTTCAGTTCCGCTGTGTCCGCGTGGAACCGGCCGACGCTGTTGCCAAGTATGAATTTAACTCCCTGTTTCTCAATGTGTTCCTGCATCATCTGGGAACCGGTCTCATCAAGAATGCTTGGAAGAATTCTTTGAGCCATGTCGACCACGGTAATCTCTTTGACCTTGCTGAGGATACCCTCGGCGCATTTCAGTCCGATCAGACCTGCACCGATAATCAGCACCCGGCTTTCCGGATTGATTGCGGAACGCAGCGCCTGTGCATCGTCCAGCTTCATGAATGTAAATTTCTGCGGTACTTCCTCCAGCCCCTGCATCGGCGGTACGAACGGGGAGGAACCGGTCGCAAAGAGCAGCTTGTCAAACCCAACCGAATTGCCGTTATCAAGCAGAATGTTTCTGGATTCGTAATCCACTTTAGTTACGGTAACGCCGAGCAGAGTTGTAACATCATTCTTCTCATAAAAATCATCCGGGCGGTACTTCATGCGCTGTTCGCTTGTTTTGCCGTATATGAGGTAGGAAATAAGCGGACGTGAGTAAACATGGTGAGGTTCGTTGGAAACCACGGTAATGCTTCCGGCTTTATCCACGGACCGGATTCCTTCAATGCATCCAACGGCGGCGGCCGAGTTGCCGATAATTACATATTTCATCTCGTTCACCTCTCCTCAAATACAATAGCCTGATTCGGGCAGCCCTTTACGCAGGCCGGCTCCCCACAGGAATTATTCATGCATAGCTCGCATTTTTGAATCACGCTGCCGTCGCTTCCGGGCATTACCGCGCCATAGGGGCAAACCATAATACAGGTGTAACAGCCAACGCATTTATCCTTGTTCACTTCAATGACGCCGTCTACAATACTGAGGGCGCCGGTGATGCAGCTCTTTACACAAAGCGGTTCTTCACAGTGACGGCAGGAAACAGCAAAACTGATGCCTTCATTTTCCTCAATCTGTATTCTGGGGTGAATTGCAACATCTTTGAGCGCTTTTACCATGTCGTCGCTGTCGGAATTGGCAAAAGCGCAGTTATATTCACAAAGGTGGCAGCCAAGACACCATTTTTCATTTACATATACACGTTTCATCGCTTATTCCCCCGCATGCTTGATGCCTAAAATCTCAAGCTCTTTCTCGTTTAAGCCGATTCCGCGCAGCATCAGGCGGTTGCCCTTCAGCGCTTCAATCGAGTTAATACCCATGCCGCCCATCATCTCCATAATTTCGTGCTGCCACGCAGAGACAAGGTTGACAAGGCGCTTATAGCCGATGTCGGGGTTCAGCCGTTTCACGAGGTCGGGGCGCTGGGTCGCAATGCCCCAGTTGCATTTACCCGCCTGACAGGTACGGCAAAGATGGCAGCCAAGCGCCAGCAGCGCGGCAGTACCAATATAAACGGCATCTGCGCCAAGGGCGATTGCTTTTACGATATCCGCGGAATTACGGATACTTCCGCCGACTACAAGTGAAACATTGTTACGGATTTTTTCCTGCCGTAACCGTTCGTCAACTGCAGCAAGTGCAAGTTCAATTGGAATACCGACATTGTCGCGGATACGGGTCGGCGCCGCTCCGGTACCGCCGCGGTAACCGTCAATTGCAATAATGTCCGCGCCGCTGCGGGCGATGCCGCTCGCGATAGCCGCTACATTATGTACAGCTGCAATCTTGACAATGACCGGTTTCTTGTAGTTTGTCGCCTCTTTTAGGGAGTAAACAAGCTGACGAAGATCCTCAATGGAATAAATATCATGATGAGGTGCGGGCGAAATCGCATCCGAACCTTCCGGAATCATTCTGGTGCGGGAAACGTCACCGACAATTTTTGCACCGGGAAGATGCCCGCCGATGCCCGGCTTTGCACCCTGCCCGATTTTGATTTCAATCGCGGCGCCGGATTCCAAATAATCCTTGTGCACTCCGAAACGTCCTGATGCAACCTGTACGATGGTGTTCGGGCCGTACGCATAAAAATCTTCATGCAGGCCACCCTCGCCCGTGTTGTAATACGTGCCGAGTTCTGTCGCAGCGCGGGCAAGGCTTTCGTGAGCATTGTAGCTGATGGAGCCGTAACTCATGGCGGAAAACATAATCGGAACGGAAAGTTCCAGATTCGGAGGCAGGTTATCCGTTACGATGCTGCCGTCCGGATTGCGTTCCATTTTATCCGGGCGCTTGCCCAAAAAAATTCTTGTTTCCATCGGTTCACGCAATGGGTCGATGGAGGGGTTGGTCACCTGAGAGGCATTAATCAGAATTTTATCCCAGTAAACCGGATACGGCTTCGGGTTACCCATGGAGGAAAGCAGCATTCCGCCCGTACTGGCCTGACGGTAAACTTCACCGATGACTTCATTCGTCCAGTTTGCGTTTGTTTTAAACGTATGGTCAGTCTTCACGATTTTCAGCGCGTGGGTTGGGCAAAGCGAAACACAGCGATGGCAGTTCACGCACTTGGAGTCGTCACTCTTCATTAAATTCAGTTCCGCGTCATAAGAATGAACTTCGTTCGCGCATTGGCGCTCGCACACACGGCAGGCGATGCAGCGCTGCGGATTACGGATTACTTCATACTCCGGATATAAATAATCTATTCCCATTATGCATCCACCCCCTCGTTCAATGTCACAATAACCGGCTCCCCGCCCCTTGGCGCCCAAATACGGCTCGGGTCCGGCTCAATCACCTTAATGGCGCATTCTTCACTTGCCACATAGGTCATGTCGTCTTTTTCCGCAACTACCATGGAGCGCAGCTTCAAACGGTCATTCAGCGCCATCATTCCGCCACTGAAACCCAGCAGGATGGAAAACGGCCCCGTGATCAGAAGGCTGGAAAACACGTTGCGAAGATAGGTAAACTTCTTCTTTTCGGCTTCCGGCATTCTGTCTATCTCGTTCCAAAAAGGCGCTGCAATTACCTCGGCGGCTTCCTTCAGGCTAAGATTCTGTTTACGGTTTAAAAAGTCGATAATATAGGTTATTACTTCCGTATCGGTTAAAAGCGTACACTTGTAGCCAAACATTTCGATAAATCGACGGTTCGCATCATACGAAGAAATTTCGCCGTTATGTACGATGGAATAGTCCAGCATGGCAAACGGATGCGCTCCGCCCCACCAACCCGGTGTGTTAGTCGGATAACGGCCGTGTGCCGTCCAGCAGTAGCCCTCATATTTATCGAGGCAATAATATTTGCCGACGTCCTCAGGGAACCCGACGGCCTTGAATACGCCCATGTTCTTTCCGCTGGAAAATACATAAGCGCCGTTAATTTCTGTGTTAATTTTTAAAATACAACGCGCTACAAACTCTTTTTCGTCAAGCTGAGTATCTTTCAGCAGCTTTTCAAAAGGCAGTCCAAAATAACGCCAAATTGCAGGTTCATCCGTAATTTCAGGCATTTTCCTTGTTGGAATCTTCTCCGCAATACTTACGTCGAAGTTTGCCATAATTACTTTTTCACATTCTTCCTTGGCTCGGACGCTGTCAAAAAACACATGAAAAGCATACAGGTCTTTGTTGCGCGGATAAATTCCGTAAGCAGCAAAACCGCCGCCAAGTCCGTTACTGCGGTCATGCATCGTGGAAATAGACTTGATGATGGCCTCGCCGTTCATCTTTTTGCCGCTGCGCGAAAATATTCCCGATATAGCACAGCCCGAAGGTATCCTTACTTCTCCCTCTTTTTGCATAAAAAAACAAACCTCCCTGCAATTAGTGCCTTTAGCAATAATATTATATTTTTTATATATCTGTATTTTAAAATACAAGACTCATGCTTCTTATCATATAATGCATATGCTTGATTGTCAATAGTTCAGCAGTAAATTATGCATAATCAGCTTTTATAAATTGCAAATATGCGTAATTTTCCATAAAAAATAACTAAACTAAACCGTTTTTGCATGAAATTTTATGTATTCCTGCAAAATTCTAATTTTTTATTGACATTTTGCCGCGCAAGTCATATAATAAGCGCATAGCAGCAAAGGCGCTGTAGGGTTTGTGCCCTATAGCGCCTTTTTATATTCCTACGATGAATTTTATATAGGGAGTGAAATTTCATGAGCAATGTTCCTGAGATTTTCGGCAGCATGGTTTTTAACGACACAGTTATGAAAGAAAGACTGCCCAAAGACACTTATAAAGCTCTGAGAAAAACGAGAGAGCAGGGTAAGCCTTTAGATCACAATGTTGCCAATGTTGTGGCAAACACCATGAAAGATTGGGCTGTTGAAAAAGGCGCTACTCACTTTACACACTGGTTCCAGCCAATGACCGGAATAACCGCTGAAAAGCACGACAGCTTTATCTATCCCGTTGAAAACGGCAAGGTCATTATGGAGTTTTCCGGCAAAGAGCTGATTCAGGGTGAACCCGATGCTTCCAGCTTTCCGTCCGGCGGATTAAGAGCAACTTTTGAAGCAAGAGGCTACACCGCCTGGGACCCTACCAGTGACGCTTTCATTAAAGACGGCTCCCTATGCATTCCAACCGCGTTTTGCTCCTACGGCGGCGAAGCGCTGGATAAAAAGACACCTCTGCTGCGTTCCATGAACGCAATCGACAAACAGGCAATGCGTGTATTAAAGCTTTTCGGCAACACAACCGCGAACAGAGTGATTACAACGGTTGGCCCGGAGCAGGAATATTTTATTATTGACAAAGCAATGTATGAAAAAAGAAAAGACCTCATCTATACCGGAAGAACCCTTTTCGGTGCGAAACCTCCAAAGGGTCAGGAACTTGAGGATCACTATTTTGGCGTAATTAAGCCGCGCGTATCGGCTTTTATGAAGGAATTGGATGAGGAGCTCTGGAAGCTCGGCATCCTCGCCAAAACAAAACATAATGAAGTTGCTCCCTCGCAGCACGAACTGGCTCCTATTTTCACCACCGCAAACGTAGCGACCGACCACAACCAGCTCACGATGGAAATCATGAAAAAGGTCGCGACAAAGCATAATTTGACCTGTTTACTTCATGAGAAGCCGTTCGCAGGAGTCAACGGAAGCGGCAAGCACAATAACTGGAGTATTTCCACCGATTCCGGTGTAAACCTTTTGGAGCCCGGCGAATCCCCGCGTGAAAACGCACAGTTCCTGCTTTTCCTTGCTGCCATTATCAAAGCGGTTGACGAACATCAGGATTTACTCCGTATCTCCGTTGCAAGTGCGGGCAACGACCACCGTTTGGGTGCGAACGAAGCGCCTCCGGCCATCGTTTCCATGTTCCTCGGCGACGAACTGACCGGCGTTCTGAAGTCAATTGAAGACGGCAGCGCTTACATCCAAAAAGACAAAGCATTTATGAAAATCGGTGTTGATGTTCTTCCTACGTTCCCGAAGGATTCCACCGACAGAAACCGTACTTCCCCGTTCGCCTTTACCGGCAATAAATTTGAGTTCCGTATGCTCGGCTCCACTGTTTCCATCGCATGCCCGAACATCATGCTCAACACAATTATTGCCGACGCACTGTGCAGCTTTGCGGACGAATTGGAAAAGGCCGATGATTTTAACGGTACACTGACCAAACTGATTCAGAAAACAGTGAAAGAGCACAAACGCATTGTTTTCAACGGCAATAACTATTCCGACGAGTGGCTGGAAGAAGCAGGCAAACGCGGACTTTTGAACCTGCGTTCCACCGCCGACGCTCTTCCTTATTATATCAGTGATGCTAACGTAGGACTATTTGAGAAATATAATGTATTCTCGAAGACAGAAATTTATTCCCGTTACGAAATCCAGCTCGAAAATTATTTTAAACAGATTCACATCGAAGCACTGACTATGGTGGATATGATTAAAAAGGATATCGTACCGGCAGCTTGCTCTTACATGAAAGACATCAGCAAGGAAGCAATCAATAAAAAGCAATTATGTGTGGATATCAGCTGCGAGCTTGAGGAAACTCTGCTCAAAAAGCTCTCCAACCTTTCCTCCGACTTGTATAAGAAAATGGAAAAGCTGGAAGAAGCTGTTGTAGACGGCAAAGACTTCAAGGATGTTCTTGAAGAAGCCAAGTATTACCGCAGCACTGTGTTTTTCCTGATGGAAGAAACACGTACCGTAGCAGATGCGATTGAAAGCCTTGTCGGGGAAAAATACTGGCCGTATCCGACCTATGGCGATTTACTTTTCAGCGTGGTTTAATTTAATATTTATAGTTAATACACAAAGGCGTGTATTCTGTGATTAACTTACAGAATACACGCCTTATTTAATATGGTGGAACATGTGATTTTTCCTGTCCATACAAATTCAGCAGACGCGGCATTTTGTATGACTGGGTGATTTAACCCAAACGGCGGATCATTAATTTAGAGTACAAGATCTTTACATATCTTCCTATATAAAGAAGGCGGTCTGTCATTCCCGGCAGACCGTTTTCTTTATTTTTCTTGACATACGCACGGATTCATATGATAATTAGAGTTAATTAAATAGATTTACGGATAGGGAATGCGGTGAAATACCGCAGCAGCCCCCGCTACTGTAAGAAGGACTTTTGCACGCAATAACTGGTCACTGGCTTTGCCGGGAAGGCCGCGTACAAAAGGATGAGTTCGAGCCAGGAAACCTGCCGTATATCCTGTTTTAAAATTTAGTCGGAGGGATTAAAATGAAAACGAAAAAGATCACAGCTTTGCTGTGCACTTTTGCTATGGTGTTCTGCACCAGCGTAAGTGCTTTCGCAGCAGAAAACGCGGACTGGCCGCAATTCTTAGGTTCCCCGGTGGCTTCCGGATTAACAGCAGCCCAAACGCCCCAAAGTGCGGCCGGAGCTGAACTGGTCTGGACGGACAAGCACACAGTCACCAGTGAATACAATGGCATAAAATTTGAAAACAATGCCTGCGGAACCCCAATCGCAGTTGGAAACTACCTCTATTTTACCGTTTCCGACGGCAGGCTGTTAAAATTAGAAGCAAAAACCGGCAAGCTGGCAGCTTCCGTAACCTGCCAGAACATTCCGGCCTATTTTTCCCAGATTGCTTACGGCGACGGCAAAATTTACGTGCCACAGCAAACGTTGATGGGAGTGCGGGTTACCGCATTTGACGCCGATAATCTTGCACAGGTATGGCAGAGCAATGAAATTACGCACGGTACAACTGCGCAGCAAATTTCCTCCCCTGTTACCTATTACAATAATCACATCTATTTTGGCACTTATACGCAGGATGCGGCTACCTATGCCTACACTTCCGGCGTATACGCGTGCATTGATACCAATACCGGAAAAGCCGCATGGCAGCAGCCAACCGACACTGCGGGCTACTACTGGAACGGCGGCGCGGTGGTCGGCAATTCAATCGCTGTAGCGGACACCAGCGGCAATATTACCGCTTTCAGCCTGACAGACGGCACGAAAATCAGTTCCGTTTCCGCCGGAGGTCCGGTGAGCTCCACCCTTTGCTATGCGGAGGGCAGAATTTACGCTTCCCTGAAATCCGGTTCTGTTTATTCTGCGAAAGCGGACGCCAACGGCACAATCTACGGCAGTACCGCGTTAAAGTCCTCCGCTTTGGGTAATAACATCACTTCCAGCCCGGTGGTTTATAACGGCAGGCTTTATGTGGCGGGCGGCGGCTACGGCGCAACAACGCCGTTCTCCGTTTTAGATGCGGCAACACTCAAAACGATCTATCAAATTCAGGGTGTGAAGTCCCAGGCTTCTCCCCTGATAACCACCGCATATGCTGCGGACGGGAATAAAGAGCAGGTTTCTATCTACCTTACGAATTACGGAACAGCGGATCAGGACGGGAACTTCACAAAGGATTCCTCCTGCGTTTATGTAATTCATGACAGCGAGGGTCAGACGAAAGCGTCTTATGAGACTCTGTTTACCCCTGCGATTGCGCAATCCAGTTCCCAGAGCCTTACCCCATCCAAGGACGGAATGCTGTATTATTTTAACGACAGCGGCACAATGTTCGCCATTGGTAAAAAGGCTCCGCTTGCTTCGCCGAAAACCGGAGAAACCCCGGTTGCATCGGGCGTAGTCATTCTGGCAATCAGCGGCGCGGCAATCCTGTTCCTGAAAAAGAAAATAAAATAATTATCAGCAGACTGTGGAACTGTATTTGAGCGCTTATCCGCAGTCTGAGGGGCAGGTGTGCAAACCTGCCCCTATTTATTACTTTGATGATCACTGGAGAACAATATGAAATATAAAATACTTGCTCTGCTCTCTCTGCTCTGCGTATTCTGTATGCTGGCAGGGTGCAAAATTGAACTGCCGGCACAGGTTGCCAGCTCAGCTGTTCAATCGGCGGAAAGTTCAGAAGCCGTCTCTTCCCAAACAATCGGTTCTCCCGCTCCGGCTTCTTCTGTTCAAGTCGGCAGCACAGCAGAATCAGCTCCTTCGACCCCTGTTTCCGGCACTCCCTTCAAAGCGGCAGCTTCTTCCGGTTCAGCGGTTTCAAAAGCTCCTATCACTTCCAAGCCCGCTGCTTCGACAGTAAGCCAGACAAAAACGCAAAGCTGCACCATGTCCATCTCATGCAGTGAGATTATAAAAAATTCAGACAGGTTCCATGCGGAGCAGCTGAGCGTTGTCCCCAAAAACGGCATAATTTACGCGGAAAAAAGTGTGAGTATTCAGGATGGCGACACCGTATTTGACGTAATCCTGCGTGAAACAAAAGCAAACGGAATTCAAATGGAGCACGGTAAATCCCCCGCTTTTCAGTTGGAGTATATCAAAGGGATCGCCAACATCTACGAAAAGGACTTCGGCGCCACCAGTGGCTGGATGTATGCGGTAAACGGTAAGCAGCCCCCGGTGGGATGCAGCAGTTATAAACTGAAAAGCGGAGATAAAATCCAGTGGATTTTTCAATGCGGCACTTAAATGGAAATGAAAAAGAGAACGTTATGAGTAAAAACTATTTTGGCGTGCTTCACCCGGCCATCAATTTTATATATTTCACATCGGTAATCCTGTTTTCCATGTTTTTTATGCATCCCGTATTTCTGGCAATTTCGCTTTTGTGCGGCTTTGCCTATTCCGTTATGCTCAGTTCAAAAAAAGCTCTGCAGTTCGGGCTGAAGTTTTTGCTGCCTATGATGGTAGTGACGGCAATTGCAAACCCGCTGCTGAACCATGCCGGGGCAACCATTCTGCTTTATATCAACGACAATCCCGTAACATTGGAAGCATGTGTATACGGAGTTGCCGCGGCGGCGATGTTCGCGGGGGTATTGGCTTGGTTTTCGTGCAGCAATGCCGTAATGACCTCCGACAAATTCACTTATCTGTTCGGACGGCTCATTCCTTCCCTTTCTCTCGTTTTTTCAATGGTAATGCGCTTTGTACCGCGATTTAAGGTGCAGATTAAAATAATCAGTGACGCGCAAAAATGCATTGGCAGGGGGATGGACTCCGGCAGTGTTCTGACCCGCGCAAAAAACGGCATGAAGATACTTTCCATGCTGACAACATGGGCGCTCGAAAACGGAATTACCACAGCGGATTCTATGCGGGCGCGTGGGCACGGGCTGCCGGGGCGAACGAGCTTTCGCATTTATCGGTTCGACAATCGGGATAAATCGATATTAATACTACTGATTGTATTGATTTCGACCGTTCTCTTCGGGTTTTTCACCGGAGTAAACAATATACGGTACTTTCCGTCGATTGCCGTCAAATCCGTCACCCCCATGAGCATTATCATTTACGCGGCATATTTTCTGCTCTGCACCTTTCCGCTTTTGATCAATGCAGTATTCGAGGTAAAATATCATGGCAATATTTGAATTGGAACAGTTCAGCTTCACATACCCCAACGAAACGGAACCGGCGCTGAACCATGTGAGCATGACCGTTGACGAAGGCGAGTTCCTTTTACTGTGCGGAATGTCCGGCTGCGGTAAGACCACGCTGCTTCGCCAGCTAAAGCCCGCTTTGACGCCGCACGGAACACACATCGGAATGATTCGCTTTCGCGGAAAGCCGCTGCAGGATTGGGATTTACGAACACAGGCCGCGCAAATCGGCTTTGTCATGCAGTCCCCCGAATCGCAGATTGTGACGGATAAGGTCTGGCACGAACTGTCATTCGGATTGGAAAGCCTTGGCTTTGACAGTCAGGTCATCCGGCTGCGCACGGCGGAGATGGCAAGCTTTTTCGGGATTGAAGCGTGGTTTGAAAAAGATGTTTCCAGCCTTTCCGGCGGACAAAAACAACTTTTGAATCTTGCTTCCATTATGGCAATGCAGCCGAGAGTTCTGCTTTTGGACGAGCCGACCTCACAGCTTGACCCAATTGCGGCGGCCGATTTTCTGGCGTCGGTGAAAAAGATTAATACGGAGCTTGGCGTCGCAGTCATCCTGGTGGAGCAGCGGCTGCAGGACGTGTTCGCCCTTGCCGACCGGGTCGTTGTTCTGGACAAAGGCAGGGTTCTGACGGACTCTTCTCCCCGTAAAGCGGGTGCGGACTTAATTGAGAAACGTCATCCAATGGCGGAAGCACTTCCCGCCCCCATGAAAATTTTCTGCACCGTGCAAGGCGGGCCGGAATGCCCCCTCACCGTGCGCGACGGCCGGAAGTGGCTGAACAACCGCTTCCATGAAAAAAAACCGGTACGGAATCAGATTCAGGAAACCCACGTTAAGCCGATTCCACAGAAAGACGCGGCTGTTCAATTAAAGGACTGCTGGTTTTCTTACGGCAAAGGCGGCCCGGATGTGATAAAGGACCTTTCGCTGAACGTTTCAAAAGGCGAACTCTTCTGTATTCTCGGGGGCAACGGCACGGGCAAAACCACAGCGCTCAGCCTGATTGCAGGGCTGAACAAACCCTACCGGGGTAAAATCAGGGTAAATGGGCGAATCGCCATGCTGCCGCAAAACCCGCAGTCCCTGTTTTTAAAAAGTACGGTGGAAGACGATCTGGCGGAGGTTCTGCCGCCAAATGAAAAAAAACAGATCGCTGAAATCGCAAAGCTGGTGGAAATTGAAAATCTGCTCCGCCGCCATCCTTATGATTTGAGCGGCGGCGAGCAGCAGCGTGCGGCGCTCGGCAAGGTACTCCTTACACAGCCCGATATTCTTCTTTTAGATGAACCGACAAAAGGGCTGGACGCCTTCTTTAAAATTACATTTGCGGCGATTTTGAACAAACTGACTGCTTCCGGTATTACGGTTATCATGGTATCGCATGACATTGAATTCTGCGCCGAACACGCCGACACCTGCGCGCTGTTTTTTAACGGTAATCTGGTCGCCGGCGGACCCGCTCGTGAGTTCTTCGCGGGAAACAGTTTTTACACCACCGCGGCAAACCGCATGGCGCGCGATTGGTTTTCAAACGCTGTTACGAATGGAGATGTGATTGCACTTTGCCAAAAAAATCAAGAATAACCTTACGCGGATTGCTGACAGCAATTTTAGTGCTGATTGCGGTTCCCGCGTGCGTTCTGTACGGCGCGACCGCTTTGGGTGACAGAAAGTATTTTTTTATCAGCCTGATTGTTCTTGCCTGTTCCATGCTCCCATTTTTTGTCCTGTTTGAACACCGCAAGCCGCAGGCAAGGGAACTGGTCACACTTGCTGTCATGTGCGCCATTGCGGTTGCGGGGCGGGCTGCCTTTTACATGCTGCCGCAGTTCAAGCCCGTTGCGGCGATTGTAATTATTACCGGCGTTTGTCTTGGCGCGCAGTCCGGTTTTTTGGTCGGCGCGGTCAGCGCGTTCGTATCAAACTTTTTCTTTGGGCAGGGGCCGAACACGCCATGGCAGATGTTTGCGTTCGGGATAATCGGATTTTTGGCCGGTGTTCTGTACGAGAATGGCCCGTTAAAAAGCAGCCGCCTTTCGCTGTGCATCTTCGGGGGGCTTTCAACGTTTTTACTGTACGGCGGCATTGTAAACCTTGGCACGCTGCTGATCAGCGGAATCCCGCTGACGCTCCCCGCTTTGATTGCTGTGTGTGCAACAGGGCTTCCGTTTGATTTAATCCATGCGGCGGCAAGCGTTGTGTTCCTATTCCTCCTGTCACGGCCAATGATTGGAAAACTGGAACGTATGAAAATAAAATACGGATTATTGGAAAAAGAGGATGACAAGTAAAGCTACTTGCCATCCTCTTTTCTATGCCATTTCATAATAACTGATCATCGGAACTATTTTTACAAATTTCACCTAATAATTAACCTCGGTTCGACTTGAAATGACTTTGCTGATTTGGGTGTAAAGCAGACTTACCTGACAGCGGAACTCAGCATTTTTTTATGACTCGCGTAAAAAATTCCGCGGCTTTTCCGATTTTTTCAGCCGGAATCCGTTCATTCAAGCCATGAATGAGTCCGCGCTCCTCTTTGGACAGCTCCATTGCGGAGAAACGAAGCACATTGTCGCAAATTTTACAGAAGTGACGGGAGTCACTGCATGCGACCATCATATAAGGCGCTACGATAACCCCCGGCCATGTTTCACTGACCGCAGACTTTACCAGCGCCCACTGCGTGCTTTTCACGTCGGCATAGGGGGACGGATTTGTTCCCTGAACCCGGGTTAACTCCACATCTGCGTCCTTTATAATTCTTTTCAAATATTGTGTTGCGGTGTCCATGGTTTCCCCGCGCAGGATACGCAGATTAGCGGTCATTTGCGCTTCGGGAGGAAAAACGTTTGGAGCGCTGCTGCCTTGCATCATGGTAAAGGAGCAGGTAGTGCGCATCAGCGCATTCAGTTCCCCGCCCGATTTGGAACAGATCAGCTTGAGCAGCGGCAGAAAGCACCAGAGGTTAGCGAATATAATTTTTAGACCGAAGCCGGAATAGCGGCCGAGCGTGTCAAACATCTGCGCGGCGGCGGGTGTAAGCCTTGCCGGGAACGGATGATTTTCCGCCGCAGTGACGGCTTTGCACAAAGTGCCGACCGGATTTTTGACCGGCGGCGCGGAGGTATGGCCGCCATGGCTTTTCACCTTGAATTCCATGTCCATCTGGCCTTTTTCCCCGATACCGATTACAGCGCATTTTTCCTGTACGCCGGGGAACAGCTTTTCCACGATTGCACCGCCCTCGTCAAGCACCAATGCAGGTTTAACGCCGCGGCGTTCCAGTTCCGCCACAATGGCCGGAGCGCTCGGACCCATGATTTCTTCATCACCGGAGAAAGAGAAATAAATATCATTCTGCGGTACAAAGCCCTGTTTCATGAGGAGCTCCGCAGCTTCCAAAATTCCGCAGAGCGTTCCTTTGGTGTCGAGCGTACCGCGGCCCCACAGCACATTATTTTCGTCCAGTTCCCCGGAGAACGGCGGTTTTTCCCAACCCTGATCGCTCGCCGCCACCACATCGTAGTGGGCCATTAACACAGTCGGGTTGTCACTTTGCACGCCCTTCCAATGATAGAGCATCCCAGTCTCACCAATAAATTCACGCGGGCAGGTTTTTGTTACTTCCGGGTACAAAACCGGCAGCAGATTTTGGAAGGCCTCAAATTGCCTATTGTCCACCAAAACGGTGTTTCGGCTGGAAACGGTGCATAGCCGCACCATTTGGGCTAAATGATCCGTTGCCGCACCATAATCCAACTCAATTTCTTCAGCAGTCTGTACTTCGGCCGCAGGCGGTGCAAACAAAAGCGCCCGAGTAACAATTACGGCGATAAAAACAATCAGTAACCCTAAAATAATCCAACCAATCATTTTTTATACCATGCCTTTCTTATAAAGAATTCGCGCTGCGCCAATGGATATCAGCGCGCCCACAGGAACCAGCACGCTGACCGAGTTCGCGAGTGACGGCACAGCAATAAACAATACAATCATTACAAGAAGCGGGGTGAGGGCGACCTTCCAGTTTTTCGAAATATAAACTACGCCAAGCGCGCCAAACAGCGCGGGCAGAATATTTTTAAATGCGGGCTGTAACACAGGTGAATTCAGCACAGGAGCCAGCTGCGCAAAAAGCAGGACGCCAAGCGCTAAAATGACTGTGGTAACAATGGACGTGGTTGCGATTGCTATCGTGGAAATTGCTTCGCCTTTTTCGCTGCCCGGTTTAACGTCGGCGGCCTGCATGGCGTTAATGGCTGCGGGCGCTTTTAAGTTCGTTATATTCCCCGTTACAAACGCGAGATATGTTCCGCCGCTGCCAAGCATCGGCGCATAAGTAAAAACTTCGATGGTACAAACAGTCCAATAAATCGGAGCGACACCCAAAAGCCCTTTTAATACAGGCATGACGCCCGGCCATGCATTGAAATAAACACACATGGAAACCGGTACAAGCAGCATCATAATCAGTGCGGAAACCATCCAGATTCTACCGTATGTATGTACATGAGCTTCGTAGCTTTTTACAGTTTGGTTCATCATCTTTTCCCCCTATTTCAGCAATTCAGCCGGCAGAACATTTGCATATAAAATGGACAGCGCCATCGCGCCCAGCATACTGATGGGCAATGCAAAATTTTCAAGCCACTTCACGTTTTTTACTTTCACCAAAATACCGCAAACTCCCATAATAGCCGCGGAACTGATTAAAGTAAGAATGGAAAGCAGTCCGCTCGAAACACCCATACCGAGGAACGCGGCGATCATTCCCAAAAACATAGCGGTCAGGAACAGGTCACCCCACCTGTTGTCTTTCTTCTGAATTTTATGGATGCCGCCCTGAATCTTCTTTAAAAACAATGGGATAATGATCAGCGGCGTGATGCAGCCGAGTGTCATAACCCATGCAACGGTGGAAAACGCGGCTGGGTTGGACACCGGGTTGGATATATTTTCGCCCAATGCATTGAGCGCTGCGGTTGCGGCGGGCAATTCGTATGTAACAGCGCCGATTACGCTCAGCCGAATCCACGGCAGCGGAAGACCCAGCGAATAGGATAAAGTAATCAATCCCAATAAAATGGACACGGACGGCAAAATTGCAAAAACTGCGCTGGAAACGATGGTTTTTTTGATTGCATCACCGCTAATTCCAAGCTCTTTCCCACGTTTTGCCGCCTTGATCAAGAAATAAAGGGACTGGGTAATCACAAAAATACCAACGAATCCGCCGATCAGATACATAAAAGTGCTGTTTTTAAAGTCCATAATTGCCTCCTCAAGTTGGCTGTAATGTTTTGGCGTTTTCTTCATTTCTCGACTATTATATCATATTTCAAACATAATCAGGGGTATAAATAAACAGATTACGGAAAATTCGGTACGTGCAAAACAGCCGGCACCATACAAAAAGTGCCGGCTGTATATCGCTTAAATTTAAATTTGAAGCTAAAGTCTTTGAACTGTTATCAACTTTAATATAAGCAGCAGGCAACAAAATGCCCGGGGGAAACTTCCTTTAAAACGGGTTCCGCCCCGTCACAACCGTCTGTCTTTTTATAGCAGCGGGAGCAGAAGCGGCACCCTTCAGGAGGGTTGATCGGGCTTGGTACATCACCCGTCAGGATGATGCGTTCCTTCCGTTTCGTTGGGTCCACGGACGGAATCGCTGAAAGCAAAGCCTGCGTATAGGGATGCAGCGGATTGGAGTAAAGCTCTTTTTTCGGAGCGATCTCTACGAGCTTTCCAAGATACATAACGCCCACACGGTCACTGATATGCTTTACGACATTAAGGCCATGTGCAATAAATAAATAGGTAAGTCCAAATTCTGCCTTTAAATCATCCAGTAAGTTCAGAACCTGTGCCTGAATGGAAACGTCCAGCGCGGAAACCGGCTCGTCGCAGACAATCAGCTTTGGTTCCACGGCAAGCGCGCGTGCAATTCCGACACGCTGGCGCTGACCGCCGGAAAACTCATGGGGATAACGGTTGCGCTGATGATTTGCAAGGCCAACGCAGTTTAAAAGATAGGTTACCCGCTTTTCGATCTGATCCTTTGGAAGTAACTTGTTGATTTTGATCGGCTCCGCAATAATATCGCCGATGGTCATTCTTGGATTCAGCGACGCATATGGGTCTTGAAAAATCAGTTGAATGTTTTTACAAAACGCACGGCGTTTTTCAGCGGAGAGAGAGGTCAGGTCGGTACCTTCAAAAAGGATTTGACCGCGCGTCGGTGTATAAAGATTAACCAGCATTTTTCCGATTGTGGTTTTGCCGCATCCGGACTCCCCAACCAGACCAAACGCTTCGCCCTTATGTATTTGAAAGGATACATCATCCACCGCTTTTAAAACGGAGACTGGGCGGCCAAAAAAATCATTCTCCATATTAAAATATTTTGCCAGGTTTTTCACTTCAATTAATACTTCACTCATAGTCCTGCGCCTCCTCTTTTTCAGTTTCATAAAGGAAGCAGCGTACCTTGTGGCCGTCCTTTTCAATCAGTTCCGGCATCGATTTGCGGCAGCACTCCATGCACTTGTCACAGCGGTCGGAAAACGGGCAGCCATCCGGCATATGCAGCGGGTCCGGCACCATGCCCTTAATCATGTAAAGCGGTTCATCGCTTTCGTCTTCAAGCCTTGGGATGGAATGCAGAAGCCCAAGCGTGTATGGGTGCATCGGATTGGCAAACAGGCTTTTGACTTCCGCTTCTTCCACGATTTTGCCGCAGTACATCACAATGACACGGTCGGCAGCCTCGGAAACAACGCCTAAGTCATGCGTAATCAGCAAAACAGCCATATTGAACTTTTCGCGCATATGATACAAAAGATCCAGTATCTGCGCCTGAATGGTTACGTCCAGCGCAGTGGTCGGTTCATCTGCTATCAGCAGTTCCGGTCTGCAGGACAGCGCCATTGCGGTCATTACCCTTTGCCGCATTCCGCCGCTCATCTGGTGCGGATAGTCGTTGGCGCGTTCTTTCGGCGAAGGGATTCCGACAATATCCAGCATATGGATTGTGCGCTCCAGCGCTTCTTTCGGGGAAAGCTTCATATGAGTCATGATACTTTCCATAATTTGATCTTTAATACGGTACACAGGATTTAACGAGGTCATCGGTTCCTGAAAAATCATTGAAATCTGGTCGCCGCGGACAGTCTGCATCTCGGTTTTACTTTTTTTCAGCAGATCCTCGCCTTTAAACAGGATTTCGCCCCCTGCAATATGACCGGGCTCCTGCAGCAGCCTCATGATGGAAAGGGAAGTCACGCTTTTACCCGAACCGGATTCACCGACAATTGCAAGAATTTCGCCCTTTTCAAGGGAAAAACTGATATCGTCAACCGCATGTACAATTCCATGTTTTAATTTAAAATCTGTTTTTAAATGATTTACTTCAAGCAACATAAATTTTCACCGCCTTAATTCTTTCTGGACTTCGGGTCAAGCGCGTCGCGCAGACCGTCACCCAGAAGGTTAAACGCAAGCACCGTGATAGTTATCGCGATGCCCGGAAAAATGAGCGTATATGGCGCGGTGAATATAAATCCCCTTGCACGTCCCAGCATATCGCCCCATTCCGCCGCGGGAGGCTGCACACCAAGACCTAAAAATCCGAGTGCCGCGGTATCCAGTACCGCCGTAGAAATACCCAGTGTTGCCCTTACAACGATGGAGGACATGACATTCGGTAAAATATGTTTAAAAATAATCCTGCTGCTTTTGTTGCCAATTACACGAGCAGCCTGAACATAGTCATTTTCTTTTACAGACAGAATACATCCGCGCACGATACGCGCATATTCCGGAATCGAAACCAAACCGATGGCGATAACCGCCTTGTCGATACCCTTGCCCAAAGCCGCCATAAATGCGATGGCAAGCAGAATGGAGGGAATTGCCAGCATCATATCCATAATGCGCATGATAATGGTATCTGCCTTACCCCCGCGGTAACCGGCAATAGAACCGAGTATAACACCGACGGTGAGTGAAATTGCCACAGCGCTCAAACCGACGGTAAGCGAAATGCGGGTACCTGAAATAATTCTGCTGAAAATATCGCGCCCTAACTGATCGGTACCGAACCAATGCTGTGCACAAGGATGGATAAAACTTTTTGTCATATCGGAAAAATCAGGATCATAAGGCATAATCAGCGGCCCCAGCAGGGCAACCAGCATTAGGAACAGGATAATAACAAGGCCAACTACAGCCGCCTTGTTTTCCCTGAGTGCCTCCCACATTTCTTTCAGTTGAGATTCCGGCTTTTCGAGGACTGCCGCGGCCTGCGATGGAACCTGAGTTTGTTTTGTTTTAATCTGTTTCATTACAGGCTAAACCTCCTTCTTCGAAAATTTAATGCGGGGATCAATAAAGGCATAAACAATATCCACCACAAGGTTGATCAATACAAAGATACATGCAATCAGTAAAACGACGCCCTGCACTACCGGAAAATCCGATTTTAAGATGCACTGCACGGTGTAATTGCCGATTCCCGGCCAAGAAAATACCGTTTCAGTCAGCACTGCGCCGCCCAAAAGGGAGCCAAGCTGTAAACCGATTACCGTAGTAACGGGAATCATGGCATTGCGCAATGCATGATGCGAAATTACTTTGCGCTCGGTAATTCCTTTTGCCCGTGCGGTACGTATGTAGTCCTGATTCAAAGTGTCCAGCATGCTGGAACGCGTCATTCTGGTAATGATAGCCATGGAGTACATTCCAAGTGCGAGCGCGGGAAGGATTAAATGTTTCAGCGAATCCAGGAAACCCTCCATATCACCGGATGCCAAAGTGTCTATCAAATAGAATCCGGTTCCGCCCATCGGCTGCAGCAGCGGGTCGATTCTGCCGCCCGAAGGAAGAATATGCCATACTCCGGCAAAAAGGATAATAAGCAGAATTCCAAGCCAGAAAATAGGCATGGAAACACCGACCAGTGCAAGCATCATTCCTGCGTTGTCAAATATGGAATTCTTTTTCACGGCAGAAATCGCACCGATCAGAATGCCGAACAGGGACGCAAAAATAATTGCGGCAATCGCCAGCTCGATAGTCGCCGGAAAACGGGAGAAGATTTCCTGTGTCACAGGGGTCTTGGTATAATAAGAGGTTCCTAAATTCCCTGTTACCGCTCCCTTTAGGAAATTAAAGAATTGAATGTAAATCGGTGCATTCAATCCATTTGCTTCACGCCACTGATTTGCAGCCTCCACCGTTGCGTGCTGACCCAGTACGATAGGAGCGGGATCGGGTGAAAACACCCTCATGATTAAAAACACAATGATGGATACCCCAAGAAGAACGGGAATCAGCATCAAAATGCGTTTGATAATATACTTGAACATTCATAACAACCTTTCGCTACTTTCTTCCGAAAAATGATTTATGCCGGAAGTCGTAGTATACAACTTCCGGCAGGATAGAATCATTCAGCCAGATACTCTGTGTTTATTTACAGTCATCCGTCAGCTTTTGGAAACACCGGCAAGGAACACAACACCGGTCATGTGATAGTAGAAATCTTTCACATTGCTTCTGTAACCGCAGAGCGTTTTACCGTGTGAAATCGGGAGCCAAACAGCATTTTCAGCAGCCATTTTTTCAATGTCGGTGTAAATCTTGTTGCGTTCGTCACCTGCAGCAGTGGAAACACCTTTACTGATCAGTGCCTTGTAAGCAGCATCGTCGTAGCGGGCTACGTTCATGGTGGGGTCTTTATCCGCCATCAGGTTCATAAAGTTATCCGGGTCACCGTTGTCGCCCGTCCAACCGTAGAAGCAAACATCGTAATCGCCGGCTTTTACTTTTTGCTTGTATGTTGTCCAGTCGTATGCATCAATTGTTGCCGTTACACCGACATTTTTCAGGTAACCCTGGATTGCTTCGGAAAGCGCCTGACCGTTTGCCGTATTGTACGGTCTCGGGTTTGTATAAGTAATCATGTGCAGTGAGGTAACACCTGCCGCAGCAAGCGCAGTTTTAGCAGCAGCCTGATCAAAGGAAACTTGCTTAATGCTGGCGTCGTAGCCTGGCATAAAGGAAGGCAGAACGGAAGTAGCAGGGTCTGCATAGCCCTGATACAGGCTCTTTACAAGTTCCGGAACGTTGATTGCCTGTGAAATCGCGGTACGTACCTTCACATTGTCAAACGGCGTCTTCGTGGTATTGTAAGCCATGTAGTTGATATTCATGCCCGGCGCTTCGTAAATTTTGTTGCCTGCGCCTTCAATTTGCTGTACCACAGTTGCGTCAATACCGTCAATCATATCTGCTTCGCCATTGTTCAAAGCAACTACTCTGGCGGAGTTATCGGAAATAAATCTAAAGATGACATTCTGTGTCAATGCTTTTGTGCCCCAGTAAGCATCGTTACGTTTCAGTACAACATTTTGGCCCTTCGTCCAGCTCACGAAAGAGTATGGGCCGGTACCGACAGGATGTTCATTCACATTATTATTGTTGTCCTGCAGAGCCTTCGGGCTGACCATCGGAGCACCCAGGCACATAGCAAGGTTGTTCAAGAACGGTGTGCAGGCTTCCTTCATGTTGATTTTTACAGTGTTTGCATCGACTACTTCAACATCTTTTACAGAACCGAATACAAATCCGGCATAAGACATATCTTCCGTCACTTTAGGGGCAAGCTGACGGTCAATATTGAATTTAACCGCGTCTGCGTTAAAGTCCGTGCCGTCCTGGAACTTGACGCCCTTTTTCAGGTGGAACGTGTATGTAAGACCATCCGGGGTTACATCCCAGCTTTCAGCAAGACTGGGCAGCACTTTTGTAGAATCTTTGTCGTACTTCAAAAGGCCCTCATAAATATTAACCATGATTTTAGCGGATTCACCATCATCCACCAATGCGGGGTCAAGTCCTCTTGGATCCGCACCCTGTGCATAAATTAAAGTATCCTGTGCCTTGGTCTTTGCAGGAGTTTGCCCGGAATCAGCGGTACCGGTATTGCTTTTGCCTGTGCCGCTGCAGGCAGTTAATGTTGCGAATGCAACTACAACAGCCAGAACAACAGCCAACGCTCTCTTCATCTTTTTCATGGAAAAACCTCTTTCTCTCAATTTCTTTCTTTAATGAGGTGCCAACACATTACTTTCCTGCTAAGACGTTTTATCAGGTTAAAGTAATTGATATAAAAGAAAGGCGCCCAACCTACTTGTGTTAAGCGCCTTTGCTTTAAAACAGCTTTATTCTATCACTAATTTTGCAAGTTTGCAATAGCAAAGTTTCATTTTATAAATTTTTCCTAATTATTAATTCATAATTCTGTCAACCCTGCCTCTTGCCGGTGAAATTGGATGTAGTTACCTTTAGCACCGCAACGCGGTTCAGCATAGATTCTTCAAAATTAAAGCTGGTTTTTTCGGAATATTTCCCCATTAATTTTGAAAGTGCAAATTTCTTATCCTGCATATTATGAATAAATTCTATCTTGCCAATGCCAATGACACTTTCATATTTCATTGTGCAGCTGCAGGCGGCTTCCCCCTGAACCAGTTCATGCCCGCAGTCCATTTCAAAGCATACATTCGGATTTTCCTTCAAAATATCCAATTTTCTGCCCTCTTTTGCACAGTGAAAGTACAGCGTTAACTGATCGCCGCTGAATTCGTACCCGAAGTTAAGCGGGACAATATAAGGAACATTGTTGTCCGATAATCCCAGCCTGCAAACATCACAGTTTTTGATAATTTGTTCCAACTCGGAAAGGTCCGTTACTTCTCTGTCTTTTCGACGCATTTCAATTTCTCCTTTGACTACGAAAGCAGCATTCTGTCATTATCCATTGCATCGCCGCTGGCGGTTTCGAACATGATGAGCAAATCTTTCACCTGTAAGTTTTTCTTATCCTGCCCTTTGATATCCAAAATAATTCTGCCTTCGTGCATCATAATCAGGCGATTGCCGAGCCGGATGGCATCCTTCATGTTATGCGTTACCATCAGCGTAGTAAGGCTGTCCTTGCTGATGATTTCATCTGTCAGTTCCAATACTTTGCGGGCTGTTTTAGGGTCAAGTGCAGCGGTATGCTCATCGAGAAGCAAAAGCTTTGGCTTTTGCAGCGTTGCCATCAACAAAGTTAGCGCCTGACGCTGACCGCCTGAAAGCAGGCCGACTTTACTGGAAAGCCGGGTTTCAAGGCCCAGTTCCAGCGTTTTAAGCCGTTCCTCATACAGTGCGCGTTCCTCATTTTGAATTCCCCACCTGAGTCCGCGGCTTTTGCCCCTGCGAAACGCCATCGCCAAATTTTCCTCGATACCCATTTCTGAAGCGGTGCCCATCATTGGATCCTGAAAAACACGGCCCAGCAGCTTTGCACGTTTATACTCCGGCTGTTTGGTTAAATCTACACCGTCCAGTACAATTTGGCCGTCGTCACACGGGAAAACACCCGCAATCAAATTCAGAAGCGTGGATTTGCCCGCGCCGTTTCCGCCGATAACCGTAACAAAGTCCCCGGTTTCAATCGTGAGGTTTAAACTGACAAGCGCCTTTTTTTCATTGATTGTATTGGTGTTAAATGTCTTGGATACATTTTTTAATTCAATCATTTCGTTTTTCACTCACTTTCCATGGAAGTTGATTTCCGTCCGAACAATTTCTTAATCGGCGAAATAATCCGTTTCACTGCCCGAGTAACAGGGGCAAATAATTTTTTCCTTTTTATGACTGGGATAGCAAGCGCGACCGCAACCATTAAGGATGTGAGCAGTTTTAAGTCGGTGGACTTTAAACCAAGCTGAAGCACAACGGCGATAATCACACGGTAAATCACGGAGCCAACCACAACGGAAATCAGCTTATAGGCAAACGAGAAGCGGTTGCCCATCAGCACTTCGCCGATAATGACGGATGCAAGACCAATCATAATCGTACCGGTTCCCATCTGAACATCGCCGTAACCCTGGTTTTGGGCAACCATAGCGCCCGAAAGCCCGACCAGTCCATTACTGAGCACCAATCCGATAATTTTCATTTTGTCCGTATTCACGCCAAGTGCGCGCACCATGTATTCGTTGTTGCCCGTTGCACGGATGGAACAGCCCATTTCCGTTCCAAAAAACCAGTACAGCAGTATAATAACCACTAATGTGAATACAAGGCCGATTATCATGGATAAAATATTTGCGGTGATTCCCGGTATCAGCCCGGAAATCACACTGAAGATCGTAGCAACTCCGAGGAGCGGAGTATTTGACTGCCCCATGATGCGCAGATTAACGGAATACAAAGCGATCATGGTCAAAATACCTGCCAAAATGCCCGGTATTTCCAGTTTTGTATGTAAAAAACCTGTGACATAACCGCAGGCCATCCCTGCCAGCAGGGACAGAAGCAGAGAGAGAAAGGGATTTACCCCATGGGAAACGAGAATAGCCGTCACCGCGCCGCCGGTCGCGAAGCTGCCGTCAACGGTCAGGTCAGGAAAATCCAAAACTTTAAATGTGATATACACGCCCAATGTCATAATGCTCCAAAGTATGCCCTGTGACACCGCGCCTTGAATTGCGCCCGGAAGTGCCTGAAAGAAATCCATGAATAATTCTCCTTAACGCAACATGAGCGATAGAGTAATTCCCCTATCGCTGATGCTATTAAATTTTATATTTGTTATTTGCTGGAAGAGCTTCCTGCTGCTTTATCCAGAAGCTCCTGCGGAATGGTTATGCCGAGTTTTGCCGCGACATCCTTATTCAGAGTCAAGTCACAGTTTGTGGAATACTCAATCGGCATAGAAGCAGGCTTTGCACCGTCCTTTAAAATCTTGACGGCCTGTTTTGCGGTAAGAATGCCAAGGTCATAATAATTGATGCCGTAAGTTGCGAGGCCGCCTTTTTCCACCATCCCGGACTCCCCAACAATAACGGGAATCTTAGCCGGCTGAGCAACCATGGAAACAGTCGCCATACCTGCGGCGATCATATTGTCGGTCGGCGCATAAATCGCGTCCACTTTGCCGACTAATGACTGCACCACCTGCTGGATTTCGTTAGAATTGGAAACTGTCGCGTCAACTGTTTCCAGCCCAAGCGCGGCAGCGCTCTTTTTGGCAATTTCAACCTGGAACTTCGAGTTAGATTCGCTGGAGCAGTAAAGCATTGCGACCTTCTTTGCATTTGGCAGCAATTGCTTTAACAGCTTCATTTGTTCGTCGACCGGGGTCAGGTCGGAAGTACCGCTTACATTGCCGCCCGGAGCAGTGTTGGAAGCCACAAGCTTTGCATCAGCCGGGTCGGTGACCGCAGTTACCAGAATCGGAATATCTTTTGTTGCATTGGCAACAGCCTGAGCAGCCGGGGTTGCAATAGCAAGAATCAAGTCGGACTTATCATTGACCAGCTTACCTGCAATTGTTTGGCAGTTTGGCTGTTCACCCTGCGCATTTTCATAATCAAGCGTTATGTTCTGTCCGTCAACATAGCCCGCTTCCTTCAGGCCGTCAACAAAACCCTTGTATGCGGCGTCCAGTGCGGGATGTTCCACAAGCTGAACAACGCCGATTTTAATCTTTTTTTGATTTGCCGCGAAACTTGCCTGCGAAGCCACCGCTTCACTGCTTGCCGCAGTCGTGGTGCTGCCCGCGGAACAGGCTGTTACGGAAAGCGCCATAACGCCTGCCAATAATAATGAGACCGCTTTTTTCATAGTACCCATCCTCTCATATAATACAGCTTTATTCATTTAAAGCCATAAACACTTTATCACTTTAAACTGTTGTATAGATTTTACTCGATTTTGATGAATTCGTCAATTCCTAATTTCACAAATTATATTTGTCCCGGTTATGATATCTTGGTTAATAGTGCTATGAAGTATACAGAGAACGTGATAATGGAACAACGCGGAATAAAAAAATAAGGCGCTCAATTTCTTAAGCGCCTTTACAACTTCTTATTTTATTATGATCTTCCGAATTCTGAAAGAATGAGCCCCTTATTGTGCTCCTCCGCCCAACGGATGCTCCACTCATTCGCAAAAATAAGCAGGTAATTCCCTTTTAGATCCTGAATCCGTTTCGTGTCGGAGGTTAGATTCAATGACTTTGGTTCAAGATCATCGTTTTCAATCCATCGGATATATTGGTACGGCAGACCTTCCATTCTGATATCAACATTGTATTCGTTTTTAAGGCGATATTCCAGAACGTCAAACTGAAGCGTTCCTACCACGCCGACGATTACTTCTTCCATGCCGCCGCCCAGGTCCTGAAAAATCTGAATTGCACCTTCCTGTGCGATCTGAGAAATTCCCTTGACAAACTGCTTCCGCTTCATGGTGTCAATCTGCTGTACACGGGAGAAATGCTCCGGTGCAAAGGTCGGGATTCCTCCGAAATGAAATTTCTTCGAAGCGGTGCAAATCGTATCCCCAATGGAGAAGATTCCCGGATCGAACACGCCGATAATATCACCCGCGTATGCTTCCTCAATAATCTCCCTGTCCTGCGCCATCAATTGCTGGGGCTGTGTCAGTTTTATCTTTTTATCGCCCTGCATATGCAGGACTTCCATGCCCTTTTCAAATTTTCCGGAACAGATACGCATAAAGGCAATTCTGTCGCGATGCGCCTTGTTCATATTCGCCTGAATTTTAAATACAAACGCGGAAAATTCCTTATCAAACGGATCAATTTTACCGATGTCGGATTCACGCGGCAGCGGCGGAGTTGTCATGTTCAGGAATTCTTCCAAAAACGGCTCTACGCCAAAATTGGTTAAAGCCGAACCGAAAAACACCGGCGACAGTTTCCCGTGCCGTACCATATCAATGTCAAATTCATAGCCGGCGCCATCCAAAAGCTCAATATCATCCACCAGAATTTTGCGGTGATATTCACCGATGAGTTTTTCCAAACTCTGGTCGTTAATATCAACTTCCGTAGCTTCCACCTCACGCTGGCCAAATACGGCATCGCTGTTTGCATGGAAAGCCAGAATTGTTTTAGTGCTGCGCTCGTATACTCCTTTGAACTCTTTGCCGGAACCGATCGGCCAGTTCATGGGGTATGTTTTAATACCGAGTTCCTTTTCGATTTCTTCCAGCAGTTCATACGGACTGCGAGCATCACGGTCCATTTTATTAATAAAAGTAAAGATCGGAATATCCCGCAGCATGCAAACTTTAAATAATTTTCTGGTTTGCTTTTCAACACCCTTGGAAGCGTCGATCACCATGACCGCCGAGTCGGCCGCCATGAGGGTTCGATACGTATCTTCGGAAAAGTCCTGATGACCCGGGGTATCCAGAATATTAATACAGTAATTGTTATAGTTAAACTGCATGACAGAGGATGTAACGGAAATTCCTCTCTGCTTCTCTATTTCCATCCAATCGGAAACCGCATGTTTCGCTGTCTTTTTTCCTTTGACGGAACCGGCCAGCGTAATTGCGCCGCCGTACAGCAAAAACTTTTCCGTTAAGGTTGTTTTACCGGCATCCGGGTGAGATATGATTGCAAAAGTTCTTCTTTTGTTGATTTCGTTCACGTAGTTTGACAAATTACTTCCTCCACCAAAAATGAATTACACTTTATTGTAAGTCTTTTGCTTAAAATAATCAAATAAAATTTTATATATTGTCTTTGACATTTGATATTATGCTGTGTTACAACAAATCATGGTGATTGTTAAAATCTATAATTCGTTTGTTAATTGAATTTTTTGACATCTATAATCATAAAGCCGGCATCGTTTCATACGATGCCGGCTTTATGGAACCCGATTGTGGATTGATTCCACGGTTTTTTCACTTCTCACAGCGCTTGGTAATTAATTAATATGTAAACATCGGTGCATTGGGTCAATACACCGATAGATTGATGTTTGCGGCGGCTTTTGTCGCGGGGTCAATGGCGTACAGTACTGCTGTCCCCGTACCCACGGCTGTGACTTTTCCGGTATTCGCCTCCACCGTAATCACAGCGCCGGATGATGCGACCCAAAGCAAGCTGCTCGCGTCCACCGCTGTTCCGTTCAGCGTAATTCCGGTTACGGTGTAGTTACTGCCGTTTGCAAGACTGACACTGCTTTGTGGAAATACAAGGCCGGTTTCAACCGCAGCCGAAGCGGAAACCGCCGTGCCGGAAACGGTAATCGGAAGGGTCGCACGCGTCCATCCGTCTGAAGCGCCGGACCGGAACCAGTAACGTACTTTGGTCGCGCCGGTGCCAATGGCGGTAACGACAACATGACCCTGTGTGTCGGTTGTGACAGCCGCAACATTTTTATCGTCCACACTCAAATTAATAATACCGAAATAAACATCGGTAACATAACTGGAATGCTCCGTAAGTGTTACGGCATTCAAAGTAATGGAAGAGGTGCTGTTTTCATCAATGGTAGCCGCGTCAGCTAAAATTGAGGCGGGAAAACCAATGATAATCAGCGCAAGGATCGGGATGAATACCGCTGTTTTTAATTTTCGCATATTAACTGCTCCTTCCAATTGTTTCTGAGTCAAAGTTCTCATTTTCAAAAAGTTCACCGTCAACAATTTTTATGACGCGCTCCGCATAGCTTGCTACTTTTAAATCATGGGTAATCATGACAATCGTATTGCCCATATCATGAAGCTGGGCAAAAAGCTTCAAAACCTCCTTGCCCGTTGCGGAGTCGAGCGCGCCGGTCGGCTCATCTGCCAAAAGCAGCTTTGGTTTACCCACGAGGGCACGCGCAATGGCGACCCTTTGCTGCTGGCCGCCTGAAAGCTCATTGGGCTTATGGTGAACGCGGTCAGCCATTTCCAGTAATTCCAGTTTTTCCATAGAAACCGCTGTGGCTTCCTTGCGTGACGCCCCGCGGATCAGCAGCGGCATCATGGTATTTTGAAGGACATTGTATTTCTGTATCAAATGGTATTTTTGAAAGATAAATCCAATCTGCTGGTTGCGCAGATGAGTTAGCTGCGCGTCTTTCATATTATGAACCGCCTGACCGGTAAGCCAATACTCACCATCCTGAAAGCTGTCCATGCATCCGATAATGTTCATCAGCGTGCTTTTTCCGGAACCGGAAGGCCCGAGAATTGCAAGATATTCGCCTTCTTCCACATCAAGCGATACATGCTTCAAAACATCAAGAGTGCCGCCGCCGACTTTGTACCACTTATGAATTTGGCTCATCCTGATAATATTTTCCATTATGGCACCCTTTCGTTTATTTGGAGATAATCGCTACCTTAACAACAGATGGAGTTCCGTCTATCGCCCTTTGAGTAATACGTAAAACCATACCCTTTGTAATACTGGAAAAATCTGTTGTGCGCTTTACGGTTGTAGCTGCGCCCGCCGCGGCCGTGGCCCCCGTTGCAGCCGTGCCGGTTCGATTTGCCGCGGTACCGCTTGTTCTCGCGGTCCCGGACGCTGCTGTCCTTGTTGTTCCGGTATTTGCCCTTGCCGCTGTGTTTGCATTGCCGCCTGCCGGGGCACTGCCTGTCATACCTGCCGCTCCGGTTATACCCGCTGCTCCGGTTATACCCGCTGCTCCGGTACCGGAACTCGACAGGGAAAGCCCGACCGGGATCAGTAATGTCTTGTTTTCTCCGGTAAGCGTAAGCTCCGAAGTGCTTTGACCGGTCGATTGAGTTCCGATCGCCAGTTCAACCTCGTTTCCGATAATGGACGTTACTTTCCCCAGAATTTGAGTCTGACCGCTCATTCCAGCCGCGTTACCGCCGGTTTGAGTGTTCCCGGTGTTCTGGGCTGTGCCGCCGCTTTGCGTTCCGCCGCGGGTTCCCCGCGTTGGGGCGCCGCTTTCCGTACCGCTCCACTGCTGTGTTCCGCCCTGCCAGTTGCCGCCCTGACCCTGAGTCTCACCGGTTTGAGCCGCCTGAGAAGAACTGCTTTTGGACGAGCATCCGACAAACGAAGCCGCCGCTAAGGTAAGAATAAGAACCGTGCATACTGTTCTTTTTAAGAGTTTCATAACATCCTCCTCCGTCATTCCTGCGATAAGGCTTCAATCGGCATAAGCTGAGCCGCCTTGTACGCTGGATAAAATCCAAACACCGTTCCGGTCACAATTGCAAAAATCAATGCCAGCACACCGCCGACAGCAAGAGGTTCCACAGTCATGCCTGTTAATCGTACTGCCGGAACCAATGCAAACCCGGCGGCAACCCCGACAATTCCGCCGAACGTGCCGATGATGTTTGCCTCCGCCAGAAATTCCAATAAAATTTCACGTTTGCTGCAGCCGAGCGCTTTCAGAATGCCGATTTCCTGTGTGCGTTCTTTTACTGAGACAAACAGTACATTCATAATGCCGATACCGCCAACTATAAATACAATAATCGCCACCGCGATCAGCAGCATGGAAAGTGTGTTCGCAGATGTGGTAGCCGCCTGCATTTCACTGCCCGCATCCTTTAAGGTAAATTGTCCCTTGGGATAATTTTCGGTCAGAACGGTCTTCATATTTTCCATTATTGTGGAAACTTGAGTCACATCAGAGGCGATTGCCGTTATGGTCGGCTTTGCAGTAGTGCCCAAAACAAACTTTTGCGCAGTCGAGTATGGAAGGTAAATAGAGTCGTCCGGACTGATGCCGGAGGAAACCGTTCCCATGGACGCGAGTACGCCAACCACCTCGTAAGTCTTCCCTTCGATTGTCATCACGTCGCCATAAGCGGCATAAGAACTTCCATAAAGTGTTTTTGCAAGATTGGAGCCTATGACCGCGACTTTGGATTTGCTGTCCTGATCATCCTGAGTGATAAAATTACCGGTCAACAGCTGCAGATTGCTGATACCCTGATACTCCGGCAGGCAGCCGACAATCGTTTCGTCTGCTTCTTCATCCAAACTATCGGTAAGAACCGCGCCTGTTCCGCTCGTGATTATGGAAGCTGAAGTCAGGCCGGGTACAAATGAAATGATGTCGTCAACGTCCTTGGTGGTAAGGGTGACCCCTTTTTGCGCAGCTGCGGCGCCGCCGGCTGCCTGCCCGCCTGCCATTTGAAAACCGCCGCTTTGCTGCCGTACTGCAAAGTTACTCCGGTTATTGTTGCCGCTGCCGCCCGTATTTCCTCCGGGAAACTCACCCGCAAACCCTCCGGGCATCATTCCCGCGATCGCATCCGCCATATCCGCCGAAGTACTGACGGAAACTTCAATCGCGCCAACGTTCAGTGTTTTAAACTGTTCCTGCACATCCACTTCACCACCATGCCCAATCGCAATGACCAGTACAATGGTGGCGGCACCTACGATAACACCGAGGGAGGTTAACAGCACCTTCGTTTTATTTTCTGTAATATTCATCCATACTAAGTGGAGAATTTCGCTGAATCTCATTTTACCACCGCGCTTTCCGCCAGTACGGTATCCCCTTCCTTCAAACCGCTGAGGATTTCAACATAGCGGCCATCGGAGAATCCGGTCGTGACGGTCGTCTTTTTATTTGTGCCGTCCGCGCTTTTCAGCAGCACACTCGATACCCCGTTTTCAAAGGTAATCGCCTGATTTGCCACATAAAGCACATCTTTCTTTTGCTTTTGGATTAGTGTAACTTCTCCGCTCATCCCTGTGTATACCTGAGCAGTGTTGTCTCCGGTCATCTTGACCGTAACCGTGTAGGTAACCGAGGCTGAACCGGTGCGCGCCGGGGAAGTTGCAATGCTTTCCACAATCGCGTCAAACGTTTGATTTTCGTAAGCGGTAAGGCTGATCTGTGCCTGTTGACCAATTTTAACATTTGTAATATCTTCTTCCGAAAGAGACACAGAAAGGCTGACTTCAGAAGTCTTTGCGATTGTTACAATAGCCTGGTCGGCTTTTACGCTGCTGCCATCTGTATAGTTTACCGAAACAATCACGCCGTCACAGGGAGCCGTAATAGTACCGTCCCCATTGATTGCGCTTTCTATATCATCAAGCTGGCGCTGCAGGCTGTCGTAGGTTGCCTGCTGTGTTTTAACCGCCTGTGCAAGCTGCTCTACTGTAATATCATAAGTACTTTGCGCGCTGTCACCGTCAATCAAACTGCTTTGCATTTTTTGCTCCGCATCATTCAGGCTGTTTGACAAAGATTTTTGCGCTTTTTCAAGAGCAAACTGTGCCGTTTTCACATCGGACTGCAGGGAGGTCACCTTATCGGCAAGGGAATCCGCTGTGGCATTCGCTCCATATTTATCCGTATAAGTCTGGTTGAAATCGTCATAAGAGGAGGAATAGTTGGTATACTCCGCAGTGTACAGGGAAACTTTCGTTTCAAGGTCTGTTTTCCCTTGAACTGTAGTCGATATATAATCGGCAAACTCGTTATAAGCATCTTTCGCATCATCGTAGACGCCTTCTTCGTCCCCGTTCACATCTGCTCCATTCGGATTTGCCCTGGCATAAACCCATGCGGAGTAAGCTGAGTCTTTTGCAGCCTTTAAGGAGTCAAGCTTATCAAGTACGGCTTTATGATCTGATTTATAAGTAGAAAGCTGCGTTTCAAAACTTGTTTCCTGCGTTTTTGCATCGTCGCGCCAATTTTTCAGCTGGGTAAGTTTGGCGTAGTCAGCCGAAAAACTTGACTGAAGCGCCTGTGTTTTCGCAAGTTCGGCCTGCTTTGCTTTGAGAGCTGCAGCCGCGTCACTTACTCCGTTTTGTATTTCCTCTTTTGAAAGTGCTTCTTCGTCAAAGGCGTAGGCCGCATTTGACCGGCTGGATTCATAAGTGAGTTTTGCGGATTTTAACTTGTTCGTCTGGTCGGCAAGTGCTTGTTCCAGTGAAAGCTTTGCCTGAGCAAGTTTTGTTGTCGAATCCAAGGTTCCATCGGTGATACTGTTCTGATTAAGCTTTACAAGGGCGTCACCGGTTTTGACCGTATAGCCCGGCTTGACCTGAACACTGTCAATTGTTGCATCAACCGGGAATGAGACGGCAACCTGGCCAAGCGTGACTGTACCGCTCTCACTCGTACCCACCGTTATGTTGCCCTTTGTGGCGCTGTATTCCCTGTAAGTGACCGCACCCGTGGATTTATTTTGATTTAGATAGAGCAGGACAGTTGTTAAAATTGCCGCGCTCAAAACGACGCCCGAGGCGATAAGAATAAACAGTCTTTTGTGCGATGTAATTAAATTCAAAAATTTTACTTTCATAGCTGACCTCCAATTCCGTCTTTCTGGGTTTAATTATACGAAGGTAAGCTGAATTAAAACTTAATAAATTTCTGTTTCACATAAATTTAAGCGCACCTTCACCTGACCGTCACACAGGAACTGAGCACGGCTGATATAATATGAATCAGATAAAAGGAGGGATATATGATGCGTATATTGCTTATAGAGAATGATTCTAAACTTAGAGCAAAGTTAAGCCGCCTGCTTACAAAAAAGCACTATGAGCCCTGCTTCGCGTTGGACGGGGAACGCGGGCTTGATGAAGCTCAAAGCGGAATTTACGACGCTCTTATTCTTGAGACCGAACTGCCCGACTGCAGCGGAATTGACGTGCTTCGCCTAATTCGCAGAGCGCAGATTTCCATTCCGGTGCTCTTGCTGTCCCCCAAGTGCGGAGTAATTGAAAAAGTGCACGGACTTGACAGCGGCGCCGATGATTTCTTAGAAAAACCTTTTGCAGATGATGAATTGCTTGCACGGTTGAATGCGGTCACGCGCAGAAAAGGGGATTTAATTTTTGATAATATCCTGCATTTCGAAGGTCTGAATCTGAATTTAGGCACGTACGAACTGGATGAAGAGCTCCGCTCCGTAAGGCTTTCCAATAAGGAACTGGAAATTATGAAATGTCTGTTCCTCCATGGGCACAACATCATTGCCAAAGAAGAACTGATGAACCGGCTGTGGGGATATGATGCCGTCGCGGCCGAAAACAACTTGGAGGTCTACATAAGCTACCTCCGGCGAAAGCTGGTGACAATCCAGTCCAAAATTCAAATATTATGCATTAAGAATGTTGGTTACCGGCTGACTGATCAGGCGCGGTAAAAAGAAAATCCCACCGCTTGGTGGGATTTTTTATCGTGAATTATTGATTTTCTATTTTTTCCGCCAATTCATTCAGGTACACCCAGCGGTCGGTTTTTTCGGAAAGCTGCTGTTCCAGTTCCGTTTTTTTGTGCAGAAGTTTTTGCAGCGCTTCAAAATCGGAGGACTGTTCTTCTATTTCTTTTTGCACAGTAATAATCTGCTGCTCCAGTGATTCAATGACGGCATCAATTTCATCAAATTCACGTTGTTCCTTAAAAGTGAATTTAAATTTTGTACTTTTAGAACGGTATGACTTTTGTTTATCAGCTGCGGTGTCCTGCGCTTTGACCGATTCCTGCTGTTTTTCCCCGCGTTTTTCCAAGTAGTCCGAATAGCCTCCAAGGTACTGTACCAACGAGCCATCCGGCTGGAACGCAAAAAGATGCCCGGCAATCTTATCTAAAAAATACCGGTCATGGGAGACAGCGATCACCGCCCCGGAAAAACCCTCAATATAGTCTTCCAGAATGGTCAGGGTCTGAATATCCAGATCGTTGGTCGGCTCGTCCAAAAAGAGGACATTCGGCGCTTCCATTAATATTTTTAACAAAAACAGCCTGCGCCGTTCCCCACCCGAAAGCCTGCCGATCACCGTGTACTGCAGGTCCGCCGGGAACAGAAATTTTTCAAGCATCTGTGAAGCGGTAAGCATTCCTTCCGGCGTGGCAATCTGTTCCGCGATATTCGTAATATAGTCAATCGTACGCAGTGAAGTATCCATTCCCTCGCTCTCCTGCGAAAAATAGCCTATTTTTACGGTTTCCCCCACGCTGATACTTCCCTCATCCGGTGGAACCAAACCGACTAAAATTTTCAGCAGCGTTGATTTTCCGCATCCGTTCGGGCCAATCAGCCCAAGGCGGTCATTTCGCGTCAGATGATAGCTAAAGTCATGGAACAGCACCTGTTCCCCGTAGCGTTTCGAAATTCCGTCGACCTCAATAATCTTTTTACCAAGACGGGAACTGATGGAACTAAGCTGAAGCTTTTGCTGTTCCTCCGGCACGGCCTGATTGCTGAGTTCCTCGTAACGGTCCACGCGGAACTGCGCTTTTGTACTTCTGGCTCTTGCTCCGCGCCGAATCCACGCGAGTTCCTTTTTCAAAAGAGTCTGGCGCTTCCGCTCGCTCGCGGCAAGCATATCTTCCCGCTGTTCCTTTAATTCCAGATACTTGGAATAATTCGCAGGATATGCAGTCAACGTACCGTCCTGCAATTCCACAATCCGGTTGGTCACATTTTCTAAAAAATAGCGGTCATGCGTGACCATCAAAAGTGCCCCGTTGTACCGCGCCAAATAATTTTCCAGCCAGACGACCATTTCACTGTCAATATGGTTCGTGGGCTCGTCCAATATTAACAGGTCGACCTGCCCGGCCAAAGCTGCCGCCATGGCCACACGCTTCTTCTGCCCGCCGGAAAGCTGGTTGACATCTTTGTCAAAATCAGTGATACCAAGCTTTGTCAGAATCGCTTTGCATTCATATTCTTGGGAACTCGTTTTTCCCGCTGCGGCATCCGACAGCACCTGCTCCAGCACCGATGCGTGATGTTCGAAAACAGGGTTCTGCGGCAGATAGCCGATTCGCATCCCCGAGGATTTCGTGATTTTTCCGCTGTCCGGCGTTTCGGCTTCCGCAATCATTTTTAAGAAAGTAGATTTGCCCGTCCCGTTTACGCCGATTACCCCGATTTTATCGCCTTCGCTGACTGTCAGGGAGACATCTTTTAGGAGGGCGCGCTCCACATAGGTTTTATTTAAATGTTCTGCAGTTAATAAAATCAAAATCTTGCCCCAATCCTGTGCTTCATTTTATGCCTTGTCATCTTCCGTCTGTTCCGCTTCTTTCCCATTATCCGCTGGTTCCGGTTCATCCGGCTCGTACCAGCTGCTGAAAGCCAGATACATGCCCCCAAGCGCGACAAAACAGGCGACCACAGCCGCCGCAATCGCCCATTCGGTAATCCCAAACGGGCCCAACACCATGGACACAAGAGCCAGTACAAGCCCAAACTCAAAAAAGTTAACCGCTAATTTTCCATCGGTCATCGTATATCCTCCTTATTCGGAAAACAGTTCGTTGGAAAACGCCGCGAGCTGTTCCATGGAAAGCTGCTCCGCACGCGAGTTTTGAGCAATCCCTGCCCGGTCAAGCGCCTGTGCAACCTGTTCCTTGGTCAGCGAAAGCCCCGCGGCTACGGAATTCAGAACAGTTTTACGCCGCTGGCCAAACGCCGCCTTTACTAGGGCAAAGAAGTTTTTCTCACTTCGAATTTGAATTGCCGATTCCTTGCGCACATCCAAACGGATGACGGAAGAATCCACATTCGGCTGCGGCATAAAACTGGAACGTTCCACGCCGAATAAAATTTGAGGTTCGGAAAAATAGCGCACCGCCGCACTGACAGCCCCGCAGGCACGCTTGCCCGGTTCGGCGCAAAGGCGGTCGGCCGCTTCTTTTTGCACCATTACCGTAATTGCGCTGACAGGAAGCCGTTCTTCCAAAAAACGCATAATAACAGGGGAAGTGATGTAATACGGCAAGTTTGCGCAAACGACCACATCCAAACCGGCAAACTCTTCTTCAATCAATTTATGAAGATCAATTTTTAAAACATCGTCATTGATAATTTTTAGATTGGAAATACCGGAAAGTGTTTCGTTTAGCACCGGCAGCAAACGGGAATCGAGTTCTATCGAAACCACTTTTTCAGCACGTGCGCAAAGCTCAGCGGTGAGCACGCCGATACCCGGGCCGACTTCCAAAACGCCGGCACCCTTCCCCGCTCCGCACTCATCAGCCATATGCGGGCAAACATCCGGGTTTATTAGAAAATTCTGGCCGAGCGACTTTGAAAAGTGAAACCCGTGCCTTGAAAGTACGTTTCTAATCGTTGAAATATCCGATAAATTCATTTTATATCTCCATAATTTAATCTCTGTCAGGGATCGCCAACTGAGAACGGCAAGGAAACGGCAGTAAATCCAACCCAAAGGCATATGTTTCCTGCTCGAAAAATAACTTTACGATGATTTAATCATTATATCATACAGGTTTTTAAATTTCCATTGATTATTTGTCGAAAATACAATATGATAGAGACATGAAATCATAATCGGGAGGCATGAAGATGAATCGTACAGACAAAGAAAATTACTATTTAGATATCGCTGAAACCGTACTGGAACGCGGTACTTGCCTGCGCCGCAATTTTGGCGCCATTATTGTTCAGAATGATGAAATTGTTTCCTCCGGCTATACCGGAGCCCCCCGCGGCCGCCGCAACTGTATTGATACCGGTGTCTGCGTTCGCGAAACGCTGGGCGTTCCCCGCGGGGAACGTTATGAGCTTTGCCGTTCCGTGCACGCGGAAGCCAACGCCATTATCAGTGCCTCCCGGCGGGACATGATCGGCAGCACGCTGTATTTGGTGGGCAGGGATGCAAAAACAGGCGAGTATGTGGAAAATGCCTCCCCTTGTTCCATGTGCAAACGGCTCATTATCAATGCAGGCATCACACACGTGGTCGCACGAAATACAAAAAACGAATTTACAATTGTAGATGTAGACGAGTGGATTACGAATGATGAATCGCTTTCCGGACGTTACGGGTATTAAAATTTATTATAACTTTTAAAAGCCGCTGCAATTCGAATTTGCAGCGGCTTTTCTCTGTAAAGTACTATAGCTTGTCACAATTTTTATGTAATATAGATTACAGGGCTGAACAAGCGCACATGTAAAGGTAAACTACTTGTTTCAGCATAGTAAACCAATCAGCTGTTCCGCTGCAAAAACGGCGGCGGCAGAGCCCAAAGCTACGGTCAAAAGCCCCTTATTGTGATAAGCAAGCGCAAGCGCCGTAATCAGTCCAAAACCTGCCGAATAAATACCGGCAGTGGAATACAGGATTGCAGGAAAGGTCATAGCCGCCAGCACGGCGTAAGGCACATAAGCCAAAAAAGAACGGATAAACGGGTTTGTTATCTTCTTTTTAAAAATGGCAAGCGGCAGCATTCGAACAAGGTACGTGACAAATGCCATAATAAAGACAGAGATTAATATTCTTTGGTAATTCATTCCTGTGCCTCCGTTTCATGAACGGGGTAACGCAGCGCGGCATAAGCCGACGCAGCCACCGCACAAAGAATAATTACCCAGCCGCTGGACATTCCGTTTAAACCGGGCACCCACTTGAAAATGCAGCTCAGCACAACAGAAATCGCAATTACCTTCGCAATCGGACGGGAGTTTCGTGCGGGCGGAATAATAATTGCAATAAACATGCCGTAAATTGCGATTCCGAGCGCGGTGCGGGCACCCATCGGCAGAAGATTGGTTGCGGTAGCGCCAAGCAGCGTGCCAAGTGACCAGCCGGCGTATGGCGTCAACATTAATCCGGAAAGGTAGCGCGCGTTCACACTGCCTTTCTGCTGCATGGACACAGCGAAAATTTCATCCGTAACACAGAAAGACAAAACCCAGCGCTGAAGGCTGGTCATGGCATCATCCACCTTTTGCGAAAGAGAAAGCGACATCAGCATATACCGTATGTTAATCACAAAGGTTGTTACCGCGATTTCAAAGTACATGCCGCCCGTCAGGATCAGCGCGGTCCCCGCAAACTGCCCGGCACTGGTAACATTGCTCATCGAGATCAGAAGCGCCACCCAAACGGGAAGGCCGCCCTGCGCAGCCATCATGCCGAATGCAAAGGAAACGCTGATGTACCCCAGACAAATCGGCAGACCGTCCTTTATTCCCTTTTTAAACGTCAAAGTCTCATAATCCTGCATTTTTTGCTCCAAATCATTCCAATTCGTATCATTATATTAAAATATTACAAAATTCACAATAGATTGCAGACCAGATCACCCATTTCTTCGCAAGTGACCTTCCGCATTCCCTCGGTGTAGATATCGGCGGTACGCGCAGTTTTCAGCACATTGGCAACCGCGTCTTCAATGGACTGCGCAGCATCCTGCTCATCCAGCGAGTAGCGCAGCATCATTGCGGCTGAAAGGATGGTTGCAAGCGGGTTTGCCAAACCTGTGCCCGCAATATCGGGAGCGGAACCGTGAATCGGTTCGTAAAGCCCGGCCTTGCTCTCATTCAGGCTGGCAGAAGCCAGCATGCCGATGGAGCCGCTGATCATGGATGCTTCGTCTGAAAGGATATCGCCGAAAATATTTGAAGTGACAATTACGTCGAACTGCTTTGGATTGCGGACAAGCTGCATAGCACAGTTATCCACATACAGATTGGTTAATTCTATATTAGGATACTCCTCTTTCCCGATTCGCGCAACCGTTGCGCGCCAAAGCCGGGAGGATTCCAATACATTTGCTTTATCCACACTGCAGAGCCTGCCTTTACGCTTGGCAGCCATTTGAAAGCCGACGCGCGCGATGCGCTCGATTTCCGGTACGGAATACATTTCGGTGTCGTAAGCCGCATCAAAGCCGTTCACTGTTTTGCGGCCGCGCTCGCCAAAATAGATTCCTCCGGTCAATTCGCGCACTACCATAATGTCGAGGTCATCCCCGATAATTTCCGCTTTCAGCGGGGAAGCATCCCGCAGCTGCTCGAATATAACCGCCGGGCGTAAATTAGCGAAAAGCCCGAGTGCGCCGCGAATGCCAAGCAAACCTGCCTCCGGCCTTAAATCGCCGGGCTGGCTGTCCCACTTCGGCCCGCCGACAGCACCCAAAAGCGTGGAGTCCGCCGCCTTGCATTTGTCGATGGTTTCCTGCGGAAGCGGTACTCCGGTCGCGTCAATGGCACAGCCGCCCAAAAGCGCCTCGTCAAACGTGACCTTGAAGCCGAATCTGTCGGCGGCGTGGTTCAATACTTTGATCGCCTGTGTGACGATTTCCGGCCCAATGCCGTCGCCCTTTAGTACGGCAATTTTATACTCTTTCATATTGCAAGCCCCTTCCCTTATTTGGACTGTGCACGGTTAATTGCACAGATAATTCCCTTAATGGATGCAAAACTGATATTGTTGTCCATGCCCACACCGAAAACCGGGCTTCCGTCCGGCGCGGTAAGATGGATGTAGGAAACTGCTTTGGAGTCCGCACCGGCGGAGATGGCGTGTTCACTGTAGGCAACAAATTGATACTCTGTAATCCCCACAGCGGAGGCTGCACGGAAGAACGCACTGATCGGGCCGTTTCCGCTGGCGCTGACCGGGTGATCCTCATACTTAAAGCGAAGAATTCCTTCAAAATGCACTTGCGTGTCGCCGCTGATATCGTTCTCCTCATACAGCTTATATTGCTTCAAATTGTAGGGATAACTGATTTCGAGGTATTCACGGCGGAAAATATCGAAAATCTCCTGCGGCTTCAGTTCGCGCCCCGCTTCGTCGCACGCGGCCTTGACCATTGCGCCGAACTCGGGATGCATGGCTTTGGGCAGCTCATAACCGAAGTTTTGCTGCATAATAAACGCCGCACCGCCCTTGCCGGACTGGCTATTGATGCGGATAATCGGCTCATACTCGCGCCCCACGTCTGCCGGGTCAATCGGCAGGTACGGCACTTCCCAATACGGAGTGCCGCTGTGTGCCATGTAGTCCACGCCTTTTTTGATGGCATCCTGATGGGAACCCGAAAACGCAGTAAACACAAGGTCTCCCGCGTAGGGATGCCGGTCATGCACCGTCATTTTGGTACACCGCTCATACACTTCACGGATATCACGAATATGGGAAAAGTCGAGCTTTGGGTCAACCCCCTGCGAATACAAATTCATGGCGACCACCATGATATCCGCGTTGCCGGTACGCTCACCGTTGCCGAACAGCGTGCCCTCCACACGTTCCGCTCCGGCCAGCAGGCCAAGCTCGGTAGCCGCCGTGGCTGTGCCGCGGTCATTGTGAGGGTGCAGGCTGATAATAGCGCTTTCGCGGTTTTTCAAGTGATGGCAAAAATATTCAATTTGGTCGGCGTGGCAGTTCGGGGTACTGCCCTCCACTGTATTTGGTAAGTTTAAAATCAGTTTGTTTTCGGGGGTTGAGCCAAGTGCCTCCATGACTTTTTCACAGATAAGCACGGAATTGTCAACTTCGGTACCGGAAAAGCTTTCGGGTGAATATTCGAATCGAATGTTCGCACCGCTCTGCTTTACTTCTTCCTCGGTAAGTACCTTAATCAGCTTAGCACCCTCCACGGCAATATCAATGACTCCCTGCATATCTGTATTGAAAACGACTTTACGCTGCAGAGTGGAGGTGGAGTTATAGAAATGAACGATGACATTTTTAGCGCCCTTGATTGCTTCAAATGTCTTTTTAATCAGATGAGGCCGCGCCTGAACCAAAACCTGTATTGTCACATCATTCGGAATCAGGCTGCGTTCAATCAGGGTACGCAGAATTTCATATTCCGTTTCCGAAGCGGACGGGAACCCGACTTCAATTTCTTTAAAGCCGATGTCCACGAGTGTTTGGAAAAATAAAAGCTTTTCCTCCAGGTTCATCGGGTCAATCAACGCCTGATTGCCGTCGCGTAGATCCACACTGCACCACACAGGGGCCTTCTCAATTACTTGATCGGGCCATTTACGGTCGGGCAGATTAACCGGCTGGAACGGGATATACTTTTTGCAGCCTTCATACATCATCAAACACTCCTTTTCTTACAGTAAAATAACAATAAATAAAAAAAGTCCCGAACACAGCTATTGCTGTATTCGGGACGAATTTATAAAATCCGTGGTACCACCCAATTTTGGCCTCCATTACAGAAACCCTTTGCAGCCTCAAACAAGGCCCCGGCCAGTAACGCTGCCGCTTGCGTCCGTTCCTAACGCTTTCGCATCGGATACGGCGGCTCCAGGATGAGCTATACACAAAAGTGGAAACACCGGCTCGCACCAACCGCCGGTTCTCTGCAATGTTTCAACGAATGTCTTATTCCCTTCATTGCCTTTGGGTTATTAAATTATCTATCATTATATTTTATGCGGTGCGTGTTGTCAAGGTTATTCTTCCGATTTATCGCCGAATGCACGGTTTGCGGCTTCACGTGCCAAATTAATGACCGAATCCCCGCCATCGTCATCCTCTTCCTGTACTGCCGGTATCATAGCGTAAACCTCGGCGACCATGGAACGCATCCACAGACCCGGTGTGATACGCAGGGAATAACCGCACCCGTTTTCCGTTATCCAGTCGTAAAAATTAGCGCGCGGCAGCCCGTAAGCGGAAAGGATGGACATGATTGTTCCGCCGTGGGCAATAATAACCGCGCTGCTGGTACCGGTTCGCATCATACCCTCCACCAGTTTTTCAAAGGCGGCACACACACGCTGCATAAATTCGCCGCCGCCCTCACCGTTTGGCGGGGTAACCGCACGGTTGCTCTCCACCCATTCCGTAAAGTCAGCGCCGCCGGCAAGTTCCGCCGCCGTTTTGCCCTCCCAGTCGCCAAAATCGCACTCGCGCAAATCTTCGACCACAATCGGCTGCGCATCCGGATATAAAATATTAAGAGTCTGCAAGCAACGCTTCAAAGGGCTGATATAATAAACCTGCGCCGTTGGATAGGGGCTGCGGCTTTTCAATTCTTCAAGCTGGTCAATCCCTTCTTTTGCCAAGGGCAGGTCGGTGCGCCCAATATACTGCCCAAGCAAATTGCCCTCGGTAATTCCATGGCGGATTAAATGAATTGTGTATGACTTCATAATATTACTCCTTCGTGATTTTTCTTTCCAATGTTGGTAATAGGGGGGAAAACCTAGATACATGTAGAGGTTTCTCGAAAGGGCACGATATCTAGCGGCTTTACAAAGCGTTATATTTGTTATATACTTTACAAGACGTTAAATTCATCCACAATTCGACAGGGGACAGTGCACATGAATAATAATTTTCCAAGAATTATTACTTTACTGCGAAAAGAACGCGGATTAAGTCAAAAAAAAGCTGCCGAGGAACTGGATGTTTCTCAGGCCCTTTTGTCGCACTATGAAAAAGGAATTCGTGAGTGCGGACTTGAATTTGTAGTCAAGGCAGCTGATTTTTACGATGTTTCCTGCGACTATCTGCTCGGAAGAACGCCGCACCGCAGCGGAGCTACCATTACAGTGAATGATATCCCCGAACCGGACGCATTGGGAAAAGAGAATACATTAAAGGGCAGCCTGCTGCCCGTACTCAATAAAAAGCTGATTGCCAATTCGCTGAATATTATTTACAGCATTTTGCAAAAATGCGGCAATAAAGCGCTTACCACCGAAATTTCATCCTATTTGAACATTTCTGTTTATAAAAGTTTTCGGTTGCTGTACTCCGCAAACTCCAAAAACCCGCAGGGCTTATTTTCCGTACCGCTGAAGCTGAGCGTCGGCCGCTCATCCGCCGCGCAGGACATTGCATTGGTGAACGCCGAGTGCCTTGCCGCAGGGGACGATGTTGACGAAATGCAGAGCGTGGAAAAAGGCAAAATGCCGTTGATGTCACCGGAAAAAATATCTGCCGAGTACCCGCTGTTTTCCGCTTCCCTGTTCAACCTGATACAGAACGCGGAACTGCAAATGGGAGCGAAAAAACAAACTAAATAAATTATATCATAGTACGGATAAAATGCAACAGGCCCGCCAATTCGGCGGGCCTGTTGCATTTTTTGCTGTTACAGCATCGCGGCTGTCTTTTCGCCCCTGAGCGTAAGGTCTGCGTAGCCTTTCCTCATGTACGGCAAGTTAAAGAGAGTACCGGGCCGCTTTGCGCTTTCCATAACGGTGTGGCAAAGCAATTCATAGATTTTACTTTTGTAATAAACATCATAATCACCGGAAACCCAGATTTGCACCGTGTAATCAATAAAAACAAGCCCCTGCTCCATCAGGCTTTTCAGGGCGGCTCCACGCGCTTTTACTAATTCCATGGAATCGTCCGGGTCCGTGATGCGCACATAATTGAGCGCTGTATTTACTAATTCCTCTTCCTCAGAGCTATGGACTTCCAACCTTACAATCGGATATCGTTTCTCATTTCTAATTTCCGTTAGAATTTTCTTTTCGTCCTCTGTTAAATTCAAATGCATTTGAATACCCCACTTTCTTGCTGCTCTTTTGCTCATTTCAAACTGCTTTACGCAGTGAAAAATTATATTGCTCCCGATGGTAACCGACTTTTTCATTGTATCAAATAATTCCCATTTTATACTTCCACGCCAGAATCCGCAGCACGCTTTCATTCAGGCGGGCTTCACTGACGCTGCCGTTCTGAACGCCGGCATACAGCGCATTAAAATCCTCGGTGATATTGGAGGACAGAAGGATGTCGTTTCCTGCGTTAAACGCAGTTACACAGGGATTTTTTCCGCCTGTAAAGTCGCGGATTGCGTCCATAATCAGGTCATCCGTCATGATGATGCCTGTAAAGCCTAACTGCTTGCGCAGAATGTCGTGCACCTTTAAGGAAAGAGACGCCGGGTATTTTGCATCCATGCAGTCTACGATATTATGGGAAACGAGCACGCATTGCGCACCCGCCTGAATTCCGGCGGTAAACGGGATGAAATCGGAATTCGTGAACGTGCTGAGGCTGCGCTTATCATATGCGATGCCCGTATGCGTATCCACATTATTGCCGTAACCCGGAAAATGCTTCAGCGTACTGGAAAGGTTTTGGCTGTTGTAGGCCTTGACTGAAGTCTTTACGAATTCAGCGGTTTGCGCGGCATTTTTTCCGAATGAGCGGTCATAAATAAAGTCGGACGGGTTGGTGGATACGTCGCAGACCGGTGCAAGATTCATGTTAAGCCCCAGCTTTTTAAGAAGCTGCGCCTTTTTTACGGTGTCGTTATAAATGCCGTCCATACCGGAATGCTTGAACACATACTGCGGGGAACGGAACGGAGTTTTAGCGAGTGCGGAGTATTTGCTGATGCGCACAACCGTTCCGCCTTCTTCGTCACAGCAAAGAACCATGTGTGTTTTGCTCACATTCTGATAGGACTTCAGCATAGATTGAACCTGCGCTGTTGTTTTCCCTTCAAAGTTCGAAGCCATCAGGCAATAACCGCCCGGCTGGTAATCCTGCGCCGTTTTGACCGCGCCGGAATCGGGGCAGCGAAAAACAAACACCTGCCCAACCTTTTCCTTCAATGTCATGGTCTTCAGCTTTTGCTGGGCAGAAGCGCTGAAATTGCCAAAGATGCCTGTAACAGCCGGCTGGGTTCCGCTCTGCGCGGAACCGGATGAAATCGGGCTTAAGCTTGCAGCCAAACTGCTTGCGGGTATGCTGTTTGGAATCGTGCTGGTCTGCGTGGAGGATATGCCTGTGGAAGCAGTCTGTTCGGGAAAAAGAGTGTGATTCAGCACGGCGTCTGCAACTTTGTAAACTCCGTAGATGGCTGCAATGACAAATATAATTCCAGCCGTAACCAGGAAAAATTTGCGAAGCGCGGGGTGCGGTTTCCTTTTGCTCATACGATTCCCCCAAAAGTCAATCACCTGCCGTTTTCACGGCAGGCAATAATATTCTGTATTACTCGCTCTTAATTACTTCACGGTACAGGCGGATATACTCATTTGCGGAGCGGCCCCAGCTGAAATCACATTTCATTGCGCGTTCAACCAAAACATTCCACCCTTCCTTATCCTGATACCCCTTGAGCGCACGGTAAACTGCATACAGCATATCGCCGCTGTTATAGGTTTGGAAGGTGAAGCCGTTGCCCGCACCGTCACCGCTGTCCTGAATGGAATCTTTCAGACCGCCTGTTTCGCGCACGACCGGAACGGCACCGTACCGCAGAGCAATCATTTGGGAAAGCCCGCAGGGTTCGCTCTTGCTGGGCATCAGAAAGATATCGGACGCGGCATATATCTTGCGCGAAAGCTCTGGAATAAAGCCGAAGCAAGCGCAAAGCCTGCCGGAATATTTGATTTGCATTTCTTTGAAGAAAGTTTCGTACTCCCAGTCGCCGGAACCGAGAATGACAAATTGTGCGTCGGTTTCACTCATAATCTGGCCGAGCGCTTCTTTCACCAAATCAAGTCCTTTGTGGGGTACCATCCTGGTAACCATGCCAATGAGCGGCACATCGGACTCCTGATTCAAGCCCAGCCTTTCCTGCAGTCCCTGCTTGTTCTTGGCTTTTGCTGCCGGGTCTTCGGAAGAATAATTCTCGAAAATATCTTTGTCTGCTTCCGGATTATAACTCACCGTGTCGATTCCATTGAGGATTCCGGAAAGCTTCCACTGACGTTCTTTTAAAATTCCGTCCAGATCGTGGGAAAACCACGGGTCAAGAATCTCCTGCGCATAAGTGGGGCTGACCGTTGTAACGCGGTTGGCTGTCTCGATTCCGCCTTTCAGCAGATTGATGCAGTCATCGTATTCCAGCACCTGCATTTCGGACTGCGGAATACCAAGAACATCTTCCACAAGCTCTTTTCCGTATTTGCCCTGATACTGAATATTATGAATGGTAAGAACTGTTTTTATTCCCTTGTACCAATCGTTATTCGCGTAAAACATGCTGTAATAAATCGGAATCAGTGCTGTCTGCCAGTCGTTGCAGTGGATGACGTCCGGCCGAAAATCAATGTAAGGCAGCATTTCAAGCGCGGCGCGGGATAAAAACGCAAAGCGCTCAGCGTCGTCATAATGGCCGTAAAGGCCGTTGCGCTTAAAATAGTACTGATTGTCGATCAGGTAGTAGATAACACCGCCGGATCTTGCTTCGAACACTCCGCAATACTGGCGGCGCCATGCAACGGGAACAGAAAGACTGGTAATAAACTTCATGTTGTCACGCAAATTTTGCGGAATATCTTCGTAAAGCGGCATCACCACGCGGCAGCCGATCAGCCGAAGCCGAAGCGCCTGCGGCAGCGAGCCCGCTACATCCGCCAATCCACCGGTAGCGGCAAACGGTCTTGCTTCACTTGTGCAGTATAGAACTTTCATTTTTATACCCCCTTAGCTGAAATGTAGATTACTTATCTTTTAAACAATGCTGCCTTTGCTGATAAATACAGGATAGGACTGGAACCCGAGAAGAGAACGGTCATTGCGAATCGCAACATCCTTATCCATAACAACATAATTGAGCTTGCAGTTCGGCCCGATGGTGCTGTCCTGCATAATAACGCAGTTTTCGATTTTGCTTCCTTTGCCCACGTGAACGCCGCGAAACAGAACGCTGTTTTCCACTGTCCCTTCGATGACGCAGCCGTCAGCAACAAGGGAGTTCGTAACAACGGAGCCAAGTCCGTAGCGCGCCGGCATATCATCGCGCACTTTGGTGTAAATCGGTCTGTCCTTATTGAAAAGCTGTGCACGAACTGTTGGAAGCATCAGTGACATGTTCGCATCAAAATAGGAATTCATCGAACAGATTGTCTGTGCGTAGCCCTTGAATTCATAGGCGTAAACAGAATAATTTGATATGTTCCGCTGAAGGAAATCGCGCTTAAAATTATAAAGATTGCGGCTAACGCAGTCCGTAACCATTTTAATCAGAAGTTCCCGCTTGATTAAAAGCATACCCATGCCAAAATTGCACTCGCCATCCGTTTTGGGGTTGACAAGCAGGTCACGTACACGACCGTCCGGGTCAATGTTGTAAACCGTTGGGTTGCAGAACTTTTCCGGTATTTTACCAAAGCGATATATTATTGTGATGTCTGCCCCGTGTTTTACATGGTTCAACACTACATCCATATAATCAATATTGCACACGGTGTCGCTGTCGCTCAGAAGGACGAACTCTTCCCTTGAATTTGTCAAAAAGGCAGTAATGGAAGCCAGCGATTCAATTCGGCTGTTGGAAACGGAGCTGAGACTGCCAAAAGGAGGCAGCATGAAAAGACCTTCCCGTTTACGGGACAAATCCCACGCTTTTCCTGAACCGAGGTGATCCATCAGCGACTGGTAGTTGCTTTTCGTTAGAACACCGACCTTATTGATGCCGGAATTAACCATATTGGACAGAGGAAAGTCGATCATACGGTATCTTCCGCCAAACGGGACGGAACCCATGGTGCGCTTTTCCGTAAGTTCGCGAATTTTTTCATCATGTACATTGGAGAAAATTAATCCCATTACATTATTTCCGCGCATTATTTCGTCGCCTCCTCTGCAAGTGTTTCCGCGTCAATCATTGCTTTCGGCAACACAGTCGTGCCCGGTGCAATTACGCAGCCGTCGCCGACTACGGCGACTCCCCACTCATCCTTATTTTCAATGTCCTCCGGGCGCGCACCCACTACGGCGCCCTTGCCGATCACCGCATTCTCCGATACGATAGCGTACTGGACAATAGCGTTTTCTTCAATTCTGGAACCGGGCATAATGATGGAGTCCTTTACCACCGCGCCCGGGGCAATGTAAACACCAGCGAACAGCACGGCAAAATCAATTTCACCGTATACGTTGCAGCCCTCCGCCACCAGTGAATTTTGCACTTTTGCACCTTTGGCAATGTAATGCGGCGGCATAACGGGATTGCGGGAATATATTTTCCAGCTTTCTTCGCTCAGGTCAAGCTCAATATTGGGATTGAGCAAGTCCATATTGGACTCCCACAAACTGTCGATGGTACCGACATCCTTCCAATAGCCCTCAAACCGGTAAGCCATCATGCGCTCACCGGAATTAAGCATAGTGGGCAGCACATCCTTGCCGAAATCATTGGAGGATTTGGGGTTGGCCTCATCCGACTCTAAGTATTTGCGCAGCTTATTCCAGTTGAAAACATAAATCCCCATAGAAGCCTGATTGCTTTTCGGCACCTTCGGCTTCTCATCAAACTGGTAGATCGAACCGTCTTCCTTGGTATTAAGGATACCAAAACGCGACGCTTCCTCCAGTGGGACTTCGATGACCGCAATCGTGCAGTCCGCTTCCTTTTCCTTATGGAACGCAATCATTTTGGAATAGTCCATTTTGTAAATATGATCGCCGGATAGTACGACAACATATTCCGGATTATACCGGTCAATGTATTCTATATTCTGATAAATCGCATTCGCCGTGCCTTTGTACCAGTCGGATTTACGGTTGCGCTGATACGGCGGCAGCACACGCACCCCTGCATTCATGCTGTCCAAATCCCACGGCTGGCCGCTGCCGATATACTCATTTAGCACCAGCGGCTGATACTGAGTGAGCACGCCCACCGTTTCAATGCCGGAATTGACGCAGTTGGAAAGAGGAAAATCGATGATACGGTATTTTCCCCCGTACGGTACCGCCGGTTTTGCCAGATTTTTCGTTAAGACTCCCAGTCTGCTTCCTTGACCGCCGGCAAGCAGCATGGCAACTACCTCTTGCTTTGGCAACATTTTAATTCCCTCCCTGTTTTTTTCTTTTGGTTTTACCGATATTATTTACTTCCATTCCCAATACAGGAACATTTCTCTTTCCTGTGTGGCGCTTACACTTTAGGAATATTACGGAAAGCGGCGGCAAAGTCAGGCTGATAGACTGCCCATAGCCGTGCATCGGTTTTTGAACGGTGTGAATGCTGTTCCCGTTGCTGATTCCGCTTCCTCCGTACTCCCTACTGTCCGAAGAAAAGATCTCCCCATAGGTTCCCTCCTCCGGAATGCCGATGCAATAGTTTTCACGCATTACCGGCAGAAAATTGCAAACCGCTATCACTTCGCTCCCCGCTTGATCAATTCTGCGGAACGCGATCACGCTCTGGGTATAATCATCGTTGGAAATCCACGCAAAGCCCTCCCCCGAAAAGTCCACTTCCCACAGAGGAGCCGTATCAAGGTAAAAATGATTCAAATCCTTGAAAAACTTTTGCAGCATTTGGTGCTGCGGATACTCCAGCAGCATCCAGTCAAGTCCCTTTTCGTAGTTCCATTCAATGAACTGCCCAAATTCGGTTCCCATAAAAAGGAGCTTTTTCCCGGGGTGAGCCATCATGTAGCACATGAATGTACGGACTCCGGCAAATTTTTGCTCGTTTTCACCGGGCATTTTATTCAACAACGAGCATTTTCCGTGTACCACCTCATCATGAGAAATGGGCAGGATAAAGTTTTCCGAAAACGCGTACACAAAGGAAAACGTAAGGTTATCATGGTTAAATTTGCGGTATACCGGGTCGAGTGAACTGTAACGAAGCATATCGTTCATCCAGCCCATATTCCACTTGTAATTGAAGCCAAGCCCACCGCAGAAGGTAGGACGGGAAACCATCGGCCACGAGGTGGATTCCTCAGCAATCATCATTACATTTGGAAACAGGTCAAACACTGTTTCGTTCAGCCGCTGCAAAAACGCAACCGCTTCCAGATTTTCATTTCCGCCGTTTATATTCGGACTCCATTCGCCGTCCTTGCGGCTGTAATCCAAATACAGCATGGATGCGACGGCATCGGCACGAATTCCGTCTATATGATATTTTTCCAGCCAGAACACCGCACTGGAGATTAAAAAGCTGATTACTTCGCTGCACCCGAAATCGAACACCAAAGTGCCCCATTCTTTGTGTTCCCCTTTCAGCGGATCAGCGTACTCATAACACGGGGTACCGTCAAACCGTGCAAGTCCCGCTTCATCTTTCGGGAAGTGAGCGGGAACCCAGTCCATAATCACGCCGATGCCCGCCTGATGGCATTTTTCGACGAAGCTCATGAATTCTTTCGGTTCACCGTAACGGGAGGTCGGAGCAAAATATCCCGTCACCTGATAGCCCCAGGAGCCATCATACGGGTACTCGGTAATCGGCATCAATTCAATATGGGTATAGCCCATTTCTTTTACATAAGGCACCAGCTCGTCGGCCAGTTTATCATAGGAAAAAACATTTCCGTCATCAAATCTGCGCCAGGAGCCCATATGCATTTCATAAATATTAACCGGCCTGCTGTAATGCTCCTTCGCCGACTTACGCTTCTGCCAGGCGGAGTCATTCCACTGGTAACCGTCGATATCGTAATATTTGGAAGCGCTGCCCGGACGGGTTTCAAAATGGAAGGAATAAGGGTCGCTTTTAAATGTTTGCCTGCCATCGGCGCCTACCACGCAGAATTTATAAATCTGGTATTGCTGCATTACAAATGGAAGACAGCATTCCCAAACACCGCTGCTGATTTTTTCCAACGGGTTTTTTTTCGGCTTCCAATCGTTAAATTCGCCCACAATGGATACCGATTTTGCATTAGGAGCCCACACACGGCATATCATGCACTCCTTTTTGTCCACTACAGTTTTATGTACTCCCATGAACTCATATGCTTTGGAGTTAGTTCCCTGATGAAATAAATAAAGCGGCAGGTCTTCGTTTTTCGATGCATTTTCTTTTTGCATTTTAAACAACTCCCTTTTGGATTTCTCTTCCTGCAATTTGTTTATCCTATCATATCACAAATTGATAAAATATCAAGCATTTTGTAATATATCTGTAATAATTGTTTGAAATAGTTTTATTTTTTGGGTACTTTGTTACAAAATCGCGAACTTTTTCTCAGTAACAAGGTCCCTTGTTTACCCATAGTATAACACCGATTCTATGTCGCTTTTTGTGGCTATTAGAGAAAATAAAAATGTGCTTTCACAATTTGCTCCCAGCTGTTCCGCAAATTCAAAATTCCGGGTAAAAAACTCTGTATTTCCATTTATTCCTTATTATTTGTATGGTAAAATAGATTTGTCACATAATAGAACATATCGAAGGAAAAATCAGAAAATACAGGAGAAACGTTGTGAAAGAAATCAGTGTTTTCGATGTAATCGGGCCTAATATGATTGGGCCGTCCAGTTCACATACTGCCGGTGCTTTAAAAATCGCCCTGCTTGCAAGCAAGCTTGCAAGCAGCAGGATTGTAAAGGTGCGGTTCATACTCTACGGCTCTTTCGCCAAAACATACAAAGGGCATGGCACGGACCGTGCGCTGCTCGGCGGTATTCTGGGGTTCAGCACGGAAGACGCACGCATTAAAGAATCGTTTCATTATGCCGATGAATCCGGACTGGATTATGCATTTGAACTGAATGAAACAAATAAGGATGTTCATCCAAATACAGTCGATATTACGATAACTTCCCAAGACGGAACCGAAGTTTTCGTCCGCGGCGTTTCCACGGGCGGCGGAGACTGCCATATTGAAAAAATCGATAATTTTGATGTTGACCTTACCGGTAACTATACCACTTTATTGATTCGGCAGAGGGATACCTTCGGCGTGGTTGCCTTTATTACAAGCTGCCTGAGTGAATACGAAATTAATATTGCTTTTATGCGCCTTTACCGTGAAAGCAAGGGCGAAGCAGCCTATACCATTATTGAAACGGATAATGATATTCCGCCGGAGCTGGTGCAAAAAATTAAGCAGCGTCAAGAGATTTCCAGTGCGATGGTAATTAAAATATAAAGCCCAAATGATTTGGGCGAAACGGAGGACTGCATGAACTTTTCCAGCGGAGCAGCGCTTTTGGCGCTGTGCGAAGAAAATAAAATATCCATATCGGAAGCAATGATTCGCCGCGAAACAAAAGTCATCGGCGGAAGCTGTGATGAGGCAATCCATCGGATGGCTCATTCGTTTGAAATCATGAAAGCCGCTGTAAAAAAATCGCTTTCAGAAAATATTGAAACAGTCGGCGGACTAATCGGCGGGGAAGCTTCCCGTGTTTATACACACAGCCAAAAAGGGAAATCAGTTTGCGGCTCATTGATGGCGAGGGCTGTCGCCTATTCCCTTGGTGTTCCTGAAGTGAATGCGTCCATGGGACTGATTGTGGCTGCTCCGACAGCCGGCTCTTCCGGCGTTATTCCCGGAAGTTTCCTCGCGGTTCAGGAAGAATTCGGATTTACGGATGGGCAGATGATTGACGCTCTGTTCAATGCAGGCGCCGTAGGCTATCTTTTCATGCGGAATGCCACTGTTGCTGGCGCGGAGGGCGGCTGTCAGGCCGAAGTGGGTGTTGCGTCCGCAATGGCGGCTTCGGGTGTCACACAGCTTATGGGCGGCACGCCGGAGCAGTGCCTTCATGCCGCCGCCATTGCGACGGGGAACATCCTTGGTTTGGTGTGTGACCCCATTGCGGGCTTAGTGGAAACCCCCTGCCAGCCGCGCAACGCGATTGGCACCTCAAACGCATTGATTTGTGCCGAAATGGCATTAAGCGGAGTGACAAATCCCATCCCATTTGACGAAATGGTTACCGCACTTTACCGCGTGGGCCGAAGCCTGCCGATTGAACTGCGTGAAACCGCACAGGGTGGCTGTGCAGCCACGCCCACCGGCTGCAAACTGTGCAAAGGAATATTCGGATAATATCAGAAATTCGGTCAAAAATCGATTCTAACAAAAAAACACCTCTTATTGAGCGGAATGCCCAATAAGAGGTGCTTTTCTAAATAAGATTAACCAACTGCTGCCCTAATTTAAATTCATTTTCTATATATAAAGTTTTTTCAATTGTGGTACGATAATTTAATGAAGCTTATTATTGTAAAGACGGTGTTGTGAATGGATTTTAAAAATAGTAAAGACATACAAGTGACATTTTTAGGGGATTTTTCTATCAAAATAGAAGGTAAATTACTCTTAAATCAAAAAGAACGCTCCAAACGTGTTTTGATGTTAATAGAATACCTACTTACAAATCGTCAACGGACTATCCCAATTAACAAGCTAGCCACGACGTTTTGGGAAGAAAGTGAATACAACCCGCCAAATGCACTGAAGAACCTAGTTTACAGAGCAAGAGAATTGCTAAAAGAGCTGTCCGGCAATCAACATGTTGAATATATTCAATTTACTCAAGGCACCTACCGATGGAACGAAGGATTAGGCTGTTCGGTTGATACAGAACAGTTCATTTCACTATGGAAGCTTGGATCTGATATTTCAAAATCCAAAATGGAGCGTCTCGAGTCACTTGAAAATGCTTTGAAACTATATCGAGGTAACTTTCTTGCAACATCACCGTCAGCAAGTTGGATTCTCGAACTTTCGGAGTACTATTCAACTATTTGTATTGACTGCGCTTTAGAAGCTTGCAACCTACTAATTGAAATGAACTGTTACAGTAAAGTTATTAGTATATGTGAAACCGTTCTTCAACATATGCCGCTTAAAGAAGAAGTCCATAAGTTGTTACTTAAGGCATATATTACTACTGGGCAACTCAACAAGGCATTCGACCACTATAATCGCTTTGTGAATTTAATTCGCGGAGAGCTGGGCGCAGATGCGGCGAATTCTATCCATTTGTTTTACAATGGGCTATTGAATAACACTGATATCTCTGAACCGGACTTGTCCGTAATTAAAAATGACTTTATGGAGTCCGAAAAAATAGCCGGCGCGTTTTATTGCGATTATGATATATTTAAAGCTATTTATCATATTGTGGCACGCTCTATCAAGCGTACCGGAAAAACCATTTTTCTAATTCTATTTACGCTGAGCGATCTAAATAATAAGATTCCAAGTGTGGAATTACTTGAACATTCTATGGAACAATTATTGTCTGTGATTATGTCAAGCCTTCGCAAAGGCGATGTGGTTACCGCATACAGCGCCACACAACTTGTCGTTATGCTGTCACTGGACAGTTATGAAAACGCAGAAAAGGTAGTAAATCGAGTTCTTCAGGAATTTAAGTCTGGTTACCAAAGGGATGGCGTAAAGATCGACACCAAAATCAATGCAATCGACTCTGTGAATTAAAAATATAGAAGCATGGTTAAATTCAGGCCGATGTTAAAAAAATGACCGCCTCAGCAATTATGCTGAAGCGGCCTTTTTTGTAAACACCCAATTTCAGTGCTGCTTATTATTTTATGATAGTTGCTACTGTTACCGGTGCTTTTTGATTGTTAATATAGAGCCCAGAAGCTGCGCCAGCTTTTCCAACTGCTGTTACCTTGAAGAAATAATCCTTGCCAATAGCTTTCACAAATTCTGCTCTAAATGCAGATGTTGTTCCGGCACCAAAGGTTGGTTTTGTGTCTGCTGTAATCTTAAAGGTATAGGATTCGCCAGCTTTGACATTGAATGGGCGGGTAGTGTCACACTTAGCAGTTGAAGCAGCAGAAGCTACTGTTGCAACCAAAAGTCTTACACCGTTTACATAAATGCCTGCTTTGGCACCCGGAGCACCGACCGCTGTTAGCTTAAAGTAGTAATCATTACCCTCTGTTTTGACAAGTTGGGTATTGAAAACACCCGCTGTGCCAACGACTAATGTCGGCGCCTGACCATTTGTGCTTGTAATTTTAAACTGATATGCGCCGTTTACATTGAAATCAGCTGTTGTATCACTGACAAATGTTGTCGGGGTGGTCACAACGGTACCCGGATTGGAACCGGAACTGGGGTTAGAAGAAGTAGGCTTATTTGTTCCAACAACCGTAAAGGTTGAGAACGAAGAGGTTGTAAAAGTACCGGTATATACTACACCAACATGTGAAATTAATAATGGCAGATCTTCAGACTCGGTGCCACCATTCTTCACATGATGAACTGTATACGTTAACGACGGATTATAAACGAAGGAACCTGGGAAAGTGATAGTTATTGTTACAGGAACCGCTAAGTCATGAATGTCCTCTGCACCTTTCTTGAGTGACAAATCCAAAGTGAGAACATTCGACCCTGTTGCAGGCTTTTGATTTATGCTTAATGTGACAGGGGTCACTTCTGTTTCCTGCCCTGTAATTCCTGCCGCAAGGAGAAGCCCTGAAACAGCTGGCTTTGCTATCTTATCCCCAGCACCTACACCTGAATCAGCTGTAGGTGCTTGAATCGGATCTGGCACCTTATCGCCTACTACTGCTTTAAGCAATTCGTCAAGTTTTCCAATATCATCGGTGCTCAACGCTTGTTTCGCGTCATCACTAAGGCCTAAGACAGCTTGAACTGCATCTTTTATATTTGATTTATCGCCGTCAGTAAGATTATCAGGCTCTAAATCTTTCACATCGTTTATTGCCGTTTGTGCGTCTTCCGGTGTAGATTCTGCCGCATGATCAGTATCAATGTAGTATTGTATTTGATCAAACTTTAAAGTCTTGTTTGTTGCCAGAACATGTGTTCCAGTTACTGTTCCTTGCCCTTTCACTAACCAGATTGTTGGCTGGCCGTATGCTTCAGTATCATTCACCAAAGTTCCGCTTACGGTTAATGCTGAAAGGGTTGACAGTCCTTCACCCTTTGAAACTTCAATTCCACCGAATTCATTGTCGCCGACCGTTGTTGTTCCTGTTAATGTTACTTTTGAACTGTTAACCAGGATACCGCCGTCCGCGCCCGATGCGGCTACATTATTCAGTGTAACGCCCGTTCCCGTTACATTATAAACCTGAATTCCGTAGACGCCCTGCCATTCAACATCTCCTGTCATTTGAACTGTCAGGTCATTGATGGTTACGCCACTTGCTTCAATAAGAATGCCTTGCCTTAGGCCATTGGCTAAACCGTTCAATGCATCTGTGAAGGATAATGTTCTGCCTTTCCCTTCAATTGTTACCGCACGGTTTACAATCAGTGCCGCATCAATGTCTGAAATGTCTGCGGTAATATTGATTGTTGTAATGCTTTCATCTGATAAAGCCGCGGTTAATTCTGCCATTGTTTTGACATTCGCAACACCAGTTATTGTTGCTTCTGCATTAGCAGCAACAAGATAATATTGCGTTTGATCATCTACAATACCAGTTTTCGAGGTTAAAACTACACTGGGTTTATCCGCTATGCTGCCTTGACCGTCCACCACCCATATTGTTGGCTGGCCGTAAACTTCAGACATATTAACCAAAGTTCCGTTTACAGTTAATTCTGAAGGGGTTGATAGTCCTTCACCCTCTGAAACTTCAATTCCACCGAATTCATTGCCGCCGACTGTTGTTGTTCCTGTTAATGTTACTGCTGAACCGTTAACCAGAATACCGCCGTCCGCGCCTGATACGGTTACATCATTTAATGTAACACCTGTTGCATTGTATACTTGAATTCCATAGACTCCTTGCCAAGTAACTGCTCCTGCCATTTGAACCGCCAAGTTATTGATGGTTACATTATTTGCTTCGACAAGAACGCCTTGTCTTTGACCGTTTTCCTGTGTGTTCAGATCACTTGTGAAAGTTAACTTGTGACCTCCACCATTGATTGTTACTGCATGGTCTGCAACCAATGCCGCTGTAATTCTTGAAATATTTCTGGTAATATTAATTGTTGTAATGTCTTGATTTGATAAAGCCCCAGTTAATGCTTCTATTGTTGCAACATTCGCTGCACCAGCTGCTGGTTTTACTGCATTAGCAGCATCAGTATAATATTGGGTCTGCGTGGTGCTTTCATTTATTTGTTTTTCAATTGTTTTTTTAGGAACAAACGCTCCTGTTACTGTTCCCTGCCCTTTCACTAACCAGATTGTTGGCTGGCCGTATGCTTCGGTATCATTAACCAAAACTCCAGTCACCGTTAATGTTGAATTTGACAGTCCTTCGCCTTCGCCTCTTGAAACTTCGATGCCGCCAAATTCATTGCCGCCGACCTTTATTGTTCCTTGTAATTTTACTTCTGAAGCATTAACCAGAATACCACCGTCCGCGCCCGACGCGGCCACACCTTTTAGTGTAACGCCTTTTGCATTATAAACCTGAATTCCATAGACCCCCGTCCATTGACCATCATCATCCCCTGCCATTTGAACTGTCAGGTCATTGATGGTTACGTCATTTGCTTCAACAAGGAGGCCTTGTCTTTCTCCGTTACCTAATGTGTTCAATGCATTTGTAAAAGTTAATTTGTGGTGTTTTCCATTGATTGTCACTGCATGATCTGCAATCAATGTTGAATCAATATCAGAAATATCATCTGTGATATTAATTGTTTTGATGTCTTCATTTGCTAAGGCTGCTCTTAACATGTCAATATCACTAACATCTGCATCTGTTGGTGCTACTGCATGAGTATCGTCGAGGTAGTATTGCGTTTGACCTTCTACAACGTCAGTACTTGAGGTTAATTTTACGCTAGAATTATTCACTATGCTACCTTGCCCATTTACTAACCATATTGTTGGTTGACCGTATGCTTCAGTATCATTAATAAAACCAGTCTGATCTGCAATAGTTAATACAGATTGTGTTTCCAGTCCTGTGCCTTTTGAAACTTCGACTCCGCCGAATCCGTTCCCAAACAATTGAACTGAATCCCCCGAATCATCACTTTGTAGGGTCACTCCTGAACCGTTCACCAGAATGCCACCATTTCCTCCGGTAGCAATTACACTTTCCAGCGTTACACCTGTTGTGTTGTACACATGAATGGCATAGGTGCCGACCCAAGAGTTTGGATTTTCCAACCCAGCGTCCACATTGAGGCATGTGATCTCTGTGTCAGCTGCTTCAACGATTAGTCCGTCATCTACTCCATCGGTTGCATTTTCAAGGCCTTTAAATTTCAGCCAATGTCCCCAACCGTTGATGGTTACTTTCCGATCGACGATAACGCTGGATGGAATATTTTCAATGTCAGCGGTCAGATAGATTGTATCAACATCTGTATTTTCCAGAGCCGCTTTTAAGTCATTCAGCGTTGCAACATATTTATCATGGCTGATTTCAATGGCCATGCTGGCGGATGTAATCTCTTGATCTTTATACGACGCTGTTCCAGTGAGGATAGCATAACCGTCTTGATCCCCGGCGGAAAACTGTTGGCCATTCGCAACATCATTCAGTGCTGCTTCACTTTCGTTATTATTATCATTCAGATTCTCTATTCCCCAAGTTAAGTCTGCGCTTATCGCGGTCGAAAATTGAAATTTGGCGGGAAGCGTATAGGTGTCCCCCACCGTGCGCCGCAGTACGCAGAATATGCCGTATTGAGCAAAACCAACCTTACGCGTGGAAATTGCCGGGACAAATTCTTTCGTCCAATCCTCACTATCGGCAAAACTCACGTACTGGTCAGCTTCCGCACCATCCTCTGAATCTGCGCGAAGCTGTACAACAATAGGCGGGTCCGGTATCGTAGTTGTACTGATAACATCGCGCTGAACAGAAAGATTTGCATCTTCAGCTACCGCTAAATACGTATTCTCGCCTTTTCCACCGACCAAAGGCCTCACATAGACACCGGTATAGCCTTTGCTGTCATCCGTTTCATCAAAACAAATTTCGCCGGATAAACTGACCTTACTGTTGCCGTTCACATAGATTCCATAGGTGTGTCCAGCACTTTTATTTCCGAAATTCCTGACAGTAATATTCTCTAAACTGATATCCGCTAACAGAGTATTCTGCTTATAGACATAAATGGCAGAATAAATGTTGGTAGTATCGTCTAGCTTGCCCGCAATGGTCACATCGCTCACATTGACCTCGCTTGAGCTGATGTGAATCACGTTCTCCGGGCTGTCGTCACTAGTAGAGCCCGTGCCGCCCGTCAAGGTGATGGCGTGCCCTTGCCCATCCAAATTAATCCCCCGAGTAATCTCGATTGGCTGATTAACCTCGACGTCAGACTCGAGATAGATAGTATTGACCGCATCATTTTTAAGTGCTGCCGCTAGGTCTGCACTGTTATGCACGCTGCATGAATCTGACGGCTGTTCAGAATCATTAAATGTTTCCGCAAAAGCAGTCGTGCTTGCAAAGGTACCAACTACCAAGGCTAATGCCAAAACCAATGATAGTACTTTTTTGCTGATTTTCATTTTTCCGCTCCTTTAGCAAATTTTTAATAAACGCTTATAATAATTGTAAAGTTACCCTCCTTAATGAAAATGGTTTATCTTATCGCCTGTTTAGTCACACGTTTCAACACATCTCTAATATTTTGTGACCAACACTGTAAACCTTAGTTGACTGATCGGCGATAGAATGAATACAGTTTATAAGCCCAATAGTCACGCGTTATTATGTCAATATATAAATCATGTGACCATTGTTCTAAATAGCACACATTGTCAAATAAATAATACTCCTAAATCAAATCATTTCAATCAGTAATTATAACAAATTTCCGTCCTGTTATTGTTACATATTTACTTATATTACAATTATTGTAAAAAAATAAATCAAATAAACAAAACTAACAAAATTAAATTTATCTGATATAACATTTATACCCAGATATTGCGTTGGCGATTAATCAAATTCAATTTTACTCCCTATTCGTTATATCACCGTTCTTCACCTATGTCACTATGTATTCATCCTTTTATTTGGTATTCAATCTGTAAAGTACCATTTTTAGGCCATAAGATATTTTTTTGACACTAAGATTTTCTACATTCTTCCTCTTACAGATACTTGAAGAAACATTTGAGCACTTTTAATAGGTCTTTAACAGCAAAAAAACACCCCTTACTAAAGTAAAAAATACTCTGGTAAAGGGTGCGTTTACACTTAAGTTAATCCATTAATAAATTTAGCCACAGAGCCAAAATTATTGATGGTCGACAAAGTTCATGTGTTTGATGAGATCTAAAACCTTGTTGGAATAGCCCCACTCGTTGTCGTACCAGGAAACAAGCTTTACGAAATGGTCGTTCAGCATGATACCGGCATTCTTGTCGAAAATAGAAGTGCGGGAATCGGTAAGGAAGTCGGAAGAAACAACTGCGTCCTCAGTGTAACCAAGGATACCGGCCATTTCGTTTTCGGAGGCTTCTTTCACTGCTGCGCAAATTGCTTCGTAGGTGGTTGGGGTTGCAAGGCTGACAGTCAAGTCAACAACAGAAACGTCCAAAGTAGGAACACGCATGGACATACCGGTTAATTTGCCCTTAACCTCAGGAATAACAAGTGCGCAAGCTTTTGCAGCTCCTGTTGAGGAAGGAATGATGTTTCCGGCTGCCGCACGGCCGCCTCTCCAGTCCTTCGCGGAAGGGCCGTCAACTGTCTTCTGAGTAGCAGTTGTGGAGTGAACGGTAGTCATAAGACCTTCAACAATACCAAACTTATCGTTAATAACCTTTGTTAAAGGAGCAAGGCAGTTTGTTGTGCAGGAAGCGTTGGAAACAACTGTCATGTCCTTGGTGTAAGTGTCAAGGTTTACGCCGCAAACAAATGTCGGTGTGTCATCTTTAGCAGGAGCAGAAATAACAACTTTCTTTGCGCCGGCTGCGATGTGAGCGGAAGCCTTCTCGGTTGTGCAGAACACACCGGTGGACTCGACAACATATTCAGCCTCAATTTTGCCCCAAGGAATCTGGGAAGGATCTTTTTCTGCATAGACGTTAACTTTCTTGCCGTTAACAACAAGTTTACCGTCTTCAGATTTGACACAACCATCAAAATGACCGTGCATTGTGTCGTACTTTACCATGTAAACCATGTAATCAACATCGATGAACGGATCGTTAATACCAACAATTTCAAATGTTTCCGGCTGTGCTACAGCTGCACGGAAAACAAGGCGTCCGATGCGGCCAAAGCCGTTGATTCCAATTTTAATAGACATAAAACTTTACCTCCTGAAATATTAATGTTTCTTCTTATTATTTTATAGCATTCTAAGGTATTTTACAAGAGATTTGACATAAATTTAACTAACAATTTTCGTTTTCACTCTGAAAAAAAGGGCTTGGAAGCCGTTCTGCAAAGATTTCTTCACTTTGATATTCTTTGTTGAGAAATTCCCAGCAGTTTTTCCATTCCATCATCGTAGGAGGCTGGCCCGGTCCCTCGGCCGGAAAGGACATCGGTTCATTCTGTTCCAACAGGTTCGGCTGCTGCACCTCGGGCAGTCCGCGGATAGCCAAAAGGAACGAACCGATATAGAACGCCATCAGAAAATTTACAAGATGCAGCCCTGCCGGGAAAGTTCCCGATTGGTTTACACCGGAAAACAGCATTGCCGTACCGGAGATTCCTGTCACCAAAGCAAGAAGAATCGCCGGAATTCCAAAGATATAAATCATATGGCTGCTGTTCGCATCTTCAACACCGGCAAACATCTTCGCCTGAGTGAACAGAAACAGCAAAAGAAAAATCACAGTAAAGGCATCGTAGATATTTTCGGATACATTGACCACCGGAACACAAGTGATGAAAAGCGCAACAAGGCAGGTACAGCCCCAAAGCACGGGTACCAGCGCCAAAAGCGGAAACCGGACAAAGTGGTTCTGTCCCACTGCAAAATCATACGCAGTTAAAATAAGAACGGCTCCGGCTAGAATACCAAACAGGGATAAGATCATATACATGAAATAGTTCTGTCCATGTTCGGTGCCTAAGCTGATTAACGACTCGACCGCAAGCCCCAATCCGGCCATGACAGCAAAAACCGCCGAGGGGATACTGCGAACCGCCTGATACTTCCGCGGAACCTGCCGGTCCAGTGCACAGAGCACAATAATCAGTAAAACCCCAACGGCAAGGCATATTGAAATGATCCCGGTCGTTGTGCCGCTGTCGGTGTAAAATCCTGTATTTTGGTCAGCAAGGAAAAAAATTTGATACAGTCTTGTCGGCAATGCGACCAACACGGCAATCACCAGCACAATCCACACACTTTTCCTTTTCATAGTATGATTCGTCGTCTCCAATTCATTCGCTTCTCTGTTCAATCGGAACATAAGATTTATTTTTGGAAAGAGAACGGTAAGCCGGGCGCATAATTCTGCCGCAGGTTTCCATTTCTTCTATGCGATGGGCACACCATCCCGCGATACGCGAAATTGCAAAAAGCGGGGTGTAAAGGTCGCTTGGTATTCCGAGCATCTCATAAACAAGGCCGGAATAAAAATCAACATTTGCAGAAATAACCTTTGTATCTCCTTTGACTTTTGCAAAAACAACCGGTGAAAGTTTTTCCACACGCTCAAACAGGTCGAATCTTTTCAGCATATCCCGGTCGCCGGCCATTTTATGTGCTTTATCCTTTAAAATAATTGCTCTTGGGTCGGAAAGTGTATACACGGCGTGGCCCATGCCGTAAATAAGACCGGAATGGTCACCGGCTTCCCCCGATACTATCTTTTCAAGGTACTTTTCCAGCTCGGTTTCATCCTCCCAATTATGTACATTTTCCATCACATCATTCATCATCATCATAACACGATGATTCGCACCACCGTGCTTCGGCCCTTTCAGGGAACCGATTGCCGCCGAAATAGCGGAGTAAATGTCTGTTCCGGTGGAAGAAAGCACACGGGCAGTAAACGTTGAGTTATTACCGCCGCCGTGTTCCGCGTGAAGAACCAAGCAAAGGTCAAGCAACTTGGCTTCCTCATCGGTAAAGATACGGTCAGGACGAATCGCGTTCAGTATAGCCTGCGCTGTGGAATAGTTTGGATCTATCGGATGAAAATACATGCTCTGTTTATCAAAATGGCGGCGTTTCACCTGATACGCATACGTCATAATGGTCGGCATGCAGGCAATCAGCTGAATCGCCTGACGCATGTTGTTTTCGAGCGAGGTTTCATCAGGATTATCGTCGTAGGAGTAAAGAGCCAGTACGGAACGCGCCAGTTTATTCATTATATTTTTGGACGGAGCCTTTATGATCATATCTTCGGCGAAATACTCCGGCAGTTCGCGGTAACCGGTAAGAATACGGCAAAAATCTTTAAGCTGTTCCCTGCTCGGCAGTTCACCGAACAGCAGGAGCCATGCGACCTCCTCGTAGCCAAAACGATTTTCTGCGATACATCCTTCGACGATATCATTTACATCAATGCCGCGGTAAGTCAGCTTGCCAACATCCGGAATCCGCTCTCCGTCGGCGATCAGGTAGCCGTGCACGTTACAAATTCTGGTGAGGCCAGCCATTACGCCTGTGCCGTCCGGATTACGCAATCCGCGCTTTACCTGATAAAGTTCAAATTTGTCCGGTGAAATCTTATTATTCGCCCTAAATTCATTGCAAAGGGCTTCCAGTTCGGGGCTGCGACGTTCAAGAACAACATCTGCCATATCTGCACACCTTTCTTCCACGCATCATAAACGAAAAACTCCGTCGTTCCGCGTAGCTTAAAACGACGCCGTCATTATATTTTATTAGTTAACCTAATTTCTTATTTTATATCATAGATGGGGTAAAGTCAAGCAACCAGATAGATGCAAAAATCGGTTATTTTGCAGAAAAAACTGTTATATATTTCATTTCTATGTCGTTTTTACGTACATATAGAATATATTTATGAATTTATGAATAATCATTATCTGTCAAATGTAAAATGTAACACTCAGTTGCTCACGCTGGTGAAGCAAATCAGCGTCAGTTCATCGGATTGACCAACGGTAAACCAATTCCCAGTTGAATAAACCGGCATGTTTCCCGCGCGAAATCAGGCTGGCTGTTTTTTAAATTTCATGATGCGCGGAGAAAGGCTCAAAAATGAAAGGAAAAGCAATATTGGCGCTCCTGCTGTTCTTAATCATGTTTCTTGCCCCGCTCCTGTCACTGGGGGCAAAAATACCGGACAAGACCGCAGCCTCTTCCGAGTCCCAGCCGCAGTCCAAATCTCCGTCCCAATTACAATCACAAGAGCAATCTCAGGGGCAGACGCAGCAGAGCAATGTACCGCAGAAACAGCAGAACGGAACAGGATTTAAAATTCTCGACATTACGAGCGGTAAAGTAATCACTGCCGATGACCGCAGTTTCTTATATGGAGCAATTGCAACCGAAATGTCCCCCTCCGCGCCGCAGGAAGCGCTGAAAGCGCAGGGGGTTGCCGCCTATACATATTACAGCCATCTGCGTGAGCAGCAAAGGCTGAAGCCCAATTCCACCCTTAACGGCGCAGACTTTTCTGCGAATACACAAAATTGGCAGATTTACGTTACAAAGGAGCAAATGCAAACACGCTGGGCAGGTGAGTTTGATGCGAACTATCAAAAGCTGACACAGGTTGTAGACGCGATTTACGGTCAGATTTTAGAAAGCGACGGAGATCTGATTGATGCCACTTATTTTGCAATTTCTTCAGGCAAAACAGAAAACTCTGAAGATATTTGGGGCGGGAAACGCAGCTATCTGGTCTCGGTAGCAAGCCCGGGGGATGCGTTTGCAGGCGGTTACCAAACAACTGTCACCATGACCTCCGACCAATTCAAAGCAGCCGCACTGAAATCCGAACCAAAGTCAAATTTTAGCGGTGATGCTTCAACCTGGGTAGGCGAAAGCAAACGCACCGCCGCCGGTTCGGTTGAAAGTATTCAGATCGGCGGAATTGCTATGACAGGCAACACAGCGCGTAACGCTTTTGGCCTTCGTTCAGCAAACTTCACCGTAAATTATGCAAAAGGGATTTTCACGTTTGTAGTGACAGGTTATGGGCATGGCGTTGGGATGAGCCAAGCGGGCGCACAGTATATGGCAAATCAGGGTTCAAACTACAAGCAGATACTGTCATGGTACTACCCGACCGCAACGCTGACCACCATAAATGCATAGCGCTAAATACGGCGGGAGCAAAGCTCCCGCCGTTTCCTATTGATATCAACCGCCAAGATAAGCCCTGCGCACTTTCTCATCGTTGGCAAGTTCGTCTGCGTCACCCTCCATTGCGATAGCGCCTGTTTCGAGTACATAAGCGCGGTTGGCGATCTCAAGCGCCTTCTTCGCATTCTGTTCCACCAACAGCACTGTCACGCCGGACTTGTTTACATCTTGGATAATGTTGAAAATCTCGTTGACCAGCAGTGGGGAAAGGCCCATGGACGGCTCATCAAGCAGCAGCATCTTTGGATTGCACATCAGTGCGCGTCCGATTGCGAGCATCTGCTGCTCACCGCCGCTCAACGTTCCGGCAAGTTGTTTACGCCGTTCCTTTAATCGGGGAAGACGCTCAAACACCTTTTCGTAATCATCTTGAATATTCTGTGCATCGCTGCGAATATAAGCACCCATTTCGAGATTTTCCTGCACCGTCATCTTGGAGAAAATTCTTCTTCCTTCCGGAACCTGTGCCAAACCCAATTTAATAATCTTATGCGCTTCCGTGGTGCGTAGATTTGCACCGCAAAAAATGATTTCACCGCTCCTTGGTTTGACAAGTCCGGAAATTGAGTGAAGTGTTGTGGTCTTCCCGGCGCCATTTGCACCGATCAACGTTACAATCTCACCTTCTGCAACTTCAAAAGAAATATCTTTTATCGCATGGATTGAACCATAATAAACTTCTAAGTTTTTAACCGAAAGCATAGTACCCATATTACTCACCCCCAAGATACGCTGCAATCACCTTAGGATTACTGCGCACTTCTTCCGCGTTGCCTTCTGCAATAATTCTGCCGTAATCCAAAACAACAATATGCTCACAGATTCCCATGACAAAGTTCATGTCATGTTCAATAAGCAAGATTGCAACTTTAAATTTATCGCGAATCAGCATAATTGTTTCCATAAGTTCCATTGTCTCCGTGGGATTCATGCCCGCGGCGGGCTCGTCTAGGAGCAGTACCTTTGGGTTGGTAGCAAGCGCACGGGCAATTTCAAGCTTGCGCTGCTGACCATAGGGAAGGTTTCTGGCCAAATCATGGGCGTGGCCGTCAAGGTTGAACACATTTAACAGGTCATGGGCACGCTTCGATACCTCCCTTTCCTCCCTGCGGTAAGAAGGGAGACGAAGGATACCAGCCAGTACAGAATATTTCATTTGGCTGGTCATCGCTATTTTAACATTGTTGATTACTGTTGCATCCTTAAACAGACGGATATTCTGAAACGTTCGTGCAATTCCGTTCTGCGTAATCTGATAAGTCTTTTTGCCTACAATACTGTCGCCGTCCAGTTCGATCACGCCTTCCGACGGCATGTAAACATCGGTAAGCAGGTTGAACACTGTTGTTTTCCCCGCTCCGTTCGGGCCGATCAGGCCAATGATCTCACCCTTATTAATAGAAAAGTGTACGTCCTGCAAAGCTTGAAGGCCGCCAAACGTAATACCCAAATTTTTTGTTTCAAGCACTGCCATTGATCAGCCCTCCTTTCCTGCGGTTGGGTTCTTTTTTTCGCTCCGTTTATTTTTTATCTTTTCAATTGTTTTCATAAAGGAAAATTCGCTTCGCCCCAATAAGCCGGTCGGGCGGAACAGCATGACGCAAATAAGAACAACGGAGTAAAGCAGCATACGATAATTTGCAAAGCCGCGTAATGCTTCTGGTAAAATGGTAAGCACAATTGCAGAAATAATGGAACCCGTAATCGAGCCCATACCGCCAAGCACCACCATAACCAAAATCTCAACAGAACGGTTAAAATCATACTTGGAAGGATCAATAATACCGATTTGGTGTGCGTAAAGGCCGCCGGCCACGCCCGCGATAAACGCCGCCAATATAAAAGCGAGAAGTTTATAATACGTTGTATTGATCCCGGAAGCCTCCGCTGCAATTTCATCCTCACGGATCGCAATCACGGCACGGCCATGGCGGGATGTTCCAAAAGTGAAACTAATAAATATCACCACTACGGCAATAAAAAACACATAAGTAAACATTGCAGTCAGGTCATAGCGAGAATTCAGGGACTGAATTCCGTAAAGACCCTTTGCACCATTTGTGATGGTTAGGTTATTTGCAATTACCCGAATAATTTCACCAAACCCCAGTGTAATAATCGCAAGATAATCCCCCTTAAGACGCAGTGCGGGGACACCGATGATCACACCGGACAGCGCCGCCACCAAACCGCCAAGGAGCAAACCTATCGGGAAGGATACGGGAAGCGGCAGGCTTGAATGCAGTGTAAACAGTGCCGCCGCATAAGCGCCTACAAGCATAAATCCCGCATGGCCCAGAACCAGCTGGCCTAATAAACCGGTCACGATATTCAGGCTGACAGCCAGAATCACATTGATAAACACCATTGTGATAATATCTGAATAATAGCTGTCAAGGATACCCTGACTGATCAATATGGAGAACAGGAAGTAGAGAATGACAACAATCGCCAGGTTAACCGCGTAGGAGATCTTTTTCTTTTTTGATATACCAGACATTTGTCACACCTTCTCCCTTATATTTTTGCCCAGCAGCCCTGTGGGCTTTACCAATAAAACAACAATCAATATACCAAAAACGACCGCGTCGGTTAAATTACTGCTGATATAACCATTGGTCAGGCTTTCGGCAACGCCCAAAATATAGCCGCCGAGCATTGCGCCCGGGATGCTGCCGATACCGCCCAGAACGGCCGCAACAAATGCTTTTAATCCAAGCATACCGCCCATGATCGGCTTAATCTGAGGATAAGTATTGCAGTAAAGAACTGCACCGACTGCGGCAAGTGCGGAACCGATGCCGAATGTAAACGCAATGGTAGTATTGGTATTGATGCCCATCAGTTTGGCGGCGCCGGCATCCTCTGATGTTGCACGCATCGCTTTTCCGATTTTCGTCTTACCGACCAGCAGCTGCAGGCTCCCCATCATCACAACGGAAACCACAATGTTTATCAAGGTTGACGAAGTGATTTGAAGTGCGCCAAGCTGAAGCGGATTGAAAGTAAACATTTTCGGCATTGATTTTGCGTCTGAGCCAAAAAGAAGCTGGAACAGATTCTGCAAAAAGATACTGACTCCGATTGCAGTAATCAGCAGCGAAATTCTGGGTGCATCATGAACAAGCAGCCTGCGGTAGGCAACCCGTTCAATCAGGACGCCGGCTAAGGCGCTGAAAAGAATGGAGCCCAGCACTGCAAGCCATATCGGAAGATTCAGCATTACCAGAATCATAAATACGATATAAGCTCCTACCATAATAATGTCGCCGTGAGCGAAGTTAATTAACTGTACAATTCCGTAAACCATGCTGTAGCCCAAAGCAATCAGAGCATAAATGCTGCCGATTCCCAGACCATTCATTATCTGCAAAAAGAAATCCATAAATCGCACCCTCCTGCATTTGATCGGAACGCTGTTCATTTAAATTATAAAATCTGAAAAGAGGGCGAATTCCTTCCCCCTCTTTTCAATCAATTTTTTGTCAATTTTCTGTTTTCGGACAACCTTACTTCTTAAAGTTTTCGACAAACTTATATTTGCCATCCGCAATTGTCGTAATAACAGCTTCTCTTACCGGGTTCCGGTTTTCATCGAATGTGGTGTTACCGGTGAGACCCTTATACTGCAAGGCTTTCATCGCCGCAGTAATTTTATCGGAATCTGTGGAGCCTGCCTTATCGATTGCAGCTGCCATCATTCCCATCGCGTCATAACCCAAAACAGCGAACATGTTGGCGTCTATTTTGTAAGTCTCTTTGTACTTTTTCAGGAACGCCTGTAAGTCAGGGTCCGTGCTTTCCGCAGAATACTGACTGCAGAAGTAGCAGTTCTTTACGGCATCCAGGTTACTCGGATCAATTTTCTCCAGAACGCCGTCCCAACCGTCAGCGCCAAGTAATTTAGCGTTCAGGCCAATTTCCTTTGCCTGTACGGCAATAAGAGCGACATCCGAATAATAAACTGGAACCATAATTACATCCGGGTTACCGGCTTTAATTTTAGTTAACTGCGATTTAAAATCAACACTGCCGGATTGATAAGCTTCTTTATTGGTAATTGTCATGCCTGCAGCTTTTGCTTCCTCTTCAAATGCATTCGCAACACCGGTGGAATAATCATCGCCGTTGTCATAAATGATCGCAGCTGTCTTTGCATTAAGCTTTTTAGCTGCGTAATCAGCCATCAATTCACCTTGGTACGGATCGATAAAGCAAGCGCGGAAAACATTGGCGCCGGTCTTCGTAATATCCGCGGCAGTACCGGTCGCGGTGATCATCGGCAGACCGTCTTTTACCGCTTTTTGGGCAACAGCAATGGTTGGTTTCGAGGTTACATCACCGACCAGCGCTACAATTTTGTCGCTCTGTACAAGTTTATTGTAGGCGTTTACCGCTTCAGTTGCATCGCCTTTTTCATCATAAACGGTATAATTAATTTTTTTACCGCCCAGAATACCGCCTTTAGCATTAATTGCTTCAACAGCAAGCTTTACGCCGTTGTCCGCAGCAATACCGTAAACGGAGACATTTCCGGTCAACGGAGCAAGGCCGCCAATTGCAACTGTGTTACCTGCAGATGCGCCTGTGTTTCCATTTTGCGCACAGCCTGTCGCAGAAGCTGCAAGCATGACTGCAGCAAGAGCAGCCGCCAAAAAACGCTTTTTCATCTTAAATACCTCCCAAGTAATAATGACTTTAGTTGAATCATAGTGTATAAAAAGAGCCGAGTCACTGTAAGTCACGCGGCTTTGCGCTTCATGCACTAAATATTTTAATAGTCTTGATTATACTACTGATTTTTGAAATTTGCAACTACAAATTTGAATTATTCGTTATTTTTTCAAATACTATCAAAATCAATAGTTTTGCCTTACATTTAAAAGGGTTTGACGTTGAAAATGAATCCAAAATTTAATAAAGTTGCAAATTTATCACTTATGCATCACTTTAAACGGATAAACGGATGAATTTTGCCCCATTCTGTGCATTGGAGCCCGGAATGATCGCTGTCATTTGGATTACTTGTCTTAATCCTTAAACGGGCAAAATTCCAAAACTTAGTTTTCACATGCACAAAGGGTTGATAGATTTCTTCGCTCCGCTCAGAAGGAACAATAATTACTGGGAGTCTTTGTTACCGCCAGCAGAATTGTAGTTATTTGCGCCGAAGCAACAAGCAAAAATGGCCCCCCGGTAGTAACCGAGAGGCCAAAATTCGTCTTAAATTGTATGAAGTTTACTGTTTCGGAGCCATCATGGTTCCGTCAGACTGCACTAGGTGACAGGAAACAAAATGATGCGGACGCATTTCCCTAAGCACAGGCGATTTGGTACGACAAACATCCACAGCGTAGGGGCAACGGTTAGCAAAAGGGCAGCCTGGCTTTGGGTTGATGGGGCTGGGTACGTCGCCGGAAATAACCTGTGCTTTCTTCTGTGCCTCCCTGTCGGGATCAGGAATCGGTACGGAAGCCAGCAGGGCCTGACTGTACGGATGTAGCGTATGCGTGTAAATCTCGTCGCTATCCGCCAACTCGACCAGATTGCCAAGATACATTACAGCAATACGGTCCGAAATATATTTCACAATATTCAGGTCATGTGCAATAAACATATACGTAAGACTAAACTTTTTCTGCAGATCCTTCAGCAGATTGATAATCTGGCTTTGAACGGAAACGTCCAAAGCTGAAATCGGCTCGTCGCACACAATAAACTCCGGATTAATAGCAAGTGCGCGAGCAATGCCAATACGCTGCCGCTGCCCGCCGGAAAACTCGTGAGGAAAGCGGTTCGCGTGTTCGCGGTTCAGACCTACCGTTTCCAGCAGTTCATAGACACGCTGCTGGCGCTTTTCGTGGTCGTATATATGATGGATTTCCATACCCTCCGCAATAATCGTACCTACGGTCATACGGGGGTCCAACGAAGCGTAGGGATCCTGAAAGATAATCTGCGCTTTTTCGGAGTACGCAAAACGATCTTTGGTATGCTTCAAATTGACCACTTTGCCCCGATAGGAAAGTTTGCCTTTGGTAGGGTGGTAAATACCCATGACTACACGGCCCAAAGTTGACTTGCCGCAGCCTGACTCACCGACAACACCCAAGGTTTCACCTTTATAAATATCCATGGTCACATCATTCACAGCAACCAGTGTTTGCTTGTTGCCAACATAGAAATGTTTGGAAATGTGATCCAGGGTAATTAACTTTTCTTTTTCCAATTAAGTCTCCTCCTTTGCTTGGGGAAAGTCGGGATGCAAGCGCCAGCAGGAAGCTGTGTGTCCCTCACTAACCGTGAATTCCGGAGGCTGATTGTCTTTACACAGATGCATGCACTCACGACAGCGGCTTGCAAAACCGCAGCCCTTTGGCGGCGCAAACAAATCAGGAGGAGTTCCTGGAATAGAAACCAGTTCCTCGCTGCGGTCCGTGTCAATAGTAGGAAGGCTTCGCAGCAGCGCAGCGGTGTAAGGATGCGCCTGACGATAAAAAATATCCTGAACCGTACCCTGCTCCACCACCTTGCCCGCATACATGACCGCCACGCGGTCGGCAAGGTTCGCCACAACCCCCAAATCATGGGTAATCAGGATGATTGCCGTTCCGGTATCATCGCGGATTTTTTGCATCAACTGCATAATCTGCGCCTGAATGGTCACATCCAAAGCGGTCGTTGGCTCATCGGCAATCAGAAGCTTGGGATTGCAGGCCAGTGCCATAGCAATCATAGCGCGTTGACGCATGCCGCCGGAGAATTCATGAGGGTACTGCCTGACACGCTCCTCCGCATTGGGGATCTGTACTAATTTAAGAAGCCGCACAGCTTCTTCCCGGCATTGCGACTCGGAAAGGTGCTTATGCTTTTTCAGGGTTTCAGTAAGCTGCTTTCCCACTTTTTTCGTAGGGTTCAGGCAGGTCATTGGATCCTGAAATATCATACTTACCAATTGGCCGCGAATTTTCTGCATGTCTTTTTCACTTGTGGCAACAATATCGTTCCCGCAAAGCGTAATGCTGCCTTCCTTAATACGGGCAGGCGGCATTGGATTCAATTTCATGATCGTCTGGGCGGTTACACTTTTACCGCAGCCGCTTTCACCGACAATCGCAAGAACTTCTCCCTCATCTAAATGCAGCGACACCCCGCGCACAGCGTGAACTTCGCCCGCATAGGTGTCAAAGGAGACATGAAGATTTTCTATATCTAAAATCCTATCCATTCAGGTTATTACCTCCTCAGTTTGGGGTCGAACGCATCCCGCATCTGGTCACCCAACAGATTGAAGGCGAGCATTGTGATGCTGATAAACAGAGCCGGGAACAGCAATTGCGTGGGGTACATTTGAAACACCGAAATACCGTCATTGGCGAGAATACCCCAAGAGGATTGCGGCGGCGCAATACCCAGCCCCAGCATAGAAAGAAATGCTTCCGTAAAAATTACATTTGGAATATCCAATGTAACATTAACAACAATCAGACTTAAAAGATTCGGCGCAAGATGCCGGGCAATGATACGTGCAGGTTTGGCACCCATAGACTGGGCGGCAACCAAAAATTCCTGTTCACGAAGGCTGAGCACCTGCCCTCGGATCAGTCGCGCCATGCCCGTCCAGCCGGTGATTGAATACGCTATAATGATCGTGGTGAGGCCGCGGGGCAGTACAATCAACAGCAGCATAACAATAATCAGATAAGGAATTCCGCTGATGATCTCAACAATACGCATCATCACATTATCAATGTTTCCGCCGAAGAATCCGGAGACACCGCCGTAGATGATACCGAGCACACAGTCGATCAGTGTTACTGCAACAGCCACCGTTAGGGAAACACGGGCACCCATCCAAATACGTACCCAAATATCACGGCCCAAGGCGTCGGTACCAAAGAGATGTGCCTGTTTAGTGACATTGTCAACCCACATGGGCAGCTGATTGGAGAACGCTACATTCTGCTGCGCATAGTCAAAGGAACTGAAAATCGGTATAAAGACAGCACCTAATACCAGAAGTACCAGAATGGTAACACAGGTGACTGCAACTTTGCTCTTGCGCAGACGCCCAAACGCATCCTTCCAAAAACTTACGGAAGGGCGTGTAATTGCTTCCATTCCCGCTTCATCGGTTCCAATTCGAGCAAATTCAGCAGCATCAATGTGACTGTTTATATTATATACGGGCTCTGCAGCGCCCTTTTCTGTGACGGGCGTTTCTTGTCTTACCATATGTTCATTCACTCCTTGTCACCGGTCAGCTTAACCCGAGGATCAATCAAACCGTATACAATATCGACAACCAAGTTCGCAAGCACCAGGAACGACCCGTAAAACAGTGTGGTGCCGGAAATTGTGGTATAGTCGTTCATCTGAACGCACTGCACGAAATACTTACCGAGACCCGGAATGGCGAAAATGTTTTCCACCACAAAAGTACCCGTCAAAACACCGGCTACCAGAGGACCCATGATGGTGATTACCGGCATAATAGCATTGCGCACGGCATGCTTCCAGACAATGTCACTCTGACTCAGGCCCTTGGCCTTGGCAGTCTTGATATAATCCTGATTGAGCACGTCGAGCATATTGGTACGCATCAACCGGGCGACGCTCGCCATGGTGGCGAAAGCCAAAGCGAACGGCGGTAAAAACTTACTGTTGAACGGGCCCCAGCCCATTACTGCAAACAACTGCATGCCTGTCGCCTGATACAGTTTAAGGCCCAGAAAATACTGGAGCAGCGCACCAATGATAAAGGAAGGAACGGAAACACCGATCAGCGCCAAAAACATAGTGAACGTGTCCCAAGCTGTGCCGCGCTTGACAGCAGCGACGACGCCAAGCAGAATTCCAATGATTGTCGCGAAAATCAGTGAGCGGATGCCCAGATCCGCAGAAATCGGGAATGCCTGCAGAATAATGTCAAGAACAGGACGTTTATCCAAAAGGGAAACACCGAGATCGCCGTGTAAAACGTTCCCAACATATTTGAAGAACTGAACAACAAGCGGCTGATCCAGACCGTACTTCGCGTACAGAGCCGCCTTTATCTCCGGCGTAAGAGCTTTTTCACCGGAGAATGGGTCACCCGGCATCAAATGCATTAGAATAAAGGTGATTACAATCAACACAAAAATCGTGATGACGGCGTATAGCACCCTTTTCAAGATGTACTGAACTTGCTTTGGCAAGCACAATCAACTCCTTCAGTTTAATAATTCAAATAGGACATTCCGTCTGCTATTATAAGATGGTAAGCCCTTGCTTGTGAAAGCCGCAAGGTTTACGGTTATGCGACAAATTTTGCGGCTTTCACAAGCAAACAGAGCCATATGAAAATATGGCTCTATTTGCAGCAGCCTATATGCTCAGGCGGGAACGCCCAGCGTCAATTATTTCTTTGTCAGCTTTGCGCCGTCGGTGTATTCACCCGGCCAATTCTGGAAAGCGGTGTTTACGCCGCCTGTGAATTTTTGAGAAGTGGTGTAATTAATTACACTGTAATACAACGGGAAAATCGGAGCATCCGTCTGAACCGCAAGGGTTTCCGCTTTAATCAGCAGATTCTGACGTTTGACCGGGTCGGCTTCTTTTCTGGCCTGGTCAATATAACTGTCATATTCCTTGCTGGAATATTTACCGTAGTTGCTTCCGTTGGTTGTTGTAAACAGGTCAAGGAAAGTCATCGGGTCATTGTAGTCCGGAGACCAGCCCGCGTACACGAAGTCAAAATCATTCTTGTTCATCGCGGCAACACGCGCCTTAAATGCCAACGGCTGTACATCTACACTCACGCCAAGATTGGTTTTCCACTGCTCCTGCATGTAGGTAGCATCTTTCACAGCCGCCGTGCTGTTGCCGGTCAGGAAAACGAGCTTCAGCTTATCAATCGTCAAGCCCTCTTCCTTCAGACCTTCTTCGAGCAGACTCTTCGCCTTGGCAGCGTCAAACTTCAGAGAAATGTCGCCGCGCGCATCCGTATACTTCGTGCCGTTTGCACCCATAGTAGATGTCGGAACAATTCCTGTCGCCGGGATAGAACCGTTCTTAAGAACGTTCGTCACAAAAGTTTCCTTATCAATGGCCATACCGAAAGCCTTACGCACTTTTGCATTGTTAAACGGTTTTTTGGTTGTATTGTACTGCACATACCAGTTTCCGCCGTCCACATAGTTAGCAACCGGCTGTCCTTCGGCTTTGAACTGGGCAATTTGGTCGCCGTTTACAGTCATGTAATCGAGCTGACCGGCCTTGAGGGCGTTCATATTTGTATTAGCATCTGCGAGCATCACAAATTTGATTTTCGGAATACCGACATTGGCATTATCCCAGTAATTGGCATCCTTTGTAATCGTCAGATGGTCGTTGTGCACCCATTCGGTCATCTTGTATGCACCGTTGGTGACCATCTTGTCAAGATCCTTGCCGTATTTGTCTGCGCCGATAGATTCAAACGCTTTTTGATTCAGCGGCAAATATGTCTGGAAGGAGAACAGGTGCAAAGCGTACGGAATCGGGTTGCTGAGCGTTACAACAAGAGTGTAATCGTCCGGCGCCTTGAGTCCAAGTCCGTCTTCTTTAATCTTTCCGTCGAAATAATCCGTACCACCCTTGATGTTATCCGTAAGGATGAAGGAATAAGTGGAAGCAGTTTCTTTCTTCATAGCGGTAGTCCAGCTGAAAATATAATCCTTCGCAATGACCGGGTCACCGTTTGACCATTTCGCGTCCTTGCGGAGTTTGAAGGTATAGGTCAGTTTGTCATCGCTGACGGTATAACTCTCGGCAAGATCCAAAACCGGCTTGTCGTCTTTGTCAAGTTTCATCAAACCTGCCATGGTTTCGCGCAAAACTACGGATGAAGCCGTGTCGCTGGTCAGCGTACTGTTCAACTCCGGGGGTTCCTGCTGAAGGTTAATTGTAATCATGTCGGCATCCGGTGTGCCCGGATACTTGCTTTGGGCCGCAAGGTCACTTGCGGCAGGTGCGGCGTTGCTGGCTGCAGAAGCAGTGCTGGCTGCGCCGGATGCGCTGGATGTGCTGGTATTACCGCCACCGCAGGCAGCCATGGAAACTGCCATGGTACCGGCGAGCAGTAGTGCGATCATCTTTTTCATAAATAATCCCTCCAAAATTAAATTTTACTTATAACTACTTGCGTACTCACCCCGCTAAAGCAGGTAGAACACAAGTTAAGTAGCCAATCTCATTATTTCATTCGCTTTTCCGAACCCGTACCAGTCCATGCGCGCATTTGCGCCCACTTCAAAATGCCGGCCCGTAATTCATACAAACCGCAAATAATATATGTATACTACTGTACCACAAGATCTGTGATAAAGCAATTACTCGAAACATTTACCAAAAGTTTCGGCGGATCTGCTACTGCCAAAGAGCATACTCGCTAATAATTACAGTATTCGCTTTCTTACTTTACAGTGGCAAAGCGAAAAAGTAAAAACACTGAAATGTACTGTAGGACACACTCATCATTGAGCGTGTCCTACATCGATGTAATACTATTGACATATTATATCAACTATTCATTCATTTTTCAAGACAAAATTAAGATAAAATGAGTTTTTTTTTATTTTTATGAATTAATCAAGTAAAGCGGTTGCAGGATTTCTTCAGTTGAATAGCTATATTTTAGCTTTTATTAAGGTGGATCAAGGGCAGGCTATTATAGAGAGAAAATATAAGATAACGTTGTTTAAAACACAATTTTCAGTCAATTTTTGCTCAACTCCGTTAATTGCGTTGTAATTCAAATCTTTTATAATGAAAATCTGAAAAAAGCAGTTGCTTTTTGTGAAAACTTGGAATATAATAACAAAGTCGTATGAATATATGTTCATATGTTCAAGGAGGATAATGATATGAACGAAGAACTTGATTATTGTGAAGAAGAGTGCGTCCACAGTAGTTTGGTACAAAATTCCAAGCTGAATATGCCTGATTTGGATACTCTGTTTTCACTCGCCGAGCTGTTTAAGGTTTTCGGCGATACCACACGCATCCGCATTATGTGCGCTCTGTTTGGAAATGAACTTTGTGTTTGTGACATTGCCGAAATTTTAGGAATGGAGCAATCCGCTATTTCTCACCAGCTTCGGCTTTTGCGCTCTGCGCATCTTGTCCGTGCCAGACGGGACGGCAAATCCGCATTCTACTCCTTGGACGACGATCATGTAAGGCAGATTTTCGAACTTGGACTAAATCATGTAACGGAGGGAAACCAAAATGCCTGATCACGAACACTGCAGTGCCCAAGGTTGCTCCTGCTGCGAGGAAGAAGGCTCTGAAGTCACTTCTTTTGAAATCATTGGTTCCATACTCTTCTTTATTCTCGGTATTCTGCTGGATAAGATACTGCACTTTCCTGAATACACTGTCGCACTCAGCTTCGGTGCTTCGATTATTTTTGCCGGGTGGCGCGTTGCTGCCAATGGACTTCGTGCGCTGCGAAAACTGAGAATTGACGAAACAACACTGATGACTATTGCAGTTGTTTCTGCATTCTGCCTCGGGCAGTATTTGGAAGCCGCCATGGTTGCGATTCTTTTTCTGCTTGGCGAAATGCTGGAAGACAAAGCAATTGACAGATCGCGCAAAAACATTAAAGAGCTTGCCAATCTTCGCCCCGACACCGCGCGAAAACTTACCGGTGATCAAGAAGATTTGGTGGCCGCTGAAACTATTGAAGTCGGGGACACCATTCTGGTTCATCCCTATGAGCGGATTCCGCTCGACGGTATTGTAATGGAAGGGAATTCTTCACTGGATTCCTCTGCATTGACCGGCGAAAGCACGCCGGTTGATGTCACCGTTGACAGTGAAGTCCTTTCCGGTATGATGAATGAGCAAGCTCTGCTCAAAATTCGTGTCACCAGCGATTTTCATAATTCTGCCGCATCCAGAATAATAGAAATGGTGGAATCCGCTTCGGCGCGCAAGGGGCAGGCTGAAAAATTAATCACCCGTTTCGCCTCGGTGTATACTCCGATTGTTATTCTCATGGCAGTGCTGTTAATGGCTCTTCCCCCACTCTTCGGTTTTGGTGAATTTAGGGTTTGGCTGTACCGCGCGCTTGTGTTTTTAGTTGCATCATGCCCATGCGCATTGGTTATTTCCGTTCCCCTCGGCTTTTACGCAGGAGTAGGCGCAGAAAGTAAAAACGGTGTTCTTGTGAAAGGCGGAAAATACATCGAGGTTCTGAGCAAGGCCAACGCGGTCGTCTTTGATAAAACCGGTACACTGACAAGCGGAAAATTAAGTGTAAGTAAAATAAATTTGTCAGGTAATATGACCCATGACGAAATTCTACAGATTGCAGCTTCAGTGGAACAGTTCAGTGCACATCCGGCAGCAAAAGCGATGCTTACAGCTGCCAAAGGGTTGGAACTGCTTCCTGTTGAAAATACACAAGAAATCCCGGGGCATGGCGTCAGCGGCATAATTAATGGAAAACAGGTTCTTTGCGGCCGAAAAAATCTACTTGAGGACAACGGTTTGGATTTGTCCAACACCGAACCGGCTTCTATTTACATTGCTGTGGACGGCAAATTAGCCGGAAGTATAGAATTAAACGATATCCCACGGCCCGATTCCGCAGAGGGAATTAAAAACCTGAGAAATCTGAAGATTAACCGGATTGTCATGTTAACTGGCGACAACAAAATATCGGCAGCGGCCGCAGCAGAAAAGTGCGGAATTTCCGAATTTCATGCGGGGTTATTGCCGGGCGACAAAGTCTCCTTATTGGAAAAAATTCGCAGGGAAAGCGGAACCACTGTGTTTGTCGGGGACGGCATTAACGATGCCCCCGTACTTGCTGCTTCCGACTGCGGCGTAGCAATGGGGCTGGGTACCGACGCTGCCATCGAAGCTTCGGATGTCGTACTCACCGTAGACAAACCTTCCAAGCTCGCCCCTGCTATAAAGCTTGCACGTCGTGCCATGGGCGTAATCCGCTTTAATATTGTTTTTGCGCTCGGGGTTAAGGCGCTTGTACTAATACTGGCTGCTTTCGGCCATTCCCCTATTTGGCTTGCGGTCTTTGCAGATGTGGGCGTGTGCATGCTTTCCGTAATCAATGCTACACGTGTTTTGACATTCCGCGCAGAATAAATTATTTTAGAAAAGACAGAGTTTCCAAACGGAAACTCTGTCTTTTTATTTCTTATAGCTTATTACAGTCGTTTCACCCGCGATTGCATCGCCGGTAAACAGCTCAAAATTTTTCACTTCATCAAGGTTTGTGATGATGCATGGAGAAATCGTACTCAGCCCCTTGCTCTGGATAAACTCAAGGTCCATATCCATCAGCTTGTCCCCAGCATTCACGTGCTGACCCTGCTCCACATAACAGGTAAATCCTTGTCCTTCCAGCTTAACGGTATCAATTCCCAAGTGCACAAGCACTTCAAGACCATCGTCGCTTTCAATGCCTATCGCATGGCTTGTATGCGCAATCTGAGCAATAATACCTGAAACCGGAGCGAGCACCTCTTTGCTGCTGGGTACAATCGCCACACCGTCACCAAGGACTTTACCGGAAAATACCGGATCCGGTACTTCTGTAATCGGAATAACCTTACCGTTCTGCTGTGCCACAATTTTTAATTTATTATCTTTACGACTGAACAATCCCATGATTTCCTCCAAATATATAATTGATAAACAGTCCCTCCCCTAAAAGAGGAGGGACTGCCTTATTTTATAAGCGTTTACTTATGCTTTTAATTTATCCCCGCTTGGAAGAAATTTTTTCATCGCATCCACTAAAAGCTCTGCTTTTGTGCCGACGATAACTTGGGTAACCTGTGTGCCGGCCCTCATTAAGCCGGAAGCACCAAGTGCTTTGAATTTCTTCTCATCAAGATCCTTATTACTCACAAGCACGAGGCGAACGCGAGTAATGCAAGATTCAATTTCCTTAATATTCTCTGCACCGCCCAATGCTTCGATATATTGCTTCGCGATTCCATCAAAGCCCTGATCGTCAACAAGCTTTGAGAAACTGGCCGATTCTTCATCATCCTCACGTCCGGGAGTCTTCAAGTTAAACTTCTTGATAACGAAGACGAACAGGAGGAAATAGAGGACTGCGAATACAAGGCCAACCGGAATAATCATCCAGCCGTTTGCCGCTTTCGTCCAGTTAAGCAGGTAGTCAACCAGTCCGGCTGAGAACGTAAAGCTGTCGCGGATACCGAGCATATTGCAAACCACAAGGGAAAGACCGGTTAACACTGCATGAACGACAAAAAGTGCAGGAGCAAGGAACATGAACATGAATTCGATTGGCTCTGTGATACCGGTTAAGAATGCGGTTAGTGCAACGGAGAACAGCGCGCCGCCAATAATTGCTTTATTCTCTTTCTTTGCACAAACATACATCGCCAGTGCGGCCGCAGGAAGTGCGAACATCATGATCGGGAAGAAGCCGGCTGTAAATACGCCGCCTTTAGGATCCCCTGCGAAGAATCTCCATAAGTCACCGGAAACTGCTTTTCCGTCAGCGCCCGTATATGTACCAAAGTTAAACCATACTGCTGTGTTGATAATGTGATGCAGACCGAAAGGAAGGAGCAGTCTGTTCAAAGTACCATAGAAGAATTCGCCAAGTCCGCCGCTGCCTGTCATCCAATTTGCTGCCGCGTCCAAACCTTTTTGGAAGGTCGGCCATACAGTACCAAGTAAACCGCCGATTACAAGGGATGCGCCGCCGGTTACAATTGGAACGAATCTTCTGCCACCGAAGAATGCAAGCCAATCAGGAAGTTTGGCGCTATGGAATCTGTTATAGCAAAGTCCTGCGATAACACCGGCGATGATGCCGCCGAAGTGTGCCATATTGATTTCGGTAATGCCTTCCGGTAATCCGGCTGCCGGCATAAAGAAACTGCCGATTTGCAGTGCATGGTTGACTGCCTGACCGGCTGCATTTAATACGAAATAGGCCACTGCACCGGCTAAACCTGCTGCACCGTTGCTGTCTTCTGCTAAACCTACTGCAATACCTATTGCAAATAATAATGGTAAATTAGCGAACAACGCGTTACCAGAATCCGCCAGAAGAGGAATATTGAGCATGTCGCTCTGTCCGAACCTGAGAAGAAGACCTGCGATTGGCAAGGAAGCAATTGGTAACATTAGAGATTTGCCTAGCTTTTGAAGCGCTGATAAAACCTTTTGCATTGTTTTACCTCCTATTATATATTTGAATATAATGATAATCGGGATCCCCCGACGGGTCACAAATTAATTTGCTGAACTGCTTTTTTCAGCTCCAGCACGGAAGAAGGAGTAACTGAAAGTTCTTTCACACCGATTTTTACATAAAACTCAGTCAATTCCGTATCTGCTGCGGATTCGCCGCAAATACCCGTCCAGATACCCGCGTTTTTGCCGTTCGTTACAGTCATCTCGATCATTCGCAGAACCGCAGGATGGCGGGGATTAAACATATTTGCAATCGTATGATTCATACGGTCAACTGCCAGTGTGTACTGAGTTAAATCATTGGTACCGATGCTGAAGAAGTCAACTTCTTTTGCAAGTAAGTCGCTCAGCAGTACGGAGGCCGGTGTCTCAATCATAATACCAAGTTCAAAATCGGGAGCAAAATCAATTTGTTCTTTTGTAAGATCCTGCTTTACCTGCTCGATAATGGATTTAATTTCTATAACTTGTTCCACAGAGGTAATCATTGGGAACATGATCGCCAGTCTTCCAAACATCGAAGCCCTCAGTAACGCCCGCAGCTGAGTGACAAAAAGTTCCCTGCGGTCAAGGCAGATGCGGATTGCGCGGTAACCCATTGCAGGGTTATCTTCCTTTGGCAAATTCAGGTACGGAACCTGTTTATCTGCGCCCAAATCCAAGGTTCGTATGATTACCCGCTTGCCGCCCATCTTCTGCAGCACGGTTTGATATGCTTTGAACTGATTTTCTTCACTTGGAAATGTGCTGCTTTCCATGTAGAGGAACTCGCTGCGAAAAAGGCCGATGCCGTCTGCATCGTTTTCCAGAGCCATCTTTACATCGGAAGGGTGTCCTATGTTGACGTTGATTTCTATTTCAATGCCGTTCTTTGTAACGGCCTTTGTGCCTTTTATAAGCTTTAATTCTTGCTGATACTGTTCGAATGCGGCCTGTTGTTTTCTATAATCTTCCAGAACTTCATTATCCGGTTCAATCAGGACTTCGCCGCGCGAGCCATCAACAATTACCTGTACTCCATCCGTCAGCTCTTCAAAACTGCCGGCCAACCCAACAACCGCCGGGATTCCCATGGTGCGGGCCAAAATCGCCGAATGCGAACTTTTGGAGCCTTCTTTGGTAATGAAAGCGAGTACATTTTCGGGGTTCATCTGCACCGTTTCACTTGGCATCAAATCTGCGGCGGCAACAACGGTACGCCCTTTCAGATTATCCAGCCCATTCGAAAAGCTTTTATCAAGAATACGGATCATACGCTTCGTAATATCAATTACATCTGCCGCTCTGCCGCGCATATATTCGTCTTCCATCTGCGCGAACTGTTCGGAAAACTGTTTGCCTGTTTGCCAAACAGCATATTCAGCATTTACTTTTTCTTCCTGAATCCTAGTTTGTATGGCACCGAAAAAATCCTCATCCTGAATCATCATAATGTGAATCTGGAATATCATGGAATTTTTTTCTCCGACACGTTTCAGCGCATTCAGGTAAATGGAATTCAATGCTTCAATTGCCGCTTCTTTTGCCTTATTTAATCGGGTAAGCTCGGAATCAACATCTGTGATATTCCTTTTTGATATTTTATCGTCAATGCTGAAACAAAGCGTCAGTTTACCAATCGCAATTCCTTTAGAGGCACTGACTCCACTGATTTTTTTCATTATTGCACCAACCTTAGAAATTTTCCCCGCAAAACGCTTGCAGTTTCGCGCAGTCCGCATCTTCAGAAGCACCAGTCACATTAATCTGAATTTCATCATTCTGCCTTACGCCCAGACCCATAACGGCAAAAAGCCGTTTCGCATTTGCTGTCTTTCCGTTTACTTCAATCGTAATATCCGAACCGCAGGAGGTCGCACATTTAACAAGAAGTCCCGCCGGTCTAGCGTGAAGTCCTAACGCGTCTTTTACTTTATATTGAAATGTTTTCATAATTATTTGCTCCATTCTTTTAACTGTCGATTATGTGAAATATTCTCCACACAAATATTCCTTGTAACAAGTTCATTATATCGGTTTTTCATTATTTGTCAATATAATGTTTTGTATATGTTCATAATATCTTGTTAATATTTGTGCCATTAGGCTAATAACAAATTACGATATCCCTTAATTTGTTTAATTTGCACAAACTAAGGGATATCGTTTCTATTATATTAAATGGGAATGAATATTTTTTCTTTGTAATTTTTACTTCTTTGGGCAACATTTGTATTATCTTGGCGATATTTGCATTATCTTGGCGAATTATTCCGTTAGACTTTACAAATTATCGCGCCCGTAATTTGTTTGCAACGGAAACCTCGCAAAGCTGCTTAATACTGTAGATTGCAGCACTTTCAGTTATTCCATTTTGTTGAATATAGTCGTAAATATTCTGATTGTAGTATCTTAAGTCAATAATATGAATTTCGGAAAAGTTCGTCGCCAAAAAAGGAACCATGCTGTTGGCAAAAGAGTCTTTGAGAATCAGCAGCTTTTTGCCGTTTTTCACATCGGCGTTCTTCACTACGTCAACGCTGTGATTTCCGCCAAGGAACGTGGAATATTTATCTTTTTTCTGCAGGAACTCTTCCCAGTATATAGAATCATGTGACTGCTTTCCGGTCTGCTGTGTCAACGTCATTTGCTTTTTATAAACCGGCAGATACAGAATGTCCGGCACTTGATTGGTCAGCACCGCCTTTGAGTAAAGCGTGCCGTAGAATGCGTTGGAAGCCACTTTAAAGTCAAAGTCGTCTACCGGTGCGGGGATTATGCCCATCGCAGCCGCCAGCCCCTTGTAGCCCTCGTACGCACCATATGCGTTCCAGTGATGATCCGTTTTAAAATAAAAATCGTTCCCGGTTTTATCGCTCAGCGCGTCGAAAAGATCGACTACCTTCGCGTTGCTTCCGACAGCCGACCGAATTGCGTTCAGTTCTTCGTGCTGGTCGTGGTTCGGCGCGGAGAAGGGCAGTTTGTCCGGCTGCTCCTGCGAACCGGAGGGCACCGGCACGACGTAAAACGGCATTGCCGTTTTTTCGGAAAAGGTGTTCAGCGCCGCAACGTTATCTTTGAAAATATCGGTGCGGTTCGGCAGCAGAACTTCATAAATATGATCGTCTTTGCCGAAATACACGCCGCCCTCGGCGGGTGTTGTGCCGTAGTTGGTGCCTAAGTCCCGCTTACCCATCAAAAGCTGGGCGCGGGTATTCAGCGAAATAAACGCTTTTCGAAGCATAAAATGGTCGCCAACGTAGCTTTCGATGGAATCCATAAAGCTGCCGTCGCGGATTGAGGCGAGGGTAACCTGAGGCGCGGCTTCGAGCACACGGTTTTCGTCCTCTGAAAAGGTTTGCTTCGGCGCAAAGATCAAAGTAAGCGCACCGATCAGAATGGTCAGGAACAACACCGCGGTGACCGCAACATGCCCTGCTTCACATCTTTTACTATTTTCTTTTAATTTTGTAATTATATTCATATTTTCACCTTATATTGATATCCGATTAAAAAGTATATAAAAATCAAATAAAAAGCTTTCATATATGGATTTTGATGCTGATTTTTATCGATACTTTTATCGGAGATCAGTATTAAAATCGGAAGTAGAGGAACGGATTGTAGGAATTATCCACCAGGAAAGACAGGGAAACAACAAACAGGCACACAAAGCCCGCACACCAGACGATTTGCCCGGCTATGCCGCTTTTGCGCAGCTTTTCAGCAAGATTGCCAACAAGGGGCGTGCTGCAGAACGCAGCAACAATCAGCAGCGGGGCGTAAGTGACCAACGAATACACGCCAAGGCTGTCCGCACCGGGCGCAAAACCGAACATCGCGCCGAGAACGCCGAACGCCTTGTGAATGTCGAGGTAAGAGAAGAACACCCACCCGATCACGGCAGCTAAGAAAGCGTACAGCCACTGAAAGAACTTCGGTATTTTCTCGAGCCATTTACGCAGGAACAGCTTTTCGCAGATAATCAGTGCCCCGTAGTAAGCACCCCACATGGCAAAGTTCCAGCTTGCTCCGTGCCAAAGCCCGGTAAGCACCCATACAATTGCCAGATTCCGTACATTTTTCAGCGTGGAACAGCGGTTGCCGCCAAGCGGAATGTAAATATATTCGCGGAACCATGAACCGAGCGTAATGTGCCAGCGGCGCCAAAACTCAGATACACTGCGCGCGATATACGGGAAATTGAAGTTTTCGGGAAGGGTAAAGCCGAACATTTGACCAAGGCCGATTGCCATGTCGGAATAACCGGAAAAGTCAAAGTAAATCTGAAAGGTAAAAGCAAGAATTCCAAGCCAAGCGGAAAGCGTGGAAGGGCTGCCCATGTACTGCACCTTATCTGCAAGCTGGGCAAGGTTGTTGGCAATCAGCACCTTTTTAAACATACCCACCATGAAGCGCTTGGAACCCGCGGTAAACTTTTCAAACGTTTCCTGCCGGTTGTGCAGCTGATCCGCCAGATATTCGTATTTGACAATCGGGCCGGCCACAAGGTGCGGGAAAAACGAGATATAAGTGCCGAAGTCAATCAGGTTTCGCTGAATCGGGGCATCGCCGCGGTAAACATCAATGCAGTAGGACAGCGCTTCAAACGTATAGAATGAAATACCAATCGGCAGCATGACCTGCGGCATCGGAACAGAAAGGCCGGTTGCAGCGTTAAACGTACCCACAAGCATGCCCGAATACTTGAAAAAGCCGAGCAGCCCCACGTTCACACAAATGCTGATGATTAAAAACAGGCGTGCCCTGCCCCGCTCCGCGCGGTATTTGTCAAGCAAAACACCCGCAATGAAGTTAAACACGGAAGTGAACAGCATAATAAAAACCGATACCGGTTCGCCCCACGCGTAAAACACAAGGCTGAACAGGAACAGGCACAGGTTTTTATATTTTCGCGGAACAAGATAATACGCCGCAAGCACCAAAGGCAGAAACACAAACATAAAAAACAGACTGCTAAATATCATATTAAAATTCCTTTGCTTTGTAATGATATTTCTATTTTACGTTATTATTGGCAGATTTTCAAGTAGAATAACGAACTCCTTCCGTCAATCCGAGATTGACACCTCCCTCATGGAGGGAGGCTAAGAGAGGACGGAGGGGGGTTGCTAAAGAAGCTGCCCAATTGTAAAAAGCACAAAGCAGCGGCCCGGGCTTTCGCCCAAACCGCTGCTACGCAAATACAACTATACTTATTTTGTTGAGATAGTAATACTTTAATTAAGAATTTTGCTATGCTTTGTAATTACTTAGCCGACAGTTGCAACGAAAATCTTAACGCCATTTACAAAGACGCCAGCTTTTGTGCCAACCTTGCCAACAGATGTGAGTTTGTAGAAGTAGTCGTTACCAGTCTTGGTAACGAAAGCTGCATTAACTACACCAGCTGTGCCAACACCGAATGTCGGTACTGTTGCGGAAGTAATCTTAACAGTGTAAGCACCCTTAACGGTAACGTCCTTATTTGTGTCGCTTGTAAAACCAGCTTTTACAGTAGCAACAAGGAGTTTTGTACCATTGAGGAAGATACCTGTAGCAGCGCCGACCTTGCCGGTAGCAGTAATCTTGTAGAAGTAGTCATTGCCAGTATGAGAAGCAAGTGCTACTGTGAAGACGCCAGCTGTGCCGGTTGTGAAGGAAGGAGCAGTTGCAGAAGTAATCTTGAATGTGTAGCTTGCGCCAGCAGCTACGGAAAGGTCACTGTTTGTGTCGGATTTAACATCCGGAGTAGCAACTGCTGTTACAGTAGCAGAAGCAGAAGAATATTCGTCATACTCATAACCATCTGCATCAACAAGTTTAACAGTCAATGTGCCCTTATTCTCGGAAGCAAAATCTTTATCAACACCCTTTACTTCAACAGTAGCAGTGTTACCTGTAGATGTTACAGTAAAGTAGGTGTCGCTGCCATCAAATTCCCACTCATAAGTTGCGCCAGCAGGAAGATTGGTGCCGCCCGGATAAGCGGAAGCAGTGAATGTTGTTTTGTACTGTGAACCAACTGCTACATTTGCAGAAGCCTTATCAAGTGCAAGACCGGCAAAAGTAAGAGTATCAATCTTGAATGTGTCTGAAGTGGTGCCTGATGTAGTAGCAACTGTGAAACCATAGTTTTCAAAGTCACTTGCATCGACATTATCGGAATCTGCTTTGTAAACTGTCATGCCCTTAGACAAAGCCTTATCAGACAGCTTCAAAATAGGAGAACCAGAAACGCCATCGTTGATATACATTTTGCCAGCACCAACAGTTAATGTGCCAGGTCCGCTGATTTCATCAACAGTTACACTATTGTCAAAAGAAACGCTTGTTTCGTCGCCAATAGAAACTGTAGCAAGTTTTGCAGCACCAGTAATAGCAAGACTTGTATCAGTATCTTCAGTGTCGATTGTACCCTTTGTAGCATTTACCGGAGCAGCAAGTGTTCCGACAAAGCCATCGTTTACAAGCAGAGTAGATGCATAATAATCAAAGTCAATGCCATTTACTTTAATGTTGGAACCTGTAACAGTAATTGTACCAGCCTCGGAAGATTTGATAAGGCCAGTTGTAATCTTGGAATCACCAGCATCGAGGGAAACCGTCTTTGCTGTGATTGCATCAGTAATAGTTGCAACGTCTTCGTCTGTTGCAGAAATGTCAGCTATAGTTGTTTTAATTGCGCCAACTGTACCTTCTGTAACTGTAACAGTCTTGCCGTCAACCTCGGTAGTTGTAATGCTTCCGGTTTTACCGCCGTTAACATCAACATCACCATTCTTTGTTACGATGTCGCCAACTTTACCATCAGCAACAATAACCTTACCTGCGTCAAGAGCGACTGAAGAAACAGAACCGGAAATTGTTAAAGTATCAACAGTACCGGAAATCTTCTTTACAGAAGCCTTATCACCAACAGTAACTACTGGTGCAGTAGTCAAAGTGTCTGGGAAAACAACTTCTGCGTCAGATACATCGACCTGACCAAGTGTAACATCTGTGCCAGTTCTCAGATAAGTTTTGCTCTTATCCTTTTGAATTGTGCTGAAAGTTGCAGCTGCAATAACTTTCTTCTCGATCTTTGTTTTAATAACATATTTGTCATCGGAAGAAGTTGCAAGCGAATAAGTTGTGGTTCCACTAACTGTAGTGGATTTTACCTTTGCCGCAGTAATCACTACATTGGCAATTCTGCCGTCACCAGCAGGAGCAACAACCTTGCCAACTGTAGCGGTAATGGTTGTGTTGTTAGTATCAGGAGAAAGTGTAATATCACCAGTTGCGGAAATACCAAAAGCCTTAGTGCTATCAACTGCAGGAACAGTTGTTTGAGTAGCATCCGTTACTACATAAGCAGTTTGTGCAGTATAGACTGCCTTTGCATCAGTTGCTGATGCAGCAAGACCAACTTTGTAGATGCTGATCTTCTGAGTGGAGCCTTGTGTTGTTGCAAACGTATCGATTGCTTCGATAGAGTCACCTGTACGGGTATCTGCAACACCAGCGTTTAGTGTGTAATTTTTACCAATTACATAAGAATCTTTTGCCAAAACATTAACTGTAAAGGATTTTCTTGCTCTTACAGTTACGTCACCGTCATCGGTGCTGTAGGTTGCGTTGAAAAGTACAGAAAGAATTTCTTTACCTTTCACGTCTTTGTTTTTCAGCTTAATAGTAGCTGTACTGGCATCTTTGTCGACAGTTGCTGTAACGAGCTTGTCGCCAGAAGAATGGGTAACATCAACCACTTTAGCTGAGCTGATAGAATCCTGATGATCCTTTGTATCCAATGTGATAGTACCAAGCGCAGTAACTAAATTAGCTGAAAGCTCTGTGTCTGATGCACCTCCATTAACGAGGTAGATCGAATCGTTGCCAGTGTCCTTGAGTGTTCCGTCAACGCTCTTTGTAGTAGCGAAGGCGAAAGTTGCTGAAAAGCTTGTTACGACGAGTGCTAATGCAAGCACAAGTGAGACAACTTTTCCTGTGATTTTCTTCATCCTTTTTGTCCTCCTTAAAATAGTTCGTTTTGTGCGTATTTGCGTGTGCTATGAGAAGTTAACATACATGTTCGCCATGGGTGTTAAAATATCTCCCCTGACAAGCGCAGTCTGTGTGACAAAAGCCTTACCCAAAGAGCGCCGGCAATGCCGCAGCCACATATACTGCTCATATGTTTAATTGGATTATAAGATATTTGGTAATCAATGTCAAGTACATAATGGATATTATTTTCTATAAAAAATACCTAAATGCATGGATTTTCCCAACAATTTAGCCATATTTTTCTATTTATATTCCAAACATTGGAAACAGTCGGGAAATTATAGAAAAGAAATATGACTGATTACTAAATTTGCAATTAATAATTATAAAAATTGGGAGCAATTACCCAGTAACCCTTTCCCTTATTGTGCATTTATTGGTAACAATTATACCTTATTTCTTCAACGATAACAATTAATAAGTTGTTAAGGAATATGTTACCAATAATTCAATGAACAAGTATTTCAATTAACAATTAATTCAATGAACAGTGAACAGTGAACAATGAATAATGAAGGTGACCGCCCGCGGGCGGGTATTTATAAACGGCTGCGGCCGGGTAAAGCCGTACCCTATATACTGCAAACCGAAGGTTTGCCACCAAAATTGTTCATTGTTCACTGTTCATTATTAATTGAAATACTTGTTCATTTTCCCGTTAGTTGTTAATTGCCGCGGGCTTGTCGTCGCACAGGCAGGAGCGTTCCCCGTTCACGGACACCACGCAGATGCTGCAGGGCGCGGGGCCTTTGCGGCTTTGGCAGAACGGGCACTTAATGGTCAGCCCGGGGCGGCTGGGCAGGTCGTAACAGCAGGCAAGGCGGTTACAGGAGCACCCGCTGTTTTTGTACCACGCACAGGCGGCGCAGTTGGTGCAATGCTTAATGCCGGGCAAATCAACGTATTCGGCGGAAATGAGGCCGCCCTGCTGATACTCGCCGTTACTGATGATGATATGGGACGCGCCGATTTCGGTGAACAGATGGCTCCACGCGCTTGCGGTGCCGTGATGCGGCGCTTTCAATATATAATAGTTATCGTAAAGAAGATCGGCAACCGCGTCCATGCTTTCGGGTGTCGCGTCGCCCGTCATTAAAATATCATCAAGGCTGGCTTCGTGCGTGCGGCGGTTCTGGAAAATGACCCCCGAAGCGTTCAGCTCGTTCGAGTAGGCCGTGCGCGTGGTCGGGCGGCTGAGAATCTCCGCGATATCCGGCGCGGGGGGCAAAAGCAGAAGCTGTGGAATCAGCTCTTCTATCCTATTTAATATAGATGTAATACCATCGATATTTTCCTGCTGCAGCGGCACGGTTTTGCAGCACGCAAGATAGGCGGCGCAGAACCGCTCCTTCAGCCGCAGGAATTCCCGCGCGGTTTCGGGCAGGAACGGCGACGAAAGGCAGATGTTCATGTCCTCCACCGCGCCCGCGAAAAGGTCGGAAAAAGGAAAGTCCTCCGGCTTCGGCCATAAAACATCATACGTAACATTGTCAAACTCAAAGCTGTCGCCCGCTTTCAGGGCGAAAATCCGACCGGCTCCGGCAATTTTCGCCGTGCGGTCAAAGATTTTAAGCGCGCTTACGTTCACTTGGGAATAGTCGGTCTGCCGGCTTAGGAATGTGTAAACGAACAGGGCGAATTCTAAAAGCAGCGGCCGCCCGTGCGTGTCGCAGGGAGCAGCCGGTAAAAAAATACGGTTAAAATAATTCGGATTGGCATCCAGCATCTGCCGGAACCCGCACATATGGTCGCGGTGATAGTGGGTAAGTAAAAAGCTGCGGAACGTGCAGTCGGAGTACCGCCGCAGGATGGCAGGGTCAACGTAGGAGGAAAACATCGTGTCGCCCTCGCGGATTTTTTGGTTGATGCTGCCGCAGTCCACCATAAGGATATCCTTGTGCGCGCCGCCCAGCACAATGCATTCCCCGTATTCTACATTATGTACTTCCATCCACTGCATGATAACACCCCCTGTTTCAATTAACAATGAACAATTAACAATGAATAATGAAGGTGACCGCCCGCGGGCGGGTATTTATAAACGGCTGCGGTCGGGTAAAGCCCGTACCCTATATAATGCAAACCGTAGGTTTGCCACCAAAATTGTTCATTGTTCATTGTTCATTGTTCATTGTTCACTGTTCATTTTCCCCGTTCCCTGTCCTTTGCTTCACTGTATTTAAAGTGGAAATCAACATTCGTTGAAGTTCTTTTGACTTTTCCTTCAATTGCTCTTCTTCATTTGTCAGATATGCTGTTTTTGATAAAATGGTAAGCCAGTATTCCGTTTCTGACGCTTCTTTTAGGGCAATCTGCATTTTGGCGATGAAATCCGCCTTGCTGATAGCATAATTTGCTTCATGAATATTTGCGCCGATGCTTGTGCCACTTCTCAGCACTTGCTTTGACATTACAAACTCTTTTTTATCTTTGCTTAAGTGCTCATATAAATGAACAATGTCAATGGCAAATTCAAGTGATAAATCAACCAGCCGATTTTCTTTCACACACATTCCCCCATTGTTCACTCTTCCTTGTCCATGCGCCGATACCCCGAATAATACTTATCGCTGCGGAACTCGCCGGAAAAAATGATTTCTTTGTTTCTGTATTCTGTGCCGCGGCCATGCCGCAGGCCGTCTTTCCACTCGCCGGTATAAATCAGATTCCCCTCGGCGTCAAATGCCGCGCCGGAGCCTGTGGGGATATTGTCCTTCCATCTGCCGACGAAAATCGAGCCGTCACGCGAACTGTACGCAACGCCGATGCCGTCGCGCTTATTGTCCTTCCATCCGCCGACATAGCAGATTTTACCCGACTTATAATAGTACGCGCCGAAACCGTCGCGTTTATCATTGATATATTCACCCTCGTACGCCGTACAGCCATCCTGCATCTGGGTTCTGCCCCGTCCCTGCCGCAGGCCGTCAATCACCTTGCCGAAGTACAGGTAGCTTTCCTCCGCGCTGATTACGATGCGCTTTGCCGCCCGCTGCACATGCGGTGAAACTGCCCCGCTGATCTGCGTTGCGCCGCCGAGGCCTTTCGCCGCCACCGCATATTTTTTTGGCTCCGGCGCGGGTTCTTCAATACTGAAAAGCTCGTGGTCCGCGGCATAGTCCGGTTCTTCCGGCGCTTCCACAAGCGGTTTTTGCGGTTCCGGTTCCGGCTGCGGTTCGGGCGCGGGGCGATTGTTTTCTATGTATTCGAAAGTCAGTTCCCCTGCTTGCTCTTCCGGCCAGTCCGGCTCGATGCTGCCGGTTTCGCTGTCCAGATCATTCAGAACGGCCAGCCGGCTTTCCATTTCACTCGGTGTACAGTAACAAAAGCTGCCGCTGTCCGTTTCACCGTAAATCTGCGGCTCACCGGCAACGGTGTTGATCAGGCTTTGTTCCGCAGTACCTGCATGGAAGGTGCAGGGCTGCAAAGCAGTCTGCGTGTATTTTTGCTTATCGTGGTCAAATTGCAGCAAAATAAGACCGCCGCCCTGCTCCGGTCTGAGCAGGGCCGCCGGCCTTGTGGTATCACCGGAGTAATAGGAGGTCTGCAGCCAGATGTGATCGCCGCCGTAACGCGATTTACTGACCATCTCCCCCTCCAGATTCCATGTAATTATGTAATACCCGTCCTTCACGGGGAATGCTTTTTGAAGCACTGTTTTTCCGCTGGTTTTCAGCCATTGGAATGTTCCCCGCCCGATTTTGTAGCGGGTGAAAAGTTCCACCCCCGTTAAACAGCTGCGGTTTTTGCCCGATACCCCATGCTGCGCCGCAAAATAGCTGCGCCGCACCTCTGCGAGCAGGGAATCATTCTGAGCGCCGCCGTCATACGGTTGATAGCAGACGGTAAAAAATACCGGGGTATGCCCTTCATTCTGCTGAAGCATACCGGCAGCCCCCTTTCATTAATATATAGTACTATATACTAATATTATATAGGATTGCACATTCATCATGCAAGATATTTTCCAAATTTAGTACAAGGCTGGCTCGGAACGGCTTCTGGTATGCCGCAGCTCATACAAATTGACGTAATAACCCGCGCCGGGCAACGCCCAATCATAAATGACAACACGTTTGGAACCCTCCGAATCACCGTTTTCCTCGAGAAAGCTTTCTTTCTTTTCCACGTTCTGGGTGCTTTTAGTAAGCAAGGTGAATACCTGTACACCGATACCCCACTTCCGACGGGTTTGCTCATCCAGCCGGAACTCGTGCTCCAGCGATTTGCAGGGATATTGCAGCGTATAACTGTACACTGAGGAAATATCGTGTATAAACGGTGAGGCGCATGAATACTCGTATTCCACATTGATCGGCTCGCCCAACTCGGCCGGGTAAAGCTTGAACCGGAGCACCAGCCATGTGGCAGTCATACCGCCGACTTCCTTCGTTGATTCTATTACAGTCACAAACTGTAAAGGCGAAGTATACCTGGAATCTTCATGCAAGTTGATATACTTTACAACCGGGAAGTTGTTCACGGTAATGGAAAGGTTCCGAAAAGCATGTTTTGCGATTTCATCGGTTGACAATCCCTTGACTTGATACAAACGCTGCGTCAGTGTAAATTCAATCGGATTAAGCGACGGAGCAACCACTTGCTCCGTTGCACATAAAGTACGAACCATTTTCCGCAAATCATCCGAAATGGAAATCTGTTCACTTCGATTTGCAAAATTGTAAAAAGGCTGATTTGCCTGAGAACGGATCATCCCGCCCAGCATCTCCAAATAAGCAAGGTCGCTAAAGAAAGGAGGAAGCTGGCTGCGAAGGCTTGCGGCATAAATCACATTCAACAGCTCGTTCAGCTTTTCACTGTCCAGTACATCTTCGTTAATCGTATCACAGATTTTCTGGTAAACGAGTTCGGATTTCGCACGGATACGGCTCATCAGCCTATTCTGATAATCCTGCTCGGTATTGGTGTACGCCTCTTCATAGCAGAGCTTTATTAATTCGGGTATCATACCGGTATAAAACTTATTCGCACGCTCTTCGTCGATTACAGCGGCACCCGCGCTAAACATCGTAATGAACCGAGCCAGAGAATCCGAAAAGATATATTTTTCACTCAGCATCTGTGCATACACCGCAAAACGCCTTGCGGTTGAACAGGCAGGTGGAAATTCCTTTACAGTATTTGCCGCGAACTGGGAAGCCATTAAATTCGGATGCAGTCCTGCCGGCATTTTATTCATTCGTCCGTGGCGAAGTTTAGAAAATGTTGATTCAGAAACGCCAAGAATATCGATCAATTTTGTATAACTAATATCAAGAGGCTCCCCCGCAATGGATGCTAAGAAGACATTAAACAAAAATGTCTTCTTGGCGTTTTTCGTATTCATATGATTCGCCCTCTTTACGAACGGCAATGCCGCTTATTTAAGTGATTTTCATTACACTATAAATATCGTCCGAAAGAGGATAAAAATAACTGTTATATTTTGTTAATTTATTTAGACACGACACAATTTGTTGCAACTTATAAAATTAACCCGATACTGCCTGTTTTGTCCCAAAAAACAGTACTGCGCCGCTTTGTCCCAAAGAGTCAGGCACGCTGCCGCTCGGATTATTATTGAGCACGATTCCGCCCTCAAGCGAATAGGTTTTATCGGCGGCTACGATTGTGTATTTCAGCACACCGGACTCCAGCTTTAAACCGATTTGTGAGATACCGTCAAGGGAAACAACCGGTTTCAATGTAGTTCCGCTGTCTGAAACAGTCTGTTTTTGAATGCGCAGCGTACTGTCTGAAAGGGTAAAAACAATACCTTCAACTGTCGTATCAACCGTTGAAGAAATCGTATACGCGGTGGATGCATACCGCTGCATATAGCTTTCCGCAAGCGCAGCGTTCTGCTGGTTTACCGCGTTGGAGGTGCCGCTTTTAAAACTGTTCGCTCCCAAGTACAGCACCGTACACGCGGCCGTAATCACAACCGCAGTAAACGCTACGGCAATAATCAATTCCACCAGTGTCATGCCTTTTCGATTTCGTATTTTCATTTTCTCACCCGTCAATCGCGGCAAATGCAGTCATTTGAATCCATTTGCTCCCCGTACTGTCCGTGTAAGGAACAGCAACTTTTATCTTATACCCTATAACAGTTCCGCTGGCGGCCGCGTCACCGTCAGATATCATTTTAAATGTAAATTGTTTCGTATGATCAGAACTCGGAAAATTGCTGAAATCATCCACCATTTCCGCATCGGTAATACTGTCGACGGCATCTTTGGCCTGTTCGTCAGTCGTCTGGCCATGAAGTTTTGCAATGAGCGTGTCCGCAAGATTCTGTGCCTGCGCGGCAGCATCACCCTGTGTGCTTTCGGAAAGAATGGTGCGCTGCGAAAAACTGATGCTTGTCAGCACCGCTGTAACCACTATGGCGAGAATCAGTACCGCCGCAAGCACCTCCACCATTGTAGTGCCTTTTTTGCTTTTCCAATATTTACTACCCATTGGTGTACACCCCGCTGGTCAAGTCAACATCGCCCGTGCCACCGGAACCGCCGCCGGAATCGCCCGGAGGATTTGTTGGTGTATGCGTGGTAAAGAACGTTTTCGCATCGCCACTGAATAAATTCAATTTTATAACGCTGTAACTGCCGGCTTTTATGGTATAACTTTGTGTGATGCCCGTGCTGTTTTTATACTGAACCATTATGTCATTCGGAACACTCAAATCCACGCTTTTACTTGCATCCTGTGCTTCCAAAATAAAGTTCGCCACCGCTCCGGCATGTGTAATACACGGCCTGTTGTCGCCTGCTCCGACGACGGTATCATTGTATTCGGTACTCAGGGAAATTTTATCGGCCTTAAAAGCAACCGTTTTATACTCTGGCACAATAAAATTGCTTTTGGCAATGTTTACATATCGAAGATAGATTTCTTTTGCGGGATAAATATTGGTTACATTCTGATAATACTGATTACTTTTTGCGTTTCCATTTCCGAAAAGCGCATCGCCCCAAGTGCTGACATCGTTCAAATACCAATATACAAATAGTTTCTTATAATCAGGATAACTTGGCTCATTATTCACTTTGGTAAGTTCGGTAGGAAACCAATGGGAGTTATCTTCTATTGCTTTATTATAAAGGATATAAGTTGCTGTATTGCCGTCCCCACTGTTTACACCATTAGTGCTGCCAATAATCTTCCCGTGGTCACTCCACTTCACACCATTATTATCTGTCCATTTGTCACCTGAAACAATAATAATATTATTACTGACAAGAGAATCAGTGTAAGTTTTGCTTTCATAGACAGGAAGCTTATTTGCATCCACTTCCTGTAAATCACCTTCTGCAATGTTGAAGAGATTAATGTTATTTTTAAAATAATAATATTTTCCACCTTTTGCAATCATTTTATTGGTATTGTTATTTATGACATCTTTTCCAAAATAAATGATACCCCCATCTGTACCTGTATAAGATTGAAGGTAACAAGGCTGATAAATCCTGTTATAGGCATCATTATAGGAATAGATTCCTCCGGCCAAATAAATGAAATCAGATTTCAACGTCAACTCTCTCGTGTTATAGATAATGACAGAATCTCCGTCACCATTTTTACCTAAAATATAGAGTAACGGTGCTTCAACTTTAATATTCCCCTGAATCTGTCTGTAAATATGGGAAAGAATTGGGTAGATTGAAGATGCATCCTGATATATGTTTTGGTCATTAAAGCTAAAAAGATAATTTGCTCCATAAAGGCTTCCGGTTATCAAAAAGTCGTTTAAGCAACTATTACCCTGACCCCCGTCCGCTGTCCCAAACTGATACCCCAGCCGCCGGACGCGGTCGGAGGATTTATATTTCGCCGCGGCATTAATTGCTTTTTCATCTTTATCATACTTCGCCACGTAATTGGCGGCGCCGGAAGCGCCAATTTTAAAACCGAGTGCACTTCCGTCACGCAGAATGGTAAATGAGGTGTCCGCCTTTTCCGGATTCAGGCTTAAGTAAGCTCTGCCATATTCAATAGCAGATTTTGCGTCAAGGTATGCCTGCCGACCTTCCAGGCTGTTTTGCGAAGCGTCAAGGTTGAATTTTGCAGTTGAAATCAAGGCTGCCGCCAAAATCAAAAGCGCTGCCGTAATCACAATCACATATGCGAGAGCCGCGCCCCGTTTTGAACCTGTTTTCATGTTACAGCCACCCCCAGCCTTTTCTTTTGATTATATCCGCATTTCCGTATTTTCGCAAGGATTTTACTTCCTATGACAAAAAAATTCTGCTTTTTCGTTCCCATTATATACAATATCTTACAGATCTAAAAAACGGTCATATAATTGAGATTCAAGCTAATTTTATCAATTTATTTCGTCGTGCTGTGACCAAATTAATTACAATAAAGGTATATTTTTGAAATTTAAATTAGTTTGTTGACAGTGACAAAATTAAGCATTATAATCGCTTTAGCAACCTAATAATACAGGATTCGATACACCGTATTTTAAAATATGAAAGAGGTAGAAAAATATGCAAAAAGTGCTCAGAAAAACAAACAAAAAAGGGTTTACTCTCGTCGAGCTTGTCATTGTAATCGCAATTTTGGCAATTTTGGCCGCAATCGCAATTCCAACCGTAAGCAATGTTATTAAAACAGCAAATGAAAACGTTGACAAGGCAAACGCACAAACTGTTGAATTAGCGTTAAAGTCCGCTAATGCGGAGGCTATTGCAGATACTTGGACACTGCCAACCGGAAAGACAGCCGATACTGTTACTGTTCCAGAGGCTCTTACACACGAAGGACTGAATTTTACAACATTAGCGTCTGCGGCTAATCTTAAAACCGGCACTGGTTTTTATTATGGCACCGGAACAAATAACAAAGGGAAAATCTATGTGGCATCAGCAGCTTCCACCACCACAGATGCAACTACCGATCTACTTGAAACAGATACGACATTAAGCGACTATATCAACGGAATTGCTACTGCTTGATTTAACTTTTAAATGGATCCTATAATTTCGCACCCCACAAGCCCCGAATTTCGGGGCTTGTTTTTGCATACGGATGCCCCGGCATATTGCGGCGCAGGATGGAATTTGGTATAATATTGGCGTATTATTTGGTATAATATCAGTATATTGTTTTACAAATTATTTTGGAAAGTGTGGTGACAGCTTCTTTGAAACTCATCCTGCTTCAAATGACTCAAAGTGTTCTTTCCCTTACCGATGTGAAAAGCGGGCGCAGAGCCGTTTTCGGTTCACCACAATATTTTGAACTGCCGGAAAGCATGCGTGATGGAAGAGCATATTCCGATATTCCCTTCTTTGCAAAATTTGTCAGAGAATGTATTCTAACGGCGCAGCTGGGCACAAAAAAGATATTGTTTTGCCTTGAGGACGATAATCTTGTCAACAAGGAATATCAGCATTTGCCCTGCAAACCCAGAAATTTGCTGTCGTTTGCCAAACTGGAAGCAGAAGCTGTACTGTCGGACAGCGTGGACGGTTACCTGGTTCAGAATTACGAATACGGGCACCCGAACGAAGTAACCGGTAAGCTCACCAGTTCGCTGTTCGCCGCAAAAAGCAAACTGATTACAGGAATAAAAAGGGGCTTTTCCCAATACGGGCTGCATGTGGTTAAAATTGTTCCGCCGATTGGCGGGTTGCTGTACGCGGCCAAAACAGCGGTCGAGTCAAAGGGCCAGACGGTAGCGGTGCTTGATTCAGGCTTTGAAAAAACACGGTTGCTCGTGCTGCACGACGGCTTTCCGATTTTCGCAAGAACCTTTGAAAGTATTTATGAAGATATCATTGAAATCGTTCAAAAAGATAAATCCGTTTCGTTTCGCGACGCGGTCGGCTTAGTCAACATCCGGGGCGTCTATGGGGAAGCTTCCCCCAATCCCGACTCTGCGGCTGCAACACAGGTGGCGGCACTGCTCGATGCAAGCGCGAACGAAGCGATTCGTAACATTCGAATGGTAATTTCCAGCGAACGGCTGGAACTGAACCGGATTGTTTTATGCGGTGCTATGTCCGTTCTGCCTAATTTCAACGAATTCTGGAATCAGCTGGGTCTGGATATTCCGCTCGAAAAGATTGATGCTTGCGCCGCCGCGGGCGGACTTCCTGAAATCAGTACCAAGGCGCACACCGCGGGGCTAAGCCCGGCTGCGTTTTTTTCTGCTTACGGAATACTGGCTGCAAAAAAAGCGGATGACCTCGATTTTTTAAACGCTGTCAAAGCAAAGTCCAGTTCGCGCGCTGCGAATATTGCGGTACTTGCACTTATCACACTTTTGGCATTCGGCGTAATGGCGCTTGAACCAATCCTTTATACAATGAAGGTTGCACAAAATCAACTGGATAGCCTCGCGCTTACCGCTGCGGAAGCTACCGGGATAAAAGATCTGCTGCAAAAGCAAAGCGACTTAACGACCCGGCTGGCAGGAGCCAAGAATGACCTTACCCTGCTTCCCTTCGGCAAGAGCAAAACGGAGGAAATCACAAAGCAACTGTCGGATCAGATTGCCGCAAAGGTCACGTCCCTTAATTTTACGGTTGACAATGGACAGGGCAGTGTAACACTTACATTTAATGTTGCAAGTTATGACGATTACTTAGCCGTAAAGCATACGATTGAAACAAACGGCTATTTTACGATTTCGATTCCGTTCAGTACTTCTTCCCAAAGTGACGGAGCATACTCCTGCAGTGTTGTTCTGAACGTGAAGGATTTTACACCGTTGGATTCGGGCAAGGACGGTGGTCAAAAATGAAAAAGCAAAAAATTTCAGGTGTTCTTATTTACCTGTTCGCTTTTGCTCTGGTTCTCGTACTTTATTTTTATTATGTATTCACCCCATTGACCATCAAGGCAGCCAAGCTGGACACCGAGCATTTGCAGAACACCGCGCAGATTGAAATGTATGAGCAGCAAATTGCGAAAACGGATGAACTGAAAAATAAAATTTCTGAACTGCAGTCCGAACTTGACAGCCTGAACCAAAGCGAAGTCGTCAACGGAAAAAACGCCGCCGAGGATATTGGCGCGGCCTATAAAACAGTCGGAATAACCCCCGCGGGTATTCAGGTGGGCGACGAAGTCATCGATAAAACGCATACCGCAACCGACGGAAGAACGCTTTGCAGCGTTTCGGTAAACCTGACCGCGCAGTGTGACAGTGCACAGCTGCAGAAGCTGCTGGATTATTTTGAAAAGCAGTCAAAAGGTGCGTATTATGTCAACACCGTAGCATTAACACAACAGCAGGATAAGACAGAGGCCAGCCTGACTCTTACTCTGTATTATTTTGCTTCAGAGGGAACAAAGGGATGACCGGCCTGTGGAGTTTCGCATGTATTTTTAGCGCTTTTGCGGCGGCATGGCTGTGCATTGCGGTTTTCAACGCCGTTCCTGCAGGCTGGCTCTGTGATTACGGTGAGGAACCAACCCCCGCGCTTAGCGGCGGCAGGCGGCTATCTTTTCTGCCGCACGGGGCTGTCATGGCGCTGATTTTATCCTTATCGTTTCTTTCCCTGTTCCGCCAATACGGAAACAGCTTTTATTTTTACTTCGGATGTATCATCGCGGTCATCCTTTTGATGATTGGAATTGCCGATATCAAGTATCGGATTATTCCGGATCAGTTTACACTGGCATTGCTGCTCACGGTGGTTGCTGATAGCGTCTATGATTTGCAGAGCGGGAACAGGCTGTTCCACGCCGCGCCGCTTTCCCCAATATTAGGCGCTGCTGCCGGTGCGGGGCTGATGCTTGCTATCGGACTTTTTGGCCGGCTGATATACCGCAGGGAAGCGCTTGGGTTCGGTGATGTTAAGCTGCTTGGCGTAATGGGGCTGATGGCGGGATTTCCGCGAGTCTTTCTGATTTTTCTAATCACAATCTTTCTGGCGTTTTTTTATATCGTGTTTTTATCAATCCGCAGGAAAATAACCAAGAACCTCTATCTTCCGCTCGGGCCGTATCTCTGCCTTGCACTGCTGCTGTTTTTGGCATTTCACAGCCAAATCGGCGGTTTTGTCGGGTGGTACCTCGCTTTGCTGAATTTGTAAAGGAGCGCGCAATGAAAATAACGAATTTAAAACTGGGACAAATACTGATTAATTCGCAGGTGCTTACCGAAGAAGCGCTTCAGCAGGCCCTGGCGCGCCAAAAAGGCTCCAATAAGCGACTTGGACAGATCCTGGTGGACAACCACTTCCTGACCGAAATGCAAATTATCAGATCGCTGGAAAAACAGCTTTCTATCTCCTACCTCGACCTTTCCTCCGTCAGCGTGGATTCTTCGCTTTCGTCGCTGTTACCCGAGGAACTTGCGCGTGCAAACCTGATTGTACCTGTCCGGCGCGAGGGCAGCATTCTTACCGTCGCGACTGCCGACCCGCTTGACTATAACGGTCTGAATGACATTGGCATTTACACGAAGCTTAAGGTAAATCCCGTTATTGCCGAACACGATAAAATTGAAACTAAAATCCGGGAATTATATACAACGCAAAAGGCGTTCGCCGCCGCCAAGGAGCTTTCGAATTCACAGCAGGAAGCTGTCGCGGAAACCGTGCAGGGCGCCACGGAACAGCCGATTATCCGGTTTGTCAACAATATGATTGAACAGGCTGTTTTGCTGAAGGCCAGTGATATTCATATTGAGCCGCAGGAGAAATCCATGCGAATCCGTTTTCGGGTGGACGGGCGCCTTAGCCTTTATATGGAAACAAACGCGGAACTGATTCCGTCGGTCGTTTCACGCATTAAATTTATCGGCGGCATGAACATTGCGGAACGCCGTACTCCGCAGGACGGACGCATCAATTATAAAATTGGCGACAAGGAAATCGACATGAGAATTTCCATTCTGCCCTGTGTTTACGGTGAAAAAGTTGTCATCCGTATCACAACGGCGCTTAGCTTTGCGCTCGTAAAGGAGGACATTGGATTCCTGCCGGAAAACCTTACGAAATTCAATCAGCTGCTTCGGAACAATCACGGAATAATTCTGCTGGTCGGCCCGACGGGAAGCGGAAAATCAACCACACTTTACACCGCGCTGAAAGAAATTATGCGCGAGGATATCAATATTGTAACGGTGGAAAACCCCGTTGAAATGATTATCCCGAATATCACACAGGTGGACGTGAACGCGAAAGCCGGCCTGACTTTTTCATCGGTACTACGCTCTATCTTAAGGCAGGACCCCGACGTGGTGATGATCGGTGAAATCCGGGACGCCGAAACCGCCGAAATAGCGACCAGTGTTGCTATTACGGGACACTTGGTGCTTTCCACACTGCACACATACGACGCACCGAGTTCCGTAATCCGTCTGCTGGACATGGGGGTGGAACCGTACATGGTGTCTTCCGCCATGCTGGGGGTCATCGCGCAGCGGCTTGTCCGCACGCTTTGCCCGCACTGCAAGGAAGAATACTGGGCAAATGAAGAGGATTTGGATACGCTGGGATTGGAAAAGGGAACCCGCCTCAAGCTTTACCGCGCAAAGGGATGCAGCTACTGCGCGCACAAGGGTTACTTGGGGAGAACTGCAATACATGAGATTATGCCGGTCACCCCCGCAATTAAATCCTGCATTAATCACGGAAAAAGCGTGGATGATATCAGAGAAACCGCAATCAAAGAGGGCATGATATCACTTGATAAAAACATTAAGCAAATTGTTATGGACGGAACAACCTCCATTGATGAAATGATCGAGATTTACAGTCTGCAGATGTAAAGGACGGGTGACATAAAAATGGATTTTTATCAGCTGGTCAAGGAAGGCGTTGCACACCACGCATCGGATATTCATCTGGCCGCAAACAACAGGCCCGCTTACCGCATCAACGGAGCAATGCGCTTTTTGGACGCTCCTCCTCTTACCTCCGATGATGTAAACGGCATGATCGCCCAATGCCTGACTGCTGAAAAATACGAAGAATTCCTTGAAACAGGCGATATGGACGCAGCTGCCGAAATTGCGGAATGCGGGCGTTTTCGCGTAAACGCATTCCGGCAAACCCGCGGCGTAACGCTGGTGCTGCGTATTATCAACTCATCCACACCGGAAATTTCCGAACTGTGCCTGCCGCAGTCAATCAGCAGGATACTGGAGCTGAAGGAGGGGCTTGTTCTCGTAACCGGCCCAACCGGAAGCGGAAAGTCCACCACGCTCGCGGCGATTATTAATGAATACAATATGACGCGCAGCAGCCATATCATAACAATTGAAGACCCGATTGAATATCTGCACAGCCCGAAAAAATGTATCATCAATCAAAGGGAAATCGGGCAGGACAGCGTTTCCTATGCCCGCGCTTTGAAAGCCGCCCTCCGTGAAGACCCGGACATTATCCTGGTCGGGGAAATGCGTGATCTGGAATCCATTTCCATCGCGATTACTGCGGCGGAAACAGGGCATTTGGTGCTTTCCACGCTGCACACCATCGGCGCTTCCAAAACAATTGACCGCCTGATTGACGTTTTTCCGCCTGAGCAGCAGCAGCAAATCCGGGCGCAGCTTTCCCTTGTGCTGAAAAGCGTGGTTTCACAGCGTTTGCTCCCCACTGCCGACGGCAAGGGGCGCATTGCCGCCTTCGAAATGATGTTTATCAACTCGGCAATCAGCAACCTGATTCGCGAAGGCAGAACCGCGAACATCAGCCAGACCATTCAAACAGGATTGAATCAGGGTATGATCACGCTTGATAAAAGCATTGACGAGCTGCTCCGGCGCGGGGTAATCACACAGAAAACAGCCGCTGAGTACAGTATTGATTTGAATCGATAAAGCTGCGGTTTTCGCAGCCGCCCGAATTTACGGGAAGGAGGGATTTTATTGCAATACCAATATATAGCCGTCAGCGTAAAAAACAAAAAATCCCGCGGCTTAATTAATGCGGAGAACAAGGCGGAAGCCATTGCCCGGCTGCAGGATGAGGGCCTGACCGCACTGAATCTGATGAGCTCAGCAGAAAAGGCCGCTGCCCCAAAATCGATTTGGGATGTCGAAATCGGTACTTCGGATATACACAAGGCAAAAATTCCGAAAAAAAGACTTCTTGCCATGATGCATCAAATGGGAATCATGATGAAAGCGGGCGTTTCGCTTTCCATGGCAATGGGCGTTCTGATTGACGGGGAAAAAGATAAAAAGATCAAACGTATCTTAAATGAAATCAATGATGATTTATACACGGGAACGCCGATTTCGGCCGCGATGGCCAAATTCAGAGCATTCCCTGAAATCACTGTCAATATCATACAGTCCGGCGAGGCCAACGGCCGGCTGGACACCGCATTCGAACGCTGCGTCGTGATTTTGGAAAAGGAAATTGCACTTTCGGGGAAAGTCAAGGGCGCAATGGGATACCCGATTTTCCTTATGGTTCTTACGCTGTTTTTAATGATTGTCATGAACGTGGTGGTATTGCCGAACTTTGCTAGCGTATTTAATCAATTCGGCGCAAAATTGCCGGCACTTACCATCGCAGTAATGTCATTTTCCAATTTTCTTACCAACAGCTGGTACCTGATTTTGCTCGTAATATTTGTCCTTGTATTTACATTTATTATATTAAAGAAAAAAAGTCAGCGTTTTTCCACCGCAATGGATCGGCTGCTGCTGAAAATTCCCGGCATTGGCCAGCTGCTGAGGCAATCTTATATAGCGCGGTTCTGCCGCATTATGTCCTCCCTTGTGGAAGCGGGCGTGGACATTGTAAGGGCGCTGGAAATTTCACGCGATGTAATTCCCAACCGCTTTTTTAAACAGCAGCTGACACAGGTTGTGGCTGATGTTAAAGTCGGCTCTTCCATTAATGCTTCTGTCGCGAAATTTGCAATTTTCGATTCTCTGCTCGTTTCTATGATTCAGGTAGGTGAAGAATCCGGATTGCTTTTTGAAACGCTGGATAAAATGGCGTCTCTTTATGAAGAACAGACCGATGAAGCAACCAAAAAATTCACTGCCGCGCTGGAACCGGCGATGACGATTATTATTGCGGTTGTTGTGGGAACCGTTGTAATATCAATCGTTATGCCAATGTTCGGTATGTACAGTGTAGTTTCGGGCGGTTAGTCTTCCCACAAAAATCGGCGGGGTATTCCCCGCCGAAATTTTTATAAATTATGCTTTGATCTGCTATTCTTATTTGAACATTGTTTCGACATTGTCAATCATACCGTTCACAGCATGCATTGCTTTGTCGGCATTGCGCTTCAGGTGTTTGTTATCCTTCATCATCTTAGCGCCCACTGCTGTAACAGCCACACCCGCGATTATTCCTGTGCCAATGCCTTTTGCAAAACCCATTCTTTCTTTATACATGATATATCTCCTCCATGTTAAATTCTTATAAAGGTCTTTCAGTATCTTTCCCCTATTGCCGCTGTTTATTTTTGAAAAATTATGCCAAAACTTTTTTGAATAAAGGAGCTTATTATGCCTACACTGAACATCGTAATGGTTGAACCCGAAATACCCCAAAACACCGGAAATGTCGCCCGCACCTGCGCCGCAACAGGCGCCCGCTTGCATTTGGTGGGGCCGATGGGATTTAAAATTGACGACAAAAAATTAAAACGCGCCGGACTGGATTATTGGCATTTACTTGATATAACCTATTATGACAGTCTTTCCGATTTTTTTGAACGCAGCACAGGAAATTTTTTCTATTTTACAACAAAAGCACAGCACATTCATTCCGATATTTCGTACCCTGACAACTGCTACCTCTTTTTCGGAAAAGAAACCGCCGGTCTTCCGGAGAGTTTACTGCACGAGAACCCCGAAACCTGCGTGCGTATTCCGATGATTAACGATGCCGCCGCGCGCAGCCTGAACCTTTCCAATTCGGTCGCAATCGGCGTTTATGAAGTACTGCGCCAGTGGGGCTATCCGGAGCTGTTGTGCGAAGGGCAATTAAGGAATTATAAATGGTGACTATTTTTTAACAATCCAGTCTAAAATGGCCTAATCTGCGCCTGCTATGCTTGAAATGAATTCCAATTTAGTGTATAATGTCAAAGGTTAATCGTATATTCTTATCTAATAATATAAAGGAGTGCAAGTCATGAATTATCTCAACAAAAAGACAGTGGAGGACATTGATGTTGCAGGCAAAAAAGTATTAGTGCGCTGCGATTTCAATGTTCCGTTTGATGCAGAAGGCAAAATTACCGACCCAAAACGTATCGACGAAGCTTTGAAAACAATTAAGTATCTCATCAGCCATAATGCGAAAGTCATTCTTTGCTCACACCTCGGTCGTCCAAAGGGTGAGTTTAATATGAAATATTCCCTTGCTCCTGTCGCCGCATACCTTTCAGAGGCACTCGGTCAGGAAGTAAAGATGGCAACAGACGTAATCGGTGAAAGCGCAAAGAGCATCGCAGCCTCCTTAAAGGACGGCGAAGTGGAACTGATTGAGAACGTTCGCTTCCATAAGGAAGAAGAAAAGAACGACCCTGAGTTTGCAAAGCAGCTGGCTTCTCTTGCTGAGATTTATGTAAATGACGCATTCGGAACCGCTCACAGAGCACACGCATCCACCGCCGGTGTTGCGGATTATCTTCCGGCTGTATGCGGCTACCTGATTCAGAAAGAAATTTCCATTATGGGCGGCGCGCTCAGCAACCCGAAACGTCCGTTTGTTGCAATTCTGGGCGGCGCCAAGGTTTCCGATAAAATCGGAGTAATCAACAATTTGCTGGATAAGGTTGACACGCTCATCATTGGCGGAGGCATGGCCTATACCTTCATGAATGCACTGGGCTATTCCATCGGCACCTCTATCTGCGAAAGCGACAAAGTTGAACTTGCCAAAGATATGATGGCGAAGGCAAAGGAAAAGGGCGTTAAATTCTTAATTCCTGTCGATAACGTGATCGCAACCGAATACAAACCGGACGCAGAACACAAGATTGTTGATTCCGACCAAATTCCGGACGGCTGGATGGGCTTGGACATTGGACCGAAGACCTCTGTTCTATTCTCCGACGCAATCAAAGGTTCCGGTACTGTTGTGTGGAACGGCCCGATGGGCGTTTCCGAATGGGATAATTTTGCTGCCGGCACCGTTGCTGTGGCAAAAGCAGTCGCGGACAGCGGCTCCATTTCCATCATCGGCGGCGGCGATTCTGCTGCTGCAGTCGAAAAACTTGGCTTTGCTGAGAAAATGACTCACATTTCCACCGGCGGCGGCGCATCCCTTGAATTCCTTGAGGGTCTTGAACTGCCGGGTATTGCATGTTTGAACGATAAATAAGCAAGCGAGCTTGCACTGATACAAATGCGGCAGCCAGTCTGCCGCATTTAAAATATTTTTAATTAATTACAGGAGAAATATTATGAATAAAATGCTTAGGAAAGCTGTCATTGCGGGCAACTGGAAAATGAACAAAACCCCTGCACAAGCAAAAGAACTGATCGAAGAAATCAAACCCCTCGTAAGAGGCGCAAACTGCGACGTAGTCGTATGTGTTCCTTATGTTGACCTCAGCGCGGCATTGGAAGCAACAAAGGGTACCGACATCGGCGTCGGCGCTGAAAACTGCCATTGGGAAAAGAGCGGTGCATACACCGGAGAAATCTCTGCCGACATGCTCGCCGCAATGGGCGTACAGTATGTTATCATCGGTCACAGCGAACGCAGAACCTATTTTGGTGAAACAGATGTTACTGTAAATAAGCGCGTGCGCGCAGCATTGGACAGCGGCCTTACCGTAATCCTTTGCGTCGGTGAATACCTTGAGCAGCGCGAGCAGGGCATTACTGCCGAATTGGTTGCAATGCAGACAAAAATCGCCCTTGGCGGCGTTTCCAAGGAAGAAATGGCAAAGATTATCATTGCCTACGAGCCGGTTTGGGCAATCGGTACCGGCAAAACCGCAACCTCCGCACAGGCGAACGAGGTTTGCGCAGCCATTCGCTCCACAGTAAGGGATCTTTACGACGCTCCCTGTGCAAATGCACTGACGGTTCAGTACGGCGGTTCCATGAATGCTGCAAACGCAGTTGAACTGCTGGATAAGCCCGACGTTGACGGCGGTTTAATCGGCGGCGCTTCCTTAAAGCCGGCAGACTTCGCTGAAATTGTGAAAGCAGCAAGCAGGTAGCTTCAAACAGGTGAATTTTAGGATCGCATTGCATTTGATTTCAAAGCTTGCTGATCCCCGAAAGGCAGGATATTCCTATGAAAAAGCCATTAATCCTCATGATACTGGACGGTTTCGGCATTGCAGCGAACACAAACGGAAACGCAATCAAAGCCGCAAACAAGCCGAACCTTGACCGTCTTTTTGCAAATAACCCGGTCACGCAGATTGGTGCTTCCGGCCTGAACGTTGGTTTGCCGGACGGCCAGATGGGTAACTCCGAAGTAGGCCACACTAACATCGGTGCGGGCCGCATCGTTTATCAGGAACTGACAAGAATTACAAAGTCCATTCATGACGGTGATTTTTACGAAAACGCAGCGTTTCTTACCGCGATGAACAATGCGATTGCCAACAACTCCGCGCTTCACCTTTGCGGCCTTCTGTCCGCCGGCGGCGTTCACAGCCACAACACGCATCTTTATGCTTTAGTAGAACTGGCGAAAAAGTGCGGCGTGAAGAAAGTTTATATTCACGCTCTGCTTGACGGCCGCGACGTCCCCCCTACCTCGGGCAAGGAATTTGTTGCGGAATGCGCTGCAAAGCTGCAGGAAATCGGCGTGGGCGAAATTGCAACCGTAATGGGCCGTTATTACGCCATGGACCGCGACAACCGCTGGGAGCGTGTGGAAAAAGCTTACGCCGCAATGGTTTACGGTGAAGGCGCGAAATGTGCAGACCCTGTCAAAGCAATTGAAGAATCCTATCTAAACAACGTTACGGATGAATTTGTGATTCCTACCGTTTGCGCCAGCGGTGCAAAGGTTCAGGCAAACGATTCCTTTATCTTCTTTAACTTCCGTCCCGACAGAGCGCGTGAGATTACACGCACTTTGGTTGACCCGGACTTTAACGGATTTGTACGCAAAGACGGCTTCTTCCCGCTTACTTATGTTTGCATGACGCAATATGATGTAACGATGCCGAATGTGCTGGTCGCATTCAAACCGCAAACACTGAACAATACCTTCGGTGAATACGTTTCTGAAAAAGGCCTCACTCAGCTCCGGATTGCGGAAACTGAAAAATACGCCCATGTAACCTTCTTCTTTAACGGCGGCGTAGAAAAGCAGTATCCCGGCGAAGACAGGGTGCTGGTACATTCCCCAAAAGTCGCTACTTACGATATGCAGCCTGAAATGAGTGCATACGAAGTGACCGACAAACTGGTTGACTGCATTAAAAGCGGCAAATACGATGTGATTATTCTGAACTTTGCCAACTGCGACATGGTGGGTCACACCGGTGTTTTCGAAGCGGCAAAAGCCGCGGTGGAAGCAGTCGACAAGTGCGTGGGCAGAGTAACAGACGCAATTGCCGAAATGGGCGGCGTAGCAATGATTACAGCAGACCACGGCAACGCAGATAAAATGTATGAAGATGACGGTTCGCCGTTCACGGCACATACCACGAACCCGGTTCCGTTCTGTGTCATCGGCTACCCCTGCAAGCTCCGTACAGGCGGTAAGCTTGCCGACATTTCCCCGACTATGCTTCAGGTGTTAGGCCTGCCCCAGCCGGCGGAAATGACCGGAAAAAGCATTATTGAATAAGAGTTGAATCGAAAAAGGCTCTTTCTCGTTGAGAAAGAGCCTTTTTGAGTTTTATTAAGTCAATTACGGTTCAAACTCTTCGGTGCGCACGCGCTTTTAAGGCGAATTTTGTTTTCAAACTGAAAACAAAATCGGCTTTAGCCGATGGTAATTGACTTGCATTATATTACCGTTTCCCACAGACTATGGAGGTTGCAATATGCAAATGCAGCCACCGGTTCATCGTGTTCCAGTGCGAAAACCGCTTCGGGCTTGTCCCCGGGGTGTAAAGACTTGCGCTGACCGCCATGTTCCGTCTCAAGATAAATCCATGAAATATAGTGGTCATCGGTCATCGGGTGTTCCACGCTGCTGACTTTCACGGTAACGGTATCTCCATTCCTTTCAACTACCGGCAGATGCTTCTCATGAGGTGCATCAAAGGTATTCGGATTCAGTTCAATCAACGGGGCACCGCAGCAAATCATGGTAACACCGCTGTTATGAATCATTCCCGCTATATTCCCGCAGTGCTTGCATACATAAAACTTTGCATCTCTATTTGCCATATTATCGCCCTCAATTTCAAAATTTTATCTATGTATTATGTCCTATTTCATCAGAATTATAATAAATTTTAATTTTTAAAGATCTTTACGGGGAGTTCCGAAAAAACAATCATGATTCATGGAATAATCATGTTCCTTTACGCTGATAACAATCATGTTACGCTCGTTGCAATGTGATGGGAAAGGTGCTAAAATTATTTTATACCACATAATTAGGGGTGATTCCATTGTTAACGAAGAGATTTATGGCAGCTTTGCTTTGCCTTTTCATAATATTTTCCTTTACTTCCTGCGGAGAAAAGGAACCGAGTAACGCAAACAAAACAATCAATTATAATCTGACAGCCGAACCGAAAACACTTGACCCCCAAATTGCTTCCGACAACTCCTCCATCATTGCGGTGGAAGCACTGTACGAAGGCTTGGCGCGCCTTGGCGCGGATCAAAGACCTTACCCGGGTGTTGCCGAAAAATGGGAGAGCAACACCGACCATACGGTTTTCACCTTTACGCTGCGCAGTGGTGCAAAGTGGTCGGATAAGGATAAAACACCGGTTACCGCGGCAGATTTTGTTTTTGCATTCCGGCGTGCACTGTCACCTTCAACCGGTTCAAAAACCTGCTCTTCCATGCTCTGCATTAAAAACGCGCAGGAAGTAAACTCCGGCGCACTTCCTGCGGATAAACTAGGAGTAATGGCAAAAGACGCACATACGCTGGTAGTGGAGCTGAACTACTCTTACCCTGACTTTCCCGCACTAACTGCATCAGCGGTATTCATGCCCTGCAATCAGAAATTTTTTGAAAGTACTTCCGGGCGGTACGGTTTGGACCGCGAATATCTGCGGGGCAACGGGCCTTTTAAAATTGACGGAAAATATGGTTGGTCACATGGCAATTACCTTAACCTGGCGCGTTCCGACACGTATTCGGGCAACAGCAAGCCTTTGCCGTCCGCAATTAAGTTTACAATTGAAGGTAAGGACAATACCATCACAGACCCGGTTGCGGCGCTGACCGCCAACAAAGTGGACGCTATTTCCTTCCCTGCGGACAAAGCGGCGGCAGCGGCAGACGCCGGCTGCACATTAATTTCTTTTGAAGACACAACATGGGGACTTTGCTTTAACACGCAGTCCGATACCATGAAGAATTTAAAAATTCGAAAAGCTTTTATTCAGGCGCTGGACCGCACAAAGGTTATTCAGCATCTGCCGAATGAAGTTACTAAGGCGGAGAATATTATTTCTCCATCCACTACGTTTATGGGCAAGGACTACCGCTCGCTCGCAAACGGCGGTGCTTTCTATCTGAAACAGGATAAAAACCCTGCTGCGCTGCTCACTGCCGGGATGGCTGAACTTTCTGTTTCAGAACTGAAAAGTGTCAGCGTGATCTGCCTGGATGACCCCAATGTGAAATTGATGGTCAATGAAATGATTGCTACGTGGAACAGTAAGTTCAACGATTATTTTAATATAGAGCCACTGGACAGGGATACGCTGGCTGAACGGGTGAAGTCCGGCAATTATCAGATTGCGCTGTGTTCCATTCAGCCGGACAGCGATGGGCCGTTTTCCGCTTTGTCACTGTTTAGAAGCGGTGCCGTCGGGAATGCACCCAAGTTGAGTGACCCGGCTTTTGATGCCATGCTGGCAGCTGCACAGAAAAAGGGTGACAGCGACGCAGCAGCCGCTTTCTCAGCTGCTGAAAAATATTTGAATGAACAGGCCGTATTCTACCCGCTTTATTATGAAAAGCACTATTTTGCTTCCGCAAAAGGCGTTACCGGCGTAGTATTCCACCCCTATGCCATGGGCATTGATTTTATCCATGCAGGGAAAAAATAGCGAAATTCTCTTTACAGCATGGCCCCCTTGCTGCTTTTTGTGCTGCAAGAGGGCCATTTTTTATCTTTAATTTTTAAAATAAATATGAGAAAGTACCACAGGGTAATTATTATATTGTGAACTTTTTGAACGAAACAATTATACTTCCGGGTATGTACATACAGGAGAACAGCAGCATAGTATAAAGCGGAGAACGTTCTTTAATAATTAAGTTAGGTGGATTTTATGAATAATTTTCACTACAGTGATACTCTTTCTCAGAATTTTTCCTCCTGCAATGAGCACAGGGAAAGAAAACAGGTCGCTCTGAATGCCTCAAGCGGCGGCGTTGGCCCGCTGCCAATCGTAACCACATTATTCGCAAGCCCTTTGAATGTTGTATCAACGTCTATTGATACACGTGACATAGGGGAAGCAAATATTCTGCTCAATTTTACCAGCATTATAAATTTGCCGCTTGGGATTTCTGTGACTCTGAATTTTGAAATTACCCGCAGTCTCAATGGAGGCGCTCCTGTTAATGTTGGTTCCACTTACACCTTCTCGACGCTTGTTGATGTTTTGGAAGCGGAAGCTTTCAGCTTCCAGTTCTTTGACCCCGATGTTGAACCTGGATTCTACACTTACTCCGTACAGCTGTCGACCAATTCCATCATCGATATTACGCCGGGTGCCTCAGTTCAGAATGCTGTGTTGAGCGTTTTAGCAGTTGCTGATTAATCTCGTGCAATCTATTTTATGTTACAGCAGCAAAATTGATATGATTAAATACGAATAATTAAAAAATAAGATAGGCTCCCTGCAGCAATTGCGGGGGGCCTATCCGGATTTATTTTAAAATTACATGACACCGGGTTCTTAACGACTAAAGCTTTATTGATATCCGATTTAACTGAGCACCGCTACAAGCACTGTTCCCGCCAACAACAAAGCGCAGACAGCAAGAGCCACTATGCGCACGAAGAGCGTTTTTGCATCCACATGACGATGCTTCTTATTTTGCATCTGCATTTCATTTTCCTCCCTCGCATTCGGCTGTTGATTTTCTATTAATTACATTATACCAGTCAACAGAAGAAAAGCAATGAACACAATATAAATTCACGCCAAATTTGATTTATTGACGAGCCGAAATCTGCAAACAAAAAATTCACATGCTCTGCTCCATTTTTCGGCATTCGAGCTCCGCTATCGTAAGTATGTTTTCCCTGCCGCGCACGTCAAGCCCGCGAAACCAGTACAAAAGGCTTTGTTCTTCCCCGCCGAGTGGTAAAGGCAGGCTTTGTGTATCTATTCGGTCGAATAAATAATCGATGCTCACGTGATAATAGTTTGCTATCGTGAAAAGTGCATCATAATTCAATTGCCGCTTGCCATTTTCATACATGGAATAAGCCGCACGGGAAATATTCAAAACAGACGCTACCATGTTTTGGGTAAGTTTGTGTTCAGCCCGAAGTTTTTTCAACTTTTGAGCTACCATCCAGTCATCCTCCTTGCTATTATAGGTAAGTATATAACATATAGTCGCATTTTTCGATAAAATATTTGATATGTTATTGACGAAGTAACATTTTGTTACTATAATATAGTATTAGGATTTCAAATATAAAATATTCAATTAGTCCTAGATTCCAAATTCCCGAATCAATTCGAAAGGCGGAATGCATATGAGTGAAAATCTGATCGACTATATTGCGGAAAAAAGCAATCTTTACGTTTCCGATCTGCTTCTCCCCAAGAACAGTGCGGCTATAATACGGGTTGTCAGCCAGATTGACCCGGATGATTTTACCACTTCCGACTGGAGCGCCAGTCTGTCCTACCTTCTGGGAAGGCGGCTGCGTTTTGCAACGGCCGCACCTGCAAAAGATTATTATATCAAAAATTTGCTGAGTAATTTATCTAATGCCTAAGCAAACGTCAAAATATTTGAGCCGACAGAAATGTCGGCTCATTTTGTTTCTTACTTAGAATTTATTGAATTTTTACTGACAATAAGTTTACATAACTGTTGACATGTATTGCCGTTTGCAATAAAATAATACTGATTTTGTGTACAAGTAAATAATTTGAGGTGTTATATGGATAGACAATCCGGGAGCGACCGCTCGCAGCGTAATGCCCCCCAAAACCCCCGGCCGCGAAACGCGCGCGGGAGGGAAAGCTTTAACCCGAATGAAATTGATCGATACAATTACGTTGACCGCGAACTTTACAGCAGCAAGCGCACGGCGCAGCAGGCGAATAATCATTACAGAACAAGCAGCCGCCGCAAAAAAAAGGGAAAGGTAAAAAGAGCTGTTTTTACCGTTTTATCTTTGATACTCGTTGTTGCGATCGGGGCTATTGCGTATGCTTTTGTTATGGCGTCCCGGCTTGACCGTTCAGACAAGGGCGACACAGCCAGTTATGTGGAACAGCCATCCGCCGCCCCTGCCTGGGGTGTTATTTCGGATAAGGGCGTAACAAATATTCTTCTAATCGGAATCGATAAAAATGATGACGGCTCCGATGGCCGTTCGGACACCAACATGCTGATTTCAATTGACAACAATACCAAAACGCTTCGTCTGGTTTCATTTTTGCGGGATACTTACCTGGAAATTCCCACGGTGGGCAAAACAAAGCTGAATGCCGCTTTTGCTCACGGAGGCTCCGCGTTGACCATGCAGACGCTGGAAAATAACTACCGAATTAATATTGATAAATACATCTCCGTTAACAGTGATAACTTCGAAACCATTATTGATAAAATGGGCGGACTGGATATTAATATGGATAAAGCGGTGTGTGATGCGGAAAACCGGAATATGGGCAGTAAGCTAAAACCCGGCGTAAACCATTTAAACGGCAGGCTTGCCCTTTATTATTCAAGAATCCGTGAAATCGACAGTGACTTTGGCCGAACCGGCCGTCAGCGTGAAGTGGTTGAACTGATGATAAAAAAATTAAAATCCCTGAATCCGCTGCAAATTAACCAAATCATGTATGATTATTTACCCTATATCAAAACAAACCTTAGCAATTCCGAGCTTTTATACCTTACTTCCATTGCGGGGTCTGTTTCCGGTTATGAAATGAAGACGATGCATGTACCCAACCTGAACACATACGAGGATCAGACCATTAAAAGCATCGGAGCGGTACTCGTGCCCGATCTTCCGAAAAACTGCGAGCTTCTAAGGGAATTCCTTTACGGTTCGGATGTTTCCGCTACAGAAAGCAATTAATCCATAGGAAAGGCTGCCGCTCCGAGTCTTACAGACCGGGAGGACAGCCTTTCTTCCCATGATTGCAAAGGTATTTTTAACTTTTATTTTGATATATTAAATGGTATAATAATCAAGTTAACCATTATTATAATCTATCCCAATTCTCTTGGAGGTAAGGACATGGACAAAAAAACTTTCTACATTACCACACCGATTTACTACCCTTCGGGCAAGGCTCACATTGGCCACAGCTATTGCACTGTTGCAAGTGACGCGATTGCACGTTACAAACGAATGCAGGGTTATGATGTTATGTTCCTGACCGGAACCGACGAACACGGTCAAAAGATAGAAATCAACGCTGCAAAAGAGGGTGTAACCCCCAAGGAATATGTTGATAAAATTGTTGCGGGCTTTCAGGATTTGTGGAAGCTCTTGAATATTTCCAACGACCGCTTTATCCGTACGACGGATGATTACCACGTAAAGGCAGTACAGAGGATTTTTAAAACTCTTTTCGACAAGGGTGAAATCTATAAAGGCAAATACGAGGGCTGGTACTGTACCCCCTGTGAATCCTTCTGGACGGAAACCCAGCTGAAGGACGGCAAATGCCCGGACTGCGGCAGAGAAGTTAAAATGGCCAACGAAGAGGCTTACTTCTTCCGTATTTCGAAATACGCGGACAGGCTGCTAAAACTATATGAGGATCAGCCCAATTTTATTCAGCCGGAAAGCCGTAAAAACGAGATGATCAATTTCATCAAACAGGGATTGGAAGACTTGTGTGTTTCACGAACCAGTTTCACGTGGGGCATACCGGTTGACTTTGACCCGAAGCATGTGGTTTATGTTTGGCTTGACGCCCTGACCAACTATATTACCGCAATGGGCTTCGGCTCTGCGGATGAATCCGATTACAAAAAATACTGGCCGGCAGATGTGCACTTTGTAGGCAAAGAGATTGTGCGTTTCCACACGATTATCTGGCCGGCAATGCTGATGGCGCTGGATTTGCCGCTGCCGAAACAGATTTACGGCCACGGCTGGCTTTTGTTTGGCGACGGCAGTAAGATGAGCAAATCAAAGGGCAATGTGGTTGATCCGGTTGTCCTGTGCGACCGTTACGGCGTGGACGCAATCCGTTATTTCCTGCTGCGCGAAATTCCGTTCGGTTCTGACGGTGTGTTTACCAATGAGGCACTGATCAGCCGTATCAATTCCGACCTCGCCAATGATTTGGGCAACCTTTTATCCCGTTCTACCGCGATGGCGGAAAAGTATTTCAACGGCAAAATTCCTGCCGAGCGTGAAAGCGCTCCGATTGACGATGAACTGATTCAAATGGGACTGGAACTTCGTAAAAAATGTGACGATGCCATCACAGGGTACCAGTTCAGCAGCGCACTGGCGGAGATTTGGAAACTGATTGCACGTACCAATAAATATATTGACGAAACCACTCCCTGGGCGCTCGGTAAAGACGAAACAAAACGCGCGCGTCTGGCTGCGGTTATTTACAATCTGTGTGAAAGCCTGCGTATTGTTTCCATTCTCATCACCCCGTTCCTTCCCGAGACTGCGCCGAAAATTCAGGCACAGCTTGGTGTCGGTGCAGACGCACTCACGTATGACGCAGCAGGCAAATGGGGGCTTCTGCCCGCTGATGCGGTCATTCAAAAGGGTGAAACTCTGTTCCCCCGTATTGATGTGGAAAAAGAGATTGAAGAATTAAATCAATTGATACCAAACCCAATGGCTCAAAAAGCTGAAGAGACAGCGGAAGAGAAAAAGATTGTGGGCATCGCCCAAATCGGCATTGATGATTTCGGCAAGGTGGAACTGCGCGCCGCGAAAATTAAAGCCTGCGAGCCGGTAAAGCGCGCGAAAAAACTCTTGAAGCTGACACTGGATGACGGCGCTGGCGAACGCACAGTCGCTTCGGGCATTGCGCAGTGGTACAAACCCGAGGACTTAATCGGACACAGTATTATTCTGGTTGCTAACTTAAAGCCCGCTACACTTTGCGGGGTAGAAAGCCAAGGTATGATTTTAGCTGCGGATGCCGGGGAAAACGACGTAAAGGTTATCTTTGTGGACGGTATTCCGGTCGGAAGCAAGATTCGCTGATATGAACACAAACAATATTTTTGATTCCCACGCCCACTACGATGACGAAGCATTCAATGAGGACCGAAGCACACTTTTGGCTGATTTACCCCGACGGGGCATTTGCAATGTGGTTAACTGCGGAGCGGATTTAAAATCTTCCGCTGCTTCGGTGGGACTTGCGGCAGAGTATCCGTATTTTTACGCCGCTGTGGGGATTCACCCGGAGTGTGCAAAAGACGCGCCGGAGGATTACGCGGATCAACTTGTAAGTCTGATTGGGCAAAATAAGGTCGTCGCGGTCGGCGAAATCGGCCTTGATTACCATTTTGAAGATAACGCGCCGAGGGATGTGCAAAAGGCGATTTTTGAACAGCAGATTCTGCTTGCTATAAAACACCGTCTCCCCATTATTGTGCATGACAGGGACGCGCACGGCGACACGATGGAGCTGCTGCAAAAGCACAAACCCACGGGTGTGGTACACTGCTTTTCGGGCAGTGTGGAGATGGCGAAGGAAGTAATCCGGCTCGGAATGTATATCGGCCTTGGCGGTGCTGTTACGTTTAAAAATGCACGTGTGCCGGTTGAGGTTGCAGCCACCATTCCATTGGAGCGAATGCTGATGGAAACGGATTGCCCGTATATGGCGCCGACTCCATTCCGCGGCAAGCGCAATGACTCCACATTGATAGCCTATACGGCAGCCAGAATTGCAGAAATCCGCGGCACAACCGCTCAGAACATTCTGGAAGTTACGCGTCACAATGCCGAAACGCTTTTTGGAATTTAAAATACAAAAGCAGGGGCCGCTGCCCACAGCGGCCCCTGCTTTTTATTTGTGAATCTTATTATAGCGAACTTACCACTCTCTGCCCGGGTCATCCGCCATGGAATTTACGGTACCCTGCGGATAGAGCACGGAATAATGATCAAGCTTCGGATCCTCCCCGCTCGTTTTGGGGTTTGGGAACACCAGCAGTATTTTGAACTCCTTATTGATTACGTACCCAATAATTTCTTCCGTGTCAGACTTAACATCATAAGCCGGTTTGCCAAGAACCTCTTTTACTGTCGAAAGGGCAACGTCTTTGAGCTGACTGTCAAAAGACCTGACCTCAAACAGCTGTGAACCCTTGTTAAAACCAAAAACCGCATTGTGCTTGGAGTATGTTGAATAGGAGCCCTTCGCGGCAGCGATATATTCAGTCTTATCCTCTTTTCCCCACTTATCCTCTACATCTTCAATGGTATTTGCCTTAGCTGCAAAGTCAATGTTAATCACTTTCCCTTGCTGGGCAGCTTTCTGCATATTCAGCAAAAGTGTTTTTTGTGCTTCATTCTGCTGCGATGACGGTGCTTGTGAAGTAACAGCGGAACTTGGCGCGGAATCGACTGCCGCAGAGGATGTTTCGGCAGGAGCGGAGGAAACCGCAGATGCCTGCTGGCTGCTTACAGCCGAAGGAGTGGGGGTTCCGTTTGGTTTGGAACAGCCTGCCAAAGAGCCAAACGTAAGTGCAAAAACCATACATGGAATTAATATTTTGTTTGATTGTAATTTCATAGTAAACCTCCTAAATAGATTCTTTTTTGTAAAAGCAAAACGAATCTCGTAAGCTTTTCGAATAAATCGGATCACTTATTTTTACATACCATAAACTTCTCTGCAATATCATTTTACACCTGACAGGGATAATATTCAAGTTTTGTATCAGGATTTTAACCTTTTGAAGATTTGTGAACAGCAGGTAATGAATGCTGCCGAGTGTTAAAAATAGCAGAAAACCCTGCACAACAGCTGATTTACCGTTGTGCAGGGGCATTGAATTATTCGCTGAATACTTATTCCCGTTCTGAGACCTTCATTACCAGTGCGGTAATATCATCGTCGTGACCGTCGCTGCGGCGGGCGATTGCCTGCGCAACAATTTCTTCCGCAAGTTCCTGCGGAACCTGACCTTTCCAATTTTCCACGGTGTCGCAAACCCATTCGTCGCCGGAGGATAAAGCTCCATCGGAAAGCATAACAAGCAGATCTCCGTCTTCCAGACTATCCGACGATTTCGTGAAACGGATATCGTTTAAAATGCCAATGGGCAGACTCGGTGCATCCACTTTAACCGCACGGCCGGATTTACGCAGGATACTGATCGGAGCGCCTGCTTTCATAAATTCTGCATTCCCACTGAACAGATCCACTGCTGCCAAATCGATTGTTGAAAGCGACTCGTCGCCCGATTTGACAAGCAGAGCTGAATTCACAATTTTAAGCGCGGCGTCAAATCCGATTCCGGCCTGAATCATCCGTGACATAATTCCGCTGGCCATGGCGCCGTCCACAGCGGCTCGTCCGCCCGTTCCCATGCCGTCACTGATAATTGCAATCTGGCGGCCGTTGCCGTCGGAGAAGCTCTCCCAGCTGTCGCCGCAAAGCTGACCATTCCCACAGGCATGCTGCACACAGCCTGTCTGAACACGATAAGCGGGTAACTCGCTCATTTGCAGGCGGCATTTTCCTTTTACCATGCTGATGCAGGGCTGTTGGAACACCTTGCCGCATGCGCGTGAAATTTCACTGGTCAATTCCGCTTTGTTCAGGCGCACACCTTCAATCGGCGCGGAAACAATTTCAATGGACATGCGGTTAAAGCGATCCGTACGGCAGCTGACATCTATCGTTATAATCCCCGCGTTGCGCAGGACTTCAGTGACTTTTTGCGCGGAAGCAAAATCAAAGCGCTCAAAAAGCTCAAGCTCGCCCGCCATATCTTCCAGCATATTACTGGTTGTAATAAACTGATCGGCCACCACGCTTCTGACCTGCTGCGCTCGGCTTTCCGCCGCGTCACGAATCATAAATTCGTTATAGTTATTATTTACTGCGTTAATCATAACGCCGATTCGACTGCAATGGGTAGCGAACTGCGGATTAAAATCGCTGCGTTCCACACTGCCCTTCAGTCGCAAATCCTCCGTAAGATCATTGAAGGCATTCATGCTTTCATCATAATTGCGTTCCCAGCAATAAACCTTTAGTCCGCAGTTGCAGCAGACCTCATCAATCGTTCTTTTGTAAACGCCGTTGATATCCGGTGCACAGGCGGCGGACAGCTTTTTGGAAACGTCCTCGACCGTTTCCGACACACTGCCAAGCGCCTTGGCTGCATAGTCTAATTTCATAATAACAGAACGCCGCAGACCGTCGGCACGCGCGGTATCGTCGGTGCGTGAAAACATGCCGATTAAGGGGTTGCCAAGCCGTGCAGGAAGTATCATATAGAATACCGTTGCGGCCATCACTTCGTAAAGTCCGTTAATCACCGCCGTTTGATTCCCAACCTGCAGGGAAGCTACCGCATTGGAAAGGATAAAGGCCGCAACCGAGGCCAGCCTGCCCAAGGGCGAAAACACACCCGCCATCATCCCGCCAAGTGCGTACGCACCGGAAAGGTAATTTAAACCTGATGTTGAAAGACTGAATACAATGCCCGCCGCAATACCCGATACACTTCCGCCCGACACCCCGCCATAGCGCGCGGCAAGCAGGATTGCGATGATTGCCAGCACACGGCCGACCGAAACCGGACCAATGTTCAGATTGGAAAGGGACAGCAGAAGAACCCCCGCAGCCAGCGCGGCGCAGGCGATCTCCTGCGCGGTCATATCACCGATTTTTTTGCCGGATTCCACAAGAATGGAAGCCCGTGCAAAGAAGTATGCAACTCCCGCCGCCAGCAGGGATTCCGCCACATACATCGCGACCGTTATGGAATTTGAGCCGTTGACAAAAATAATTGCCATGCCGGTCGCCATCACCGGCAAAAAGGCCGACACCGGGGCGAAAGCCGGATGCATTTTGATTTTTACAAGGTCATTGAGTGTCCACCTGATTGCTGCCGCGGCTAAAACTCCTGCGATATAGTGAACCGGCACTGTTGCGGCGGAAGGCAGTAAATACCCGGCCACACTGCCCAGAACAACGCTCCATAACGCGGAATAAGGCAGAGCTGCCACCGCTGCCACGCCAAAGGGTGCATATTTTCCAAATACAAGCCCGCGCGAACACAGAAGCCCAATCGTAATATAAACGAGCTGTCTAGCCAATACTTTTGTGGGAGCCGCTGCAACCTCCATAAAGTTGACGCGCCCCGTCTTTACTTTTTCCATTCAGATCACCGCCATACAATATTTGGTAACTTGTCCATTTTTTGCTAAAACTAATTATACTATATGTATATGTACGGTATTGTCATAACGTGCTGTAATATTTTGACGTATTCAATCACATTATAAGTATTTTTTTAATTTCTAAGGTTTTTTCTAGTCACGCGCGGCTATCTGTGGTAAAATAATCATATTATTGTGAATTATAATCTGGAAGGTGATAGAATGGATTACTCCTTTTCCGACCGTGTGCTTACACTGAAACCCTCTGCAATCAGAGAAATTTTTAAATACGCGGCTGACCCGAACGTGATTTCACTTTCCGCCGGAAACCCTGCGCCGGAGGCATTCCCTGCGAAAGAAATTGCCGAGATTTCCGCAAACCTGTTTATCAACCGCCCAATTGACGCACTGCAGTATAACCTGACAGAGGGCTACACCCCGTTGCGCAGCCAACTGGCTGAATATATGAAAACAAAACACAATGTCGGCCGTGAATTTGATCAGGTCCTGATCACCAGCGGCGCACAACAGGTAATGGATTTGGCGACAAAATCCCTTTGCAATGAAGGGGATGTTGTCATTTGTGAAGCGCCAAGCTTCATCGGCTCATTGAATACGTTCCGCTCGTACAACGCGCGGCTGCGCGGTATTCCGATGGAACGCGACGGGATGAATATGGCGGAACTGGAAAAAGCGCTTCAGGAAGAGACACGCGTTAAATTCATCTACACCATTCCGAACTTTCAAAACCCGGCAGGCATTACCATGAGCATGGAAAAGCGCAGGCAGCTTTACGCGCTGGCAAAGCAGTATCACGTTCTAATCATTGAAGATAACCCCTATGGCGATTTACGCTTTCAAGGCGAGCACATTGAGGCCATTAAATCATTTGACGAGGATGGCATCGTGATTTACGCGGGAAGCTTTTCGAAAGTAATTTCCCCCGGCATGCGCGTTGGTTATGCGATTGCTCCGCAAGCCCTGCTGCAAAAAATGATTGTGTGCAAACAGGGTGAGGATGTACACACCAACATTTGGGCACAGCTGGTCTGCAGTGATTTCCTCGCACATTATGATTTTGACGCGCATCTGGAGCGACTGCGTGCGGTGTACCGTAAAAAATCGAGCGTTGCCATTGACGCGATCGAAAAATATTTTCCTTCTGCCGTCACTTACAACCCGATTGAGGGTGGCCTTTTCATCTGGTGCACATTGCCCGACGGCGTTGATATGCAGAGTTTTTGCAAACAGGCGGTTCTGCGCAAAGTGTGCGTGGTTCCGGGCAATGCGTTTTTAACGGATGAAAGCGACCCGTGCCAGTCTTTCCGCATTAATTTTTCCACCCCGACGAATGAACAGCTGGTAAGGGGAATACAAATCCTTGGGGATTTGGCGAAGGAAATGATATAACACTAAAATTTGTACTGTAACAGCCAACTGGTAAGTTGGCGCCAGTCTGTCACGGAATTATATTATATTTATATGGACAAAATTGTTTTGAGTAACATCATTGGAGGCAGTCATTATGGAATTGGAAAACACCGAGCGTAAAAAAGTAATATTCAGCGCTATTCAGCCAAGCGGTACTATCACGCTGGGCAATTACTTGGGCGCCCTGAAAAATTGGATTAGTCTGCAGGACGAGTACAGCTGCATTTACGCGCTGGCAGACCTTCACACGATTACCGTCCGTCAGGACCCTGCGAAATTCCGTCACAACGCGATGGAAGCGTATGCGCTTTTGCTTGCATGCGGCATTGACATTGAAAAAAGCCCGTTCTTTATTCAAAGTCAGGTGTGTACCCATGCACAGCTTGCTTGGATTTTAAACTGCTATACACAGTTCGGTGAACTGCAGCGTATGACGCAGTTTAAAGATAAATCCGCAAAGCACGCAGACAATGTGAATGCGGGTTTGTTTACCTACCCGAGTCTGATGGCTGCCGATATTCTGCTGTATCAGGCGGATATGGTGCCTGTCGGCGCAGACCAAAAGCAGCACCTTGAGATTGCCCGAAATATCGCGGAGCGCTTCAACGGAATTTACAGTCCAACCTTTACTGTGCCGGATGCATATATTCCCAAGCAGGGCGCACGTGTGATGTCTTTACAGGAGCCAACGAAAAAGATGAGCAAGTCCGACGAAAACGTGAACGGTTATGTGGCTGTGCTGGATAAGCCGGACGATATTATGCGTAAATTCAAGCGGGCCGTTACCGACAGTGACGCCTGTGTGCGCCGTGCGGAAGGTAAGGACGGAGTCAACAACCTGATGGGCATTTATTCCTGCGTGACCGGACTGACGGATGAGCAAATTGAAAAAGAGTTTGAGGGCAAGGGCTACGGCGACTTCAAAGCCGCTGTGGGTGAAGCCGTAATCGAGCACCTGCGTCCGATTCAGGAGCGTTATGCTGACTTTATTAAGAATAAAGATTATTTGGAAAAGTGCTACACGGAAAGCGCACAAACCGCTCTTTCCATTTCTTCCCGCACGCTGAACAAAGTTATGAAGAAAATCGGCTTTATTCCAAAAGCATTTTGATTCTTATCATATTGCGGGGGGCAGTTCCAAAAGGAGCTGCTCCCGTTCTTATTTTTGTGATAGATTTCGCACTTAATTTATGATATGATTCATACTGATCTCCAATAAAAGTATCAGCAAAGCGGAAAATAATAAAGTCAATTATGGTAATTGGCCTGGAATGGAGGTGAAAGCGTGCGGAGTGAAAATTCCATTAAAAATATTGCAGTGAATATCGGAAGCCAGCTTTTCAGCATTCTGCTGAGCTTTCTTTGCAGAACCGTTTTTATCCGAACACTTGGGGAAGCCTACCTTGGAGTGAGCGGTTTGTTCAGCAATATTCTCTCCCTGCTTTCACTTGCGGAACTGGGAGTAGGAACCGCAATCATCTTCAGCATGTATGAGCCGCTTGCAAAAAACAACCGCAGAAAAATCGGTGCGCTGATGGGGCTTTATAAGAAGGCTTACCACACCATCGGCTGGATTGTTGCCGCCGCCGGGCTCGCCTTTACCCCGTTCTATCGTTTTTTAATTAATAATCCGCCGGATATTCCCAACCTGACAGCAATTTATCTGCTATATCTTTTTAACACCGTGATTACTTACTTTCTGTCATATAAACAGTCCATTATTGTTGCAGACCAAAAAAGTTACGTCTGCACGCTGTATCAATACGGATTCAGCATTGTTCAGAATGTCATTCAAATTTTCATTCTGTTTAAAACACGAAACTTTATCCTGTATTTATCCATGCAAATTTTGTTCAGCTTTTTTACAAATTATTTTTTAGCTAAAAAAGCAGATAAAATGTATCCATACTTAAAGAACTATGAAAAAGAAACGCTGAGCAAGGCTGCCAAAGCTCCCATTATAAAGAACATTAAAGCAATGTTTATGCACCGCATCGGCGGGGCGATTGTAAACGGAACTGACAACATTCTGATCTCGAAGTTTTTTGGTTTGGCAAGTGTCGGCATTTACTCCAATTACTTTTTGATTACCAATACACTCACCGGGCTGACCTCTCAGATTTTCAACGGAATCACAGCCAGCGTCGGCAATCTTGGCGCAGTGGAAAATGATGAAAGATCCTATCAGATTTATCTTTCCATTCATTTTGCGGGATTTTGGATTTTTAGCTTTTGCTCGATCTCCCTTTTCTGCCTGTTCAACCCGTTTATCCGGCTATGGACGGGCCGGGATTTAACCTTTGCCATTTCGATTGTGTTTTTGATCGCCCTGAATTTTTATGTTACCGGAATGCGGCAGGCAACACTCATGTTTAAGAACGCTTTCGGATTATTCTGGTATGATAGGTACAAAGCGATTGTCGAAGCGGCGGTCAACCTCGCTGCATCGATTATTTTGGCTCAGTATTTAGGAGTAGCGGGGATTTTCCTCGGAACCTTCATCAGCACCATGACCGTCGATTTTTGGGTAGAGCCCTCGGTTCTGTACCGGTACGGCTTTCACCGTCCTGCTGCACAGTATTTTACCCGATATGCCTTTTATTTCCTGCTTACATTTACGGCAGGTTTTCTCACATGGTATTGCTGTTCCCTGACCGGGGCTGCTTCTTTGCAGAGTTTTGTCATGAAATGCTTTATTTGTTTAATTGTCCCGAATGCGCTGTTCCTGCTTATTTTCTACAAAACAAAAGAATTCGAGTATTTAAAAAATTTCATTCGGATTTCCTCGTTACGGAAAAAGAAGTAGTCTGCACTTCCAATAAAAAATAAAAAGCTTTCGAATCCGTAGCGTGCTGCGCCAAACGGATTCGGAAGCTTTTTGAATTTATATAAGGTTTCTATTTGGTCATTCCTTTTCGCTTTCCCAATGTATGTCGATTTCGTCCCCATCCTCCAATATTTGAAGATACGCCGCGTCGTGCCCGTTTATCTTTATGATAATTCTTCTGCCCTCCGGCTTGGAAAGATCCATATCCACTAAATTCAGCATATCCACCAAATAATATGGAGCTCCATCCGGCTTGGCAGGCAGTGAAAGGAGATTGTGATTCAATAGTAATCGAATAACCACACAGTCTTCTCTCTCAGTGTCGGCTGCCTCGGTTACGAGTTCTTCGGGTATTTTCTCCTCAGGCTGCACCGCTTTCGCAGTGGAAACCGGCTTGGGCTGTTCAACGAGCAACTCGGATTGCGCTGTTTCTTCCTGCTGAACCGGTAATCCCGCTCCCTCTGCAGCTTCTTCAATGACCGCTGCGTATGTAATACGGTCGCCGTCGGTAAGAACCGTACTGAACAGGGCGGGCTGCCCGTTAACGGCATAAGGTTGATCCTCATTTTCACCGCAGGCATGAATCAAATCGCCAAGCGTGGTGATTTGCGTCACCTCCACCCGGTCATGATGATGCAGCTTTTGATCCGGCGCGGCAGGTTCTCCGTTTACCGTGGCATTGGTACCGATAAAATATTCTGTATCCTTAAAAATCACGCGGATGGTGTCAGTGAAAGGCGCAACCTCATACAGCAGCGGCTGCGCGTCCTTGCCGGGTACTGCCGGTTCAAACTGAATATCATCCCCCGCGTTGACAAGCGCGGATACATTCGATTCCACACCGTTAATTTTAATGTTCGCCGTGTCCGGGTGACCACCGTAAAAAATACGGTTTTCTCCGTTTAGTTCGATAATGACACTGCGGCCGGAGCGGCTGATTAAATGATTGTAGCTGTAGCCGTTCATCATCAATACATCCAGCACCGTAAGTTTTTTACTGCGGAACAGCTTTGCTTTACTGCCGTTCAGCGTGATGGAAAAGCTGTCGTTAATCAGATTGAGTGCGGCTGAAATCGCAATTCCAATCGGAGTCGCGTATTCCGGCCCGCTGATGTCCAAATTCGGCGCGGAAACATGCATCATAAAATTATTGCCGCCAATCGCGACCCGGTTCGGGTCAAGGTTTAAGTACTCTGCCACACATCCGCACATTCCGGGCAGTTTGCTGCCGCCGCCGACCAGAAACGCGGCGGATGGCGTTCCGCCGTTGGCCTTTATAATATCCTGACTGATTTCGCTGCAAAGGGAACGTACTGCCGGCTCAATATCGTCGTGCAGCTGTGTAGGCGTAACGGTATGGTCAAACCCAAGAATGTCACAAAAACTGATATCCTCATTCTGACCCATTTTATGTTTAATTGCCTCCGCATCCAGAAATTCGACCAGATATTTCTTCATGATGGCTTCGGTAATTTCGTCCCCGGCCACCGTCGCCATGGTATAGGCCACCACGCTGCCGTCCTTTGAGATGGCAATATCCGATGTGCCGGCTCCGATATCCACCAATGCCAAATTGAGCAGACGAAGTTTTTCTGGGATAGTGGAATTCATTGCGGCAATCGGTTCCAGGGTCAGACTGGCTACTTCAAGCCCTGTTTTATGCATCGTTGTATACAGGCTGTCGACAACCTCCCTCGGTAAAAAGGTTGCGATCACCTCCACGCCCACCATTCTGCCGCGGTGTTCCAAAAGGTTGGAAATCGGGTAATCATCCAGCTTATATTCAATGACGGAATAGCCGACAAGATAAAAAACATGCTGGTCGTCCTCGCCGTTACCCGGTTCAAACTGACGCTCCGCCGCTTCAATCGCGCCTGCTTCCAAACGGCAGACAAGGTCCTGCTTAATGGGCTGCGAGTCCTTTAATTCTATTTCAAACGATGCCCGTTGCGTTCTTAACGCTCGCCCGGCAGCCGCCACGCAAACCTGTTTTAACTGGTAACCGATACGGGCTTCAAGGCGTTCTTTTACCAGACGCGACACCTTGCTTACCTGCTCAATATCCTCAATCTGCCCGTCAATCATAGCGCGCTTTTTATGTTCGATGGATTCAACGGCCTGAACATGAAGCATGTTCCCGTCCAGCACACCTACGATCCCGATTACGCTGCGTGTACCGATATCCAAGGCAAATACGCAGTTTTCCGGAGCTTGTTTTATTTTCCTTTTATACGAACCGTTCATGTGTTCCTTGCTCATAAATCGCAGCCTCCGAAGTGCAGAATTTAACCCTATCGACCTTTTACACTAATATATCTTTAATTTTACTATATCCTGCCATAAAATGCAATCCAGTCGTTTTTGTGACTGAAAAAAGCTGCCGTCCCGGCGCACAGCCAAGACGGTAGCTTTCTCTATTGATCGGATTGAATTATTCGTAACGCAGCGCCTCAATCGGGTCCATGCGCGCGGCCTTATTCGCGGGATAATACCCGAAGAACACGCCGATCAGCATCGAGAATCCCACGCTGATAAAGATAACTGGGACGGAAATGGTCAGCGATGCCCCCAGCAGGCGCACCCCGACTGCGGCAAGCGAAATTCCAAACAAAATCCCGATGATTCCGCCGATTACGCAGATAATAATAGATTCGACGATAAACTGGATTTTAATAAAGCCGCTCCGCGCGCCAAGCGCTTTGCGGGTACCAATTTCCCTTGTCCGCTCGGTTACGGAAACCAGCATGATGTTCATTACGCCGATGCCTCCCACCAAAAGGGCAATTGCGGCAATTGCGGCAATCGCTATGGAAATTGTATTCAACATAGATGTCGCAGAGGAAAGCATGCTCTCCATATTAATTACACTGCTCTTATACGTGTTGTTATTCACATAGAGTTTGCTGAAATATTTATCCGTTGTCTTGGTAAATACAGCCGCGTCAACATCGGGTTTCGTCTTAACCGTAAAATTTTGAAAATTTTGATTATCCGCATTTTCCTTTGCTACAGTTACAGGGATGTACAACGCAGTACTGATATCCTTATCCGATGTAGTACCGCCCACCATTGTCATAGCGGACTGTTCATACTTATAAACACCGATGATTAAATAAGTGCTGACTTCATCCTCTTTATAAATATTAATTTCCTGCCCCAAAGGATCCGCGCCGCTTTTAAACATATTTGTAACGAGTTTATCGGAAACGACTGCGACTTTGCGTGTTTGATCCACGTCCCTGTCATTGAGGAAACGTCCCTTTACAAGCTTTACGTCGTTTATCGAGCGGTACCCCGCACTGACGCCTGAAATGCTGACGTTGGCGTAAAGCCGGCCATTCTTCGCCTTGCCTTCCCCGCCATTTTCCGTCAATGAAATATCCTCAATCTGGTCGGCATATTTTTGCTGAAAGGCGTTGATGGATTCCATTGAGATCAGGTCATTGTCATCTATTTTTGCTACCGCCGCGTTTGGCCGCATAGCCTCCATCCCACTTTCCGATTCCTTTTCGGAAACAGAAACCCGAATGTTGTTTGCACCCATGGACGACATTGTGTCGGTTACTGTTGAAGTCATTGCGTTACCGATGGAAACAATTGCGATAACGGACCCGATTCCTATAATAATGCCCAGCATGGTTAACAGTGCTCTTACTTTGTTTGATTTTAATCCTGCGATTGCAAGAAAGATATTTTCTTTTAAGAACATCCGGCAGCCGCCTTTCCTAAGGATTGGGAATTCCCCGGCCGGTCTGAAATGATGCAGCCGTCCCGCAGGGTAACAATCCGGTCGGTTTCCGCCGCCAATTCGCTGTTGTGCGTGATTAGGACGATAGTTTTACCGTCCTCTTTATGCACCTTGTGGAACAGGTCCATTACAAGGCGGCCCGTTTCGGAATCAAGCGCGCCGGTCGGTTCATCGGCAAGGATAATGGCGGGATCGTTTGCCAGTGCCCTTGCAATAGCGACCCTCTGCTTTTGTCCGCCGGAAAGTTCGTTGGGAAGGTGGTGCATTCTGTCCTCCATTTCAACAAGCTGAAGAAGCTCTTTGGCACGCTGGGCGCGCTTCCTGCCTTCCAGTCCGGCGTAAAGCATGGGCAGCTCCACATTTTTCAGCGCACTGCTGCGGGGTATTAAATTGAATGTCTGAAATACAAAGCCAATTTTTTTATTGCGCACATCGGACATATCGTTATCCGTCATTTGTCCCACGGAAATTCCGTCCAGAATATATTCGCCCGACGTAGGACGGTCAAGCACGCCAATCATATTCATCAGCGTACTTTTGCCCGAACCGGAAGCACCGACAATTGAAATAAATTCGCCCTCTTTTACCTGCAGACTGATTTCTTTGATAATATGCAGTTCATTGGGCGTATCGATGTAAAAGTTTTTGACGATGCTTTTCATTTCGATAATATTCCTGCTCATGCCGTTTCCTCCGGCAGCTTAAGAACGGAACCGGCGGACAGATTTTCAGGAGTGCTGACGACATGCATTCCGTCACTCAGCCCTGTGCCGGAAATCTCGATAGAAATATCAGTTTCCATTCCGGTCTTCACCGGCTGTTCCTTTGCCTTATACCCGTTAGCATCCTTGACGGCAGCAAGCACATACGCGCTTCCGTCCGCCTTATGCAGAACCGCGTCATACGGTACTACATAGATATCCGATTTCTCTTCAAGAATGATATTCATTCTTGCTTTCATACCGATTCTGAGGTTTGGGTTATGGTCTGTAATCTTTATTTCAACCGCAAAGGTAACACTGCTTGTGCCCTGTGTGCTTTCCGTCGCAGCGGGCGCCACCCGGGATACTTCACCGGCTATTTCCGTTTCCCCGGTTGCGTCGGTCTTAATGACTACTTTTTTGCCCACCGTCACCTGCGCAACGTCATACTCTTTCACTTCCGTGTTTACGATCAGGTTATTCATATCCTCAACCGTAAACAGAACCCCGTTCGCGGTAGCGCCAACCACTGCGTTGGCCACAGTTACAGTACCGCCGAACGGGGCTGTAATGATTGAGTTCTTTAAATTCTGCTGCTGTTTTTCCAAAGTGGTCCGCTGGCTTTTGTCATCGTATTTCGTCTGAGCTACATCGTAGTTGTTTTTCGCACTTTTTAAATCCTGCGAAACCTTGTTCTGCGTGTAGGTCAGCGTTGTAACCGCTTTATCGTAAGCATTCTGAGCAGATGTCAGTTTTGCTTTCTCCTGATCCAGCGCCATTTTGGAAAGCTCACCGGAATCATATAAATATTGATTGTAATCATAGCTGGATTTCTGCGTATTCAAGTCCTGCTGCGTTGAAGTTACAGCAGCCTGCGCGTTTACCAGTTCGCTGTTAAGATGGTTATTATAAAGATACAAAGCGTTTTCATAATCCGATTTCGCTTTTTGCAGATTCAATGAAGCGCTTTCTTCCGCAGATTTCGTGCTGTACTCCGCACCCTGCACATCTTTTTCCAGCGTCGATGTATCCAGTGTCGCTAAAACATCCCCGACTTTCACAATGTCGCCGACTTTGGCGTTTACCTGTTTTACGGGGTTATTCAGTGTGGTATAAACATTTTCGGAGGTTTTGCTTTGAATGGTTCCCGAAATGCTGATGCTGTCCTGCAGGCTGGTCTTCTTCAGTGTTGTGACGGAAGTCGTTGCAGCCGCCGCTCCTCGTTTGAGGGTACTCGCGCGGGAACAGGAATACAGCAGAGCCGCCACAACTGCTACAATTAAAACAACCGCAATGATTTTTTTCTTGCTGAATTTGCTTGAACCGACTTTCATATGTATAAACTCCTATTTAATATTGAGATATCGAATCCGGAGAATCTCCGTTATCGCGCATAAAATCATACCGCAAATATGCGATGTAAAGACTGTTTTTCTCTTTGGCCACTGTGCCTTCCAGTGTCTGCAGCTCCAGAGTGATGTCGTCGGCCTGCTTCTTCGTGGCGTAACCCTTTGTAAATTTTTGCTGCATTAACTGCGCATCAGCCTGTTTTGTCAGATATTTCGCATTGTCGGACTGATAGGTGTGGCTCGCCTGGGTCATCACATCATAAAGTGATTTGAATGTTTCCACCTGGCTGGTTTCAAGGTCGGTCAGTTCTTCCAAATCTTTGGCATAGTTGATTTTGGATAACTTCGCAGTTAAATCAATCTTGCTGTAATCGGCCGGCTTTACGATCAGCTTATCCACATCATCCAGTTCAAGCATATGACGCAGCTTCAAAAGATCCTGTGACCTCTGATTTGATTGCGTCTGCTGACTGACACTCAAGTCACTGACAGACTGCACCGTATCATTATACTCTTTTTGTGAGATGTAACCCAAATCCAATTTTTTCTGGGCGGCGGCTTGTACCTGTGCCTTGCTGTCGTATTGCCCGGAGGCGGAGCTGCGGTCAAGAACATCATTGCAGTATGTAAGATACTGTTTCTGCAAATTAATGAGCTGCTGTTCATAACTGGCCCCTGACGGTGCAGGCATAATATCCTCAATATTGTCTAAGGATATCGTTACCGTATCCCCTGTGTCCGCAGCGTACGCGGGAACACAGACACTGGCAACCAGAATGGAAGCAAGCAAAATGCTGACTAACTTTTTCATAATTTAAACCCCTTCAAAAGAAACAATTTTATGTATTACAGGGAAACCAAATACTGTAGTTTTTATGTTTAATATTTAATTATATTAACATTAACTGAAATTATAATAAATTCGCGTAGTTCATGCATGAATAATCCGTGAATTTATTGTAACGATTTCGGGGGAATTTAAGAATAAAACTCTGCGGACGACGAGTCCGGCCACAGAGTTTTATTAAAGTTAATTTCGGTTCAAAAGCATCGGCTTTAGCCGATGGCAATTGACTTCTATTAATTACATTGTTGTTCTCACTTTAAATGATTCGCAATCTGTGCATTCGGTTTGAGTGGGACTGCTTTCATGCGTACCTACTTTGATCCGGTCCAGTGAGCAATAGTCCTGATTCTGACAGTGGTAGTCGCACTGTTGGACAGAACATTCAATGCTTGGATTTGCTTTATCTTCTTTCATATTTTCAGCCTCCTTTCCTAAAGTATTGTTACCATCAGAAAGTAGAATATTAAAACAGGTAAAATTTTTTTGAATGTGAAGTGAGCCCTGCGTTTCCGCAAGGCTCATACCGATAAACAGGGAGATCAAGTTTTAAATTTCCCAACCAGCGTTTTCAGCATTTGTGCCTGATTGTTCAGTTCCTCACTGGATGCCGCACTTTCCTCCGACGTTGCCGAATTGTTCTGCACAACCGCAGAAATCTGATCAACGCCCAAAGTCACCTGATTGATTGAGGTTGCCTGCTCATTTGTCGCTCTGGAAATCTCGCCGATCAAATCGGAGGTTTCGCTCACCCCATCAATGATCTCTGACAGGGACTGCGCCGTTTGATTTGCAATTTCTGTGCCGTTCTTTACTGAGTTAGCCGAACTTTCAATCAGGGTTGTCGTATTTTTTGCTGCTTCGGCGCTCTTGCTCGCTAAATTCCTCACTTCATCGGCAACCACGGCGAATCCTTTTCCGGCCGCTCCCGCACGTGCGGCTTCTACCGCCGCGTTCAGCGCAAGGATATTGGTTTGGAAAGCAATATCTTCAATGGTCTTAATGATTTTGCCGATTTCACTGGAAGAATCACTAATCTCCGTCATGGCGGAAATCATTTTTTGCATTGATTCATTGCCGCGTTTCACCTCACCGTAAGCCGCATTGGCTAACTGGTTTGCATTGGAAGCGCTGGACGCATTGCGATTCACCTGTTCCGCTATTTCGGTAATGGAGGCTGACAGTTCCTGAATAGAGCTCGCCTGTTCCGTTGCCCCCTGCGCAAGAGCCTGTGATGCATTTGCAACCTGTTCGGAACCGCTTGCAACCTGCTCGGCGGAAACGGCGATATCTGAAAATGTTTTGACCAGTGTGGATTTTATGTTTTCCAACGACAATTTAATCTTTGAAAACTCACCGACATAATCGCAGTGCAGATCAAACGCTAAGTTCCCCAAAGCGATTTGATTCAAAACTGCCGATACTTCATCAATGTATTCAATGTATTGTTTCAGCCTGTCTACTGTTCTTGAAATTGCATGCGCTACCTGACCCGTTTCATCCATTGTTTTCATTTCCACGCTGACATCCAAATTGCCGTCTGCAATTTCATGCGCTGCTGCTGTCAGCTTTTTCAATGGCTTAATGATGCTCCCGGACAAGATCACCACCACGAAAAGCAGGATAAAAATAGCAATCAGAAAAATGGTTACAACTGTATTTTTTACTGTTTCGTAGCCCGCGTTAAATTCCTTTTCAGGCATTCCGGTGGTTATAGACCAGCCGGTTGTTCCCACCGCGGATAAATAACCGTGATTTGTCTGATTCATTGCAGTGTAGGTGATGTTCCCAACCGTTTTATTCGTTATGGCATCTATAATATTTTTCGACATTTTTGATTCGGAAACATTTTTATTGTTCAGTGATGTATCAGGATTGTAAATGAATGTTCCACTGTCCGTTGCCAGCATGTAGAACCCTGTTGTACCCATTTTATAACCCTGGACCATTTTGTATAAATTATCAGGCTTGAAATCAATTGCAGTAACGCCCAACAAGGTTTTTGTGCCCGTTTGATACACCGGCGCAACCACGCTGACAATCCATTCTTTGGTTTGAGTATCCTGATACGGTTCCGTAAGAAAGGCTGTTTGCTTCTTCATGAGTTCGATATACCAAGGCCTTTGAGTAACGACCCAATCGGGAGCGGAGGTATACCCGTCTGACTGGGTAAGCTGGCTGGAATCAATATCCGCAACCCACGAAACGACAATATTATCCGGATCGGTCTGCTGCACGGCATCCAAAGTTTGCTTCACATCTGAAAAGCCATCCGTCCCTGTAATTTTCGTACCCGGAGTTGTCTTTATAAATGTGTTCTGAAATTGAGAATTCGCCGCCATCTGCTTTGCAACTTCAACATATTTTGAAAAATAACCGCTTATTTCATAAGAAGCAGCCTGAGATTTATCAATAAGTTCATCTGTTGTCAGTTTAGAAACCGATTGATTAACATTTGTCAGTACAATAACGGCGGTGATAGAAAAGATAATTACTGCAGGAATACCAATCGATAATAACAACTTCGATAACAAACTTTTTTTCTTCAACATACTTTTCACTCCTATCAGTTTATATGGATACCAACCTTGCCGGCTGAGTTCTTATCTAATTTATCGTAACGATGTAATGAAACATTTGCTTTAAATCATAATATAAAAATTATCGTACGATTCACCATTCAATATAGTCATATTGGAACTTCTTTAGTTTACTTTTATATATTTGCAAATAGTCTATTGGTTAAATTTCCCTATAATTTATTGACAGCAGTGAATGAAAAGAAAGGGTTCAATCCCTGTGTAAACAGGGATCGGGCCCTTTCATCTGATTTATTTTTATTAGGGGCAGTGCATCAACATGGCCTTTTAGGCTGTCAATTTAGTATTTTATGTATTCCTGATCCAACAAAATATCCTGTTCCTGAGTGTCTATGTTTAGCTCCTCGGGAGCGGGTTCCTCTGCCTGTTCATCCAATTTGAATTTCTTGACCAGTTCCTTCAGTGTTTGTGCCTGTGCGGAAAGTTCTTCACTGGCTGCAGCACTCTCTTCGGCAGTCGCAGAGTTTGTCTGTACTACGTTTGAAACTTGATCGACCCCAAGCGATACCTGACCAATCTCATTTGACTGTTGATTGGATGCCTGCGAGATTTGTGCAATCGCATCGGAGACTACTTTTGCACTCTCCACAACACGCAGGAGGGATTTTGCTGTTTCATCCGCAATCTTTGTACCGTTCTCCACCTGATGCATAGAATTTTCAATCAAAGCTGTGGTATCTTTTGCCGCTTCCGCACTTTTGCTCGCAAGATTCCTCACTTCGTCCGCAACAACAGCAAATCCCTTTCCGGCCGCACCCGCTCTCGCCGCTTCCACAGCCGCGTTCAGCGCGAGAATATTGGTCTGAAAGGCAATATCTTCAATTGTTTTAATAATCTTCCCTATTTGGCTTGACGAATCATGAATTTGAGACATAGAATCAACCATATTCCCCATGTAATTGTTGCTGATTTCTATTTCATTATTGACGTTGGTTACATTAATGCTTGCCTGAGCGGCATGTGCCGCTGTTTCGTTTACATGGGAAGATATTTCCGTAATTGTTGCAGAAAGCTCCTCAATTGCGCTTGCCTGCTCCGCTGCGCCCTGTGCCAGCGCCTGTGAACTGCCGGACAGCTGATCGGACCCAATAGAGACCTGTTTCGATGACTGATCGATTTGCGACATCACATCATTCAGCGAAGTAACAATACTGTCGATGGAATCTTTGAGTTTTACGAAATCACCTTTAAAATCCTCTGTTGCCTTAATCGTTAAGTTACCGTCTGCGATTTCCGCAAGGCTGTTTGTAATATCGGATATGTAAGCCTTAAGCGTTACTATCGTTTCACTGAAAGCCGCTGCCAGCTGCCCGATCTCACCCTTTGAGCGCACATTGATCTGAACGTTCAGGTCGCCCTCAGCCATCTTCTGAGCGGCTTTTGCCATTTCCTCCACGGGTTTGCTGATACCGCGTGATATCGTTACCGCGATAATAAACGAAACAATGAAAGAAATCAGAATCATGAAAACAATAAATCCGTTCGCAATATTGGCCTGAAACGCAAGCGAATCCGCTATTTGGGTACCGGCTGTCGTACTTTCTGAAATCAAAGAATTGGTGGACTCCCTGATCTTGTTTGAAAGAGGTTCCCCCTCCGCTGATAAAAGAGACTGTGCTTCCAGCTTTTTACCGCTCTTAGCCAGCGTAGCAACTTGGTCTGCAACCGCTTTATACTTTGTCAGATTATCCTTTATGCTGCTGTAATACTCTTTTTCCTTTTCATTGACCATTCCTTGTTCCATTTTTTTAAAGAGGTCGTCAATTTTAGCATTTGACTTTGTCAGATCATCAGAAAAGGATACTACTGTTTCGGATTCCTCTGCGAATATTATGTCCCTGATAATTGCACGGCTGCTATTGAATTCCGTGTTAAAAAGGCCCATATCTCCCTGAGAAAACCCATATTGAATTAGGGCGTGCTTGTAGTTGCTCACCGTGTTGGTCGTTACGATAAGACCCATAATACCGCCCAGGCTTGAAATGACTGCTACCAGAATAAAGGTCAGAATTAATTTTCTCCCAATTTTCATATTACAACATTCCTTTTAGTTCAAAGTTTTATTTCAGTGTCTTCAAAAAAGTGACTGCCTCACGGGTCAGCAATTCAATCTGATCAAACTCACCTGCATCCAGCAGCTTTTCCGGTACCATCCAGCTGCCGCCGCAAGCGACTACATTCGCTAACTTTAAATATTCCGTTACATTTTCCGTGCTGATTCCGCCGGTCGGCATAAACTTCATGCCCGCATATGGGCCGGAGAGCGCTTTTAACATTTTTACGCCGCCAACGACCTCCGCCGGGAACAGTTTTACTACTTTCAGCCCCATCCCCATGCAGCGCTCTATCTCGCTTGGCGTGGCACATCCCGGTATTACAGGAATGCCTTTTGCTAAACACCAGTTCACTACCTCCGGGTTCGTACCCGGACTGATAATTGCCTTTGCTCCCGCTTCAACAGCCTGCTCTGCATTTTCGACGGTGAGTACGGTTCCTGCACAAACCAAAACTTCCGTCACATTTTTTGCTATTTCACGAATGGAATCCAATGCCGCCGCCGTACGGAATGTGATTTCTGCCGCGGGAAGACCGCCGTTTTTCAGTGCTTTTGCCAGCCCGACCGCCCGATTTGCGTCATTGATCTTAACAACAGGAATAATGCCGACTTGATGTAATTGTTGAAAAATATCGTCCATCTTTATTTCTCCTCAGCCTCAGGCTGATTTTTCTTCATGAATCTTTGAAGCTGCGCACGTGTTGGCAGCCCCTCATTGTCACCGACACTCATTACCTGTATGGTGCCGATTGCGTTCCCGCGGTCCACAGCCTGTTCCAGCGACAACCCCTCCATAACAGCGCTGATTACCCCTGCAGCAAAACCGTCGCCCGCGCCCACGGTATCTATAATTTTTTCCGCCGGATACGTCGGCAGAGAAAAGGATTTTTCCTTAGTTGACGCAAACGCGCCTTTTTTTCCGGTTTTTACAATAACCGCCTTTGGGCCAAGCTGCAGATAATGTTTTGCAATTTGTTCCGGCACTCTGCTTCCCATTAAAATTTCACCCTCATTGCAGCCGGGTAAAAAATAATCGGCTTCCCGCGCCAGTTCATTCAAAGTAGAAACCATAGTTTGCTTATCAGGCCAAAGCTGCGGGCGAAGATTTGGGTCAAAAAAGATAACCAGCCCGTTTTCTTTGGCCTTTTGCATTAAATATTTCGCGGACTCCAAAGTGGTTTCGGAAAGCGCGGGGAAAATGCCCGTCATATGCAAATATCCATATTGGGAAAAATCAATTCTGTCAATATCTTCTTTGCTGATGGAAGACGCGGCAGAATTTTTACGATAATAATAAATTTCAGGGTCACCGGACGATACTTTGGATTTCAGCATAAATCCTGTTTTTTTATCATTGCTGAACGATATTAGTGAAGGGTCAATCCCAATTTCTTTTATCCTGTTCACAATTTGTTTCCCAAACGGATCTGTACCAAGCTTGGTCAAATAACCCACGCTGTGTTCCAAGCGGGTAAGTCCGATTGCAACATTCAGTTCCGCGCCGGCGACCGATGTGGAATACTGTTTTACACATTCCAGCGGATTTTCTGCCTGCGCAATAAACAAGGCCATTGGTTCCCCGACCAGCATAATTTTTTGACTCATATTTCTTCCTCCAAAAGCATTGATTTCGATTAACATTCTGCAGTAATATTCTTCCATCTATATTTCATTTAATTACCATTTAATGCAAGGTTAAAAAAACCCCTAAGTAGATTTTCACGTCATTTCTTTCGTGTCTACTTAGGGGTATCACTTTCACAAGAAATGGTGTTGCCTTGCGCAAATGAGTAATTCCCGCGGCAACACCTTCCTACATGATCTGTTATTCAGGTATTGCCGAAGAAGAAACAGATTGAATTATGTAGAAATTATTTTTTAAGAGATTTACGTTTCTTCATGAAGTCGATATAAACAGCACCCAAGATAACGCAACCTTTGACAACATACTGCCAGTAGCTGTTAATCTTCAGTAAGTTCATACCATTGTTCAGCACACCGATAATCAGCACGCCGACAACGGTGCCGCCCAATGTACCAATACCACCGTTAAAGCTGGTACCGCCAAGGACGGAAGCAGCAATCGCGTCACGTTCAAATCCTTCACCAACGGAAGGCTGACCGGAATACAGACGGGCTGCCAGTACAACGCCAGCCAAAGCCGCGAGAATGCCGCTCATCATGAATACGCGCATCTGTACCCATCTTGTATTTACACCGGCATATTTAGCTGCTTCGGAATTTCCGCCGGTAGCGTAAACATGACGGCCAAATGCAGTTTTGCTCATAATAAAATACAAGATAATCAGCACTGCAACGACAAGAATAACTGGAATCGGAACACCCAAAACCATTCCTGTACCCAGGTAATTAAAAGCATCATTCGTGCACTGCGCAGGCATTCCGCCGGTAAGTAAGTAACTTACGCCACGAATAATAATCTGTGTGGAAAGCGTTACAATAAAGGCGGGAATCGTAGTATGGGAAATTACGTAGCCGTTAAACAGACCGATCAATGCGCCGAAAACCAAAGCAACGAGCACTGCCAGGATGACGGGCAGGCCGGCGTTCGCCATTCTTACTGCAATAACACCTGCTGCTGCAACTACGGAACCAACGGATAAGTCAATACCACCGGAAATTAAAACACAGGTGATACCGAAAGCGATAAAGCAGTTAACACATACCTGACGAAGAACGCTGATCAGGTTCGTGGATACCATAAAGGAACTCGTTGAAAGAGACAGCAGTATTACCATGATCGCAAGTGCGATTATGGAGGCCAAATTACGTTTCAGCCAAGTGTACATAGAATTGGATTCTCTAAGGTTTGGCGCAGCGACTTGGCTATTTTCTTTTTTAAGCTTTATCATTTGCTTTTTCCTCCTTAAACTGCATAGGACATAATAATTTCCTGCGAGATCTCGTCTTTTTCAGGATCTAATATCGTGGCCAACTCGCCTTCGTGCATTACCGCAATGCGGCTGGAATTATTAATTATCTCTGGCAACTCGGAGGAAATCATAATAATGGAAACTCCCTCTTTTGCAAGATTGCTCATCAATTTATAAATTTCGGCCTTTGCACCGACATCAATACCACGGGTAGGCTCGTCCAAAATTAATACCTTTGGATTCGCAGCCAACCATTTAGAAATAACGATCTTTTGCTGATTGCCGCCGGAAAGCTCACTTACCAATTGATCCGTAGAGGCCATTTTGATGGAAAGTTTTTGCTTGTACTCATCAATAATTTCTTTTTCCTTCTTCTTATTCACTCTCAAATTGTGAATGAATTGATAAAGAACCTGGAAGGAAAGGTTGGTAGCGATCGTATGGGATAAGAACAAACCCTGTACTTTGCGCTCTTCAGGCACCAAAGTAATTCCCGCTTTTATGGCATCATCAGGGCACTGAATATCAACTTTTTGTCCGTCTATAAAAATTTCGCCTGAGTGGATTTGGTCAATACCGAAAAGAGCCAAAGCCATTTCGGTACGTCCTGCTCCGACAAGGCCGGAAAAGCCAAGAATTTCACCCTTTTTTAAGGAAAAGCTGATGTTTTTAACGGAGGCACTGGTCAAATTTTTGACTTCCAGTACGGTATCGCCGCCAATGGCTCTGGCATTGCCATACATGTTGTTAAACTCGCGGCCTACCATCATGCTGATCAGTTCTTTATCGTTTGTTTCATTGGTATTTTTAGTGCCGATGAATTTTCCGTCGCGCAATACGGTAACTGTGTCGCAAACAAGGAAAGTTTCTTCCATACGGTGTGATATGTAAATAATAGCAACGCCTTTTGCCTTTAAGCGGGCAATCTGTTTGAACAGATTATCTACCTCACTGGTGGAAAGGGAAGCTGTTGGTTCATCCATGATAAGAATTTTTGCATTTTCACCAATTGCTCTGGCAATTTCTAGCATCTGCTGCTGCGCAACAGAAAGGCCTTGAATTAGGCTGTGCGTGTCCATATCCAATTCCAGAACCTGCAAGGCTTTTTTGGCTTCCGCGTGCATGCGCTTATAGTCCACCAGACCTAGTTTATTTTTGGGTTCTCGACCTAAAAATAAATTTTCTGCAATTGTCATGCTTTGAATATTCGTGATTTCCTGATGTATAAAACTAACACCAAATTGGCGTGCATCGTCAACTTTATTAATGGTAACCTGTTCGCCACCTATACTGATCGTACCTGCATCAGCACTGTAGATACCACCCAAAATCTTCATTAAGGTGGATTTTCCGGCACCGTTTTCACCCATAAGGGCTCTAACTTCGCCCGGTTTCACAGAAATACTTACATCGTTCAGAACAACATTGCTGCCGAAAGCCTTTACAATGCCATTCATTTCAAAGATATATTCACTTTGCAATTATATCACTCCCCATGATTTGGTCGGAGATTTTCCTGATTTGCCACCTAAGGCAACCGCTGCTTTGTAAATTAACCTGTTCTATATCGGGGCAGCCAGGCCACCCCGATATGAGCAGATTGAGTAAATCCAATTACGAGGTAATAAAATTATTTGCCGACGTTTGTTTTATCGATAATGGACATTGGAACAACAACATTTGCTTCAACTGTCTTGCCCTCTAAAAGCTGGTGAGCAACATCGATGCAGGTTTTACCAATTTTATCAGGATCCTGAGCCGCGGATGCAACCATTTCACCTGCACGGATAAAGCCTTTTCCTTCGTCGGAACCGTCAACGGAAACAACCTTGGTCTTGGCTAAACGGCCGGATTCTTTGAGTGCCGCAATTGCGCCGCGTGCAGTTGGGTCATTAATTGTGAAAACGCCATCGATAACCGGGTTTGCATTGATAAAGTCAACCATGATCGGCTGGGAATAGTCGGACTTTGCTTTTTCAACGTCTTTGGACTGAATGACTTTAATGTCAGGATACTTTGCAATTTCAGCTTCGAAACCATTCTGACGGTTTTTGCAAGCTTCGCTGGTGCTGTATGTAATTTCAACAACCAAGCCCTTGCCATTCAGTTCTTTTGCAAGAGCCTGAGCGCATAACTGGCCGGCAGCTACGTTATCGGAAACAACTGTGCACTGTACAAGACTTGGATCTTTTACTGCTGTGTTAAAAGCAATAACCGGAACATTTGCCTCTTTGCAGGCTTCCAGAGTTGCTCTGACGCCTTCGGAGTTGATGGAAGAAATGCAGATTACGTTGCATCCTTGGCTGATCATATCAGCAACATCGTTCATTTGCTTATTCTGGTCGCCTGCGGCATCCTGAATAACAAGTGTATCATTTGCGCCTAAAGCTGCTTCCATTGCTTTTCTGATCTGAATGAAGAAAACATTGGTTAAGTCAGGTGCGGAAACACCGACTTTAAGCGGTTTGGCTGCTGTTGCTGTGGAAGCGGCGGCAGTGCTTGCTGCACTTGCTGCTGCCGGTGTACTTGTGGTGCCGGTACCGCCGCAGGCGGTAAACAGGGACATCATCATGCCGATGCAAAGAATTGTTGCGATAGCTCTTTTCATTTTTACTTTCTCCTCCGTAAAATCATAATGTTTTATTTAAATGCATAACATTGTTACTTCTTCAGTTTCAATGCTTGCTGCACTTCACACGCAATATTTTTGGCATTCAGTCCGAATTTCTCAAATAGATCATCCGGCTTGCCTGATTTGCCAAATTCGTCTTTCATTCCGATACGGTGCATCGGAGTCGGGCATTTTTCGCATAACAGCTCGGCAACCGCGCCGCCAAGACCCCCGATGATATTGTGCTCTTCGACTGTAACAATGCAGCCGGTTTCTTTTGCCGCTTTCAGCACAATTTCCTCATCCAGAGGTTTAATTGTGTGAATATCAATTACACGGGCGTTGATACCCTGTTCTTTTAAAATGTCATGAGCCTTTAATGCTTCCTGTACCATAAGTCCGGTAGCAAGAATGGCAATATCCTGTCCTTCGCGCATTTGATAACCTTTGAATAAGTCAAACTGATAGTCAGGAGTATCATTAATGACGTCTGCAGGGATACGTCCAACACGCAGATATGCAGGTCCTTCGTATTCCATCAAAGCTTTTACTGCGCTTCTTGTCTCAATCGCGTCGGAAGGGCTGACTACCAACATGCCGGGAATTGCACGCATAATTGCAATATCTTCCAAAGCCTGATGTGTCGCGCCGTCTTCACCGACTGACACGCCGCTGTGAGTACCGACTACCTTGACGTTCAAGTGGGTGTAACCAATCGAGTTACGAACCTGCTCCCATGCACGTCCTGCAGCGAACATAGCAAAAGAACTGGCAAAAACATTTTTGCCGGTCGTAGCAAATCCGGCCGCAATGCTCATCATATTGCCCTCGGCAATACCGATATTGAAAAAACGATCCGGATATTTATCGCGAAAGTTAGCGGACATGGTACAGCAGGCAAGGTCTGCATCCAGAACTACAACATTTTCTTTGCAGCCGTATTCTGCCAATGCTTCACCGTACGCTAATCTTGTTGCATATTTCTCAGCCATTTATTTTCCCTCCAGTTCCGCAATTTGTTTTTGAACTTCGGCAACGGCAACATCGTGCTCCGCATGAGAAGGGGCCTTTCCGTGCCAGCCGCCTATGTTTTCCATAAAAGATACACCCTTGCCTTTTACTGTTTTTGCAATAATTGCGGTGGGCTTTCCTTTTGTGTTTTTCGCTTGTTCAAGCGCTGCTTTAATCTCAGGCATACTGTGGCCGTCGATGTTAATTACGTTCCAGTTAAAGGCTTCGAATTTCTTATCAATCGGATAAGAGGACATTACATCTGTAATGGCGCCGTCAATTTGCAGATTGTTGTTATCTACAAAAGCAACGAGGTTGTCCATTTTGTAAAAGCCGGCAGACATGGCCGCTTCCCAAATCTGTCCTTCTTCGATTTCGCCGTCACCCATGATTGCATAAACTCTGTAATCTTTATTGTCTACGCGGGCAGCAAGGCCCATGCCGACTGCAACGGACAAGCCCTGTCCAAGGGAACCTGTGGACATGTCTACACCGGGCACATGATATTCCGCATGGCCGGAGAGCATGCTATGTATATTACGGAAATTTTTCAATTCTTCCTTTGGGAAAAACCCTTTTTCCGCAAGTACGCCATATAAAGCCGGTGTACAATGCCCTTTGGAAAGCACCAAACGATCTCTGTCCGCCGCTTTAGGCTCTTTTGTGTTAATCCTCATCTCGTCAAAGTAAAGTACCGTAAGAATGTCGGTTATTGATAAAGAACCACCGATATGCCCCGAACTCGCTGCATCTACTGCATCCAATGCATTGATGCGAACCCTTGCTGCGATGAGGGACAATTCTTTTTCTTTCATCTGATCCATTACTGAATTCCCCCTATTCACTTTTTGTATGTTGTCATACAAATTTAGCATGCCTATATTTTATAGTTTTGATAGTTAATTGTCAACTATTAATTTAAAATTTATTGTTTCGTCTAATATATTTGCCATTTTATAGCCAAATTGTCCAATTATTGTATAATGTGTTATTATATGATTTCATAGAATAATAAGAAAAAAAGGAGTAAAAAACAGAGCATACAGGAGACAGGCTTTAAAATGGATTTGGATTTACACCATTTTAAGGGAATCCTCAATATGTTCTGTACCTATTCAATTATAATAGTAAAGGGACTATTTTTACTTCTTTATTTGCTTATCATTACAGACAAATCTTCCAGAATCCGCTGCAGATGCTTGCGCATATACAGTTCGCCGGCTTCACAATCCCGTTCCTCTAATGCCCTCATAATATTGGAATGCGGCTCTATTGCATTTTGAGCATTTTGATGAACCTGGAACGTCTTGCTACGAAAGGTTTGAATACACTCGCTTACTTTTTTATTGATTGAAATCAACAGTTTGTTTTTGCTCATTTCAACTATCTGATTATGAAAACGTTCATCATATTTCGCGATACCGGCAATATCATTCTCTTCCACAGCCTTAACAAATCTTGAATGCGTTCTTTCAAGCTGTGCAATATCTGTTTCATTGCTGCGGGCAATCGCAAGCTTAATCGACAGAGGTTCAATTGCGGAACGTACCTCAATACAATCTTTCAGCTCTACCTCATTTTGCACGAACCATTCCACAATATCATTGGGGTCCTGTTCTTTAATTCTCGCAACGAACGCACCGCGCCCCTGCTTAATCTCTACCAGCCCTTTAGCCTGCAAAATGCGAAAAGCTTCCCGCAAAGTGCCGCGTCCCACAGCCATGTTTTCGCAGAGTTCTTTTTCCGTGGGCAGCTTCTGTCCAACTTCTACCGTACCCGATAGAATGAAATCCCGGATATTATTAACCACTTGCTGCACAACCGGCACTCTCTCAATCGTCTTCATTGAATTCCTCCGACCAACCTTTTTTATGTATTGTAACTTGTCCGACAATATATTGACTTCATTATATCACATTATTTTTTAAATTTACAGCGTGATTGCTAAGATTTTTATTTAATTTTTTATATTTTATAGTTGACTTTCCGCTTTTAACCGTTTAAGATTATAAACAGCTATAAAATTGTATGATGTTCTACAACGATTTGCAACTTTAATTAATCTTCTGCTGTGATTCTTTTATCCACAGTAAATAATAATTTGGAGGACTTAAAATGAAAATTGCTCTCATTAATGAAAACAGTCAAGCCGCAAAAAACGAACTGATTTGTAACACTTTGAAAAGTGTTGTGGAACCGATGGGCCACACCGTATTCAATTATGGTATGTACACAGCGGATGATGCAGCACAGCTTACTTATGTGCAAAACGGCATTTTATCTGCTATTTTGCTCAATTCCGGTGCTGCCGATTATGTTATTACCGGCTGTGGAACCGGTGAAGGCGCCATGCTGGCATGCAATACTTTTCCGGGCGTAATTTGCGGCCATGTGGAAGACGCTTCCGATGCATTCATGTTTGCACAAATCAACGACGGCAATGCCATTGCAATGCCTTTTGCAAAAGGATTTGGCTGGGGTGCTGAATTGAATTTGAAGTATATTTTTGAACATTTATTTGAAGGCGAAAGCGGCCAGGGTTATCCGAAGGAAAGAGTTGTGCCGGAACAGCGCAATAAGAAAATTCTGGATGCTGTGAAAAAGGTTGCTTACAGAGATTTAATTTCCATTCTGAAAGACATGGACGCAGATTTGGTAAAGGGTGCTGTAAGCGGCGAGAAATTCAGCGAATATTTCTTTGCAAACTGCAAGAATGCCGAAATTGCTGATTATGTGAAAACTATCTTAGCATAAAGGAGATTTACTATGAATATGAATGATTTCAGCCTGAAGGGCAAAGTGGCCCTGATCACCGGAGCCAGCTACGGAATCGGTTTTGCAATTGCAAAGGGCTTTGCCGCTGCAGGCGCGACTATCGTTTTTAATGATATTAAACAGGAAATGGTGGATAAGGGACTGGCGTCTTACAAAGAAGAAGGCATCGAAGCCCACGGTTATGTTTGCGATGTAACGGATGAAACTGCCGTAAATCAATTAGTTGCCACAGTAGAAAAAGAAGTCGGCGTAATCGATATTTTGGTAAATAACGCAGGTATTATTAAGCGAATTCCAATGTGCGACATGACTGCGGCGGAGTTCCGTCAAGTTATCGATGTTGATTTGAACGCTCCTTTTATCGTATCAAAGGCTGTTATTCCAAGCATGATCAAAAAAGGAAAAGGCAAGATCATCAATATCTGCTCCATGATGAGCGAGCTTGGCCGTGAAACCGTATCTGCTTATGCAGCTGCAAAGGGCGGCTTGAAAATGCTTACCCGCAACATCTGCTCCGAATACGGTGAGTTTAATATTCAGTGCAACGGCATCGGCCCCGGTTACATTGAAACTCCGCAAACCGCCCCACTTCGTGTGCCCGGTAATCCTTTCAACGAATTCATTATATCGAAAACCCCTGCGGCACGCTGGGGTACCACTGAGGATCTAATGGGTCCTGCAATATTCCTTGCATCTGATGCATCCAACTTTGTCAATGGACATGTTCTGTATGTAGATGGCGGAATTCTCGCATATATTGGTAAACAACCCAACTAATTGCGGAGGTTATACTATGCTGAAAAATATTCCAACTGGCCTTGCCCATGTGGCAGTCCCGGCCGGAGATTTTACTACTACTGTTGAATTCTATAAAAACTTAGGCTTCGCTCCGGTTGTGATGCATGAATTCTCCTGCATTCTAAAAAACGGAACCTGCTGCCTTGAAATTTATCGCCGCCGCGTAGATGAAAAGCAGGCCGGTGCAATTGACCATATTGCCCTGGTAAGCGAAGATATCGACGCAGCTTATGAAGAGATTCTTGCTTTAGGCTGCCATATCGTAAGCGAAGGGATTGAATCGAACCAGATGTTCGCCCCAAAAAGCAACCGGTTTTTCATATTCCTGGGTCCCAATAACGAACGGATTGAATTCGCTCAGGTAAAATAGAAAACAATGATAAAAGCCCCAATCGTAGATTCCTACGATTGGGGCTTTTGCTGTGTCAGGAAACATAAGGTTTATCCGCCCAACGTGACATCCTGATGCTGATACCAGTCCAAAGCTTCGTACAGGTGGCTCAGCTTGAAGTCAGGCCACATTTCGTCTATCACATAAAAGTCGGCATAGATGGATTGTATGGGAAGAAAGCCGCTTAAGCGGCTTCGGCCTCCCCAGCGAATAATCAGATCCATTCTGGATATGTTGGAAGAAGCAATTCTTTCACTAAAACTTTCTTTGCCGTTAATTTGCCCGTTGGCGACAGAGTGGCTTAAATCCCAATCCCATCCGTAATTCACTAGGAAATTTACATTCATAAGGCCCTTGCCGATTGATACCCTCTTCGTATAGGGAAGAAGCTCCTGAGGGAATAAGGGGGAATTCGTATTACCCACAATCAGAAGGTTTGCATCTTGTTTTGAGAGCTCTAAAACGGAATCCACACAAGCTTTCTGAAATGCTTTTGTCTGAACAGCGGGCCGTTTCGTATTATCCTGTGTAAAGCCGTAAAAGGTAATTTCTTTTATTCCTAACTTAATACATTCCTTAAAAAGTTCAAATCCCGGACTGATTCCATAATCATAGCCATCCTCTTTATGCAGTCCGTTGCGCTGCGCCCATCGTCTGTTTCCATCCGGGATAATTCCAATATGCTGCGGTAAACGTTGGTATTTTTGCACTATTTCATACCTTCTCTTTTATCTTATTAAATGCGGTGAATCGGTCGGCACGGAAAGGGTTCAAGCAGAATTACCAACCCTTAGAAAATCAAAATGTAATAACTTCCCATTATGATAACCGATTTCTTTCTCCACATGCCTTACGATGTGCGTTTTTATTTACGAAGTACCGAATTTTATGTGAAACAGAAAGAAGCCGCGTTTCCACGCAGCCTCTTTCTGTTATTGAATTCTAGTATACGACCTTGGTTGTCCATTGCTCCAAATCCCAAATATCTGTGGCAACATCTTGATAAAACTCTGGTTCGTGACTTACAAGCAGGACGGTTCCCTTAAACTCCGAAATTGCTTTTTTCAGCTCTGCTTTCGCGTCCACATCAAGGTGATTGGTCGGCTCGTCAAGCACCAGCAAGTTTACTTCCCTCAACATAAGCTTACACAAGCGAACTTTTGCACTTTCTCCGCCCGACAGTACCTTCATCTGTGAAGTAATATGCTCCGTTGTTAAACCGCATTTGGCAAGGGCCGCCCTTACTTCGCCGTTCGTCATGCCCGGATACTCATTCCAAATTTCCTGTAATGCCGTATTGTCGGAAGCAGCCTGTTCCTGTTCGTAATAACCGATTTCCACAAATGGGTCGAGTTCGGTTTCACCCGTAACGGAAGGGATAACTCCCAGCAACGTTTTCAAGAGTGTAGACTTTCCCAGTCCGTTTACTCCCCTGATTGCAACCTTTTGATTGCGTTCAAGTGATAAATTAAGCGGTTTTGTTAACGGCTCCGTATAGCCCAGAACTAAATTGTTAGCAAAAATAACCTGCTTGCCGGGTGTTCTCGCCAGTTTAAAATGAAATGAAGGTTTCGGTTTTTCGCGTGCCAGCTCAATGACATCCATTTTATCCAGCTTTTTCTGTCTTGACTTCGCCATGTTGGATGTTGCAGCCCTAGCTTTATTACGGGCAACAAAATCTTCAAGATGCGCAATTTCTTTTTGCTGCTTTTCATAAGCCTGCTCAACCTGGTGCTTTTTTAACTCATGCATTTCCATAAACTGATGATAGTTTCCTGTATATCTGGTTAAAACGGCATTTTCCACATGATAAATCACATTCACCACGTCATTCAAAAAGTCAACGTCATGGGATACTAAAATGAATGCATTATCATAGTTCTGCAAAAAGTTTTTCAGCCATGCAATATGGTTTTCGTCCAAAAAATTCGTCGGCTCGTCCAAAATCAAAATTATTGGATTTTCCAATAACAATTTTGTTAAAAGAACCTTTGCCCGCTGCCCGCCGGAAAGTTCATCCACATCCCGATCAAGGCCGATTTCGCCAAGACCCAGCCCGTTCGCGTATTCTTCAATTTTGCTGTCTAAAATATAAAACCCGCTGTAATCCAAAATCTCCTGAATTTCACCGACATCCTCCATGAAAACAGACATTTCCTCATCGGAGCAGTCGGACATCCTGTCATAAGCGCTCAGCATTTCCTGTTCTAAATCATATAAATGCTGAAAAGCCTCCCGTAAAATATCGCGGATTGTCTTTCCCTTTGTCAGCGTACTGGATTGATCCAAATACCCTGTTGTAATTCGCTTACACCATGATATTTTGCCTTCATCGGGCGACAGTTTTCCGGTGATTATATTTAAAAAAGTTGATTTTCCTTCCCCGTTCGCACCTACCAGTCCAACATGTTCTCCTTTTAGCAGTCGAAAGGAAGCATCCTCAAGTATCCTTCTTGCGCCAAAACCATGCGTAACATTCTCGACATCTAATATGCTCATAAACCCTCCATCTAGTGAGTTAAATACGCATTATTATATCATGATACCAAGCCGCCTACAACCTATTTATTGCGGCAGCTGCGTAAATACAGCTTATACCAATCACAACATCATCCCTATTAACCGGAATGAAGTTCTGTTATTACATGCAAAAATAGATAAACCAAATTTTTAAAATATAGCTATGCATCTATGCGTCGACCCAACTGCCTGCCTTCCCGAATCTTGTTACCATGGCTTCCGCCTCCTGAATGATTTCTTCATCATAATCCGTATAAGCGAGAAGTTTTACTGCATTTGTCGTTTTGGAAGGCCCCTGTTTAATAAGGTAATCAAAAATGATTTCGTTATTGGTGATTTGTTCACTAAAATGATAATTTTCAAATTCATCTGCTAAGATTTGGGTCAATTCAATGTCATGAGAAGCAACCAGGCAAAGACTGTTTTGTTGATGTAAATACCGCAAAACAGCGGTCGAGGCGGCAATACGTTCCACTGTATTGGTACCTTTTAAGATTTCATCGATAAAACACAGGCAAAGCGTGCTTTTCACATGATCCAGTACCCGTTTTAACGACTTAATTTCCGCCACAAAATAGCTGTCACCCGCCAGTAGATTATCGCGCATCGCCATGGAGGAGATCACCAATCCCTGTGGAGCCTGATATACGCGCGCAGTGCAGGTGTTCACTGCCATTGCTAAAATTCCATTCACGGCCACCGCCTTAATGAAGGTTGATTTACCGGAAGCGTTAGAACCAGTAATCAGGCTGTCCGCTGTAAACACCACACTGTTCGGAACCGCATCCTGCAAAAGCGGATGATACAAATCCTGTAAATTCAGCTGCACATGCTGAATGAAATGAGGTTTGCTGTAAACCGGCAGGCTTTTTCGAAAAGAAAGAACTGCGATTGCGACATCAAGCTGAGCGAGTTCATCACATATTTTCCTGCAGGATTCCTTGTTTGCTGAGATAAGACGAATCAATTTATTATAATTCCGTATCTCATGAAGCGATACCATTCGGGCATATTCTGCAAATATATCCATATCGCTCATCGCAAATCGGTTTTTCATCGAGCTGGAAACTGCTCCCCCCACACCGCGCAGAAGGGACAGCTTTTTCGACATGCTGTGCTGCAGCTCGGAAAGTCCTTCTCCCTGCACTTTACAGATTTTTTTGCAGCACCAAAATACCGCAGAAAAATAGCGAAGCGAAGGGAGTTCCTGCTCAATCTTCTTTTTTGTGAAAAAACTTACTAAAATATTTACGCAGATAGCACCAATGATACAAACTGTTCCCCATACATAGCTAAAAGGAAACAACAGCAGGAACGCAATGGGCAGCAAAGCCAATATTCTGTAAATCCAGGCATGATTCAGCCCATGCACCTCCACGCTGCTTATAAATTCGGTCAGGCCATTGTAATTGCTTTTTCCCACCTTTTGTAAATAAAGCTGCAATTGCAAACGGAGCGCAGGCTCATGGTCAAGGCATTCCATCAGTTCTTCACGAGCGTCAGATTCTTTTTCGTTTGTAAATTTGTGTAGAAGGGTATAGAGGTATTCTTCACCTAAAGATGTTTGACAAGTATCCAACCGTGCGAACACCTGATCCATATCAAGGTCATTCCATGTAATATCGTCAACAGTCCGGAGTATATCCTTATCCGTACAGTACTTCCATGGTTTCGAAATACTGTCAAACTCCAACTCTTCCTGATCAGGCGCCTGACCAAATTGATCTGAAATTTTTTCCCGCAGCTTTTTCTGTTCAGAGCGTGCGGACAGAAACATAGCAACCACAACAGCCACTATAAAAGCCACCAAAATGGTTGCGACAATATAACCGTCCATAACCCTTACATCCCTTTCGCATTGCAAATATGCTACATTCTCAAATCAGAATGTTCAAGCCTTATGTTCCGCATAAAACTTATTGTATTCTCCAAGCATATATTTCAATAAATTCGGCGTGTCCAACCCATAAGGGCAATGATTTTTACAATGGTTGCAGTGGGTGCAGTTATTAATCCGCTCCATTTGTTCTTTGAATTCGTCGGTCATAAAACCCTGATAAGGGGACCGTGTAAGCAGAAGCGAAATGCGGGCCGCAGTTGGTATGGGAATGTTCGCCGGGCATGGCTGGCAATAACCGCAGCCGCGGCAAAATGAACCCGCAAGCTCGCGGCGGTCTTGGTCAATGATTTTCTGCATGGCTTCATCCAAAACAGGAGGATTCTTTTCAAAAGAAAGAAATTCATCCAGCTCACTTTCGCGCTGCATTCCCCAGATTGGCAGCACATTGTCGAATTGCCTTAAAAAGGCAAATGTGCTGGCCGCATTGGTGATCAGCCCGCCGGACATTGCCTTCATGGCAATCAGCCCAATGTCATTTTCTTTGCAAAGACGGATTAGTTTAATATCGTCGTCGGACGACAAGGAACTCAATGGGAATTGGATTGTATCAAAGCGTTTATCCTCTGCCGCCTGCAAAGCAAGGCTCAGGCGATGGTTTGTAATGCCGATAAAGCGAATGTAGCCTTTTGCTTTCGCTTCCAGCAGTGCCTGATAAAGTCCGTCCGGGTCATCGTAGTCCGGAAGTTCAGAAGGATTATGCAGCTGATAAATATCAATGGTATCTGTTTTTAGCGCTTTTAAGCTCGTTTCCAGATCTTTAAAAAGCGACGCTTTATCTTTTGCCATCGTTTTGGTTGCGATATAAATATGGTTCCGAACGCCTGAAAGCGCCCGGCCGACCTTTTCCTCACTGTCGGTATAAGCTCTTGCCGTATCGTAAAAATTAATACCGTTGTGATATGCCTTTTGTAAAATCAGGCCGGCGTCGTCGGAACTGATTCGCTGAATCGGCAATGCACCGAATCCACTTCTTGCAGCTATGATATTCGTTCGTCCAAGTCGTAATGTTTCCATTTCAGTATCCTTCCTTGTTTCAAATATGTTCCAGTAATTTTATTAATTATACCCTGCCCCACCAATAAATGAAAGAGCCAATGATATTAATTACATAGTATGTGCAGACATTAGATTGAGCGAAACTGAATGCAGGTAGGGCTGTGCAATTCAATTCGGCTGCCTGTTGGTATTAATGCACCGGAATCACTGTCGATTTTTAATGCCACAACTTCGTTGCTTTTTTCATTGGCCGCAAGCAAATAGTTTCCATTCGGTTCAATGGCAAAATCGCGGGGCCCGTGACCCTGTACAGAGTAAATGCCGCATAATGTCAGCACTCCGCTGTCGTCAATTTGGTAGGCAGCAATGCTGTCATGTCCCCTGTTGGAAGCATACATAAACCTTCCGTTCGGTGAACTGTGCAGCGCCGCGGAGAAATTCTTCCCTTTAAAGTCGGTGGGAAGTGTAGACAGGCATTGTATAAGACGATATTGACCCTCTATTTTCTGAAAAACTGCTATTTCAGAACTCAGTTCATGAATGATGTAGAAAAATTGACCCTGCTTACGAAAGACAATATGCCGCGGCCCGGAACCGGGGCGCAGTTTCACAGTGAACCTGTCCTCCGCATGAAGCACTCCTTTATGGAACCGATAAAATTTTACCGCGTCAATACCAAGGTCAACCGCGCAGACGTAATCACCGTTGGGCGTAAAATCCGTACAATGGACATGCGGCGCCGCCTGCCTGTCCTGGTTCGGCCCGCTGCCTTGATGCGTTTCAACCGCGGAGCAAGGCTCGATGCTGCCATTTGGATCGAGCGAAAAAGTTGACAGACTTCCGCTGCTGTAATTGGCGGCAACAAGAAGCGAGTTGCCTTTGTCGGTGCTGAGGTAACACGGGTCAAGACCCATTGTGGGGGTTGCGTTAAGAAAGGTTAATCCGCCCTTGTCGTCAATCCGATATGCGGCGACACCGCCGCTGCTGACGTCACCAAATTTCTGCGTCTCCATGACCGCATATAAAAACCGTTCATCATCACTGAGCCTTATATAGGACGGATTTTCAATACAAACCGGTTCGAACACCATACTCAGCTGCCCGGTTATCTGGTCAAGCTCGAATGTATAAATACCTTCCCCCGAAGCGGGAGAATAGGAGCCGATATACCCCCTTGCTTTTTTCATAACATGCCTTCTTTATTTTATAATTAATACTTATCCCGGATTGAAACTATCGCTTTCCCATAAGAATTTATTTGTAAATTTAAGGAATAATAATTTCTAATTATATATTTGTACCATGTTTGGAGAAATAATTATGAAAAAAAAAGATAACGGGCTGTCCGCATGGCAGCTCACCATGATGGCGTTGGGAACGGTAATCGGCGGTTCGTTTTTCCTTGGCTCATCGGTAGCGATTCATGCGGCCGGGCCTTCTGTTTTAATATCCTTTATATTGGGCGGAGTACTCGTCTATTTTATACTTTACGCCCTGTCCGAAATGACGGTTGCAAACCCCGATGCCGGCTCGTTCCGCACGTTTGCGTCGCAGTCGTTTGGTCAGGGGGCCGGATTCGTTGTAGGCTGGGTGTATTGGACTGGAATGGTTTTAGCAATGTCCAGCGAAGCCACCGCCGTTTCCATTTTAGTGCGGGATTTCTTTCCCAAAATATCAATCTCTTTGCTTGGCAGCTCCATTATCATCGGTGTTACACTGCTTAACTTATTGGGTGCAGATAAATTAAGCAAACTCGAAAGCGGCCTTGCAGCTGTAAAACTATTAGCAATCGTCTCTTTTATCATTATCGCTGTCCTGCTGATTGTGGGGTTGTTCCCCGGAAAGTCCGCAGTCGGAGCCGGGGAATTGGTTCGTGAGCCCCAAATGACGGGCGGAATCAAAAGCATTGCAGGAAGTATGTTGATCGTGATGTTTTCGTATGCCGGTTTTGAAATAATCGGTTTGGCTGCTTCCGAAACGGCAAATCCAAAAGAAACAGTTCCGAAAGCAATCCGCAATACCGTTTTCTGCCTGGTCGGATTTTATATTTTGGCCGTTGCGGCTCTCCTCCCGCTTATTCCGACTGCTGACATCAACGATAACAGCAGCCCTTTTGTTGCGGCGCTGAATCGGCGCGGAATTGGTTGGGCGGGAACTGTTATTAATGTGGTATTGATTACAGCGATTTTATCCACCATGCTGGCAGCTATGTTTGGCCTTGGAAGAATGATGCGCTCACTTGTTGATGAAGGGCTTGCTCCCATCTGGCTAAAAGATAAAAAAGATGTCCCTTACCGCGGAATATTATTTTCCGGTTTTGCCATGCTTGTAGGACTGGGGTTTGGTCTTTTGCTGCCAAGAGTGTACCTGTTCTTAATCAGTTCCGGAGGCTTCGCCCTTCTGTTCACCTATGCTGTTATTATGGCTACGCATATTCGATTCCGCAAAAAGCACGGCTGCCCCCCGGATGGAAAATGTCAGATGTGGGGGTACCCCTATTCATCATTAATTGTATTAACTGTTTTAATCATTGTAATAATAAGCATGCCGTTAGTGTCGGGGCAATCCTCGGGGCTCATCGCGGGTTTGATCATGGTTGCATTTTACGCATTATGTTATATTGCGATGCGGTTTTTCAACTCGCGCAAAAAAGGGAATCCGACAGTATCGCCCACAGGGCCATTGAAAGAACCGACGAAGACAGACGCGGAAGATTTAAAATAGTATGGTTATAAAAATATTGAGTTTTAAGACATATCAATATAGATAAGATACCTCGAATGTGTTATATTTACTATATCGGTAATTATAATTTAGGAGGAAACCAAACAATGAAATTTTGTTGGAGTACTTTATCGGTAAAAAGCATGGACGAGTCTTTAGCGTTTTATCAGGATATTGTCGGTCTGAAAATAATCAGAAGATTTCCGGCCGGCCCGGAAATGGAAATCGCATTTGTAAGCGACGGACAAACTGAGCTTGAACTGATTTACAATGGAGCAGACAAAGAGGTTCAGATTGGGCAGGATATCTCCTGGGGATTTGCGGTCGATTCAATTGACAAAACTCTTGAGCTTGTGAAAAAAAAAGGAATCCAGATTCACAGCGGGCCGTTTCAGCCGAATCCTCACACGAAGTTTTTCTTTATACTTGACCCAAACGGATTAAAGATTCAGTTTGTCGAGAATATTTAACGAATTTAAGCACCTACAGTGTAGGTGCTTTTTTAACCCCAAAAGCTCTTGGGCAAACTATTCTGCACTTATTGCAGTTACAAACGCCGAATCCCCTTTTATTGCTGCTGTATGTAAATGCCCTGCATAACTTTTGACTGACGGTAACTCCGTTCAACGCTTTTTGCGGGCAGCTGTCCAAGCACAGGCGGCAGCCGGAGATACAAAGTTCCTCCGAAAGCGGGTCCGATTCTAAATCCAAATTGGTCAGAACGGCTCCGATATTAATCATGTTTCCATATTTCCGATTAATAATCAGGTTGTTCTTCCCCATACTTCCAATCCCTGCCAGCACTGCGGCATGGCGCATGGACAGCAGCCCTCTTCCCTCCGTTTTCTCGTCGTCCCAGTACTCATAGGGGGAATCGGATGGCAGCGGCACTGCTATTCCGCCCAATTTTTCAATTTCAATACTGGCAAGGTAGCTGATACGGTCAAGTTCAGCCAGATTCATGTCTGTCGCCTTGTTATAAACAATTCTCGGGCTGACATAAGCCAACCCTTTCGGCATATTCTTTGCGAATACAACTACCGACTTGCAGTCTTTGTAAATGTCAGTGGGGCAAAACCCGACTGGTGCGTCTTCAAACCGCTCGACCTTAGCAATTCCACAGACATCCGCCCCAAGCTTCGCAATGATTTGCTTAATTATCTCTTCCACGCTAATACCCCCTGCCGCTTATTTATAATAAATATTATAGTACAAAGCGTTGGGAAGTCAATTGCCATCGGCGAAAACAAAGATTTTGAACCGAATTGAGTTTAATGAAAAAATAATCACATGTGATGGAATATATTTTTCCTGTTGTTCCCACACTGCGAAAATGGGCGGCTCACTTGCGTGAACCGCCCATCCTGTGTCTATGATAATTAAAACCTTACTGCCGTTTGAAAAGCACTTCGTCCTCATATTCCTTCACGGTTTTAAACCACTCATCTTTTTGCGGAACATTGCTGGTTTCGCAGAAATAGTCCCATACATCGCCGAACGGATAAGTCTTCATCTCTTCATTCATAACAAGAAGCTCCGTAAAATTGGCGTTATCCTGCATTTTCTTCAGCTTCTCGCTTGGCATCAGCATGGCGTACAGCAAAGCTTTTTGCATGTTTCTGGTGCCGATAACCCATGCGGCAACACGGTTAATGCTTGCATCAAAATAGTCAAGTGCAATCAGCACACGGTCAAGCGCGTCATTGCGGACGATTTCTTTCGCAATTTCTCTTAATTCATCATCGAACACAACCACGTGGTCACTGTCCCAGCGAACCGGGCGGGAAACATGCAGTGCTACCTTTTCAGAGAACACGAGCATGGAGGAAATTTTGTCGGACACAACTTCTGTCGGATGATAATGGCCGGTATCCAGCAGGCAGAGCATGTTATTTTTTGCCGCGTAATTCATGTAGAAATCGCTCGATCCGACGGTGTAGGATTCCACACCGATACCGAACACCTTGGATTCTACCGTGTCAATTACGTAGCGGCTGTCAACCTTTTGGGAAAAAATTTCATCCAGCGATTCTTTCAGTCTCATACGGGGACCAAGGCGGTCAGCCGGAACATCCTTCAGACCATCGGGAATCCATACATTGCAAAGGCAGGGCTGACCCAGCTCTTTACCAAAATATTCGGAAATGGTGCGGCATGCCTGGCAGTGCTTAATCCAGTATTTTCTGACTTCCGGGTCCGGGTGGGAAAGGGTCATGCCGTCTTTCACCATTGGGTGAGAGAATAAAGTAGGATTGAAGTCCAGCCCAAGCCCGCGCTCTTTTGCAAATTCGACCCATTTCGTAAAGTGCTCCGGCTTTATGTCGCTGCGTTCCACCTTTTCGCCGTTTGTAATTGCATAGATAGCGTGAAGATTAATCTTGTTTTTGCCGGGAATCAGGCTCAATGCCTTGTCAATGTCCGCCATAAGCTCTTCAGGTGTGCGTGCTCTGCCCGGATAATTGCCTGTAACAGCAATACCACCGGAAGCACCTCCAAAGTTTTCAAATCCAGTTACATCATCGCCTTGCCAGCAGTGAATGGAAATCTTCTCCTTGGAAAGTTTTTGGATTGCTTCGTCTGTGTCAACACCCAAATCGGCATAGACTTTCTTTGCTTCCAAATATCTTTCTTTTGTCATAATAATTCTCCTTTATCGTTAATTTAATTACAGGCTAAATGAATTCCTTGATCTCGAAAGATTGGGAGATTGCTGCCCTTGCTTCAGTTAAGTCTGCAAAGGCACCGTCTTTCAGCATTTGTGAAAGTAAATTTCCAATAGCAGTCGCTTCGACCGGGCCTGCGAAAACCTTTTTACGGGTGTACTGTGCAGTCAGTGAGTTTAAATAGTCATCTTTGGCACCACCGCCGACAATATGAATCGCAGGGTAGCTGTTGCCGGTGATTTCTTCAATTTCACGCACGGTATCGCCATAGCTTTTCGCAAGGCTGTGGTAAATGCAGGCGAACAGTTCGCCAATGCTTTCCGGAATCTGCTGGCCGGTTTTTGCACAGTAATCCTTGATTGCCTGCGTCATATTGGCAGGGGACAAAAACGACGCGTCGTTGACATTAATTCGGGACATAAAATGCGCTGACTGCCGTGCCATATCGCACAATTCATCAAAGCTGTATTTCTTGTCAAGCTCACGGCGGGCGGATTGAATAATCCATAATCCCATAATATTTTTCAAGTAACGGAAACGGTAATCGTATCCGCCTTCATTGGTGAAATTCATGGAGCAGCTGCGCTCGCTGCAGTCGGGTTCCATTCGTTCCACACCCATCAGCGACCACGTGCCTGAACTTAGGAAAATCCCATCGTTCGCCGGAACGGCCATTACAGCCGAACCCGTGTCGTGTGTTGCGGGAAGAATCACTTCACAGTCAAATCCCAATTCCTCGCGGATTGCAGGAAGAAGGTTCCCAACCACAGTTTTGGGCAGGGATACTTCGCCGAAAATCGCCGGATTAACGCCCAGCTTCTCAATTAAATCGTAGTCCCATGTCTTTGTTTGCGCATTTACCAGCTGTGTGGTTGTTGCATTTGTATATTCGTTTTTCTTCACACCGGTAAGTAGAAAATTAAAATACTCCGGCACCATCAAAAAGGATTTCGCCTTTTTTAAATATTCGGGATGGGCGTTTTTGACTGCGGTAAGCTGATAAATTGTATTAAAGATTTGTTTTTGAATTCCGGTTCTGGCGTAAAGTTCCTCAGGTGAAATGCTTTTCGATACCAACTCATCCATTCTGTTGGTGCGGGAATCACGATAGGCAACTGTGTCACCAATAACGGCATCATTCTCATCTAATAAAGCAAAGTCAACGCCCCATGTGTCAATTCCAATACTGGCCGGAATTTTGCCAAGTTCATGACAGCATTTCAATCCGTTCTTTATTTCTGAAAACAACCGATCAAAATCCCAACAGAGATGATGATCTTTTTGTATTAAAGTGTTTTCAAAGCGGTAGATTTCCTCGAGTGTAATTTTTCCATTTTCAACACTGCCAAGGATATGTCTTCCGCTGGATGCTCCGATATCAACTGCAAGATAATATTTACTCATAATACTCCTCCAATCCCACTAAACTGATTACCTATTCATTTTAACCAAAAATAACAAAAAAATTAAGGACGTAGTTTGAAGAAAACTACGTCCTTATTTGTATTGCACACTTTTGTTCAGCGCTGCCGATATTCCTTTGGACTTACGCCGTAAGCCTGGCGGAAAAGCCGATAGAAGTAGCTCGTATTATCATATCCTACGGCATTAATAATATCCGATACAGCTAGATTTGTCTCCGTTAAAAGCTGAACCGATTTGTTCAGCCGCTTCTGCTGAAGCAGGCCTTTAAAGCTGTCACCTGTTGCAGTTTGGATCAGCCGGCTGAGCTTGTATACGGATTGGTTCAGCTGCGCCGCAAGGTCAGTAAGCGTACCATCCTTGTAATGATCTTCAATATATTTTAAAGTGACAAAGACCAGTCTGTTTTCATACTGATCGATATTACCGCTGTCAATTAAGTCGGCGCGGTTGAGCAGCTGCATAAAAAGAAGACCCATTGTGTATTGATTAATTTGATTATTGTTATTTTGCCGGTTTATAATCGACCATACCATGTTTTCCAAAAGATTTTGAACCGGGATAATTTCAGCGGCGTTAAAATATAAGTACTGCCCTTCGCTTTCTTCCTGACAAAGAGTGCTGACCAAAAACTTTCCGATTACGTTGTCTTTTTCAATCATTTGAAAAGCGACGTCAAAAAATTCAGGAAGAACGATAAAGTTTATCGCAATATCATTCAGTGATGCAGGTAAAATTTCATGGAAAGTATGCTGATTAAAAAAGAGCAAATCGCCTTGCTGAAGTACGACCTTAGAAGTAGAGTTGACAATATGCGTTGTTTGCCCCGAACACATAAAAACGATTTCTATGTAATTATGGCGGTGTTTTGGAAAATGAACAAAACGTGCACTGGGTCGAATATCGATCAGCTTTCCTTTTTTCAGCAGTTTTCTGCTGTCAACGGTGAAATCCTTTGCCTCAGTATAAATACTCTTATCGACTCCGTTTTGCTCCTGCAGTATTTTTTGTTCCTCATCCGTAATCCGCATAAGCTTTTGCATGATTTCTTTATTCATATTTTCATCTCCCGCATAATTTTTCAAATTCTTATTTTCAAATCATATCTTATAAATTAAGGGCTGTCAACTTTTCTTCATGAGCACCCGTTGAAAATGCGATAGTTGGATTACGGCTAAGAAATATCTCATTAAAAAAGAAGCTTCCGGATTCCTCCGGGAGCTTCTGACAAAAAACTATGGCAATTTCAATTAAGAATAGAAAAAGAAGATGTTATCTCCCCCCGCCTCCGGCGGGGGGAGATAACGATAGCTATTCCGCTTCATTCTTGTATTGCTATATTATTGTGGGAAAACAACGATTAAAAACATTTTGAACTGTTCTTTTGCAAACACGGCATGCGGCGTATTTGCGGGCATTACAATGGTTTCGCCCTGCTTTACAGCAAACTTTTCGGAACCGATGGTAATTTCACCTTCGCCGTCCAGTACAAGCACCATCGCGTCGCCGGTGGAAGCATGGGAACTGATTTCCTCGCCCTTGTCAAACGCGAACAGCGTCATACTTACCGCGGGGTTCTGCGCCAGCGTTTTGCTGACCACCTGCCCGGGCTGGTAGGAAACGAGGTCGGCAATCGGCAGCGCCGATGCGAAATCGATATTCTTAATAAAGTTTTGGCTCAATTAAATCACTCCTGTTTTAAAATTTCAGCCAAATCCATTTCCGGGGTGGAAATCGGATGAACATTGAACTGGTCAACCAGAATTTTTAATACATTCGGGGAAACAAAAGCCGGCAATGTCGGGCCGAGGCGGATATTCTTAATACCGAGAGAGAACAGAGTCAGCAAAATGCAGACTGCTTTCTGCTCATACCAAGAAAGTACGATGGAGAGCGGAAGTTCATTCACACCGCATCCAAAGGCCTCCGCAAGCGCAACAGCCACACGGATGGCAGAGTAGGAGTCATTGCACTGACCCATATCCATGATGCGGGGCAGGCCGCCGAGCGTACCCAAGTCCAAATCATTAAAGCGGTATTTTCCGCACGCTACGGTCAAAACAACGGACTCCGGCGGAGTTTGCTTTACAAATTCGGTGTAGTAGTTTCTTCCCGGTTTTGCGCCGTCACAGCCGCCGACGAGGAAAATATGCTTGAGCGCTCCCGATTTTACCGCCGCTATGACTTGATCCGCAACACCCAGTACCGTGTTGTGGCCAAACCCGGTCAGAAGCGTATGTCCGCCGTTGATGCCGGGCAGCTCGTGGTCTTCACTGTAGCCGCCAAGCTGCAGCGCCATTTTGATAACTGCGGAAAAGTCCTTTTTGCCGTCGTTTTCATCAATATGAACCAATTCGGGGTAAGCGACAACGCCGGTCGTAAATACGCGGTCGGAATAGGAGGCTTTGGGACGCATCAGGCAATTGGTGGTAAACAGAATCGGGGCCGGTACGCCGTCGAACTCCTTTTGCTGGTTCTGCCATGCGGTGCCGAAGTTGCCTTTTAACTGGCTGTATTTTTTCAGTTCCGGATAGCCGTGTGCCGGGAGCATTTCACCGTGTGTATAAATGTTGATTCCCATGCCCTCGGTCTGATCCAAAAGTTGTTTTAAATCAAGCAGGTCATGCCCGGAAATGATAATGAACGGGCCTTTTTCAATTGTGTTAGGTACTTCTGTCGGAACGGGATTTCCGTAAGTTTCGGTATTCGCACGGTCAAGAAGTGCCATGCATTTCAGGTTAATCTGACCGAATTCCATTAGAAGGCCAAGCAATGTATCGGCTTCAAGGTCGGACCCAATTGCGGTAAGTCCCTTGTAAAACCACTCAGTTACTTCATCATCATCATAACCCAATACATGTGCGTGGGACGCGTAAGCCGCCATTCCGCGAAGCCCAAGAAGAAGAAGGGACTTTAGGGAGCGGATATCTTCGTTTGCGCTCCAAAGAGTACCCATATCCATATTATCGGTATTTCCGCACTTAGAAATACATTCGGCACAGTCAGGGACAAGCTTTTCTTTTTCCTGATTAACCGTATTTAGCATTTTCTGAAGTAACTCATCATCAAAATTAACATTTGTAATGCAGGTGAAAAGTCCATCCAATAGTAACTGATCAGTAATTTTGGTTCTGCCCGAATTACCGGCAGCCTTCGCCAAACCTACTAACGCACCGGTGAGTTCATCCTGTAAAATTGCGGTATCCGCGGTTTTACCGCAAACACCTGCCTGTGTACAGCCGGTGCCGTTCGCGGTTTGCTCGCATTGAAAACAAAACATTTTATCCATTTTTATTCCTCCACTTAATTCCTTTGTTTTATGAACTCAGTATAGTCCGATTTTAATTCAATGTATGTAGCCACAGCTACGAACTAAGAATATTATAAATAGAAAAACCGAACTGCCCTTAAAGCTCCGCTAAAAAACGCCCCCAAAGCCGGACTTCATCCGGCCTTGGGGGCGCCTTGTTTCAAGCACAATAGATTCATTTTTACGTTTTTATAACATTTCGCCTTGGCAGCCAGTTCAAAACCGCGCTGCGCTTCATCGCGAAAATTACCGCCAAAGGCAGAAGTGTAACAGTGCCGCAGAACACGAATCCATATTGCCCACTCACTTTTTCCATCACCAATCCTCAAAAAAGACACAAAGCAGAAATAGGTTGTATCCGCTTTATTTGCTGCCTGATTCTGCTGATGTGCTGGAGGAATTACTGGCAAAAGACCCTGCCGCTGTAACAACTGCCTGATTGCGGGAACCCGACACACCGGACGATGCCGCGGAACTTGCCGCACTGGAGGACGCTGCAGAACTTGACGAACTTGCTGCACTGGCTTTACTTGCCACACTTGAAGCGCTGGAAGCACTTGAAGTTTTTACCTCGGGAGCCTTATAGATCGTTATTTCCACTCTGCGGTTTTTGGCGCGTCCTTCCTCCGTATTATTATTGGCGATCGGTGAGAAATGGGCATAACCTTCAATCGACAGTTTATCCTCCTCCAAATTATAGCCGACCATCTTGTTCAGCACTGTGACCGCACGCTCGGTCGACAGTCGCCACGAAACCTGGTCACCTGCGGTGGTATGGGGGCCTACATCAGCGGTATGTCCGCTGATCGTGATATGGTCGACACGATTATACACCTTTGAAATTGCCTCCGCAATCTCCTTCATAGCCGGGTCACTGCTTGGCAGCATGGTCGCGCTGTCCGGCACAAACATCAAAACATCTTTTAAATGAATCTTTACATAGGATTCTGTGTTAATAAGTCCAATCTGATTTTGAAGATTGTTTTTATCGACATAGTTATGCAAGATGGAATAAACTTCATCCAACGCGTCCTGCTGTACGCCAAAAGCGCCGGTTCCATTTCCGGTACCCGTACCGTTTCCGGTTCCGTTCCCCGTGCCGTTTCCTTTTCCTACTGCACTGGTTGTCGGGCCATTGTTCAGTGCGACGCCTAAATTTTCAGCCATTTGGGCCACCTTTTTCGCGTCAACCGTACTCATGGAATACAGAATAATAAACAGGGCGAGCAATAGCGTTATCATATCCGAATAGGTCAGCAGCCATCTTTCACTGTTGCCCTCTGATTCTTCTTCATGCCTTTTTGGTTTCGACATAATATGTATTCTCCAAAATCTTTAATTGTTGATACCATCTTTATACTTTTTCTCTCCGCCCGGGAACGCGTGATAATAGAGAGCCAGCTGATTTTCAACATCACGGGATGCTTTGCCGCTGGCAATCATGCAAATACCGTCCACCATCATTTCACGAAACACTTTTTGACGTTTTAGCACCGACTTCAGCCGGTTTGCGGCAGGAAGATAAATTAAGTTGGCAAACACAACGCCGTAAAGTGTGGCAATAAATGCAACCGCAATGGCTGCAGTCAGATGTTCCGCATCCGACATGTTGGAAAGAACCTGAACCAGACCCATAACGGTACCGATAATGCCCAGCGTAGGCGAATACCCGCCTGCTCCCTGAAAAACGTCAATTTCCATTTGTTTTTGCATGGAATAGGTTTGTATGTCAGATTCAAGAGCAGCCTGAATTTCTTCCTCAGACTTCATATCAAGAGTAAGAATCATACCCTCTTTTAAAAGCAGATAATTGTCGTTGTTCAACTCGGGGTCAGTCAGCATTGTCTGGAGCTTTAAAAGACCTTCCTTTCGGCATAATTCAGCCATTTCGCTGATTTTTGCAATCAGCTTTTCCGGATTAGGCGCATTCTTATTAAAATAACTTTTAAAGAGTGACTTAAATGCTCCGATTAAATCATGAAAACCAAAAGAGAGGATAAGCGCACCCACTGTGCCGCCAAATACGATAATGAACGGACTGAGCAGGAACAGCGAACTGATAACTCCCTTTTCAATCATATACCCTGTTACGAGAGAACCGAAGGCAACTATGATTCCGATAATGGTTGAAATATCCAAATTTGATTCCTCCTTGAAGTTAGTGCGCAGATAAAGAATTTGAGACAAAATTATTGATTATAAATATAGTAATTAAAATTCTATATTGAACTTTAGAATTCGATAGCTATTGTTATATATCGGCAGGAATCTAAAAATTATGACATTATTTTTTAACTAAATACATTTTCTATGAATTATTTTCAATTTAACAGATAAATAAAGAAAAGGCCGGCATCGTTTAAAACGATGTCAGCCTAACCACATTGCAATAGGGCGGAAGTCATCCGTCATAGTATAACGATATGTAACTTATAAGTACAATTCAGACTGAATTTAGCGGAACAGGGCATGCCGTTTATCAGGCTACGGTAATAACGCACTGCCTTACAGCCTGTTGGCCGGCCAATGTTGTATAAACACTGGTGCAGCCGCTGCTCTTAGCTGTGACCTTCACATAAAAGCTGGTACCGCTTCTTACAGTAGAAGTCACACTCAGCACGCTGTTGTTACCGGTCGAAATGTAAGGCGTTCCGGTTGTACCGCCCACAAGTGAAAATTTAAACTGATACGTTTTACCCGCACTCATAGTAAACGGCAAAGTCGTGTCTGAGCTTACACCGGTTGCAGTTCCGGGAGCAGGTGTATTTACTGATGTATTGCCGCTCGCGACCGTAACCATACACTGTCTGACAGGCTGCTGACCCGGCAAGGTCGTGTAAACGCTGGTGGTTCCGTCGCTCCCCGCTGTTACCTTAATATAGTAACTGTTTCCGCTATGCGTTGTAGAAGTTACTTTTAACACACTTGAATTTCCTGTTGCAATGGTGGGGATTCCGGTGGCACCGCCTATCAGAGTAAGTTTAAACTGATATGTTGCACCCTTTTTCATGGTAAACGGTGCAGTAGTATCGCATATTACTCCCTTTGCAATACCGGTTGCGAGAAAACTGGATGAAGAGCCATCCGATGCAGTTGTCGTAATCAACGCGTTACCCGCGTTTACATTTGTTATTTTATAAAGATATCCGCCGCTCACTTTTTGATAAAATGCAACGCTTACCGCAGCCGGGTTGCTGGATACCGCTTTGGGTGCTGTGGTAAGGTTGGTGGTAATCTTATAAATGTATGTAGTGTTTGTTCCGAACGTAACTGGAGTTTCGGTGTCAGATTTTAACGGCTTCATAGCAGGGTAGTTCCTGTAGGAGTAATCGGCATCAACATTGCCGCTGATACCCGGTACGCTTTGGGTACTGGAATACTGCCAGATGCCCACATCATTATACCCGGGTGCGTTGCTGTAACGGGCAAACCATAAATCATACGCGCCGAGCCGGGACATGTCGAGACAATTCAAGCGCCAGTCCAAGTTAAAATAAATCATCGGGTGATACCCCGCGGCACGGACAGCTTCGCAAAATGTTACTACCATGTCGGTAATTGCGTCTTTGCCAAGAGCACGAAGATCAGCAGCCTCCACATCACAGAGGAGGGGATAGTTCGGGGAATAAGGTTTTACTGCCGCAATAAACTGCCTGGCCTGTTCCTTCGCATCGCCCGCACGTAAAAAATGGTAAGCGCCGATATGCAATCCGGCGGCAGCGGCTCCCGTCATATTGCTGACAAAATACGGGTCAACATAATCAACGCCCTCGGTTGCTTTGATTATCGCAAAATCAATTCCGGAAGATTTGACTGCATTCCAATCGATGTTGCCCTGCCACCTGGATACGTCAATTCCTCTGATGATAACATGAACCGGGCAGGAAATCGATTCCCCATTGCCGGCTGTTGCCGTAATAGTGGCAGCGCCCAAGCTTTTACCGGTTACCAATCCGTTGCTGTCCACCGTTGCAATTGAGGTGTTGCTGGAAGTCCAATTGGCTGCAATGGGCGATACGCCGTACTGACTGGCCATTAATTGGGAAGTTTCTCCGACATTTACCGCAACATTTGATTGATTCAGTGTCAGCCCGGAGCTGAAGGTGCTGCTAAAGTCCCCCAGAGCACTGTTTAAATCGTCCGGCATGGTGTCGGGATCCCCTGTTGAGCCAAGGTCGGCAGCCATTGTCGTCATACTGAATGACAAAATTACTGCAAGCGCGAGTAAAAGCGAAACTAGCTTCTTCAATTTTCTTCCTCCGTTTTCGTTTTGTTCTGCATATTCCCTATATGTTCCGTTAATTATTCGTGAAATGATTGGCACACAATCTAATTGCTCCGCTTGCCTTTTTACAAAAATCAGCTACAGTGCACAAAGATAATGGGAATGTTTTCTATCATTATATTTGTAATCCCTTATTATGTCAAGTAACGAGCCAGACAAACATTATTTTCCAATTTTCGCTTTACAGACTAAAAAATCGCGTCCGAGACTGGCTCAGACGTGTTTTTAACACTCATTACTTACATAAATAATTTAATTCGCCGACTTCTTTTCCGCCCCGAAAGTAGATACGCGGCACACGTTTGGAAATCATGCACACCAGTTCATAATTAATCGTGTGGTTATGGGAAGCGAGCTCGTCAACCGTAATATTATTTTGTGCGTCGCGGCCAAATACGGTTACAATGTCGCCTTCCCGCACTTCCGGTACGGATGTGACGTTCAGCATCAGCTGATCCATGCAGACACGGCCGATTATTTTTGCTTTGCAGCCCCGTACAAGCATGCTGCCGCGGATGGAAAGATGCCGTGGGTAGCCATCGGCGTAACCGATGGGAACGGTGGCGATTTTCGTCTTCTTCTTTGTTACAAACCGACGGCCGTAACTTACGCATGTTTGCGACTCTACAGTTTTCACCATGGATACAATGCTTTTCAGTTCCATAGCGGGAACCAGGCTTATTTTATTTTTCAACTGGGATGACGGCATCAGGCCGTAAAGAATAATACCCGGGCGTACCATGTCAAGTTGCATTTCGGGATAATCAAAAATGGTTGCGGAGTTCGCACAGTGCTTAATCTGAAAAGTAACCCCGCGCTGCTCTAACAAGGAAATCGCATGCGTAAAATTATCGTACTGCATCAAAGTGTAAGCACTGCCGCCGGTGCCTTCATCGGCGACGGCAAAGTGCGTGAAGATGCCCTCTGAGTTCAAACCGGGCAGCTTGCAGGCGCGTTCAATTTCACCGATTGTTCGGCAGTCACGACTTTGATTTTGATACAAAAAGCCGATACGGCTCATTCCTGTGTCCACCTTAATGTGAGTGCGGACGGTCACGCCGGCTTTTACGGCCTCGTCTGAAAGCTCCGCCGCGTACTCTGCGGAAAGTACCGTTTGCGCAATATCCAGCTCACTTAGCTTAGCCGCTAAGCTGGGTGGGGTATAGCCCAAAATCAGAATGGGCAGCTTAATCCCCACGCTGCGCAGCTGTATTGCTTCCTCTAAATTCGAGACTGCAAACCAGTTTGCTCCAAGGCTTTCATATTCTTTTGCCAGCACTTCAGCGCCGTGGCCGTAGGCGTCAGCCTTGATCACACAGCAGACAAGCGTTTCCGGTCTTAGCTGAGCGCGAATTACCTGAAAGTTGCGGGTGATTGCATCAAGGTTAATTTCAGCCCACGTTCTCTTGAAAAAATCGCTCATGAGTTTCACCTGAATTTATTTAAAATATTTTACACCGGATTCAAAAATCTTTTGATCTTTCGCGCCCGGCACATTGACATATAAATGATCGCCCTTGCGCTCGGAATGTCCCATCTTGCCAAGGATACGCCCATCCGGGCTGGTAATACCTTCAACCGCACATGCGGAACCATTGGGGTTCCATTCAATATTACCGCTTGGAGTTCCGTCCGGGGTGGTGTACTGGGTGGCAATCTGACCGTTTTCAATCAATTTGCGCATTACTTCGTCACTCGCGACAAAACGGCCTTCGCCATGAGAAACCGGAATTGCAAATACATCGCCCGCATCCACGCCCGCAAACCACGGGGATTTTACGGAGGTCACTCTGGTGTATACCATACGCGATACATGGCGGCCAAGCGTGTTAAAGGTTAAAGTCGGCGCCTGTTCGGCAGGCTGTGTAATTTCGCCGCCGGGTACAAGTCCTAACTTAATCAATGCCTGAAAACCGTTGCAAATGCCGAGCATCAGTCCGTCACGGTGATAAAGAAGATCATTGACCGCTTCGGCAATTTTAGGATTGCGGAAAGTGGTAGCGATAAACTTGCCGGAACCGTCCGGCTCGTCACCGCCGGAGAATCCGCCCGGAAGCATAATAATTTGAGATTGGCGGATTGCTTTTTCCATACGTTCAATGGTTTGTTCGATCCCTGCAGAGCTCAGGTTTTGCATAACTAAAATTTCGGGAACGGCACCTGCCTTTTCAAAGGCTCTGGCGCTGTCGTATTCGCAGTTGGTGCCTGGGAACACAGGAATGAATACACGGGGCTTTGCAGCTTTGGCGGCAGGCGCCTTTTGGCTGCGCTGTGCATACAGAGGAATATCATACGCTACCGGCTGTTCCGGCGCCTGATTCGGGAAAATCTTCTCCAGTGTGCCGCCCCATTCGCCGACCAGTTTGTTCAGGTCAAGTTTATCATTGCCAAGTGCTATCAGCGGCTCGGAAATTGTTTCACCCAGTGAAATATATGCAATATCTTTCACCGGATTCTCATTGAGCTCAGCTATCATTACACCGGAAGCAGGAGCAAACAGGAATTGATGATCCAATACGCTTTGCTGGAACCGGAAGCCGATTTGATTGCCAAAGCACATTTTTGCAATTGATGCAGCCGCGCCGCCCTCTTTGACAACGGAAGCCGAAAGAATATCACCGGATTCTATCATTTCAGTAATCGACTGATAATACTGCTTCAGCACAGCCCAGTTCGGCAGCAGTGTGTCGGAATCTTCCGGCAGGGGAAGAAGCACCACTTTAGACCCGCTCTTTTTGAAGGCGGCGGAAATGGTTCTGCTTGCCTTTGTCATAGATACGGCGAAACTTACCAATGTCGGGGGAACGTCCAACTGCTCAAATGTGCCGCTCATGCTGTCTTTTCCGCCGATTGCCGGCAGTCCCATGCCAAGCTGCGCGGTCAGCGCGCCAAGCAATGCCGCGGTCGGTTTGCCCCAGCGTGTTGGGTCGGTGTTCAGCCTTTCAAAATATTCCTGGAAAGTCAGCCTTGCTTTCAGCGGATTTGCGCCGATGGCGGCAAGCTTTGAAAGGCTTTCCACGACCGCATAGGCCGCGCCGTGGAACGGGCTGAACCGTGCAATTCCGGGAATATAGCCATAAGCCATTGCGGTTGCATCGTCGGTTTCACCGTGCATTACCGGGAGCTTTGCAGCCATTGCTTCTTCGGGACTAAGCTGGTATTTGCCCGCAAACGGCATCAGCACAGTGGAAGCGCCGATGCTCGCATCGAACCGTTCACTCAGCCCTTTTTGGGAACAGACGCCAAGGCGGGAGAGGTTTTTACGGAACGCTTCCGCCAGCGGCTTGTCCTTCAGGCCGGAGGGGGTAAGGGTACGGTAGTTTTCTTCCGGGTTTACCGCGCCAATCAATACATCGTTTTTCTGAATTACGCCGTTGGTGTCTAAAAACGCGCGACTGATATCTACGATCGTGTCGTCACGCCATTTCATACACAGGCGGGGCTCCCTTGTTACAATCGCAACAACCTGAGCGTTCAGATTTTCTTCTTTTGCCGCAGCAATAAACGGGTCAACGTCCTTGGGGGCAAGCACGACCGCCATTCTTTCCTGTGATTCGGAAATGGCAAGCTCCGTGCCATCCAGGCCCTCGTACTTTTTGGGAACTTTATTTAAATCAATTGTCAGCCCGTCTGCCAGTTCTCCGATGGCAACACAAACACCGCCCGCACCAAAGTCATTGCAGCGTTTAATCAGCTGCGCGACCTGCGGATTACGGAATAATCTTTGAATTTTACGTTCGGTCGGCGGATTACCCTTTTGTACTTCCGCGCCGCAAACCTCAATGGACTGCTCGGTATGTGCTTTGCTGGAGCCTGTTGCGCCGCCGCAGCCGTCGCGGCCGGTGCTGCCGCCCAGCAGGACAATAACATCGCCCTCGTCCGGAACAAACCGTACAACATTCTCCTTGGGGGAAGCGCCGATGACCGCGCCGATTTCCATGCGCTTGGCTACGTAGCCCGCGTCGTAAAGCTCGGTGACCTGACCGGTCGCAAGGCCGATTTGGTTGCCGTACGAACTGTAGCCGTGCGCCGCGCCCGTTGTGATTTTGCGGGTTGGCAGTTTGCCGTGCATGGTGTCTTCAAATGCGGTGCGCGGGTCGCCGGAGCCGGTAACGCGCATTGCCTGATACACATAGGCTCTGCCCGAAAGCGGGTCGCGGATTGCTCCGCCAAGGCAGGTCGCGGCGCCGCCGAACGGTTCAATTTCCGTAGGGTGATTATGGGTTTCGTTTTTGAATTGCACCAGCCATGTTTGTTCCCTGCCGTCAATGGTCACGGGAACTTCAATGGAACAGGCGTTGATTTCTTCGCTTAAATCGAGGTCGGGAATCAGGCCCCTTTTACGCAGCACCTTCATGCCGATCACCGCCATATCCATCAGGGAAACGGGGCGGTCGGTATCGCCGTACACTTCATGGCGTGCATCATAGTATGCTTTTAACGCATCCTCAATCACTCCGCTTACTGCGGATTGCTGCACCTTTATATTTTCCAAGCGAGTGGAAAAAGTGGTATGGCGGCAGTGATCGCTCCAATAAGTGTCAATGACACGCAGCTCGGTTACACTGGGGTCGCGTTTTTCCTGGTCACGGAAATAGCGGCGGCAAAATTCCAAATCTTCAAGGCTCATGGCAAATCCCATGGACTGATAATACGCTTTCAGTTCGTCTTCATTCCAAAGAATAAAGCCCGCAACACGCGCGACATCAGGCGGCACTTCCGCGGCCATATCGAGGGTTTCGGGCTTTGCAAAAGAGGCAAGACGGCTTTCCACCGGGTTCACCATATAACTCTTTACTTTATTAAATTGATCGTCGCCCAATTTTCCGCGGATTGCGATCATGCGGGCGGTAACCACCTGCGGGCGTTCCCCCTGCGTTAACAGCTGCACGCACTGCGCGGCGGAATCTGCGCGCTGATCGTACTGGCCCGGAAGATATTCCATAGCAAAAGCGGCAAAGTCCTGTGGCAAAGGGTATTCCTCATCGTACACATTATCCACATTCGGTTCGGATAATATTGTGTCGCGCGCAGCAGTAAATTCTTCTTTGGTAAGTCCGGAAATATCATACCGGTTAATTAACCTAAGTTCCTCAATCGCGTCCATGCCCAGATTTTCAATCAGATCGGATTTTATGTGCTGTGCTTCGACATCGAAGCCGGGTTTTTTTTCTACAAATAATCTGATGACGTCAGACATATTTCCCCCGTTCCGCCGCCCGAAAAGCAGCCATTTCTATCAATAATATATTAATATTATCACAACCACCTTCCGTTATAAAGGGGGAAAGTGAACATTTCCGTTTTACATAAAAAAACACGCCTTGCAGTCCGTGGTGCTATGACATATTTAAAATTATTACAGGGAGAGCGGTTAATATACCAGAATCAATCAAAAAATATTGAATAATTATACAAATAAAAAAGACCTTTTCAAATCAATGAAAAGACCTTTTTAATTTATTAAGTCAATTACGGTTAAAGCCGATGGTAATTGACTTTTATTTTACGGCACTCCATGTAAAAGCGCTTGTCGCACGCATGGCCCATGGAAAAAGTCTTGCGGGGAAGCGCGCCGTCAATTGCCACCGTTTCAAACAGACTGCTTTTTTCCATTTTAGGGAGCAAAAATCCAATTGCTTCACTGTCATCCCTGCAAAGCCGTTCAACTACTTCCTCCCCGTGAATATAGTCAACTTTGCCGCCGGTAAGCTGTGCGTCAAGGAATTTTTGCAGCGTTCCGACTTCCAGATTGGACGGTGGATTTTTCACCCAGACCGTTTTCGTTTCCGTGCCGATCACGCAGGTGATTTTGTGCCCCTCGCACGGTGTGTCCGAAATTTCATAATAGCTGCGAAATTCCTGCATCAGTTTCGCCGGATTTGTCTGGAACACAACGCGGTGAATCGGCTCGAACTGCAGAGAATCGTCATAAAGGTTGACTACCTCCGCCAACGCCCAGCGGGCAGGGTGGTTTGCGGCTTCTTCCGGTGCCAGACTTTGTTTTACTTCTTCGTAGCAGGCCTTGGCGGTTGCAAGCGAATGGTTTCCGTCTCCAACGGCAAAAAGAAGATTGTCACTGACCGGAAGGGCATCCAAAGCAGCTTCCAGCTTTTCGGCTGCCGTTTCGTTTAGACTAAACCCACGGATGCTTCCGCTGTTTTGCATCAGCTTACCCTCATATTCCAGTGTAAGGCAGGATTTGTCAATCGGTTCAATGACGCTGCGCTGCTTGTCATCAATCAGAATCATAATATGAGGAAGCTCCAGCGGCGCATTGCGGCGAATCTTCACACGGGGCGGAATTCGCTCCAGCACGGTTCCCTCCGTAGCACGGATAGGGCTTTTACTTCCCTTTTCATAACGGTACTGCTCCAAATCAAGCGCCATCATAACGCCGCGGCGAACTTTTCCGTCGGCAAGAGTTCGTTCTGCCAAAATGTATTTATTCTTTACCTCACGGAACACACCGTCATTCAGATACCGCTCCATTGTATGGTTAATCCCATTTGCATATTCCTCGGCATTCGTGGTTTCAAGGCAGCATTCCGGGTAAACCATGTGGTATGTGGAAGGAAAATTCCCCACCGCTTTTTCTGCTCTTTCCCAATATTCCGGCTCGGACGTGTATTGGTCGCAGGCGATAACACACCAGTTTTCAGTTGGTACGGCTTTCGGCAGAAGAATGTCCGCCGGTTTGTAAATATGTTTCATAGGAATCCCCCCTGTATGATTGGTTTTATGTGAACAGGAAAAGTATTCCTGCCCTGTGCGTCGCATTTTTTCAATCATACCACAAATTCCCGTTTGCATGCAACCGTTTGCATGCAACCCGTTTACGCTTTGCCACGCGCCCAATTGGAAGCAAAGCTGCCGAAAAAGATGAAAGCGGAAATCAAAACAATCGTGCCGCCGGCGGCAGTACCTGTATAATAGGAAAGGATCAACCCGCTCACACCCGAAAAAAGAGAAATCCCGACAGCGGTAAAGTGGTAGGAACGCATGCTTCTTGCCATGTTTCTGGCAGCAGCAGCGGGCAGTACCAGCAGGGAGTTAATAATCAGAATGCCTACCCATTTAATTGAAATAGTGACGATAATCGCCACCACAATAACAAATGCTTTTTCAACGAGCCGAACGGGAATTCCCTTGCTTGCCGCCAAATCAGCGTTAATACTGGTCAGCATAAACCGGTTGAAAAACAGCACCCAAAGGAGTACGACTCCCAGAAGAATGATTGCAAGCATCGCAATTTCATTCGGCTGTACGGTCAGAATGTCGCCGATGAGGTACCCTGAATATTTTGCGAATCCCCCGGATGCTGAAAGCAGCACAATGCCGAGCGCCAAACCGGTCGAAGAGAAGACGCCGATGATGGTATCCGCAGAGGAATTTCCGGAGTTCATGACAGCGGAAATGCACAGAGCAAACAGCAGCGCAAAGCCCATCATGGAAATTACATAGTTATCAATTCCCATCAAAACGCCGATGGCAATTCCGGTAAGCGCCGAATGCCCCAAAGCATCGGAAAAAAACGACATTTTATTATTTACAATCATGGTACCGACCAGACCGAATAACGGGGTAATTAATATGATAGCAATCAAAGCATTTTTCATGTAGCTGAACTCTGTCCACTCAAATGGCAGCAGCGTATCAATTATGGAATAAATCGCAGTCATCATTTTATACCCCCGGTCAGCTTTAATCCGAAGGCTTCCTGTACTTCGGTTGTTTTCATAACATCTTTCACGTTGCCGCAGACAAGAATCGTACGGTCCAAAAGCGCCGCGCGTGTCGCATACTTTTCTACATGGGATAAATCATGCGATACCAGAATGGTCGGCATCTGATGTTCGGCCCGCATTGAGGTAACAAGATCGTAAAATACTTCGATGCCGCGGCGGTCGACAGCTGAAACCGGCTCATCCAGAAGGAGCAGATCCGGTTTCGGTTCCAGTGCGAACGCAAGCAGCACACGCTGCATTTCACCGCCTGAAAGGTTACCGATGCGCTTAGGCAGCAGCGAGGGACTCCCCCCCACCCTTGCGAGCATTTTTTCCGCATGTACCAATTTATCTTTTTTATGTCCAAGCCAAACAGGGAAAGAACTTGTGTTTGCACAGAGCATATCCGCTACCGTAACCGGTGTGGAGCGATCGAACACAAGGTTTTGCGGCACATAGCCGATGCGCGGCTTCTCGATTGTTTCTCCGCATGCATTGGTAAAAGTAATGCTGCCCGTGTAGGGAATGCGCCCCAAAAGCGCCTTGAGCAATGTGGTTTTGCCCGCGCCGTTTCGCCCGATCAGCGCCAGTATTTCGCCGTGGTGCACATCAAGCGACACGTCATGCAGCAGAATACCGTCGTGCTTCTTAACGGTAAGATTTCTAATCTTTGTATTGCATTTACAACCGTCTTTGCAAGTATCCATGAAAATCTCCTTATGCCAGCGCGCGTTTCAGCACGGTTAAATTATTTTCCATTGCATTAAGGTAAGCGTTTTTATCGTTTTCCCCCGTTGCGGACGGGTCCAGGGAATACACGGTAGCACCGCTTTCGTGCGCAACAATGTCCGCAGCTGACTTAGGATATTGAGGTTCCGCAAAAACGGCCTTTACTCCGGTGCTGCGAACCAGTCGGATGGTTTCAGCCAGTTCCTTCGCGCTCGGCTGGCTGTCGGGTTCCCTGTTTACCACCTTAACAATGTTAAGACCAAACTCTTCCGCAAAATAGGGAAACGCTTCGTGGAAGGTAATGATATCCCGCTGCTTTACGTTGCTGAGTTCATCATGCATCTTTCCCCGGAGCGCACTGAGTTTGGCGATGTATTCCAATGCATTTTTCTGATATAATACAGCATTTTTCGGATCAGCCGCGGCAAGTCCCTTTTCCATATTATCAACCTGATGAATGTAATTTGTAATCGAAACCCACATATGCGGGTTTGCTGTTCCGCTGTCGTCGGTAAGCAGCGTGACTCCGACACTGGTATCCACTACCTGAAGGTTCGGCAGCTGGGCAGTCACCTTGCCCATGAAATTTTCCATCCCCGCCCCGTTAATGACAAACACATTTGCCTGTTCAATATTTTTCATATCTTTTGACTGGAGCTGATAATCATGCAGGCAGCCCGCCTGCTGCCCGGCCATGTTGTCAACCTGCACTCCGGATACCCCGTCTGTAATATTCAGCGCCATAATATATAAAGGGTAAAACGAGGTTACCACTTTAAATTGAATATTCGGTTCCGCTCTGCGCGTACAGCCGGCCGAAAAAGACATAAGAATAACCGCTAAAATAGCGGCGATTGCTTTTCTCAATGGGATTTAACCCTCTTTCTAAATGCTAACTATTTGCATTATAAATCATAATCCCTACGCGACCTTTTTGTCAAGAAAAAAATAAGGACGGATATTACCGTCCTTATTGAATAGATAGATATTTTATGCTTTTGCCATGATTGCTTCAATATCGGGAAGTTTTTTCTCGCAGTCGCGCTTGCCCAGTTCATAAATTACTTTCAGACGTTCCGGGTCCTTTTCATATCGGCCAGTAATAATTGGTCTGCTTGGGCGGATTACTACCGCTTTGCCGTCTTTTTCCTGTCGGCGGCAAACTTCCAGTTCACTGTTGTAAATTTCCGCTCTGGCGAGCATCGTGCTGATAAAGTTGGGGTAATCGCCGTATTTTACGCGCAGAACGGAACGTGGAAATTCCGGGCGCAGACTTTTACGGTAGGAACTGTCGCGGGTCAGTACAACCACATTGTGTTCGCTGCCGTCAAAAATCGAACGCTCAATCGGAATCGGCATGGCGCAGCCGCCGTCCAGCAGTTCATGCCCTTTATAGGAAACAATATTTGAAATAAACGGCAAAGAGCTGGAAGCCTTCACTACGGTAAAATCTTCGTCCAAATCTGATTTATCAAAAAAGACCGCCCGCCCGGTTTTTAAATCTGTCGCACCCACCTTCAGATTAATCGGTGAATGAAAGAAAGACTCGTAATCAAACGGAAGCAACTCGTGAAATAGCTCGCCAAAGATGAAGTCAAAGCCAAAAAGCGAGCCTGTCAGATGCAGATTTTCAACGCTGATGTAACGCCTATCGGATATATAATTGCAGAAAATATCGTAGTTCCTGTTTTTTTGCTTGGAAATATAGCTGAGTGCATTGCACGCACCCGCTGATATACCGTATACACTGGGGAACTCAATCCCGTTTTGCAGCAAGACTTCCAGCACACCGCTTGTGTAGGCGCCGCGCATTCCGCCGCCCTCCAGCACCAGACTTATCGACATAGCCAACACCTCACTTTAATTTATTATAGTAATTATAGGCTTTGCTTGTGTTGATTACAAGCAGTGTAAATAAAATTAAGTTATTTTGTAATTTTATCTTGATTTTCTCCATTATTTACGATATAATAATCGAGCACTCAGAAATGGACGTTTAGCTCAGCTGGTAGAGCATTCGCTTGACGTGCGAAAGGTCATAGATTCGAGTTCTATAACGTCCACCATAGAAAGCAAGCAGTTTTTCTGCTTGCTTTTTTTATTTCCCTGTTGTAATATTATGTCATAATATGGAAATTAAAGGGGTTGCTTTTGTGGGTGCGTATGGCTCGCCGGATTTGCCGCCAAATGATAATTGGCATGGGTATCAAGATTCTTGTAAACCTAAAAAGCAGTCAAGCGGCTGTTTAAAAAATGTGCTTATTGGAGTTTTATTAGTAGCCGTATTTTTATTTCTTTTTTATGTTGTGAGTTTAGTAATACAAAGTAATAATATGACAGCAAAAGTCGCTGCACAAACATATTCATATCCTACTTTTATTCCTCCTGTAATTTCAGATTCAGAAACAGGAATCTCTAGTTCACAGTCGTTGTTATCCTCTGCTCCTATCGCTGTTGATGATTCTACAGATTTTTTGCAGAGTTGGGCAAAAATGGCTGTGCTGAAAGCCTTACTTTATCCAGATTCGGCTAAGTTTTCTGATGATCCTGCAGCTTGGAAAATTGCTAGAGATGGAAATGTATGTACAATAACTTCAATGGTTTTTTCCCGTGGAAAGAATAGCAAGCAAATTACGAGTGGCCCTTTTGTTGTTAAAATAGCTTATTATGATGATTTGAATGCTAAAATTACTTATATTTCTATTGATGGTAAAGCATGGTATGATTCTACCAGTTCTAAAAGTAAATAGTAAAAGGCTGGGGCTTTCGCTCCGGCCTTTTTTTGTGTCAAGATCTTGACAAGTGTTAAACATTTCACATATGTTAAGATCTTGACAAATTTCACCCATCTTTGTTTGCAATACGGTAGGCGCGGAGCGCGGTGCGCCCCTCTGCACGTGTGGGCGGTAAGCTGTGACCGCAAAGCGGCACACAAATTTATACTTAGCTATTCTGCGTGGCTTGCGGTAAAACTACTTTTTATCGTGTAAGCCTAATATGTAGTCGGTGCTAACATGAAAATATTTCGCGTAGGCGATTAAAATATTGTACGGTGGTTCTATTTTTCCGCTTTCGTAGTGGGAAACGCTTCTTTGTGATACGTTTAGAATTTTCGCCATTTCTGTTTGGTTTAAGTCTCTGTCTTGTCTTAATGCTTTTAGTATCTCGTTGTATTGTATTTTAATCACCTCTTTTATAATTATTGGAAATAATTTTACCATAGACAGAATATTTCTATTGACATTTAGCCATAAAATGGCTAAAATAACAATTAGAAAATATATGGCTAAAAAGATTCCCTCTTGAGGGAATCAAAACGGTTTAAATACCGGGTATGTGAAAGGGGGTGGGTAAGAATGGCTATGAAAGTAATAGGAAAGCGTATCGGCTCGTTCAAGGACAAGGATTCCGATAGAACTATCTCATTCGGTAAGTTGTATGTTACATATGAGGATTCAACCGTAACTGGTGTTCAAGGAACAATCGCCGAAACAATCAGTGTAAAGCCGGAAGTATTGGAAGAAATCCCGATTGGCTCCGAAATTGTGTTGATTTATAATCGCTTTGGCAAGGTTGAAGATTTTACCTTAAAAGCAGCAACTAAAACGGCGTAATTTAGCCGATTCACGGCTTTATTAAAAAAATATTTATTATGAAAGGTGGCAATTTTCATGGAGCCTGGTTCTATCGTTTCCGGTGTTTCCGATGTTTTAACTGTAGCAGGACAAGCCGTAACCTTTATGACTGGCAATCAGCTTTGTTTGCTGTTCATTGGTGCTTCTGTCCTCGGCATTGGCTTTGGAATCTTTAAGAAAGCCAAAGGCGCTGCAGGTGGTCACAACTAATCCATAATGCCTTGCATGGGAGTGGGAAATTTCCCACTCCCAAAATTTTTTATGGGGGGTGTATTTGTGCAATTCGATAATGCTATGAAACCGATTAGCGTTAACCGTTTTTCTAAAATTACAAAACGTATTTTAACGTCTTTACTATGTTTTCTTTTGATTTTTACAATGATGTTCGGTTATATGTACAAGGAGCCTGTTGTTGCCCATGCGACAGGTGTTGAAGCGGTGTTTGCCGGAGTGGTTGCCGGAGCAACTGGTACGGCTATCGGTGCTGCTGCGGGTGCTTTGATTGTTGGTGCGGCTGTTGTTGGTCTTGGCGTTGGTGTTTCTGCTTTAGCACATGGGAATAGCTATTATGATGAATGTCAGCGTATTTGGGGTAAGTTGTCTACTGCTGCATTGGCAGGTATTTTGATAACTGGTGCTGCTGCCGCTCCTGTTATTCAAATGTCACAAACTGCATTAAAGGAAATAAAATCTAATATAATTTCATCCGTTGTAACTGCATCTGCTGCGGCTAGTTTTTCATCTGAATTTCCTGTTACATCTTTTTCTAATGGTTCATTTAGTGATTTAGCTTCTGTATTTGGTGCTAATTCGAATATAGTGTTGAATGGCGGTAGTTTTAGTTTATTAAGATTTTATCGTGATACTTTGACTATGGCTGATATTACACGAAATGTTAATATACCAAAAACGTTTACTGAATATACGGTTGACGGTGTTTTTCATACTATGGCTATTTCTTATACTGGTTCATATTTTTTGTTGTATATTGACAATGTTTATACTGGAACTAGTTTTAATTTAAATTATGGATTAAGGGTTTTACCTGTTATGTATGTTGTTGGTTCTACTGCCTATATTGGCGGCATTTTAAAAAATCAATTTAACACTTCAACTCCTGTTAATTATAGTATTGAGTTTAAAGTTCCTTATGAAAATGTTGGTTCTTTGGATATTGGTCATGATGTAATTAATGTTGCAAATGATAAATGGTATGCAGAGGGCAAAAGTATTTTAGATGCAACTAATCCTGATGTTATTGGTTCTGCGGCTGATGCACAAGGGGCTCCAGTTGGTGGTGATATTAAATTATATCCTCCAATTATTCCTGCTTTACCAACTACTCCTGCCGGATTGGGTACTGCTGCTGATAAAGAACGTGCCCAAGACCAACAAAAGACTTTAAATGTACCGGACACATTTCCTACTACACAAGATAAAGCTAATGATGATACGTATAACAAAGATAAGGACACAACTAGAGTAAGTAATCCAGATGATACTGAACCGCCGTCAAGTAGTCCATCATCTGGAACAAAAATTATTGATGGTACGGGTGGGTTTCCTGTTCTTAATCATGGACTTGATGATGCTTTTGATGATTTAAACGGCTTATTGGCTTATCTCCATGATTTTTTCTTGTTTTTAGCTAAGTGCTTTTCATATTTGCCTACTCAATTTACAATTGTGTTTGTTTCTTTTGTCGCAATTACGGTTATTGTTCGTATTTTCGGACGAGGGGAGGATTAGCGTTGGACATTACTTCTTTTATTGGTGGGTTCAATGATGTTATTGATTCTTTGAAAAGTACATCTTCCTCGGTTACTTCCTTTTTTACGAATGTTTCTGTGTCGTTTTCTTATCTTCCTCCGGCTTTTTGGGCTATCGTTTTGGCTGCTCTCGTCCTTATTGTTGTGTTGCGAATATTAGGGAGGTAAAAAATGTTTTTTGATATTTTGCAAGCCATGATTAACGGTTGTCTTGCTGTTTTGTCTTTGCCTATTATTTTCGGTCAATTTCATTTGTCGTTATGGATTATTTTACTCGGCTCTGCGGTTATTGCTTTAGTTGCCAAGTTAATTTGGGGGGTGCTTGAATAATGGGTGAGGGGTACATTTGGAATCTTAATCTCCAATCTTTAAGTTTTGAACAACTTTGCCTTTTGGCTATTGTTTTCATTCTTTTTTTCCGTTTAATAATTATTGATTTATTTAGGAGGGGTATATAATGCTCCAATTTGCTGAACAGCTTTTCGGTATTATGGGTTTGAATTTTACAGAGCCTGTAACCGTTGGAATTGCGTTTCGTTACCTTGCAGATGTTTGTTTATCTTATCTCGTTGTTATGACGATTTTAGGTGGTATTAAGGCGTTTTCCATGCGTTTCATGGGGGGAAAATTGTAATGCTTGTTAGTGTTTTTTTATTTTTCAAGTGCCTTTTTCTTGTTCCTCATACGGCTTTTTGTCTTTTGATTGACTTGTTTCATTATTTTAAGGATAAATGGTATTACTTATTTGAGGGTTGGGGATTACATATTTATGTAGGTCGGTTTGGTGCAGGAAAAACTTGTTCTATGGTTAGTGATGCATACAATTTGGCTAAAAGGTATCCACAGCTTACTGTGCTCTCTAATTTTCAATTGATTAACTTTCCTGCCCATACGGTTATATTGCCTTTACGGACTCCACAGGACATTCTGAACGCACCTAACAATTGTCTTGTGTTAATTGATGAAATAGGTACTATTTTCAATTCCAGAGACTTTGCCGCCAGTAAAGAAAGTGTTCCCAAGATATTGTTTCAGCATTTATGTCAAGTTCGGAAACGGCATTTAATGATTTTTGCAACTTCGCAAAGATGGAATTTTGTAGACAAGCAGTTAAGAGATATTGTTGCTACGGTTAGAGTTTGTCATGTGCATATGGGTCATCCGTTTTCTAGAATGGGCACTGTGCATGTTTATGATTCGCACGACTATGATTTAGCTTTTTCGAATCCTATGTATCCGTTGATACCCATGAGCGCTTATGCCTATGTTCAGACTGATATTGTTCGAGGTCGTTATGATACTGCTGAACTGGTTCAAAATATGTTAAAGGCTGAATATGTTTCCGATTCTGAAATTATGCAAAACAGGGGAGAACTTGGTAGTAATATATCTGAACTTACGAAAGAGGGCAAACGGTCTGTTAAAAAAACTTCGGCTCGATTTTAGGAGCCAGACGTTGGGGGCAGTGGGGGCGAAGCCCCTGACACCAACGGCGGGCTGAAATCCTCTACTCGATTATAACCTCAAAATACCATCACTAAGGGGTTGGGTTAGATGCTAGTTCCCGTAGAAGTGGGAACGACGGTCTATCATAACACGAAAGCGAAAATTTATCCGAATGGACAACAAAAAATTACGGTCTGTTCAAAGCCTATTTTTAAAGACGAATGTTGGGAGTCGATAGAGTTCGCCGAACCTACTACAAAACCTAAGAATTTAGATAATGAAGTTAGGAGCGATAACGTGAAAAGAGCAAAAGAATGCGTGTTCGATATTGCAATGTGTAATGATTTTGACTATTTCGTCACATGGACTTTAGATGCTGACAAAATTAATCGTTATAATTCCAAGGAGGTTTCTGAAAAGCTTAAAAATTTTCTAAGTAACAAGGTCATGAGAAATAATGCCCGGTATCTTGTTATCCCGGAACATCATAAAGATGGCGCGATACATATGCATGGCCTGTTGTCCGGAAATTTTGATATGGTTGACAGTGGCAAAATAACAAAGGACGGAAAAACTATTTATAACATGCCGCAGTGGTCTTTCGGATTTAGTACTGCAATTCATTTGGACAATCAAAAAGAACGTGTTTCCCGATATATTACGAAATACGTGACTAAGGATTTTCGCAAAATTTTCGGTTCGTTCTATTATGCCGGAGGGCATGGCCTTGTACGGCACCCGGAAGTTCAGCGGTACGACACGGACTATGACAGTTTCGAGTTAAAAGAGTATTCCCCGGAGGGTGTTTCTCTATGGTTTAAATACATAAATACGGATGGGGTGTTGGAATGATGGAATTTATTTCTGAAATCGATATTGTTTCGTTGTTTAACTGCGGTCTGTCGGTAAAAATGCTTATTAATAAAGTTGCAGGAATTGACCGTGTTTCTAAGTCTGTAGCACAAATGAAAGTTGAAAGTGCAATTTATCATGCTGTTAAAAAATGTACTGAATTTTAATCTTATGTAGAGAGCTGGGTTTTAATTGCGTATTTTAGATATTTGTTGCTGTAATGGTGGTGCATCAATGGGGTTGTATCGTGCCTGTCAAGCTGTTGGTATTGAGCCTTATGTATGCGGCGTCGATATTAAAAAACTGGAAAGTTATCCGTTTGATTTCATGCAGGGGGATATTCAAAAATTAACAGTTGGTTTTATCCAGTCTTTTGATTTCGTTTGGATTTCGCCGCCGTGTCAAGCTTATAGTCTGGCTTGTGTTGGCAGTTCCAAAGAATATCCCGATTTAGTTCCGTTTGCTGAAAATCTTATGTATCAAGCTGCGCGGCCTTACTGCATTGAAAATGTACCGCAAGCACCTCTTCGGCGCGACTTGCTTTTGTGCGGTGAAATGTTCTGCCTTGGTGTTATCCGGCACAGACATTTTGAAATTGGCGGTTTCACTGTTCCTCAACCTTTTCACAGAATGCACTCCGGCAGGGTAATTGATGGGGAAAAAGTAACGGTTGCCGGAAACGGCTTTGATGGTAGCGGCGATATTGCCGACTGGCAAAAGGCAATGGAAATTGATTGGATAAATGACCGTTGGGCATTGGCTCAAGCTGTGCCGCCTGTTTACAGTCAATATATTATGTCCTGCTTTTTAGGTAATCCCGATTTTAGTCTTTTGGCTGATGATCTTCCGACTGCTGATGATGGATGGTATTATCAGCAAGAAATGATGATGTGCGGCAAACCAAATTGTAAGTGTACGCGCAGTGAATTGCATGGCCCGTACTGGATGAAGTACAAGCAAAAGGGTGATCGCCGGGTAAAACAGTACGTCGGAAAATTTTATGTATCCAACGGTGCATAAGTCTTATGTACGGAGCCAGGGCAATTTCTTATGTATAAAAATGGGTTTTTCTTATGTATGGAGCCGGTAGTTGATTCTTATGTATCGTCTTGGGTGATATCTTCCGGGTGATACATAAGAGATTTGTAAAGTCTTATGTATCCTTCGGAGGTTTGTCTTATGTATGCGGCAGCGCGCAATCTTATGTACGGAGCTGGCCTAAATAATTTGAAAAAGGGGTTGATTGATTGACGTTTTCGGAACTGGCGTCAAAGTGGTTACTTACTCGAAAAAACAAGGTAAGCTATTCACAATTCAAAAATTTGCGGTGTTACATAAATCATCTTAACCGCTATATCGGTTCTTCTTCGGTGGAGGATATAAAGCCGATTGACATAGATTTTTTGCTTGATGCGCTTACGGACTGCAATCCAAACACAGGCCGCCCGGCATCACACCAAACGCTTGTTGATGTTCGGAGCACTGCATACCGTGTCTTTGAATATGGAATGGATTTAGAACTGATTTTAAAGAATCCGGCGCGCGGTCGGGAAGTTTCCAAATATGCCCCTAGGCGCTTTCGTAGGGCGCTTACGGCAACGGAGCAAAAGTTAATCGTTACTACGCCGCATAGGGCGCGTTTGGGCGCGTTGGTGATGATGTTAGCAGGATTGCGCCGGGGGGAACTTATTCCTCTTACGTGGAATGATGTTGATTTAGAGGGTCTTAAAATTAACGTTACAAAAAGCGTGGAATGTCGGGGCGGCAATCAGCTATATTTGAAGCTTGGCACGAAAACAGCTTGGGGGCGCGTTATCGATATCCCGATAGACTTAGCACTGGCTTTGCAGGATGCCAAAAAAACATCAGAAAGTAAATATGTGTGTTGCAAGGTTGACGGCTCTATGCATTCCCTAATGAGTTGGAAGCGTATGTGGGATAGTTATATGACGGCCTTGTCTCGTTTGCCGGGTTCATCAGCTACAAATATCAATGAGATTACCGCGCATTATCTCCGTCATACTTATGCGACTTTGCTCTACATTTCCGGGGTTGATGTGCTGACCGCTTCGAAACTTCTCGGTCATGCGAACATAAAAACAACGATGGCAATCTATACGCACTTAGATGACCTCATGGTATCTAAGTCTGTTGACAAATTGGACGGTTATATTTCTTCGGCTCTTTTCGGGGCATGATTATAACGCTTGACGTGCGAAAGGTCATAGATTCGAGTTCTATAACGTCCACCATAGAAAGCAAGCAGTTTTTCTGCTTGCTTTTTTTATTTCCCTGTTGTAATATTATGTCATAATATGGAAATTAAAGGGGTTGCTTTTGTGGGTGCGTATGGCTCGCCGGAAATTGTTCCTGCTCCCGAACCTCGGTATGAAATTCATTATTGCAAGCATTGTCAATGCGATATTCATGGTGATTATTGCTCCCTCTGCGGTCGTGCTATATCAAAAAGGGCTAAATGGAAACTTTTTAGGAATATTATTATAATCGTTATTTCATATTGTTTCTTTATGTTATTGATGATTGGACTTTTTGCTTCTCATAATATAGAAAAGCTCGGGGCTTTTGTGAAGTGCACCCCTTTAGTTAGACAGTATGGTATACTGAAATAACTAAAGGGGTGCACTTCATTTCGCTCCGGCTTTTTTTATACCCATCTCTGTTTGCAATTCGGTAGGCGCAAAGCGCAGTGTACTCCTCTGCACGTGTGGGTGGTAAGCTGTGACCGCACTTTGTGTGGCACTCAAATTTATACTTGGCTATTCCCCGCCGTACGCATTGGACCATTTTTTATCACTTAGGCCTAATATGCAGTCGGTGGTAACGTTGAAAAACTTTGCAAGCGCAATGATGGTTTTTATATCCGGTTCGTTTGCTCTTGTCTCATAAAATGATATATTCTGTTGTGTCACATTAGCTGCTTTTGCTAACTCAGTTTGTGTGATATCACTGTCTTCTCAAAGTGCTTTTAATCATTCGTTAAACTGCATAGTTTTTCAACTCCTTTCCTAGCGGACTGCTATATTTTATCATATCAGTAAAACTTCTATTGATATTTAGTGGTAATTCTACTAAATATCAAAAAGTTGAATAAAAATTACTAAGGAAATTCGTCAAAGGGATATATAACGGTTTGAATATCGGGTATGTGAAAGAAGAGGGTGAAAATGGCTATAAAAGTAATAGGGAAACGTATCGGCTCTGACAGAGAAACAATTACATATCGCTTGACTCTTTTTAACACTTTCATATAAATCCCCCTTCAATGCGTTCCGTTAAGCAGCTTTCCCGCGATGGTCTTCCCTATCTATCCTTTGTGAAATTTGGAAACACCCTCGACCTTTTATTTTCTTTTCGTCTCTGAGAATGGACTCCCATAACAACTTGATGGAGCAACCGCAGGTTATTACTATCACCGCGTAAAAAATCGGGAAGTCCGGCGCACTTTCAACTAACGCCAACATTAGAAATCCTAAAACAGTAATAAGAAACCGTTTGATAAAATTTGCACACTTAACTTTCAGCATCTTGATCATCTCTCCTAATTAGAAAAGTGGTGAAAAACATGCCAATAGATTATAGTAAATTATTTGTGCGTATGCGAGAGAAGAATCTTACTACGTATCGAATTAGAAAAGAAAACATTACCTCACAAAGCACGTTGCAAAAATTACGAGAGGGAAAAAGCGTTACTACGGAAACAATAGCAGCGCTTGAGGTGCTTGATTGTCAGCCGGGTGATGTTATGGAATCAGTAAACACATAGAAATGACCTACCGATCGACAGTCGGTAGGCCATTTCTACAGTATTCAGTAAAATGGAATATAATTCCACAATATTTATTATAATATAGCATTAACTATTGATAGTAATAATTGATAAGAATATAATTAAAGCGGATAAAGTAAAATAGATATACTTCAAAGTAAACCCCGCCTCAAAGTTTGGCTATAATGTGAGGTCGGTCTTACCCTAAGGTTTTTAAATAATCTGCAGTTTGTATATTGTGGAAAGCTTGGCACCCCCTACGCCAATCACTTATTTCCCATTCAAGCGTAGTATGAGTTGCTCATAAAGTAATTACAGGTATTAAACTTGACACAAACGGAATAAATCAAAGGGGCTATACTTTTGTTGATTTGAGTGAGGATGTCAGTATTGAAAAAACAAAAAAGATATCAAAGTTGATTGCTGATAGATATATAATTTACAAAAAGCTATCATGATTTAAAAAATATTAGTTATACAAAAATGAACTACCCCGCCGCAAGCAAGCGGGTATCTGAGCTAGCGGATAACTTTCACCCAAACAACGAAAGCTGCTGCACCAACAAAGACTTATATTCTTTTTCTGTACCTTGATTTTGGACATATTTTCTGATGACTTCTTCATTTCCATGTTGACCCACTGTACTTACGTAGAATCCATCTGTCCAGAATTGTCCACCCCACAGCTTTTTCTTTACTCCAGGGCATCTTTTGAAAATTTCTCTCGCTGTAATGCTTTTTATCGTTGTAATGATCTGTGTTGCACTCATTTTAGGCGTACTCTGTACGAGAAAATGCACATGATTTTTATCCGTTCCTATTTCAAGAGATCTTATGTCATAACGCTTTTCTATGTCTTTACATACCTTTTTGAATTCTTCATCAACTTGCTCATCAAATACAACCCGGCGATATTTTGCTGGGCATACAAAATGGTAGATTAGCACCGAAACATTATGCGATAGATGGATTGTTTCACTTTTTTCCATTTCCTATCTTCCTTCTGTTTTGATGCCTATATTCTATCCTTCTTCCTGCCGCGCCGCAAGCGGCTCGGTATATTTGCGCCCTCTAAGGGCGTGGTATTGGACCCTATATCTCAATAAAATCTGATTATTTAATGAGAGGTCGCGCTTATGGATTTAGATACAGTTCGCTGCAACATCCGACCATTTTTAGTTGAGGATATTGACGCTTTCATGGCGTATAGAAATGATATGGATTGGATGAAATATCAAGGATTCAAAGGGTTAACAAAGCAAGAATATACTAAAGCACTCCTTAACCGATGGAATACAGCTTGCAATCATCTGCAAGCAAACAAACACTTTGATTGGGGATCTTTGTCTAAAACAAGAAGGAGATATATGTTGGGTAGGCTATACGATCACTCCGCTAAAAACTCGTTACGGATATGTTTACGAAGCGGTCTCTGCTGTCATATGTTTTCTTGAAACTCAAGGGATCACTTGTGTAAAGGCCAGTGTTAAAATTGGCAATGACGCTTCCATATCGCTCCTGAAAAAGTTGAAATTTACCCTATTGAGTACAGAAGTAGATGAGCAAATATTTGGCTTAAATCTAGTTTAAATTATGAGCGCACTGGGCAACTCAGTAGCAAAAACGAACTTCGCAGTTTGTTTATGACATTCATGGGGACCACAATCTTGTTATTTATATTATCGGAGGGTTAACATTATGGATGATGAACTAAAAATCAAAATGAGTGCATTTACACTGGACTGCAAAGACCCGCATGAATTAGCGAAATTCTATGCGGAGCTGCTCAAATGGGAAATACCGTTCTATGATGAAGAATATGCAATCGTGGGTGCTCCTGGGACAAATCAGGGAGCATATCCCGGTATAACGTTTCAGTGGAACCCTGAGTATAAACCGCCTGTGTGGCCGGAAGAGCCTGAAGCTCAGCAGCAAATGGCACATATCGACTTCGCAGTTAATGATTTAGAAAAAGCGGTTCAATACGCAATCCATTGCGGGGCAACAATCGCAGGTAAACAATTTTCTGACAGTTGGACAGTTATGTTTGACCCCGCCGGACACCCTTTTTGTTTATGTCAAATGAAACATGTTTTTGAAAGTCCCGATTTTGCGTTGCTATAGAAAGTTACAAGGCTGAATAGTATGAGCACACGCGGCAACTCAGAAACAAAAACGAACTTCCCATTGGTACTATATAAGCACAGACATTCACCTAAAACTGGTAATGTTTGTGCTTA
>CAUQPM010000003.1:0-294132 GCA_963520015.1 uncultured Oscillospiraceae bacterium
TTTACCCCTCCTTTAAAGATGATGCCAGATCATTTTCACACAGTCTGGCTCATAACCCGCATCGTTACAGCCCTTTATCTGCAATTATTTTCTCAAACTTTTTGTCCGAAAGGATTTCTTTTGTGGCAAAACTTCTATCAAAGAAGTGTGATGATTAGCAAATTAACACCTCCTATATACTTTTTCAAACCTTTAATGGCTTACTTGGTTGCGGCAATGTTATTTCAAAAACAGCGCCTTCTTCACGGTTATATGCCTGAACAGCTCCAGACATAAATTCCACTGAAGATTTGGCAATGGCAAGTCCTAATCCGAAATTTCCGCCCTTTCCCTTGTAAAATCGTTCAAAAATATGGGGGAGATCCGAGGATGATATTCCGTCACCGTCATCTGAAACGCGAATGATAGCATTTTCTTCAAATTCCAGCAGTGTAATATTGGCTGCTGTTTTGGCGTAGCGCAGGCAGTTGAATGTAATATTCATAACCGCCTGAGATAAGAGAGTATCATCCGCCAAAATGACAATCGGCTTGTCCGGCAGGGAGAGTGTCAGCTGCTTTTCCAGCTTTGCAGCATAGCCGCCCACTCGCTGCGTGTATTCCTTCAAAACATCATAAAGGTTTGTCGGAATCAGCTCCCTAACATAAGTCTGACTTTCAATTCGCGACAGGGTAAGCAGTTCTTCCACTAAAGTGTTCAGCCTTTTGCTTTCACTGTTTATTATTTCTGCTCCATGCTTTACGTCGGGAATGATGCCGTTGGCAATTCCCTCCGCATAACCTTGAATGGACATGAGAGGGGTTTTCAATTCGTGAGAGGCGTTTTGAAGAAATGTTTTCTGGGATTTATCGTAGGCATCCAGTTTTGCTGACATTTCGCGGATACTTTCATAAAGAAGGTTCAGCTCGATGGTATCGCTCTCATTACTTAACTGAGTGGGGAATAGAAATTCGCCTTTTCCGATATTTTTTGTCAGCGTACACAATTGGGTAAGGGGCTGTGCAATGCGAGCAGACAACTTATTTACAATTACCGAAGCAAGTAGGGTACCTAAAAGCATAACACTGATTAAAATGAGATTGATGATGAAGATCAGCGCATTAATCTCATTTGTCTGTGTCACAAAAACAACGGTGGGGCGTTCGCCCGCCGTATTTGGGAGCTGATACGACAGAAGAAAATAGTCAGACATCCCTAAGCGAATGGTATAAACTTTTTTATCTTGATAAGAAGAAAGCTGCTTTGTAACCTCATCAATCAGTTGTTGTGTAACGAAACCGGTTGTCTGCCCCCGTGGATACAGCAGCTTCTGCTGTTTGCTGTAGAGCAGCATTTCTGTATTGGATTCCAGCTTAGCAGGGTGCAACGTTTTATACAGCTTAATAAACGTGTTGTTCGTACTGCTGTCATCAAAACTTGGCAAATTGCCAGACAGTTCTTTTTTCACAAAGGTTTCCATCGTTTTAGATGCGGCCTGCAGTTCGTTTTTTGCATTTGTATTCACATAAACGCGAATAGCAATATTAAACAGTAAAAGAGAAATCAATGGAAACACGATAATTAAGGTGAGGACAGGCTTGCAAATTTTACTTTTCATGGACTGCATGTGTATCACAGGCTATTCCTCCTCATGACAAAGCTTAAATCCATAACCCCAGACGGAATCAATTTTTACGGTTGCGCCTGAGGCTGCAAGCTTTTTGCGCAGCCGCTTCACAACGTCGTCGGTGGCCCTTGTATCTGCGTCAAAATCGAACTTCCATACATTTTTCAGCAGTTCTTCCCGGGATACCGCCCGTGTCTTGTTTTGTAAAAGATATACCATAAGCGCAAGCTCTGTGGGTGTCATGTCAAACGGGCTGTCGTTTATTTCAGCTTCTCTGGTGGCCGTATTGATTTTTATGTTGCCGTCGGTCAGAACTTTCTCCGAAGCACCGCCTGTGTTTAGCTCCAGTCGGCGGAAAAGCGCCTTGGTTCTGGCAACCAGCTCCATCGGGGAAAAAGGTTTTGTCATATAATCATCCGACCCAAGCGTAATACCGGTAATTCGGTCGATTTCACTGTCACGGGCGGACACAATGATGATGAGGGCATTGCTTCGGCTGCGTATTTGCGTGCAGAGGGAGAGTCCGTCGGTTCCTGGCATCATAATATCCAGTATTACCATATCGGCCGGCTTTTGCAAAAATGCTTCCAATAAACGGTCTCCGTTTGAAAATGCAGTGACTTCAAAGCCTTCATTCGATAAAAAAAGATAAATTAAATCGCGAATATTCTGTTCATCGTCCGCAACATAGATTGTTTTTTTCATTTATAACCATTCCTTTCCGGGGCAGATCAGAGAATTGTTCTCATCTACCTTATTGTAAACGATTATCTTTACAATAGAAAGAGCTGCCACAAATTTGCCACAGCTTGCCCTTTGATTTGCGTGAACGAAGTACGCTATGATAAAAGCACAGGAGGTGAAAAAATGAAAAAAGGCGGATTCGCATTACTGGCAGTGCTGATACTATTCACATTTGCCGCCTGCACAGACACTCAGCCTGCCGGGAGCCAGGCAGCTGTCAGCATTCAGTCAGCCTCCAACAGCCAAACAGCTGCCCGCAGCAAAGCGCAACCTTCTCAGTCTGCGTCAGAAGCCGCTTCTACGTCACCATCACGTTCTGTGCAGAGCCAGTCTGTTGTAGGAAAAGGGAAAGAGGAAAAGAACAAGACTTCTTCCCAATTGGATGAAATTGACTCTACGCTTAACAGTCTGAAAGAATTGACGGGCAGTCTGGACGATGTCACCAGCGAAGACACGGACATTTCATAATGGAGGTAAATAAAATTATGAAAAGAGGTACTAAAATGAAAAAAATTCTTAGCTTAATCATGGTAGCTGCAATGGTAGGAACGATGAGTGTATCCGCGTTTGCGGCAACAACAGACACTCAAAGCAAACTTGAGCAGCGAATTGTAAAATTGCAGGACAGACAGCAGAAAATCAGTGATTTCAAGACGAAAAATGAACAAAATCAGGCGAAATTAGCGGCCAAACAAACGACGGATGCATTCAAACAGGCTTTGATTGCGAAACGTCAGATGGTTCTCAAAAATCGTGATGAAAATCTGACGGAGGTTGCGACAATCAACCAGCTTCGTCTAAACTTAGCACAATCTCTGGATACCATTAAAAAAAGCGGCTCAACCCTTTCGAAAGAAACAGCATCCCAAATAAAGGCTGACCAATCTCAAATTAAACAAATTATGGACACCATAAACCAAACTAAAGGCCAGATCAAGACAATCACTGAACAGAATAAGACGAACATTCAAAACAAGGATGCCGTAGCTATGGAAGCGGCATATGACCAAATTGCATCGATTCAGACATCACGCCATGAGCAGCTTGCACAAATCAGTGACCTGCTTCAAAAGATCAACACACTCGTTGAAAACGCTTCAGTTTCCTCTTCGAGCAGTAGTTCAGCTAATTCTTAGATGGCTAGTATTCTCAAAATTATTTTCTCTAATATTTGCACCCTGCTTTTGTATTAAAGCAGGGTGCATTTTAAGCTGTTGGTTTCTGGTCTAATACGAAGTTCAGAGAGCTTTCCGAACTTCGTATTATGCTTATTATCTTCGTTTCTACTTAGCATGTTTTATATTTTTGTCAAACAAAACTGCCGATAAATTGAATACGATGTGAAGTATAATAACGGGAATTATTGATCCATATGAAACTGCAATAATCGAAAAATAGTACCCTCCAAAGAACGCTATAATAACCTTTTTTGCAGCTTCTTTGTTAAAGCCAAAGTACTGAAAATGCATAATTCCAAATAGAACGCCACAAAAAACACATGAAGCTGTTTCGCCTAAAAAGCTTACGTGCAACAATAATTGTAATATTATTCCTCTGAATAAGATTTCTTCAATAATCGGGAAAACAATTATAAAGTTAATGTTGTATTTCCTGTTTCCGCAAAACGAGCAATAATTACAGAAGCCACTACTGGTAAAGCTATATCTTTAAGAACATGGTAATTTAATACGTTAAATGAAGCATTTCTTATAAGGCTATCACTATATATCAGGCTTAACATAATAATAATGAATGACCAAATATAAACATGATTTTCAGTTAACACTTTGATTTTAAAACATTTTATCAGGCACTGAGTTAAACAATATAAAAATGAAAGGAAGATGCATATAACAATGTTTATCATATTTACCCCACGTGTATTATAAATAATTAGATTTAACTTCTGATGTATGTCATAAACATAATCCTGCTAATAAAAGTCAAGAAAAAATTTTAAAAATATGTGATATTGTTAATGACTTAAAATAAGTATAGCAAAGCTAAACATCTATATCAATAGATGTCCTGTAAAATAATAGCAATTGTTTTAATGATACAATTCTTTTACTCTGGCATAATAAATTCTCAGGAATTTATTTAAAGCTGCTATTTTTGCTACGCGAGGAGGTTTTCCTTCAGCCTCTTTCTTCAACAGGAAATCATACACAGCTGTATCCTTAGTTGGTTTGACACACTTTAGAAAACGTATAACTTCGTATCCGGTTTTACACAGTGAGGAAGACCCCCGTTTTGAAATATGCCGGTTAGTTCCTGTGAATGTTCCGGACTGAAATGGTGGGGCATCCAAGCCTGCGTAGGCAACCAAAGCGCTACCGCTATGAAAGCGTCGTGCGTCGCCTATTTCGGCAATAAGTCTTGGCCCGAGAATATTACCTACGCCTGGCATTGCCATCACGACATCGTATTCTTTTAATCCACTTGCAAGATCACGCATCTGTGCTAAAATAGATACAAGAGTTTTGTCAATCATATGCAGAACTCTTACAGATTCCAAAACGAGCATTTTGGTGGATGACATTTTGGAAGGCATCGTTGGGATACCGTTTACAGCAAGAGCATAGATTGTCTTTGCTTTTTGTATGCTGGTGCGGTATCCCTTTCCTTTTGCCCAAGAGTTGTAGCGTTCAATGAAATCACACTCCGGCATGCAGGTTACATTATCATAATGCCAGTATTCACGCACGAAATCACAGAGGTTATCCTTGTCAGGGACATCTGAGCGATTCCAAAGCACGGTTTTAATACCGGGCATTGTTTGATCTATGAGATTTGTCATCGCCTGTTTTGCTTTCACACGCATTGACAGGTAGTTTAAATATTGTCGGTTCAAATTCTTCAGCTCTTGGTATGTCTCCTCTGTCGGTTCAAAATCAACAAGCCTATACCAATAATCGATATCATAGCTTGCAATTTTAATCGAATCAAGGGGATCTGTCTTACCTTTACGAATCGCAATCATGGCATATTTTTTCATGAGATAAGCATTTACAACATTAACGAAAATCCCATGCTGCTTAAGAAATGTCAGTATGGGATAATGGTATGCTCCGGTTGATTCCATAACAACTCGGACTTCATCATTCAGTCTATGTATTTGTTCTACCAGCTGCAGCAAATCTTTCTCGCAATGCTGAACATCATATGGAGAAATCAACACTTCGCCATAAGCCACTATTTCATGCGGTTCCAAAATACACATTAGCTCCTGATGTAATTTACCAAATGGTGTCTCTACATTCCACATAGCGGAGCTTGTGTAATCACACAAGAACTCTGTAGCATGCAATTCACTTTTTACATCATCCGGAAAGAATTGCAGCTTTTCTCTTACCGTGGCAACTGAATCCGGATATGTTTCCGGGTGAAATAACTTTATTTGTGCCATATGCATCTCCAAATTCCTATTTAGCTGATAATTCTCCTTCTATAAATAATTAGGTTATGCTCAAAAAATGTCAATAATATAAGTGCAAAAACAGATTTCATCATAATCTGATTTCCAATCTGACCGATATTCGTCATCATCATTCGTTAAAAAAACAAAAGTACCTCTATCCATCGGTATTCCTCCAAAAGTTAAGGCTCTATCATAACGATAGAGCCTTAACCAAAAAAACTATTTGAACTCGGCCATTTATCTGTCGCATACCGAGAAGCGACTAACATTTGAGGCAGTTACCTGCCTGTATTATTATTGTACTCATTACCTACAAATATGTCAATAGTACCATGGAGTATTTTTATATCAAATCGTTAATATTGCAATTGTATATAGCAGCCATTTTTTCTAGATAATTGCGCGTTGGAGCGACTACGTTGTTTTCCCACCTGCTGATATCTTTTTGTGCGCAGTGAAGCAACTCAGCAGCCAAAACCTGAGAGAAGTTTGACCGGATTCGCATTTCTTTCATTTTTTCGCCGGCAGATATTTCTTTATTTATCGGTGGCCTAACCTCTGCAATTGTTTCTTGGTATAAATCAGCAAGTTTTTTAAGATTATCTGGCCTTGGTAAATGATCATCATTTTCCCATTGAAAAATTGTTCCGGAAGTTACTCCCAATTGTTCAGAAACCTGCTCCAAAGTTAACCCGGATTTGGTGCGCAATTCACGGAGCCGATTACCTAAAGTGCCCGAAAAAGCAGCAGGTGCGGATACGCCGGCAATGCTGTGATGAAAAAGCGTGGCCAGTTTCTCCAGTTTATCACGTTTCGGAATCCTGCTACCACTTTCCCATCGGCAGATAGAAGCCACATTTACACCCAGCAGTTCGGCCAATGCCTTTTGGGACATCCCAGCGTTGATTCGGAGCTGCTGCAGTTCACCACCGACGAATTGTTTCTGCATTTTTAGATTCCTTTCCATACTTTTTCTCTGATTACTCATGATATACCATGAAATAAAATAAGTCAACATGCAACACAATCAAAAGAAAAATGGGCAATAGCTCACTTATTCGTAACAATTTACTGAATGGCAAATTAAGATTACTATGTACTTCTCTAGCTTAGATTAAACTAAGAGTATAATGTTATTCTTTCTTAATTGTGAGTAGCCTAGGTGGGTTTAGGAGGTATTAAGGAATGATTGACCCACCCCTATGTATTTAAAAAAGCGGCCGAAAATATGGTTGATAAAAAATCTTCTTACTGAAAGCGTTGCCCTTTTTAAACATTTGACAATCAGCGCTAAAGTTGTGGGAACTTTTATTTTTATCTTCCGGTACGGTCTAAATAAATTATAGCGTTCCGAAGGAGTGTATAAACGGTAACGGTTGTTTCCGTAATCTCCGTCCTGTGAAATATAGTGATTTTTTTGAATATAAAGCCGTTGTTGTTCCAGCCACTTAATGCTTTTGCGAATGGTGCCTTTGGCCAGATTAAGGGCAAAACACATTTTGGACATGGAAGGACAGGAAAAATGAGGGTCATCTGCATTCCGGCATCTGTTCAAATATAGAAGGACGCACATTTCCGGAACAGTCATTTCATCTCTGTGTTTGAGTGAAGTGCCGCTTATTCCCTCATCGGCATAGATTTTTACAAGCGTCCAATTGGGATGATGTAATACGAAATCCTCATAGTATTTTTTCTGTAACTCATAGGAAGTTGTCTGCTTCACATCATCAGTGGAAACACAAACATAGATAGCCACACGCTGATTGATATCGTTGTCGTAGTAATCTGTCTGTTTCTTTTCAGAAACATACTCATAATTATCAAGATCAATGGTAACCTGCATTCGCTTACGGGTCTTTTCGATATCACGCTGCTTTTGCAATCGTTTTTGTTCATCAATCATGCAGGATACCCCTCGCTTTGTTTTCGTCATTGGGAAGTGCCTGCCAATCAGGAGAAGGCAGGAAATAGGTGTCTCTTAAATCCTCTCGGTAATAGGAAGCGAGGGTAAAAATATCTTCTGAGATAAAATAAATACCAATGGGATGATTTTGGGCTGCAAGCAAACGAGCGCAGAGAGTAATCTCAAGTGTCCTTTTCGATACATTGGAAACCTTCTGCTAGATAATCAAATCCACTTTTCCGTCAAAGCAGTCATTCAACAAACGGCTCCATTCGGGAGATGATTCCATATTGGGCGTCGAGGAACCTTCATCAATATAAAAGTCTATCAGCGTCCACTTCGGACAAAGGCCACCCGTGTCGGCAAACTGCTTTTTGTGATATGAAAGATAATCTTCATATTTCGTTTGATTGAAATAGCGAATATAGATTCCAACTTTATACGGCATCTCGGTACTCGGTCTTTCATGACGGATACGCTGCAACCATTCTTTATGTTCTGCAATCTTTCTTGATTGTTCGGAATCCTCACCAAAAATAATAGAGAATTGTGGTGTTTCCGCAATCCCATTAAGCTTATTAAATATTTCAATTTCATTCATGGCGATTGCCCCCGAAAAAATAGTTTCTTAATTATTTTATAGATATTTGTCGATAAAAGGAATAAACTACGGGTCAAGTGTTTGACTCGTGGTTTATAAAAGGCAAAATAAATGACAGGTCAGTTATAGCCTATTAACCATACTGATACCGATAAAATTATTTTGGAGGTATTAACTATGGCGCTCAATTACATTTCAATTGGACAAAAGATTAAAGCAATCAGAAAAAGAAAAGGTCTCTCTCAACTGACACTCTCTGAAATTATTAATCGATCTCCAACCTATATCAGCTACATAGAAGGTGGGATCAAAAGCATGAGTTTGGACACCTTTATCCTTCTCGTCAATGCTCTGAACACCACGACGGACGAACTTTTAATGGATAATCTTGAAAACACAATAAAAGTTTCCAACCATGAATTTGCCGCACTTCTTTCAGATTGCAGCGACTATGAAAGAAGGATTTTGTTTGACGTAATCACGGCAACAAAGACGTCTATTCGGGAGAATAGGCATTACACTCGTACTCATCGATAATTATTATATAAATCAAAATCGGCAGGTGCAATCCACCAGAAGTCAAGGAGTAAACCTCTGGTTTATGGATAAAAAAAATGCTGAAACTGCATCGCTTTCGTAAAATTACAATTTTCACGAAAACGATTGCATTTCCAGCAAAATCCTTATTTTATATAAAGTAAAAATGTGTTCACACTCGGCAAACGGAAAAAGGCGAGGGTGTTCACTCGACAAACTGGAACAAGGCTACCAGGTGCATTTTGTATCAAACTCGTGTCCTTTGCCAATAAAAAGCTATGTGTCAGGAGTTGAACCTGTGCATGGCTTTTTATTACTTTGTATGATATACTTTAAACAAGGATTATTTTTTGAGTATAGATTACAGAGCTTTTAAATGGAGGAAAGAAATGTTAACAAGCAGTGGAATGGGGCTGGCAGTTGGAATAGCGTGGTGTTTTGTTGCAATATTAACATTTATTCTTTCTCTGGTTATAAGAAAGAGTAATAAAAATTGGATTTATGGGATAACAGTAGGCCTTATTTTTCTATTATTGGCTTTGTATTTTTTATTGGATAACATGCCAATTGCATTCGTTGCGGCAGTGATCGCAACCAGTCAGATATTGGGACTATTCATTAAAATTGTTACTACTGGGAAGTAACCTCAACAGCATATGAGGTTATGAGTATTTCACACGGTCGCACCCTGCATCTATATTCACCTAACTTGCCATTCAAACATAAGAAAAAACTTGAATCCTCGTAGGTTCAAGTCCTTTTGTCTAATCTTGTTTATGATCTAAAAAAAGATAATTTATTATCGTTTCCCAAAAACAAGGCAAAAATTAAACCCTCGTGGCTTAAATTCTTTTGCTTTTCATGAATCTTATACTAAAATGAATTTGCACTATTTATCTTAAACTGCTGATAATGGGGAGTGAAAATTCTGATGATTGTTGCGGTCACAAAGAGTAATATCGCTGATGCAGCAAGAATACACGCTTTATCATGGCAAGATTCCCATAAAGCATTCTGCACACCTAATTTTATAGCCGAACATACGATTCAGTGTCAGACAGCTTATCTGAAAAATGAGATTAAGCAAGGAAAACAAGTGTTTATGCTGATTGAAGATGAACCCGTGGGAATTGTATCGGTATGGAACAATATGATAGAAAATTTGTACGTTCTTCCGGAAAAGCAGCGCAAGGGGTACGGGACAAAACTATTGCTATTTGCAATGGCGCAATGTAATGGAACGCTTTCTTTGTGGATATTGGAAAACAATCAAATCGCCTATAACCTGTATGTAAAACATGGGTTTCAAAAAACAGGAAATGTGCATGCTCTATCGGAAACCATATCGGAGGAAGAGATGAAAGTAACCAGATAAAACCACCCAATGGATTATCTCCATGGTAAAGTTACCAATCTGTATTTTTTTTGTTCTGTTATCAAAGCATAGAATATGTATTTAATAAGCAGATTGACGGCATCGCCCTGCATAGTAATTTTAAAAAAAGTTTAGAGAAAAGCTTTATAAAGTTCACATTCAAGGAGGTTGGTGTAATGGAAAAAGTAGAAATTACATACCTTGCTGACCACCCCAATATGATTTCAACCTGCGCCAGCTGGGCATACAGCCAATGGGGATGCCAATCCGGCGGTTCACTGAACCGCTCGATCGAAAGATTTACTGAAGGAACAAACAAGGAGATCGCTCCTATTACCCTTGTTGCTTTGGTTAATCAGAAACCGGCGGGTATGATAAGCTTGTGGTTAAATGATTATGATAAAAGACCGAATTTAACGCCATGGCTTGCATCTTTGTATGTTCACCCCTTTTATCGTCACGAGCATATTGCCACATTACTGATAGAAAAATTAGAATCAGAAGCCCAACGTTTAGGGTATCGGCATTGTTATCTGGTTACCGAGGAAGCCAAAAATCTTTATGCCAAATGCGGATGGAAAGAAATCGAACATGTAAAAACATCCTATGGCAATGCCTCGTTAATGAAAAAGAATTTTACATAATTTCGTCAATATTTGACCCTGGCTTGACAGACGCGTATGTTCCCCTGACTTCTCAAATTAAAAAGACAGTGACTTTACCGTCATTGTCTTTTTGATTTGTTACGAATTTGTTGGAATCACGCTCAAAGTCCCCAAAGTATTGCCGCACAGAAAGAAGTAAGTACTCAGTATTGTAAAGAACAACTGAAAGCCGCACGGGTACTGAGAAATCAGTATTCATGCGATTTTTTGTCTTTAATTCTTTTTATGTTAATCTCTATTATGAATAAGTGTTTCCTAATGGGAAGAAATCATTACTAGTTTTTTAAAATGAATTTTAACTGTAAGTCATGCCCAAATTATCATGCAAATTTTGACCGGATCCTATACAGCATATTTGATGTGTCGATGGAGAAAATGTTATTTGGAGGTGATTTATTCTGAAAAAATTCATTGCATTAATGATAACCGCGGTACTTTTTTGTACAGTCGAAACAACTGCATTTGCACAGGCAAAATCTTACACCGTAGTTCCGGGCGACACCCTGTGGAAAATTGCAGTAAAATATCAAATTGGAACATCTGAACTGATAAAGGCGAATACCCAACTCAAAAACCCAAGCATGATTTATGTTGGACAAAAAATAAATATTCCGGAAGCAGCTCCATTGTCATCGCTTGAAGCAGAAGTAATCCGGCTGATTAATATTGAGCGCACAAAGCGCGGACTGTCCGCACTCACAACTAACTGGCAGCTCTCCCGCGTGGCAAGATATAAATCACAGGACATGATCAATAAAAATTATTTTTCGCACACTTCCCCGACTTACGGTTCGCCATTTAATATGATGGAGAACTTCGGTTTGAAGTTTTCCGCCGCCGGTGAGAATATAGCGTATGGGCAAAAAACTCCGCAGGAGGTCGTAACCGCTTGGATGAACTCACCCGGCCACAGAGCCAATATCTTATCTGCAGCTTATTCACAAACTGGTGTAGGCGCAGCGAAGAAAGCCAACGGCACCCTGTACTGGACGCAAATGTTCATGAAGCCTTATTAAAGCTAAACATTAATAGATTTTTATATGCCGCCGCCCTCACAGCCGAGAATTTATGCGACACTTTTTTGGCTTACATGGGCAGCGGCTTTTTTTTACGATTGACTTAGCAATTGAAATGAATGATATTGATAGAACCCAATACATGAAAGGAGTACTGCAATGGTAGAACCATATTTGAATTTAAGCGGAAAAAGCAGCGAAGCAATTGATTTTTACGAGAGGGTATTTCATGGACAAAATACGGGACCAATACGAAAACTGCCGAAGAAAACCGGCAGTTTTTATTTATCCTATCAAGTAAGAGATGATGGACAAAACATATTTGCTCTTTACATGAACATATGTTCTATGATATAATGTGTTTATTAAGGAGTTGATCATGTGGACGTTTTTGATAAACTGAAAATTCTGACTGACGCGGCAAAATATGATGTGGCCTGCACCTCCAGCGGAGTGGATAAAAAGGCGTCCGCCGGCGGTATCGGCAGCGCGTCTGCGTGTGGCATCTGCCACAGCTTTGCAGCGGACGGACGGTGCATTTCCCTGTTAAAGGTATTGATGACCAATGCCTGTGCCTATGACTGCCAATACTGTGTAAACCGGCGTTCCAACGACACACGGCGGGCTTCGTTCACGCCGCGTGAACTGGCAGAACTTACCATCAATTTTTACCGCCGTAATTATATTGAGGGACTTTTCCTTAGTTCCGGTGTGCTAAAAAATCCGGATTACACCTGTGAGCAGATGATTGAGGCACTGCGCATTCTGCGTGAGGAATACCGGTTTTCCGGGTATATTCACGCAAAGGCCATTCCCGGTGCGGACAGCGCGCTGATTGCCCGCCTTGGCATGCTTGCCGACCGTATGAGCGTGAACATTGAACTGCCGTCCCAAAGCAGCCTGCAGCTGTTGGCGCCGGACAAATCAAAGCATTCCATTCTGGCACCGATGGGATATATTCAAAACAGAATACAGGAAAATTCAACGGATCTTGTAAAATACCGTCACGCGCCAAAATTTGCTCCGGCCGGCCAAAGCACCCAGATGATTGTAGGCGCCACTCCGGACACCGACTATCAAATTCTGAATCTGACCGAGGGCCTTTATCATAAATATAAACTAAAGCGTGTTTTCTTTTCCGCATATATGCCCGTTACCGAAAACGCGCTGCTGCCTGCGATGGGTACAAAACCGCCGCTTTTACGGGAACACCGGCTTTATCAGGCGGACTGGCTGCTGCGGTTTTACGGGTTTAAAGCCAGCGAACTTTTGGACAGCAATCACCAGAGCTTTAACCCATATGTGGATCCAAAGTGCAACTGGGCGCTGAATCACATGGAGCTTTTTCCCATGGACGTAAACCATGCGCCCCTTGACAGCTTGCTGCGCGTTCCGGGCATCGGCGTAACCGGCGCAAAGCGAATCATAACCGCCCGGCGCGCCTCCTCCCTCAATTTTGACGGGCTGAAAAAACTTGGGATTGTTCTGAAACGCGCGCAGTATTTTATTACATGCGGCGGTAAAATTGCGGACGGGCTGAAAATCACACAGGACGCAGTGCTGCGGTCTTTAATGTCCGAAAACGCATTGGGCATGTATTCCCAGAATTTCGCTCCGCCGGAACCGGAACAGCTTTCCCTTTTCGGACAGCCATCTCTCACACAGGAGGATATACGGAAATGCCTGACGGGTCAAATGTGATTTATTATTATGACGGCAGTTTTGACGGACTTTTGTGCTGCGTATTTGAAAGCTATTCGAAAAAAGAAGTGCCCATGGATATCATTTTGCCGGACGCGCCCCAGACCATGCTGCTGCCCACCAAAGAAATTTCAACGGATACCGATAAAGCAAACCGGGTGCTGTCCTCCATTCCGGCTAAAATGGGTGATGATGCACTTGCCTTTATACGGCAGGCTTTTTTGACCTGCCTTCCCTCAAAAGAACGATATATTCTTCTGTTTCTGCGCCTAGGTTATCAGCATGGCCCAAAGGTAATGAACATGCTGGCAGACGACGTGGTAAACATGCTATTTAAGGCAGTAAAACATTTAACCAACGAAAGCCATCTGCTGAAAGGATTTATCCGTTTTTCCATTTTTAACAATGCTCTTGTTGCGGAAATTGAGCCGAAAAACTTTGTGCTCCCCCTTCTTGCCCAGCATTTCTGTGAACGTTACCCGGAAGAGCATTTTTTAATTTACGACAAAATGCATGGCATGGCTCTCATTTACAGGCCGTATCAATCCACAATTCTGCCCATTGAAGATTTGCAGCTGCCTGAACCGGATGAGGAAGAACAGTCCTTCCGTAAATTGTGGCAGCTTTTCTATGATACCATTGAGATACAGGGCCGTCACAATCCGAAGTGCCGTATGGGCCATATGCCGAAGCGTTACTGGAAATACATGACGGAATTCAGCGGAACGCAAAATCCTACACGAAAGCTGGGAAGCGCCGGCGAAAAGCAGATTGCCGGTGCAATTTTATCGGAAACTCAACTTCTTATGCCTTTTTCGAGTCTGGATAGAAATTAAAAAGGAGCTGTTGCAAAACGAAAGTTTTGTGGCAGCTCCTTTTGTTTGTTGAAAACTATCCTAAAATTTACTTTTTTTGCAAAGAAAGAAGATGTGTTTACAGGCGACCCCTATTGCATTTTGCCTTTCAGTATATGTCAGACGCAACAAGCGCTTATGCTGTCTTTTTGAAATGTATCGAAACATTTCAATTTTAAAAGGGAAGCCATTTCGACTTTCCTTTTAAAATTTGTTTCATCTATTACTCATTTTTGCATTCCCAATTTTCCCTTTCGATTTTCCACCATATTAATTCATCAGTTTCCTTAAATTTGAAAGCGCCCACATTTTGCAGCAACTTATGTGAGGGCATATTTTCCTTTTCTGTATCGGCAATCACACTTGATGCTTTTGGATTTTCAAAAATCCATCCGGTTAATCGATTCAATACTTCAGTAGCATATCCGTTTCTTCTATACGCTTCATCAATACCATATCCAACAATGACCTCGCCAATTTCGTTGGGACGGCCTTTAATCATGATAAAACCGATAATCTGATTTTCTTCTTTGTGAATGATAGCCCAATTCGTTAACCACAAATAATTTTCAACATCCTCAAGAGCTTTTCTTAACCTCACTTTCATGGCGTATTGCATTTCTTCATCAAGAATGGTATTTGTGACTCTTAACCCCAATTCCATTTGCATTTTTCCATAATTCTCTAGCGATAATGCAAGCTGATGTGGCTGCAATGGTACTATATTTAATCTTTCTGTTTCTAAATTCCGGTTTATTCCCTTTTTTGTTTCTATAATTTCATTTCCTTTAATTAATTCTATCACTTTCATTATTCCTCCATAAAATCATAATTCGGACATAAAAATACCCTGAAATAGTTTTCTAACTACTCCAAGGTAAATGAATTTATCTGCATATTATGAAGTCATAACTTTAATATCTATTCAGCTATACATCAGAACTACATGAATACATTATCTTTGGAGCAGTTATATATTTAGATTCCAACAAATGAGTCATTGACAACCACTCCTTTCAACATATCGGATTTTTAGAATAACATAAATATTGAATCATGTCTATCATTAATTTTAGCATACTCTCAATTTTACTATGCTCTGGGAGTTTTCAGTATTTTCACAGCTGATTTTTAAAGCAAGAAGCCAAGACGGCCAACACCTTCTTCTGTTGACTTCCTCGGCTTCTTATTTCAGGCTGTTTTGCAACAACCTCTTTTTTGTAGCCTATCGTTATTTTACAGCCAGGAACGGCTTGTTTTAATATAAATCGTTTTGACGATTTGAGCCAGCAAAATGTAAGCCAGCACAATCAGCGCGAGCCAGCCAAAATACGCAAGCGGCAGACTTGCCATGCCTAGAAACGCCCCCAGCGCAGTGAACGGAATAGAAATACCGATTGCCATAATGACGGTAGTCAGCAGGACAACAGGCGCTGCAGCACGGCTTTGGATGAACGGCAGCTTTGGCGTGCGGATCAGATGAATAATCAAAGTCTGCGAAATCAGGCTTTCGACAAACCAGCCCGCATTAAACAGTGCGACCAGTGCGGGATTGGAAGCAGTATTGCATCCAAATACATACCACAGAATCACAAAGGTCGCGATATCGAATATGGAGCTGACCGGCCCAATGCAAATCATAAATTTGCTGATGCTGGAAGCGTCCCACTTGCGCGGCGTGCGCAGATACTCATCATCCATATTATCCCACGGAATAGAAATCTGCGATATATTATACAACAAATTCAAAACAAGGATCTGCACCGGCATCATGGGCAGGAAAGGCAGGAACGCACTTGCTACCAGCATGGAAAACATGTTTCCGAAATTTGAGCTTGCAGTCATTTTAATGTACTTTATAATATTACCGAATATTTTGCGGCCTTCTATAACACCGTGCTCCAGCACCATCAAATCTTTTTCAAGAAGAATAATATCCGCACTTTCTTTGGCGATGTCAACGGCCGTATCCACGGAAATGCCGACATCGGCTGTGCTGAGCGCATGAGCATCATTGATCCCGTCGCCCATAAACCCAACGGTATGACCGAGTTCCTGCAATGCTTTGACAACACGGGCTTTCTGCATGGGTGAAAGCTTTGCAAAAATCGTGGTATCTTCCACACGACTTTGCAGTTCTTCCCCGCTCATTTCTTCCACTTGGGAGCCAAGCAGGATTTTATCCACTGAGAGACCGACTTCGCTGCAGATTTTCCGCGTAACAACATCATTGTCGCCGGTTAAGACCTTCACACGCACGCCATAACTTTTTAAAGCCTGAATTGCCGTGGCAGCGGTCTTTTTCGGCGGGTCCAGCAGTCCCAAATACCCCATCAGGGTCATTTCGCTCTCGTCTTTTACGCCGAGGACACCCTCGACGGAGGGGTTTTCCTTACGTGCAACAGCGATAACGCGCATCCCTTCGGAATTTAGCGCAGAGGCCATTTGTACTACCCGGTCGCGGATATCGCCGGTCAGCGGAACCACTTCGCCTTCATATTCGCAAGTGGAGCAAATCTCCATCAATTCCTCAACCGCGCCCTTTGTAATAAGCCGACTCTTGCCCGTTCTGTCTTTCAGTACAACGCTCATACGGCGGCGTGCGAAATCAAACGGAATTTCATCCACTTTTAAATACTCATTGTTCAGATAAGTTACACTTTCTTCGCCGGCCTTTTCGATCACTGCAAGATCAATCAGATTTTTCAGACCGGTTTGGAAGTAGCTGTTAAGATACGCATATTTTAAAACTCGTATCTCTTCTTTTCCCTGTATGTTCATGTGGCGTTCTATGATAATTTCATCCCGCGTCAAAGTTCCGGTTTTGTCGGTACACAAAACATCCATCGCACCAAAATTCTGAATGGAATTCAAGTGCTTTACCACCGTTTTTTGATGCGCCATGCTGACAGCGCCCTTTGCCAAATTCGTGGTAACGATCATCGGGAGCATTTCAGGTGTAAGGCCGATGGCAACGGAAATCGCAAACAGCAGAGCTTCAATCCAGTTATGCTTGGTAAGCCCGTTAATCAGGAATACAATCGGAACCATGACCAGCATAAAACGGATCAGTAGCCAGCTTACGGTATTGACTCCTTTGTCAAAGCTGGTTGGTGCGCGCTGGCCGGAAAGTGTTCTTGCCATGTTGCCGAAATACGTATTGTCACCGGTGGCAAGCACCACGGCAATGGCTGAACCGCTGATGACATTGGTCCCCATAAAGCAAATATTGCGCAGGTCGAACAAATCTTGATTCCCGGCTGATTTGTCGGGCTCGGGGTATTTTTCCACCGGCTCGGATTCGCCTGTTAAAGCGGACTGACTGACGAATAAATCCTTAGCCTTCAGAACTCGCACATCGGCGGGAATCATATCGCCGCCGGCAAGCACAACAATATCACCCGGCAGCAGGTCGACCATGCTGATTTCTTCGCGACCGTTTTCCCTGCGAATTACGGTTGCGGTGGTTTTTACCATAGACTTCAGACTTTCTGCCTCTTTGCCGGAGCGAAATTCCTGAAAGAAACGAAGACCGCCGCTGATGAGAACCAAGAGTAAGATCACGATAACAGCCGCCGGACTTTTTTCTTCCGGACTGGCAAGTACAACTTCGGTTAAAAAAGAAATGGAGGCAATTACCAAAAGCACGAGCGTAAACGGGTTAACAAAAGCTTTCATCAGCTGAATATACCATGGCGACGGCTTTTCGTGCGATATTTCATTGCTTTTATATTCTTCGGAAAGTACTTCAACATCAACAATATCAAGGCCTTTTTCCCGCGTCTTCAGCGTGGATAAGAGAATGTACTTTTCCATTTTAGAATATTCAATCAGTTTTTGAGCAATCGACTGCGCGCTGCTGCCGGCTAAGTTCACGCTTCTCTTTCTCACAATTACACCTCCGGTAATGATTTGCTAAAAACAAAAATCCCCCTGCCTGTTTTGTTGTGAGGCAGGGGGATTGATCAGGTTGCTATCACATACTATTCTGTTTCAGGCAGATGATAGTCCTTATTTCTTAGGAAGTCAAGGTAAAGTTTTCAGTTTTTCATGAACACAGGCTGCGGTGCTGCATCGTCGGAATATTCCGGAAGAAGCGAAGGCAAGCGAAGCTTTCTTTCCAAGTACTCCGAGCCGATTCCGGTTGAAGAAAACATCAGCATAAACAGCATGCCGGTTTGAATCCAGAAAATAGTAACATCGGTCATACCATGAATCATAACAGCCATAAATGCCGATAATAAAAGAATGTTCATATTACTGCAAATATTATTTTTAAAACGCAGTATCAAAAGCTTTAATTGTGTGATGGCATAAATCCCAATTGCGGCAAGACCGACAAAACCAAAATTCAACAGTGTATCCAAGAGCAGGTTGTGGCAATGATAGGTCTTATAGCCGCCAAACTGATCACAGATCATCTGATAGGACATTGCGCCGGTGCCAAGCAGCGGATGCTGCCGAATCCCTTTGATCGCCGTTGTCCAAATCGAAATTCTTTGTTCATAGGTGCTGTCGATAGCCTCCACGCCCCTGGGAACCAAATTCGGGAACACGAATCCAACTGCAGCAACTGCAGCCGCAAGCAAAATCAATACGGCAACTAAATTGTATCTTCCTTTTAAAAGCAGCATCGTCATTACGGCACCGACAACAGCAGTAAACGCCGAAAGACTTGCGCAAAGGTAAAGTCCAATCAGATTGAGGCCAATCACGGCAAGATAGAGCTTTTTCATGTGCGGGTTTGTAAAAATACGGTACATGGCGATGATAATCACAAACTCAATCATCATGCCATAATAATTGGCGTTGAAAAAAACAGAAACCGGGCGGTAATTCGACGCAGTGGCATAAGCGGCTACTTTTTGGTAAACCGCAATCAACGCGCACCATGCGCTGCCAAGGCAAACCAAATCCAGAGCCTGATTGAAAAGCGGACGCGTCATAACACTCCGAATATAAAATCCGCAGATAACCTCCGCAATCAGGCCGAGCGAACAAATCATCCCCCAGTAATTGTTATAGGTAGCGGACACAAAAAACGGTATGATTAAAAAACCAAGCAAAAACTCGGAGTACGGGGGTGCAAACGCCTTCACCCTTTTTTTGCAGTTCATCATCGTCATCACGGCTATGCCGCAGGAAACAGCCGCACTCAAATAAAACGGCATAAAAATTGAAACAGCCAGCAGCAAAACGATCAGTTCGTCAACATTCTTGGCCCACGGTTTTGTTTTTTTCAAGACAAAATTCATAATACTGGCGATAAGGGTCATGCCCCTTTCCTTCTATAATTCTAACTTCATAAAAATTAAAAATCATTCAATGGATCACAGTCTTAAATTATACCACAACGCATGGGCTTAACAAGATGAATAATGAATCGAATATAATACATTACATTCCTGTATTTTAGTTGTATTGACGAAAATTGTTACGAATTTTTTAAGATTATGACAAATATTGTTTTATTTTATGAACACTCCGGCTATAATAGTATAATAAACTGTAAGTAAAAAATACATGAACGGGGAAATTGGAATGAATGATATCAGCATCGCAGACGGACTCTCCCCCGAGCAAGTGGAATACCGGCGTCAACAGGGTTTGGTAAACGGTGAAGAAAATATAAAAACAAAAACGATTGGTCGAATCATTCGTGATAATCTTGCGACACCATTTAATATTTTAAATACTGTACTTGCCGCATTGGTTTTAATTGTTGGCTCGTACAAGAACCTTTTATTCATGGGCGTCATTTTTTCAAATATCCTGATCGGCACATTTCAGGAAATCAGAGCAAAAAAGACAATTGACAAGTTGTCCCTGATTGCTGCCCCAAAAGCACACGTGGTGCGCAGCGGTGAAAAGCAGGAACTGGCTGTCAGTGAACTGGTAATGGACGATATTTTGCTGCTTACCGCCGGCAATCAGGTTTGTGCGGACTGCGTGATTGTGGACGGTGAATGTGAGGCCAACGAATCACTGATTACGGGGGAATCGGATGCGGTGCAGAAAAATACCGGTGATCATCTTTTGAGCGGAAGTTTTATTGGGAGCGGAAATTGCCGCGCACAGGTGGAACATGTGGGTGACAGCAATTATGCCTCCCAAATAACCAGCAAGGCAAAATACCTGAAAAAACCGAATTCCGAAATTATGAAATGGATAAACAAAATTATTAAGTGGATTGGCTTTATTATTATTCCAGTTGGACTTATATTATTTACGAAACAATATTTTATTTCAAAACTTAAGATTGGTCAGGCAGTTGTCAGCACCGTTGCCGCACTGATTGGGATGATTCCGGAGGGACTGGTGCTTTTGACAAGCGTGGTGCTCGCAGTGAGCGTTCTGCGCCTTGCGCGGCACAAAGCACTGGTGCAGGAACTGTACTCCATTGAAACGCTGGCACGCGTGGACACACTCTGCCTTGATAAAACAGGCACCATTACGGAGGGAACCATGCAGGTGGACGCTATTGTGCCGCTTTGCCCCATCACCCAAAAAGAGACGGAAGATGCGATTGCGGCGATGGTGGACACACTGAATGATGAAAATCCAACATCCGATGCACTGCGTCAGCTTGGTCACACGCCGCCGAACTGGGAATGCAGCAAGACAGTTGCGTTTTCTTCAGCACGAAAATGGAGCGGCGCCAGTTTTCATGGTATGGGCAGTTTTTTGCTTGGCGCCGGTGAATTTATTTTAAAAGATAATTTTGAGTCAATCCGGCCGCAGGTGGAAGAATACGCAAATCAAGGACAAAGAGTTCTTCTTTTGGCCCACTCCAATCAGGAGTTAAATGAAAAAGAATTACCAAATGATATATCACCGCTTGCGCTTATCCTGTTGAGTGACCGGATACGCGAAAACGCACGGGCAACTTTGGAGTATTTTTCCGATCAGGGCGTTGACATTAAGATAATCTCCGGTGACAATGCAATCACGGTTTCAAATATTGCTGATAAAGCGGGTCTGTGGGACGCGGATAATTATGTGGACGCAACAACGCTGACAAGCGAGGAAAAATTAAAAGAAGCCATACAGAAATATTCCGTGTTCGGGCGCGTTACGCCGCAGCAGAAGCACGACATGATTAAGGCACTCAAGGAATTGAATCACATCGTCGCTATGACGGGTGACGGTGTAAACGACGTTCTTGCTTTAAAGGAGAGTGACTGCAGCATTGCGATGGCCTCCGGGAGTGACGCGTCGAGAACCGTTTCCCAGGTTGTTCTGCTGGATTCTGACTTTGCCAGCATGCCGCGCATTGTGAACGAAGGCAGGCGCGCGATTAATAATTTGCAGCGCTCGGCGGCATTATTCTTAGTGAAATCAATGTTTTCAACCATTATCGGCGTGCTGTTTATCTTTTTAATCAGCGGCTATCCGTTTCAGCCAATTCAGTTCACACTGATTAATGCGGTAACAATCGGTATTCCATCGTTCATTCTGGCTCTGGAACCCAACAGGGAAAGAGTGCAGGGCAAGTTTATTTTTAACGTGATTAAAAGAGCGATTCCCGGCGCACTCACCATGGTTACAAATGTACTCGTGCTTGTGTCGATTGCTTCCTTCCTCGGTTTTGCGCCGGAGCAGATTTCCACCCTCGCCGTAATTATCACAGGTTACACCGGTTTGCTTACCCTGTTCCGCATTTGCATGCCGTTCAACGCGAAAAACACGGTTTTATTTTCACTGATGGTAATCATTTTCACGGTTGCGCTGACGACGTTTCAGTCCTTCTTTGCCGTGGTGTATCTGACGCTGCCGATGGCATTCGTCCTTGTGCCAATGATGATTCTGGCCACCTGTCTGATGGCGGTGATTCTTTACATCATCGAGCGGCTGTCTTTAAGGGAATGGGCTGCGCGCACAAAAAGGCAGTTCAGCATTTCTAAACGGATATTCCGCCGGCATAAAAGTCAATTACCATCGACTAAAGCCGATGGTTTGAATTCGAGGCGAAAGCCTCCTAAAGGATAAAGAACGCCGCTCAAATTCAAACTGGTTAAAACCAATTTTGCGTCTTAAAAGCACGTGTACGCGCCGAAGGTTTTGTACCGTAATTGACTTTAATAAAATAGAAAAACGATAATCCCAAAGTCAAACAAAATTGACTTAATGGGATTATTATTTTAAGTTTATTGTAAAATATAGTTGACATATTGTTTTATTTATACTACTATAACGGTAAATCAGCATATTATATGATCGGCCTGAAAATGCGGAGAGGTGAAGGAATGGCAAAAAATTTAAGGATGAAATCCGCACGGGCAATGCATGACATGAGCCAGCAGCAGCTAGCCGATGCCGTAAATGTCAGCCGGCAGACAATTAACGCGATTGAAAAGGGTGATTACAATCCAACCGTAAATTTATGTATTGCCATTTGCAAAGCACTTGGGAAAACACTTGACGAACTGTTTTGGGGGGAAGAGGAATGAAACCGGAATTAGACGAACGGCAGTTGATGAACCGCTATAAAATTGGTTTTCAAAGTTTTATGTTAACGTTGATTCTACTCTTGCTGGACATCCTGATTCAGGATGTTTTCAAATTGACTTGGGCTTCGCATTTTGCCTGCACCGTGTTTCTTTTCTATATTATGCTAACTTTTTTTGCAATCCGCTGCATTTTTTCCGACTCGTACTTTGCAGAAAGTCAGCGGCACAGCGTAAGGAATTTGATGGCGTTTTTCCTTCTTGGTGGAGTTTTCGTTGGGATAAATATCATTGCGGCAGTACTAGGCGGTAGATTTCTATTTATGGAAAACAACATGCTAAGTGACAAAACAATTACAGTGGTCACTTCTGTTTGGATGATTGCTGTACCCCTGTGCTATTTTGGAAAAAAACTGCATGACAGAAAGGAGGATGCCTAATGGCAAACTATGAGATACCCGATGAATCGGACAACGGCGGTTTTTTCAATAGAGATAAGGATTACGACGAACGTCAGCTCAGTGCACGCCACACGGTAGGCTACCAGTGCTATTTGCTTTCCCTCGCAGGGTTGTTCCTCTTTTCACTGTGCAGCCCCACCGGAACGGATTGGCAAAATCAATACCTGCCCTTTCTGTGCTTTTCCTTTGCTGTTCTGGATTATTACACCATTGCCTGCATTTTCCAGAACGCGTATTTCACGCCAAAGCAAACCAAGCATTTTTACCAATTTATGTTTTTGGATATATTGGCTGCCCTGTGCTGGTATTATCTCTACTTCAGTGCGCTGCGCCGCTATCAGGACGAACTGTCGTGGGCTGCTGACGCCGCCGTTCATCGGGTACCGGAGTATCCGTGGGCTTCATTGCTGATTGCCATATCCGCTACCTTGATTGCGATTGCAATGATTATTAAGCAGATATTGATTTTCCGCACAGAAAAAGAGGAGCAGTAATGCCCCTCTTTATATTAATATATGCATAGAATTTACATAGCCGACATTGCCCTTGTAATCCAAAACATACCAGTTGTGCCACAAGCCTAAAATTGCAACAGGCGAACCGTTGGGTACCTGTGTTATCACCGAAGAATTTACATCCGGCTGCGTATGAATGCCCAAACTGCCGCCATCCTTATCCACTTTACCGTGCAGAGCCAGCATCGGCTTGCTGATAAACGGAATGTTAAAGTATAAGGTAAGCGACTCCACCAAATTGACAGCAATCGTATCAATACTATTTTTAAGCCATTCCACATCACTGCTGTTGTCGTGGTAAGCGGTTTCAACCAGTGCAGCAGGCGCGTTGGTTTTCGTAACTTCAGCCATTCGATTGGTGGGTACTGCTTTCACCAAAATCGGGTCAGGGTAGATTTTCTTATAATTCTCCGCTATGATTTCGGCCGCCCGTTTACCGCGGGCACCGTATGTAAAATAAAAAATATCCGCCCCCATCAGCCTGCCAGCAAGATTTTCGGGCGAAACGTTGGAATGCAGAGTCAAATGCAAATCGTAGTATCCTGCGTTTGATTCCCGAATAGCCTGACCCAGCGAGGCACCCGGCCGGCAGCGAACAAACTGGATTCCGTTCGTTCGAAGATACGGCTCCATTTCATCCACAATTCGGTTCATATAATACTGTTCATCCCCACCACCCAAATATTCATTTTTCTGCTGCATGGAAGGATTCAAAAAGACAAGCGGCATACAATCACTCCCTGTTTCGATTGTGCCAACACCGGATACGCAATCGAATTACTTTATGTTTACTGAGCAAATATCTCTCTTCTTAGTGCCATAGGGACGATGCTATAAAGGCATGGAAATTCTCAAGGCAGTAAGAACAAAGTGATGCTCCCTTTTCATAAAATATATGGAGCAGATAGAAAATATATCACAAAACGCACGGTATTCCATAGGCTTAAAACAGAGATAAAAAGGCTTATCACAGATATTATTCCTGTGATAAGCCTTCATAATTCTAATTATTTAACTTTTTCAACTTCGGATTCAAGGAAATTTACAATCTCGTCATAAACCTCGGCCCTGTTTGTTTCGGTAAGAATCGCGTGGCGCGCCTGCGGATACAAAACCAGACGTACGTTATGCCCCGTTTTTTCCAGCTTTTCAGCAACTTTTTTCACGCCTTTGCCAAAGCTGCCAACCGGATCCTGATCCCCTGACAGAATCAATATCGGAATATCCGGCACCTTTTTATACCAGCCGCCGGAGTTGACCTCCGCCTGCAAATATATAATATCGCGGTACCCGGAAACGGTTAGGTCAAAGCCGCAGAGCGGATCTTGGGTATAAATGTCCACCTCGGCCACATCGCGTGAAATCCAGTCATTCGGTGTTCTGGCAGGCTCGAAAGCCTTGTTGTATGTTTTTGTGGAAAGCTTCGCAAAAAGAGGGTCATGGCTTTTTGCGCCCTTCTTTTTGATAATCGCGTTCGCAAGCAGTTTTTCCGCAGTGTAAACCGCCGCGCCTGCATCGCCGCAGGTTCCTATATAAATGACCCCGCTCAGTTCAGTTCCGAACTGTGTCGTGTAACTACGCGCCAAAAACGAGCCCATGCTGTGCCCAAGCAAAAAATACGGAATGTCCGGGTAATCCTGTTGAATCAGTTTATAGAGCTTATGCATGTCTTTAATCAGGTTTTGGCAGCCGCCCTCGCCGAAATAGCCATAGGCACCGCCTGAAGCGACGGATTTGCCGTGCCCTAAATGGTCGTTCATGACAACCGCATAGCCGTATGAAGCAATCTGCTTGGCAAAGGCAACATACAAAAGACTGTGTTCCGCCATGCCATGAGCAATTTGAAGCACCGCTTTTACATTGAAATGGTCAGCGGGCTCCACAATCCGGACAAAAATTCTTTCGTCACTCAGGCAAGAGTCAAACGACATTTCTCTTTGCAGAATATCCAACCGCAACACTTCCCTTCACTTTTCTGTTATATTCACATTATAACGCGGAAGCTCAGGAAATTATTGCATGATTTGTAAACATTTTATGTTACGATACGGTAGATCACAAAATAGTGAAAAATTGTTCCGCCAAGCACAAATAAGTGCCAAACAGAATGCATGTATTTTACTTTTTTTCCCGTGCCGTAAACGGCCGCGCCAACCGTATAAATCACGCCGCCGATAATTAAAAAGAGGACAGAAGTTTGGTCAAGATGTTCGATGAGCGGTTTAAAGAAAAAAATGACAAGCCAGCCAAGACCGATGTAACAGGCCATGGAAATTTTGCTGAAACGCCGAAGGTCAACTGCGTTCAGTATGACGCCGAGGACTGCCACACCCCAGACAATCCCGAAAATCAGCCAGCCCGTAGCTCCGCCGAAGCACAAAAGGGAAATCGGGGTATACGTACCGGCAATTAATAAAAATATTGTGCAATGGTCAAGCACCCGGAACACCTTTTTCCCCCTGTTTACCCCAAGAGCGTGGTATAAGGTGGAAACAGAATATAGCATAATCATCGTGGCGCCGAAAACAGAAACGCTGACGATGGTCAGATGGTCATGGTGCCCAAAAGCCAGCAGTACAATCATGCCTGCAATTGCAAGCCCCACACCGGCCCCGTGTGTGATTGCGCTCATAATTTCTTCTGAAAGCGAATATTTGGGTAAAAAAAGTTCTTCCCGCCGTTTCGCGCGCCATTCAACCTTGTCCTCTATATGTTTTTCCATACTAACACCATTCCTTAAATAATACGTTATGTAATATTAAATACTAGATTACAGTTTATACCTCCGCTGCCTGTTTGTCAATGCCTGACAATACTCCTTCTAAATTAAAAGGAGGAATAAAACTCTGGCTGGCTGATTTTCTTTCCTGAACAAATCCGTCCAAATTTAACTGGAATAAATGCTCCTGCACTTTTTCATATTCCCGCTTTGTAATTCGCCGGTCTATTTCAGGGAAGTCCGCAGCTTTGCCGCAGGGGATGTACTGCGCCATCAGGCTGACCATCACACCTTTGGGAAGATTAGCGCCAAGCCAATCGAGCACCGCAATGGAATTGCGCGTGTTGCCCGGTAGAATCAAATGGCGCACGATCGTACCGCGTGTCATCATGCCATCCCCGTCAAACTGTGCAGGGCCGGTCTGCCGTGCCATTTCAAGCACCGCTGTCTGTGCGCTTTCCACATAGTTTACCGCACCGGAATATTTTTCGGCAATTTTATTGTCGATATACTTAAAATCGGGTAAATAAATATCAATCAGGCCGTCGAGCATCCGAAGCGTTTCCAGCTTTTCATAGCCGCCTGAATTATAAACAACAGGAATCGTTGATTTGCGCATTCGCAGCGCCTGTGCAATCGGTAGGGCAAAGTGTGTGGGATTTACCAGATTAATATTGTGAGCACCCTGTGCGGCAAGACGGTCGAAAAATTCCGCAAGTTCTTCCACACGGATGGACTTACCAACTGCCCTTTGTGTACTGATCTGATAATTTTGGCAAAACACGCATTTCAAAGAACATCCGGTAAAAAACACGGTGCCGGAACCCCGTTTGCCACTGATGCACGGTTCCTCCCAAAAATGGAGAGCCGCACGCGCGACTACGGGATTGGCACCCATACCACAAAATCCCGACCCGCTTGCTTCTTCACGGACTGCTCCGCAATTACGTGGGCAGAGCGTACAGTGTTCCATCCTCATGGTTTATCCTCCGTAATACACATCATTGCGGCAAGGCCGCCGCGTTTGCCGCCGCTGGCCCGGTGGGAATACAGCCACTCTGCGTTGCATTTGGTACAAAGCTGCGACACAGTGATATTTTCAGCGGGAATGCCTGCATTTACCAGAATGCGCCGGTTTGCTTCCCAAAGATTAATCCTATACTTCCCCCCGTCCTCTTCCACCATAAATTCCTGCGGACGGAGTTCAGTCAGTCTGGCAAACTCCTCGTAAACAGGCGTATCCACTTCAAAACAGCAGGGGCCGATGGAAGGGCCGATTGCGGCGACCATACTCCGCGGATTGCTGTCGAATTCGTGTACCATGGCCTGCACTGTCTTTTCGGCCATTTTTGCAACCGTACCGCGCCATCCCGCATGGGCAAGGCCGATTGCCCGATTTTCGGGGTCGAGAAAATAAAGCGGGACGCAATCCGCGTAATACGTAACAAGCGTCACATTCGGCTCGTTGGTAATTAATCCGTCCACACTTTGCATATCCTTTGGCTTCCAGATTCCCGTACCGTAATTTTCGGCGGTAACGCGCCGGATAAAAGTATGATGATCCTGTGAGGAAGCGACAAGTGTTTTTCGGTCAAAACCGGCCGCCACGCAGAAACGCTGAAAATTTTCCATCACATTTTCATCCGAATCACCGCGGCCGAAATTTAGGTTCATGGACTCGAATTCATTTTGACTCACGCCGCCGATCCGTGTGGAAAATGCGTGGCGGACAAATCCAAACCGGTCAAAAGACGGAAAGGTCAGATAAACAACACCGGAGTGTTCGTGCAGATTCATATTTTGACTGTTGTAATTCATAGTCCCTCCGTATAGTTACTGTATATTTCAATGATTTTAGCATATGCAAAAATAAAAATCAAATAGAAGATATAAAAAAGGAGAGCTGTCAGCTCTCCTCTTGAGGCGCTTTGGCCTCTTCTTTATCCTTCTCGGCGTTAAATGGAAGGATTACTTTTTTAACGACCATGCCCTCGTACTTCAGTTTAAACTGAACGCGGCCGTAAAACTTGTGGTGACAGTGATGGCAGATAAAAAGTGCGCGGTAACTTTTATTCTTCAGCTGCCATTCACTGGTCCGGTGAGCGTGGCAGCCGCAAAGCTCACAGTTAAACGCCATATCGCTGTGCTTCACCAGCGGGTTGTTCAGGTCACAAACAATCATCGTTTTAAATTGCATCCGGTCATAGAATTCTTCCGCTTCCGCATCCTGAATAAACAAATTCAATTTTTCCGGTGAATAAAGCTTTTGAAAACACCGCAGCGACAGCAAACTGTCGCCCAATGCACGGTGATGGTCAAAATCCTCCTCATCGATTTCCAGCAGCTGCGCCGAAGTACTGAGCCCCATTTGCTTGGTAGCGTCGTAGTCAAGCATTTTTTCACAGTAGGCCTGTAAGTTTACATAGCTGCTCAAAAAAGGAATGTGTACATTCCCGCAAAAATAACGGCAGTTTTCAATCAGGGTAAGAATATCCGATGTGCCCCACGTCATGAGGACAGCGTCGCCCACCCACTTTTTAAACCGGCTCGTTACCTGCATGAACTGAAGGCCGCCCTCCAGTTCTTCATTTGTGATGCTGGTGAGCGTTTTTATTTTACCGCTGATCCGTTTGCCAACCTGCGGGCGGACAAGCGACTCGAAGGTGTCAAGAATATTCAAATTCTGGTCTACCTTGACCGCACCGAATTCAATAATTTCATTGATAAACCCTTTAATGCGGCGGCTGTACGTGCCATTCCACTCTAAATCCAGTATTACAAAATTCATATTACTTATTTTTATTCGCCTGCTTCATACGCAATTCCTTCGCCAAAACCCTCTTGCGCATACGGACATTTTTTGGCGTGACCTCGACAAGTTCATCATCTTTAATAAATTCGAGGCACTGTTCCAAACTGAGCACCGTGTGCGGAGTCAGCTTCAAGGCATCATCGGAACCGGAGGCACGGGTATTGGTTACATGCTTTTTCTTACAGATATTTACGACAATATCATCGGATTTCGGACCCACGCCAACAATCATGCCCTCGTAAACTTCCACGCCGGGTCCGATGAACAGACGTCCGCGCTCTTGAGCGGCAAAAAGGCCATAGCCGGTGGAATCGCCGGTTTCATGGGCAATCAGCGAACCTTGAGGACGCATATCAATGTCGCCCCTGTACGGCTCATAAGAATCAAATATATTATTCATAATACCGTTGCCGTTGGTATCCGTCAGGAATTCCTGGCGGTAACCCATCAGGCCGCGGGCGGGAATTTTAAATTCAAGATGGGACATACCGGTGTCACGGGTGCCCATATTTACAATTTCAGCCTTGCGGGAACCGAGTTTTTCCATGACCGCACCAACATAGTTGTCGGGTACTTCAATCATCAATAACTCGATTGGCTCATACTTCTTGCCGTCGATTTCCTTATAAATAACATGCGGCGAAGAAACTTGAAATTCGTAATCCTGACGGCGCATCTGCTCAATTAAAATGGAAAGATGCAGTTCACCGCGGCCCGAAACCTTAAACGTATCGGCGGAATCTGTTTCCTCCACACGCATTGCAACGTTCGTTTCAATCTCTTTAAACAGACGGTCGCGCAGATTGCGGGAAGTAACATACTTGCCCTCACGGCCTGCAAACGGGCTGTTGTTTACCATAAACATCATGGATACGGTGGGCTCGTCTATTTTTACAAACGGCAGTGCTTCAACGCAATCCGGTGAACAGGCAGTTTCACCGATATTTAATCCGGCAATACCGGAAACAGCGACAATGTCGCCTAATTTTGCATCCTGAACCTCTACTCTTTTCAGGCCCTCGAACTGATAAAGTTTTGCAACCTTAACGTTGCGGGTGGAACCGTCACGGCAACAGAGCACTACATTATCGCCGTCATGAACTTCACCGCGCTCAACACGGCCAACGCCGATTCTTCCCACATAATCATCATAGTCAATATTTGAGAACAGAACCTGAGTCGGGCCATTCAGTTCACCCTTTGGTGCAGGAATATTCTCAATGATCGCATCGAGAAGCGGTTTCATGTCGGTACCTGCCACATTCGGATCCATTGTGGAATAACCGTCGCGGCCGGAAGCGTAAACTACCGGGAACTCCAATTGCTCTTCACTGGCACCGAGCTCAATAAACAGGTCGAGCACTTCGTCAACCACTTCAACCGGTCTTGCGCCGTCACGGTCAATCTTATTTACAACAACAAGCGGCTTTTTGCCAAGGCCGAGTGCTTTTTTCAAAACAAAGCGAGTCTGCGGCATGCAGCCTTCAAATGCGTCGACAAGCAGCAAAACGCCGTCAACCATCATCAGGATACGCTCAACTTCGCCGCCGAAGTCGGCATGGCCCGGTGTGTCAACAATATTAATTTTAACTCCGTCATACATGACGGCTGTATTTTTGGAAAGTATCGTAATGCCGCGCTCACGCTCAAGGTCGTTGGAGTCCATTACGCGCTCCATAACCGATTCGTTGGTACGGAATACACCACTCTGCTTTAACAGCTGATCAACCAGAGTTGTCTTTCCATGGTCAACGTGAGCAATAATCGCAACGTTTCTTACATCATTTCTTATGTCCATTAAATTTACCTCTTCTTTTATATTCACAAAACATTAATATTGTATCATATTTCAACAAATTTGTGAACTTTAATTTATATCTAATGATATCGCATAAAAAAGCGCCGGCAATTGCCGACGCTTTCATATTGTCTGGAGCGAACGACGAGGCTCGAACTCGCTACCTCCACCTTGGCAAGGTGGCGCTCTACCAGATGAGCTACATTCGCGGATTTGGAACGTTGATTATTATACGACACAACCAATGCATTTGTCAACACTATTTTTTAAGATTTTTATCCCTCATTTTATAATTCACTATTTTGCAGGCATATGTTATAATAACAGTTATGGTGATTTACTCAGGCGGAGTATAACACCGGAAAGGTGACCATTTATGAATTATACGATGAATCTTGGAGCGTGGAACTCGGTTTTTGCTGTTCCCTGTTCTGTGGTGGATCAACATATTAAGCTGGCAGGCTCGGTGCAGATCAAGGTTCTGCTGTGGCTTCTGCGCCACGCCGGCGAACCGTTTGAAGCGAATGACATTGCAAAAGCCCTCGGCATTGACAAAGCCGATGTAAGTGACGCAATGCTGTACTGGCAGCAAGCCGGGCTTGTTGCGATGCAGGACGGTGAAATAGCGCCTGCGGCTGCATCGGCTGCGGCGGTATTGGAACCGCAGGTTAAACCGGTACTGCAATCGCAGCCGGAACAGGCCGCTGAACCGCAGCCCGAGGTAAAGCAGCATAAAATTCTTTCGCGCCCGCAAAAAGCGGACAATGCTTTTGTGGCTAAGCGAATGATTGAGTCCACGGATGTTGCCTGCCTGATGCAGGAAGCGGAGCAGATTCTGGGCCGTTTAATTTCAAACGGGGATTCCGCCACATTACTGATGATTCATGATGACTTCGGGCTGCCCGCGGATGTTATTATTATGCTTTTACAATATGTGGTAAGCGTTGGAAAGGCGAACACCCGTTATATTGAGAAAGTTGCTATGAACTGGGCGGATGAAGAAATTTTTACGCACGCGAAAGCGGAGGAAAAGCTGCGCAGGCTTGCCGAAAACAACAAGGCATGGCGTACGGTGGAACAGACCGTCGGAATACCGCACCGCGCGCCTTCAGCCAAAGAAGAAGCCCTTGCGGCGACATGGGTCGCACAATGGAAATCCACCCCGGCGCTGATTCATGAAGCGTATGAACGCAGTGTAGACGCCACCGGAAAATTCAGTCCAAGCTATATGGATAAAATTCTGGAGCGATGGCACAAAGACGGCGTCACCACGCTGGAACAGGCGCACAAAGAAAAAGAAGCACGGGCGTCTGCCCGCAAAGGCGACAAGCCCTCCAATGTTACATATGATATCGGCGAATATGAACGTTCCGGTGCTTTTGATAATTTTGACAGGAAGTGATTTGTGTGGGATACGGCAAAGAAATTTATAGCGCCGCCGACCGCATATTGGCTGAGCGCCGCAAAAAAGCACAAAATGAGGCAGAAGAACGCAAAGCGGCGTTTTACCGGCGCAACCCGCAGGCAGAAAGAATTGAGACCATGCTTTCAGCCACCGCAATTTCCGCTGCAAGAGCCGTATTGGGCGGCGGCAGCGCAAAAGAACAGCTTGCCCGTTTAAAGCAGAATAATCAGACACTTCAAGGCCGGCTGAACGAAATGCTGGTAACCGAGGGCTATGTGCAAGACTACTTGGAACCTCACTACTCCTGTTCTTTATGCGGCGACACCGGATACATTGACGGAAAAATGTGCGATTGCATGAAAAAACTGCTTCGGGCGGAGTCTTACCGCCGTTTAAACGCACTGACCCCCCTTTCGCTTTCGACCTTTGAAAGTTTTTCCCTTGACCTTTATCCGGATAAAGCGGACGGAGAAAGCCGGAGGTCACCCCGAAGTGTAATGGAGGGTGTCTACAACAACTGCCGGAACTATGCGGCTGATTTTTCGCTGTCCTCCCCCAGTCTGATTATGCAGGGCGGCACAGGGCTTGGTAAAACCCACATGTCGCTTGCCATTGCAAATACGGTGATACAAAAAGGCTTCGGCGTCGTTTACTGTTCCGTCAATAATATTATTACAAAGCTGGAACGCGAGCATTTTGGACGCGACGACGGAGATACAGACCGAATGTTGTTGGAATGTGATCTGCTGATCCTTGATGATTTGGGAACGGAATTCAAAAGCTCGTTCTCCGGCGCGGAAATTTACAATATTGTCAACACACGGCTGATGACGCAGAATCCAACCATAATCAGCACAAACCTTTCCATTCAGGAATTGCAGGAACGCTATACGGAGCGCTTTGCGTCCAGAATTATGGGAAATTACGTACGCGTCACCTTCTGCGGCAGGGACAACCGGCTGCAAAAAAGAATGATGAACATATAAATATAAGAAATGGGGGAATGAAAATTCATTCCCCCATTTCTTTGATAATACATTATATCATTTTAATTTATATTTTCTATATTTTCACAGTACCTTTGGTTGTTGGCTTCATACTCGGAACAGACTTTGGCAGCGGAATCGTCATCTGCGTCACAAACCACTTCAAGTGCGGTATAATCATAGAAACATACAGATTAATTTTATTATCCTTCACAAACAGGGTACTGCGGTAAAACGAAACATTCTTCCAAAGTGCCATGTTTTTATTAGGATACAGCTGTTGGGCTCCGCTGAAATGAATGCCATCCTCTGATTTCAAAAGAAACAACTGGAACGTATAGTTCGATGTTTTTTCAGCAGTCTGCAACAAATAATATTCCGAACCGTAATGGATCATATCCTGATGATACGGTTCATAGCCTTCCGGCAAAGGCACCGTGCAGTGGACAGGCGCCGACCAATCGAGGGCATTCTTACTGTCAGTGGTATAAAGATCGCCGCCATATGTTGCATACCATGTTTTATAAAGCCCGCTTTCGTAGTTTACACAAAGACTTAAATGGCCGTCACTGCTTTCCAACAGCTTTTGGCCCGCAGTCCAGTGGATACCGTCCTTGGAGGTTTTGCGGTAATAAATGTTAATACTATTATTCGGGCGCCGATATTTTGTTTTTGGGGCCATTGCCGGGTTATATCGATACCAAAGCTCCATCGTATTCCCGTTCATTACGATATGCGGGTCGGAATAATGGCCGCCGGCTTTCACATCCGGCGGAAGCCCGGTGACCGGATTTTTCAGTCCCGCGGGAACTGCCCATGTTTTTCCGTCATTGGAAACGACAATGGACGGATTTTCATACCAATCATGCTCATACGGATAAGGCGTCATGGACATCCAATACCGGTACCCATTCCACCCTTTTGGAAAATAAAGCACCTTCGGGTGAGTCAGCTGATAGGAACCGTCATAAGTTGGAATTGCAACAAGATTATATTCGTTTTGCAGCTTAATAAAGGCGGCGGGAAGTTTTGATTTGGAAGGTGCAATGGCATTACCCGCAAAATGAATTAACCTGTTCACCATTGAAGGAGCTTTTGAAGAGTTCCCCGCTCTGCCCTGAACTGTCACTTTTGGTGCACAGACAGCGGGGATTACAATTGCGGCACACACCGCAATGCAAACAAGCGGAATAAGTATTTTACGACGACGTAACATAAGGAACACGACCTTTCAGTTCTGTGAAGAATACTGAATTTAAAGTCTGGATTGTTCCTTATTATATGCCGTTTATTTTTTTAAATAAAGTACTGATAAAGAAATAAACAATTTCAATATTGTAATAAATAAAAAAATGCAGCTGACAGCTGCATTTTTCTGCTAATTATTGTTTGCCTTACCCAGTGTATCAAGGCTCTGCGCTTTTAAATAAGCATTGATAAACCCGTCTATATCGCCGTCCATCACGGCGTTGATGTTACCGGATTCAAAGCCGGTACGGTGGTCTTTTGCAAGGGTATAGGGCATGAAAACATAGGACCGGATTTGGGAACCCCATCCGATTTCCTTTTGTTCCCCTTTAATATCCTCAATACGTTCCAAATTTTCGCGCTCTTTGATTTCAACCAATTTGGATTTCAGCATTTTCATTGCAACATCGCGGTTTTGGTATTGGCTGCGTTCCACCTGACAGGCGACGACAACTCCGGTCGGAATATGTGTTAAACGGACCGCAGAGGAGGTCTTGTTTACCTTTTGTCCGCCGGCGCCGCTTGCACGGTAAACATCCATTTTAATGTCATCGGGGTTAATTTCCACATCGCTGTCTTCGTCAATTTCCGGCATGACTTCCAGTGACGCGAAAGAAGTATGACGCCTTCCGGAAGCATCAAACGGAGAAACGCGCACAAGGCGATGCACCCCGGCTTCACTTTTCAAAAAGCCGTAGGCGTTCAAGCCCTCAATCAGAATACTTGCGCTTTTCAGCCCGGCTTCTTCCCCGTCCAGATAGTCAAGGGTACTTACCTTGTAACCGTGGCGCTCACCCCAGCGATTGTACATGCGGAAAAGCATTTCAGCCCAATCCTGAGCTTCCGTGCCGCCCGCCCCTGCGTGAAATGTTAAAATAGTATTCTTGCTGTCGTATTCGCCGGTAAGCAAAGTGGAAAGGCGCTGTGCTTCCAACTCCGACTGAAATTTTTGCATTTCCTCCTGCGCTTCGGGCAAAAGAGAAAGGTCCTCTTCTTCATTAGCAAGCTCTATCAATGCGAGTGTATCCCCGTATGCGCTTTTTAAACGCTCATAAGCAGCAATCTTATTTTTCAGCATACTGGAACGCTGTAGTGTTTTTTGAGAAACGCTCATGTCATCCCAAAATCCGGGCTGCGCAGCCTTCTCGTCTAGCTTTGCGATTTCCTGGCCCATTCTGTCAATCCCGAGCGCTTCGGCCAAGTCTTTGAGGTCGGGTTCAAATACCTGCAGCGAAAGCCTTAATTCTTCAAATTGCAGCATCGTATCATCCTTTAAAGTTATCTTATTTATTTAGTCTTAACTAATTAATTATAAATTATTTCCATAGTATTGTAAAGAATAACTTCGGGACCTTTGTTCCTTCGACCCGGTTTAGGTGCGGTCTTCCTTTGCCCATAATTATGAATCAGATGAAAACTTATTCAATAATCATTGAAGTTTTTATAAAAATTAGATACAATAGAATATCATACATAGAAACATTTTAACAGGAGGATAAGCTATGATTGACTATACCGGATTAAATTGCCCGGTTTGCGGAAAGCCTTTTACCGCTAAAGATGATATTGTGGTATGCCCGGACTGCGGCGCTCCCTATCATCGTGACTGCTATTTACAGACCGGTTATTGCGTTTTTGCAGATAAACACGGCACCCCCGATGCATGGGCACCGCCAAAGCCGGCTGCTGCGCGCACAGAGGATGGCAAGCACTGCCCGCGCTGCGGCAGCCTGAATTCGGAAAGCGCTCTGTTTTGCGATCATTGCGGACAATCCCTTACCGTAAATCAGCAGGATTTTCACGGCTTTCCGCAAAACGGAGGCTTTCCGCCGACGGGAGGATTCCCCCAAAACGGTTCGCCATTTAATTCGAACCAACCGGGCGGCTTCCCACAGGGAGGATACCCAAACCAGCAGATTCCATTTATTTTTGATCCGATGGGCGGAGTCAATCCGAATGAACCGATTGACGATATTCCCGCCGGCGATGTGGCAAAACTGGTGCAGAACAATACACAGTATTATTTGCCCGCGTTCATGAACATGAAAAAGTTTGGACGTAACCGTTTTAACTTCAGCGCATTCCTGTTCTCTGGCGGATGGCTGCTTTACCGCAAGCAATACAAGCTCGGTGCAATTTTAACCTTCATCATGCTTGCATTGAATTTAGCTTCATCCTATATTTCAACTTTTCTTGTGATGCCGTTTATGGAACCTTTGATGCAGCAGGCGGGAATTACCGGCGAAACAATGTCCACGGCGGATCAAATCGGTAAGCTTTATGATCTTCTTTTACAACAGCCGACCGAGCAGCTTGTCTGGTTGAGCATACCGACTATTATTTTGATTATTGAGTTTATTATTATGCTCGTAGTCGGATTTTACGGAAACAAGTGGTACCTGAAACATTGTGTAACTAAAATCAGCAGAATCCGTGAGGAAACTCAGCTTCCGGCGGATGCGGCAATTCGGCTGCAGGAGCAGGGCGGCGTAAACACCGCACTGGCAATCTGTATTTTAATTTGTTATACAATCATCATGTACATACCCGCAATATAATAAATTTTTAGGAGTTGTGCAAATTGAAAGTTACCAAAGCCGTAATTCCGGCAGCAGGACTTGGAACAAGGGTACTGCCAGCCACAAAATCCATGCCAAAGGAAATGCTGCCGATTGTCGACAAGCCGGCTATCCAATATATTGTTGAAGAAGCGGTGCATTCCGGCATTACGGATATTTTAATTATCACAAACCGCGGAAAAGGTCTGATTGAAGACCACTTTGACCGTGTGCCCGAACTAGAGGCAAAACTGACCAGCGGCGGCACGGAAAAGGAAGCAATTCTGAAGGAAATCGTCGACATTTCACATAAGGCAAATATTTATTTTGTGCGCCAGAAAGAAACGCGCGGCCTTGGCCATGCGGTTAACTGTGCCCGTTCTTTTGTCGGAAACGAGCCCTTTGCCGTGCTTTACGGCGACGATGTAATCATTGGCGAAGATCCGGCCTGCGGCCAGCTCATCCGGGCTTACGAGGAGTTCGGTAAAGGGGTTCTGGGCGTAAAACAAGTAACAGCCGAAGCAATTACCAAGTACAGTTCACTTAAAGTCGAAAATATTCACGACAACTACTTCAATTGCACTGATATGATTGAAAAACCGTCTCCCGATAAAATCATGTCTCTTTATTCCATCCTCGGCCGCTGCATTCTGACACCGGATATTTTTGATATTCTGGACAAGACTGACCCGGGTGCGGGCGGTGAAATTCAGCTTACCGACGCCATGTGCACCTTGGCGCGCAGCTCTGGAATGATTGCGGTAGACTACACCGGAAAACGCTACGACATGGGTAATAAATTCGGAATCATGCAGGCTCAGGTGGAAGTTGCGCTGAATCACCCGGATATCGGCGTGGAATTCCGTTCTTATTTAAAAGAGATTTGCAGCACGCTGTAAATTCATTCTTGACTTAATATGTCCTAACTGATATAATTACTCTGTTAAGCCGTTATTTCGGCTTTATTATCCTTGCTCCGAATCCATTTCGGGGCCTATAGTCCAAAAGGAGGTGCAAATAATGTCAGATGTAAAGAATTCCTACGAGACCGTATTCATCCTTTCCACAACATTGGGTGAGGACGGAATCACAGCAATGGTTCAGAAGTTCAAGGATTTGATTGAGGCAAACGGTACGATCGACACGATTGACGAGTGGGGCAAGCGCAGACTTGCATACCCGATCAAGAAGCAGGACGATGGCTACTATACCCTGATCAACTTCACAAGTGCTCCTGAGTTCACAGCAGAACTCGACAGAATCTACAAGATTACCGATGGTGTCCTTCGTTCTCTCATCATAAAGAAAGAAGCTAAGAAGGAAGCGTGATTTGAATGCTCAACGTCGCTGTTTTAATGGGCAGACTTGTTGCTGACCCTGAGCTTAGACACACAACAAACGACATATCTGTAACAAGTTTTACAATCGCGGTTGATCGTTCCTACGTAAAATCGGGGGCAGATCGTCAGGCGGACTTTATTGATATCGTCGCATGGCGTAACACTGCTGATTTTGTGTGCAAATATTTCCGTAAAGGTCAACTGGTTGCCGTGCAGGGTTCTATCCAGACACGCTCCTACACTGACAAAGACGGGAATAAGCGCAAAGCGTTTGAAATTGTTGCCGATAATGTCCATTTTGCTGAGTCAAAGCGCGATGGCGCCGCGGCGCCGGGCAGTTATCATTCAAGAACAGACGCGAATCCCGAGCAGCCTGTTCCCGCTTATTCGAGCGGTGACACAGGTGATTTTGAGGAAATTCCTTCGGACGACGATCTGCCGTTCTAAGTTTTCCCCACAAAATGAATTATTGATGAGAAAAGGAGGCTTTTTGCCATGGCCGATAGAAATGATAGAAATGACAGACAAGACAGAGACCGCCGTCCCGGTGGACGTAAAACCCGCAAAAAGGTTTGCAGTTTTTGTGTTGACAGAGTTGACACAATCGATTATAAGGATGTTGCGAAGCTTCGCCGTTTTATTTCTGAGAGAGCAAAGATTCTGCCTCGCAGAGTAACCGGCACCTGCGCACACCATCAGCGTGAACTGACAATTGCGATTAAACGCTCCCGTCATCTTGCACTGCTTCCCTTCAGCAGCGACTGATTTTTTGCTGCCGGCAACTTAACAATCAGGACGGACGCAGGTGAACTGCGTCCGTCCTTTTTTGGAGGTTTAAAATGCTGATTGATATGCATGTGCACATGTTCCCCGACCAAATTGCCGAAAGAGCGCTGAACAGTCTGGCCCTTGCCTGCAAGTGCCGGTATCACACTGACGGTACGGTGGACGGTACCAGAGAAAAACTTCGTGAATGGGGCGTTGACTTCTGTGCTGCGCTGAATATAGCTACCAAGCCGACACAGCAAACGTCAATTAACAACTGGGCATCTTCGGTACAAAGCGAAAGCATCCGCTGCTTTGGCTCTGTACACCCGGATGCGCCGGACGCTGTGGATGAACTGCACCGTATCAAGGCCCTTGGGCTGAGCGGCGTAAAGCTTCACCCGGATTACCAAAACTTTTTTATTGATGAACCGAAGATGTTCCCATTTACGATGCAATTTCCGAGCTTGAACTGCTCGTGACATTCCATGCCGGGCGTGACCCGTATTCGCTGGACGTGGTGCACGCCTCCCCTGCCGCGGCGATTAAAGTTGCGAATATGTTTCCGCATATGAAAATGATTCTGGCGCACATGGGCGGTATGGCAATGTATGACGAAGTGGAGAGACTGTTAGCCGGAAAGAACATCATGTTTGACACGGCAATGTCCGCGCGGTTTTGCCCACCGGAGCAGTTCGAACATATTGTAAACAAACACGGGTCCGAACGGATTCTGTTTGGAAGCGACTGCCCATGGAGCCGTGCCTGTGATGAATTTGATTACATTGAAAAGACGCAGCTTCGCTGCTCAGATAAAGAAAATATTTACTGGAAGAACGCTGCAAAGCTGCTCCGAATTGATTTAGGAAATCGATGACTAAAGAAAGAAAGATAATCCATCCTTGTTTTCTTTTTTAAAATGATTTACAATCAGTTTATCATTTAAATGGAGTTGATTATCATGAAAAAAAGTACAGGGTTTCTTCTGTCCACAGCAATGCTTCTTTTAGGAATTATTGTTGGATTTTTATTTTCACCTGTCAAGGGTGGTTTGAACATTGGAAACAACAGTGGAAACCAATACCCTAAATCAGATGAATATGATGATGAAAACGACATTGCATTCTGATAAGACAGAAAAACGGCTCAGAACGAATTTGTTCTGAGCCGTTACTTTTAAATTATTGAGCTGCCGCAGAAACCTGCGATGCCTGAGAAGAAGCAGTCTCCGATGAAAGGCTCGGATCCGGGCCTTTGCTGATTACCATAACCACCTGGGAACCGTACGCCATTTGGCTGCCTTCTTTTACGCTCTGATAGCCAATCGCTACGCCCATTGCAACCGTGCTGCTGTATTCCTCAACTTTTGTTGGGATAAATCCGGCAGACGTAACCGCTTCGGAAGCCTGTGAAAGTGTTTTTCCTGTAATTGACGGCAGTGTGCGTACCGCAGCGCCTTCGCTGACAATCACTACAATCTCCGCTCCCTTAGCCATTTTGGTGCCCGGTGCAGGGGACTGTGAGATGATGCAGCCTTCCGGTACCGTATCGCTGAATTGCTTTGTGGAAAGCAGCACCTGATAGTCCTGATTCTCCGATGCGGAAGAGGATGAATTCTTTAAATCTTCAAAATTCTGCCCCGTCAAATCCGGTGCCGCTATCATATTGGGATCGGAAGACTCGGCCGATGACAGCATACTGTTCAGTTCGCTTTCGATTGAAGAATCCACTTGAGATGTTTGGGAAGCTTGTGCTGCGGCTCCGGCATCACCCGTATTGGAAATCCAAATAATTCCCACCACGGTGAACACAATTAAAGCCAGCACACAGGAAAGAATCACCCAAACAAAATTCGGCACGCCTTTTTTCTCCTCCCGTACCTTCGGTTCAGGAGAATAACTTGGCTCAATGTGCCCCAAACGCTGAGTTTCCTCCAAAGCCGCCGTTACGGTCGGTGCAGCGGAAAGCTCCGCACGCATGCGTTCAAAAGTGGGCGTGCGCTTATCCGGTGAAACCTGAAGCGAGTTGGCCATTGCCGTTACCACGTGGGGCGGCAGGCTCCGCATAATGCTTGTCGGAATCAGCAGCCGCGAATCGACGCGACGCTTTAAGGCGTCCTGCGGTATCGTGCCCGTCAGTGTAAAAAACAAAGAAGCGGCAAAGCCATACACATCGGTCGCTTCGTTCGGTACATAATCCATCACATATTGTTCAATGGCAGCACAGCCCGAAACCATGTCCGGCGGAAGGTCGGTATCCATGCGGCGCACTGCGCTGATGCAAAATCCGCCGAGCTTCATTTTGCCGTCCTTTATGATATACAAGGTATCCGGTGAAATGCCAAGGTGCCGAATTCCGGCGGCGTGAATCGCACTCAGTGCGGACAGCACCGGCATAAACAGCTGACGCGCGGCATTCCAGCTAAGACTGCCGCCGCTGCGCTCAACAAAATAGCGCAGTGTAATACTTTCGTTCCATTCCGAAACCGTATACGCGGTATGATTCTCTTCAAAAATATCATAAATCTGTACGATTGCGGAAAGTTCGCGCATATGGGCGATTTCCCTTGAATAGTTTAAAAAGTTAGACAAACATTCTCCGAAGATAATTTCGCTGCCGCCCAGTACGCGGACATCCGCACTACCGTCGGCCCGTTCACACAGGGTTTGCGGAAAAAATTCACGAAGCTCAATAGGAATATTCAGAACGGTATCATAGCCAATATAAGTGATTCCTTCGCCGTTGCTCTGCTTGGCACGCCCAACGAGATACCTTGTTTGCAGCTTCGTCCTGTATGGAAGTGCATGGCTCGTTTGAGGCTCAGCAGAACGGAAGCCGCAGTTCGGGCATTCAGTTTTGCCTGCTGTATCGGACATACAGTTCATGCACAGATTGTCAGAGCCAGTCATGTTGCTTCCTCCAATTTCGTACAATATGGAAAATTATTCTATTATTCTTCGTCATCCGAGTCCGGATTATCCCAATTGTTCCAAACATTTTGGACGTCGTCGTTGTCATCAAGGGCATCGAGCAGACGCTGCATCTTGGTAATCGACTCTTCGTCAGTCAAAGCAGTGTAGGTATTCGGCACCATTTCGACTTCGGCGGAGACAAATTCATAGCCTTTCTTTTCCAAATCATCAAGCACGCCGCTGAAATCATCCGGTTCGGTGTAAATCTCGAACACGTCCTCATCAGCCTGAAAATCGGAAGCGCCGGCTTCGAGGCAGTCTTCCATGACTTTATCCTCTTCCAGCCCTTCTTTTTCGATGATGATAACGCCCTTTTGGGCGAACATAAAGGACACACAGCCGCTGGTGCCGAGGTTACCGCCATTTTTGTCAAAATAATGGCGAACATCACCGGCGGTACGATTACGGTTGTCCGTCAAAGTTTCCACAATGACTGCGACACCGTTCGGGCCGTATCCTTCATATGTAATGTTTTCGTATTTTGTATCATCGCCGTCACCGGCCGCTTTTTTGATAATGCGCTCGATATTTTCATTCGGCACATTAGCTGCTTTCGCTTTGGCAATGCAATCTTTTAATTTTGAGTTAACGTTCGGATCCGGACCGCCGCCTTCTTTTACAGCTACGGCTAGTTCACGGCCAATTTTTGTAAATACTTTTGCCTTTGCGCCGTCGGTTTTTTCTTTTTTGCGTTTGATATTATTCCATTTTGAATGGCCTGACATATTTTAGTCCTCCCAAATAATAATGCTACACTTTATGATATCACAATTCACATTTGATAGCAAGCGCAAGGTTGCGCGCCTGCTCGCGTACCGCCTCAAACGTTGTTTCCCCATCGCTGAAATCGGTGTTGGTCCAGACGACTTCATTGTCCAGTGAAGTGTTCATTACAGAAAAGATCATTCTGAGCTGGCGCGAAATAATATGTGCGCCGTCGGGATTCTGCGAACCGCTTGTAACAAGCAGAACGCCGGTTTTATGTTTTGAAATCGGCGGATTCACACCGATGGAAAACCGTGCGGAAAAATAACGCTGCGTACGGTCTACAATTGCCTTAAGCGGAGCCGGAAAACTGAGTGTATAAACAGGGGTGGCAACAACAATTACATCCGCACGGCGAATCAGAGCGTCAAGCTCATCAAAATCATCCTGCGAACAGGCTTCCGCGCGGGTACAGAAGTCACACGCCGTGCATGGCTTAATCCCGTACTGGTAAGAATCAATGATTCTTATTTCGGCCGCATCCTCCAGCGGTGCCAAAAACTCGTCCAGCAATCTGGCGGTAAAACCGTTTTTCCGCGGGGAACCGAACAGTACTAAAATGAGTTTTTGTTCAGATGAGGGTTCGCCCGTCACAATATCTGCATTCAAGCATATCACCTGCTTCTGAAAATAAGTTTGGAAGATAGTGCTCCGTTTGAGTAATACATTTGGGGTTGGAACATTTGCAGGGGTGAGTCGAATAAAGCATTCTTTTCGACTTCGGTATTTCAGCGTTTTGGAATATCGTTAAAATCAGCGCCATACGTGCATACATGCCGTATACCGTCTGGTCAAAATACTTTGCCCGCTCATCGTCATCGACATCAACGGTAATTTCATCCACACGCGGAAGCGGATGGAGAATCTTCAAATCTCTTTTGGAATGAATCAGCTTTTGGGAATCGAGTACAAAAATTCCCTTCTGCTCTTCATACTGCTGTTCGCTCGCAAAACGTTCCTTCTGTATGCGCGTCATGTAGAGCACGTCCAACAACGGCATAGCCTCGCTCAAACCTGTGACTTCGGTATAGCGGCATCCTGCGGCATCTGCCACGTCTTTCACATACTGTGGAAGAGCGAGTTCCGGGGTTGAAATCAGCACAAAGGAATTGCCTTTGTAACGCGTCATGGTTTTGATCAGCGAATGAACGGTGCGGCCGTTTTTTAGGTCACCGCAGAGACCGACGCACAGATGGTCCAAACGTCCCTTTTCATTATATAGCGTCATAAGATCGGTAAGAGTCTGCGTAGGGTGCAAATGACCGCCGTCGCCTGCATTGATTATGGGGGATTTCGAGTAGAGCGTTGCCGCTGTCGCTGCGCCCTCCATTGGGTTGCGCATTACAATCAGGTCGGCATATCCGCTCACAACGGTAATGGTATCCTTCAGGCTCTCGCCTTTGGAAACGGAGGAGTTCTCCGGATTGTCAAAACCGATCACCTCACCACCAAGACGGTACATAGCGGTTTGAAAGGACATTTTCGTTCTGGTGGAAGGTTCGTAAAAGAGTGTTGCCATGATTTTACCGCGGCAGGACTCACGATACGCCCATGGATTGCTTTTGATTATGTTCGCCAATTTAATCAGCTCATCAATTTCACTGAGTGCCAGTTGGTCAAGATCGATCAGATTATTGAGCAGCATTGAATCACCCCATATTATATTTATTCTTATTTTATCATCTATCGGAACGAATAACAATATATTACAACTGTTTTTTAACAGCAGAATACTTGACAATATGTAAAAATCCGGGCTATAATGTTTTATTATCGTGATGGAATATTTAGAAAGAGACGGCGGTATTTTTGATGAAAATTGGTTTAGATGTGGGCTCCACAACTATAAAATGCGTGGTACTGGACGACAGCAACCAAATTGTATATAAATCCTACGAAAGACATTTCTCGCAGATCACACAAAAAATGGCGGAACTTCTTGCTAAAGTAAAACAGGAGATTACAGGGGAGCAAAGCACCCGGCTCACCGTTTCCGGTTCGGCCGGCATGGGAATTTCACAAACCTGCAATCTGCCGTTCATTCAGGAAGTCTACGCTACGCGGGTTGCCATTGGAAAGCTGATTCCGGATACCGATGTAATTATCGAGCTTGGGGGCGAGGACGCAAAAATACTGTTCCTGTCCGGCGGCACTGAAGTGCGCATGAACGGTTCCTGCGCGGGCGGCACCGGCGCGTTCATTGACCAAATGGCAACCTTGCTGAATATTTCTCTTGATGAAATGAACGCAGCGGCCGAGCAATATGAAAAAATTTACACCATCGCTTCACGGTGCGGCGTATTTGCAAAATCAGATATTCAGCCGCTGTTAAATCAAGGTGCGCGCAAAAGCGATATTTCGGCCAGTATTTTCGCCGCCGTTGCCAACCAAACCATTGCCGGTCTGGCGCAGGGCCGAAAAATCGGAGGAAAGGTTATTTACCTGGGCGGGCCGCTCACCTTTTTATCACAGCTACGCTACAGCTTCGATCAAGCGCTTCATGTAGATGGTACCTGCCCTGAAAATTCGCTTTATTATGTCGCAATGGGCGCCGCATTCAGCAGCGATACGGAAACAGACCTCGAAACCGCACTGAAAAGCATCAACGCTTACGGAACAACTTCAAATTTCCTTTCTATTCCGCCGCTGTTTAAAGACGAGCCGGAATACGATGAATTTAAAAAACGTCATGCAAAGTGCGAAGTGCCAAAGGGCGACTTCGAGCATTACAGCGGCGACGTTTTCCTTGGAATCGACGCCGGTTCGACAACGGTCAAAGCATTATTGATTGGAAAAGACGGGGAGGTTCTGGACTCGATTTACAAAAGCAACTCCGGAAACCCGGTACCGATCATCCGTGAATATTTACTGGATTTATATCACAGATACCCGAATCTACATATTGCCGCGGGTGCAGTAACCGGCTACGGGGAAGAACTTCTAAAAAATGCGTTCAGCATCGATTTTGGCATAGTGGAAACGATTGCGCATTTTACTGCGGCAAAGCGGTTCCTGCCCGATGTTGATTTTGTAATTGATATCGGCGGTCAGGACATGAAATGCTTTAAAATCCGCCACGGTGCGATTGATAATATATTTTTAAATGAAGCCTGTTCTTCCGGCTGCGGCTCGTTCCTGCAGACTTTTGCCAACACGCTGGGCTATGAAATTGCCGATTTTGCAAAAATAGGCCTGTTTGCAAAGCATCCCGTCGATTTGGGTTCACGCTGCACGGTGTTTATGAATTCGCAGGTAAAACAGGCACAGAAGGACGGAGCAACCACTGAAGATATTTCTGCAGGGCTTTCCGTCAGTGTAGTAAAAAACGCGATTTACAAGGTAATCCGCGCCGCTTCCGCCGAAGAACTCGGCCGGAACATTGTGGTGCAGGGCGGTACCTTCCTGAACGACGCGGTTCTGCGTGTTTTTGAAAACGAGTTAGGTGTTCACGTTCTGCGCCCCGACATCTCCGGTTTGATGGGTGCATACGGCGCGGCAATTTACGCGATGAGCAAATCCACCGGGGAAAGCAGCATTATAAAGCGGGAAGAACTTGAAAATTTCAAACATGAAGTGAAGGTAACCTCCTGCGGGCTGTGCAGCAACAACTGCCGCCTGACAATCAACATATTCGGTGGCAGCCGCCGGTTTATCGGCGGAAACCGCTGTGAAAAACCTGTGACAAAGCGTTCTTCCAGCAGCGAACTGAACCTGTATGATTATAAATCACAGCTGCTTCGCTCTTATGTGCCGGTTGACGGCAAACGGGGCAAAATCGGGATTCCGATGGGACTGAACATGTTTGAGATGCTGCCGTTCTGGCACACATTCTTTACCCGTCTGGGTTTTGAGGTGGTATTATCTCCCCTGTCGGACCGCGAACTTTACCTGAACGGGCAAAGCACGATTCCCTCCGACACTGTCTGTTTCCCTGCAAAACTGATGCATGGGCATGTTTTGGCACTGGTTGAGGAAGGAATTAAAAATATTTTCTACCCCTGCATGACCTACAATTTCGACGAAGGGCTTGGCGACAATCACTACAACTGCCCCGTCGTCGCTTATTACCCTGAGGTTATATCCGCCAATATGAGTGCGTTAAAAGACAGCAACTTTATCCACGACTATGTGGGAATTCATCGCAAACACGATTTTCCGATTAAAATGCATAACATCCTTGGAAAATCCTTTGAAGGAATTTCGCTGATTGAAGTCAAAAAGGCGTCAAAGGCAGCATATGCCGAATATGATAATTATTTTGCCAAAATCCGTACAAAGGGCGATGAAATTATCGCGGCGGCGGAAAAGCAGAATAAACAGATCATTGTGTTAAGCGGCAGGCCGTACCACCTTGACCCGGAAATTAACCACGGAATTGACAAACTTGTCACGAGCCTGGGCGCCGCGGTTATTTCGGAAGATGTGATCAGCAGCAAAGTCAAGCACTTCCCCACCGCCGTGCTGAATCAGTGGACATACCACTCAAGGCTGTATGCAGCGGCAGAATACATCGGCGACAAACCAAACATGAATCTGGTGCAGCTTGTATCGTTCGGGTGCGGCGTTGATGCCATCACCACTGACGAAGTACGCAGCATTTTGGAAAAAAACGATAAAATATATACTCAAATAAAAATTGATGAGATTACAAATCTCGGCGCGGTAAAAATCAGGCTTCGCAGCCTGTTCGCCGCACTGGAAGGATGAGGTGATTGTATGGCGGAACTGAAATTCAGCAGCAACGGGCGGCTTCTGTTTACAAAGGAAATGAAAAAAGAATATACTATCCTCTGCCCCTCGATGGCTCCAATCCATTTTCAGCTCATTGTCAATGTAATGAACAACTGCGGATATCATGTTGAGCTTTTGACGAATGAGGGCCCCGGCGTAGTGCAGGAAGGCTTGAAGTATGTGCATAACGACACATGCTACCCAGCGCTGCTGGTAATTGGCCAGTTCATCGACGCGCTGCATTCGGGCAAGTACGACCTTGACCGCACTGCGCTGATTATTACTCAAACGGGCGGCGGCTGCCGTGCTTCAAACTATATTCATCTGCTGAGAAAAGCGCTGAAAAAAGCCGGGTTGGAAAGAGTCCCGGTTGTATCACTGAATATGTCAGGGCTGGAGAGCAACCCCGGTTTTAAAATCAGCCTGCCGATGCTGCGAAAGTTCGTTGCCGCGCTGGTTTACGGCGACGCGCTGATGATGCTTTACAACCAGACGGAGGCTTACGAAATTCACAAGGGTGAAAGCTCTGAAATGGTGGACAAATGGGTAAATGAACTTACGGAGCAATTTAACCATGGCAAGGGACTTGCGCTCAAAGAACTCACTCAGCTTCTGAACCGAATCGTAAAAGATTTTGCGGGGATTCAGGTGAATAAAGTTCCAAAGATTAAGGTTGGCGTGGTCGGCGAAATTTATGTAAAATATGCCGCGCTCGGCAACAATCATTTGGAAGATTTCCTTCGCGAGCAGGACTGTGAAGTCAATGTGCCCGGCATCCTGAATTTTGCCCTGTTTAAGGTTGATAACCGTCTGGAGGACATTAAACTTTACGGCGGGAATCCGGCAAAATTTGCTGTGGTGACCGCGTTGATGAACTATTTACTTAAAATGCAGAACATCCTGATTGAAGCGGTAAAAACCGAACCTCAATTTCTGCCCCCCACCACTTACGCCAATACAAAAGGCCTGGTAAAGAATGTGATTGGCTACGGCAATAAAATGGGCGAAGGCTGGCTGCTGACCGCGGAGATGCTGGAGCTTGTAGAGCAGGGATATGAAAATATTGTCTGTACACAGCCATTCGGATGTCTGCCAAACCATATCTGCGGAAAGGGAATGATTCACCGCATAAAAGCAGTGGATGAACGTTCGAACATCGTACCGATTGACTATGACCCAAGCGCCACGCGCGTAAACCAGGAAAACAGAATCAAGCTTATGCTTGCTGTGGCAAGGGAAAAACTGAACGCTCAGAATATTACTTAAATAGCCTATAATTTGGTGAAATCAGCAGGAAGAGTGATTCGTATTGTTGATCATTATATTTTGCGCTAAATAAACAAAATCACCTTGTAAAATCCAGATAATTGATGTATTATTTTAATAGTTCTAATTCGAATATCATCCTGCCAAAGATTGTAAAAAAGCAAACCTGACGAAAGTCAGTGACGCAAAGCCAAGGGGCTAAACTTTTTTAAAAGCATGCCAGCCGGCTACACAGATTTGTGACATCTGCCAGTTTACATTCTATTGACTGACGCTGCCATAAAGACGATTTGGAGGTTGAACACCTTTGAAACACAAAAGCTATTGGATTGTCGCTGTTTCCCTTGTTCCGTTTTTTATTGTCTTTTTTACTGAAATGAAGGATTTTTCTAAGGATACGTTTTTTCCATACCAGCTGATACTGCCTTTTATCGTTCTGTTGGCATCTTTATTGTTTGTGTGGCATCGATGGGTGGCTGAACCGGCGGAAAATTTTTTAAAGGCGATAAACCGGGCAATTCATGGGGATTACCGGGCTAGATTTTCATGCGGAAGAGAAAACGAAAATTTCTATCGGCTTTCGCAGTCTTTTAACCAGTTCATGATAATTGTTGAAAAGCAGACTGATGAATTGGTAAAAAACAGACATTTACAGAATCAGCTTTACGAAAATGAAAAAATATACCGCTCTGCACTGGAACTAACTTGCGAGCGGGTATTTGAAGCGGATTTGACTCACAATAAATTAATCTACGGTCAAAGCGCATACAATCGCATATTTCCCTTCTTGAGGACAGAATTATATGAAGAAATTATAAAATCCATCGCCGAGCATGCGGTTCACGCAGAGGATGCGAAAAACTTCCTTGATACGTTTAACCGCACACATTTGATGGAAATTTTTACAGCAAGGGATACCGCGGAAATCAACTCGGAGTACCGGCAAATCATGGCGGACGGCGAAAGCCAATGGATGGAAGCCACGCTGATTCATTTAGCCAACCATAGCGATGACAGCCTCAAAATAATCGGCTATGTCAAAAATATAGACGAGCGTAAACGGCACGATCTTGAGGTTTTAACCCAGTCGCAGAAGGACGGGTTGACCAGCCTTTATAATAAACGGGTTACGCAGTCTTTGATAGAGTCTTATTTGGCCGGTGACGGCGGCAAAACCAAAAATGCCGCGATTATGCTGGATATTGATAACTTTAAAAACATCAACGATACGCTGGGGCATATTCAGGGCGATGCCGCGCTGTCCAAGGTTGCGGAGGGGCTGTTGAATCTGTTCCGCGCTACGGATATCGTGGGCAGAATCGGCGGGGACGAGTTCTTTATCCTGATTAAAAATTATGTATCCATGGAGGCGCTGACCGAAAAACTGAACTCACTTTGCGATATGTTTAAAATAATATGCTTAAGTGACGACAGCAGTTACCGTATCTCCGGAAGTATCGGCGTATCCCTTTACCCGCAGGACGGAAAAACTTATAACGAACTGTACCAAAAAGCCGATATGGCGCTGTATCATGCAAAAGCTCATGGCAAGAATTGCTATTATATCAGCGGCAGTCGTTTTCAAGATAAGACAACGGCACAAACCGAAATAACGAGTTGAAATTCAGTTGACCGGAGTCGAAAGATTATAAACAGCACGAATTTGTTCACTCCAATGCTAAGATGTGAACCAAAAGACGATTGGAACGTGAAAACATGAAAAAACTTATAAAAGAGTTCAAAGAATTTGCTATGCGTGGCAATGTGATTGATTTAGCCGTCGGCGTGGTAATCGGCAGTGCCTTCGGTAAAATTGTATCCTCACTTGTTTCGGATATTATCATGCCGGTGCTTTCGCTTATACTCGGAAGAGTCAACTTAACCGCACTTACTGTGCCAATTCTTTCTGCTACGGCGGGCGGTGCTCCAATTATCATTACATACGGTGTTTTTTTGCAGACGGTACTGGACTTTATTGTCATCGCACTTTCCATATTCCTTATGATTAAGCTGATAAACCGGCTGCAAAAGAAAAAGGAGGAAACTCCTCCCCCACCGGCTCCACTAAGCAAAGAAGAACTTTTGCTGACCGAAATCCGCGATTTGTTAAAAGAGCAAAATAAAAAAGATGTATAACATAAATACCGCTGAGGAAAGTTCCTCAGCGGTATTTTTTACTAAAGTCAATACGGTTCAAAATCTTCGCTGACTTTTATCTGCTCCATTTATCACAGAGCGCGTTAATCTGGTCTGCAAGCTTCGCTAAATCTTTGTTTGCACCGCCTTCGCTGTTTTGAATTAGTTGCGACAAACGTATCCCTGACTGTACCAACCGGGCAAACGGCGCGGAAAACTTCTTATTATGATTGCTGCTTTTTGTATGGCGCGTTTCGGGCTCAGTTCCTTCTTCCAATATCTTGTCGTCCGTCAGGTCGTAAACAGTTTCGAAGTTCGGAGCATAAGCATGAAAGCCAAGCTGATTCAGGTTTTGCGTAAACAATTCACAAACATTCTGCTCCCCGTGAACCACAAATACGCGTGTTGGTTTGGTTTCAAACGCGTTAATCCATTTGAGCAAACCGGTTTTATCGGCGTGTGCGGAAAGCGCCCTGAAATTATAAATATGGGCCTTAACCGCAATTTCTTCACCGAACAGTTTGACTTGGTTAATTCCATCCACTAAAATTCTGCCGAGTGTTCCGTTGGCCTGATAGCCGACAAAAACAATTGCACACTCCGGCCGCCATAAATTATGCTTTAAATGATGACGAATTCTGCCGGCTTCGCACATGCCGCTGGATGAAATAATCACCTTGGGGACACGGTCTTCATTCAGTGCTTTGGAGTCCTCCACACTGGCGCTGATATTGAGATTTGAGAATGAAATAGGCTTAAACCCGGAATTAATTAACCGAACAGTTTCCTCATCCGCATAACCGGTCAGATCGCCGCTGTAAATTTTAGTTGCCTCGGCGGCAAGGGGGCTGTCCACATACACCGGAAAATCCGGATTATTTTTGACTAATCCGCGTTCTTTGATCTCACGGATAAAATAAAGCAATTCCTGAGTGCGGCCCACTGCAAAACTGGGAATTACTACATTTCCGCCATCCGAAAGCGTTTTATCAAAAATATCGGCGAGTACCGGAATATAATCTTCTACCTTTTCGTGATCGCGGTCACCGTAGGTTGATTCCATTACAACGTAATCCGCCTGTTTAATATACTGCGGGTCGCGGATAATCGGCTGATTTTGATTGCCGATATCACCGGAGAAAACAACTTTTTTTGTCTCGCCGTCCTCAGTCAGCCACATTTCAACGGAGGCTGACCCAAGCAGATGCCCTGCATCAATAAATCGAAACTGTACGCCTTTACAAAGCTCATGCATTTCACCGTAGTTGCATGACACAAGACGGGTCATTGTTTCCTGTGCATCTTCAACGGTGTAAATCGGCTCTTCCGGTTCCCTGCCCGCCCGCCTGTTCTTGCGGCTGTCATTGATGGCATCCATTTCCTGAATATGCGCGCTATCACGCAGCATGATGGAAAGTAAGTCACATGTTGCACGTGTTGCATACATTTTCCCCTCATAACCATTTTTCACAAGCAGAGGGAGCCGTCCGCTGTGGTCGGTGTGCGCGTGGGTCACAATAACATAATCAATCTGGTTGGCAATGAACGGCAGCTTATGGTTGTCATCCTCGTCAGCACCTTGCTGCAGGCCGCAGTCGATCAGGATTTTTCTTCCGTTTACCCGAACACAGTGACAGCTGCCCGTAACTTCTTTATCCGCGCCGTAAAAAACCACTTGCATTTTTATTCCTCCATCTGTTTTGTATCTTCCGCAAGCACAAGCTCAATCGGGCAATGGTCGCTGCCCATCACCTCCGAGTGAATGCTGCTCTCCTTTATACTGTCCCGAATCCTGTCCGATACCAGGAAATAGTCAATGCGCCATCCGGCGTTCTTTTCCCGCGCTTTAAACATATAGGACCACCACGTATAAGCGCCTGTCTCATCCGGGTGAAGGTAACGAAAGCTATCGGTAAAACCAGAAGCAAGCAGTTCGGTCATTTTTCCCCGTTCTTCATTGGAAAACCCTGCGTTTCCGACATTGCTTTTTGGGTTTTTCAGGTCAATTTCGTTATGAGCCACATTCAAGTCCCCGCAGACTACAACCGGCTTTCTCGCGTCAAGCTGCTTCAGATATTCCCGAAACGCGATTTCCCAGCTCATACGGTAATCAATCCGCGCCAATTCGTGCTGTGCGTTGGGCGTATAAACCGTAACAAGATAAAAATCTTCAAACTCCAGTGTAATGGAGCGACCTTCCCCTGTATGTTCCTCTTGACCAATGTCATAACTCACGCTTAACGGTTCCCTGCGGGTGAAAATTGCGGTACCTGAATATCCCTTCTTAATTGCGGAATTCCAGTACTGCTGATAACCCGGCAGTATTACTTCCGCCTGATCCTGCTGCATTTTTGTCTCCTGAATACACACGGCATCGGCATCGGCTGCGTGAAAGAAGTCCAGAAAACCTTTGTTCATACAGGCCCGCAGACCGTTTACATTCCATGAAATCAGCTTCACCTAAATATCCCCCAATGCTTTTTCCCTTATTATAACATATATTATGGAAATGTATGAATTGTTTTTCTGTAAAGCAATCGTTACCGAACCTATCAAAGAAAAGATTTTTATTACTATAAGAATCTTTTTCTTGAAGGGAAGCATTTAACTGGGTATAATAGGAATATCACTGAAATCGAACTATCCCGATAACCTGAACAAATTCAGCCGATATCGGAATAGGAGCCTCTTCCTGCGTATAAGACAGGAAGGATGGCGGAAATCCACCTGAATTCCCGTGCGGAGTCAGGCAGGCAATTCAATGAATTTTTGCGCACGGAGAAATGGTGATTTTATGAAAAATCCAATTGTAACAATCAAAACAAACAAAGCCACGATCAAAATTGAGCTTTACCCGGAGGTTGCGCCGAATACAGTAAATAATTTTATTTCTCTCGTAAAAAAGGGATTCTATGACGGAACCATTTTCCACAGAGTCATTCCCGGCTTTATGATTCAGGGCGGCGACCCGCAAGGTACGGGCATGGGCGGCCCCGGTTACAGCATCAAGGGCGAATTCAGCGGCAATCACTTTTCAAACAATTTGAAGCATACCAAGGGAGTACTCTCTATGGCACGCTCCATGAGTCCAAACAGCGCCGGCTCCCAGTTCTTCCTCATGGTTGATGATGCACCTCACCTCGACGGCCAATATGCAGCTTTCGGCAAAGTAATCGAAGGAATTGAAGAAGCAGACCGAATTGTTTCGGTACGCCGTGACTACAATGACAGACCTTTGGATGACGAAGTGATGCAAACCGTTACAGTGGATACTTTTGGCGAAGAATATGGAGAACCGGAAAAAAATTAAGGAACCACTGGCTCAAACAAAGTAAAGCGGTTCCCTGACTATAGGGGTAATCAGATTCATGTTTAAAAAATTTACTCAGTATTATAAACCATACCGCAAGCTTTTCTATTTTGATATGTTCTGTGCGTTGGTGGTTTCCTCCATCGACGTCGCGTTCCCGCAAATTCTGAACTGGCTGACAAAAGGCCTGTATGCCCAAGGCATGCAGATTATTCTGCACAGCCTGCCATGGATCGCTTTAGGGCTGCTGGTAATGGAACTGGCACGTGTGGGCTGCCAGTATTTTATTACCAGCTGGGGACACGTAATGGGTGCGCGAATGGAAAGCGATATGAGGCAAGATTTATTTAATCACCTGCAGCGCCTGTCTTTTTCCTACTATGACAAAAACAATACAGGGGAAATGATGAGCAAGCTCGTTTCGGATTTATTCGATATCAGCGAACTGGCACATCACGGCCCCGAAAATATTCTAATCTCGTTCCTGAAAATCATTGGAAGCTTTGCACTGATGATGCTGATCAGCAAGCCGATGACATTGATTCTGTTATGCGTTACACTGGTCATGATTGTTTTCAGCATTGATAAAAACAAGAAGATGCGGGCAGTGTTCTTGGACAACCGCAAAAAAATAGCGGGTGTCAACGCCCGTGTACAGGATAGTTTGGCAGGTATCCGCGTGGTAAAAAGCTTTGGAAATGAAAAGCTGGAGCGCGATAAGTTCTGCGAGAGCAACCTGAAGTTTCTGGATTCCAAAGTCAGCAGCTACCGGATCATGGGCAGTTTCCGCGCAGGCACCTCGTTTTTTGAAGGACTGCTCTTTATCACCGTACTCATCAGCGGGGGGCTTTTCATTGCACAGGGCACACTACATCTGAGTGATCTGGCCGTTTACGCCCTGTACATAAACATCATCATTAACCCGATCGATGTATTAATTGAATTTACGGAACAGTTCCAAAAGGGATATTCCGGGTTCCGCCGCTTTATTGAAGTAGTGGAAACAGAACCTGAGATAAAGGATGCCCCCAATTCGGTCGAACTGAAAAATGTGAAGGGCGAAATTGATTACCGAGACGTTACTTTTAGCTACGACTCCGCCAGTGACGTTTTAGACAAGATCAGTATTCATATCGATGCAGGCAGAACCGTGGCCCTGGTGGGGCCGTCAGGCGGCGGAAAGACAACCCTCTGTTCCCTGCTCCCCCGCTTTTACGACGTGACCGCAGGAAGCGTTCTGATTGACGGGCAGGATGTTCGCACCGTTAAACTGAAATCCCTGCGCGATACCATTGGAATTGTACAGCAGGATGTTTACATGTTTGCCGGCAGTATTAAAGAGAACATTGCTTACGGAAAGCCGAACGCGACGGATGAAGAAATTGTGGAAGCCGCGAAACGAGCCAATATTCACGATTTTATTGCGGAACTGGAAGACGGTTATGACACCTATGTAGGGGAACGCGGAACCAGACTGAGCGGCGGACAGAAGCAGCGCCTTGCAATTGCCCGTGTGTTCCTTAAAAATCCGCGTATTCTGATTCTTGATGAAGCGACCAGTGCGCTGGATAACGAAAGCGAACGGCACATTCAGAATTCACTGGAGGAACTGGCCAAGGACAGAACGACCATTGTAATTGCCCACCGTTTAAGCACCATCCGAAACGCCGATGAAATTATTGTAATCGGTGATGAAGGGATTATGGAGCGAGGCGACCATCAGACTCTTTTGGAAAAAAACGGAGTTTACGCAAACTACTATAATATGCAGTTCGAGGGGCTTGAGTGATTATTTTATTTTTAGCATATCAGCCTTAATCGCAACTATAGCAATTACAAAAATAAAGCGGAATCGCTATTGGTATCTCCCCCGCCTCCGGCGGGGGAGATACCATCTTCTTTTCCTGTTCTTAATTGAAATTGCTATAATAAAAAACACCGCTGGGGATAAAAAATCCTTCAGCGGTGTTTTTTCGGTTCATATTGTATTTAGCGTTTACTCCCTCCGCCGCCTGCGGGCGGCACCTCCCTCTGGGATGGAGGCTAAAAACAGGCGCGACCTGACACTGAGGGAGTCCTTTATCGTTCACTGTTCATTATTCATTGTAACGCCGTCCCGAGTCACGCGCGCATGAATAATCGGAACAGATTTCGGTGCTTCGCTCCGAATGGAAACTGCGCTTTCAAAAAGCTTTTCCGCTTCCAAGCAACGCTCCAGTGTGGAGGAATAGAATACAGCGATGGGTTCGCCTTTTTTTACATAATCGCCGATTTTTTTACAAAGCAGGATGCCCGCGCTGAAATCGATGGAGTCCTCTTTTTTCTCCCGGCCCGCGCCAAGTTCAACGGAAGCGATTCCGCATTGCTCCGTATTCATGGAATAAAGGTACCCTTCACTTTGTGCCAAAACTTCATGTGCTACCTTTGCCTGCTCAAATTTTGCGTTGTCGTCCAACACATGCACATCGCCGCCCTGTGCCGCTACCATTTCCTTGAGTTTTGCAAACGCTTCCCCATTGTCGATTTGACCCTGAGCCATCTTTTTACAGTCCTCAATTTTCCCTTTACCCGCCAGATAGAGCATATCCGCGGCTAAATCAATGCATATCTCAGTCAGATCGGCGGGACCGCGACCTTTCAGCGTCTCGCAAACTTCGCAGATTTCCAAGGAATTTCCAATTGCATTGCCCAACGGGCGGTCCATGTCGGTAATGAGCGCAATCGTTTTGCGCCCGACATGCTCGCCGATTGATACCATGGCCTGTGCAAGTCGGATAGAATCCTCCACCGTTTTCATAAATGCGCCGCTGCCGGTTTTTACATCCAGCAGGATGCAGTCAGAGCCTGCCGCTATTTTTTTGCTCATAATACTGGAAGCAATCAGCGGAATGCTTTCGACGGTCGCAGTTACATCGCGCAGAGCATAAAGTTTTTTATCGGCGGGAACCAAGTTACCCGACTGACCGATGACGCTGACACCGACTTTTCGCACGATATCGAAGAATTTTTCACGGTCAATAGAAGTCTGCATTCCCGGAATAGACTCCATCTTGTCCACCGTTCCGCCGGTGTGACCAAGTCCCCTGCCGCTCATCTTAGCGACGCGAATCCCAAGTGAAGCGACAATCGGCGAGATAATCAGTGTTGTTTTATCGCCAACACCGCCGGTGCTGTGTTTGTCGACCTTGATACCGTCAATGGAAGACAAATCAACCGTTTCACCCGAGTTGGCCATGCACATGGTCAGCGTGGCGGTTTCCGGCTCTGTCATTCCCTTGTAGTAAATCGCCATCAACAGCGCGGAAACCTGATAATCAGGTATTTCACCTTTTACATAACCATTGATAAAAAATTGAATTTCTTCGTCCGTCAGTTCGCCGCCATCACGCTTTTTGGTGATAATATCATACATTCTCATTTTGATTCACCCCTGTTTAAATTCGTGCTGCTGAACCCAAGTGGAAGCAGTTCACGCAGCGTGTAAATTTTCCACTCGTCCGGGCTTTTCGCAAGAAGAATCCGAAAGCTCTCGGGGTCGCAGAACTCCATCATGACCTGACGGCAAACGCCGCAGGGCGGGCAATACTCGCTGATGGATTCTCCGCTTTTTCCGCCGACAATCGCAATCGCTTCGAATTCACGGTCACCCTCGCTGACCGCCTTGAAAAAGGCAGTACGTTCCGCGCAGTTCGTGGGCGAAAGGGTTGCATTTTCAACATTGCAGCCTTTATAAATTTTACCGCTTTTCGCCAGCAAAGCAGCCCCGACCTGAAAACCTGAATATGGCGTATAAGCCATATCACGCGCTGAAATAGCAGCATCAACTAATTGCTTTTCATTCATAAATTTACCTTCTTTGCGGTCAAGAAAGGGCGGATCAAATCCGCCCTTTCTGTAAACCAAATTGTGTGGGCTTGTTTCAAGCCATAAGTTTTAAGAATACACCGATTAATAACCATGTGCTTCTTCGTTTTTGATAATTTTGATAATTCTGCTGGTACCAAGACGTGAGGCGCCAAGTGAAATGAATTTTTCGGCATCTTCAAGCGTTTGAATTCCACCTGCTGCCTTAATCTTAACTTGAGGGCCAATGTGTTTTGCAAACAGCGCGACATCTTCAAACGTTGCGCCTGCTTTGGAAAACCCGGTTGAAGTTTTTATAAAATCCGCACCGGAATTTGTTACAACTTCACACATTTTAATTTTCTCTTCATCCGTCAAAAGGCAGGTTTCGATGATTACTTTTAAAATGCGGTCACCGCAGGCTGCTTTGAGCTGATGGATTTCATCAAGCTGAAGATCGTACCGACCGTCTTTCACGTAACCGATGTTGACCACCATATCGATTTCATCAGCGCCGTTGGCGATTGCGTCTTTTGCTTCAAAGACTTTTGCGGCGGTGGTGGAGTACCCGTTCGGGAACCCGATTACCGTGCACACTGCCATTTTATCGCCGACAAGCTCTTTTGCGCGTTTTACATAGGATGCGGGAATGCATACCGAAGCGGTTCCATATTGTACTGCATCATCGCAAATCTGTTTGATTTCCGCCCATGTAGCAGTTTGCGTCAGAAGAGTGTGATCCACTTTACTTAATATTTCTTGATTATCCATTATAATTTCTCCTAATTTTATCATCTGAAATCGTTATCTTACACCCTTTTCATATGGTTCGCCGTCTGCTTTCGGAGCGACCGAGCGGCCAACGAACAGAATAAGAACAACAATCGTTAGAATATAAGGCAGCATAGCAAGAATTTGGCTTGGTACCGCAATGCCGCTTTCACTGCCGCCAAGCACCACAGTCAGTGCCTGAGCAAAGCCGAAGAGCATGCAGGCACCATATGCGCCAAACGGAGTCCATTTACCGAAAATAACGGCAGCCATTGCAATGAATCCCTGGCCGCTGATGGCGGTGGGCGTAAACTGCGAAATAATTGCAAGTGTCATGGAAGCGCCGCCGAAACCGGCCAATATGCCGGATACGAGAACACAGAGGTAACGGGTACGGCTAACATTGATTCCCAGAGTATCCGCAGCTGCGGGATGCTCGCCAACCGCACGAATATGAAGTCCCCATTTCGTCTTGTAGAGGAACAACCAAATAAGAGTTGCCGCAATCAATGCAAGCAAAACTGTAATATCTACATTAAGGTTTTTTGCGGGACTGTCGCTGAAGGCATTTTCACCAAACAGTTTCGGCAGTGTTTTCACCGGCGGCGTCATTGTTGCATCGGAAAACAGTAAACGGCAGAAGAACAGTGCGAAACCGGGGCCAATCAGGTTAATTGCAATACCGGATATCGTTTGGTCCGCCTTAAATGTGACCGATGCAATCGCATGCAACAGGGAAATAAAGCCGCCTGCAGCGCCTGCGGCAAGTAAACCAAGCCACGGATTCCCGGTAAAGTAGCTGACTGCGGCCGCCGTAAATGCACCTACGGTCATCATACCTTCAATTCCGATATTAATAACGCCGGAACGCTCCGAGATAACGCCGCCCAGCGCACCAAAAACCAAAGGGGTTGAATACATCAGCGTTATGCCGATTAATAATAAAATACTATTTAGCACGGCCAGCACCTCTTTTTTCCAGTCTATCCGCAAGTGTAGGCACGACTTTGGTCAATGCCACAAAGAATACAATGGTACCAATCATAATGTTAATAATTTCCGTGGGGGCACCGACATCCTGCTGCACGCTCTGCCCGCCGTAAAGCAAGCCGCCAAAGAGCAGGCCGGCGAAGATGCATCCGATCGGTGATGATCCGGCAATCAGCGCAACGGAAAGACCGTTAAACCCGTTGTTCTCGAATGCGGCCATCATCGAGATTTTATGCGGGGAAGTACCTGTGATAGCCATAGCACCCGCAAGGCCTGCCAGCGCTCCGGCAATCACCATTGCCTGAGTAATATTGCGGCTGACATTGATGCCGGCAAACTCCGCTGCGTCACGGTTAAAACCGACTGCGCGAAGTTCATAGCCTTTCGCGGAACGATAAAGCAGGAACCAAACGACAACCGCCATAATGATCGCAACAAGAATCCCAAAATTGACATCTGTTTTAAGCATCATTTCGGAAAGCCATTTATTCGATTTCAGAGCGGCTATACCCGCTTTCGAGACTTTCCAATTTGGAAGGAGCATGGTAAAGCTGGATTCATTCACCGGATAGGAGCCGGTGGAATTCGGCTGATGATACGCGGAGGTATTGAGGACAAAATTGGAAAGATAAAGTGCAATCCAGTTCAGCATAATACTCGTAATTACTTCGTGTATCCCGAACTTTGCCTTTAGGAACCCAATGATTCCGCCAAACAGCGCGCCCGCAAGAACACCGGACAGAACAACAAGCGGAATTTGAATAGGCGCAGCCAAATTCAATTTCGCTCCGACACAGACCGCGGCAATTGTACCTGCTATGTACTGCCCCTCGGCACCGATGTTAAACATACCGGTTTTAAATGCAAATGCAACGCTTAACCCAGTTAAAATAATGGGGGTTGCCTTTATGATAACATTAGAAATATACTTTGGTTTAGCAAAAATACCCTTAAACAATGCGGCAAACGCCTGCCACGGGTTGTAGCCGGCAACAGCCAGAACAATTGAGGCAACCAAAAAACCGAACAGAATGGCAATCAATGTTGAGGTAATCGGTTTTTTAAGAATTTTCACTGTTGTTTTCATTCAGCTTACCTCCCGCCATTAATAGTCCGATTGTTTGTTCGTCCACTTCGCCCTGTTTGAAACTGTCCACAATTGTACCGGAATAGATTACATCTATCGTATCGGCAACATTCATAACCTCGTCAAGCTCCAAGGAAATCAAAAGAATCGCTTTCCCTGCGTCGCGCTCCCGAATCAACGTTTTATGTACGTATTCGATTGCACCGACGTCCAATCCGCGAGTTGGCTGAACGGCAATCAGCAAATCAGGCTCATTCGAAATTTCCCTTGCAATAATTACTTTTTGCTGATTTCCGCCGGAAAGACCGCGCACCGGTTGATTTTCACAATCCGCCGGACGAATATCGTAATCCTGAATCAGCCCTTTTGTATAGGCAAGAATTTCACTTCGATTCAACATTCCGCCCTTGCAGAATTTTTCGGCCCGATATTTTTCGATTACGATATTTTCGGCCACAGTGAACGGAAGAACCAAACCGCGTTTTTGCCGGTCTTCATGAATCGTTGATATTTTATGATCGATTACATTGCGGGGAGTGGTATTCTGAATTTCTTTCCCGTTAATTTGAATCGTGCCGCTTTCCGCTTTGGTCAGGCAGGTAATAGCCTCCACCAGTTCCTTTTGACCGTTTCCGTCAATCCCAGCAATACCAACAATTTCGCCCTTGCGTACCTTGAGCGAAAGGTTCTTTACCGCATTGAGCTTACGTTCATCTTTTACGGTAAGATTGTTGATTTCAAATACAACATCGCCCGGAGCTGCCTCTGTTTTGTCCACAACCAGCTTGACTGCATGACCAACCATTTTTGTGGCGAGTTCTTCCTGGTCAACGTCATCGACATTCACGGTATCAATGTACTGCCCGCGGCGAATAATCGTACAGACATCCGAAGAGGCCTTAATTTCCTTTAATTTATGGGTGATGATAATAATCGTTTTTCCGTCGGCAATCAGGCTGTGCATAATTTTAATCAGCTCTTCGATTTCCTGCGGAGTCAAAACTGCGGTTGGCTCATCCAAAATAAGAAGGTCAACGCCGCGGTAAAGTGCTTTTAATATTTCAACACGCTGTTGCATACCAACGGAGATATCCTCGATTTTTGCGTCAGGATCGACCTCGAGTCCATATTTTTTGACTATTCCGAGAATTCCCTCGCGTGCTTTTTTCATATCTATAACGCCAAATTGATTAGCAACCTCGTTACCGAGAATGATATTCTGTGTTACGGTAAAATTGTCGACCAGCATAAAGTGCTGGTGAACCATGCCGATGCCGTGTTCAATTGCAATATTAGGATTTTTAATGTTAACTTTTTCTCCATTTAGAAAAATCTCGCCTGCTTCAGACTGATAAAGACCGTAAAGCACATTCATGAGTGTGCTTTTCCCAGCGCCGTTCTCGCCCAAAATGGCGTGAATTGAGCCCTTTTTGACATCCAAATTTACATTGTCAAGAGCACAAAAGGAGCCGAACATTTTAGTAATACCGTGCATCTGCACCGCGTATTCCTTGCTGACTTCCATTACAATAAACCCCCTTGCCTTCAATTCCATCTCGTTACACACAACGGGGCGCCACAAAATGTACGCCCCGTTGTGATAAGAGATTTATAAAATGGGATTGCTTTGGCTTTTCCAAAAATCAGAAATCCTGTCTTTATAATTGATCAGACAAGGCCTGATTATTTCAGTGTTTTTTCAAATGCTGCAAACTCATCCTTGTTAGCAGGAGGAGTAATCGTTTTGTCTTTGATTTTGCCTTCAAGTGCCATAGCTGCATTGTAGGTATCGTCGCTCATGAGCTTATGCTCAGTCGGAATACCAACAGCGTCTTCTGTAAGGCCGTAAGCATAGGTTTTGCCGCCGATTTCTTTACCGTCCATTGCATCCTTGGAAACAAGCTCAATTGCCTTGTTTACAAGTTTCATTGCGGAGGTCAGAACATTTTCCGGAGCAAGAGGAGACTGGTCTTTATCAACGCCAATGACAAGTTTGTTGGCTTCTTTGGCTGCTTCAATAACGCCTGTACCAACATTGCCTGCTGCGTGGAAAACGATGTCGCATCCGCCGGAATACATTTTTTGTGCAATAGCCTTGCCTTTTGCTGCATCGGAGAAGCTTTCTGCATACTGAGAATCAATTGTAATTGTTTTACCCAGCTCTTTTGCAGCGTAAGCAACGCCTGCTCTGTAACCGAATTCAAACTGGTCGATCACTTCGCTCTTCATACCGCCGACGAAACCGACTTTACCGGTCTTGGTTGTTTTAGCCGCAATGTAGCCAACAAGGAATGAAGGCTCCTGTGCGCGGAACACAACGCCGGTCACGTTGGAAGGAGTCGTATCGCCATAAGAGTTGTCGATAATTGCATAGCTGATGTCAGCGTTCGCTTTTGCTGCGTTTGAAATAGCGTCTGCCATTGCAAAACCGATACCCCAAATCAGGTTGTTGTTATCGTCAGCAGCCTTGTCAAGGTTTGTGGCATAATCGGATTCCTGTTTGGATTCCGTGTATTTTACTGTGGCACCGGTATCTTTGGCCAACTGCTGCAGGCCTTCCCATGAGGACTGGTTGAAAGACTGATCACTTACACCGCCGGTATCTGTTACCATTGCGACTTTAAATTCCGTCTTGGCTGCTGTAGATGAGGCCTCGGCTGTACTTGCCGCTGTGCTCGCTGCCTGGCTGGCTGCTTGGCTTGAAGTGCTTGTGTTGGAAGCACAAGCAGTCGCGGAAGCTGCCATAACAACTGCAAGCAAAAGTGCTACAATTTTCTTCATGAATTTTTTCCTCCTAAATTATGTTTGGATATGTTAATACCACAATAAGTGATATTACTCCCTTCGACCGATTTTTTCAATACTATACTGGATTCTGCCATATTTTTTTTCTTTTTTTAACTGTAACATACCAAATCAGGCAAGTGAGAGGGCGATCTCCATCATCTGAGTAAAGCCGGTCTGACGCTCTTCGGCGGAAAGGGATTCGCCTGTAAACGGACAGTCTGAAATCGTAAGGAGGCAAAGCGCATTTTTACCCGCTCTTGCCGCGTTCATATAAAGCGCTGCCGCTTCCATTTCAACCGCTAAAACGCCCATCTTTTTCCACGACTTTAAAGCATTTTCATTGTCATCATAAAAAGTGTCGCTTGAAAGTACATTGCCTGTAACTGTGTGGATGTTTAATCCCTCGGCCGCTTTGACCGCACGGCTTAACAGGTCATAGCTTGCAATCGGTGCAAACGTACCGGGAAGATTGTACTGCAAAGCATAATTCGAATTGGTGCACGCACCCATGCCGATAACAACATCGCGCACATGAACATTGTCTGCAATGCCGCCCGCTGAACCGATGCGGATAACATTTTCCACGTTATAAAAGTTGAACAGCTCGTAGGTGTAAATTCCGACAGAGGGAATACCCATTCCCCCGCCCATAACGGATACGGACTTTCCCTTATAATTGCCAGTGTAACCGAGCATATTGCGCACGGTGTTAAAGCAGACAACATCTGTAAGGTAGGTTTCCGCTATAAATTTAGCGCGGAGCGGGTCGCCCGGCATCAGAACTGTTTTTGCAATTTCCCCTTGTTTTGCCCCGTTGTGGGGTGTTGGTACGTTAGCCATATGATTCCTCCAAATTTCTATTTTATGATTTCCTTTAAAACCGACGTTCCGGTGACTTTCGGCTCAATCCCGAAATAGTCGAGAACTGTGGCGGCAATGTCGGCAAACGTTGGACGCGTGCCCAAATTTGTGCCGGCCTTTATACGGTTTCCATAAATCACCCACGGCGTGTATTCCCGTGAATGATCGGTGGAAGGGGTGATCGGATCGCAGCCATGGTCGGCAGTGATCATCAAAATATCGTCCTCGCCCAAACCCTCCAGTATTTTGGGAAGCTGCTGGTCGAAGTAGGAAAGCGCTATCGCGTAACCATCCGCATCATTGCGGTGACCGTAAAGCATGTCGAAATCGACCAGATTAACAAAACACAGACCGTTAAAATCCTGTTTTGTATACTCGACGGTACGCTCGATGCCCTCCGCGTTGCCTTTTGTCCTGACAAAGCTGCCAATGCCTTTCCCGGCAAAAATATCATTGATTTTACCGACGGCAATTACATCAATTTTGTTTTCGATCAATTGGTCAAGCATGGTTGTCTTTGGCGGCTGCAGCGAAAAATCATGACGGTTCGTAGTACGTGTAAAATCAGGGGACTGCCCGCTGAACGGCCTTGCGATTACCCTGCCCACACCATGTTCCCCAGTAAGCATATCACGCGCAATCTGGCAGTAACGGTACAGTTCTTCCACAGGAACAATATCCTCATGTGCGGCAATTTGAAAAACGCTGTCCGCTGAAGTGTAAACGATAAGCGCGCCGGTCTCCACATGTTCCTTGCCGTAATCACGGATGACGTCGGTGCCGGAATAGGTTTGGTTGCAAATCACCTTGCGGCCTGTTTTTTCCTCAAATTCGCGAATTACTTCATCCGGGAAACCGTTTGGATAAGTCGGCAGCGGTTTTGTGGAATTGATACCCGCAATTTCCCAGTGGCCGATTGTGGTATCCTTTCCCTTAGAAATTTCCCTCATACGCGCAAAGGCTGCCTGCGGCGCTTCGGCCTTTGGACGACAGGTTACGCCGTCAATGTTAAATAGGCCAAGCTTCTGCATATTCGGCATATCAAAATACTTGCTTGTTGCGGCTGCAGCGATCGTATTACTGCCCTCGTCGCCATATTCCGCAGCGTCCGGCTCTTCACCGATTCCAACGCTGTCTAACACGATTAAAAAAATTCGTTTTCCCATTATTTTATGTCCTTCTTTATTTTTGTTTTGTAGTCTGGCGGATTTTAAGTGAAACCGGCAGAATATTTTCCCGCTGTTCAATGTTATTATGTGCAACCTGATCGATAATTAATTTTGCCGCGAGCCTTCCGATTCCTTCTATTGGCTGCGCAACAGTGGTAAGCGCGGGGGTCATCAGCGAACTTAGTTCCACTCCGTCATACCCAACAATCATAATATCATCGGGAACGCGCCTGCCCTGCTCGCAAAGGACTTTATAAAGGGAAAGCGCGACCATGTCGCTGGAAGCCAAAATACCGTCCACGTTCGGGAAACGCTCCAATAATTCACGCGAGCACTGAAGCCCGTCGCTGAAGCTGTATTGACTGTTAATAAACAATGGTTGAATCCCGTTTTCGTTGCAGACATCCACATAGCCTAAAAATCGCTGCTGGCTGCTCAAATATTTTTGCGGTCCACGCATCAGGACAATATTTTTGCATCCGCAATTTACCAAATGCTCAGCAGCAATACGGCCGCCCGCATAGTTATCGGACTGAACAGATGCGGTGTAACCGGCGCCGGCGCTTTTATCCAGCACGACGATCGGAAGAGGGCAGTTGCGTATTTCTTCATCTAAATTTTCATTGTTGGCGGTGATAATGATACCGTCAGCGTTCATGGATGAAAGCATGTTGATATATGCGGCTTCTTTTTTAGGGTCTTCATCAGAGTTACATAAAATCATTTTATAGCCGTTTTGAAAGGCTTCATCTTCTATTGCACGGCCGATTTCATTCAAAAAAATATTGAGGATACTCGGTACAATGTAACCGATCATCCGCGAAGATTTTTTATAAAGAGAACGCGCGATCTCGTTTGGTTTGAAACCCGTTTCATCAATCGCATCAAGCACACGCTTGGCCTTTTCTTTGTTCACCTTCGCCGTTCCGTTGATTACGCGCGATACAGTTGCGCAGGACACTCCCGCCAATCTTGCTACGTCGCTGATATGTACCAAATTAATCACCATAACTTTCTAAAGCGGAATAAAACCACTCGAAAGTTTTTGAAAGCGGTTTCATTGCAAGAATCATTGTACAACGCCGCTACGGTTATGTCAATATTTTTTAATGATAATGTACAAATTTTATTCGTTCAAGGAGAAAATATACAAAAATCGTTTTATGATTTTATTATAATACATCCTGTAAAATAGTTCCAGTATTTTATCGTATTTTGAATTATTGTTCTGTTTCTCAGTATGTTTCATAAGATTTTTGCCTAGCCCGCAAACATTCGGCTTAATTTTAGCACTCGTATGGTCAGAGTGCTAAAATTAAATAATTGTTATAAAATTATACAAATATTCTTCACAATTGGTTCCTATACTAAAATTGTAAACAGGGAGCGGAAATGCCCCCAAAAATAAAAAATATAATAATGGAGGTTTTGATGATGTTTGATTTAATTCCTTTTGAGCAAAGAAGCAGAAACATGTTTGACTACTTCAACAAAATGAGTCAGGATTTTTTTGGTGATATGGACAAGGGACTTTCCCCCTGCCGCACCGATATTCTTGACAAGGGCGATAAATTCGTACTCAAAGCCGATATGCCGGGCTTCAACAAAGAAGATATCCATATTAACATAGAAGGCGACACGTTGACTTTGACCGCCGAACACAACGAAGAAAGCAACGAGGACGGAAAAGATTTTGTCCGCAGGGAAAGAAAATACGGTTCCCTCAGCAGAAGCTTCGATATTTCGAATATTGACGCTGACAGAATCAGCGCAAGCTACGAAAAAGGTGTTCTGGAACTGGAATTGCCGAAGCAGGAAAAGGCTTTGCCGCCAACCCGCCAGATTGAAATCAGATAATTCCTACCGTACTTTGGGCCGTGTATGCATTTCGCATATACGGCCCTTTTTCTAACTTTATTTCATACCGGTCAACAATGTACAATAAGACGGATTATAAAATCTTCTTCTTTTTAAAGTAAATAATGGATCCTGTTACAAAAAGCACAGAAATACCGATTGCAATGGCATAACCGTAGGGCCACTGAAGTTCCGGCATATATTTAAAATTCATGCCATACCAGCCGACTAACAAAGTCAGCGGAAGAAAAATTGCGGTAACCACGGTGAACAGCTTCATAATCTCGTTCAGCCGGATATCCTGCTGGGATTGGTAGGCTTCGCGCACCTGTGTAATATAGTCGCGCAAATTAAGAATATTGCGGTTCAAACGGTCAACACGGGAAGTAAACATTTTAAAATAACGAAGCGCGCTGGCAGAAAGCATCCCGTTCGCGTTTTCCTCAATGCTTTCCGCAACATCAAGAAGCTGTTCGTAATATTTTTTATAAAACATCAGCTTTTTTCGCATTGCCACAATGTCACGGATGTAGTCCTCGTCCCTGCCTTCAATCACCTGTTCCTCAATGGCGGAGATTTCTTCTTCCAGTTCCTGCAACTCCTGTGAATCGTTATTGGTCAGGCTGTTAAAAAATGCATATAAAATGCGGGAAGGGCTTAAATTGACCGCTTTTGTCTGAATAAAAGCATCAAGGACACCCTGCACTACCCCGCTGGGACGGCAGCACACAAACACCACTCTTTCGGGCGTGACATAAAGACCGATGCGGTGCGTGGAATACCGGTTTTCATCGTTTATTACATTCAGCAGAATAAAATCGTACCCATCGTAAGCTTCCAGCTCCGCAGAACCTGAGCGGCAGCATTCATCAATGGTATGCGGAGCGAAATTCACGGTTTGCCGGCGGAGCTCGTCCGCAGTACACACGCAGACGGTGCTGCTTTCAAATTGTTCATCCGTTTCGACCAAGTTATTATCTTCAATTTTATAGCACTTCATGATCATGCTCCTAATTATATGATGTTCCTATTGTAGCAAAGTGCAAACAGAAATTCAACGTAAAAAAGCGTCTGTGCGAAATTTCGCACAGACGCTTTGCAAACTGCTGGTTATTTATTTGACCGGAACAACTGCGCCGCTAAAAGTATTCTGAATAAAGGTCTTAATTTCGTCGCTCTTCAATACTTCTACAAGCGCCTTAATATCTTCACGGTTTTCATCGCCCTTGCGAACCGCGATGATATTTGCATACGTGGTAGCCGCAAGGGAATCGTTTGCTTCGACTGCGAGGGCATCGGTTACCTTCAGGTTACCCTGAAGCGCATAGTTTCCGTTAATAACCGCCAAATCCACATCCGGAAGGGAGCGGACAAGCTGAGCCGCTTCAATTTCAGTAAACTGCAGGTTTTTCTTGTTTTCAACGATGTCCTTCTTCGTTACGGTAATACCCGTGCCATCCTTGAGCTTAATCAGGCCCTGTGCCTGCAGAAGAAGAAGCGCTCTCGCTTCATTTGAAGTATCGTTCGGAACGGCAATCTTGGCGCCGTCTTTCAAATCGGCCAATGTTTTTGTTTTACCGGCATAAACGCCAAACGGCTCATAGTGGATGGAACCGGCTGAAACAATGTTTGTGCCCTTCTCTTTATTAAAGTCGTCAAGATACGGCTGGTGCTGGAAGTAGTTGGCGTCAATATCTTTGCTTTCCAGTGCGGTGTTCGGCAGCACATAGTCGGAAAATTCTTTGACCTGCAGGTCGTAGCCTTTGTCTTTCAGCAGCTTAGCAGCCTCTTTCAGGATGATGGCATGCGGTGTTGGGGAAGCTCCGATTACAATTTTTTTGAGTTCGGCGGTGGAACTTGGCGCCGCCGACGCGGTGGTCGATTCAGCAGCCGACGCAGCGGCCGGGGTGGAAGTAGTACCGGAAGATGCGCAGCCCGCGAATACGGAAAGGGACAGCGCTGCAATTAATATAGTAGATAGAACTTTTTTCATTATAGTACCCTCCAAATAAATTAATGTGTAAATCAATTTTTATTGTATCTGGTCTGAATCTAGTCTGAAATTCGCGTTTATTTTACCGCAATTTACAAACTATATGTTTTAAATAATTTGTTTTATACGAAATGTATAAAACTATTTTCTCCTGTCGCTCAGCCCGGCAGCCTTCATGCCAATGCCCTGGAGCACCTGAACAATCAGTACCAGCAGAATCGTGGCGACAAGCATCATATCACCCTGCCACCGATAGAGACCGTAATTGATTGCAATCGTGCCAAGCCCGCCGCCGCCGACGATACCCGCCATGGCTGAGTATCCCAAAATCGTAGTAACCGCAATAGCGCCGCCGACAATCAGCGAAGGTTTCGCTTCCGGCAAAAGCACCTTCCAGATAATTTGCATGGACGAAGCACCCATGGACTGGGCAGCTTCAATCACACCGACATCAACCTCTTTCAGGGAAGACTCAACAAGCCTTGCGATAAACGGAGCCGCCGATAAAGTCAGCGGAACAATTGTTGCTGTCGAACCGATTGAGGTACCAACAACAAGCCTTGTAAAAGGAATGACGAAAATAAGAAGAATCAAAAACGGAATCGAACGGGTCAGGTTGACAATAATATCAAGCGTTTTGAACAGCGGCTGACATGGGCGGATCCCGTCCTTTGCGCTTGTAACCAGCAGAATGCCGAGTGGCAGTCCGATGACATAGGCGAACAAGGTAGAGAGCAGCGTCATATACAGGGATTCACCAATCCCCTGCACCAGCATAGTAAGCGTTGCTTCATCCCACATAACCACTCACCTCCTCAGCGGACAATCCCCTTGCGCGAACATAAGAAAACATTTTTTGCGCGAGCGTTTCATCCTCCGGCAGTTGAACCACCATTTGGCCAAATGCCTTACCGTCGATATTTTTAGTGTCCGCATACATAATGTTAACAGGAGCCTTGCATTCAAGCACCATGTTTGCGATAACCGGCTCAAATGAAGAATTTCCGTCGAAAACTATACGCATACATCGCTTACTGATGGGTTTTTCCGTGCGCCTGCCGTCCGGGTAGACAAGCTTTTGCGCGGCCGCTGTCTGCGGCTTAGAGAAAATATCCTGCACCGCACCGGTTTCGGCGATTTTACTTTCGTCAATAATGGCGACGCGGTTACAAATTTCTTCAATAACGCTCATCTCGTGCGTAATGACCACTATGGTAATGCCGAGACGGCGGTTAATGTCTTTGAGCAGGGTCAAAATTGACCGGGTAGTAGTCGGGTCGAGCGCACTGGTCGCTTCATCACAGAGCAATACCTTTGGATTGGTTGCAAGCGCGCGGGCGATTGCGACCCTTTGTTTTTGACCGCCGGAAAGCTGGGAAGGGTAAGCCTTTGCTCTGTCTGAAAGGCCGACAAGTTCTAAAAGTTCGAGCGCCCTTTTCTTTGCCGACGCCTTATCCACACCGGTAATTTCCATTGGAAAACAAATATTGCCCAGCGCGGTGCGCTGCATAAGAAGGTTAAATTGCTGAAAAATCATACCCATGGAGTGTCTGGCCTCGCGCAGCTCTTGATCGGAAAGCCGGGACAAATCGCGGCCGTCAAAAGACACTGTACCCGCAGTTGGCTTTTCCAGCATGTTAATACATCGTACCAGCGTGCTCTTTCCGGCTCCGCTCATGCCTATGATACCGAAAATATCGCCCGCCTCAATCGACAGATTAATATCGTTCAGAGCGTGAACCTCGGCATTTTTGGTCTGAAAGGTTTTGCTCAGGGATTTTATTTCTATAATTGCCTGGCTCAAACCAACACCCCTTTGCGTAGTTTTGTAATATTACTAAACTTATATGAATTATATGCAAATTAAAATCATTTGTCAATGTGTTCAGATCATTTATTTCAAAAATTGTTCATTTATTTCAGTCCGGCCACCAATGCCTTGATTTTTACGCCCTGTTCCATAAACATTTTCTCGTGTTCGGTCATTACGTTATCCGGAAGATTCTCGCCATGAAGGTCATACGTTTGGCGGAGCACTTCAAAGCCGCTTTCCTCCAAATACCCCAGCGTATCTGCAAACAGGAGATCGTCATCCGTTTTAAACCAAATTTCCCCGTCCTCTGCCAAAAACTGCTTGTAGCTTTCGAGCTGACGCGGATGAGTCAGACGGCGTTTATTGTGTTTGTCTCTTGGCCACGGGTTGCAAAAATTGATGTAAATCCGTTGCACCGTATCCTCGGGGCTCATAATCTGCAAAATCCGTTCAATATCCTGCGCCAAAAGCACCACATTATCCGGCTCTTTATTTGCGGCATGAAACGCCTGTTCAATGTACCGTTTGGCTGGAGCCAGAACCGCGTCCTTCAAATCGATGCCCATATAATTAATCTGAGGATTCTTTGGAGCAAGCCCCGCAATAAAAAGTCCTTTTCCGCAGCCAAGCTCCAAATGAATGGGCTGCCGGCGCTCGAAAGCCGTGTTCCATTTTCCGCGATACTGTTCCGCATTTCTAATAAAAAATTTACACGCATTCAATTCGGGAGTCGCCCAGGGCTTATTGCGCATTCTCATTGTTCAAACCATGTCCTTTTGTTAAATTACTGTTCCCAGTTTTTGCAGACATCAACCCATTTGACGCTTTTGGAAACCTCGAAAAGTTCACTGCATGTCAATTTTACGCAGGAACTTGCACTGCCGCCCGCCGGGTAGATTTCATCAAACCGCCGGAGTGATATATCACAGTACACAGCTGCGGTGCCGGGATTGCCGAACGGACACACACCGCCGATCCGGTAGCCGGTAAGAGGTTCGACTTCGTCCGGAGCAAGCATGGTCGCTTTCATTCCAAATTCTGCTTTAAATTTGGAATTATCTATTTTCGCGTCGCCTGCGGCTACGATAATGACACAGCCCTCTTTATCCTTTAAAGAAATAGATTTTGCAATTCGTGCGGATTCCACATTCAGAGCCTGCGCAGCAAGTTCCACGGTAGCGCTCGAAACTTCAAATTCCTGCAGCCGGCTTTCCATATGATACTGTTCCAAATATTTTTTAACCCGTTCTACAGACATGTCGTATTCCTCCGCATTTCCCATTTTAAATAAGTATAGCATAAAGAAAAACGGTGAAAAGTGCCTTTTGACTATTTTGTAATATATTACAAAACTTAAGCTGTCAAAATGAATTTTATGTGTTTATTTAATTCAAAATTAAAATTTATTTTCTCTTTAAAATTATATTGTAACCAGTATTACTTTATATTATAATGTAACTGGTATTACATTAAAAGGAGGTATGACGCGTGGAACAAAATGAATGGATTGTAATAAATTATACATTGCCAAGGGAGCCGTCAAGAACCCGTGTTTCCATTTGGAGGAAGCTAAAGAAAATAGGCGCAGTCAATATGCAGCAGTCCCTGTGGATTTTGCCGCGTACCGATGAAAACTTTCAGCTGTTCAGTGAGATGAAAAATGATATCTCCAAAAACGGCGGCGAAGCACTGATTATGGAATCTTCTACAGATGCAGAAAGCAAAAACAGTATCATTGAACGGTTTCATTTAGCTAGGAATGAAGAATACAAAGAACTTTTGGAACAATGCGAAGATTTTTTCCATGAGATGGACAAAGAGACAGCCCGCAAAAATTTCACTTTTGCGGAAATTGAAGAGAATGAAGAAGAACTTGCCAAGTTGAAAGAATGGTATCAAAAAATTTATGCAAGAGATTTTTTTGGGGCTCCGCTCAATGAGGAGTCAAAAACAGCATTGGCGAAATGCGGTGACCTGCTGGATGAGTTTTGTGAGAAAGTTTATGATTTTAACAACGGAATTTAAGGAGACAGAACATGGAACATTCAAACGCTGACAAACAGGTTATAAAAACGAAACTAATCTCAAACATTGTGCTGATCGGCCTTGTGAGTTTGTTTATCGATATGAGCAGTGAAATGGTATACCCGCTGATTCCACTGTTCCTAACGGCAAATTTAGGCGCAAGCCCGGCTATTGTCGGAATTATTGAAGGGATTGCGGAAAGCATCGCTTCGCTGCTGAAAGTGTTCAGCGGCTATATTGGCGACGTGTACCACAATAAAAAAAGACTGACACTGATCGGTTATTCAGCTTCCGTTCTTTATAAGTTATTCCTTTTGCTGGCAACTTCGTGGGTTGGCGTGCTTGCGGCAAGAGTAATTGACCGCACCGGAAAGGGAATCCGCACCGCACCGCGTGACGCGCTTGTTGCACAATCGTGCGACCAGAAAAAGCTGGGGGGTTCTTTCGGGCTGCATAAGATGCTGGATATGGCCGGTTCCTCCGTTGGCGCGCTGCTTGCTTTTGTTTTCGTTGCAACAGGCACCGGATTCCAAAAAGCATTTCTTTATTCGATTATTCCGGCACTGGTTGGAATATCGCTTATTTCAGCCGTAAGAGAGGATAAAAACAAGAATCAGTCCGGTGAAAAACTTACATTCAAAGGAGTAAAGCTGGATAAAAAACTCAAACTGTACCTCGGCGTTATGTTCATTTTCTGCCTTGGTAACTCATCAAACACGTTTTTGCTTTTAAAAGCAAAGGAAAACGGATTCTCTTCCTCCCATGTTATGCTGTTATACTTTATTTTTAACGTTTCTGCATCCTTGCTCGCAATTCCGTCGGGAAAATTATCTGACCGGCTGGGCAGAAGTTCCGTCTTGGTGCCCGGATATGCAATTTATGGCTTGGTGTATCTTGGTTTCGCTCTATTTACCTCAAGACCGGCAATTATTGTTCTGTTCCTCGCTTATGGAGCATACACAGCATTCATCGGCGGTGCGGAGAGGGCGTTTATCGCGGAAGCCGCTCCGGAGGGGTTCAAGGGCACGGTACTCGGCATTTATGGCATGCTGCAGGGAATCGGGCTGCTTTTGTCATCCGTCATTGCGGGCGTAATGTGGGACCGCATCAGTTCTAGTGCACCGTTCTGGTTCGGCGGTATTCTCGGTTTAATTTCAGCTTTCTTTATCTCAATCATACTCGGGAGCAATCACATGCTAAAATTATTCGGCCGCCATGCGGAAACTACACAAAATTAAGGCGGATGCGGCTTTACAAAATGAATTGGATGCTGATAATTCTGCGACTTGTTGGACTTTAAATGAAATCGTGATATAATTCAATTATAAATCGCATGATTGAGTTTTCAGTGAATAATGATATAATTGGAACATGAATATTGGCACTTGCACGGGAGGATTCAGATGGGCAAAAATAAAAGATTAATTGTTCTTCTCAGTACATTGCTTGCTGTCATTATTATAGTTCTAATCATTATTTGGTCAAAACTGATTCTGACGCCTCAAAGCTACGAATGCACCAATTTTGCGATGGGTACTTACATACAGCAGACAGTTTACGGCAGCAAACGGGTGGAAGCTGCGACGGCAGCCGCAAAGGACATCGGTACACTGGACGACCTGATTTCTTGGAGAGACGGCGATTCGGATATTTCCAAACTGAATCAGGCAGCCGGAAGTGACTGGGTGAGTTTGGACGCGAAAACCATTTTAATTTTAAAAACAAGTTTGGATGTTGCCGAAAAATCGGACGGCGCGTTTGACCCTACCATACTCCCTATTTCAACGTTATGGAATTTCGGCGGGGAAAATCAGCATGTTCCTACGCCCGACAATCTTAAAAAGTACATTCAATTTGTAAACTACAAGAATCTGCGCATCAACACGCAAGAATCCACCGCGTCGCTGAAACTGCATTATATGGCGGTTGATTTGAGCGCAATCGGCGAAGGCGCGGCCTGTGATGAAGCTGTGGCCGCTTACCGGAATGCGGGCGCGGACAGTGGAATCATCGCAGTAGGCGGCAGTGTAGGAGTTTATGGTGCAAAGTCAGGAAAATCGCCCTGGCGTGTTGCCGTACGCGACCCCAACAGCAATCAAGATCAAAGTACGTCCATGGGTGAAATAGTATTAGATTCCGGCTTTGTGTCCACTTCAGGGTCATATGATAATGCCTTTACGAAAGACGGAGTAACCTATCACCATCTGCTTGACCCAAAGTCCGGTTACCCCGAAAACAACGGCCTTATTTCCACAACTGTGGTGTGCGACAGCGGAGCGCTGAGTGACGCACTGTCCACTGCCTGCTTTATTCTTGGAAAGGAAAAAGGGATGGAACTGCTGAAAAAATACAATGCCGAAGGAATCTTTATTGATAAGAATAATCAGGTTTATGTAACCGAAAATCTTATGAATAATTTTAAAATCACTAACGCACGGTATACTTTAGCCGAATAAAACTAAGTAAGCTATTGCTCCTGTTTTACTGTTTGGTGAAACTGGAGCTTTCAAAATATGTTGACAAAATATAACAGTGGTTTTTTGAATAGCTCAATCTAATTTTACACTAAAACGCGGATTAGCCGCAATATACTGAAGCTTTCCGGCAATGTTTTGCAGCCCCTACGGCTGATTTTTCGGCGCGCAGCGTGGGAGATGCCGGTTTGGTTGTTAGAATTCCGCGCTGTTCATTATAAATTATTCAATTAGTTCAGTATTGGAGGATGTAAACATGGAACTTAAATTTCCAACCAATCCATTTAAAACGCATGGCGGTGCAGATGTTCCCCACAGCAAAAACACAGCACAGACCGAATCTGCTGTCATGCCGCCACCGGCACAGGCAGTACTGCCCATGCAGCAGCATGTCGGCGCTCCCTGCACCCCGCTTGTAAAAGTGGGCGACACTGTTTTGGTTGGCCAAAAAATTGCAGACAGCAGCGCTTTTGTAAGCGCTCCGATTCATGCAAGTATCTCGGGTAAAGTAAGTGCAATTAAAAAAGTGATGCTGCCAGGCGGGCAGTACACCGATGCAATTGTAATTGATTCCGACGGTAAAATGGAAGTTTCACCCGACATTAAACCACCGGTCGTTGAAACTGCGGAGGATTTTGTGAAAGCAGTCAGGGAATCCGGACTGGTCGGACTTGGCGGAGCGGGCTTTCCGGCACACGTCAAGCTGAATGTGCCGAAGGATAAAAATGTAGATACACTGATTGTAAACGTAGCCGAATGCGAACCGTACATAACAGCAGATCATCGTGAAGCTCTTGAAGATTCCTGGGCGGTGTTTTCCGGTGTGTACGCCATCCGTGACCTGCTAAAAGTGGACAGGGTAATCATCGCGGTTGAAGATAACAAGCCCGACGTGATTAAAGTGCTGAGCGAAATTGCCGACAACGAAACAAATGACCCGGAAGACCGTGTCCGTGTGCTGGCTTTGCGTGCACGCTACCCACAAGGCGCGGAAAAAGTTTTGGTTAAAGCTTGCACAGACCGTGAAATTCCGATGGGTAAGCTGCCCGCCGATGTCGGCTGCCTCGTAATGAATGTCACTTCCGTCGCATTCCTCGCTAATTACATGAAAACAGGGATGCCGCTTATTACAAAGCGTGTTACCATTGATGGTTCCGCAATTCAAAATCCGCAGAACGTAATTGTGCCGATCGGGACAAAAATTAAAGATGTGGTTGCCTTTACGGGCGGATATAAAACCGAACCGAAAAAGATGTTAATGGGCGGACCCATGATGGGACTTGCGCTTGCCAGTGACGAACTGCCGATTTTAAAACAGAATAACGGAATTCTTGCGTTCGACGAACAGGAAGCGCATTTAAACGAACCTTCCGCCTGTATCCGATGCGGGCACTGCGTTTATGGCTGCCCTATGAAATTGATTCCGACTCAGCTTGAGCAGTATTCCAACGCCAAAAATGTTGAAAAACTCGAGGAATTTGATGTAATGGACTGCATGGAATGCGGTACCTGTGTCTTTAACTGCCCTGCAGGCAGGCCCCTTGTTCAGGCAATCCGCCTTGGCAAGGCAATGGTAAAAGCAGGAGGTAAAAAATAATGGCGGATAAGTTGATTGTATCCTCTTCCCCGCATTTAAGAAGCGGGATTACCACCCGAAAAATCATGCTTGACGTAATCATCGCGCTGGTTCCCGCGGCGATAGCGTCCGTGATCATTTTTGGGCTGCAGGCTCTGTTTCTGATTGCCGTATCGGTTGTCACCTGTGTTTTAAGTGAGTATGTATCCCGCAAAGTAATGAAGCGCGAAAGCACCATCGGTGACTTAAGTGCGGTCGTAACCGGCATTCTGCTTGCCTTTAACGTACCTGTCGGCATCAACCCGATTGCACTTGCTTTCGGCGGCGTTGTGGCAATTGTTGTGGTAAAGCAGATGTTTGGCGGCATCGGCCAGAATTTTGTGAACCCTGCACTCACAGCGCGCATCATTTTGATGTCATCCTTCCCTTCCCAGATGAGCACATGGGCCACTCCGTTCTATTATTTACATAAGACGGACGCGATGACGACTGCTACGCCTTTAAATGTGATAAAAACCGGCGCCGATGGTACCGTGCCTACACTGCTGAATCTGTTTGTCGGTTCGCGCGCAGGCAGCCTTGGCGAAACTTGCGCCGTAGCGCTGATACTCGGCGGAATTTACCTTGTCGTTCGTAAAGTAATCAACCCCGTTATTCCGGTGTGCTTTATCGGTACCGCCGCCGTAATCTCCCTGATGGCCGGGCGCAACGTTCTGCTTGATATTCTTGCAGGCGGGCTACTGCTCGGAGCCATTTTTATGGCCACCGATTATTCCACCTCCCCGATTAACTTAAAAGGTCAAATAGTTTTTGCGGTCGGCGCAGGAATCATCACCATGCTGATCCGTATTTTCGGCGCACTGCCGGAGGGCGTGTCTTTCTCCATTATTCTGATGAATATTTTAGTACCGCATATTGAGCGCTTAACACGCCCGCGTGCATTTGGAAAGGAGCGTGCCAAAAATTGAAAATAAACATGAAAGAAGTCATAAAACCTACTCTTACCCTGTTTATTATCTGCTTTGTCATTACCCTTCTGCTGGCGGGGACAAACTTGATGACGCGCAACAAAATTGCGGAAATGGATAAGCAATCCGAGGCCGCTTCCCGCCAGGTGGTTCTTCCCGGCGCAACGTCTTTTGAGGATAACGAAACGTATGCCGTCGGTAAAAAGGGAAGCGATATTATCGGTTATGTATTTACAACGAAATCAAAAAGCTACGGCGGCGACATAAACGTAATGACCGGCATTGGCAAAGACGGAAAAGTATCCGGCGTGGTGATTCTTTCCATCAGTGATACACCCGGTCTTGGCTTAAACGCTCAAAAAGACAGTTTCCGGGATCAGTACAAGCAAGCTGCCCCGGATAAGGGCTTTGAAGTAATCAAGTCAGGTTCCGCAAAAGAAGGGCAAATTGAAGCCATGACAGGAGCCACTATTACGAGTAAAGCAGTTACAGCATGCGTAAATGAAGCAATTGAATCCTATCAAAAAGTAAAGGGTGGTGCATGAGATGGCAAAAACTCCATGGCAGGAATTCAGTAAAGGTATTATAAAAGAAAATCCGGTTCTGCGGCTGGTACTCGGTACCTGTGCTACCCTTGCGCTGAGCACGTCGGCTAACAATGCAATCGGTATGGGCCTTGCCACAACATTCGTTTTGGTTGGTTCAAACACCGTAATTTCGCTGCTTCGCAATGTCATTCCGGACAAGGTGCGAATTCCCTGCTATATCACACTGATCGCAGGATTTGTTACCGTTGTTCAAATGCTGATCGGTGCTTATTCCCCCGACCTGAAATCGGCACTGGGCATTTATCTTCCCCTGATTGTTGTAAACTGCATCATTCTGGGCCGTGCCGAAATGTTTGCAAATAAAAATAAAGTTCTGCCCTCCATTCTGGATGCATTGGGCATGGGCGCGGGCTTTACCGCAACTTTGCTGGTAATGGGCATCATTCGTGAACTTTTGGGCGCGGGTTCCATTTTCGGCCTTCCTATTACAGCCGGATTCGTGGACCCGGTTATCATTTTCCTTCTGCCCCCCGGCGGCTTCTTTGTATTTGGCATGATGATTGCCCTTGCAAACAAGCTGGCTGAAAAAAAAGGCGAAGCGCCGGCGGAACTGGGCTGTTGCGCCGGATGCCCGTACAGCGGAGCCTGCGCTGATCTGCAAGGAAACGAAAAGGAGAGTGCGAAAGAATGATAAAGGGTTTAATTGCGATCTTCTTAGCTTCCATCTTAACTGAAAACTACATTCTGAATAAATTTCTGGGTATCTGTCCGTTTCTTGGCGTTTCCAAAAAGCTGGACACTGCCACCGGAATGAGTATTGCCGTAACGGTTGTTATGGTTATTTCGACCGCGGCCACCTGGCCGATTTACAATTTCGTACTGGTCCCGCTGAACCTTGCATATCTGCAGACAATCGTGTTTATTCTGATTATCGCGGCGCTGGTACAGTTTATTGAAACCGTTCTGAAAAAGTACATTCCCTCCCTGTACAACGCTCTTGGAATTTATCTTCCCCTGATTACTACAAACTGCGCCGTACTCGGTGTAACCGTTCTGGTAATTGAAAAGGGTCAGTCGGATGTGACGTTCGGTTTTATCCAATCGCTTGTAAACGCCTTTGGGTCCGGAATCGGTTTCCTTGTGGCAATGGTTTTGTTTGCCGGTATCCGTGAGAGGATTGAAAACAACGACATTCCAAAGTCTTTGCGGGGACTGCCGATTACGCTGGTCGCGGCGGCACTGACAGCCGTGTCGTTCCTCGGATTTCAGGGCCTTGTTGAAGGCATGTTGGGTTAGGAGATGCAAATATGAATGAAATATTGATCCCCATCCTGGTGGTAGCCGGAATTGGTCTTTTATCTGGTCTGATTCTCGCGGTTGCTTCCATTGTGATGGCTGTGCCAAAGGATGAAAAGGCGGAAGCAATCCGTGAAATGCTCCCCGGTGCAAACTGCGGCGCCTGCGGCTTTTCCGGCTGTGACGGCTATGCCAAAGCGATGGCAACCGGCGAAGCAAAGCCCGGCTTATGCCCAGTGGGCGGAGACGCCGTTACAAAAAATCTTTCGGAGTATCTTGGCTGTGATGCTGACAACGCAGAAACAAAAGTTGCCGTGGTACACTGCCTTGGCAGTTATGACTATACCAGTGACAAAGTACAGTATGAAGGCATTGAAACCTGCGCAGGTGCCGCAATGGTTGCAGGTGGCGTTGCAAGCTGCCAATACGGTTGCATGGGTTTGGGCGACTGTGTAAGGGCATGCCAGTACGGCGCCATCACCGTGACCAACGGATTAGCTACCGTTGACCCAAAGCTTTGCAAAGGCTGTTCCATGTGTATTAAAGAATGTCCGAAACATTTGATTCGATTCGCCCCCTACTGGCAGCAGGCTGTTGTTTTGTGCAGCAACTGCGACAAAGGAGCGGACACAAATAAGATTTGTAAAATTGGCTGTATTGGCTGTATGAAATGTGAAAAAACCTGTCAGCATGACGCGATTCATGTTATTGACGGCCACGCAGTAGTGGACACTGCAAAATGCGTAGGCTGCGGCGACTGCGTCGGCGTTTGCCCAAGGCACTGTATCAAAATGCTTGCCGATATGTGACATAAGCATAAATAAAGTTAAAGCGGAGTTCCCGATTGCCGGGCGAACTCCGCTTTTAATTTTTTTAAATTTATTCTGTCTTTATCTTGCTTTTTTCCCTGATTTATTATATAATAACATTCGTTGTTCATGCCGGTGTGATGGAATGGCAGACGTGATGGACTCAAAATCCGTTGTCCCCATTTTCTCCGGAAGTAGATTGATATGCTACAAACCCGTGTGGTTCCTGATTTCCTAAAAAGTTAATAAACCATCTTGCTTTCAACATCCCTTACTTTTATCCCTTAATTATCTGAGGGATTAAAATTCAAGGGAATTTGATAATAAATTTGCCGGTGTGATGGAATGGCAGACGTGATGGACTCAAAATCCATTGGTAGCAATACCGTGTCGGTTCAAGTCCGACCACCGGCACCATCTTGAGACTCCCCAAACCCTCTTTTTAAGCGGGTTTGGGGTTCTTTTTATCTTCATTGATTTTTTCCGAACATAGGCCAATCATCTTTGAACTTTGTGATGAATCAGATGCAAGAGAAGCTGTTGGAAAAACATTCAGGATTGCGTTGGCGGAGGAAACCTTCGAATTAAAACTCAGGTGTGTATAAATATTGCTGGTTGTACTAATGTCACTGTGTCCAAGCCACTCTTGAATCTCTTTGAGGCTTACTCCGTGAGCATACAGCAGACTTGCACAACTGTGCCGAAGATCATGAAAACGAATCTTGTGCAAATGATTGTGTTCCAAAACGAGAGGGAAATGCGACGTAATATAATTTGGCTTAATCCGTTCTCCTATCTCATTCACATAAATGTAGTCAAGATATTTTTTGCAGTACGAGTTGCCACATAGCTTTCGATTTTCTTCCTGCCGTTGTTTTAAATCAAGAAGCACTTTCTCAAAAGGAGCAACAAGAGGGAGCGTTCTGCAGCTGGATTTCGTTTTGGTTCGGTCGCGTGCCACCGTTAATTCTTTACCGTCAATACATACTTGCGTGACAGTATGCCGGATCGTATAGGTTTTCTGAAAAAAATCAACGGAGTCCCACTTTAATCCTACAATCTCACTTCGACGCAGTCCATAGAATGCGCCTAACAGTACCGCCAGTTCAATCGGCGTCCCTTTTACGACCTGAAACAGCGTTTCCAATTCCTCTTCGTTATAGATGTTTCCTTTGAACGGCTGTTTCTTAGGGCGCTGTACACGGTCGGCAGGATTAGAAGAAATCATTCCCGTTATGAACGCATACTGCAAAGCTTTTCGGACATTGGCATGATGGTGAATAACCGTGTTTGCTGAAATCCCATCAACATTCAACTCATGCTGATAAAATTCCTGAATGTCTTTTGGAGTCACATCACGAAGTAAAAGTTCTTTCCCATGAAAGTAAGGTACAATCCTGCTTTTAATAGAGTAGCAGTAGGATGCATAAGTGGTGATTTCAATGCTGTTCTTCATCATGTCTAGCCAGTTCAGAAGAAAATCTGTAAACAGAATATCTTTGCTGTCATTCGTAGGTTTCCGCTCAAACTTCTTACGTTTCTCCTGCAACATATCCTCTGCCCGCCGTTTATTACCCTTAACGGACAACCCCGTGCTAATGGATTTGGTTCGGTATTTTCCTTGAGCGTCCTTATAGTTCAGCACTATTTGATAGATGCCGTTTTTTTCGCGCAGATGCCCTGTAACCATCTTACTTGAATACCTCCTTCTTTACAGCCAGAGGCACCTGCCATTGACAACTTTATTATAGCAGATGCCTACCAATAATTCAACGCTTTACCACGCTAAATTCAATCTTTTCCCGGCAACTTACTTAATATCTTCAGATATTCCAGCACATGGATTTTAGGAATTTTATAGATTCGGCCAATTGTGAAATGCTCAATCTTGTTTTCTTGCAAAAGACGGCAAGCTGTTTTTGTGCTGATACCGCCGAGCATCTTGCAAAGCTGTTTAACATCCACTACGTCGGGGTATTCGCGGAATATCAGAGAATAAGCGTCGTATTCAGATGACTTTTTCTCCATGATTCTCTCCTTCACAAGCTGAAGCTGACCGCCAGAGCTTCGATTGTTTCCGTTCTCCGCAAGACATTCCTGCTCCGGTTCGGTAGGGACAGACGACATGATACTAGCGGCCATCTATCCTATTCAAAGTACCTTCTGTCCTTTTTGGACAGAATGAACCGTTCCACATCTGAAAGCTGTTCCGTAACCGGCATATCGGGCAAAGCTGACAGCACATCATTTCGGTATCGGTGGTTTACCCGACTGTCGAGAATGGAAAAAACACAGGTATCGCTTTCTCGGCGTATTCCCCGGCCAATCCACTGGCGCAGTTTGATCAGCATTCCCGGAACGATGATTTCATTCAGGTAACCGTAAAAATCGCTATACAGGGACTTCTCGTATTCCAGTACCGGGTCGGGAGCCGGGAATGGCAGCCGCACGACAATAAGTGAGGAAAGAATATCTCCGGCCAGATCGATTCCCTCACCGGCGCTGTCGCTGGCACAAAGAATCCCGTTGCCGCTTTTCCGGAAAGCTTCAAGCGCGTCCAGACGGCCTTTTCCCATCCGAAGCAGAGGAAAAGCAGTGATTTGCTTGCTCAGTTCATCGTAGACCTGCTCCATCATGCGATAGGAAGTGAACAGGATCATGGTATGCCCATGGGTGGCTTCGATCAGTTCCATCAATCTGCCGGTCACCGCCTGAAAATAATTGCCGTCCACAGCAGTCGGAAACGGCAGATCCCGCGGAAGATATAGCAGAGCGTTATTCGAATAATCAAAGGGAGAAGCCTTGCTGGTTTCAAAAATGCGGCGGCTCTCCGCTATAGCAATCCCATTGTCTCGCTTAAAGTGGGAAAAATCGCCCCCGACCGAAAGCGTACCGGAGGTGAGGATGAAGGGAATATCCGCACTCCAAATATCCTCAAACAGCAGATAATCAAGCTGCTTTGGTAGGGCGCAGACACGGCAGGCCGCTGCCCCGGTCATTTCCAGCCAGAGAATGGACTGCGAATGGTGGAACAGGATGGAGAGCTTCGCCTCCTGCTTCTCCATGCGGTTTACCAGCCGGTCGTAAAGTTCCTTCTTTTCACGGGAGGTGGTAAAAAAGAGCACTGACAGCCTGCGTAAGACAGCCATCAGTGTTTTCAAAGCCAATATGCAGTTGAGATCGATTTGTACGGCGTAGCAGTTTCTTCCATATCCTGTGCCTGCGGAGTATTTCAACGCTTCAAAGAGCAGGGAATTTTGTCTAAGCACCGTATCACACAGCTTCACAATCTCCGCCTTATCCGGGTTATTTCCGCCTATGGCATGGTAAATACTTGAAACCAGCCGTTCCAGCTCCACGTTTTCCAGTGTCATACCGTACATCTGACGGGCGGCGTCAAGGAGCTTGTGCGCCTCGTCAAAAATCACGAGTCCATGCGGCGGAAATAACGGCTTTCTTCCACTTCTCCGGCTTAATACATCCGCCAGCACAAGGTTATGGTTGGCAATCTGAAAATCATAATAAAGGGTCTGCGCCTTTCGGATGAAATCACGGTAACGGCAAATCGAGAACAGATCGCAGTTGACGTGACAGCGTTCCACACAGATACAGGATTTTACATAGTCGGTTAGGGGCAGCCCGTCCAGATCAAGAGGACAGGCACCGGTAAAAAGGCCGGTCAGAGTGGAGAGCAATTCCTTGTCCTCCATGCGGTTGTTGTGAGAAATGGAAGCTCGATACCCCTTTACCCGGCTGTCGCAGGCATAGTGGGATTTTCCCTTGCGTACCACGAAGGAAAGCGGCTTGTCAATAATCCGGTGTTCCATCAGAATATCGGAAATCTGTGGGATGTATTCTTCGGTCAAAGCCTTTTGCAACGCGATGGTCGAGGTGGATATAACGGTTGACAGCCTGCATTCGCTGAACAAGTTATGGACTGTCACTGCCAATATGTAAGCATGGGTTTTTCCCGTTCCCACCTCTGCCTCACAGAGCGCCAATTTGTTTTCCTGCAAAGCCTGAAGCATTTCCAGCGCAAGAGCGGCTTGATTCTCACGGTATTCCATCCCATGCTTTGGCAGGATGCTTACGAAAATGTTCCGCAGGAAATTTCTGGCCCTTATGTTGGGGTCTGGCTGAAAGCTGCCCGGTTCTGCCGGGGCCGCCAGCGAGAGCATCTTATCCATCGCTTTCTGATAGCCGCTTTCGTTTAGAGGGTGCTGTTTTGAGAAAAGATGTTTTGCCTTTAGGGTCGCTAATTCTATCATACGGTAACTGTAGGTTTTTCCAGTATAGTATTCTAAAAGCACGCAATTTCCGGCCGACAGCACAATGCGTTCCTTCGGCCGGAACAGCCCCGCTTCATAAATTTTGTTTTGGATATCCGCTATGCGGAAAAGTTCGTTCATAGTTTTTAAGCCTCCTTTGCTTGCCTAAAGGAGCGACACAAGAATGCGGCGGAAGCAGGAAACGGTTTGGGAAGTCTGCTGATTTTATAAGCCTGTTCCGCCGCATGGTTTCTATCGCTCCCATAGATCACGATAGATTTGTTGTATCAAACGCTAATCACAAGCGATTAGCGTTCAGCAAAGGTGTGGTGAGCGTTCCGGCCGGTTTTGCCGGAATCCATAAAAGCCGCCCCTCATTCTCTCTCAAACGAGGGTGATGCGTTTTCCCGGCCGTCTACCGGGCTGCTCAATGCGGTGAAGCGTTCAAAGCAGATGTATCATGATGGCACCGGCAGGGATTATCGCAATCCGCTCCACCACGGAGCGTAACTACTGCAGACATGATCGCTCGGAGGGCAAAGTTCTCGTCTTGGCGTGTCCCGGTATGTCGCTTGTTTCTGCCGGTAATGTACCCATCACACCCGTATTCTGTTTTCTAGGTTCGGGTGAAAGGAGGTTCAGAAAATTTCCTTTCACCCAATGTCAAAAAATCAGGGGGGGTGTAGGGGTACGGGATTAAACTTTTTTGAAATATTTTTGCAGCTTTACCGTAGCTGCCTTAATGCTTTCTTGAATGGAGGTAAAATGCACTCCCTCACGCCCAGCAATTTGCCGGTATGATAATCCCTCAAAGAAATGCAGGATGAATCGGCGCCGCTGCACCTCTGTCAAATCGCCGCTGGACAAAAGCTGTCTGGCCGCTTGCGTGGCTTTTCCCGCATCGCTTCTATGTATCAGCTCCGTATCGAGGGAAACCGTGGCAAGCTGCTCCGTTTCCTCCACCCCGTTGATGCTCACATCCATACGGCTTGTCCGATTCGTGTTCACAGCCTGCCGATGATAGATTTCATCCGACAAAGCTTTCAATTCCCAAAAATTCTGCTCAGTTTTGCCGGGATTCTCCTCAAGGTAGTCCTCCATGGTGATCTCTACAATCCGGTCCGCGAAGCGATATACAATACCTTCGCTGAACTTATTGAGGGCATAATCGTTGTCCTTATAATTTTTCAAGGTCCTTTCCTCCGTTTCTGAATTTTGAAAAATCAAAACGCCAGAAACGGAGGTGATCGGCAATTTATTAAATATCCTGGAAATGCAAAAAGGCCGGGTTTACTGTTTTTCTCAGTAAACCCGGCCTTTTTGCTAATACTTCCAAGGCATCCGCTGTCAGCAGGATCGTCATCACTTGCAATTTTATGTTTCCTTACATGAGAATGACGTCTGCCTCCGTGTGTTTTATTTTTTGACGTATGTACGGCTGCACAAGAGGTAGAAACACCTGTAGGTTTGTGCCAGAATGTCTTGGCAGAGCAGATGGAGTGAACCACACTCTGTCATCTCCTATTACCAATACAGCAACATCCTCAATTTGGTGTTTTGCAAGGACGTTGCTAGTGCCGCAATTTACTTCCTTTTTGTTAGTCTTCTTTAATCTGAACAATAAAAGTGATTTTTCTGGAGACTGCAATTTCATCACCGTCTTTTTTAAAATTTGGCATAAAAAAACCAGGAGATACACGGCTCCTGATTTTCAACTGCAACCCGGCTGTCATAGCAATTAAACCGTAGACCCGTGGGCTTTGCGACCCTGCTTTTCAACAGGTGTGCTAAATTTTATTAATAAATGATCTTTAAATTTTTTGTCTTAAATAACCAATTTCCGTCGTATCTAATGTTTACTTCCGTATTTAGTTAAGAAGCAAAATTAACCACATCCTGTAAATAAGTTCTAATTGGAATTCAATTATAGAATAAAATGAAAAATTCCATTTGTAAATATATTTTGACCGAATGGTTACATATAGCTACCGAATGGTAAAACAATGAAGTTATAACTAGGCGGAAAATATATTGGAAAAAGGTATCATACACCATTGGAACTTATTGATATGTACAATTTGAGTACATATGAGTATAAAATATGCTCTGATTGTCACTTTTACTATTCTTTTATTCGCGATAGAATTAAATAAAAACAGAAAGAGATAGGTGCCAACATGAAATCTACCTCTACAGCCACTTCCAAATTCCTAATGAGGATGGGCGAAAGGCTTCGCGAACGTAGATCGGAATTACACATTACCCAAGCAGAGGCTGCTGAATTATTAGGATTATCGCTTAGTTTTTATGGCCAAATAGAACGCGGTGCCAGGAAACTATCTCTGGAGGATCTTGTGATATGCCAAGATAAGTTAGGAATAGACCCAACATATCTTCTTACAGGGATTCGACCATTGGAGAAAGTGGTAAGTAATTATTTGGAAGATTGCCCAAATGAAAATCGATATGATTTTGAACAAATGATCAAGTACGCAGCAAATCTATATAAGAACAAGGAAAAATAGGAATAGGCAGAAAAAAGGGGGCCTCCCGATGCTCAATATTGCTTTCTGTGACGATGACAAGGATTTTCTTTCAAAAATTGTACCGGAAACAGAAAAAATATTCAGGCAGTTGAGAACAGATATCCATAGTTATGCATTTGAAAAAGGCGATGATTTAATATCGGCATTTTCACACTATCAACCTTATTACGACATTATATTCTTGGATATCGATATGCCCAAGAAAGATGGAAAAGAAGTTGCAAGAGAATTACGGATTATTGATAAAAAATTTAAATTGGTTTTTATCACCGCGTACCCGCAGGAAGCATTGAATACCTTTCAATATGATGTAATCGGATTTCTTCCCAAAACGTCAATTCAGGAACGACTACCAGACGTTATAAAACAGGTTACCAATAGAATAAAAGAGGACAACCCAAAGATGCAAATATTCAGAGTTAATAAAAGTACAACTGATGAAGGAATCATGGAGATTAAAGCACCATTGGACGATATCATGTATTTTGAAAGCATCAATCGAGAAGTTCGTTTATACACGAAACGTGAGACATTCACTCTACATCACTGTCAATTTTCCGAAGTTGTTCAGAAATATATCCCTTCAGGTTTTGTTGATATCCATAGGACTTGCATCGTAAATATGAAATACATATTTTCTGTTGATGAAACAGAGATTCGCTTGGATAACGGGATTCGATTGCCTCTTAGCAGAAGGAAAAGGCAGTATATTTTTGATAGGTTCTCTAAGATAATATCTGGAGATGATATGAAATGAGTAGGACGATAGATTTTATGTTTTCACTAACTGAATCCATTTTGATTTATTGGTTAATTAATTGCGCTATGTCCAGCAGATTTTCTGGAACTAAAAAGACATTCGCTATTGTATTGGCTATCTTAATAAATGCTGCATTTATTCAATATGTGCCAGATTTCCCTATTACGGCCAGATTCCTCTTGTATTTTATTTTTTCATTAATTTTATCTCAAATCATCTACACAGGGAAAATATTCATCAAAGCCTTTTTCATTCTCGTAGCTAACTATATCATCCTTATCAGTGATATTATTGCTGGTAATTTCGCATCGTACTTAATTAAGATTAACATTCAGAACATCCTTAATGTTTCCATTACTTCCTTTGCGTTTTCAATATTGGCAAAATTGTTGAGTGTAATTCTTCTTATGATATTTATCTATTATTTTCAAAAAATTAAATTTGAAATACCACAAAGATATTGGATAATAATGGATGTCATCGTATTGTTTTTAGCCATTATCTTACAATTTATTATGGAAATTAGTCCTATCTTGCAAGAAGAATCCAGTGAGTATTCAATATACATATTTGGGATCTCGATCGGTTTCTTAATAATAAGCGGTTTAGTTATATTTTTCTTTGGAGAAATTTGCTTTTATCATGAGAAACAGAAGGAAAATTATATATTAAGTATGCGTAATCATTCTTTGGAGCAACAGTTAACTTATCATGAATCTGCAACAGCCGATTTAAAGAGAGTAAGACACGACATCAATAAGAACCTTACAAATATTTCTTATTTATTGAAGCAAAATAATATCAATGACTCGGTTGCTTATATCGATGCAATAACTAAGGCTCTGGAAGGTACCAAATCTATTGTGAATTGTGGAAACGATATTATTGATGCAATACTTAATTACAAAATTGCTGTTTGTAAACTGCATAATCTTGATATTCGAATAGATATTGACCACATACCGCATCTATCAATTGATCCCATTGATTTGACCGCAATCCTCGCCAATATACTAGACAATGCGATTGAAGCACTTGATATAATGGAAACTGGGGAACGATATATTTCAGGGAGAATATTCTGCTATAAGAATTATCTTTCCATAGTTGTTAAAAATCCTTATTCCCACCAGCTTATCATGGAAAATAACAAAATAGATACCCATAAGGCAGACAAACTGCATCATGGGTATGGGTTAGCGTCAATCAGGTCGTCCGCCGAAAAATATGGGGGTTCATTCAAAATTTACACAGAAAACAGTATCTTCAGTGCAGTTGTCATGCTTCCAATAGAAATAAATCTCTAATAGTAGTTAATAATTTTACCATTCGGTAGCATATAGCTGCCATTCGGTAAAACTCTCTTGCGTTTTCAGAGAGACAAGGATATACTTTTCTAGTAATTTCTTAGGGAGTAGGTCATTAAACGTGCTACAAGCTATCGCAGAAGAAATTAGCCTTAGGCTAGTTGCCAATAGAGTGATTTCAATTGAAAAACGAAAGTACTATACTTACGGCATTGAGTTAGTACTGAATAATCTTCTTATTTTCCTATCGATTACACTAATTGGAGTTTTAACAAGAAAAATCCTTATCAGTTTAATATATGCTCTAACATATTGTCCTATCCGTAATTACGTCGGTGGGTATCATTGTAAAACATACATGAGATGTTATTTTACAACTTTGCTTTTATACATTTCTATGCTTCTTTTTGATACTTATTTAGCAGACAACAGATTGATTGTTTCCTATATTCTAATTGCTATCGCAATTCCAGTGATATTTATTTTCACTCCTGTTGATTATGGAAATGGTCCAATCAGCGATGATGACAGGAAGAAATATCGTGTAAAAAGTATTGTACTAATCGCCATCGCAATTGTTGGATTTATTTTAGCTAATGTATTACATCAGACAGAAATTTCATTTGCAATTTCATGGGGTATATTCATTGTGTTCTCATTGATGTTGCTCTCCTTGTTTTCAAATTCATCGGAATCGAGGCGAAAAAAAAGATGAAAAAACAGCCAATGCTCAGATTAGTTTCCAGGTTAGCGGAACACGCGATCAAAAAGGCAAATAACACCCATTGTATGTACTGGTCTTATCAACCGAAAGCTCCGGCCGGTATCAAAGATTTCAGACGATGAATCTTCATTAAAATACGGCAATATTGAGAACGCATAAACCCCTGTCATTCAAATGAAACTTATTACTGTAGCAGATAGCCCTTTTGAAGGGGCTATCTGCTACTTTTTTAGGTCTTTAAATAAAAACTGGCTGTTCAGGCCCTTACCTGGACAGTCAGTTGCAATCAAAGCATCTTTTATTACGCTAACTAATGGTGCTAAAATTTGCATTTGATTTGATTCTTTAAGATATTTTGCATAATAATAGAGTTGATAATTTGATAGTGAACCGCTTGAAATAGCTTCGGTCTGAAAGTTCGCTCCTCAAGGATTTTCAGACATAAAATTTTCAAATCACGCTTACCGATCTTTGACCAAACGAGACGTAGCGCTTCGCTCTCAATCTGCTGCTCGATGCAGAGATCAGTTACTAGAGACAGGTGGGAAAGACGCTGAATTAAGATCGATATGACAGATGGAACCAGGATATCCATTTATCGAATTTCGCCCTAAGGACCTATTTGCAGTAAAAAGCAAATTTTTTAAAAAATAGATTGACAATTTCGCTCTACATGAGTAGAATGAAATAAAGCAAGTATTCTATAATTGTAGAAAGAAGTGAAATTATGAATATACTCAAACGGCTGCCAGATGCGGAACTTGAAATCATGATGATCATATGGGCGGCGAACGGACCTGTCACTTCGGCGTATGTAAGCGAAAATCTGAAGGACAAAAAGAAATGGAAGATCACATCGGTCCTGACATTTCTGGCGCGGTTGGTGGAAAAAGGATTCGTGACCAGTACGCGCGAAGGAAAAATCAACATCTATACCTCCGCTGTCGACGAGCAGGAATATTTGGAAAATGAAAGTAAATCCTTTCTGGAAAAATTGTATGGCAATTCCCTTACGGCATTTGTCTCCTCGCTTTATCAGGGCAATGCGATCAGCGACGGTGACCTCGCTGAGCTACGGAAATATATTGATCAGGCCACAAAGGGGGAATAGTTTGTGATGCAAGGTCTCTTTCAGAATGTGGTGGAAGTAGCCCTCAGTTCTTCTGTTCTCATCGCTGTGCTGTTGTTACTGCTTCCCCTGATCCACAAAAAATACACCGCGAAATGGCGGTATTGGGTGTGGCTTGTGCTGGCTGTACGCCTGTTGGTTCCTTTCAGTCCCTCGCTGCCGCGGACGCCTATTGAGATTACCCCGCCTTCACAGAACATCGTATTAAGCGTTCCGATGCAAAATGCAATCGCACTTCCATTGACAGATCATACGGCTGTGGCACAAGCTGCAGCACGGACAATTACACTGAATGAGATTCTTTCCATTGTGTGGGTGTTGGGAATCGCCGTGTTTTTGCTTTACCATCTGGCCGGGTATTTTTTATTCAAAAGATCCGTCCTGCGTTTTTCAACGCCTATGAAAGACGGACGGACTGTCGGAGTCTGGAATGAAACAAGGGAAGAAATGAAAACAGGCCAAGACATCCGGCTGTTGTCCTGCAAAAAGGTGAAAAGCCCCATGATGACCGGCTTCTTCCACCCTATGCTGCTTTTGCCGGATTTTCATTACAGCGAGGATGATTTAAAAATCATCCTGAAACATGAGCTGATTCACTATAAAAGGAAAGACATCTGGTATAAGCTGGTCCTGATCTGTGCCAATGCCGTACACTGGTTCAACCCGCTTGTGTATCTCATGACTGCCATGTCTAATAAGGATATTGAAATGGCCTGCGATTCAGAGGTCATTCGTGGTTCAGATACCGCTTTCAGAAAACAGTACAGTGAAACGATTTTATCGACAATTCAGAAAGGAAACCAACGCCGGTTAGCGTTTTCCACCAACTTTTATGGAGGAAAAAAGACCATGAAAGAGCGATTTATCAATATTTTTGATATGAGCAAAAAGCGGAAAGGAATAGCTGCTCTATGCGCGATTTCCGTAATTGTGGTCATTTCGGGGGCTGCCATTGCCTATGGGGCGGTTACTGATTTTACAATAGTCGATACGGACAAATTTTCTGTTTCCCTTCCGAAAGATTGGACGGTCGAATCGGCATCGGACGGCACGTTGTCTTTTAGAGATAAAAATGGGGAAATTGGTTCTTTCTCGACACTGAGCGGTGACGGTTCACTCCAGGGCTTTTTAGGGAACCATGCCGAAATATTAAGCACGAAACAGCTAAACGGACTGCACTATCCCGCGACGGAGGTGCTTGCCCGGCGCACGCAGCCCGCGGCGGCAATGGATAACTCGTATGTTGACGAGCTGCACATCTATCTGATCCCCGGCAATGACGGGATTGCATATGATTTGTTTTTCGATTCCTCCAAGGTGGATGAAAAAACAGCAGCTGAAATCGCGAAAAGTTTTCAATTGAATACGGAATCGAAACAGGCATCGGACGGCCAAAACAGTTCCGGCGTCAATTCTTCCAACTCGGAAACGAAGAGTTCTCCAAGCAGTTTAAGCGGTACTTCTTCCAATACGGAAACAGGGAACCCTCTGAGCAGTTCAAGCGCCAGTTCTTCAAGTACGGCAGTTGAGAGCTTCTTAAGCGGTACGGAAGGCCAAAGCTTTCAGATCGCCGCAAAGAAATTTACGACGGCTTATCTTAGTGGGGATATCAATACGGTGAAAAGCTACCTGGCAGACCCGCAAAATAAACAGAACTCTTTCTACACGGAAAATCGGCTGAATGATGTGAAATCATTGGTTTTAAAATTGGGACCGGAAGGCATTCAGGAAGATTCGGTTTCAGCGGAATATGAGTTTATGCTCAATGGAGATGTGGGGTATACCTACCTTTCTCTCAATATGAAGAAAATAAACGGTGAGTGGAAAGTGGAATCCTACGGACTGGAGAAGTAAATTTTTTCGAAAGGAAGCCGCAATGAAGGATGGTAAGGTCTTCGTTTTTATTGTTGAAGTAGCCGCCTTAGCCGCTTTGTGTTGGTCCACTTTTTTAATTATCGGAATCATGACAATTTGATGCTTACGTTATCCCGTCAATCTTGTTTGATTTTTTATCCTAATAATACTGGAGTAGGGCTGCTGCTTGATGATGTAAGTCTGCCCAACACGATTGCTTGCCTCGGTTATTGCAATTTTTTTAAATTACAGTTAACTTTTGATCGTTTCACTAATTTGATTTATTGTAGAGTTAATTTTTGAAAGGAAGATACCAATGAAAAAAAGCAAATTTATAGTTGTCGCCCTCTGCTTATTCGTATATACCTTTGCCGCTGGCTGCAATTCTCAGCAGGTGACTTCATCAGCAGGTTCCCAGATAAATCCTGATCGTGTTTCTTCGCCTGCATCAACAGAATCCAGTTTGACGTCAAATAGCAGTGAGGTTACACTATTCACTTATGATGGCCTCGCTCCAACCCCGACGGATCATAAGATAACAGAGCAAATGCCACAGGGAACCAAAGAGATAAAGGAAACCGTAAAAACTTCTGACGCGGTCACTCCCGACAAAATAATGAAGTTGTATATGGAAAAATATCTTTCTGAATCAGTTGTATCAGGTGGCTCATCTTTTTCTTACTCTAATGCGACAATGAGCAAGACCGGTATCATCACGATCGACTTCACAAAAGAAGGTGCGCGTTATCTATCTTCCGGAAGCATGTTGGAAATCAATAGTTTGTACGGTATTGGAAAGTCAATGTTGATGAATGTGGAAGGGGCAGAATCTGTCTGCTACGGAATAGAAGGAAATAATTATTCGACTGAGATATCCTTGGATAGAAACACTCCGTATCTGTTGAAATAATGTCGATTTTTATAAAAGCGGAGAACGTAAGCATTTTTATTGTTAACAACATGGGGTAAGACCCTCGCCCTAAGGAGAGGGTTTTAGGTCAACTCTTTTATGATAAATCTATCAAATATCTGAGCCACTACTGGCCATAACCAGTAGTGGCTCAGATATTTCGCGACGATAATTAATATTCTGCGCATTGCCAGCAAGGAAAAGAAAGCGCCAAGGATTTCTGCAATATCATAGGTAAGCAATTGGACTACCTTACGCGTGACTTTGACATGATTGGCCGCATAGCTGGGAAGAAAGCCTTCCGCAATTCAGCAAATAGGCTGGATGCAACTAAACTGTTGCACGAGCATTAGAAATACAGATACTACTAAACCATACAGTGACGATAACGTCGGCTGTGGAGTATGACCCTAAACGGGACAGCAGTAGTGAAAATTATTTTAATCAATAATTTATCTTTCGCCATCACCGCTATTCAGCTGCTTTAGGACATTCTTAAGTTTTGGTGGTAAAGGTACCCCTAGACTATCTGAATTTTCAAGAATACTAATCCCCTCGTTGGAAATATAAAACATGATTATCATGGTTTTAAGCGAGCTACCCGAATTGAGTATGTATTGATCAATGATATTTCCTACGGCTACTAATACGAATATCATGATTTTTTTTGAAATGCCTTTAAATCCGATTTTACTTGAAACTCTCCTTTCACGAATAGCCAGTAAAACACCAGTTATATAGTCGATTGCTACAAATGCAATTAAGGCATAAATAAGAGGATTTGACTCACCAAATATCCATCCCCAGATACCTCCAAGAAGAGCAAGTGCTATTTTGTAATTATTAAGGGGCTCATTCATATCGTCACCATCCCGGATTATTTCTCTAATTACATCTGATTTATAGCTTATTCTGTAATACTCAAAAAGAGTGCGGTTTCTTTTCATTATAAACAAAGCTTCGGTTATCGGATGATAAGCGGGAAGCTCTTCAATAACTCATCAGGTAAGTTTAATTGAAACTATTAGCATTGCTCTGGTAGAACATTTTCAGCCAGAGCAATGCCTTAGTTAGATTGTTTACCGTTTACGCAACTCGTGCAACAAACCGTCTTAGAGGCTGTTCACCCGGGCCTGCGGTATAAATTCCCGCAGCCTGACCGGACGTTCCGATGTAAAGCAGATTCCAAAAATCGGACTGCCCTTCACGGCGAAGATGTGTGAGAGTTACAACCCCGCTGGTTCCAACTGTAACTGTGGGAGTTTGCGCTGAAGTGGTTTTAAATATATAAGTTTGTCCTGCGCTTTTAGTTACGTCGGTTGTTGTGTCAATATCAACAACCGTATATGGGATTCCCTTCCAACTACAGATACCTTTGGTGATTGCTTCGCCAATTTCTGTCGTGTGTGTAGTGATCCACTGTGCGAGATCAGTACGGTCATGGAATTCGACCTCCAGATAGGTAGCCATTGCAGAAGTGCCTGAAAGTTCGACAAGACTGGGATTAGCGGTAATACTGTACTTGTAGTGATTCAAGGTTATTGCAGCAACAGCGTTAAGAATAGCATTAGCAGGAGCGAGGTTTGCCGCTTGCTGAGAGTAGACCATAACAAGAGTTCCCTGACCGCCACCAGCGTTAGTATGGATAGGAAGATGCAGATCAGGGGAATATGCGTTGCTCTCGGCAACTCGCTGATTGATGTCATACCCAGCAGTAGCCTTCTTTACTGAAATGCCACAACGGGTAAGAGCATTTTTTGCTTTATCAGCAATCACACTACACCACTGTGCTTCTGTACCTAAACCACCCGCATAGGCATTTTCGGTTTGAGAACTTGGGGATAGATAGACTTTCATAAAAAACCTCCTAAATTTTTTTCCTAGACTCTCAGTGTGCACTCCTGAGATTTTCTCGGATATTTAATAAGGAGAGATTTTTCAGTGATTTGTAAACCCATGTTCAACCGTATTTGATTTCTGGTAATATATATTGAGCCTCGTTGCTGCCTTGTTGTAATTTATAACATGCATTACTTAAGGAAAATAAAGCAAATTAAAAATTCACTGCAAAAAGCCTCCTAATGTAGAATTAAAATAACTACAATAGGAGGCTTTGTCATGCCAAAATGCAAACGCATACATTCCAGCTTTTGGATGAGAAGAGTTAAAAGAGCAAGTGATGAAGAGAAATCAACCGCTTTCAAAAGAGATAACAGTCAAAATTAAATTTGAACATAGGTTTTAATTTATAGTAAAACATCGCTTTTGTTTGAAAGATAAAAGAAAAACTAAATATCAGGCATAAGAACCTTATCCTGCGCCTCTTATCATAGGAGGCGCTATTTTAATATTTCTTCATTATATAGTGATTTTATGTAAAATTGACCATTCCGTTCACTACAGCTACCGTTCAGTCAAAAACGATTTACAGATATATACTTATATGTTAGTTTGATTCTAATAGATAATTCCGTACGAAAATTTTGTTCATTGTGGAATCGTTGTGATAGACATTGAACAACGGAAACCCGATCTCTTATTGGACAAGCAAATCAATTATATGTAAGATGCTCATTGATTCAGGATTCATTTATAAGGGGGTAATGAAATGCAATTTCTAATTAACTGTCAGGCCGATCCTCTGTTCCATATAACCAATATTAAGCAAACGTATGATCAAAAGGTTACGACTGGAGATGGCAGATACGGAGGTTTAGTACAGTTGGAATCCTAAATTTCTTTTGACTCAGATTTAATTATTTTACTATCTACAACAATCGGTAGATAAAATATAATATATTTTTCTTTCAGAGGAAGTTTACAAATCTGAACCTGCTGTCTTTTTTCTTTAAAAGGACGGTGGGATTTTATGGTAAATTTTGATCAGCGGACATTAGTAAGTAAAATACGTCAAGCGCAAAATAATAATTCTAAAGCATTAGAAGAGCTAATTGTTCAGTTTAGTCCATTACTAAGAAAATATGCGTCATTTCTCAAAGATGAAGATGCTTTTTTTGACTTACAAGTCGATTTCATCGGAGTTGTAATGCAAATAAATCCATCTGCCTTTTCATCAGTAACGGATTACCCTCTCTTATCATATATAGAAAAATGTGTACGGAATAGTTATATTAAATATTCAAAGCAGCGTTGTAAATGTGTAAGTGAAATACATTATGAAGATTTTACAGATTGTGAAAAAATTAAATTCGACTCTTTACTTTCGATCTTAGACCAACATCAGGCACTATTTTTCAATGAAATAAAAAACATTATATCATTTGAGGCATTCGATATAATTGTGAAACATTACATATTTGAGAAACCTATTCAAGATATTGCAAATGAATATGGGACAAGTCGTCAGAACATAAATAAAATTAAGAATAATGCACTAAAAAAACTTCGCTTTTATCTTGGTCAAAATTGATTAATGATTTAAATATTTTATGTCTGGAAAAGTGTGGAAAACTACAGGGAAGTGTCCATACGCAAAATAAACCATTGTAGCTAAATACATTTTCCTGATTTGCTAATAAGGTTTGATAATAAAGCGACTGTCGGGTTTAAAAATGGATACTTCGGCTACCTAATGGCTATGCCATACTCCACGTTCTGTGGAGTGATGGGAACGGCCCATGCCTTGCATTTTTGACTGATGCAAGTATACTGAAAAGGAGCTTTGTTGCAAATCAGATCCTCAAACCGGCGGCCAGGCAAAAAGTTTTCCTTCACGTACCGCACCAACCGTTCCACCTTGCCCTTTGTCTGCGGAGAGCGAATGTGGCACACCTTCGGAGCAAATCCTAATTCAGCCGCAAAATCTGCAAAACGGGTGTTCCAGACCGGCCTCTCTTCCTACCAAGAGCGTTTTCATGTTGTCGGTGAGGACTTCCCTTGGCATACCGCCGAAATACGAAAAGGCATTGATGATACACTGCTGCATGCTGCTCAGGTCGCATCGGCTGGCAAACTCCACGTATTTCACGCGGGATTTTCCCGTAATCATCACAAACGCTTGCACCTTGTGGAGTGTTCCACTGTTGTCTGTGTAATGACAGATGCCTTAGTCCATCTGCACCTGTTTGTCAGCTGGTGATTCATATCGCCGCACGGCGGGCAACGCTTTTGCCGATCGAAAAGGATGCACGTACTCCTTGAGAATCGTGATCACGCCGTTGTAGCCTGTTTCCCGCAGCTTTTCCATTATGACAGCCTGGCTGCCGTAAAGGATTGCGTACTAAACCTTGCCTTAAACAGCTCACTCCGGAGGGACAAGATCTGATCACTGATCTGTTTTTTAAAGGTAAAAGTGAACAACAGCTACACTTTCATATTTGAACAATGAATTTTTCAATAAAGGCTCGCCGAGATATTATACCCCGGCGATGTATTTCGTCATTATGGCCTTGTATTGGGCGGCATTGCTTGCGTCGTCCGTTAATTCAGGCTGATACTCTAAAAAGAGCACCTTATGAAAATCACTCCGCAAAATAGCGGCATAGTCGCCCCTTACTTTTTCGTGGGTAAAAGGGCATAGGACATAAGTATCCACCGTTTCCAGTCGGTGGAGCAGTAACATGGAGCGTGCAAGCTCATAGGGCTTTGTACCACATACGGCAAGCAGCAGATCAGCGCTTTTTGCTGTTTCATTTACGTCCGGCATGTAACCGAGGTCGTGGACGATAAAATTACTGGCTGCACTGGCAGGTGTGGTACCGTAATGCACTCCGTCCAGCAGCCAGCCATCCCCGTCCGGCTTCATATCATAGTCGGCCGCCATCTTGCTTAAAATTGCATTGTCGTTTTCCTCCACATAGCACACGGACGCACCCACGGCAATAAGCCACGCTGACAAGCCGATTGCTGTGGTGGTGGCCCCCATTCTCGGCTGGGAAGAAATCACGGCGATATGGATATTCTGACAATCGAACTGGTATTTCTGTTCACAGCCCTGCTTTTTTACACGTTCCTTTGGACAATAGCGCATCATACCCTGTTCACTCAGGCATTCTGAAATTTCACATTGGATCACTGTAATTTCAGTATCGCATACGATATTCCCCACACCGCTTTCAAGAAGGGCTTGAAACAGAGAATCGTCCTGTTTCAAGCCCTCGTAAATTACTGTAATCCGGGGACTGTACATGGTCAGAAATTCCTCAATCGCTTCAGCAAACTCAGCGTTGCTATCCTCAAAGGCGATCCGATCCAGAACCACTTCGGTAAAATGTGAGAAATTACGCATGTCATAGATGATAAACTGCTTCAGGACAAAGCTTCCCACCAGCTTCTTGATGGATATTTCACTGTCGGTGTCATACCAGCCGGTAAAGTCTAAAAGATTTGTATGCTGTGCAGAAGAAAGATACAATATCACAGCGGTTACCCCCTTATCATTTTCCTATCGCCCAATAGGGCCCGCCTGCACCGGCTCCCTTCCGGGCCTCGTTCATAATCAGCGACAGATTCCACTCCTGCTGACTGCGCTTGTAGCTGGCAGGGTCTGCTACAAGGATTTTCCCCTCGCTGGTGACACCTCGTAAAACAATAAAGTGGCCGCCGGAGGTAAAATGTCCCTTGCTCATAATAACAACCACCAGCTTTCCCGAGAAAAGTGCGTCCACAATATCCTGAGCGGACAAATTTCCCTCACAGGATAGCCCCCACGCTTTGGCGGCATCCGGTATTAGTTGATGGTATGATCCGTTGCCGGCACAGTAATCGCCGTGATCCACCGACCACTGCGCCATCGTGGGCAGGTCCACTGTTTCCCCGGTTAGGCTGGACACCACAATAGACATTACTGTGGGACCACAGGCGTGCGTACCTATTTTATCCGAACCATAGGGTTTATCTGCCCAGCGTTCATCCAACTGGTTAAAATACACGACTTCCGTAGACCCATCTTTAAAAATGACATCTTCATAGCTCTGTCCGCTGCCCTCAGTATAATCTTGATCGTAGATGCCGATGGACTGGTTGTAGCCATAATCCTTTTGAAGATTATCCACAGCCGTCAGCTCGTCGCCAACCAGCCATCCTGCCAATGCTGAAAACGGGCTGGTAATCAGGTATAAAATCAAGGCTATGAGTAAAATTGTGGCGATTGTCGGCCCTAATATAAGAAGGAGCAGGCGCTTTCGCGTCTGCTCTTCAGTCGCGGCCTGTGCCGCCAAGTGTGCCAGTATTTTAGTGATGATTGGGTCTACTGCCATGTTACACCTCCTAATCCATAAGAAAATCGTCTCAGGCTGACTCATACCTGAGACGATTTATGTTTTTCTGAAATTCATTTTATCTGCGCCTACCATACAATCACTCTGTTAAAGATGATATTCTGGTCCAACGCATGTCCAAAATTTAGCGTCCGCCCGCAGTTCCCATATACAGCAGCTTGTAATCGGGGATTTCAAAATTGATATGCAGTCGCTTTGCTCCCACCATAAACAGGGCATGGCCACGCTTTCTTGCCAGAAGTAGTTCCTGTTCCGCGTCTGTCAGATCATAGAGCTTGGCGGTTTCTTTCAGGTTTGGCCCATCTGTGCCCATCAGGATTTTGTAGCAGGGAATATCAAGAAGCGCCTGCCCATATTGGCGGACGTTTTCGGAAAGGAAGTCAATAATGCTGTGGGAGATGATTCCCAGCGCAGTCTCGTACTTTCTTGCCCGCTTCATCACATTACGCAGATAGACAAGAGACTGTGGCACTCGTTGATCGATCATCAGGTATGCTTCGTCGCAGATCAGCAGCACCCGTTCCTCCCGGTTCCGGCTCATTTGCTCCCAGCAATAGGTGAGGATATTAAAATATTGTGTTCTCTTGATGCTGTCGCTGGTTTCTTGCAAAGCGTTGGTATCCAGGCAGATAAACTGGCTGTCGCTGGTGATGGTACTGTGGCCGTTCCAGATAAAGCTGTCCGCACCTTCCGCTATATCGTAAAGAAGCAGGGCGAGGTCCGCATAAGCCTGTCTGTCCTGCTCGGTATCCGCCTTTTCCTTCACCAGCTTATACAGGTCAGAAAAGATTGGGAAGCCCTCCGGCTTTATGGTCGAAACATCTGTGTCCCATGTGATGCCAAAGTTCCGGTACAGCTCAATCAGGCATTTCTTTAGGATTGCCTTCTGCATATCGGTCAAGGACGGAATGTACAGGCTGAAAAAGATTTCCAGGTTCTTCATATGCAGAGCCAGATCGTTCATGCCGTATCCTTCGTCCCGGTACAGGCGGTCGGTGTCTTTTTCCTGTTCATCATCGTGTGGGGATGGGCGAACCTGCAAAGGGTTGATCATACCGGTGGAACCGCCTACGGCGTTGATCCAATCACCGCCTAGGTTATGGCACAGGTCCCTGTATTCAGACTCGGGGTCTGCCACGATGATTTTTGTGCCGTTCATATATTCCGACATGATGATGTGCTTAATAGCTGTAGATTTTCCAACGCCGGAATTGCCCATGATAACAAAATTGCTGTTGGTACGGTCGCCGCCTCGCCGCCACACATCCACAATGACAAGACCGCCGCTGGTATCCTGTGCAAAATAATAGCCCTCTCCGTCATTGAAACCGGAGCTGGCAAACGGGAAACCGCCTACAAAGGTGGAAAGCGGTACGATTTTTTGCAGGATGCTTTCTGTCTTCCCATTGGTGGGAAAGGACGGAGAAATGTGCTGGAAGCACTCCTTTTGCAGATTTGGAATAACCCGCATCTTGCATTTCATAACACTGATGATGCTTTCCGCACGGCGACAGACCTTTCTAAAGGTGCGTTCATCTTTGGCGATAGGCATAACCGATACACTCATCAACCCTACCGTTTCCCCTTCACGGTCAATCTGCAGCATAATTTTCTCCCCGTCCTCGGCGGCCTTCTCCGCTCGTTGTCGGGACAGGGGGTCTTTCGCTCCTTCCGCAAGTCCACGCTGTTGAACGACACTACGGGAAATCGCGTTAATCAGGGTAGCATTGTCTACCGGCTTGAAACCGATGGATACGATGGTAGAAGGAATATTGGTGATTTTGGACAGCCATTCCGTCTCCACCTTTTGAGGATACCGGATCAGGCCATATATTTTGCCGAGATTTTCCCCCACGGAAAGGCTGTTCTTGGTGAATTCCAGTCCCACGGGGGTAATGACATTGAGCAGAGCATGATTGGTCATGCTCTGCTTCTGTACGGATTGTTTTTTCGTCATTCTGCTTATACACCTCCATTTTGGTATGGAACGCCGATAAAATCCAGAATCCTGCCACAACCCAGCGTTTGGATGCAATAATCGTGTCGCTTGGGATGGGTCAGTTCCATGCGATGAAAGCAGTCTGGCCTCGACTCTAGATGAAAGATAGTCAGTACCACCCGTAAAACGGGTGGATTTTCGCTCACCAAACGCCTAGCCGTTTGGTGAGCCTGCTAACGCAGATAAAACCGCCGCATTTCTGCGACGGTGATGGATACTCCTTTATGATGATTTGAATGACCTGCTGGAAGGCAACATTAATTATCCGAATTGGAAATATGTATACCCTCCATGCTAAGGTAGAATACTTTTAGCCGGAGTTGAGGATATGAAAAATATAAAAAAAGTAGTTAAGGTTATATTCATCACGTTTCTACTTGCAACTGTAGTGATGTTGGCCTTTATCATTATAATATCTGCCAGGGGTGAGGTAGCCTTCCCCGCTTTGGGCAATCTCTTTGGCGAATTTTATCTGATCATCCTTTGCGCTGCAATCATTGCAATTATTATAGCTGTTCCCACGGGCGTCACAATCTATATCAAGAAAAACGGCATTAAGAAATTCATGAAGATCACAGCATGCGCTTTTGTTGCTGGTACAGTTTTTTTCCGTGGCAGTTTCCTTGATAAAGTATCGAACCATTATTTCTATGGAGGTTATTTATTTTCCTATTGCCTGCGTCTTAATACCTGCTGTCGCAAGCATTTTTGGGGAAACCAAATAGATTGAATGGTTATCAACATGCAACTAGGGGACTTATATTACTACTATTTGTCATCTATAACTGCCATGTCTGTATGTTTCATGTCACCCCTCCATGTCGATGGTAGGGATGCTGGCCTCATACTCTGTATCCTCCAAATGGGTATAGGACGGATTGTTTACGAGATTCAAAAGCCGCACGATCTCCTTTTCCGTCAGCACGTCGCAGCCGATCCCGTTCGTGGTAAACTTCTCTGCCAGCAGCGATGCCCGCTTATACAAATCCTTTTCGGCACCTTCGTCGTACCTTTCCCAAACCGAGATATAGAACTGGCGCTCCACAATATCGCCGGACAGGGCATAGCCGCTCATCTGTAAAATCTCCTGCCGCAAAAGCTCCTTTCGCTTGTCGCCGGCAGTCTTTAACATCCCCTGCATATCTGAAATGAGGGGAGAAATATCCACGGGCCTGCTGACCGCCATAAACTTAAAGGGATACTGAATATCCGACAGCTCCGCAGTAAGCTGCCTGATCAGATTGTTTTTTTCGCTCTTGCTGTACAGGTCGATGCTGATGGCATGAATCCGCAGAAAGCAAAGCACCAATCCGTCCTTGGTATACAAATGCCGGTCTTTCACATCCCGCACGTTGATAAACTGCTGCGCGGTCTGAATGGCCATTGTTGTTTCATCGGAAGCAGGGCGTTTCTTGGTGTGCCTCAGTACCAAAAGCAAAAGACCGCCACCCACAAGGGTGACGGTCAGCATAATAATCGGGAATAACAATCCCTGCATTTTGTCGTTCCTCCATTTCTTCTCCATCAGAGGCGGTTTCTTCGTCCAATTCCTTTTGATGGCCGAACATCCTCCAATAGCGATCTCTGTCCTCCTGAGCCTGCGGAGAATCCAGGTGTTCCTCAAAGCGCATGTACCCACGGGCATATTCCAGCTTATCCTCAAGATCGGTGCTTCGTTGGTGAACGGTAAGCAGACCGCCAAAATCGGTAATGCCTTTTTTCTCCGCGTGCTCTAGTAGCTTACGGACATTTTCAAGCCCTACGTCAAGATCAATAGAAAAACTGCCCATGGTGCGATACCACAGACAGTTCGGGTTGTATTCCATCATGAAGCAGTTCTGATCCAGGTCGAACGTCATCCGCATTTGGAAATTGCCGTGCTCTGCATAGTCCTTGCTGTACTGCGGCATTTCATTTGGGAGAATTCGCTTACAGAACATATCCGCGTCATCAAGCCGGGGATTCTGATAATTCCCGCTATAATCCAGATGTTCAAAAACATGGCTGATTGGCGGATGCTCCGGCAAGGTTTCCTGAACCGTCTTGGCCTGCGACAGCCGAAAAAGCGGTGAAAGGGCGTTCGCTCCGTAGTAAGCGGAGAAGAAATGATTTTCTCCGTTCTCCCGAATGATGTAAATTGCAGGGTCACTCATCGTGCCTACCTTCTTTCATCGTTCATAATCCTCGCTGTCCTCCTGCGGTTGCTCCACAGCCATCTCATATTCTTCCTTCGACAGCACATTCAGCAGGTCGTTATCGTTCAGATAGTCCATGCAGCAGTTCAAATAGTCCAGTTCCTGCTCCGCGGCGTTTCTCGAAGGACCGGCGCCGTAGGCAAAAGAAGTCACGGCGACCGGATCGTGTGGCTCCACATTGCGGAATTCAATCAAGTTCCGGTATTTTTCAGAGCTTTGAACGTCCTGACGGTTAACGTGTCCCGGAAGCAGAAAGCTCTCATGTACACCTTCGCGCGAAAAAGTGACCTGAGAAAACAGAATACTGGCATCCCCGCGCAGCCGGTCAAGCTCCTGCTTTTCGCTTTCACAAAACTGCACCCCGAATTTTCCTTTCATCCTGTACTCGCAGAGCATATACGGAAAGCTGTTTAGTTGGCCAATGCCCTCCAAGTAAAGGCATTGATGCTGTAGCTTCGTCAGGTCTTTCTTTGCGTCCAAAGAGTACGCCCATGGGTGAGAATAATGCTCCACCTGTTGGTCCTTGAAGTAGATAAAGCCCTCATGGTCATACGTCATAAACTCCACGCCAAGATGATATGGCTTCGTATAGGTCCCGGCAACGACGCTTTCATACAGCTTGTCAACAGCCGCTAAACCGGCCTCATTCAGATGGCCGTTGACGCCCAGCTCCAAAAGTTTCAGGTGCTGGGGGGAAAGATCGTTCCCGTCGTTGGTTTTTTGCAGGATCGCAAGATATTTATCCATTTCCGGCATGAAACCACCTCATTTCACAGGATGGATAGCCCAATCGTCAAATACCGATCCGCGAATGGTTAAGCTATCCGTCAGATTGATTTGCAGCATCCCGGCCGGTGTCCATGCGTCCATGCACTCCGCATAGGTTTTGTACTGTTCGTCCGGAAACCACACGGGGGTAAAATGACAGGGCTGTCCGTAGGTGCTGTACTTATTCTTCTGAAACTCAAAGGTGCTGGAGAAGCCGGTTGTCAGCCGTTGTAATAACCGCCAGTACGTCGAATAATTGAACTCCGGAAAATAGGCGACCACATTCTGCGCTCCCGTAATCTGGCTGCTTGGCGCGGAAGAACGAACCTGTGCGGAGACATAGGCATCCAGCCCATAGCCGCTTTTCATTGTTTTCCCGGAAGCCGTGGGGGATTTTTCGTCCGGTGTGGTCTGTAAAGTGGCGGTCAGGCTTGCCGAATAAGAAAGCCAGGCATATTCATACCATCCTTTGTCCTCCCACCAGCCATCCTCGGTCCCGTCCTCATCCTCACCGCTGCTGTGCCACACCCAATCTTCATGCCACCAGCAATCCCATTCGCCCCAGGTCCGCGTTGTGGTACTCGCCTTATTCGGTGCGGAGGGAATCGTGAATTTATCATTACGGTCGTTGGCCTGCGGATCGGGCGGCTGATTCTCGTTAAGGTCTACGATCTTAGCCACAATCTTGCTGCTGCTGACGGAGCAGTTGCTTGTGACTGTGATCGTCACAGTTCCCGGTTGCGCCGGTGTCCGCCACTTTACCCAAGCCAACTGCGAGTCTCCTTCGGGGATATAAATATCACTGTGGGTATATGTTTTCCCGTTGATGCTGAATCGGGCATAAGCGGGGTTTTCCGGCGTTTTCTCAGAGCCGGTCGTGAGTGTGACCGCCGTAATCACGTCGGTGTCGCAACGATAGGTCACACTGCTTTCCGGCGCCGGTTCAGAATCAGGCTCGGAAAAGCGGACGATCCCAAGGCCCAGCTCTGCGATAATGGTATCGTCGCTCTGCGCCTGTGATGTGGAACCGTTCCATGCTGGGAACCCTAAATCGGGTGTTTGAAGGAATATGGAAAGAGGCAGATTTTTATGGCTCAACGATACCATTTTGCTCCGCAGGCCGTTGCCGGTCTGTCTGTTGTAAAGGGCGGCCTCGGTCGCGGTCATGGCAAACATAACGCCGCCGTATTTGAAATAGGCTATCGGCTCCACTAAAATTTTGTAATTACCGTTAATCAAGGTATTGTAGTCAAACCCCGTGGCATCGGCAATGTCATGGATCGTCCCTGAACGGCAGAAATAGCTTCGGATCGCAGCAATGTTATTGCCCCCATTGTCACTGATGATGGTTGGCATGGCGTTGGTAGGCTTGACAGAATAATAATTTCCATTATGCGGAGTCAGCCCCTTGCTCTTATATGCTATTTTACTTACACGCCCAAAATGAAGCGCGACATCACCATTGGAACCATTGGAAAAATCCACAGATGTAGATACCGGGGTATTGTCACTATCACGAATAATGGTCACGCGAACACCGTCACGTCCCGGCGTCCAGGAGTTTCCGCTGGTGCCATCTCCCATGTCGCCGCCGCCGCCGTCCATGTTCCCATCGGCGGCAAAGGCGTTGGTTGTCAAAGAAAAAAGCATTGCCAATAAAAGCAATGCACAGATCAGTTTTTTCAAGTTTTCACCTCCACGAAAAAAAGGGATGCAGCCTAAATAGCTGTATCCCTTTATATGCGATATTCTCTTTTACATGTCGCCAACCGGATCGCCGGTTCCTGCATTGGGGGCAGTTCCTTGAGAATTTCCGCCTTCATTTTCGACCCATCCAAATCCCGGAACATAAATGGCGCCATCCGAACGTTTTTCTCCGCCCTTCGGCTGACTCTGCTTCGAGGAATTTCCACTGGATTTGTCAGGCGCTTTGGCGGGAGGGGTTGCCTCAGAACGTGTCTTTGGCTTCCCATCGGAAGGCTTGCTCTGTGCCGCACTGCTGGCAGGCGCGGAGGATGTTTCCGGCCGCGTGGAAGAAACATCATCCTTGCTGGTTGTTCCGCTTTCCTCCGGAAGAGTCGCTTTCGGCTGCGTGGTTTCCGGCACCACAACTTCCGACTCTGAGGGTGTGGGACTCGTCGCGGCTGGCGTTTTCGCCTGTCCGCCCGCAGCATTACTATAGTAAAGCAAACCGACAACAAGGCATACTGCCACAAGAGACAGTCCGCCGATTAACACTTTTTTCTTGGTGTTGTAATCCTTTTTCATGCTATGGACCTCACTTTCATTCTGAAATGAATGATTCAGCCCTATTACCCGTATTATTCTTTACCCGACTTCATTATATCCTGAATATTCCTGCGCGTCCAGACATTTTTTAGTATTTTGCCTGATGGGTGCGCAAAACTTAAAATTTGGGCATATAGGCTGACCTTGTGCGTATCTGCATCGTAAGAGGCGGGAGGCGATCCCAACCGAAGGATAATGGGATTTCAATGGTAACGCGGGCATCTACTTCCAGATTCTTGTCCGCGTTCCCCGGCGTCAGAGGGGCGTTCGCAATGTCCACGGTAAGCCCCGACAGGCGATATTCATAGCCGCTTTCCTCCGCCTTGACGTGATACCCGTTCGACGCCGCGGTGCCCAGCAGCTTGTCAAGGCGGGCATACACATCGTCGTAATCGAGTTTCTCCTGCCAGTCTGCGCCGGACAAGGTATAGGTGCCGGAGTATCCCTCCCGCAAGCCGTTATAGGTATCGTCGTAATTCGTGGTCGCCACCGTGATCACCGCCTGTTGGAGTCCGTTGCGGACACCGACCACAATAATCCCGAGCCGAAAAAACTCCGAGATGGTACAAATCAGGAGCAGAAGCCCCAAAATCAGGGCTACCGTCAAGGGCGTGGAAGCGCCGCGTTTGCTTTTTATGACTTTTCGTAACCGCATCGTCGCCACCTCCTTTACTTGTAATAGACTTCGGATTTTCCGGTCGCTTTGGCCTGAATTTCAATGGGAAAGGGACCGAAGATGAAAAATCCGATGTCCACCATATCTATCAGCACCACTTCAATATCACCGTCAAGCTGAACCTTGTTCCCGCTGTAGTAGTCGCAGTTCCAGCGAATTTTAGGGTCAAGCCCTGTCTGCTCCCGCATATCGGCAATCCGGGAATCCACGCTGGTGCTGCCCTTGATCTCCGCTTCCCGTACAATTTCCGTTGCAAAGGTCTCAAGCTGCTGTTTGGCGGTAAACACGGGAAACAGGTTCACGGCAAAAGCTACCACCAGAAGCAGGCAGAGAACGCCGATTGCTATATCAAGATAGCCTTCACCCTGTTTTGATTTGAGAATTCTTTTCATCATGGTGCCCTCCTTAAAACATCCCTGACATGGCGCCGAGTATCTGATACCCCATGACTCCCATGTACAGCAGCAGCATACAGCCAAGGAGCAGGAAGGAAAACTTCCGAATTTTCGGCGGGCGCTCCATCGCCAGCCGTTTCAGACGCTGCAATTCCAATTGCTTCATGTCGTGACTGAGCATCTGAAAAAACACCACGCCGTCGTCCCCGCGCAGCACACCGATCAGGCCGCGCACCACATCAGATAACATGGCGCTGGATACTCTGGCCTCAAAACGGGTCAGCGCTCCTTCAAAATTCCCGGTACGCATGTCGGCAACCGTAATGGCAAGCTCGTTTTTCATGGCTTTCCCGGCGTTCTTCTGGTAATTTTCCAGAATAGACAGCACATCACGGGAGGCTTTCAACTCCTGTACCAGCGTCGCCACAAAGCGGGGTAGCTCGTATTCGATTTCGTTTCGCCGTGCGGTAATCAGTTTTTCCGCCTTGCCGCTCTCCGTAAAGTAAACGCCGATTCCGATGATGATGAAGGTTGGGGAAAGGATGGGAACAATCAGCAGACAGGGAATGATTCCGAGAAAGATCAGGCCCACCTTTACCATCGCCTGCGCCACATAAACCTCGGCGGTCATATTGATTTCCGCGGATTTCAGTGTGGCGGTCAGCTTGCGCCGCTTATACTCGTCCATCGGCAGTATCTTCGCAAGCTTGACGGCCAGCTCCATAATGAAGGCGTCGGAATCCCGGACCTGCTTTCTCCGTTTCCTGCCCATGTTCAAAACGGCCTTTGTCGCCTTATAGGTCGGGACGCGCAGAAGCTCCGCCGAAATTAAGTAAAGCCCTGCCGCAAAAAGCAGGGCAAAGAGAATCAAAATCATATTCTGCATGGAAATCTCCTTTCCGCGACAGGCTCTTTTTCCTACCGCTTGTATTCAATTGGGCGCATATGCTTGGTGACGGCGGCCACCGAAAGAAAAATCGCGGCGGCACAGATCGTCAGCAGAATTTTTCCGAACTCAGTGAACATCAGAGTGTGATACCAATCCTTGTTTAGAAGGTACATTAGCGGGATACTTCCAACCAACAGCAGCACCATTGTGATATACTCCTTCAACGGCTCAAAGAGCAACAGATCAAGCTCCGCCGTTACCACTCGTATGTCTGACAGCTTTGCGACAATCGGCGGCAGGGTACTTTTCAGGTTGTAATCGTCCTGACACGCAATTACTGCGTCCACCCATTCGTGGAATACACTGTTATTCACACCGGCCTTCATCCCCTCCAACGCTTCCTTGGTGTTGGAGTTAATGAGCTTGGCCTGCAAGAGGAAGTTGCGGAATACCTCCGCAACCGGAGGGTTTAAGTAAGGCTGGTTTTCCTCAATGGCCCGGATGATGGTGTTTTTGCCGCGAAGGTAGCTGGTGGTGATGATCGACAATGCTGTCTCCAATTCCGTGTTGATCTGCTTTTTATGCCGCCCCGCCGTGAGCTTCACATAGTAAAAAGGCAGAAGCGCCAGACCCCCTGCCAGCACCGGAACGAGATAGCCGTTATTCATGGTAAGCGCGATCATGGTGCCTACCACAATTAAAATCATGGAAAGGATGCAAAGCGCGGTAAATGATCTGTTCTTGCCAGTGACACGCAGGATTTCCTTGGTTTCAATAAACAGCAGTTTCAAACCCTTGGGCTGTTTGTTCTTCCGGCTTTTTTCAACCCGGCTCCTGATAGAAGTTTTCCGCGGCTTGATATAGGCCGCCAGCCCTTCCAAAAAAGCAAAGGGTGATAACGAAAGCAGAAGAAAGCTGCCCGTTACCGCCAATAAAAACGCAATCGTTACGAGTACCGTCAAGGTTTCATTCCTCCATTTCTTCTAAATCTTCCATAAAATCCTCATAGTCCTTACCCCGCGTTACCGTATCCGACACCTCATGCAGATGGTCGATCATATCCCGGTGGCTCTCCGGCAGGGTTTGGGACGCGATTTCCTTTGCCATATCGGAGAAATCCCCCAGGAAGCCCCAGCAGCTATCGGTTTCCTCCCCATTCTCAAACAGCCGGAAGCCGTAGCACTCTCCGCGCAGATAGTAGTCGTAGCACTCCACCTCGGATTTCAGCAGGGCTTCGGCTTTCTCATAGTTCTCCGGCGTCAGGCTGCCGTACTCTTTTTGGATATCCTCCGGTGTGGCATAAATCCATCCCACCTGACCGGAATCCCATTCGGCGTGCTGCGCCCGCCCAAGAAATGAACTGACCGACATGCTGAGCAGGGAGTGGTCGTAGAGGTTGAGGGGCAGAATGATGTTTTTCTCCGACGCCAGATCGTACAGAGTGGAATTCAGCAAGGTATCCACAAGGCTTTCGAAAAATTCCTGCCGGTTGGCTTCCAGCTTTCCCTCCAAGGTGGCTTCGGAAAACCACTTTTTGAATTGATGATCATAGCTGCTGATTTCCCAGCTCCCGGCCGAGCGGTCATATTCCAGTTTCACGTCGCGCGCTTTCCCGGATTTCACATAGGTAATCACCGTGTCCGGCGAAACGCTGTCCAACACAAGCCGCTTCAGCAAATCGTTTGTATCTTCAAACTGATGCTCGTCCCCAAGCCTGTAGTGGTCGTGCCAGCAGATCATATGCCCCAAATTGTCATAATCCGTGCGGGGATTCAAGGGGTCCTCATCCTGCATGATTTGCAGAAGATAAGGCTCTTTATAGGCGACCATACTCACAAGACGCACCTCCTTCACGCGCTCAAAAGGCGCTGTTGCAGTTTCAGCGGCATTCCGTTATCGCGGAGCTGCTTGCACAGCCGTTCAGACGGATCGTTTACCTTTTCATAGTGACCGATGATCCTGGGCTTTCCGTTTTCCATGAGGGTATCCGTAATGTTGAAACGGTACAGGGTGCGCATGACGGGCTTGCAGTTCGTGACCTCCACACACTCCGCGATCTCCATGATGCGGCGGCTGTTGTCCTCCAGCTTTTTTGAATAAGCCACAATAGGAAACCCCCTTGTAGCGAGTCCCATCAAGGTGGCATCATCCATGGAGCTGCTCTCTTTGCAGAGCGCAACCATACGGTAATAGGTATCCTCGCAGCCATTGGCATGAATGGTAGTCATGGAGGTATGGCCGGTGTTGGCGGCTTTGATGGCCTGAAAGCTTTCCTCGCTTTTCATCTCGGCCACCACCAGAAAGTCCGGGTGCATGGTAAGCGCCAGCTCCAGCAGCTTCACCATGGACACCACCTGTTTCGGATCGTCCGAATCCTTCGTGATGAAATGAATTATGTTATTTAGGACTCTCCCGGTCCCGTCGCGTTTTACGCAATCAAACTCACGGCAATCCTTTTCAATCGTGATCAGCCGTTTGTCATTGGGAACCTGATCGAGTATCCAGCTCATCAGGGTGGTTTTCCCAGAGGAAGTCGCCCCGGTCATGCACAGGGAAACACCGTAGTTGAAAAAGACGGAGAGAGTATCCATCATTTCGGCGGTAGCCGTTCCATAGCTGACAAATTCCTCTTTTTTGAGCTTGCGGGGGTTGACGATTCGGATGGATACGGAAAGGCCCTTGTCCTCATCCACAATCCCCGGCGCGGTAGCTGTGATGCGGATTTTGTTGGACAAGTGGCCGATGACGTAGGGCTTGGCGTTATCCAATATCATACCGGATTTGTGCAGCATACGCTTGATCACGTCAAGGGCGTGCTGGGGTGAGGTGAACTGTTCCTTAGTGGGAAGCACATCGCCGTTGGCATAAATGACCTTTACGTCGTCCCACTCGTTGATATTGACTTCTTCAATATCATCGCAGTACAAGTATTTGGAAAGGAACGAAAAGCCGGTCATTTCGCCGTACAGCAACTCCGCAAGCTCGTCCTGCTCCAGATCGATCACGCCGATTTTCTGTTCCTCCAGATATTTTCGGATGTAGCTGCTGATCAGCACACGGCTTTTGTCGGGATGGTCGTTCAGCACGCCGGAGTAGTTCTTGGTGATGTACTCCTGCACTTGCTTTAGAACCTCGGCAAAGGGACGCTGGGAAAACTCTGCGCCTATCAACTCCAAATTGTTGTGAATATTTAAGATGTTGTCCAAGTATTGTCCTCCTTTCGGACAAGGATGATTTCATATAAACGCTTCGGGCAGACCGGAGCTTTATCGCTTCTCGGTCTGCCCGGCTGGTTCCAGCTCCCCCCCCCCTTGTTGGTATAGCAATAACGAAAGCCGCTTGCCAAAAGGTTTTACCGCTTTCATCCGCTAAAATATAGGTGATTAACCGCTCGTAGCCCAGCATTTTCGCCGCACGGCGGCAAGCGCCATATAGTTTTGAACAAGCGTTTTTCGTGCCGTCCGTACAAAGGCGCAGGACCTCCACGGTCATGTGCTGATCAATGCGGCGGGAGCACAGCCTGCCGTCCTCATAGCAGGCAAGAGAAAAGCGGTGCCCCCGCACCGCTCCGTGATGCCTATGGTGTTCCATCACATAGGCGTTTGCCGCTTTCAGCTCAATGTGACCAACTGTGAGCATCAGAACTCCCCCCGATTTCTGCCGAAGGGCAGCCGGAATACCGGTCTGCTTTTGGGCTTTCTGTCCGGTTCTGCTTTTGTCTGCTCCGGTTTTTTCGTGGACGGTGTTTTCATCTTTTTTTCGACCTTTTTCGGGGTTTCCTTCGCCTTTGAAGCGGCAGGCTGAAACCCCAGCAGCTTTTCGATGGCCGCCGTATAACCGGCGCTTTCCGGCTCGGTTAGCGACAGGAGCAGCGCCAGTTCGTCATACTGCTGCTCCAGTTCCGGCACATAGGGCAGGATGCCGTCCGCGCTGCCATACTGTTGGGCGGCGGCCTCCCAATCCTGTCCGGCTTTCAGATTTCCGATGATCATGCTGTGGGTATCCTTGCGAAACCGGCTGTCCGCCAGCATGGGATTGTGTGTCATAAAGTAGGACACACCCTTTAGGTTGGCTGTCCCTAACTTTAACACTCTGTCCGCAAGCTCAATTCCCACAATGGAGGCGGGGTCGGCTTCAAATGTAGAAGTGCAGTCGATGATGACGTAATCCGTCAGATGGCGGAGCAGGACAAAAAAATCCACCGCTTTATCCCTTGTGATCTGCGGGTACATCATCAGGCCTTCCCCGGCGCAATATCCCAAAAAGCTGATATATTCACTTTCCTTCACCGGTACGCAGGCGTTCAGGATGGTCGTCTGCGTCAGCGCGGGGGCGGTCAGCAGACTTCCGAGCGAAGTATCGTGCGTTGTTCCGGCAGGCAGGACCGTGGGGATCACCGGTGTAAACGGGTCGCAGAACACGACGATCACATTTTTCTTTCCGGCCGCCAGTGTAAGTGCAAGTTTAAGGGCAGCGGTTGTTTTCCCGCTGCCCGGACTGCCCATGACGGCAATTACTTTGTCTGGTTCCATCGTTATTCCTCCGTTTCTGACCCGGTGTTTTCGGATACGGTGCCGGAGGAATCGACGGGAGACGATGTTTGTGCGCTACCGCTATTCTGGCTCTCATCGGAGCTTTCCTCACTTTCCGAAGGATAGAGTTTTTCCAGTACCTTTTCCTGCGCATCCAAAAACTTCTGCTCGGTTTCGGAATTGCCACGATACACAAGGGCGGCATGGAGCTTGCCATTCTGCTCCAGATCGGCAAGAAGCCGCGCCTGCTCCGGTGTGGCAAGGACCGTAATCGTGCTGGCAAGCTCCGAATTCTCTGAATCCTTGCTGTCCGTATCCGTCTGCTCCTGCACGTCCTGATCGACACCTTTGCTGTCTGTGGTGGCAATCACTTCCACGTACTGAAGCTCATCCGGGGTCTTGGTTCCCCGACTTTCGCCCACGTCGCTGGCAATCAGGGAGATAATGTCGCCGCTCTCCAATTTGCCGGAAAGCCCCGCCGCAAAGCTCTTGATGGTAATGGAAATCGCCCGGTTTGTTCCGTTCAGTCCGCTCAGATACTCGTTTTTCAGCATAGGCGTGTCGGAGAACTTGCTTTTCAGGATGTAATCACCTTTATACATGTCCGCATTGGCGTATTTGCCGATCACATCATCCTTTTTGTACACCACGTCGGAGGGCAGGTTGTAGCCGCCCGTCTCGACGGTGGTAATCATGCCCGCCGTGATCTGATCGCCTGTTTTGATTTCCGTGGCAACGCGTACCAGCTCCACCTTGGAGGTAAGCGCGTTATTGAACATGGGCGTCAGCCCGAAACAGATAATCAGGGCCGTGATGATGCACAGGAGCCCAATCACAATGCGGTTTTTCAGTAAATTCTTCATCTTAGTTATGAACCTCCATATCCGTATCAAATTGATAAAAGCGTTAGGAAACACCCGAAGGTAAGGAACGGTGCAAGGGGCAGACTTTTTTGCTTTCTGCAAAACACCCAGTTCCAGAGCAGAGCAGAGGACAGCCCCCATATCATCATCCATACGCCTCCGGTTACGCCGAGGGCAAAGCCGCTGGCCGCCATCAGTTTTACATCCCCGCCGCCGATCTTTTCCGTTTTCAGGGCAGTAATCAAAAACGGCAGGGGTACAAGCAGAAAGCCTAAAAGCGCTGGCAGAACCTGAAAGTCAATCAGTCCTGCCATGGCGATCAACAGATGCAGGCTGTCCGGAATTTCACGGGTCGCCAGATCGAATACACCGGCAACCATCATCACTTGGCAGAGCAGGATACAGCGGAAGGCCGTGGGGGTAAATCCGTACAAACAAAGAAAAACCGCCGTCACAGCTACGCTGAGGACGGCGGTTTTCGAGTCGGGTCGTTTTATGAGCCTGCCTACAGCACGATCACACAAGCAACCTGCAAAAAGTGCAAGGAACAGGCAGGCGGCAAAGGCGTCCGGCACGGCGGTATTCCAGTCCATATCATCCCTCCATTTCTTTTACACGTTTGATCGCCTCCCGAATATCCAGTCCGTCAATTTCATTGCCGAGGCAGACCCAGCCATCATACTTCTGCCTTGCAAATAGCTCAGCACGGGGAACATTCCCCATAAGCTGTTCAATGTGCCGCCGCACCTCATCCGGCTTTTTGCTGTGCCGCTCCACCGGCGTATCTACTACACAGTGAACCGCTTTGGATACTCGTTTGGGGCTGCCTTTGGTGGCGATCAGGCACAGTTCGGGGTTGGCCCGCGTCCAGAAGCCAAGTCCCCAAAACCATTTTCCTGTCTGCTTCTTGCACCGCTTGACCCAGCAGAATCCGAGGGTTTTATAAGTAAAGTCCCAGCGCCTTATGGCCTCCAACCCTTCCAGCAGGCACGGAAATGTAACCCACAGGAACAGAGCACTATCCCTGTCGGCTATCCCGGTCACGTCCAGACTGTAAATATTCTCAACGCTCATGGTGCGGTAGTGGTTCTCGGCGCTGCGCCCCTGTCCTTTTTTGGAGTAGACCTTGTAAGCCCAGGGCGGGTCCACATACAGGACTTTGAACCTCATAGGCCGCCTCCCGGCAGACGCAGTCCGATTTCATAAACGATATTGACGGTAACGGCGTTCCCGGCCTGCCGGTAAAGCTGGGCGTCGCTGATCCCGGCGGCCCTCGCGCGCTCAAACAAATAATCCTCAAAGGCTTGCAGCCGCCATGCCTCTTTAGGAGTCAGCCTGCGGATACGGCAGCATAGAAGAACGCCCATGCTGCCGCTGGTCAGCAAGGTTTGCGCGCATTGTTTTCCCACGCGTCCCCGTCTGGCTGTGCTGTTTGGATAGGTCAGGTTGATCCCGTCTCCGTGATGGGCTACGGTGTGTCTGGCTTTTGTGTCCGAACGAATCGGCAGGCCCTCGTCATAGCAGCAAAGCAGGAGGCCGTGCTGGTCCTGGGTTGTCAAGGTGAAGCTGGGTTCCCCCGGCTCCTTCATACGCCGCCCGTTCTGTCGCTTGTTCACTCGGTTTGGCGTAATGAGTGCCCTCACACAGTCAGGATGGCCCTGACAGATAAAAACACCGGAGGTTCCCCCCCGGTGATTGCCGATACCCGTATCATAATGTGCTTTCAGACACCTTGCATGATCGGTTAGCCGCGCGCCCTCGGTCAGATCAATAGAAGCGGCGCAGGGCGGGATTTGTGCAAGCACGGCGTTTTGATCCTGATTACGGTTCAGCCCCCGGAAGTCGCTTGCGGTAAGGGTTTTGGCATAGTCGATCCCACCAGTCAGCCCATCCTTCTGATTGACCGACACCGCATAAAGACCGGTTTTCCCGCCGAAGCCTCCGGCCTCCGACACCATCGTGACGGACACGCCTCCCGGATCGTATATCCGGTTGCCCTGTGAGCCGTCTAAGATTTGTCTAACAGCCGCAGGGTTTGTTCCGCCGACAGGAAATACTTTTCGTCCACGGATTCCTCCAAGATGTCCAACAAGGTACACCCGCTCTCTGTGTTGAGGAACCTCAAAGTCTTTTGAATTGACGGCCTGCCATTCACAGTCATACCCAGCTTCCCATAATTCAGTGAGAACGGCGGTAAATGCCCCGCCTTTCTCGCTTGACAGCAAATGCTTAACATTCTCAACGATAAGCCGCCGGGGTCGATCTTCGGGATTCGTGCTTTTGAGCAGGCCAGCGACCGTAAAAAACAGTCCGCTTCGGCTTCCTCTAATTCCTGCCATACGTCCCGAGATTGAAATATCGACACAAGGAAATCCAAAAGTCCAGATTTCAGCCTTTGGAATTTCTCCTGCTCGAAGCTGCTTAATATCCTTGGCGAACCATTCGCCTTTGCAGTTTGTCCCGTCACAGTTTTTTCTCACCTCCGGTTTGCACATTCTGCAAGAATTTGAGCCTGCGCCATCCCGGTAAGGGCAGGGCGCAAGCTCATACATTGCCATATAGCTCTTGTTTGCGTATTTATCAATTTCGACATGCCCGACACAGGTATGTCCGCTTCTTTCGAGACCTCTACGGAATCCGCCGATTCCTGCAAAAAGGTCAAGAAATGTCAAGCAGTAATCCTCCTTTATTTCGTCCCCCATTCGTCCAGCATCCGATAGGGGTAAATTTGCTGACTGTGCTGAAAGCGTATCATATCCCTGATTTGGTCTACCACGCTTTGATTATTCTGGTCCTTGGTACACATCATGATTGAACCGAAAATGCCGGAAAGAACTGCAACGACAGTCAGGGCCACGTTTCCCGCGATCAGCCACAGAAGGGCCGCAACAACGCCACCGAACAGGGAGCCGAGAATGCTCTGGAAAAGCTCGCTTCTGCCAAAGCCGTTAAACAGCTCATTTTCGGTTTTAACTCCGATGGGAATATACAGACTGATTTCACTTTGCATGGAATCCTCCTTTCTTTGAGTATTTATATATAAAAAAAGCTCACTTGAAGCCATTTACAGCTTCAAGTGAGCTTTTTAACACTAAATTATTCTGTTTGAATAGAGATTCGCTAGCTTCCTATTATAAACCAGGCTGTGTAAAAACACTGAATTCACTCAGTCAAAACCAAGCGTTAAGCCTGATTTTAAAGCTAATGTTGCAAAAGCATGAATGAAAAGGGACTATTACCCCTGTAATCTTCCTATTAATTCCTGTGTCCCACAATATTGACTGCTCGTTTCATGTTATATACCAAAAAATGCAGTAGAGGTTCTATCCTCACACTTTCTGTTCGTCTGGTCAGAAAACATGAGAACCCTATAGCCCTTTTAATGGTACCAAAGGGATGTTCTACGGTCTGTTTTCGTATTTTGTACATATCTGAAAACTGTTCCGTCCTTCGGTCTACTTCATCTGCTATTCGTTGATACGGCCTGTCCGGTATCAATCTTCCTTTTTCGCCATTACTACATTTATCTTTTACCGGGCAGTTAGAACTTGCTTCAAAATTTTAATATCTCTTGATGTCCGTTTCTTTTGTATATTTCTTTCTATGTTTATATGCTTTTAGCCAATGACCCTGAGGACAAATGTAACCATCTTGTTCTTCATCATATCTGAACTGTGTTTTTTTAAATTTTTTGATTGCAGTAATATAGATATGGCTTGCTTTTGAAACGATGGGAATGATGTTGCCTTCCTTGCATTTTGCAAGCTGTAAAGCTGAATAATATCCTTTGTCTGCAATTGCTGCGATCGTTTCAACACCCAATCCTTCTTTGGCCTGCATAGCCATATTATGAAGTTGCTCTTTGTCAACAGGTTCGCTGGTTACATCTACAGCAAGGTGGCCTTTCGCTTCGTTCATCGTATATTAATCCTAAATACACAATATATTTTTGTTTTTTTCACTGAGCTTTCACCTTGAAATGTTATTCTTATTCTGCTGGAACTATAACAGGTTAAAGTGAAAGGTGTTATGATGCTAAAAAAACAAACATACAAGACAGTTGATAAAGTCTTTTTTGCACTCGGAACAATTAATTACATTAAGATATTTGACATTGAAAAAGAAGATGCTATTGAAAAAGCAATCGAAAGAGTCACCGAAATTGATAATAGAATGTCTGCATTTAAAACGGAAAGTGATATTTCAAAGCTAAGCAGAAATTCTGGAAAAGGGCTTCGGATTGTCCACCAAGACACTTTTCAATTGATTCAAAAAGCTATTGAATTGAGTGACATTTCAGATGGTGTATTTGATATTACCATACGCCCGTTAGCTGAACTTTGGGGAATCAATAAAAAAGGAAGTTTTATTCCTTCTGAATCCGAAATACAGAAAGCTCTTCATCTGGTCGATTATCATGGTATTCAACTGGATCCTAAATTGTTGAGTGCAGCCTTGAAAAATCCGGGACAGGCTCTGGACCTGGGCGGAATCGCCAAAGGATTCGCTGCAGATGAAGTCAAACAAATTCTGGTTGAAAGTGGGGTTCAAAGCGCTCTGATTAATCTTGGGGGCAATGTTATTACAATTGGTAGTCGCCCGGATGGGCAGCCTTGGCAGATTGGAATTCAAAACCCGATTGCACCCACGGGTCAGTATCTTGGCGTTTTATCTATTACAAATAAAACGGTTGTTACCTCGGGCAGCAACGAACGCTTTTTTATAAAAGACGGAATACGCTATCATCATATTCTGGACCCCCGTACAGGAAAACCTGCTCAAAACTCTTTGCTTAGCGTGACAGCAGTTTGCGCATGTTCAACGGATGCGGACGCTCTTACCACAGCGCTATTTATACTGGGTCCCCAAAAAAGTATGCCGCTTTTAAATAAAGTCAAGGCAGAAGCCATTTTTGTAACAGATGACCTAACGGTAACAGTAACGAATGGGTTGCTCAGACATTTTAAAAATTCGAATGAATATAAGAGGTTTTAACATCATGAAAACAAAAAGAAAACTTTCAGTTTTACAGCTTTCAAGGCTCTCACTTCAAATTGTCTTCTTTATTTTTTTACCCGCACTTTATATCGACGCTTTGGACGGAGTCAAACAGATTTATCTGACTATAACTCATTTGAGCATCAGTGCCGATGTGATTCCCCAGCTAATTGAAGTCATCGCAATTATTCCAATTACAATTCTATTGGGACGCTTTTTCTGCGGATGGATGTGTGCTTTCGGTTCTTTCAGCGATTTTATTTACCGGATATCCCACAGGATATTCAAGAAAAAATTTAAATTAAGTGAGCAAGTCGACGCATGGATGAAGGCTATAAAATATATTGTACTTGTAATGCTGGCTGTTGATGTGTGGACTCTTGATATAACTGCGTTCAGTACGGCAAGCCCATGGGATGTATTTGGAATGATTGCTACCGTAGGTAAAGCTCCGGATTTTCCCTATGTGATTACTAACCTTACGGTTGGATTTGTGATTTTTATTGCAATTATCGTTACATCTGCCTTCATTGAACGGTTCTTTTGCCGCTATCTATGTCCTATGGGCACAGTCTTCGCCCTTGTTTCCAAACTTAGAGTTGCAAAAATAAAAAAGCCTTCCGCTCAATGCGGAGGCTGCAGAATGTGCACAAACAACTGTGCAATGGGGATTCCACTTTATAAAATGGATGTTGTCAGAAGTGGGGAATGTATAAACTGCATGAAGTGTATTACCGTTTGTCCGCGCGGCAATGCGGATTTTACGATTGCGAAAAATGACATACGCCCGCTTATGGCAGGCGTTGCCACGGTTGCTGCCATGACGGGTATCTATTACACCGGTGATTTCACTGCGAACGCAGCCGAAATCAGCACCAGCACCATAACTACAGTCAGCCAAACAAGCTCCCCTACATCTGAAAATCAACGATATAAAGACGGAACCTATCAAGGCTCGGGCACAGGATTCAGGGGAGCGACCACAACGGTTACGGTTGTCGTATCGAATGGCAAAATCGACGCCGTTAATTTAGACTCTTACGGAGATGATAGAAGGTTTATTGGCCGTGCTTATTCAACGGTTTCCCAAGAGATTATCAGCAGCCAGTCGACCAGTGTTGATGCAGTTTCGGGTGCTACATTCAGCAGCAATGGCATCATGCAGGCAGTCGCCGATGCATTAAGCAATGCAGCCGCATAAATTGATTTTGTACTATAGAATATAGATACTGCAAGATATGCAATGGGCTATCAATATAAGGTTGTTAGTTTGATGCTCATAATACAGTTTTGTGGGAAACACCCAATACAATTGATGATTTTGATTATATTCCAAATAGGACCAGTTATAAAGGCGCAACCATAGAGTATCCACTCTACGTTTGCGCCTTTTTTGTTAATTTTGCATCTTAACCTCAAATAGACGACACAAAGGGTACTACGAAACTAAATAGTTTCGTAGTACATATGGTGCGGGGAATCCGTCACTGTAATGAATTACGAGAAGAAAAGAATTACCTTCACTTACCAACGCTTTCTTAAAACGCAAGTTTAAAACATAGCTAAGGAAATGGACTGCTATACTGGTTAAAAAATGTACCTAAGTTTTTACTGCTCAGATAAAGCAAAAGATCAATCAAATAACTAAAACTCCTAATAATAAATTCCAACTTTCGTAAGTTATAAATAAAGGATATCTTATTATATCCGACAGTTCTAAACAAAAGATAAACTAGAGATCAAAAAAATAGAGAAAAGCGGTTATCACAAGGATAACCGCTTTTTCGTATTACTAAATGTGTTGTTAACGTATTTTATATTAATCTCAATTCCAACTGTTAGAATTACAACTGATGTATTACCGTTCCAAACCGTCACTTATTTCTATGCTGAACATAATTTACTAATTTCACGACCTCATACCACAGCACGGACGCGGCGGAAATCCCCAAGGCGAGGAAGAGCTGGCCAACAGACAATGGTGCAAGCTTTAAGAAACTGTTAAGCGGCGTGTAAAGAATAACCAGCAATCCTGCAATTGTGCCCAATGTTATTGCCCACATCACTTTATCTTTTGCAAGACGGGTAATGGACTGAAAAACGAAGTCACAATTAGAACTATTCACCTGAACCAAAAACAGGTTAGATAACATAATGATGGCAAGCCCCATGGTTCTTGCAAGCGCAGCATTGCTTGAATTCTGCTGCAAAATTGCGAAATAGGTACCAAAGGACGCGACAAATACAACCAGCCCTTGAAAAATACTTTTTGAAAGTATTCCGGTAGTCAAAATCTTTTCATTGGGGTCACGGGGCTTACGTTCCATAATATTTTTTTCAGCGGGCTGGCGTTCCAACACAATAGAACAGGTCGGGTCAATTATTAGTTCTAAAAGCACCACGTGTAGCGGCAGCAGGAGCAGGTTCGCAGGATTAATACCCATAAACGGAGCAAGCAGAGCAGAAAAGGCAATCGGAATGTGAATGGTAAATACGTAACCAACTGCTTTCCTGATATTGTCATAAATCCTTCTGCCGTCTCGAATCGTATCCACAATGGTGGAGAAATTATCATCCATCAAAATTAAGTCCGCAGCTTCTCTTGATACTTCGGAACCACGTTTGCCCATTGCAATACCAATATCAGCATATTTAAGAGCTGGTGCGTCATTGACACCGTCACCTGTCATAGCAACAGTCTCGCCGTTATCCTTGAATGCTTTCACAATGCGCATTTTATGCTCTGGCACAACACGGGAGAAAATACTGACGTCGCGGACATGTGCACGGAGTTCCTCATCACTCATGTTGTTCAATTCATCACCGGTAATAATATGATCGCAGTTTGGCATACCAATCTGCTTTGCAATAGAACTAGCGGTAACACCGTTGTCGCCCGTAATCATAATCACACGGACACCTGCTTTTGTGCAGCGCTTGATATCCTCTTTCACCGATTCTCGCGGCGGGTCGGCAAGACCAATCAGGCCACAAAGAGTGAGCGTACAATCCGTAATAGATGAAGGAATTTCAGTCTCACTGCTCGGCTTCATCACACCGACTGCAATTACACGCAGACCCTGCTCTGACATTCCCACAATTTCATCTTCCGCCTGCTTGCGCTCTGTATCAGAGAGCTTACAGATTGTCAGTATCCGCTCCGGCGAGCCCTTTGCCGCAATGAGTATCTCTCCATCATGTTTCCATACATGACCCATCATTTTCAATTCATTGGTAAAGGCATATTCGGTTATCAGTTCGCCACCAAATAGATGATCTTTGCTGATACCCAATGTTTCACAATGCGCAAGCATTGCCTTTTCCATCGGGTCATAGGCATCCGTTTCACAGCCAAGTCCCATTATTTCACATAAGCCGTTTGTGTCCCCGTTTAATGCCCAAGTGTCACGCACAGTCATTTGATTCATGGTAATTGTTCCGGTTTTATCAACACAAAGAACGGAAACCGCACCTAATGTTTCCACAGAAGGCAGTTTGCGAACAAGGGACTGCTTTTTCGCAAGCCTCCACGCGCCCATGGAGAGGAACACAGTAAGGATAACAGGAAATTCCTCCGGTATCATTGCCATTGCAAGAGTAATGCCAGACAAAATACTTTCGACGATTCGATCACCAAATACATGATCGGGAAGATCAAAATACGTAATGACGCCAACTAGCGCAAAAAGCACAGCGGCAATTCCTGAACACAGCTTGACAAGGCTGCCGGTCTGTTTTTGCAGCGGAGTTGGGCTTTCGGGAGCGGATGCCACATCTGTCCCTATTTTGCCGTATTCCGTAGTGGCACCAATTTTATCAACGCATATAACAGCGTTGCCCTGTGTTACCAGTGTACCTGCATAGCAGTAGTCTTTTCGCCAATAGTCGGAACTTGGTTCGGCGTTGTCAACCGTTACTTTCCAAACACCTTCGGCTTCCCCAGTCAGGGAAGACTCATCAACACAAAGGTCACTTGCTTTCATAACTGCACCGTCAGCGGGAATCTTTACACCCTCGGCAATGATCATCAGATCCCCCGGAACTAGATTGACGCTTTCAATTGTATGTTTTTTTCCGTCACGTATAACCTTCACATGAGGGGCAGACAGGTCTTTCAATGCATTCAATGTTTGGTCGGTTTTCCATTCCTGCACTACATCAATGCTGATAATACCGACTACGAAGATCAGCATAATTGCGCCGTCACGGGGTTCGCCTAAAATAAAGTAGATGATTGCTGCAACGAGTAACAGAAGGAACATCGGTTCGCAAATAATGTGGAGCGTCTTCACAAAAAAGCTTTGCTTTTTTTGTGGAGTCAGCTCATTTTTCCCAAACTTCTCCTGTAACTTTTTGGCTTGCTCTGTGGTCAATCCTTGCGTGGCTTGCATGCTTTTGGGGTCTGTCATATAAGTTACCTCCATTCGCTTTTCAGCGTTCTTAAGATAGCTCTATGGCACTTCATAAATTCAATAAAATATTGAATTATCCAGTCTGTGTCCCAAAAAATGTATAAAAAAACACACCTATGGAACATACTACTGTCCCACAGATGTGAAATGATTCAATCTGTTGCTGTCACCAGCCCAGCCCCACGAACCGCATAGGTTCATCGCCTGCTCAGTTTGTACTGTAGATTCATATGCAGTGCAAAGAGATTCTCATATGATAATATATGCCGAACAGTTTGTCAAGTGCTTATTTTATATTTTCGTTAATTTTTAGTTTTTAATAAATAATATCCAGATTATCACATTCCAACAATGTTACCCTATGGATAAAGAAAGAGATCATTTCCTACTCAATTCTATAATTTCAAGGAGCAAGATATTATTGACACAACAGTATTAGTCATATAGAACTTTTAACATTATGTCATGCCTGTGAATGTTAGATACAGCAATACAGTGTTTAATGTAATGATTACGGTTGCAATCGCAATACCCAAAAAACGCACCCAAGTTTTGTTTGCGAAGACCTTTTACCAATCGTTTACCGTGTGGACATTCTAAACATTTTAGACCATACAATGTATCAGCTTCTCTTTTTAACAAATTAATTCTATAATCACAGGAAAGGGTTGCTTTCAACCCAATCTTTTTTTGAATTGGGTCGGCATTTACACCTGTTTTTCCGTACAGCAAATAATTAGGTGTCTGTCCAGTCATTAATGTTATCCTGTTTTATGAACTTTCTTGCAGCGATGCTCCTCACCCCTGACCCCTCACTGCTAAAAGCCACTTCTATTTCATAGAAGCATGGATGGGTTTTTTTGGGGGGCTTGACTCGCATATTACTACTCAACGCGAAAGCACATCCTGTACTCCTGGCAGCTAGGAGTTTTCGAACTATAATAAAATATAAGCAGAGGACACGAAGTCCCCTGCCTTTTCAAAAATACCATTTTTCTTTCATAGCGGTCAGAATAAATTAACTTATTATTCCGCTGCCATTGCGTCTGCCCTTGTTTTATGAACCGTTCCCCGGGGATGCTTAGGCGGTGCATAAATAGAATATACCTTTAACGGCACATTCCCTGCATTGATGATGTTATGCCAGGTTCCTGCGGGGACAATAATCGCATCGCTTGGGGTAACCCTTCTTTGGAAAGTCAAATCGTTCTGGCTGTAGCCCATTTTCACAAGGCCCTCGCCCTGCTCAACCCGAATAAATTGATCTGTATCCGGATGCATTTCCAGCCCGATCTCGTCCCCAACGTTTATACTCATTAAGGTAAGCTGCAAGTGCTTTCCCGTCCATAAAGCGGTGCGAAACGTATTATTGGTTTTGGTGGTCTCCTCAATGTTCACCACAATCGCCATTGGTCCGTAATCTTTTAATTCTTCAATAAGCATACTTTCTACTCCTTTTCTGAAGTATTACATTTTATGAAAAATAAATTGAAAAAGTGCTATGAAAAGGGAAGAAAACGTGTCGAAGTCTCCGACTTATTTTCTGCCGAACATTATGGGTCGATGGTCTACAAATAAGTTTGACCGTTTGTTTGCAACAATTAACTGAACGTTTGCAGCGAGTTCTTTCAGATTAATCTTGTGTGTGTTCCGTTTACATTTTTACTTCGACCAATCCAAGGGATAGTATTACAGCAATACCATAGTTGATAACAGTGAGGAAACCAGCAAAGCGATAGTCTTCTTTGAAAAAAGGGAATACACGAATGAGGCAAAAAGCAAACCGGCCGTCTGTAAATTGTTGTAAATTCCAAATATCCTTTGCGATTGGCCTTCTTCTGAGGAAAGATACAAAACGCTAGTATCAACACCTGACATTCCAGCAATCACGATGCTCAGCATAATCCGTTCGAAAAGGAAAGTCGCCAATCCATCCGCCCGCCAGAATACAAATTAAGAAAAGAAATACAGCGCGCAGCAGAAGACCAGGGTATTTTTATAACCAATTTTATCAGCAACGATCCCCCAAGGCAGTTCGAGCAACAGGCAAATGATAAGTGAATTACTTTCGATGATCGCAATTTGGAAAATTGATATTCCGGCTGCTTGACGATATAAAGTGTCAATTGGTCCATAGAACACCATTCCCTGTAAAAGGGCAATGATATACATGAGCCAAATATTTCGTTTGGTTTCATAAAATATAGTTCTCTCTTCAATTTAAGCATAACAAAACGACACTGTCAGAAATCAGTAGACTAAATCGTTTTTCGTACGTTTAGATTGGACTATGCGTTTATGAAAGCCCTTTCTGTAACTAGTGATTTCATCATAACCACTGCGGTATTGTTAAGAGCGCAATTCCTAAATGTAATATCTTGTAAGAGAGCCAGACCGGATGTCCCGCAGGGGCTACTGTTTTACTGTTTAAACATAATTAGCAACTCAGAACACTTGACAAATTCGAATTTAGCCACTATTTCTTGCTGGTTTTCTTATTAAGCTTTAACACAATATTCCGATTCGCTGCCATAGTTTGAAATAGGTTTGCCGCAAGTATAGCTTTATCTTTTATTGTTAGGTTGTTAGATTTTGTTTCAGCTGCAATTTGTTCTATAATAGATTTCACATCTCGCAGTTCCAAAAGATTAACAGCTATGCAGAATAAATTCTTTCGCCGTCCATCATTATAGTTTGCCAATAAATATTTTAAAATTTCTACTCTTTCTGCAAGTTCAGATTGATAGGAATCTAATCCTATTTTTTTGACTTTTTCAAAATCGTTTAACTGATTACGATGAGTAACAAAGGAGTCAAACGCATCTATACCATCATATTTTTCACAAGGATACGCGTCACACAAATAGCAGTATTCAATTCCACCATGCTGTTGGCCGCACCTTGCAATTGCGCACGGTTGATTACCAGTTCCACCTCCACAACCAGGACAATAATTATCTAAGTGCATTAGACATAGTCCACAGTTTAAGCCGCAAAGCGAAAATAAAGGATAGCACCTTTTGAAATTTTTCATTTATTCACCTCATCTGCTAAATTCCTGTTTATCGGTAGGATTAAATAAAAATGTGCCGTTTAAATTTTCCTGTCATGCAGCAGATCATAATTTTTTATAAACTTGCATTTATCCTTACGCTCTAATAAAGAACAGAGCAATTATTAATGCGCCGAAAACAAAACGGTAAACGGTGAAGATGAAAAAGCTCTTTGTTTTCAGATAATTCAATAAGAATTTAATGCTTAAAATTCCTACGATCGCAGCAGTTACAACAGCAACGATAAAAGGCAACATATCAATGTTTACACTTGATAAATCCTTTGCGTGATAAAGTGCATCACCTAAGATAATTGGTGTAGACAGCAAGAAAGTAAACTTTGCAATGCTCTCACGGTCAATGCCAGCTGCACGACCGATAGACATGGTAATACCGGAACGGGAAACGCCAGGGATAATGGCAAGTACCTGTGAAACACCGATTAAAATGCTGCGCTTCAAGCCTACTTCTTCTAAATGAATATCGCTCTTGCCAACTTTATCACATACATACAAGACAATGCCCATCACGATAAGGAGGATACCCCCTAAAAGCGGACTTGAAAGGACACCCATATACTGATCTAAGACAACGCCGGCAAGTGCACCGGGTATGGTTGCAATCGCAAGAAACCAAAATAGCTTGCCGTCCTTTGTTTTGGGCTTTGTAAACCCTGTGGTAACAAGCCGAATCCAATCTTGAAAGAAAAAAGTGATAACGGCAATTGCTGTGCCGAAATGTAATGCCACATCAAAGACATTACCGGGATTTTTCCAGCCTAAAATCCAAGGCAAAAGCGTTAAATGTGCTGTACTTGAAACAGGCAGGAACTCAGTTATGCCTTGAACTATTCCGTAAATAATCGCTTGAAAAACGCTCATGCTTTTGACTCCCTTTTAATTCTTATATATTCCAAAATTGTCAATACAATCATTATAATATCTAAAACTGTAAGAAGCAGTAAGAAGATTGAATGGCTTATTGTATAGTGATACATCTGATAGGCGATAAAAAGCACGAATACAACTACTGACAACGGATAGGCCCATGGCTTTTTATACCATAATGATAATATAACAATCATTTTGACTATACCGTGTGATAGCAGATAAAACATTACGAACTGCAAGGAGCTTACCGAAAAACTGTGCCCGAATGTGACGAGATAATTCATCAAAAAATCAGTTGGGTCTTCGGATAGTTCACCTTTTGATATGAGCGTTATCAATGTATTCAATCTGTCAGGAGTTAGAAATATTAAGGCAATGCCACCGATGATTTCAACCAAAGCATCAATCCCTTTGATAAGCAACCCAACGTCAAAACTGATCCGAACAATTTTCTCTGTTCCTTTTCCATTTTTCACCCGGTATCTTTGCCCCCTGCTTTTTAATGTGAAATCAAAGAATCATCTTACATTTACACAACAAGTTGCTCCCATTGATTCAATACACACGTAACACTTTTAGAGGAATACGTATTCTTGCAAAATCATTGTAGCAATCCGTTTCTTCTATACTTTGAAAGAAAATTTACTCATTCTACTCGATTTCACTATAATTTCCAATTGTTAGACTAATAAAAGGGTGCTAAGCTAAAATACTTGGGTTTCAGTTCAGTATCTCAGAGTCTAATGATTTTTTCTTGTAAATCAAATGAATAACACTTATTGCCACTGAACCACACAATAAACCTAAAGTCATTCCTGCCAAGATATCTGTTGGATAGTGAACATAAAGATACAGTCTTGAAAATGCGATGAAAAATGCCAATAGCGCGGCAAAAGTTCCAAATTTTCGGTTTGTCTTCCATATTATTATCGTTGCCGCGAAGGAGGCTGATGTATGGCCGGATGGAAAGGAGTAATCAGTAGGCCTGGGAATGAGCATCGGAACAAGCGTATTTAAATTGCAAGGCCGTACTCTTTCTATCAAGGGCTTCAGGATAACTTCCCCTGTTAGAGCTGTAAGTAAAATAGCAAGCACAATCATGATTCCATACATTCTATACTTTGGGATCAATAGAAACACTATTGCAATTGCAATCCATACTGCGCCGACATCTCCGATCATACTAATCAATGGAAAAATTTTATCTAGTATAGAGTTATGCAGATTTGCTTGAATAAAACCTAGGATATCGTTATCAATCATTTGGATCCATAGCATTTCACTTTTCCTCATGATTGGCAGATTCTTGGGCTCCATCTACCTTCTTTTTGCATTTGATTCTCTTTTTGTAAAACAACATGCCAAAAATAACGATGAGAACTGCGAAGATTATTGTAACAATCATAGCGTAAGTATTCATGTATCCTGCAGCAGTTTCCCATGAAGCGCCAAAAAATACGCCAAGATAGACCAGAACAATATTCCACAAGGACGTTCCCAATGCAGTTAATATCAAGAAAGCAGCCATATTCATATGTGCTATGCCCGCCGGAATTGAAATCAGGCTGCGAACAATCGGGACAAAACGGCAAAAGAATACAGTAGACTTCCCGTGCCGTGCAAACCATTTTCCTGCCCGTTGCACATCTTCTTTTTTTAGATGAAGAGTTCTTCCAAACCTGCCATCAAGCCAGCGTTCCAATCGTTGCGGATTCAGCCATCGGCCAAGACTATACAGTACCACTGCACCCAATACGGAACCGATGGTGGCTGACAGAATAACGCCCCATATTTTCATATTAGAAATCGTTGTCATGAATCCGCCAAAGGTTAATATCACCTCAGATGGAATTGGTGGAAATATATTTTCAATCGCGATCAGCAAGGCAATTCCCAAATATCCGAACTGATTCATGATGCTTATAATTATATCCTGCATATTTTAATCCTCCTAAACAATATCCTTATTATATCCGACAGTTCTAAACAAAAGATAAACCACAGATAAAGAAACAGAAAAATGCCGCCAATAAAGGCGGCATAGTATGAATAATGTTCAAACGCGGAAGCGATACCCTGCGCCCCAGACTGTTTCAATATATTGCGGATTCGCTGTGTCCGGTTCTATTTTTTCACGGATGCGATTGATGTGTACGGTCACGGTAGAAGTTTCTCCCATGGATTCCATCCCCCAAATTCGATCAAACAAGGTATCCTTGCTGAATACGATATTGGAATTCTCGGCTAAGAACGCCAGCAGGTCAAACTCTTTATTTGTGAGACTGACTTCTGTGTGATTGACATCAATACGTCGTGCATCTAGGTCGATTTCTAAACCATTGATTGAAATAATGTGATGCTGTGGTATATCGCCTTTTGATGTAAGGCGTTCATAACGCGCAATGTGCGCTTTGACTCTTGCCACCAGTTCAGAAGGACTAAAAGGTTTCACCATGTAATCGTCCGCACCCAAGCCCAACCCGCGAATTTTGTCAATGTCGTCCCTCCTGGCGGAAACCATCAAAATCGGCGTATCTTTCTGCTCGCGAATACCGCGGCATATTGCAAACCCATCCATTTCAGGAAGCATCAAATCCAACAAAATCAAGTCATACGTACCATTGAGTGCTTCTTTCAGTCCTGCAGCTCCGGTAGCAATCATGTTCACTTCATAACTGTTCGCTTCCAGATAATCACGTTCCAATTCAGCAATGCTTTTGTCATCCTCAATAATTAAGATTCGCATCATTGAGTTCTCCTCTCTGATTTGGGAAGTGTGATGCTTATGGTTAGCCCATCGTTCAAACGTCCTTTTGCAGATATGTGGCCATTCAAATACTCCACTATCTGTTTTGTGATGGCAAGTCCAAGCCCGTTACCCTTCACGACATTACTTCTGGCTGGATCCGTACGGTAGAAACTGTCAAAAATTTTATCAGCTTCATCATCACTTACACCACGTCCATTGTCGGAAAATTGAATACAAACATTCTTCTCTTTATCCTCAAGTGTTATCTCAATTTTGCCTAAATCCTCTTTTTTGTATTTCACACTGTTATCTATCAAATTGGCCAGTACGCGGTTAAACTGTACCCGATCTATCTGAACCTCCGCTTTTCCACTACAGAGATTTACAAAAGATAACTGTATATTCATCTGTTTTAGCTGTACTTTCATCTCAGAATAATAATCTTCAAAGTAACTCACAAGGTCAACGGATTCTATGTTAAATTGAATGCGTCCCAAATCCAATTTAGAAAACAAGAACAAGCTATCTACCAATTGATCCATATTGCAGGCGGTATCATAAATAGTGTGGAGATAGTGTTCCTGCTTTTCAGGAGTATTGGCGATCCCATCAATCAATCCACTGGTATACCCTTTGATTGAGGTAAGAGGCGTTGACAGATCATGTGAAATTCCAGCAATCAGTTCTTTGCGGTCTTCTTCATATTTCTTTTGTAATTGTACCGACTCTTTTAAACGAAGTCGCATACTGTCAAAATCTTTGCATACCTGACCTAACTCATCCTGTGAGGTATAATTAATTTGATGCTCTAAATTACCATTTTTAATTTCAGTGGCAGCTTGCCTCAACTTATTGAGGGGCGTAACAATTCCTTTCGATAGAATTCTCGCCAGTATCGTTCCGGTCAAAATAATGAGTATGATTGCCATTGAGCCAACCGTAAAAACCCCTAGTTTTACATACCATTCAACGGTACTCAAAAAGCTTGGTTCTCCACCGTGATAATTCAACCGTTTAGAAATCACTAAAATTTCAATCGGTTTGCCGCCTTTATCCTTTACCAATGTTTGATATACAAGGCCACTGTCACTCCTATAAAACAGTGTTTGAGAACTGCTGACTCCTGCAATCTGCTGTGCCATTGCATGCAATCCATCGGCGGTAGAACCCTTTGAGAGATAATAAGTGTTGGGATCGTTGTAAATCGAAACCTGCGCTCCTAACTTTTCCAGCTCTGCACATAAATCCAGTAAATCCTGATTATCTGTCAAGCCGTTCTTGTGTGAAATTTCTTTGCACATTGAATCAAAAACCAACTGTAACTGGTAATTGGAAATTATGCCATTGGTATTCATCAATAAACTCGCCCGGCTGCCTGTTCCAGCAAGTACAAAGAAGCTCACTATGATGCTCCCCATAATTGCAATAACAATCAATACAGGAATTGCAATCATCATCATATTTGAAAAAATCAATTTTTTCCGTATTGATAAATCACGTAGTTTCATCATTTAACCTCAAATTTATTACTGTACTTAGTATCCCTACTTTTTTACTATACTCGAAGAATCACAAAATTTTATCACAAAACAATAAACAAAGTATAAAATCAGAATAAAGCTGAGGTGCACAGTTTACTTGTCCTAAATTATAAAAGGCGGCTATCATAATGATAACCGCCAATAAAAGCCGAATAGATTCCAACTGATAACAGCTTTTCCTAATAAACATAATGTGCAACTCGAAACAGAGGGGAGACGACACGTTCTGCTCACAGTACAATGCGTCAGTTTTTTAATATTAAAAACTAAATGGCGGGTAGTTGGATGCCGTGCCAGCCACTTACATCGCATTGGCCATATTCATTATCACCCACAGCAACCACCGTACCGTCCGATTTAAGACCGATTGAATGAAGATAGCCCGCCGCGACGGCTGCAATATCATGCCAGCCGCTTACATTGCATTGGCTTTCATTATTTCGGCCAATAGCTACCCACTGTGCCATCCGATTTAAGACCGACGGTACGACGCCAACCCGCCGCAACCGCCACAATATCGCACCAACCACTTACATTGCATTGACCATGCTTATTCCAGCCCACAGCCATCACTGTACCGTCCGATTTAAGACCGATGGTATGAGCATTACCCGTGTTCGTTGCCATATGAACATTACCCGCCTCGATCGCCACAATATCGCACCAGTCGTTTACATCACATTGACCATAATTATTATCGCCCACAGCCGTCACCATACCGTTCGATTTAAGACCGAAGGTATGACGCCGCCCCGCCGCTATGGCATCTACTCTGCCGAGATTGGCTAATAATTCATTAGTCATTTTATATTCCCCCCTTTATTCAAAAATAGCTGATGCAGTTATAAATAATATACCACTTTAATTTTTCTTCCTAGCATATCACAAACAATGGGAAGCGCTTGTTATATAGTGAGGCTGTGATATTTCGTTTTCACACAGCCGGTGGTCTAATGTGAAATTAAAAGAGTCTCTCATATTCGTAGGTTTAACGTTCACAAGTACCGCTTCACTTTCCGGCAGTATTCCTCATATTCCACGCTATAGTGTGATTTGAGAAACTTTTCCTCACGCAGTATTTGTCGGTGAATCAGCAGCATAAATCCCACGCCGGAAACGGCGATTATTATATTTCTGTGGATGAGGAATTGCCCAACGAAAAACGTATTAAAGCTGACGTAAATCGGATTACGGCTGATTGCAAACATTCCATCTGTGATAAGTTTATCGGGTTTCTGCTCGTCAATCCCCACGCGGAATGAATCGCCAAAACTCGCAAGGCTTACGGCTATTCCAACAATAGCGACTGCGCATAGCGCAAGTCCAACCCAACCGGGTATTAACGTTTCCCAAAACAGCTTGGCAAGCGGTTTCCATAGAGGCAAACCGAAAGCGTTCGCACAGACGGCGTAGATAACCGCCAGCACGAAAGGTACAAGCAGAAAGTCCGTTTTATCCGTCGCACCGAAGACAATTGCTTTTATTCCCTTACGGCGCAGCATTGCTGCCCGTCCAGCTACGAGTATAATAAACAGTGCGAACTCGACAGCACTAATGTAATATTGCATCTTCATGCCCTCCTAACCGGATGTCTTATAACTGCCTCGATTTCTGACAGTAACCGGATGATGAAAATGGTAAAGATTCTTTCAGTATGTTTGGCCCAACGTTAGCATTTCATTAACATAGCCGGGTAAGACTGATGTCGATCATGCTTACCCGGCTGTCCTTTTACGTCGTTGCTTTACAAATCCAATTAGTCTGAGTTTAATTTAGAATTTGATCACTACATTCAGCGCTTCATTAACTTTGCCTGCGGTTGCGATGGCGTCCGAAATATCCTTTAGCGCAAATTCATGCGTGATGATGGACTCCAGATCATATTTTTCGCTCTCCATCATTGCCATAACATCCCGGACATCCTCCGGCATGTATCCACCGCTGCCTATCAGGGCCTGCTGCGAATAAGTCATCGAGAGTATATCTACCGGACGCTTTCCGGCCAGCACCGCAACTACAACGATACGGCTTTCGATTTTGCCTATTTCCTGATAGAGTTCGAGAACGGAAGGAACACCTGCCGCGTCGACGTAAATGTCCACATTTGCCGTCTGGCCGGACAAACTGGGTGCAGTTCCAAACACCTGCATGGCTTTCTCTTTAAGATTTTCTTTGGCGGAATTGCAGATTTCGAAGCCCAACCCCTTTACTTTTTCCAAACGGAAGTCGGAAATATCCGCTACCATAACCTTGCCGCAGCCAAATTGCCTGAGTGCAATTGCTACTGCAATGCCGATAGTACCAGCGCCAAATACAATGGCAGCTTCTTCTTGTTTAGGTGTGGCACGCCTGGCCGCGCGGTTTCCAATTGTGAAGGGCTCAATCAGGCAGCCGACTTTAGACGAGATTTTATCACTGACCGCATAGACCTGTTTGTTCAGTTCAGCATTGGGCACCAAAATGTACTCTGAGAAACCACCCAATGTACCGGCACGGCTCGTGTCGCCTTTGGCGAGAGACGGATATGGGTAAACGCGCTGACCCACTTTTATATCTCGGACATTTTTGCCAACGGCAGCCACTTCGGATATCGTTTCATGGCCGAACTCTCCTCCGACCGTCACTTTGTGGCCGGTAGCAGGGCCGTGGTTAAAGACAGCAACATCCGTGCCACAGATGCTGGAATAAATATTTTTGATGACAACGTCGTTGTCCCCGCAGACCGGTGTTTCCAGATCAATAACCACAACATCCTCTTTACCGTTATAAATAGCAGCTTTCATAAAAATACCCCCATCTGATTTTCAAGAAGTTTATCGCAACACTTGTGCTGTTAATATAAATTAAGTATAATATTTGCATCAAGGAAGTACAATCATCAATTTATTTTCAAGTGTTGGGATAATGACAGGAAAGGAATTCAATGAACACAAAAAATAATCAACGGTTTCAGGATAACGAAAAGAAAATCAAAGAATGCCTTGTCTGTATGCTGGATACGCAGGATATCAGCGAGATTACCGTCCGTTCCATTTGTGAGGCGGCAAATATCAATCGGACCACTTTTTATTCTCATTATAAAGACGTTTATGATCTGTTGGATAAATTGGAGCAAAAAACGAACGCCAGTTTGATGGCACAATATGATGCGAGTCAACTGAATGGCACTTTTTTCACGACAGCAGAATACATTCTGCCGTTTTTGAACTTTATACGGGACCATCAGAGCTTTTATCGTGCCTGTCTGAATAAGCGAAAAAGTTTTCCCATTGAGGTCGGTTTTGAACCGCTATGGAACAAAGCAGTCAAACCGAACGCTCTTCAAAAGGGAATCACCTCGGAGGAAGAAATGATGTACTATTTTATCTTTTATCAGGCGGGCATTACCATGTGCCTGAAACGTTGGGTCGATCATGGCTGTCAGGAACCACCGGAGCAAATCTGTCATTATTTTATGAATTGCCTTCCAAAATGAAAAACGTCCATGCTTTTGGGTACGTATGGGTTCTAAGGGAATACCCGCCCTGAGTCACAAACGATGAAATTTCCAAAAAAACGCGATGGGAAGCTGATGATCTACGTCAGCTTCCTATTATAATAAGGAAAACTGAGTATCACATAAAAAACAAGAAAATAAAACGATTCAAACCTTGAGAGCTCAAATCCTTTCATTATCTTTACAAATGGTGCCGGTGGACGGACTCGAGCCGGCACGCTTAATCAGTGCAATCTTCTCGGCATGACTCAGCTTTTTGAGCGCGGCTTCCCGTTTGAGAGCTTCGCTTTTTGTTGCAAAGTTTTCCTGATAGACCAACATAACCGGCAATCGTGAACGGGTATATTTTGCACCTTTTCCACGGTTATGTACGGCGACACGCCGATACAGGTCGGTCGTATAGCCGCTGTAGATCGTACCATCCGAACAGAGCAGCATGTATGTGTAATATTGGTCCGCTTTTACATTCTTCATCGTCGGCTTACGGCCCTCCAGATAACTCGTACTGTTGGTATTTGCCGTCCGTCGTTTTCAGAAAAATGACGGTTGGCACCAATTCTCCTTTTGGTTCCATGATATATACTTCTTTGCCGGTTCGATTGTCTGGGGCACTAATCGAACATTTAGGTTCCTGATCGTCTTTCAGAGCTTGAGGGGAAGAATGTGCGATATAATACCGCCGTTCATAACATTCTATCCGGTTTGGCAGACTCATCGGATTCCATACTCCAAAAATGTAACGGTTTCTGAACAGTGATACCAAAACAATAATAAACGCTATGGAGATGATCAGCAAGAGAAATTTCTTCAGATTTCTTTTCATGGCCGGCCTCTTATTGTGTTTTATTTTTGGCTCGATTATTGTGCGATGATAATCAGACTTTCTATTTCCGCTTCCATTTTTTCAATGTTGGAGTTTGCCTGGGATTCCATTGATTCAAGCCGATGTACGGTGTCATGAACCTGGCTTTGTATACGCGAAACGCTTTCTTGTGACTGGTTGATCTTCGATTGCATGAACCAGTCCGCAATCAGTCCATCAAAGAAAAAATCCGCAAATTTAGCAAAGCCGCCCGTTTCAATGTGAATGTCGGAATGGATTCGAACGTCGGCTAACTCGGCGTGAAATTGCCGTAGCAGCCGCTGCGCGTTTTCGGTTTCTTCTTTTGCATCGTCAATATGGGAATGCTTTGCAAGGTCGGAGATGAGCCCTCCGCCAAGAAGATCCCAAGTTCCCCAGCCTTCGGCATGGTCAAGACTGTTTTGAATCCGATCCAGACTGGCCAGCGCTTCCTTACCGGCGGATATTGCTTCTTTGATTTCTTTCATATTTATTTTTTCGCTGCTTATTTGGGTTGACAGTTCCAGAATCCTTTGGGCGGATTTACCGCCGTCTTTCATGATATGTTCTTTTTTATCGGCATAGAGAGTGTCGAAATCGTGCTGACAATTCACATAATTCAGCCGTTCCATGGAAAGTTTTGAAATCTGATATTTTATATCCTCTAAATCTCTGATGACTTGATCGTATTTTAGCTTCGCAGCAAGAGCTTCCGCCTGTTCTTTTTCAACATGTTCTTCCAGCTTTCCGAATAGGGAATAAAATACAGAGGCAATACTTCTGTCTTCCAGCTTAACGACATCGTAGTTTTCTTTTTCTAAAACAGCCTTGAGCTCGGCAACTTTGCGGCTTAATTGAGATTGTTCATTTCGCAGGTCCTGTAGCATGGCGTCAATCTTATGTAGTCGCGCAATCCCTTGTTGGGCCAACCGTATTTTCTCGTTTATCATAGAATCCATTCTTACACCTTCCTAGTCCAATAAAAGTTGAACGTTCTCAGACCTGCGCACTACAATAGTTTGACCGGGTAGTTTGAAACGGTAGCGTGACAGATTCCGTATTCGGCAGCAAGACTGACAATTGTGCGACCGTCAGTCAATCTTACCCCTCCTGCTATTTTATAAAAAAGATTGTCGTCTTAAGTATCAGTCCAAAATATTATTTCCACGGATTGCAATCTTTTCCCGAGCTTGTTGGTAAGCATTTAGCTTTGCATTGTCATTTATAGTTTTGTTGATACCTATCCCTTTCAGCATTTCAGAAAATTTTTGAACAGTCACTTCAAGCGTATGAGGCCATTCAACTAATCTTACATTATTATGCTTACATAGATTCCATTTTCTTTCATCGAGTTCTTGACGCTTTTCAAAATTAGCATCTCCACCAAAAAAACCGATAGCTTCGTAATGTTGCCGACCTTGATACTCAATGCCAATTTTTTCGGATGGAATATATATATCAAGAGATTGCTGATCGAGCCATGCACAATGATATTGATAGACCGCATCATCATAAAAGGCGTTGGCAATCATGTATAGAGAAAATTCGTTTATCCATCGTGGATTGATAACACCATTAACGATCAACTGTTGAACAAGATCCATAAATTCTGTATGCCATTTATTCCTATTGTTATATACTTCATTTCGGTTTTCATCTTTTTGATAATAATTATCGCAAGAATACACTTCAAGTATTGAATACTGAAATACACGCTTTGGATATGTTTTTGTGATAATTGTAAAAACTTGTTTCCAATCAGAAGAGATTGCCTTTTTAACCTCTGAAACAACCGAGCATTCGTATTCATGTGATAGTATTTCGTCATCCATGAGTGCTTTATGCGTTTTTGATGGACTGCTTTTCCGCAGATAGTCCATTACTGTATACATGGGTACTCCTTTAATAACTGGGCAGGCTAACATCCCATCTGAAACCATGTACATTATAATATTTCTTGCATAATCATTTGTAAGAGGGACTGTAATGCAATAATTCAGCGAATTATCATTATCCAGATAATTATTGAGCTTTTTCAGTATGACTTTTTCTTTTAGGCATTCAGATAGAATCAAATATGCCAGCATATTTTGAACCGATAAGAAGTAGTTTATGTTATTATTTTCTATAATGCCTTCTAACGAATTAACCAACTGAGAGTATTCATATTGATCTTCTGGCATGTTTGAACAAAAATAATTTTTGATTTCCTCTTTGAATATCAGTAATTCACGTTCAAGGTCATACCCACAACAAATGATGGAGTTATCGCTTACCCTGTGACACAAAACCATTTTCCGAATATTACGCATAAAATAAATCCTATTGGCAATAACGTCCTTACACAATATGTGCCCATCTTCAACCACAGTAATATGGGTATTGCTGGGATAATCTTGCACCCAAGACTTGATTATTTCATATCCAGTACTATGAATTCCGATGCTAAATGAGCATGGATTCTTGGTTACAAGTATCTCTCGTTTTGAAGTGTCAACGATGTGAATATCGGTAGGTTGTAAAAAGTGCTTGTTTTCATAACCATGGTTCAGTTCCCATCCTTTATATGGATCTTGCGCGATATATTCATTATTAAGTAATTCAGTAATACCTTTATCAGTCGGAATATAATAGAAATAGCCACAAGCATTGACAACTTCTTCTGGAGCGAAATTCTCTCGTATTGCTTTTGCTAATTCTTCACGGCTCGATTTACATTTGATATTTTTGCTCTTAAGCAATTCTCTCATTTTAGCTGTCTTTAGATAATCAGGCAGTTCTTCTGGTGAGCAGTTACGAATATAACCTCTATTAATTAACGATTGTAACATAAGGCCAGGCTGCTCAACTTTAAATTGATATGAAAACAGACCAGCAAATACTGTATTAGCAGTTGTAAATTGACCTATTTTTGCGTAGAACAGCATGACCAATTCATGAGGATATAAGCCATTCTTTGATAGCTTTGCATCTAAAATATACTTTTTGAGTTGCTCATTATCACAATACACATCAGACATCTATAATACCCTCCTATAAGATTTCATTCTTTTGTAATTCCATCAAATACAATTATTTGTACTTCAAAACTCCAATAGTCCCAGCTTACTCCCTGTTTTTCTCAAGCAAACAAACACATTTAACATGCCTCGAACGGTCAATAAAGACGCCGATTGAAGTTGGAATCCCCTTGGTGGCAAGGTGAGTTTTGGTCTTTGTGTACATATGACGCGTATCATATGAAACAGAAAGCAGCTAAGGTGTCCTTTTTATCATTATTGTTCAAATAATTTCATCATGAATTGACAAATAATCAGTCGGTAAAAATGGATTAAAGCTGCTTTGCGCATAATCCATTGCTTCTATAAACTCCTTTAGCTTTGCACGCCTTTCCATTTCTTCTGCACTCACATCCTTGACATGTGAATTTATCCACCATATGTTTCCAAAAGGGTCTATTACGCGTCCACCCCTGTCTCCCCAATAATGAGTAGTCATCTTTGTCATAGACTTAGCTCTAGCTTTAAGTGCTTGCTCATAAATTTCATCTCCATTCTCTACATACAAATGAATAAAACTGGGAAAGGCAGGCCATTCTGGTTTTGAGTCAAACATTAATATTTTTGAATCACCGATCTGTACTTCCGCATGACCTATCGAACCATCTGCATTATATACCCGGCCTAGCTCTTTGGCGTTAAAAGCCTCTGTTAAAAAGCTAATTAATTTATCCGTACTTTTCGTGGTCAACCATATGGATACTGTGTTATATTTCTTTGACACTGATTGTTCTGTTTGCGACATTGAATTGTTCCTCCTGTTTTAGCTTAAGTTAAATTGTTAGTAACTTCATATCAATTGTTAGTGACAATTTGATAATATTATTGTACTATAAAATTACGACAAATATCGTCTTATTTATGAGAGGAATTTTTTATGTCAAAGATGAAACGCTTGATTGATATCTGGTTATATATTAATCGGAGGAAGGCTTTTACTGCACAGGAATTAGCAGAGGAATTTAAGGTCAGTACCCGCACAATTCAGAGAGATTTACTTGAATTAACTGAAATGGGTGTGCCGTTCTATTCCGAAGTGGGAAGAAACGGAGGCTATTCTATGCTTCATGGTGAAATGTTACCGCCAGTTTCCTTCACAGAAGAGGAAACAGCCTCAATCATTTTTACTTATGAATCTCTCAGACAGTATCAAGATATTCCATATGAAGCTGAAATTGATTCGGTTATGAATAAACTTCTAGCTCAGGTGTCCGAGCCCTTACGAAACAAACTTGCCAGCATTCAAAAACATATATTTATGAAAATACCGCATAGGATTGAAAAAACACCTTATCTCAAAACGATATTCCGTGCATCAATCACTAATCAGATTTTGTTTTTCTCGTATGATTCGTTTGATGGCCGGAAAGAAAAAACAGCAATTCCAATAGGAATATATTCTGAACATGGCTACTGGTATTTTCCTGCCTATGACCTAAATAACGAGCGTATTAACCTCTATAGGGCGGACAGAATTATTGAATTAAGAGAGGGAAGCATCAGTAAAACAGAACTCCCTCACTTGAAGCAATGGTTAAAAGAAAGAAGCTCCACACCTATCGAAAACCCTCGTGAGATTGTACTGCGTATAAACAGAAAAGCGGTTCGGGGTAATTCAAACCCATTTTTTGAATTCTCCAAAACAGTATGGGAAAATGAAAATACAGGTATATTGCATCAGTGTGTATCCGAATGTGAATTCCCATATATTGTCTCATTGGTATTATCCTTTGGTGCGGAAGCAGAAATAATAGAACCGTCGGAACTTAGAGATTTATTCATCAGCAGATTACAAGACACCTTTGATATATATGGGAAAAGGTGATTATTTCCCAAATCCAAAATCCTCTATTCATCAGCCTTTCAGACGTTCAGACGTTCAATCCACACGACGCTTTCTGTATGCCTTGAATGGTCAAAAAGATACCGGTTGAAACTGGTATTTCCTTGGCGGGGATGTACGATTTTATCGCTTTAAATAGCCCGCATTCAGCCTAACCAACTGCATAATTCCATATCAACGCGGCCGTCAGGCAGAAATGCCACTCCTTCGGTTTTAAGAATAGTTCTGCGCATATCCGCATAAATACCGTCCGCAATCGTACCATCCTTCATGACCACCCTCTGCCAAGGCAACCCGTCAGGGCAGCATCGCATGGCCCATCCGACCTCTCGTGCCGCACGGGGTCGTCCCAACATATACGCAATCTGACCGTATGAGACCACCTTCCCATACGGTATTTGCTCTACAATACCGTATATCTGCTTAAAGAATGGGGACATGATATCACTCCTTGATCGAACGTTCCAGCTTCAATTGGAAAACGCCGGGCGGGACGAACTGAAAAACACATTGCCGACATGGGCATTTTCCTGCGGGAACAGCTCACCGTCCTGACCGAATGCAACGAGCCGTTCGCCCGCCGGCAGATTGAAAAGGTTCACCGTGAAATTTAAGTCTGCTGTGACGGTGGATGTGGAGGAATAAGGGGAAAATTGAGCATGGCACTCTATGCGATTAAACGTAGGGTGCCTCGCTTATGTTATGCGTAAAATAGAAATTCAGCTTCTTAAAATCTTCTCCATTAGCTTGCCTTTTGCCAATTCATCCACCAATTTGTCAAGCCAACGGATTTTCTGCATGAGCGGATCTTTTATTTCCTCGACGCGATGCCCGCAAATCACGCCGGAAATTTTAGCGGCGTTCGGGTTTATCTGCGGAGCTTCATGAAAGAATGTTTCGTAATCAACATTCTTCACAATCTGCGCTTGCAAACTAGAATCGTCATACCCCGTTAGCCAGCAAATGACAGCATCCACCTCGGATTTTGTGTGCCCTTTGCGCTCCGCCTTTTGGACGAGCAGTGGGTAGACGGTCGAAAACGCCATCTTGTATACGCGTTCGTTATTCACTCTTCATCCCTCCACTGGCTTCGGCGCCTCTTCAGCGACGACATTCCAGTTTACGCCGAATTTGTCTATTACTGCGGCGTGGAACACGCTGTAGAAGGTCTCGGTCGGGAGGAGCGTTACCTCGCCGCCCACGCAAAGCGCGTCGAAGATAGTCGTCGCTTCCTTGCCCGTAGGTGCCGTGGCGGTTAGTTTGATATTGTCGCCGCTCTTGGGCGGCGCAGCTTCATCGGCAAACCAGACGTTCGTACCGCAGATGACCATCTCGGCGTGCATAACCCATGTACGCAGCAGTTCAGACGGCGTCCTTGACCCCTCCGGCATATAGTCACCGTAGGGCAGGACTTTTGGCTCATCGCAATGGAATACAGCGCGGTAGAAGTTCAGCGCGTCTTTGCAGTTCCCGTTGAATGTAAGGTAGGGTATAACCATGGTTTCCACTCCTTTGATTTGTGTTTTGGTTTAATCAGGCAGTAACCGTCCTGCACCTGCTTGCAAGATTTTGTACAACATAATATCTATTTGATACGCACCCATCGGTGATTTACCAATAGCAAGACGACAAACAAAATTGCTAAAGCTGTCAGTACTGCAGCGATTACATTCAAAACCTTATTTGTCTTGCCTTTCATTAACTTGAACAATAAAGCATAAATGCCAATCCCGATGATTCCTCCAAGCGTATTACTAAGCACGTCAGTGATGTCAGCCCTACCGATTGCGAAAATAAATTGCGTGATCTCAAAAGCCAGAGTTAAAACGACAGTCGCAAGAACTTTTTTCGCAAAAGACCACTTGCTTTTCAGCATGCAAATATAAATTCCCAAAGGTATGAAAGCGAGAATATTCACTCTGATTTCAGCAAAGCGAATAACGCCGTTATCGCCGAAAGACCCCAAAAACGGTATCAGATTAACGACTCGCCCTCCATCTGTATTCGGGATAGAAAACTGCAGCTTAAAGAGAATCAGCCAAATTAAGGCCAGTAAATAAATTATGAATAACAGGAGTGTAAGTGTGTTCCATTTTTCCGATTTTATATCAATCACGCTCCTTAATTGGCTTTATGCCTTCTCGATCAAACAGCATACTTCCGTATGGCTCGTTTGTGTAAATATGTCAACCATTTGAATTGTTATGCTTAATATTTACGTTTTTGCGAGTTGCTCATTGGTACTATGTTCCCCTTTTTGTACACCAGGGCGAAAATTCTGCCATCATCTCTCCTGGTCTAACACATTCGTTAAAATGAATATAATATAAGGTGCTGTATAATTTCATACCTATTATACAGCACCTTTTTTCTAACTTCTACCAGAGATCTTATTTTTTTGTAGCTATGCGCCATAGTAGTAAAATACAATGTCTTTGATCTGCCAGATACACTCGGCTATCACGTAGAATAGCACGGTGTTTTTCGCCCGTTTTTTATACTGCGCCTGTTCTTCCTCCGCGCCTTGCAGCCGGAGCATACAATAAATGAAACGGAACACCGCGCCCAGACGGATGATGGAAATAATCGCCGTGGAAATATCGTCAAGGGTTATCATCTCATCACCGCCCTTATTTGATCATGCCTTTTGCCATGCCCACCAGCCGGACGGAGTGGTAAATGTTATTGATAACGCCAGCTCCGCCGCCACCGGCCGGAACCATAAATTCGCTCAGGAACCGCGGCGTCTTGATGGCAAGCACGATACAGGCAATGCCCCAAAAGACATTCATGTTTATGCCAATGTTCATTATCATGGCAACGCCCAGCTTACAAAGGCATATCTGTACGACGACCGTAAGGGTTGACTGGAAAAACTTGTTGATATAGGTCTTAAAGACACCCTTGTCATTGTCCAGTAAGCCCACGCAGGCAAGAGGCAGGCCAATCCGCAAGATCATAATTTCAAGACCCCGCATCAGGAACTGGAAGTATAACACAAAGTAACAGATCACAAAGACCAGGCCAAAGATGGCCGTTACCAATCCAAGGGAGCTGATGCCGTTTACCCATGCCTGCCAGTCATAATTTGTGGAGGTGCCGATAGCCGCCATCAGATCATCCGTCAGGCTTTGAGTAATATCCGCAAGCCAGCTGTACATAACCGGGAAGCAGACCGCCACGGCAATCGCCTCAATGAACCGAATGACAAGGCCGGACGGCTCCGCGTCCGGGTCGCCGTCCGTCCACATCACGTAGCACTCAAAGCCCTTTTTCAGAAATTTCAGGATGATTAGGGACACGCCAAAACCCAGCAGAATGTTAAACAGCACAGACACCATATTCCCGCCTGCGGCAGCCGTCATGTACTGGTCGGCATTGAGCGTCATAGGTACAAGGCCGGTCAGCATTTTATCAATATAGGCCACCGCACCGTTTAAGGCGGCGACAATCAGCATTACAAGAATGACTTCCAAATCACTTCACCTCCTTGCCCTGCGAGAGATCCCGCAGGGTTGAATTTCATATTTTCTATTCCGCCTCATCTGTTTTATCCGTCTGTTTTTCGTAGGCTTCCAGCACGGTATCCTTGATCTTTTTATAAAGTTCCGGGGTAATCGGGAAACAAATATCGCGGTATTCCTCTTTCTTGTTTTTACGACTGGGCATAAATACACCGAGACCCTTTTCACCCGCGACAATACGGACTCCGGTAATCAGAAACTCGCCGTCCAGACAAACCGTGGAAACAGCTTTAAGCCTGCCCTGATCGGTCAAATCCGCAACAATTTTTGCTGTAACTTTCATGTTGATTCAGTCCTCCCTTAACGAAAGAGAACCCCGTACCATTGAAATGTGATGGTACGGGGCTGTTCAGATGTATTAGCCCTCATAATTGAAAAGGTCCTTCACTCTTTGGACCAGGGTAGGCAGCACGGTGTTGTTGAAAAGAGCATACAGCCCTGCAAGAAGCAGGGCGCCGATCACAACGCTGATAAGAATTTTCAGTGCCGTATCTACAAAACCTTCGCCGGACTGCTGGCAAAGAACCCGGTGGGTTCCCGCTTTCATTCTCTGAAATCTCAGATAGCCGCGGAAGGCGGTTTTCTCCGCCCTGTCCGCGATATGCTCTACCTTAGAAACAAGCCTGTTCGTTGGATTTTTCATTTTTTGTTCTCCTTTTCGTTATGGATTTTGGTGTATAAACGAAAGCCGCGGGAACTTCCCGCGGCTTTGCACAAGTGATTTTTCCGGCTTACTGAAAGTAGCCGATGATGATGTTGAGGGTGGCGCTGCCCAGCACCGCACCGATGCAGGACACAATGGCGACCACAATGCGGTTGTTCCATTTTTTCTGATCCATTTCGTCGGCGGCCGAACGCCGGATGCAGAAATAGATAATCAACAGACCGGCCATCACCGGAGCCAGCACCATGAGCCAAGTTGTAGCGTCCTGGATAAGCTTTTGCGTCCCCTTGGCAATCTGGCTGTTTTGAATACTGCCGGCCGCATAAGCGGTGGTTGTGTTCTGGAGCATAAGAAAAGCGGCGAGCAAACCCATGCTCACCGCCTTCCACTTGGCTTTGATCCTTTTGACCAAGCGTTTAATCGTCCTCATCATTTTGATTTGAGTCTCCTTTCCGAAACCTTTTTTCTGAAAAAATTGCGCCCATCTGTGAAGCAAACGTCCGCGACTTCTGCTGGGCCTCTTTGAGCTGCAAGTCCTTGGCGTAATACACCCAAATGTTCCAAAGAGGAATCTCGTCCGTCATTTTAGACAGTACCGGACGCGCCGCTTCTCTGGCCTCGCGCACCTTGCGGTTATGCTCCTTGTCGCCCAGCCCGCACATCCGGTTAAAATACCACTGTGCCAGATCGGGGGCGTTCATCATGGCCGGATGGGAACGGCCAATCACGATCTGAGCCGGGCGCTGTATCCTACGGATTTCATCCGTAGTCAGCAATTCCCTCGCGACCAAGCTGATGCTATGGGAGCTGGAGGGATTCACATACCGCCCGTGCTGACTGGAGAGCTGATAGGCGCTTGTGGTGTACTTGCCCAGCTTGTCACAAATATCCTGCAAGGTTTCCTTATCGTCCGCTTGCAGGTATACCCACGTCTGGCAGTTGGATTTAACGATGGCTGCTGTTTCCTTGTCGTACTTTTGGGTAAGCTGTTCAAAGGATTGCAGAAACAGGTTAAACCGCATCCCGCGGCCGCCAGCAACTGTCAATTTGTTCGTAAAATCGGTGAGCTTCGTAAAATTCCCGAACTCGTCCAAAACAAAGTTGACCCGGCGTTCCAGCCTGCCGCCGCGCTGATCCGACTGATGAACCAACAGCTCATAGAGTTGAGATACCATCAGGCTGGCAATGGGATAGTACGTCGTTTTTTCGTCGGGAAGAATCATGAATAGCGCCTGCTTTTTGCTCCCAATCTCCGAAATGTTATAATCGCTTTTATGGGTGACGGAGTAAACCGAACGGCTGGTGAACAGCCGCAGGGTGGTTAGGGCAGAGGTATCAAAACTGCCCTTGGTACGGCTGGGCGCGACTTCGGCTATGGACATCAGTGCCCTTGCCGGATGGGAGGCAGGCAGCTTCTTCCTGTACTCGGCCATAGGCGTCTTGCCGCCCACGGATTTAGACATTTCTGCGATAAACCAATACACATTCGTAAGGTTCTGATACTCGGGCCGCTTCTTATTGTCCACTACCACGCAGAGGATCGCTGCCGCGATGGTGGATTTCTCGCCGTTCTCCCAAATCTTCTCGTTGGAAACATTGTCACCCACAAGAATATTGGTAATGTCCCAGGCATACATCTCCGCCCGCTCCATGTTATTGCTGTTCACGGCGTCTATAACCGGCTGCAAAAGATTGTAGCGGGTACTCTTTTCGGGGTTTTTGAAGTCCAGGCAGATCACTTCGTAGCCGAGCTTTTTTAAGAACTCCGCCGTGTAGTGAAACAGCTCCGCCTTGGGATCGCTGATCACAAGGCTTTCTGCGGCAAGTCCCAGAAGGCAGATGGACTGAATCACCAGGCAGCGGGTTTTGCCGGAGCGTGTAGCCCCGATGGTCAGGGTATGTGTGTCCTCGGAAATGTAATAGAGCTTTTCTCGCGTCTCGTAGGGACCGTTTCCTCCGATCTTGTCCGTTCCCACCACAATACCGCCCTCATCGAATAACTTGAAGGGGTCAGCCCTTTCCTCTTTTCCTCCTTCCTTTGCTTTCTCAGCAGGGGGTATAACAGGCGCCTCCTGCGTCGGTTTGGGGATTAATTGCACAGCCGCAAGGTCATAATCCACAGTTTCAAAATCTTCATCCTGTACGATAGCCTCCTCTTTTTCCTCCTGTTTTATGGGAATAGGCGGCGGTACGGCGGGTTCCTCCTGAACTTTTTCTTCCGCGTTCCGTTCGGTTTCCGTTTGTTCCTTCGGTTTTGCTGCCTGTTTCTTCTCCTTCATGAACGGCAGATCGTCATAGCCGGTGTCCAGCAGTTTTCGGATGATCGGATTTGCCGGATCAATGACCTGCGTACCGAAAACCTTGCCCTTTTCCGATTCCCGCAGCCAGCGGGCCGACCCATGCTGAAACTGTCCGACCGGAGCCGGGGTGTAAATGTCCTCGGCTACCCGTACAAGCTCACTTTGGTAGGGACGATTGTTCTGTACCCAAAAGAGAACGCAGCACAGGCACAGAAAACCTTCGAAGGACAGAAATAGAAGAAGCTGCTGGCGCTGGGCAAAAAGACCTACCATACAATTCCATAAGGGAATCAGGGTCAGGGTGGTATGCTGGCGCGACAACAGCCCGTGCAGGGCGGCGGTAAAAAACAAGTTGAACACCGTTCCAAACCCGATGATCACAGAGCCTAAAATGAGTTTTTCCTTTTTCTTCATCGGTAAAGTTCACCTTCCTGTTCCGCTTCCGGAAGCAGGGCGGCTTCGAACTCCGGATAAGCGTTATGAACATACGTAAGAGCTTCCGGCTTTGCCACACCCCAAATATCACGTCTTCTTACATCCATACGATCTCCATCTACCGGATGCCGCAGATGAATCGTGTCGCCGTGTATATCATTAGGCAAGCAGATAGGGTCAAAAGTGACAAGCCAGATTTGGTTGTAGGGCGTACGGTACTCCGGCTTGAGGGTTTCATGCCGGAGTACCACCAGTTGATTTTCGTAGTTTCTTTGGCTGTTCCCCTCAATACAGTCTGTTGTGGAAAGCAAGCGGTTTTCGTCCGCGCTGACCGGATAGAGAGTGGGGATATGGGGATACTCGACAAAATAAACCGGAATGCCATGTTCGGCTGCGAATACGATTTCGCCCCGCATTCCCTCGCTGATTTTTTCCCCCATCACCCACAGCTCATCGGCCTTTTCCAGCAGTGCAAGGCCGAGTTTCAGGCCCTGCTCTCTCAGTTCTGGAACGGTGTCGTTGCACCACTGACTGAAGATGATATGCGGTGCGAGAGGCAGTACATTTTGCTCACTGGCAAGCCGACAGTATTCCACGGCGTTTTTGATATTGGTGTTGTAGTCCCCGCGTAGGGGACTGGAGATACAGATCAGTTTCAATCCATCACCTCGCAAACAAAAAAATACGCCCCACACCGGAAACTTCGGTGTGGGGCGTATTGGCAGCATAAATGTATTTGGTTTTCATTGCTCTATAAAGTAATGGAGCGCCCTTGTTTCTTATGGTTCAAAGCCGAAATCCTCGGCTTCTTCCCCGGAAGCAGGGGCGCTTTGCTCGGTTTCGGGTTCCTCGCCGGAAGAATGTTCTGGCTCCTGTGCCACCCGGTCAAGCTGCTTTTGCAGGAACAGGCTGGCTGGAGCCTCCACCGGCGGGATTTTCGCTTCTTCCTGCACCAGCTCGTTATAGTAGGAAATGTAAGTTTTGAAATTTGTGTTCAGCGTTGCAAGCAGACTGTCATCCGATACGATCAAATCATTTACTTCCTCATAGATTTGGCGCAGTTCAAAGAGAGGGATCGCGGCGGTTGTCAGATCATAATACAGATATTCACCATCCCTCCTGCCAAACGTCTCGGCAACATCGGATATGAAATTATCTGCAACCGCTTCATGAACGGCAAAATAGTCCTCTCCGTCTGAATGGACCAAATAAATGCCGTTACGCACCTGATGAAGTTGATCCGCGCTGTTTGCCGCCTGCTTTGGCGGCGCACATTCTCCGAAATAATCCGTAAGACTCAGTTTCCCGTCGCGCCGGATTTCCTCCATCATCTCCACGGCTTTCGTCTCCATGCGCTTACAAGCCGCGACGCGGCGCTGTAGCATTTCATACATGGGAATGTCTTTGGCGTCCTCACCGTAGCAAAGCCAGTCACCATCCTGTTCCGCCATGGACATGGCCTTGTCGGACAGCACTTCCTTTGCCTTGGACTTTGGAACCATAATCCCCTCATGTTCCAATCCATTTTCGTCTTTCGCTACAATCGCATAAATGTTCAGGGCAATTTCAAACGCGGTATTGATGTTTCCCCAAATGGATTCTCCCGTTGGCTGGTTCATATAAATCACTCTCCTATCTGTAATGGATAAAAAAAGACTACAAGAAAAATGATACAACAATATATTTGTATTATCAACAACCATAGTTATATTATATTTTGTTGTACTATCAAGCATAATAAGAATAAGTATCAAAAGGGGGGATCAGGATGAATTTACCGGTTAAGTTTCGGACACTCCGGACACAAAAGAATCTCAGTGTCTATAAACTGTCAAAGGCAACTGATATATCGGAAAACTACATCCATAAAATTGAAAAGGGGCAGAGCCAGCCGTCCGTATTGGTATTGGAAAAGCTGCTTGGCTGCCTCGGTACAACAGTTGCGGAATTTTTCAACGAGAGTCTGGATGTGTTGTATCCGACCGCCAATGAACGGGAGCTTGTGGAAACCTTCCGTGTTTTAGATGAGGAAAAAGCGGCGGCTGTCCTGCACATAGCAAAGCTGCTGGCCAAATAAAGAAGTCTGCCGTGTTTTTCGCGGCAGTTTTTTTATTCTCGTTCGATACCGCGCTCCATGTTGCCAAAAATCCAGGAGAAATCCAGCGTCTTTTCTCTTTTCTGCAATTCGGGAAGCAGGTCCTCGATTTTGTCCACCAGCCGTTCTACCGAATTAAGATCATCCTGAGTCATATCGTTGTCAACCGTGCGCATCTTCACAAGACCGGCGTGGATGATATTTAAGTCGGTTTCAGAGAACAGACGCTTTTCATCAATCAGGCCGCTCCGGGTTGCAAAGTTCTCAAAGGCATCTTCCTTGTTGTAAAAATACTGACGCTGGATGGGATTCTTGTTTTCGTCGCACCGATAGGTAGACAGCACATACCCCAATAGGGGATGTTGTTTGCAGGCCAACACCACGCCGTTATGCTCGTTGATTTTATAAAGGTCATTGCGCAGCTTGATCGCGGTTTCTTCGTCGAACGGCTTATCCGAACAGATCCCGCAGGCGACCGCTGTGGTTTTGGCAAGGGTCTGCACCCTGTCCATAAGTTTATCCTGCACCTCCACGAATGGATTTTTCATGATCAGGTCATGCTTGGTATAAAAGGCGATCAGCTTATCCTTGTGGTAAATGTCCGCCACATAATCGGGAGAGCTAGACGGCTGTACCGTAAACCCTTTTTTTTGCAGCGCTTCAAAATAGCTCTGATAAAATTCGGTTTTACTTTTCATGACATGCTCCTTTCCGGTTCATTCTGAAAATAGTGACGCGGAGATAGGTCGGGCTGGGGCGGCAGGCTGTCCTCTATCTTTGCCATCAGCTCACGGATACGGCTCTCGTCGTTGCCGTCCAGTTCGTTGTCCAGCATGACACATCTGGCGCAGCAGGACACCAGCACACGGAGTTCATCGTAGGAAAGGGAAAGCGGCGACGGAATTTTCAGGCCGCTTCGCTCCATAAAGCTGTCCTGGGCCAGAACCGGATCGTAGAATACCTGTTCCCGGTAAAACCGCCTGCTGTTGTGATTGGAAACGGTTTTCTGGCAGGTGACAAATTCATACCCGAACAGTCCGGTGCGGCGGCAGAGCAGTACCGTTCCGGCGCTTTCAAACACCTTGATATAGGAACCGTTTGTCAGCGCAACCGTTTCTGTCCGTTCCACGTCGGCAAACGGCGGCTGGGTACAGCAGCCTTGGGATGCACGGGTTTCCTCGGCCGCCTGCTCCAGCGTCCGCGCCTTGTCGCTTCCATAGGTTTCAAAAACAAGCTCCCCGTCCTGCGTAATGACACAGAACAGGGAGTTTTCGTCGTAAACCTCGGCGGCAATATCATTTTCCATGATGCTTTCCACCCGGAATCCGTTCTGTGTCAGGCGTGCAAAAAAGTCCTCGAAAAATTCTTGTTTTGTTTTCAAATGATTTCCTCCTGTTCATCAATGTTCATAGCCCTTATCCTGTAGCTTCAAAAACAGTTCCTTTTTGGCTTCCTTCGATAGATCGCCGCCGATGGCATCCGTTAGATTCTCAAAACGGCGGTTATTCTCGCGGCTTAACAGGGAGAGCATATCCAGGGCCTCCATCAGCATTTGTTCGGCATAATAGGAGCGTCGCGCGGCGCGGTATTCCTCTGAATGAAGTTCTGAATCCAGACGGCCGATGGCCTTCACCATGCCCAAAATGCGGTTGGCGATGATTTTGTCTGCCTCACCGGCGAACCGATTTCGAAGTTCTGAAAGGTACTCGTCGCTCCCGCCGTAGAGCAGGGCCATTTTCATTTTGCTCTCGATATAGTCCTCTTTCTGCTTTTGCATGGCAGGGGTGCTTTTCAGCAGGTAGGCAACCAATTCATCCACCGCCGCCTTGACGTTAGGCGGCAGGAGCTGGTAGGCAATGCGGCCGGTGGGCGGGAGCGCCGCTTTGATTCGGAATACTCGGTCGGCGGTTTCGTTCAGCACCTCATCGTCGAAATCAAAGCTCCCGGAAAGCTCGTTGTCCTCGTCGTAATTCTCCCGAAACTGCTTGTACCGGCTCTTATCCAATCTGTGTAAATGCTGTTCAAATTCGTCCACCAGCTCATTGCTGATGCTACGCAGCTCGGCAGCCGATTTGTTCTTCTGTTCCCCGAAAGCGCGGATTTTATCGGCAAAGGTGTCCTTGATCAACTGTTTTCGGATGGCGTTGGGAACGGAAGGCGGGGTAAAGGGATTTCTGACCCGCGACGAGGTATCCCAAAACACCACATGGATATGGGGATGGTTTTTCTCCTTGTGGAGCGCGCACGCCCACTGTAAATGCTCGCGCCGGATGTTGTTCTTTTCAGCAATGGTCATAATGTGATTTTCAATGTACCGCTGCCATGCTTTCTGATCTGTCAGATTCAGTTCGGCGGCGGTTTGCTCGTCAAAGGAGATCACGCTGCGGTACATCGTAATGTGCTTCTTGGAATTGGCATACACCAGCCTTGCTACGTCGCGCCAGTCCTGAAATTCTGTAATCGGGCCGGGGGTGAGCTTCCCAAACAGGCCGTGATTCATGCCCTCGTTTTTAGCGACCCGTGGGCGCGTGGCAATATACCGTACATGCGCGTAGTTCTTGCTGGCCGTGCTTTTGTAGTTGGGATTTTTGAAGCGCTGCTTATAGACTAAAATAGAAATGAGCCGTCACCCCCAGCACCAGCCGCTACCGCTCCCAATCCTCATTCTCCGGCTATTCATCTTCCTCGTCCTCGGCGGCCCGACACGCAAGCGTGTAATTTTCCATGGTGGTCCGGTAGCGCCTTGTTTCCTCAAGAATATACTTCATGCCGTCCGCCGTGCTGGGCGGGAGTGTTTCATACTGTCGGTAGAAGCGGTAGCCGTCTATTTGCGGTTCTGCTTTCGGTTCCAGCATATCCAGAAATTCATCATACCCATAAGGGCAGGCTCGGTCGATCTCCTGACAGGCGAGGTTGACACAGGAAAGAGTATCGCTGTCCTGAAGCTTTGACAAAACCAGCTCGCCTATTGGCTCACTGGATGCCAACCTGACTTCGATCTGATCCGTACCTCGGGCCGGAAGCTCTGCCGCCGGAGTGCGGACGCCGATGCTCCCCAGGTGGCCGGACAGGTCATAAGAGCTGCATGGGAACTCCACCACCAGCGTACCGTTCTGATAACGGATCACTCCGGTAATCATTGTTCCATCACCTCGCTGTCCATTATTTCATCGGCCGACTCCCGCTTCATATCCCCAATCATGGCGCTCTGGAGCTTCTCAAACCGCTGGTGAACACGTTTGCTTTGCTGATACTGGCTAGTATCCAGCGTCATTTCTGCCTGCCCGTCGTGCTCGGCTTGAATTACAACCTCAACCTCTCCCACAGCGATGTAAAAAGCATTACAGACCAATTCCATATAGGGATAGCCCAGCCGGGAAACATCAAAGGGATTAACGCTGCACTTACTGGTCCAGGAAAACAGGTTGTGAGCAACATCAACAACCTGACGGGTGCGCTCGTCAAAACCGCGGGTCGCCCGTTTTAGACCGGTGAAACGGATGCCGTCATGATCTACATACCGCGCCGCAATTTTGCATACCTCCGGATCATAGGAAAGTAAATAAAAAGCCGCATGATAGGAAGAATCGAGGTTATCTGCTCTCCCTGTCAATGCGGCCAGTTTGGTATATCTGTTTGCTTGTGTTATCATTCAATACTCCAGTTCCGCCTCATGCTCAAAGCTAAAAAAAACGCTTTGAATGGGGTCAATGCCGTATTCCTCGTCCAGCTCGTCGGTGTACTGCTCTATGATAGCAAGTTCGTCCTCGTCGGGGTTTTCGCTTTCCCCGCTTCCAAGGGAATAGGAATACTCGCTGACATTGCCCTCAGTATCGTCGGCGTCCTCCATAAATTTCCGATAGTGATCGTTTTCCTCCAGACTGTCGCGGTCGCAGATTTCTGGCATATGAAAACAGATATAGTCGGAGTCGGCTCGGACCTCTACCACGGAATAGGTCAGGCTGCGGCGGTCAAGCCCCAGCTTATCCATTTCGGCCTTGGCTTTGGTTCCCGTGATTTCCTCGTAGGCTTCACCAGCTTCGGGAAACTCTGCGAGGGAAATCGGCTCGGTGATCTGCATGTCCTCATGGGTCCGCACAAAGCCATACTTGAGCTTATTGAAATTCACTTCCTCATTTTTGAAATCTCTTTGGAATTTTCGCCATGCATCCTTGCCACTCTCCCTCTATGGCGCCGTCCTCGTTGATCCAGAAAAAAGCGCAGTCGCCGTCCGCCATTTTTTCAATCTGTGCTTGAGGAAAATATAAGGAGTGGTGAAAATCCGCGGCCTGTGCTTCCCGATAGCTGTGAACTTCTTCAATTTTTCCGTCAAGAAGATTGACACTGCCACTCCAAAAAAGCACTCCGTTAAAAAGGGCCTGTTTCTCCATCAGGCACCTCCCGTTATCGTTCATAATCCGGCTCTACAGCTTATCCGCAAGATGGCGCAGATTGTCTGTGTCCTGCAAGAAGCTATTGATCTGAAAATCCTTTTTCTGCATGTAATCTACGCCCAGCGTGACAGCCTCATTCAGCATTTGGTCAAACTGATCTTCCGTCCCCTCATGGGCCACATTCATCAGAACCTTGATCAAGAGGAAAAAGGCAGCGGCGTCAATCTTGCCGGACTTCATGTGCATTTTGGCAATGCGGTTTGCCTGCTGCTCTACCACAGCTTTGATGTCCTCAATGTGGTAGACCGCCATCAGCTCCTGCCGGATAATGCTGGCGATGAAGTCAATATCCTGCCGGTAGCCTTCCACAGAAAGTCCTTTTTCCACAAACTGCCGCACCAGCTCCGAAGTGGTTGTGTCGTTCTTGGCTGCAAGGGTATCCAGTGCTTTTAAGGTTTCCGGCGAAAAATTGATCGAGCGTTTCAGGCTCTTTTCGGGCATAAACAGCCTCCTTTCCGTGGTGTTCCGTTGGGAACCCCTCTATATGACGGAGAACCCCGTTACAGGCTTTGCCTGTAAGCTGTTTTCCTGGCGGGTGGAACCCGCCTATTCCTGCCTTAACTCCAAAATCTGGGATTTTGGCATTAAGTTACCCCTGCCGCTAGGCGGCAGAGGCTTGGTCGCTTCGCTTCCTGAAAAGGCGAAAATAGAAGTGTTAACATGATAGTCTTTCAGTTACAGATACTTCTGCAATTCTGGGTTCAAGATAGAATGCTTTTTAGAGTGACGAAAGAACAATTTCTGCGTATCTAATGAGCAAAATGGGAAGCAGGAAGTTCTGATTCCCATTTCCATAACGTCTTGTACTCCTCATTTCTAATAAATTTTGTATTTTGGGAAAAACTGATCGTAGCTTACAAATAAAAATTGGAGGCCAAATTTATATGGGAATTGTAAATCCGGCAATTGACAAATATCAGAAATGTATTGACGCCTGCAACAGGTGCGCACAGGCATGTATTGAATGCATGGGTATGTGCCTTAATGAGCCGGACGTCAGTGCGAGAAAAAAGTGTATTTCTACCCTACATGAATGCGCGTGTGCTTGCAAAGAGGCATCATCGTTTATGTCGATGGATGCCATGCATGCGGCAGATCTATGCAAGCTGTGCGAAACACTCTGCAACGAATGTGCGCAGGAATGCGAAATGTTTAAGGACGATCATTGTAAAAAATGTGCTGCTGAGTGTCAGGCTTGTGCAAACGAATGCAAAATGATGGCTGGTTCCTAATAACTTTCCTGCTCCTAAAAACAAAACTCCGTGTGGCTTGAAGTCCACACGGAGTTTTGACCTATTATAGGCTATATATGAAATTGTATTACTGATAGGAAATAACCGTTGTCATCCCGCCCATTGCCAATTGCATGTTGTTGGACATATGATGCGGGATATGACAGTGAAAGGGCCAGTTTCCCGGATTGTTTGCCATGAATTCCAAGTCATATGTTTCACCTGAAGCCACATTGATTGTGTTTTTAATAAGCCTGTTTTGAACGGCATCGCTGGCCGATATTGCAAACTGGTGCCCATGGATATGAATCGGGTGAGCATCGTGCCCGAAATTGCCGAGCCTTATCCGCACTCTCTCTCCCGCTTTTACCTGAAGCGGGGTTACATATGGGAAACATCGGCCGTTCATTGTGAAAAAGTTGAAGTCGTGCGACATCGGATCAAGATCACATGTACCAGGCATTACCTCTCCCATCTTAAGGCCGCTTACGGTAAATTCCTGAAGCATTAGAAAATAATCTCGCTGAATGTTACTGCTCCGGCGGCTCAGGATGATAAACGCTCCGCCCAGCCCCATCATTTGCTGGACAGGAGTATTGAAGTGCATGTGATACATATGGGTGCCCGGTGGATTTGTTATCTTAAAATGGTAATCAAAATATCCTCCGGGTTCAATTTTGGGTGACGGCTCTATTTCTGGCACGCCGTCCATCCCATTGGGCACATCCAGCCCATGCCAGTGTACGCTTGTCGGTTCGGGCAGATGATTGACAACACGGATATTTACACAGTCTCCGGAATAAACCTGAATGGTCGGGCCGGGTATGCTTCCGTTATATCCCCATCCGTTTATATACAAGCCGGGAAGTATTTCTCTTTTCACCGATTCGGCAACGAGTTCAAAGAATTTAACACCATTTTGCAGTCTGTAAGGAAGATTTGAAATGTCCGGCGTCAGGACCATTGTAATTCACCCCTGCTATTTCATCATAAATCATTATATAAAAATGGCAGGCAGAGTGTTACAAATGAAAAAACGACCGCGCAGAAATGTGAAATGATTTGTAATAAGTCTATTGTAACCGGTATTACAATATGATATTATTTTATTTGTAACCAGTATTACATTCCGAAAGGGGCGATTTTGTGGATCAAAATGAATGGAGCGCTATCAATTATACGCTACCAAGAGAACCGTCAAGAGCACGGGTATCCATATGGAGAAAGCTGAAAAAAATCGGAGCGGTCAGTATCCAGCAGTCCATGTGGATATTGCCTTCAAGCGATGAAAATTACAATCTGCTTAATGATGTCAAGGATGAGGTTTCCCGGAACGGCGGCGAGGCGTTTGTCATGACGATCTCCACAGACGAGGATGGGGAAAAAATAATCATCGATAAATTCAACGCGGCAAGAGATGAGGAATACGGAGAACTTCTGGAACAGTGCGAGGAATTTTTCAAAGAAATCGACAAGGAAACGGCCAGAGAGAACTTTACGTTTGCTGAAATCGAGGAAAACGAAGAAGAACTTAATAAACTGAAACAATGGTATGAAAAAATAGCCGCGCGGGATTCTTTCGGCTCGCCGCTTCGGGAAAAAGCAAAATCGATGCTGGCGAAATGTGCGGATCTTCTGGAGGGCTTCTGTGACAAAGTATATGAATTTAATGAGAAAGCGTAGGGAGCGAAAATGAAGCAGAAAAAAGTGGTATCCAATATTGTGTTAATCGGGCTTGTCAGCCTGTTTGTCGATATGAGTACCGAAATGGTCTATCCTTTGGTTCCGCTCTTTCTGACCGCCACGCTTGGTGCATCGCCGGCCATCGTGGGAATCATTGAAGGAATAGCCGAAAGTATTGCGTCGCTTCTCAAAGTATTTAGCGGTTACATCGGGGATGTGCACCACAATAAAAAGCGTCTTACTTTCATCGGTTATTCGGCGTCTGTTTTGTACAAGGTATTTCTTCTCCTGGCATTCTCATGGCCCGGTGTTTTATTGGCGAGAGTAATTGACCGCACCGGAAAAGGCATCCGCACCGCACCGCGCGACGCTCTTGTAGCGCAGTCAAGTGATGGCAAAAAACTCGGAGGAGCGTTTGGGCTGCATAAGATGCTGGATATGGCCGGTTCCTCTCTTGGCGCACTGTTCGCCTATTTTTTCGTCGCAACTAGTATTGGATTTCACAAGGCGTTTCTGTTTTCTATTATTCCCGCGATCATCGGGATTCTGGTCATATTTCTCGTCAGGGAGGACAAAGACAGCGGCAAAACACCTGAAAAGCTCAAGCTTAAAGGATTAAAACTTGATGGGAAACTGAAAATGTATCTTGCCGTAATATTTATTTTTTGCCTTGGAAATTCGTCGAATACATTTTTGCTTTTGAAAGCTCAAAACCAGGGTTTTTCAGCGTCACAGGTTATGTTGCTTTATCTGCTTTTCAATGTTTCCACATCCATTCTCGCCATACCGTCAGGTAAATGGTCCGATAAATTCGGGAGAAGCAGGATACTTGTACCAGGATACCTGATCTATGGCCTTGTATATCTCGGCTTTGCGTTTTTGTCAGCAAAACCCGCCATCCTAATTCTATTTATCGCATACGGTGCGTACACCGCCTTTATCAGCGGTGCTGAAAGGGCTTTTATCGCCGAGAATGCGCCGTCAGGGCTGAAAGGAACTGTTCTGGGAATTTACGGAATGGTGCAGGGCGTAGGACTACTGCTCTCATCTATCATAGCCGGATTCCTGTGGGATAAAATAAATTCGGGCGCACCGTTCCTGTTTGGCGGTATTCTTGGAATTATTTCAGCCATCCTGATAGAAGTTACACTTGGCAGGAATAATAGTGTTACGGAGTAAAAATGATATTGGGGGTAATGAGGATGAAACTTAAAAGGGTTCTGAAAATCGTTACACTTGCGCTGGTTCTATGCCTTGCCGCAGGCACGGGCCTTTTTCTGTATAATTCTTATCACGTTTACAATATCAACGCCGGATTTACCTCACTCCCACTCAACTATAATCCGAGAGATTCATCATCTACTTATACATGGAACGGCGTTGATGTTACCGTGTACGGCGGCTTTGTAAAAGGGATACAAAAAGGCAAGGATGGAAACCAACTTGTCATAAGGGCTTTATCACCCTTGCCCGCCGTTGCGGTAAAAGCGGCGAATACGTCTGTTCAGAACGTATTGATTTCCATTGAGAATATCAACCCAGGCTTTTATTCATCAAGTATCGATAAAAATCTCAAGCCCGCCAGAATCACGGTCAACACTTTGGAATTTTCGATGAATCTGAGTGTGGGAGAAACCAGGCGGATTGATCCCGTTCAGCCAAGTAAAACGGCGGACGACAACTATGCCATTCTCGGTGACAGCAGGGACGGCTATGAAACCTTTGGGAAGATTCTTGAGCAGGTAAACGCGCTGAAACCAGTATTTGTGATTGACAACGGTGATCTCGTTTACAGCGGGAAGCCCAACCAATACAGAATTTTTAATCAGATGACGTCCGGAATTTCTACGACTCTGTGCACAACACTGGGGAACCACGATATTCGGGGGGACGGACGCGAGACCTATAAAAAACTTTACGGACCGGAGTACTACTCCTTTGATTTTGGCGACAATCATTTCATATTTCTTGACAGCTCGTGCGGATATGCCGAAAAGCAGGCGATACCGGATGTGCAATACGTCTGGCTTGAACGGGATCTTCAAAAAGCGCAGGGTAAGCGGATTCTTGTAATATCCCATGTGCCTCCGACCGACCCAAGAAGCGGTGTCAAGCCAAATGAAGTGCAGTCTTATACTGATAAGGTTGAAAAGGAAGGCGGCTTTGTTGAGAAGAAGTTGGAAGCCTACAGTGAGGACGAGAGCATAGACCACGGTTTTCAGACCAAGCAGGAAGCCGCGCGGTTTGAAAACCTTATGACGAAATACAAAGTGGATACGGTTTATCTTTCCCATATCCACAGTTATTTTGATTATACCAAAAACGACGTTCGTTATATTATCAGCGGAGGCGCCGGGGCGGAACTGATGACACAAAACAGCTATTACCATTACCTGATTGCAAAAGTCGGAGCAACAGACACGCTGACGATGGTTCAACTGCCATCTCCGCCAAATCTGATACTGCAAAGGTATGCGGCAACGGTTTCTCTTTTCGCAAATGCTATGTATAAAGAGAATCGATTGGCTGTTGTATTCTTTATTGCCGGATTCATACTGCTTGTGGTGCTTTTACTCATGCTTCTGTTTATAAGACTGAATCACCGGCTCTCGCTGTTCTGGAATTTGATTAAAGATACAGGCAGATTTATATCGAAAAGATATAGAGAACTATATAAAAGTAAGGGATAAAAGCTGATGTGCACGAGGAGGATTGTAATGATAAATAACGTTTACGGATAAAAAGGTATTGCTTTACTTAACACATATTCAGAACATCGAGCTTTGGATTCCAAAATAAAAGATGCCTTTGAGGTGGAGATGAAAGCATCAATTGATGAAATCAATGACAAAATTAATATAAGATACCATAGACTTATATTTAGCAAGAAAATCATAAGGAAGCCCATTATGAACAAGCTGGGGAACTGGTATTAAAGTCAGCTTCCTCTCGCTTTTTCATCATCTATAACAACCATGTCGGGTACTCATGAAGTGCCCATGCACAGCGGAAAGTGTTGCAGCAGATAAAATGATCGGTGTTGAATTTGATCACCGAGGGCGAGATCGTGTCCAAGAATTCCTGAATGTGGACATTCTCCTGCGGCAAATCCTTTGACCTTGGTTGTTTTGCCATAGGGCAAACTTTCTTTCCAACTTGATTTTGAACATAAGAAAACCGCCATATTTCTGTGACGGAGTTGGACAAATTTAGGGGCAAGTATGGCACAACAGACGCAAACAAAATTCACATTGTTTATACAATGTGAAATAAGCAGGAACCTCCCAAATACAGAATGAAGTCCTGTACATAATTGTGCTTTGCCTCATCCGCCCGATTGATAAGAAAGCATGGCCTTGCGGCTTGAAATGGGACGTAAGGCGTTGTTTTTTTCATCGACTATTGTATTTTCATGGCAGTATGCTATAATCTATATATCCCCCGGTGGGGGATATATAGATTGGAGGTAAACATGGAGAGAAGAGCACTTAGAGTTCCAGGGCATCACCACGATGAAGCTGAAATGAAAGCGATTATCCATCGTATGTCACGCGCAATTGGGCATTTTGAAGCCGTGAAGAAGATGGTCGAAAACGGGGACGATTGTAGTGACGTGTTAATCCAATTAGCGGCTGTCAAGGCTGCGGTCAACAACATTGGAAAAGAAATTTTAAAAGAGCATCTTTCACACTGCATTGTAGATGCGGCAAAAACCGGTGATGAGGAAGTTATCCTTGCCCTAAATACTGCAATTGACAAGTTTATGAAATGAAACAGAAAAATCATTGCCTAAACCCAATTGTTTTTGCCATCATAGCTGCAGCATTATTTGGAATGAATTCTCCATTTTCGAAGCTGTTACTTTCAGAGATTACGCCGACAATGTTAGCTGCGTTTTTGTATCTTGGCGCAGGTACAGGGGTTGCAATATTCAGTGGTATTAGAAAATTGGCTGGAGAAACTCAGAAAGAACAGAAACTGACAAAAAGAGAAGTACCATATGTTGTTCTCATGATTGTCTTGGATATAGCTGCTCCGATTTTATTAATGTTCGGACTCACGTATACTACTGCGGCAAATGTATCTCTGCTTAGTAATTTTGAAATTGTTGCCACTTCGGTGATAGCATTGCTTATATTTAAAGAACAAATCTCCAGACGCCTCTGGATAGCAATTTTACTGGTAACGGCATCAAGTCTGATTCTTTCATTTGAAAACGTAAACAGTTTATCATTTTCGTCCGGTTCCTTATTTGTTCTTTTAAGCTGCGTATGTTGGGGAGCTGAGAACAACTGTACCAGGATGTTGTCTAACAAAAATCCATTTCAAATTGTCGTAATAAAAGGATTTTTTTCTGGGGCAGGTTCCTTAGTTATTGCGCTGTCCATTGGAGAACATTTCTCTACGCTTTTTTACAGCGTAATGGCATTAACCCTCGGATTTGTTACTTATGGATTGAGTATTTGTTTTTATATTTATGCTCAAAGATACTTGGGTGCAGCAAAGACGAGTACTTATTATGCATTGGCACCTTTCATAGGTACGTTCCTATCCATATTGATTTTTCAGGAAGCACCACCCATGCTGTTTTTTGTTGCACTAATAATCATGGCCATAGGAACCCATTTTTCTTCTACCGATACAATATGAGGTAATAAAATTATGCATGGTTATAAAGATATTTCGTTTGATCATCGAGCAAATAAGTATGACAATGGCTTTGAAGGCCATCTAAGTAAATGCTTTTATCGTAATCTCATTGGTTCAGTTATTGTAAATGACAACGATAGCATCTTAGATGTTGGGTGAGGCACAGGAACTATTTTGAATCGCCTGTCTTCAAAATCAAAGATAAACGGATTTGGAATAGACGTAAGCAATTAAATGCGTGACGAAGCAAGAAAAAAATGCCCTGAAATGATGTTTCAAGTCGGAGACAGTGCATCCCTGCCCTTTGGTGATGACTCTTTTGACATTGTTACTGTGTGTATGGCATATCATCATTTTCCGAATCAAGAGAAATTTAGATACGAAGCCTTTCGGGTACTAAAGCCATCCGGTAAACTATACGTCTGTGATCCCTGTTTTCCTTGGGTGATTCGCAAATGCATAAATGGTATATTTTCCTTATCCAAAGTGGAAGCACGGTTCTATACGCCTACCGAGATGATTCTGGATTTTCAAAAAAACGGTTTTAATGTTGACAAAGTAATTAAAGATTCTTATATACAAGTCGCCACTTTTAAAAAATGATGAACTAATACAGGCAATTCTTACATAAATGCCCAAAATTTATCTTTGAAAATGCCTACACAATTCGAAGGTAGTCAGGGAATGAGCATAATTAGAAAGTTGGCAATTAAAGCGGAAAGTACCGCGCAGGTGCTTTCCGCTTTTAAGTGCTTTCACCGCTCCGCTTCCTGTTCCAAGCTTGTTGCAGACATACGGACAGCGGCTTCCCGAAAAGCAAGAAGGTCAAGGTTAAAGTCCTTGTTGATGGGCGTTTGTATCATCGTTTTATAGCCCAAACCCGCATAGGTTTCAGCGGAGATCTCTGCCTGAATCTGTCCGTGGTTGTGGGGCGTCCCATCCTTCAAAACCCCATAAATATCGTTATCATAGCAAAAAACGATCTCCGTGATTTCAGGGTGAAGCTGAAGGTATCGATACAGCGCCTTATCCGACAGGCAACCCTCGGCCACCCGGTGATCCTGCCGCCAGTCAATGCCGTGAATCTTGCACAGGGTGCCATGACTCATGGCGTCAATGGGCGCCTCAAAATCATAAACCCGATTGGAGCGTCCCTCCATGCAAAAGCCATACGTCTTATCCGAATTCTCTACATCCTGCCGGAAGTGGCTGTCCGCGCTTGGTGCGCGCAGGGAGCAATAACGGGGTTTCCCGGTTTCGTCGTACCCCACAAAGGCGCAGTTGTGAAAAGAATAGGTACGGCCATTCTTTTTTACTTCCGTTCTGGCCCCATAAACCTTTCCTTCATGGATCATGGCGTCGACGATTTCCCTGTCAATACCGCGAATTTCGGTAAGGTAGGCGATGGTACATCCAAAATTCTTATCCTTGGGCGGCAGGATCAGTTCTCCTTTTGACGGCTTCTCGGAGGGCTGAAAGTTCAGCCGCGCATAGTCCTTTGTATGGTCATACGAATGGCAGCCCAGGATCATTTCAATAGCCTGTGTCTTGGTGTGAAGTTCAAAATAATCCTTGGCGAAGTCAATGATGTTGCCCTTGCTTTCCTTGGAAAACCAATAATAGCCCCGCCCGTGATTGAAAATGTACAGACCGCCGCAACCGTTGGGAAGCCCTTTAACGTGCATGGTGGCTCGATCGCCCTTCTCAAGCTGCAAACCATTAATGAGGGCAAAGTCGATAATGCTGGTGGCAAAGACCTGCTTCATCTGTTCCTCGGTAAACGGCATCGGCCTTGATGTTCTTCGCACGAACTCACCTCCAACAGAAAAACCGCCCTGCAATCAGGACGATCAGCGTTCCATTTCCGTATCTTCTTTTTTTGCCGCACCGGTGTATAAAAGCTCGGCGGTGTGGTTCTGGAAGGTATCCAGAAATTCTTTGATTTCATTGGGCAAATCATTTTTTGAAACATGAATATCGCCGGAAACGTCGGCGGTGTAGCAATAATCGTAGGGGATAAATTTCGTGCTGAATTCGTCCGCAATCTGTTTTGGCAAACTGTTATCGCCCTGCGAAACCACGCCGTACCTGCACAGAATTTCCGTCTGGCAGTGTTCGCCAGAGTATTGCAGGTCTATGCCCAGCAGAGCCACGGCGATTTCCCCGGTTTTCTTCCCACGGATGACACCGGGAAGCACGGTATAGTCCTCCTGCCCATCGCCATAGCCACAGCTTAACTGCGTACTCCCGTATTGCTCCGTCATTGCCGTATGCAGAAGATTGAGAACGCCTTTCGCATACGCCTTTTCCGGCGTGTGATAGGAACGGTCAAGCTCGCTGTAGTCGATAAACGGCAGGATATGCGCATTGAGATGATCAATATACCGATCCAGGTTGCTCTTGTTTTCTTTCATTTTTATCGCTCCATTTCATCAGTTTCATCGTTGCCGCCAGACAGAAGGCCCAGCATACGTAGCACATCTTCCGTGTCGTTGCTTACGGGTGATATGACCCCGATTTCATATTCAAGATTATGGGCTTCCTCGTCGGTGTACTGCTCTGGTTCCCGGAACCGTTCAGTGTAACGATGAAGCTGTTCATCACTGAGGGAAATATCCTCGCCCTCATCATTGTGAGAGCAAATCAGGAACGTGCCGCAGATAATGTCGCCATGATCTAGGCGGCGGTTTCCGGGCAATCCGTCCAGCTTGCCTTCGTCATTGCAGTAGAGATGGCAGTCGGGTTCAGGCAGCGGCACATATTCAATACAGCCGTCCACAATCTTCTGCATGGCCCGATAATCATTATCAATCCGCTTTTCATAGGGGACTTTGCCCGGTTCTATGATCAGCACCCGGATTTGCTTGTCATTCTGCGCCTGTTCCTCGGCAATGGTGTGAAACCGATCTTCGCCGGGAATCAAGGAGAGGGTACGCCCATTATCCCAAAGCATCCCGAGCTGGCCGGCGTCGTCCACGTACTGGACAACCCCCTTGAGTCCAGCCGGCATATCGCATTCATTGTCCATCCCGTCAAGCTCAATTCTTGTTCCTGTGGGATACTGTTTTTTGATCTGTTCTACCTGATAAGGCTTTAAGAATCCTTGCATTTCTGGCCTCCTGTCAAAAATAATGGGGCATCACCATGACAGGTGATGCCCCAATTCGTCTGTTTTGTTGAAAAATCTACCGAACTCGACCTTTCAGTCTGGATTCCAGTAGAATTCTACGGAGTAAGTGATGTTGGATTTATTGTACATGCACGTGTGAGGCGTATAGTAATAATATTGCAGTTTGGTATAGATTCCCGGCTGCAATGTACCATACATGTACACACCGTTGTGACTATAAACGCGGCCGGTGTTACCATCCGTCGCCAAAAATGACGATCCGATAGACGCGTTGAATGACACGTTAGTTAAGCGTACCCACTGCCCGGTCAGTTGATTGTAGCCTTTGACCTCGCCGTAATCGTAGGTTGCGTTGTGCCCAGCAACAGCCGGGACGTTAAACGTCCATGACGTGATGGTCGCACCCTCTATGCCATCCTCAGTAATAATCGAATCCGGCCCGGTCAGCATCATGCCGCCACCGTGAGACTCGTCTGCCACAAAGAATGTAATGGCGGCCCAGGGAGACTCTGCGCCGGTCGAATCGACAGCTTTGACTTTAACCGTATTTTTACCCAGCGGATAGGTCTGCGTTTGGGCATTCCATCCATCCCACACATAGGTGATGGCGTCTCCATCGGGATCGGTGGAAGCTGCGGTGATAGTCACGGCGGTTCCCGGCGCTACACTGTTACCGCTTGGCGTTCTCGTAATGACCGGCGTTGTAGGCGCGGAATTGGAAACCGTAAAAGTAACCTGTCCCCAATCGGAAATACCTCCAAAGCCGTCCTTCGCCCTAACTTTAATGGTATAAGTGCCGAGCGCATAGTAATTGTCGCTGGCTTTCCCATCATACTCGTAGGTGATGGCGTCCCCGTCCGGGTCCGTGCTGTTCGCGCTGAGATTCACAAGGAATTTCCCATTCAGGGATGTTCTTGTGACCGCGGCGGTCAGTGTCGGCTTGGCGGGAGCGCTGTTTGTTGCAGTAATAGTCTGTGTGCAAGAAAATGTTCTATTCAGCTCGTCGGTTACGGTGGCCGTCAGTTCATAACTACCGGACACAACTACCTGTACCGTGCCCCCGGAATTGCTCAACCCGCCCTTAAAATGATCCGAAACAGCTACTGCGCTGCCATCTTTAGAAAGTGTCCACACGATGGACTTGCCGTTCAGCTTCACGTCACTGCCTATGTTCACGACAAAGCTCTGCCCGGTGTGGATGGAGGAAGGCATGGAGAAATTGCAGTTGTAGAGCGGATAAATGCTGATTTTCACGCTGTAGCTGAATACCCGGCCCAGCGCGTCAGTCATGGAAGCGGTCAAGCGGTATTCACCGGCAGACGGGAAGCGGATTTTTCCACCCTGCGCGGTCAGCGTGCCGCTGACTGCCTGCTCCAGCGGAACCATTTCGCCGTTTTTCATCAGCGTCCATTCTACTGGCAGCACATTGTTGTTTCCTCTTGTGCGCACATCGATCTGCGTATCGGTATAGCCGGTGGCAGGAAGTTCAAAGGTCAGGGAGAGGACCGGCAACACTTCTACCTTTCCACTGTTAAAGAGGAACACGCGCCCGGTCGCGTCAGTCACACGGGCCTGCAAATCATAAACACCGGCACGTATAAACCGGATAGAGCCGCCGTTGTTATCCAGCTTGCCGTCAATGTAGGTATCCCAATCCTGAAAACCGTAAGTATTGTCCACATACCACACCTCCGTCAGTCCGTCCATATCGGCCAGGGTAGTATTGACCGACAGCACATCGTCCGTGTGGACAGCTCCTGAAAGATCAAACGTAATTTTGGGAATAGGATATACCTTGATCGTTTTGCTGTCCGAGAAGGTACGGCCCGCCTTGTCCGTCACAGCGGCGGTAACGGTATAATCCCCCTTTTCGGTGAAGCTGATCGTACCGCCGGAATTGGTGAGGGTATTGTCAGGGATTGCAAGGATGCCGTTTTTGCTCATGCTCCAAACGACGGGCAAAGAATCGGCATTGGTGAGTTCTACGGAAGCCGTTGCTGCCTGATCGGTATGCGTTTCTTCCGTCAGTTCCACGGAAACGGTGATCACCGGATAGACCGTGACCGAAGCGGTGTAGGTAAAGCTGCGGCCGGTATTGTCGGTTACGGTGGCGGTCAGTTCATAGTCACCGACCGATTTGAAGCGAATTTTACCGCCGCTATCGGTCAGTGTGCCGTCAAAGCCGTCAGCCAGTGAAAGCGCCGTTCCGTCTTTTGTCAGGCTCCATACCGCAGTAAGTCCGTCCGTATCCTTGAAAGAGGTCTTTACCTCAACCTCCGTATCAGTGTGGGTTGCAGTCGGCAAGTAGAACCCTGTCTCGGCTACGGGATAGACTACCGTACCGGCCTCATAGCTGTATTCACGGCCGGTTTTGTCCACAAGCGTGGCTTTCAGGACATAACTGCCTTTCTCCCTGAATTGGATAGAACCGCCTTCGTTGGTCAGCGTTCCTTCCAGCACGTCGGAAAGTGGTACGCTCTCTCCGTTATGAAGGACGGTCCACTCGGCTTTCATATCCTGTAAATCGGAGGATTGCACGGAAACCGGAACCGCCTCGTCGGTATGCGCAGTTACGGGAAGCGTAAAGGAAAAACCGGCGACGGGATAGACCTTCGATTCCGTTTGCGCGGTAAACGTCCTGCCGGATTTGTCCGTCGCCGCGGCGGTAATGGTGTAATCACCCGGCTCCTTAAAGCGGATGCTGCCACCCAGGTTATCCAGCTTGCCCTCGGTGCAGTCGGATAAATTAACTTTCGTTCCATCCTTTGTCGCGCCCCAGGCGATTTGCAGATCGCCCAGCTCTTTGGTTTCTGCGGAAAGGAGCGCGGGGGTATCGGTGTGGGCGGTTTCGGACGCTTGCAGGCTGATTTCAACAACCGGAAGCACCTCAACTTCCGCCGTTCCTGTAAATTCCCGGCTGGTTTCGTCGTAAGCTGTGGCTTTCAATGTGTATTTGCCCTTGTCCTTGATTTGGATGGAGCCGCCTGCGTTGGTGAGCGTCCCCGTCACGGTATCCGCCCATTTCATCTCGTTCCCATCCTTGTAAACGTGCCAGTTCAACTGCTGTGTGATATTATCGGAAAGGGTTGTGCTGATTGTGAATGCCTGATCTGTGTGGGCATATGGCTTCGTAGTCACGGTGATGCCATAAACAGGATGGATCGTGATTTTTTTCGTGAAGGTGTAGGTACTGCCGCCGTAATTCTTTGCGGTGGCTGTCAACGTGTAGCTGCCCTGTTTGGTAATCGTGATTTTACCGCCGTCTCTGTCAAGGGTTCCTTTCAGAAAATCACTTTGCTTCGCGTCGCTTCCATCCTCGGAAACTGCCCATTCCAAAGATTTCACATTTAGCAGGGTCGTTTTCACTTGGAATTCCGTGTCGGCGTGACTGTAATCCGGAACGGTGATCTCCACCACGGCGGCGGGATAGCTGTGATGGCCGCCTGATCCGCTGCCGGAATTGTCCGTATCACCCGGTGTTGCGGGTGGGGTTGGCTGTGCCGGAGTCGTAGGCGCTGTGGGTTCCGAAGGGGTCGGCTGTGCCGGTGCCGAGGGCGTGGGTGACGGCTCCGCAGGCTTTACCGGAGTTGTCGGCTTCGTTGAACTGACGGGTTTTGTGGAAGAGGATGGTTTTGCCGAAGATGCAGCAGGCTTAGAGCCGATATTTTTTCCGCTGCCGTCCTCCTGCCCGGTCGAGGCACCATCCTCGCCGGAAGTTATGTCACTGCTGCCGGTCGAAGGCCCCGGCTGTGTTTCGCCGCCGCTGGGAGCAGGATCAATCACGATCCCGCCGCCCGACGGTTCCGGCGACGATTCCGTCTGCTCTGTTCTGGCAGGATTTTTATCCGTCTGCCGAAACTGTTTGGAGCAGCTTCTTACTCCGATGATCAAAATAAGGAGGGCGATTATGGATAGCACCACAACCGCCCGTTTCGTTTGAGGGTTCATATTGAGTTTGCCTCTCATTTTTATTCCTCCCGATTATATTCATTTTCAGGTTCAAGGGCGCTTTCTTCACACTCTTTTGGCAGCATACATTCCACCTTATGAATGATCCCGTCCAACAGTCCAGCATGGCCGGGGTCGTTCTCCATGCCAGCCCGCAGTGCCAGAGAACAGATTTCCCGCATTTCTTCCGTGCTGAAAAGTGGCGTACAGTCCTGTTTCACATATTTCAAAATTTTTCGTTCTTCTGTGGTCATGCCAAACAAGCCATCATGGTAAAGATGCTTCAAATAGGTATCCTTGTCTGTGATCAATTCCTTAGATCCGTCCGTGCAGAGCGCATAACACGCAAGCCCATGATTTACCGCTTTTTCAGCATCCAGCGGTCTGGTCAGTATCAGGTCGTCTGCGATGTAACCGTAATCGTGGAGCCGGTCATGATCCAGCCGTTTTACATAAGTATCAATGTCCATGGGTTCGGCGGCGTCCCAAAATAAGCCGTGTGCCTCAACAGCGGCAAGGGACAGCGCATAGTGGTCTGCCACCCGGAAAGCCACCCGTTCCACGGTTCCATACCGCTGGGCAATGGATTGAAAGTTCTGGTCGTATTCCTTATAAGAAAAGGTGCGTACATCATTTGGATTTTTGAATGCGATTTCCACAGCGGACGGTTCAAAGGAGTGTGTGCAGAGATAATCCAAATACTTTTGATAATCTAGCTCCAAAATATCGCCCATAACTTTTTCATCCCGCATACCCTTCAGTTCAATCCAAAAGGTTTTGACATGCTCGCTTTTGTTCCCGGCGCCGTAATAGTTCCATGTGTTGTGCGGACTGGTGTTACAGATATACACCTCCGGCTCAGCAAAGCACCATGTGCCGCTGCCCCGGCTCATCCAGAAAAAATGTTTTTCGGCATTTCGGTCGGTGGCGGCTTCCCGCAGCTTTTCCACATCATAACGGAAATCCGTCTGGTAGTAGTCAGTGTTGTGCTCCATGATTTTCCGCAGGGTTTCCAACACGTCAACATTGAGAAAGGATGCGTTCCCGTGCAGGCTGTAGCCCTGTCCCTTTAGTACATCCCGAAGTTCCGCGATGATTTCCTCACGGCTGCCACGAATGGAAGCGCCGTTATACCGATTCCTCTCGGCAAAATTCTCACCCATGTCTACGGAGAACAGCTTCAGACCCTTGCTTTGCGGGAAAACAAAATTGCAGATTGATTCCGGCTGATCTTCTCGGGCACGGATTTCATCGAACACCCTGCGAACATCGCCCTCAATCGCAGGCACCCCTTGCCGAATTTGTTGGATTTGGTCTCGGGGCATGGTAAGCGTCCACAAAGAATAATCATCCGGACCGAATTTGGCCACGGTATTGATCTGGCTATATTCCACGTTCATCCTCCTGTTCCTGCTGATTTTTCTGTTCTTCGGGAAGGCAAGGCAGATTGCTTTTCACCTTTTCTATCACGGCATCGTCGACAATGAACAGGGCATATGGCGCCTTGGCTGCCACCATCGGCATGAAAATCACATCCTTTCTCAAAATAAGCATGATTGATTTATAATAATAGACATAAAAATACCCCCTAGGTATGACGTGTGCTTTTTGCGCGTCAACTTAGAGGGTATTACACTATGAGATATAATCTCTTTTCTGTTCTAAAATCACTCGCCTTGTTTTTGCTGTTCCTGCAAGGCTTTTAGAAATTCTTCAGGAGTTTTTCCGCTGGCTTTTACAGCCTCATACAAAACTGCCAATTCTTCTTTTTCCTTCTGTTCCATAAGAACTTTTCTTTTCTCTCTTGCATCAAAAATTTTCTGTTTGTAGTCTTCAATTTCAGAATCAATGTCGATAATTTGCTCTTCAATTGTTTTAACTTTCACAGATTTGCGACCACGCGACATAACAAAAGACTCCTCTTTTTATTTTTATTATACTATTTATTGAAGATCTGATGTGAAAAAGGAGGTAGAGAGTATGCTGAGCGATAGAATAACTTTTTCTATATTGTAATAATCATATAAAGTTAGACCCAAATCATGATAATTAAACGCCAAACTTTTTAAGAGCTTAGGCACTTTTTGTGCCTAATTTCTGATAATGTTTTATTCATAATTAGTAGTTATCCTTTATTTATGCTTACGTAAATTTTACAAGCAGTGCTAATCTATTTCTAGCCTTATGTGAAATCAAGAAGAGTCTCTGAGCTTCGCGTTATGTTCAAACTCGCAGCTTGGAGTTTGTTCTGAACTTCCTCCGTCCAAGGCCAAGATAATCGACTGCATACCTTAGCAAAATACTGATCATGACTATAATAGGCAGTTAAGGCGATCCGAAAATTTAATTATAATCTACTAAAAATAATCTGATAAATTAAGTCAATCGCAGCCAATAGGTAGTTTTATTAAATTGTCACAGGGTTGGGGAAATCTGCAACTTGGGCCAAATCAGTCTCAAGTAAAGATCTATCCCAGGATATCCCATAAGTCTGACTCATTAATTATTATGATGCTTCCGCCCTTTTTACGGAGATCAACAGCCTTTTCAACCTTACGCCCATAGCAAGCAAAGGCCCAACAGGGGTTACCAGCATTTCCAACAATAAGGTAATTGGTCTTTGATACAACAGAATTGTTAAACAGACCTCCATGAGAAATAATTAATTTTGCAATTTCATCTCTTGTGGCTTTTTCAGATGCCCCAGTAAAACTAAATAACTTATCTTCAAATTCAATATTCGGGCATACAGCACAGATTCCCTCCACACAATACTTTTGCTTTATATCCTGTAATTCTAAAGAATTAATATTGTAAGAGACAGTCGTATCGATAAAGTTTCCAAAAAAGGCTTTTAACATATTTCTCTCATCATCTGATATTGAACCATCCGATAATGCCGACGTTAGCAAACTATCAATCTCATCAAACGGATATGTCCCTTTTAAGAAGTCATGCTCGTTAACCCAATCAGCTAAATGAAAGATCTCATCATCACTAAGTACATTATCCGCCAAGGTGCCTTGCAGAATTCCCTCTAGCTGTTGAATAGTCCCTGTTATAAAATTATAGTATTCGCTGTCTTTTGCAATATTGTCACATACCCATAGAATGTCCAACATTTCTTCCTTAGTTAATTCACCATCCAAAACACATTTATCAATAAGTGGTATTATTTCAGAAAAAGGATGTCTGTCTATTAAATCTCTATGTAATGTACACCAGTTAGTAATTTCCATCAATTCATCATTAGAAACCTTGCCGTCCAACATAATTCCGTCAGCAATCCCGCGTAGCGTATTTACCGCTTTATCAAGCTCAGCCGGCTTTGTAAACATACGGTAATCTTTTAATTCCTTCAAATTTATCCCTCCAATATTAAAATTAACACCTTCATCGTTAAGTGACCGGAACTGTAAACATGCTAAACGATTACAGTTGACAACTGGGGTAATTACTCTTGGATAATCACCCTGTCTGTAGCATCCCGCAGCACATATCCTCTATCAATTGCCGTGCTAATACCAGCGCCTATTATTTCTTCTATAGAGGAGCTACTTCTCGAAAATCCGAATAACTTATACACTTCTTTGAATAAATCTTCTGTAGAAAGGCTTACTTGGTCTGCCAATAAAGATTTGACTGCATTAGAGATTTCCTCTGCAGAGATATCTTCCATATTTCTACGCGTTACATCATCAGACGGTACACGAAATAACTCATATGTTGATGACTGTTGCCCTTCATTCCAATAGAATACGGTTCCATTCGATGTCGTTTGTTGTGATCCCAGCATAGTAAAAAGCTCATCGAAGCGTCTTTCCAAACGCGCGCCCATTCGTGCAATACCCCATGCAGATAATATGCGTTTGCACAGTGCGTTTCTACTGATTGGTGCTTCTTTTGCTAAAACCTCATTAATCTGAATTAAGATGAGCCGATTATTTTGTGGCAAGCAGAACTCCTCTGCTCCGAGTTTTTCACTGATTATCGAGCAGCACTCGTATTTCTTGTATTTTTTCTGAGCGTCGTCAACATTGGCTTCTTCTACCTTTTCATAGGAACAAATTGTATTTGGGGATGGTACGACTGTTTGGGGCTCAAACTCTTTCCCTCTGCTTTCTAAAGCAATTTTAATCGCCGCCTTGATTTTATCGAGTACTTTTTCTTGATTCTCCCACCAATCCAATATCCATAAGTGGTAGATATTCCACCCCAATGATTTTAGCACTCCGCCCTGCAAAATATTGCGATCACGTGCTGTATTTGCGGAATAGTAGTTCATACCGTCACACATAATACCTAGAATATATTCTCCTTTTTTATTTGGATGGACAACACCAATATCAATTTTATATTCGGAACAGCCAATATTAGTGTGTACCTCATATCCCAATGTTTTAATTTGTTCTGCAATCAATTTTTCTGCTGTATCTTCATTCTGTAAAACGCTCGTTTGTTTTAATGACAGCATACTTTTGCCTTTTTGTGCAAATTCCAAAAAAGCCTTTAGTCCGGCAATTCCATCTGATCTCGTTTTTGAGAGATCGATCTGTTCCGGGCGTAATGTGGAAAAAACTATCATTTCTTTTCTGGCCCTGGAAACCGCTACATTCAACCGTCTCCAGCCACCATCCCTGTTAAGCGGACCAAAGTTTAAAGCCACCTTACCATTTGTATCCGGGCCGTAACCAATAGAAAACAAAATAACATCACGCTCATCACCCTGTACATTTTCCAGATTTTTAATAAACACAGGTTCATACATCGCATTGTTAATATCTTCAAGCTGAGGATTTTTTGCAAATGCTTCCATAAGTAAGTCATCAATTAAGTTTTGCTGCACAGAGCTAAACGTCACCACTCCAATACTTTGTTTGCTAAGAATGGGATCATTTAATCTTCTTACAATTTCCGCTATGATAGCCTTTGCTTCAGCATCATTTTGTTTCGTTTTTCCTCTGTCATAAAAGCCATCGACTGCAATATATTTCACTTGAGAAATCATATCATTAGGCGATGGAAACGTAAATAATTTATTGTCATAGTACTGCATATTACTGAATGCAATTAAACTTTCATGGCGGGAACGGTAGTGCCATAACAAGTGCTCCTGTGGCATGGATAAGGCAAGGCAGTCATCCAAAATACTTTCTAAATCTTCCTTTTCGAAGTTGTCTTCATCTATCCTATTCACACTGAAAAAGCTCGTTGGGGGAAGTTGTTTTGGATCACCGACGACAATTACATCATTCCCCCTGGCAATCGCTCCGACCGCCTCACAGGTTGGCAATTGAGAAGCCTCATCAAATACTATCAAATCAAAAGGAGGATAGTTCGGGTCAATATACTGTGCTACAGAAATTGGGCTCATAAGCATGCAGGGGCACAGCCTTCTAAGCAGATTCGGAATGCTGTCAAACAATTTACGAATGGAAAGCATTCTGCCGCCGCTTCTGATTGCTTTTTGCAAAATTCCGATTTCTGAAGAATTAGCAAAACTGGCCGAGGTTGCCGGTATTTTCGCCGAAAGTCTCGCTACAAGTTCGTTTTTGGTAAGGTTTTCAAATTCTCCACAGGTTTGCTTGTACTTCTCGATTTCATCCTCGAAAATGGTGCCGTTAAAGCTGGATAAGCAACTTTCTTTGTCCACAATGGAAATGGCACAGGCAAGTGAAACACCGCGATAAAATGCAGAAGGCAGATCTTCTTCGGAAACTGTTCCAGCTTCTAAAGCTTCAACTACGTTGGATAGTCCAATTTGCTGCGCCTGTTCTTTTATATTAAGATAGCTGCACCAGCTACGCAGGCCATCTAAGTGTTCAATCCAATTCTGTGTTAGAGTTTGCATTCTGATCAGCCAGTTATTTTCGGATTTTTGCTTATTAAAATCAATTCCTGTTTGTTCGCTGAGTATCGACTCGAATTGAGTTACCCTCTCATATCCAGTCGCAATTTCAGTAAATGTATGCTGATTTCCTTGCTGGAAACCTGTCAAATTTACAAATACATGATTGACCAAAGCCTTACGGAAAACCTGTTTTTGTTCAGCGTCTGTAGCGATAGCGGATAACAATTCGTCACACAAAACCGCCTGACCATAGCAGGTTTCAATTCTATTCCAATCTGGTAAAGCATCATTCCAGATGACACTAAAGAGTGCAGATAAATCTCTGCTATTTTCTTCAACCACTTTAACATTGGCCTTATATTCCGCAACCAAATTGATATAAATTTCTGTCTTTGTTTTATCATATTCACTAGGATTGTTGGCGAGAATCTTTAGTGATTTTATTACCTTGCTTTGACCTAATAATTTGGGCAAAAACCAGCTGGCCGCTGCCATCTTCCATTGTTGTGCAGCAGCAACATCATCGTAGGTTAAAATCTCTTTAGAAAAGACCAAAAGCAACTGCTTTTCTATCTCGTCACGTCTTTTTCCACAGTCGCAAACTCGTTTCACTTGGTCATGTAAAGAAGAAATTTCTTGATTTTCTATCAATGCAACAGGCATAACATTTATGTTCATTAAGAGTTTAACAAGTTCCACAATCACTTTTACCTGTATGTAAGTAAAACCAATCTTTGGGAAACTGACAATCTGACACAATGTTGCTATTTCTGCAGAAAATGCGGACACAGCCTCATGATATTGGTTTAAATTCTCTCCAATTTCACTTTTTTTACTTTGCGAGTAGTTTTTGTTTGTAAACTCACAAAGTGGATTTAACGAAATCTTTCCAAACTCGAGCCCTGCTAGCTTTAATTGATTGACCGTATCCTTCCATTGAGTATATGTTTGTGGATTCAGTTGCTCAATTTGCTGTTGGCTGAAGCGGATGCAATCGGAAGCGGATTTATACTGCTCATATTTTGTAATAGCATCATACAAGGAAAAGCCAAAACTCCGCTTTTTATGAATTTGCAAAACCACTTCATTTAATTCTTGCCTAAGCTTATAGAGACGTTGCGCTTGCTCTTCATATTGCTCCGGAGATTTTATCTTTCCAATGGACAATGCCTGTTCCAACTGTTCTAAGACATCTTTCTTTTTCGCCTTATTCGAGTGCAGCTCAAGGCAAAATGGCGCCAACCCAATAGAATCTAACCGCTTTTGTACCACGGAAAGTGCAGCCATTTTTTCTGCAATAAATAAAACAGATTTTCCTTGAAATAACGCATTGGCAATAATATTCGTGATAGTCTGAGATTTTCCTGTTCCCGGAGGGCCATGCAGCACAAAGCTGTTACCTTTTCCTGCTGCGCAGATGGCCGAAAGTTGTGAGGAATCCGCGCTGATCGGCACAGCCAAATCTGTAGGTGTAAATGAAGTATCCAAGCTATCCAGAGAAGGGAAATCACTATTTGGCTGCCATTCCATCTTGCCTGAAAGCAGACTTGCCACAATTTTGTTCTTTTTTAAATCATCTGCACGGTTACGAATATCGTTCCACATAATAAATTGACTAAACGAAAACAAGCCAATAAACGCCAGTTCTTCAACATCCCATCTGGACTTTTCCATAACAGCCTGTCTCATGGTGTTAAAGACTCTTCTTAAATCCACGCCGCTTTCATCTGACGGAAGTGGATCAAGGCCACCAATCATTATCCCAAAATCCTGCCTCAGCATTTCAAGCAATGTGATATTCATTTGAGTTTCTTCGTCGCGTACACGGATCACATACCCTTTTTGAGCAGACTTTCTTATAATATCAATTGGAAGCAGCACAAGGGGGGCATACCGCGCCTTTTCACTTACATCCGACTCATACCATCTTAAAAATCCCAGTGCCAAATAAAGCGTGTTGGTTCCGTTTTCCTCCAAGCTGACCTTGGCCTGACGAAATAAACTTGTAATTCGATAGGAAACTTCACTTTCTTCAACAAAGGTACGAATTCTATTATTGGCAAACTCAGTTTTTACTAAATCTTCAATCATGGAAGTTTGATTTTCAGCAGCATATATTTTAGAATCACGCAAAGTATTTTCAAAATCCTTCGGTCTTGCCAATATTTGAAATTCTTGACCACTGGAGAGCGCATCCTCTAATTCGCTCAATTGGTTTGCCATCAGTTGAATCGCATTTTTGGTTACACGGAAGTTAACCAGTGTATTTCTTAAACTCAAATCCAGCAGCTTGCGTTCCCATATTTGTTGCCGCGTCACATCGATATGTTCTACCTGATTGATTCTTTCAAAAACCTCAATCTCTTTTGGCGCATTTGTAACACCTGTGGAATCTTTTGTATTGGAAAATTCCAAATCATTGCAAATAGTTTTACCATCTGTCATAATTTTTCTAAGTGGAATAGGGCGAATGCCACTGCCACGTGTTCTTTTCACATCCACCAACAATTCAAACTGTCCACTATCATTCAGATTACTTTCTCCTGATTTTATGGCATTATCAAACTGAATATTTTTTCCAGCCACAAAACAAGTACACTCCACTAAGCAGATTTCGTTGATTCCTTCTACTATTCGCTTTGTTAATAGTGAGACATCATCCTGCACGCATTCGGCAAAACATTTTTCCTCTAGCCAACATCCAATAAAGGCATGTCCCTTCAGAAAAATCACCAGTGGATTAAGCCCTACAAACTCCAGGCAGCCGGCATAAAGCAAGGACAAATCCAAACAAGTTCCTAATCTTTGCTCTAGTATCGCATCACAAAGACGTACCCGCTGCCCAACTAATTCATAGCTTGCAGGAGGCATGCAATATGCGATGTTTTCTTTTTGCAGTGCTCCATAAATAGCAGCCATTTGCATTTTTACTGTATTGGGATTATTGGTTTGATAGCCGGAAAAAGATGGGCTACCACTCCAATTTTCCAATAGTTGACGTGCTCTACCGATAATCTCTGCAATTTTAGGATGATTTGGAGTAATAAAAGCAGACACAATTTCAGGCATGATTTGTGTTCCACTCCACTCATCATAAGCAAGAATGTCAATTCCTTGTGTAATGCTCTCTAATACTTCTTCGACTTGATTCACATTGATGAATATTGTACCAACCATTTTTTCTGTAAGGCTATACAAATAATTGGGGGATAATTTTATGTCGATTGTACTTACTTCAACAGACTGCTGCGGTGGAATTGACTCTATTTTTGTCGTCCACACATAGGCGAACTCCGGCTCCACGGTAATGGAGATTTCTATGCCATGCAGGATATCTTGTTCTAAGTTTTTTACAATCAATCTTTTTATAATTGGAACATAATTTTGCTGCATTGCAAAGTTAACAACTCCGCTGCATGTTACCTCAATCGCAATTTTTTTATCCACGCTTATTGCCCCCAACATTTGAATTATGTATGATCCATTTCTATCTACCTCAGCATCAGTACGGCTCATTTTTTCCAGTTCTGCATTTGTAAGTCCTCTGCGTAGGCGATTAGTAGCCTTGTTGTAGTCAAATTAAACCCTTATGATAGCTGGATGTATACTCAGTTTAGATCAGACTCTGCTTTACGTAATAAATATAATGGAAAGTTCAAACGGAAGGGATCCGACCAAATGTGTTCATAACATGATTCATCATTATACATTCTCTATTTGAGCTGCTTCTGCCGAATTTTATTTTCCAGTTTCTGTTCCAAAAAAGGGCGAATCGAATTCACAATGATCGCTTTTACTTTTTTGTCCTGCTTAGAGGTTATTGAGTTCTTGTTTCGCTTGTTGAAAATTTTTAGCATAAATTCATAATCTTGTTCGCCGTTATAATTGTTATAATCTGTGTTAAAAGCACCTTCTTGGTATAATGCTTGTAGCAACTTTCGAGAAAAAAATTCTGCCGTAAGAGATATGAATATTCCATTCTGAATCGCGTGCAACAAATTGAACATTGCTTCTTGTATTGACGTTTCCGTATTCAGATCCTCACGATCAAATTTTTTGATACACGAACTTCCGATAGGAAACAATGTTCTACCATTATACTTATTACTGATTGTAAATAGATAACGTAAATTTTCTTTTCCACATATGCAGGAAGATTCCAAAGACTCATCCTCTTCACAGTCGTTAATTTCCCATTCTAACACAGCAGCATCCCATGTGTTGCTTTGAGAATTGTCGAGCACAGTTTTTATTAGGCTTTTCGCATATGCTTTGCTCATTTCTACACCTTGATTTCTCAGTACATAATGTGATATTTGTATGTTAATACGATTTATGATTATAAATGTTACTCTTCGAAGAACATTGAGTTCTCTATCTTTTTTCGCTGCACATTTATGTAAGTGATTTAAATGCTTTCCCTGAAATGTTTATTTGATGGTATGAATCATTATCAAGTCCTTTTATAATCCCAATTAACTCTTGACTATTGAGCGTAATCGCCGTTATAATTTGACAAACTTTTCCGAGCTCAGCGGCAGAGTTTATGAAGCTTTCCATATCATCAGGTACGATACTCTGCTGGGCGGGTTCATCAAAAATAACCATGCAAGGATGATTCCCGTTCTTCTCAATGGACACTTGTAGGAGTGCCATGGTGAACGCCCAGATTACCCTGATACCATCACTTGCTGATGAGTCGAATTTCATATCAAAGCCATCAATTGTTGGTAATAATGATTCTTCTGAAATATCAATACCATCAAAACTGGATAGGCTACTGTAATGGTAATTCTTCAGGTTGTTAATAAAGCACGTCTTTAATAATTTGATCTTTTCTTTGTCCCAGTCAGAAATAGCATGGCTTGGCAATTTCGCTTTTTGATCGAGGTATATGTTCCACTGACTTGAGAGTTCTTGAAATTGTCCAATTATGAAGGTAACAACACTTTGCAATTTTTGCAGATGCTCGATGCGGCTGGATATTTCTATTTTTTTAAGCATGATAGCTTCTGATGCCTCTGTATCCGTTGTAGTATTGAGGTCGGATCGAAGAGTTTGCGCCAGCCGCCGAAGCGTTTGAAGTCTAGCTTCAAGTTGCTGTTTGTTGCGTTGAAGTTCATCATATGTATTCTTTCGACTATTTAGAGAAAACTCTAGCATTTTTCTCTGCTCCTTGAGATGACGAATGTTCTCTTCAATGCTCATAAAGCTACCTTCTACACCTGCCGACAACAAATTATCTTGAATATGTTGTTTACAAGTAGGGCAGACATCTACAGACAATTTACCCTCAGTGGCTTCAGAACCGAATTTTTGCAACCGTGCAGCATCCTCATTATTACGGATGTCTGAGTTAACAATTTCCAAATCAGATGTCAAGGCTGCAATAGCTTGGTTTACACTGGCAAATCTCTTCGCAATGGAACTCACGTCTGCTTCGATTGCAAGGATTGCGGCCTCAGTCTCTGAGAGTTCCGTATTAAGTGCTTCGAAGTTATCAAGCACTCTTGGTTTCAATTGGCGTAATTCAGCATATTCTACCTGAAGCCGGCTAATTTCCTCAGAGATTTCGCTTCCACCATTTGCTGTAATAGTTATGCGCGAGCAGTCCATTTCTGTCAGGACACAGGGACTCACGGGAAGGTTCATAACATCGCAGGTTTCAGAATACACGGATCCTTGCATTTTGGAAACCAATTGTTCCCATTCACGTTCAAGTTGTATTTTAACCGCATTTAACCTATCCCGCTCCTTTTCATTTTTAAGTGTATCAAGTCCGAGAATAAATTCTATGACTCGTTTCTTGGATTCGCGTATTCCAAATACCGGCATGCCTGACAGAATATCCGACCAACCGTGTTTTTGTTCAATGAACATTGATGAGAAAATAATTTGTAGGTATAGTTTACGCTCATTACCGTCTGAAGATCGAACCAGCGGAAGTTCCAGATGGAGAAAGTTTTCCAGAAATGTGTGAAATCCTTTTTCACCAGTTGCTGCATATTGGACATTAACATAGTAATCTGTTGACTGCGTTTTTGAATTACCAATCTCATTATAGGTTCCATAATAAACTGTAACCAACCGATTATCTTTATTTTCAGCTTTTATATTTCTATAAATAGTCACTACCTCGTTACCATTTGTGATTTCAAGGTAAGCTCCCGATTCGGTGACACCCCACGATTTTTCATTATCATCAATGGTGCTTTTGAAAGCCGATGTTAATACCTTGCTCCCAATCCCGCCGACCCCTCCTAGGATTTGTTCTAAGCCCAGACAATAGTAGATGGCAGCAAGAATAGAGCTTTTGCCACAAGTGTTTTCAAGGCTTGCTATAAAATTCAACCCGCTATAGAACGTTTCGTCAATTCCATAAACACCGTTTGCTGTATTAATTTCTACTCGTAACCTGTTAATCTTCAGCATGTTTGTCCCTCCACATATCTACGAGTTCTTTAACCTTGGCTTCGGTAAGCTTCTTCGCGAGAGTAGTTAAATCGCTTATCTCAGTGGCCATGAGATCGCCCACAAGCTTTATTTGATCGGCAAGCCGCTTGCCACGTTCAGTTAGTTTGTAGTTTCCGGTTTTTTGTTGCTCGACAAAGCCATATGCAATGGAAAAAGTAAGCGCTCTATTAACTGCCGGGTCAAATCGCACTATGGGTGCAATACCAGTTCCATCAGCAAATTTAATGAGCTTTGTCATATTACTACGCGAAATCAATGCAAACGATATCATATGTAGCTTGATTAATGAGCAGACATCCCCCCAACCACATATGCGCATAATAAGACAAAGCTGAGAAACCTTGTAACTAATACGATAGTTATAAGGCACAGCATCTGGTTTTGCGTCAAACACAATATCAGTGTTTACAAGGGGATTGTCTTCCATAATCATTCACTCCTAAACTCCATGGAACAATCGGCGAGCCAGCTTGCTATCAAATCCTGCTTTAGCTCCCCAATTGAGGCAATTGTAAACATACAGGAAAAGTCATGCTCTAACTTTGCCTGAAACTCTTCTAGAATATCATCAAAGATTGTTTTATTCATTGTGTGATCGGTATTCATAAGCGTCTTGATGGTAACATCTCTCTTATAGCTTTGCTCAAGTTCAAAAACATCTCCATAAATTTCAGGAAATCCAACACGTAATCGGTTCATGATTTCTATGCCGCTGATATAGCAACTGACATATATGTTTACTACTGAATTTAGAATTTGGTGCGCATCTTCATCAATATGCATGACAGCTTTGATTTTACGACGGATGTTCTCAACTTTCTGAGAATCACAGTTTGTCCAGTCGTCAGTATGCTGGACAGCAAGATTAAGCCTCATATTAGTAAGATTCGTGCGGATTATCCGGCTAATCTCCGGTGTGAAATCATCTGCAACTTTAATTACAATTTGGAAACTGTCCGCGATGTGTTCATAATCCAAGGGTACACTCCTTTTGGCAGTAAGAACCTCCTGCTGTTTGGATTGGGCATGGATTATAATCCGGGAATCACGATACTCAGGAATATTCAAATGCCATTCAGTGACGGGAGGAACACCGAGCTCTTTAAACCTGATTGCATTTTTAATCAGCTTATCAATATCCGTTGTGAGCTTGTCCCTCTGATGGGTATAAAGCTCGTTGTCTGAATAATCACGTTCTGGGCAATAGCATTGATGAACGATGCCACTCCGGGTGAATCCTTCTATTCCTGCATCGCCACCCTGCACCGCCGGAATAGCTGTATAATGATCACTCTGGTAGCGTATGCGGTAGCATTGTACACATAGCTCTTCCCACGCATTCCCCGTCATGTATCCGTCAATAAAGGGCAGGATATTGCTCACAGCGATTCCTCCTTACGTTAGTATTCCTATCGATATAGAATTTGTATAATCTGGCTCAGTGGCCACTGCGCTGGCATCTACAAAAAACTCATATGATTCTTCTATATAGCGGATTTTGACAAGCCTGAAGATAGCATGAACGTTGGTTACAATAACTTCCCTGTTCATCAGAAAAAGCTTATCTCCCTTGCTCGGAAGATTTTGAACAGGCATGTAAAAATCCTCCTTCTCAGTGAATGTTCTCATTCCATAGTATGTTACCTATGAAATAGTGTTTCATATTGCTTTTGCTATAATTGAACTCAGTGTAATTTTAAGATCTACTGTAGACCAAACTGCCACTATGCTATTTGGTGATTTGAGAATTGGAAAACAAACTGCGAAGTTAAGTACCACTTACTATTTATCAAGTACTGTGTGTCAGATAAATAATTATATAGCCTTTTGTTGTATCATAAAGATAAATATACGCTGTAGCCTAAAGCCAATATACATTTGAAGTGGCCATCGGACCTACCATTGATACCCATTATTCCGCTTATATGTAATATTCTTACTTTAAGTTGAAATTTAGTAAACATTATACGAAGTTTGTTTCTACTCTCCAAACGTCTTTGTGGATTTAGAAAAAGCTATATGTAACCTTATTTAGATTGTTTTCTTAATGATTCAACTGCACTACCTATGGTTTCGCAAACTGAATCTTTAGACCATTCATCCCAGAACTTAACAGTATTACTATCAGGCTTTTTGTCTGGCTCTTTTATCCTTATTCGACTTGGTAATAGACTTGCATCTCCTACAATTAACGCTTCGCCTATATCAAGTATTGGTAATAAATCAGCAAAGTTTCCTATACTATCAGGCATCAGTCTTTTCACAACATTCTGGTCATCTGCGTTGGTAAGCCTCATAGCAATAAAATTATTACTTTGACTTAAAACCGTTCTGTTTACTTCTGAAGGCCTTTGAGTGATAACCACTAATCCAACACCATATTTTCGTCCTTCTTTTGCAATTCTCTCAAAACTGTCTAGACTAGAAACTTCCACACCTTGTTTAGCATCATTAGGAATATACAAATGGGCTTCATCACAAAACAAGGCAATTGGATGTATTTTATTTTTTTCTGTCCACTGCTGAACAGAGAAAACTAACCTAGCAATTAATGAAACAATTAATGGAAGGACGTCTGAAGGTACTTCAGAGAAATCAATAATTTTAACTCCTCCATTAGAACTAGCCGGAGACATGAGTTTTTTGCATAATTGATTCATATAATCATATGAAAGTAACGTTTGATCCTCAGAAAAGATGAAATTCAATCTTTTGTCTTGAATTTTTGCGTTAAGTCTCTGAATGAATCTAGATAACTTGCTATTAAAATCTCCAGCCTTCGTTGTCCCAGTTTTTGCTCCGGGGACTGTTTCTTCATTTAAGTAATCAAGTCTATCTATCAATGACTTCATTATATATGGTACTGGACTATCGATAGTTATAGCAGAAGCTAAATCCTCTTTTTCTTTTGCATTAAGGTATTCCTTTTTCTTCTCAAGTACTGTTCGACTGAATACCATTGCCTGATTCGGTGCATTACTGTCGCTACGATCCAACATCATTGCTAGCATTTCTTCGTATGTTAACAACCAATAAGGAAGAAAAAGTATGTTGTCAGAATTGGTATCAGTTGGCCCAGCTATTTTATAATGTAAAATTCCGTCTCCTATAATTGGAAGGTATTCTCCGTGAATATCAAAAACCAAGGCGTTGGCAGATTTAAGTTTTGCAATCTGCTCTATAAGTGTCGCTACAGTATATGATTTACCCGACCCAGTACTTCCTGCAATAACAGCATGTCTTTGAAATAACTTATTACCGTCTATCCATGCTTTAGCCTCTCCGTTCAAGATATAATTTCCTATGCATAATGGGTTCTCTCCACTAGCATTTGTGTTTGAAATAATACCCATAAAATTTGTGATTATTTCTTCGGTCATAATATAGCAATCTGAATCAATTTCTGGTACAGATTCCAGTGTCCTTTTAAAAACATTTGGTTTTGTACCCTCTTTTTCCAGAAAAGTTCCAATAAGGGTACTTTTAATTATATCGCAAGTAGCAATTTCTTCTCCTTCGGATAGATCGCTTTCATCTCCATATTTTCTCATGATTTTATTAACTAATCCTATAAGCCACTGATCAACTTTTGAAGATCGTATGACAACCATATGATTCACTTGTAATTTAGATAACAAATCTGATCGCTCTACTCGCACTACCACTGTTGATGTATCAACACTTTGCACTTTTCCAATCGGTTCTTGACCCTCAAAATTAAATATTTTTTGATCCGCCATGTTTATCTCCCTCTCAGATAATTTTCAAAAGTCCCTCCACGGTCCAATATGTACCTTCTAATGTTACTCGATTCCCATTAACAATAATATCTGTATTTTCTGTATTCTCATGATCTTCTTGAATAATAATATAATTCTTACTATTATTTATAATTAATCCAGCAGATTCATCCGATATTTTCCTAGTTACAACGACAATTGGCTTGTCTTGCTTTATGCCAGCAATGATATTTCGCTGAATTTGTTTATCATTGAAGCCGTATCCTATACATAAATATGACTTTGCATCATTAATTAAATCATCTGCTATATGTACTAAATCTCTGCATTCACCATTAAGAATGGTCTTATATTTATCCTCACCAGGGGTAATTATTTCAGGAATAAAATTTATAGGAATATCTTTTTGTAATGGTATAGAATAGACATAATCATTTTCGTCTCTAAACAAATCAAGTGACCCATGTACTTTAATTAAATTGACGACCTTGCTTCTTTGCAGTTTTGTATTGGAAAAATATTTGATATAGTACCCTACAAATCTTTTATCAACATTAATCTTTATTTGGTCACAGGCATATTCTATTACTCTATCATAGTTTGTAGTTATAATATTAACGCACTGCGGATGAGGCTCAAGTAGCTTTTTAATTAATTTAGCAATTGGCAGCACTGTTTTACTTTCCAGTATTTTATAAAACAACCTCAAATCGTAATCATTCACTAACACCCACGTCTGACAAATAATATCTTCTAATATTTCTTTTTTAAGAGATATATTTGTTAATGCACTCTCTAAGTCTTGACCGGAATTAATATTAGAGCTGAAAGTATCCCATTGTGGATCTGCTTTATATTTTTCACCCAATGAATTGATTAGATATTCTGCTAACTCTTTCATTCCTGGAATTCCATATGGAATAGTTCCACCAGTTCCAATAAGCATTAAGGGCACATCACGTAAATATTGCTGTGCAACCTTAAAAATTTCATTTTGTTCCATTAATTTATGAGTCCCTTCTTCTAGCAAACTTTAATTTTCAATTAATTTTTATATAAAATTCTGAGTCCAAAATGCCCATTATGGTAAAACTAAGGTATCTCCAACTTCGTGGTATAGCCATTAGTACCTTGGGTTAGGGGATCAGTCCCCGGTAAGGGGAATTAACTTATTTTATCTGCTTTTGTGTTAGGCTCTTCAAATAAGTAAATTGAAGTTCATATATATTTCTTCCCTTTCAGTCTTCTCTAAATAACCATCTATCTATTTGGGGAAAACTATCCTCTACTTCATGAACTTCTATTATTTTATCGGCAGGTATTTCATGTTCAATTCTGCCATCATACTGATGTGCCGCTTTATCCTTCTTGATATCAAGATGTATCCACTCTTTCATCATATACCTGGCTACATCCATCTTATCAAATTGTTTCATCCAACTAAACGGAATCACAAACTCCACAACATATGGGTGCCCAATCTTTATTATATCCTTGTATTTTGACAGTGACTGATTTCCTGTATACGCAGACAAGCCGAATTCCATAAATTCACCGCCGTATACCGCAAGGAACTTTTCATAATCCTTATAATAATTCATGTCATATATAAAACACACCTCATTTTTTCTCATATTCAAGTTACCAAACTTCCAACGATCTCTTTCATGGACAACCACACCAATAACTTCATCTATTAGTAGTTGTTCAATATCAGCAACCTGCAGAGAAGCTCGCAACATATCTATATATCTATCATCAGAAAAAATCAAGCCATGATTCTCAATACTCTTTTTATCAGGTAATCTTGTATTATGATAAGCCACTATTTCATGCGGTTTCAAAATACACATTAGCTCCTGATGTAATTTACCAAATGGTGTCTCTACATTCCACATAACGGAGCTTGTATAATCACACAAGAACTCTGTAGCATGCAATTCACTTTTTACATCATCCGGAAGGAATTGCAGCTTTTCTCTTACCGTGGTAACTGAATCCGGATATGTTTCCGGGTGAAATAATTTTATTTGTGCCATACGCATCTCCAAATTCCTGTTTAGCTGATAATGCTCTTTCTATAAATAATTAGGTTATGCTATCAAAAATATCTATAACATAAGTGCAAAAACAAATTTCTTTCTCAAAAATATATTTTATGCTTTTGCTACTACCACTTTTTAGGTATCAAACTTGATTCTTTGTATGTTTTGATTATACGATGACAAATTTATCGTTCAAACATATAACAGATTTCATCATAATCTGATTTCCAATCTGACCGATATTCGTCATCATCATAATCTGTATATCGCTCTCGCTTAATTGAATTAACCGCATTTCCGAAATCTATATCTCGTATAATTAAATCAATATCAAAAGACTTCATTTCTAATTGCAAATCATCATTAAATAAGCCAATTTCACTATCAATATAATCTTCAATATCATCTTGTGTTTTGCTTATTGAGCTTCCCTCCAATGCATCTTCATCTAAGTCACCGTGTTCATCCTCAAACTCTTCAATCCTATCTGATATAATTTGATACAAATTCTCTTCAGCTTTTTCTTTTGCAACTGCACTAAGTTTTTCCACGATGTAATCATGAAAAACTTCCATAACATCACCATATTCTTCACAATTGGCAAATCCCAATGTATCTAATACATCAGTATAGAGATCCGATATTTTTTCAAATAGTCCATATTCAACGGGTCTAAGAATGAAGTACATTATATTCGAATTTAATAATATGCTCTCTATATGATAGAACTGAATAAACTCTTTTGACATTAATTTACAAATTATATCAGAGTAATCATCCACTTCGATAATATGATATACATGTAAATGTTCTAAGGAAAATTTAAGTTTTTTTTCTAAACTCGAATCGTATATTTTGTTATCTATTACAATTTTGATAAAATAGAAAAATGGAGAATTATATAAGCATTCCATCCTTAATAACTCACCAGAAAATAAAAGTTTCATTATTAACTGCTTTGATTCTTCAGCTTTTGTTACTTTCAAAACTTGTTCAATATAGATAGCGGTATTAATAATGTTAATTTGTTCATTAACATTTGCGGAGATATCAGCATTAACATAATCATTAATAGAAGGATTTATAGCTGCAACATTAATTTTTCCTCTTTCTTCAGTAAGTTTAAGTAGCGAATCTCCAAGCCTATTGATTACATTCCTAAATGTATTAATGGATGTATCTATACTTAATTCTTTTCTAATTCTTCTATTGAAGGATTTTTCCAGAATTGATATGTCTATGCCTGTATTTGTCAGCGAATATAATGTATTTATTAATATCCTATCTGGTTCGCTCAAGCGATTTCTAAATTCATCTCGCCAAACATCTGCCGGGCTATCTAATTTAGTAATTATATATTCGAAATACTTATTTGGAAGAACTCTCTCATAATTATTCTCCATGGTTACATATTCAATTATTCTTGGATTATAATTTTTGTGCTTAATAATTCTAAAGTAATTTTTGTTATTCTTTATCTGAAGGATGTATTTCTTTGGCAAGTTACGAAAATATATATGATTATATAATATTTTTGCTTTTTCCAAATCTGACATTTTGTCAAGATCAATTAGATATTTATTGCCCCTATTTTCATCCATCAAAGCTTTAAAATTTATATAAGTTTGAGTTGCTTCATTAATAATAGTAATTCGACTATTCAGTATAATTTTCTTATTTGGATTCTTTTTGACATAAGAAAGAAGTACTTTCAATTCATTAGGCTGACTATCCTTAATTTTCAAATAATGTTGTCCCAGGAAGTCATCTAATAATATAATTTCTTTTTTATTGGGGTCAATTGAAAGGGCTTTTTTTATGCTGGAAATATCATTATCTGATGTATATCTTACGGCGTATCTTTCATTTGCATAATATAAAAGTAACATCTTCGAAATAGTGCTTTTACCAACGCCTGGAGCACCGACAAGTATAATAATGCCACTTTCCTGTAGCTTCTTCTTTGCCTGAAAATATGTATTTGTTTGCACGAATAGAGGAGCTTCCTTTTCTATATCACATATCAATTCTTCGCAATCAATAAATACATTTTTATTATTCAGCAGGTATAGAACCGAGGACGAACACAGCCAGAGCTTATAGTGCTTATTAACTATGTCGCTGTTGTCTTGTTCAGACAAGAAATCGTTAATTTCAATACTGTCAATTATGTAGGAACAATCCTTCATGTAGTCTTGAAAAAGCGAGAAAATCTCATTTTTTTGCTTTTTAGTTAATTTCAAGCCAGAACAAATATAATATTCTTTCGGACAAAGCTTTTGAACTTTTTGGACTTCATTTTTTAAAGAACGTATTAAATCAGTATACTTGCTGTTAATATAGTGTTTAACTTGAATAATAATATTTGGGTTTTGTTGAGAGTCACAAATATCTACCCCACCATCAGGCCCTTTGGGAAATGTATAAAGGGAGCAACCAAGCTTAACCTGCATAATGTCTTTGCACAGCAGTTCAAACTCATAGTCATTTAAATTTTCCAAATTAAACATCAGATACAGGCTCCTTTTATAAATTTCTAATGACTAACCATTGGAGTTGACCGTGGTTGTAGCGTTTATGCGTGGAATACCTGCTATATCGAGAGAATAGTCAAAGCTGTCCACGGGCTGATGTTTTTTACTATCTCTGGTTATAAAAGCAATCATTTTTTCTTCGCTTACTGTATATCCATTCATGGGCATTTGATTTCTCCAGTATAATTTATCTACCCGAGCGAAGTCTTTAGCAAAATGGATTGGACAGTATAAGTAGCTAGAGCTTATGTTGTAAGCGAGCGTTTGCTTCCATTCCGGCATTGTATTTAAGGATCGTTCAATGTTTGGTCGAGAGAAAAAAGTTTCCTTTGCTTGTTGTAGTTTACCAAAATCTTTGGTTGTAGTAGAAACCAATAAATTGGGAGTTATACCGAGCACGTCAGAAAATTGTTTAATACGTTTTGAGGGAATACCTCTGGTTTTAGCGCGATATACCACTCCGAAGGAAACATTAAGAATCACGGCAATGTCTATCATACTAATACCGTAAATGAATTTTACTGCATCAAAAATATTTATTGAAATAGCATTTCCTGCTGAATAGTCACCAAGTAACGAAATTAATTCATCATATGAAATACGACAGTCATTGTATGGCTCAAGTAAAAATCTTGGAGCATTTGTTATGATATATGTAAAATAATCTTGATTGGAGTTCCAATCATTACAACCCTTAGTTTCATCTAAAATTTTTTCTCCATAACTATATTTATCTCCATCACCAGTGCAAATACCGTCAAAATTAAATTCGCACGTTTTACATTGTTTTAGCAATTTCAATATAGGCGCCTCCAATTTTCTTAATTAAGTTAACTGAGGACTGCTGGAATTCGCATTATTGCTTTCCAGTTCGCATTATATCCAATTGCTCTATACTCTCATATCTATATTTCAATTATATATACAGCATAAAGTAATGGTAAAAAATCACATTATTTTAATACATTATATCCCTAAATTTCTTATTTTTCAATTCTTTTGGACTTTATTAGTCATCACTCGAAATATTAATCCAACATCACCTCCTCTCCATATTCAAAGTAAATCCTCCTATCGTTCCAGGTCGGCTTCGTCCTCTGCCTCATAAGTTAAAATTTCGGCTGGGACAAACCCTTGGCCTTTGATGTTGGTAAACCATTGTGACATGAATTCCTTCAAATCCTTCACGGTGTTATAGGAAGCGTCCTGTGTTTCATAAAAAATCCCCGCATCGTCCTGTAAAAACGATGTGGGGTTAATCGTGTGGGCTTCCCGGTCAATCGTGAAAGTGATCTCAGGGTCGCGCATGGCGTCGCCGTTCTGCCGGTAGTAGTGCGCAATACTGTACTCGCCGCTGCCGATAGCTTCCAGCACCAAATCCTCAAAGCCCTCGGATTTCAGCTTCATATATCGTGCTTCGCCCTCCAGAATGGGTTGTGCGAATGCAGCCAACTTCTGATACAGGCGTTGTTCCAGCGTGAGGCTCACTGGCCGGGGAGGCAGACTGGCTGCAACATTTTCTTCACCTGTCAATTCATCGGCATCGTCCTCGTCCGGCGCCAAAACAGGATCAGGGTTGTCTTTGAATTCAAGGGCAAGGTCAAGTTCTACCTTTCTACGCTGTAACTGTGCCAGCCTTTCTTCATTTGGGAACGCTTTTTCGCTTTCCGCTTTTGCGTCTGCAAGTTGTCGGTTCAAATCCTCCAACGACCGCCGCTCCACCTTCAATTCTGCCTCGATGTGTTCCGCGAGGTTTTCAATTCGGGTGATGTTACCGAGGGCGGCTTCTCCCATATCGGTGGAGTACCAACGCTCTCCGTCCAGAATAATCCTTACGCTGCCCATCATTCCGCGTTGCAGGGAAATGGGAAAGCCTGCGTAGCTGCCCATATCAAGCGTATCGCCCACTTCGCGTCCCAGCTTGCGGGAATGGACCATGAAATGTTCGGCGGCCTTGGTTCGCTCATCGTGCGTTTTCCCGTCGATCACCATTTGAAACTCAGGCGGTTTATTTTGCCTGAAGGCGGCAAGATCGGCGGTCATGTGCTTGGTATTCTTCTCTGAGATTTTGATCTCGTTCGGATACCGTTTGGAAATATCATATTGCAGGCTGTTCCGCTGGCTCTGCCATGCCGATTTGAGAATCGTCAGGCGGCTGATTTCGTTATCCGTCTCCATCTTTTCCTTGATTCTTGGGTCAGAGATTGCAAGGGCCTTAAACTCGGCATACTGGAGTACGGTGCTGTCCACATCCTCACAGCTCCGCAGGGCGGAGCGCCCCGTCATGATCTGGCTGATATAGCGCTGTTTCTGTTCCTGTATTTGCCACAAATAGGCGTCAAATGTTTGTTCCGTTATGTAATTAAGGATGGAAACTTCCTCGTTATCGTTGCCCTGACGGAGGATTCGACCGTTGCGCTGGATCAGGTCGGAAGGCCGCCACGGCACATCAAGATGATGGAGCGCAACCAGCTTGTTCTGCACATTCATGCCCGTGCCCATTTTCTCAGTGCTGCCCATCAGGATGCGGATTTCTCCGGTGCGGACCTTATCAAAAATCTGTTCGCGTTGCACATCCGTCTTGGCATCGTGAATAAAGGCGATTTCCTCCGGTTTCACGCCCTGCGCAATCAGGGCTGCCTTGGTTGCCTCGTAGAAACTGAAGCTGCCGTCTCCTTTGGGAGTGCCCTGATCGCAGAAAATAAGCTGGGTCAGCCGCTTCTCTGCGGTTTCATGGTAAATTTGCGCTGCATTCCGGGCACAGGCGTTGAGCTTGGTATTCGGATCATCCGGCAGGGACGGGTCTATGGCTCTTGGGTCTACGGAAAGAAGACGCGCTTCCAGCGTGAGTTTCAGAAAATTATCTTTGGAGCTGTCAACCTCGCCATTGCGGATTTTTTCCGCGCGCTCCGCAAGCTCCATTACGATACGCTTCTGCTCCGGAGTGATGGCCGTCTTAACGATTTGCACCGCGCCGGTTTTCAGCTTCGGCGTAGGTAGATCGAGCATATCGGTGGTCTTGATGTCGGCAACCAACAGGAACATGTTCATCAATTCCGGTAAATTGTGAAACTTGGCAAACCGGTTCTTAAGCTGATACCCGCTACCCTCCGGCTTAATTTCCAGGGAGGATTCCACCACGCCAAAGGTGCTTGCCCAAGCGTCGAACATCAGAAGGCCGCGATTTTCCAATTCTTTCGGCTGCAAGGTTTTTTGAAGGACGTACAGCTCCGCCATGGAATTGGAGATGGGGGTGCCGGTGAGATAGACAACGCCTTTTCCGCCGTTCAGGTCATTGATGTACTGGCATTTTTGGTGCATATCCATGGCGCGCTGGCTGCTGACTCCGCTGACCCCCGCCACGTTCCGCATCTTGGTATAGGAAAAATTGTTTTTGTAGGCTTGGGCTTCGTCCACAAAAAGAGCGTCCACGCCCAATTCTTCAAAATTGATAACGTCATCCTTTTTTTCTGACTTGAAAAGCCGGTCATAGTGGAATTGGAGATTGGATTTGAAAATCTCCATCTGCTTGAGTGACCAGTCCTTGCCCTCACGGGCCTTTTGCTCGTTGATTGCCGCGGTGATGGCATCAATTTCCGCTTTCATGGCGGCAAGTTGACGTGCTCTGGACAGACCGATCAATTCAAAGCTGCTGTGCCCCATGATGATGGCGTCATAATCGCCCGTGGCAATCCGACCGACAAAGCGGCGGCGGTTTTTCCTTTCAAAGTCCTTTTTCTCCGCCACCAGGATATTCGCATTGGGGTACATCGCCATGTAATGGGTCGCCCATTCGCCCACGAGATGATTCGGCACCGCGTAGAGCGGTTTATGGATCGCCCCCAGGCGCTTCATCTCATAACCGAGGCCGACACCGGCATAAGTTTTTCCGGCGCCTACCTCATGGGCAACCAACAGATTGCCGTCTCCGTAAAGGCCGTGGGCGATCACATCGCGCTGGTGCTTGCGGAGCTTAATATCCTCGGCCATATCAGGCATGAGCAGACTGTCGCCGTTATACTCGCGCGGACGGATGTTGTTAAAACGGTCGTTATAAAGCTTTGTCAGCATCGCCCCGCGTTCCGGATCGGCAAACAGCCAGCTTTCAAAGGCCAGCTTAATTTCCGCCTGTTTCTCGCGGGCAAGAATAGTTTCTTTTTTATTCAGGACATATTTCGATTTATCTTCGCCGGTATCCGGGTCAACATAGTCTACCGGGTCCTTGACCTCCACGGAGCGGAGATTCATTGTCTGCTCCAATATTTCGTAGGCGTTTTTCCGGTCGGTTCCGTAAGTCTGGTTGACCGTCACGGAAGAAGGTTCCATACTCTTATTGGAGATATAGTAAGAGGCATTGTACCCGGAAAATTCAATGGCAATGGCATTCCGGCCTTCGTGATTGTACTCCGAAGTCTTAAAGGTTTCGTACATGAACTGCTGGTAGATTTCCGTCGGAATCCACGTTGTACCAAGCGAAAAGCTGATCTCCTGTGGAGTCAGGGGCGTCGGCTGCACCAGTTTAAGGGCCTCCACGTTGCGGCTGAACCGATCCGGCTCATCCTCGGCCTTCAAAATTGCCTCCGCGAGCTTATCCTTCACATAGCCGCTGAGATATTCGTCGGCAGCTTTCCAGCCGCTGTAGGGATTTCCGGTGTAATCCGCGGGGTCCTGATAGATTTTATCGCCCAGCTCCGATATGATCTCGTCCGGGGTGGCCTTGCGGTGTTCAGGAAGCTGATAGAGCCACGACATATGATCCAGGTCTACCCGGCCCTTGACGTTGAGGGACACCATCAGCGCTTCGTCCGCCGAAAATACCGCTTTTGGAATGCTTTTCGGCTTAATGGTCGCCTTGTAGAACATGGGGGTCTTTTCCCAAACGCCCTTCTGCTCCTTCTTTTCCCGTTCAATGGAACGGAGCAGAGGGGCGTTGGCATCTCTCGTAAACGCGATCACATTCGCATAGGAGTTGAGGTAGCCCTGCTTTTTCACAAAGGCGTCATAAACCCGGTTCAGTTTGTCAATGTGCTCCTGTAGCTGCGTTTCATATTCCATGGTGGGCAGGTCATGTGTACCCGCATCATCGCCGGTCTGAAAATCAATCAGGCTGCGGACCGCCGCCGTGACCTCCATCATGCCCCGGATACGCTCGGCTTTCCGGCCGGTGATGTTCTGCCTGTACATCCGGGAGTTTTCACGGAAATACAGTTCGTCCTCCACCAGCGTATAACTGAAATTGTGCACTTTGGGGTCAGCGGGAATGGAGTCTTCCAGCACTTCTTTTTCGCCCTCGTACTCGGAGGTGGCCTCGGTGTAAGTTCCCTCCAGATAAGAAACGGCGCGTTCCAGGCGTTCGTCCAGATCATCGCCGGGAATAGGGTGGCAGGCGGTCGTTTTTTCGTTGCCGAACATGGATTCGTCAAACACCATCTCACCCAGCACCATCTCCGGGTGGTCAATAAAATAGCTGTTGATGGGGATGCTGTCCTCGTTTTGCTCCACCGTCAGCCATAGGCTGTTTTCAGCGTCTGCCACGATTTCCCGTTCCCGTTTTTTTAGAAACAGAATATCCGTGGTCGCCTCGGTGCCGGCCACCTGCTTGAAAGCGTTGTTCGGCAGTCGGATCGCGCCCAGCAGCTCGGCTTTTTCGGCAATGTACCGGCGCATACTGGAATTAGCCTTGTCCATGGTAAATTTGGAGGTGATCACCGCCATCATGCCGCCCGGACGGACCTTATCCAGCGATTTGGCGATAAAATAATCGTGGATGCGGAAATTGAATTTGTTGTAGCGGGGGTCATCCACCCTAATGGCATTGAACGGCACATTTCCCACCATCACGTCAAAAAACTGATCGGGGAAATTGGTATGCTCAAAGCCCGTGACCTGAATTTGAGCGCCGGGATAGAGTTGCTGCGCGATCTGACCGGGGATAGGGTCAATCTCGGAGCCGTAGAGCTTGGAATCCTTCATGCTGTCCGGCAGGGCCGAAAAGAAATTACCGGTTCCAAGGGCCGGGTCTAAGATGTTACCGCCCCGGAAGCCCATGCGCTCCAGCCCCTGATAGATATGTCCGATCACGCCTTGTTCCGTATAGTAGGAGGTCAGGGTGCTTTCCTGCGCCGCCTGAAATTCCTCGTCGGAGAGCAGGTCTTTGATTTCCGCGTATTCTTTTTCCCAGCCGCTTTTCTCCGGCGTCAGGGCGTTTGCAAGACCGCCCCAGCCGACAAACCGTGCTAGAGTGATCTGTTCTTCGGCGGTTGCGTGACGCTGCTGTGCCTGAAGTTCTTTGAGCAGCCGAATGGCGGTGACGTTGTTCTGAAATTTGGTTTTCGGGCCGCCGTCGTACAAATGATGATCGGGAGAAAAGCGGTAATTGAAGCCGCTTCCCATCGCATGGGCATTGAAGTCGTTCAGAACGACCCGGTTGTACTCGTCATTTGATTGATTGACCTTGGTAGCAGCATTGATCGCGGCCTTGGTTTTTTCGCTGTTGTCACTGCTCTGCACAGCCTCCACCACCATGGAAGCAATCTCGCCATCGGTATAGTGCTCTTTCAGTGGGGTGCAGTCCGCAATTTCGGAGAGCGGTACGCGCTCTGTGATTTTCAGCCCGTTCAGATTTTTAAGCTGGGAGATATCGCCTATCTCAACCGTGCGCCCGTCATGCGGAAATTTGACGATCTCATATACACGGTCATGGTAATAAATGCGGTTACCTTCCTGAAATGGCAAAGGCTCCGGTCCTGCACTGTCCTCGTCGATTACGCTGTCGTTATCCTCGCCGCCTGAGTCTTCGTAACTCTCCTGTGCGGCAGGGAAGGCGTCAAACAAAGTCAGTTGCGTGCCCGAATCGGGTTCGCTCATGGGCGGTTCCTGTTCGGTATCAGACCGATCAAGGAGTTGTTCTTCATCCTTGGCGGCTTCGATTTGCGCCGTTTCTTTTTCATTGAGATAATTACCCTGACGGATCAGGTCGGAAATATAACCTTCCACCCGGTTCCATGACAGGGTTTCCTCCAGCGAGGTGGAACCTGACAGATAGTCAATGTAGAAGCCCTTTGGGGATGCGTCCATGCGCCAGTGCCCGTCATCCAGACCGGAGGAACAGCCAAAATAGCCGTACTCCTTTTTGATAAGGGATACCCGGTCCTTCTTTGCCGGCAGGTACTGCATGGCCTTGTATATGCGCAGCCGTCCGTCCTCCGTGCCGCTTCCGTACCGGAGATATTCGTCGATGATTCGCTGGTGCTCCGCTTCCGGCAGGGAAACTGGTTCGGAATCTTTTTCTGCTTCTTTTGGAAGGGGTACGGGTTCTGAGGGTTCTTTCGGTTCCGGTTCGTTCGCGTCTGTGTCGCCCTGCATCTCGTCCAGCTCGTCGGGGATCGCGTAATCGTCAAGCATACGGTCCCCAGCGCTGAATGGATAGGTGTCCATGAAAATCAGGCGATCAACACGTTCGGCCAGTTCCTCGTAAGAAGCGGAAAAAGCCTGACCGTCGCAGAGAAAATTCAGATCGTTTTCATCGGCTGTAATATGGAGATAGTCACCTGTTCTTGTGGTGTAATCGGTGTCCAGCTTGCCGTAAAAGGCTCTCAGTACATTGGCCCCGCTGGTCAGCTTATGTCCACCCTCAAAGAAATTGTGTATTTTCGACTGCCATTCCCGCGTGTCCGGGGTAAGATCATCCGCGCATAGCACCGCGTCGATCAAATCGGAAATTTCATCTTCATCCAGCACAGGAGGCGTATTGGGGGATTCCTGTGGAGGAAGGGGGGCATCCGGCTCCACTTTCGGCGGGGCAACAAAAAAGCCGCCCGCAGACGGCTTTTGACCATCTGCGGGCGGCTCGGCAACTTGTGTTATCTGACCTTCAGGACCAGTTCGTTCAGCACGATTTCCTCCGTTGTCGCTGTAATCATGTTCATGTGTCCGGCTCTCTCCAACGGGTCCTCGGTGTCCGGCATCGGCTGGGCTTTGAGAAGTTCCTGTATCAGTCGTTCCTTCCGGCTCTCCGATTCCTCGTCCACCTTGGAAATCATTTCGTTGATTTTGCCCTGTGCCACCAGTTCGGACAGGCGGTGCGGATGATTCTCCGTCATGTACTCCTTCCACAGCCTGCCGAACTTGCCCACCGGCGTTCTGTCGGTTTTCTCGTCTTCCGAAATTTGCAGTTCGGGATACAGCAGTCCGTCCTTGCCCTGTTGATAGGTCAGATTCATTAACGGGTCGGTTCTCATAAATTTGGCTCCTTTCGATTTTGATATTCTGAATTGCCTGATGAATTTCTATTAGGGTCGGCCTTGCGAAAAACACGGTGAAGCTTCCCAGCGCCATGAAAAGTTCCAGGCTGTTAAAATGGCTGATATTCGTAAACGCGTTTTCTTCGAACAGTTCCGTGGATAAACCGCATTTCTGAAACACGGTGTAGGCTACGCTGTCGGTGACAAGCTCCGTAAACTCCGCTTTTACCGCTTCAAGGGGAAGATCATACAGCATACTGCTTTCATCCCGCACCTTGAAGTTTTCTATGTACTTCGGCAGGGATTGCCGTACTCGCCTTTGAATGAGCTTATACAGGCAAACCTCGATGCCGGAGGTGGGAGTGTTGTATTTCTCATGGAATTTAATCAGCAGGCTGGACTTATACTGATCCTCCAACTCCCACAGGTAACTCAGAACCTTTTTAAAACTTTGTTCATCGCCGTTGGTATCCATGAGGTCAAACAGGTGTTTCAGGCTTGCCTTGGGGTTGGACATATCAATGACGGCAATGCCCTTCGCTCCGCCGTTGATATTCCTGTTGATCCGCTCATCATGCCATTCATCGAAGGTGGCAAGCTGGGTAACATCGGGGCGCTGTGCGTAAATCAATACGGCGTTGTCAAAAGAGCGCTTATAGAATCTTGCTACGCAGGACAGCAAACCTTTCCATTCCGCGGGCCTTTTTGTATATTCCTGCATCGACTTTTTATATATGTCGGCAAGAAGGGTTGCTTTGCTCAAGATACCACCTCCTTATTCTGATTCAAGTTGTCAAAGTACATTGCCAGCGCCTTGTCAATAGTGTCCTCAATTTCCTTTTAGGTTTGCTGTGGGGGTAATGAATGAAGGTGTGAGGCTCTACGTCGTCGTTGGCGCTGATATGCAAGTAGCTACGGTCGCCTGCAATACAGACCATGATATATTCACTCCAGAAATCCATAATGAACCGAGGTTTGGGTGTTCGGTATTTCCTGACCTAATGGTACATATGAGCCATTAGCGGATGCATGTTGTGATCTGACATTGTAGTCATCTATGCGACCATAAATAACTTTGAATGCGTTGGCACATCTGTCCGAATCAAATTTTGAACTATTTGATGATGGGTGGAGCCCATTATTAGTGCGATCATTTTGAACTTCAAATCCGGATAAGGTGATGGAAACACATATTATAAGTAAAAGAGCCATCAATCTTTTCATAATAAACACGTCCTTCATAACTTATTGTTTTCAGAAATAGCCAATAATATGTAAAAATCCAGTCTTGAGACGCTCTGCGATTTTCACTCAAGATGCTACCTCATTGTTTTGATTCAAGTTATCAAAGTGCATTTCCAGCGCCTTGTCAATCGTATCCTCGATTTCCTTCTTGGTCTACTGTGGGGTAAAATAATTAGAAATGACGGCGGGCTTAATTTTGATGGGTCGCGGCTTGTTGCTTTTGGGCTTCCGGGTTTTCTCCCCCGACAGGATTTGTATGATGGCGGTTAGCCCCGCAAGCTGGTCAGAAAACTGATAATGAATTATTATAATCGGGCATAAGTACATATAGGTAGATTAAAAGGTTGAGAGAATTTTTCCCTCAGCCTTTTTTAATAGGATTCTTGATAAAATGCACTGGACTACTTTAGCTCTTTTACATATCGAATTATAGATCGAGTGAAATCCTTAAACTAACATAATGGACTACCGCAGCCTTGGTGCCAACCCGCGACTTTATGCATCAGATAGGCTATTCTGAATTAAAAAACATTCTGAAACGAGAAAAACGCTTTCTTCTCGAATGGGAATATCGTATAATAATGTAAAAGAAGGTGGAAATATGCCGGTTAATGCAGTTTCTATGGATAATATACCTGAAACATCTTATTTAAACACGGATAATACAGCGCATTATCGCGCCATTATGCGTGTGTTTTATGATGAATCGGAAAAGACTCATTACCAGATAGATAAGGAAACTGTTCTGGGAAAGCTACATCAAATTCCTGCCTTTGCGGACTACACGATGGAGCAGCTTCTTCCGCACTTGAATCAACTGGTTATTTGGAAAAACCTCACACCTATTCAAGATCCGAGCCGGGCGAACACTATTTCGGAATATAAAAACAATCAGTTCCGCTACCTTATGTCGGGCGCGGCCGTGGAAGTAGAGCGCATGACGATCCGCCTGGAAACGCTCGTCTTAGAAAGTGCCTCGCTTTCGATTTACTTGTTTCCTCGTATTCAAAACGCACTAATGGAGATGGAATCTCTACAGGCCGCCCAACTTAAGGATGTGGACGAATGGTGGCAGAACTTGCAAGAGGATTTCAAACGGCTTAACCAGAATTACCAGGATTATTTGAGAGACTTTTATTCTTCAAAAGCAGAACACATGATGCGTTCTGCGGAATTTATCGCGCATAAAGAACACGTCGTTAAATATTTAAGAGATTTTGTACAGGAACTGCAATCAAGGGGCGGAAAAATTGAAAAAGTACTCTTTGAAATTCCCGACACATTAATAAATACTATTTTAGATAAAATCGTTACAAGTGAGCTGGACAAGCCGCGTCCCTCATCGGAACGCCCGCCAAATTTCGAGGCGCAGATCAAAGAAAACATCCGTGGAAAATGGCGCTCACTTTATGAGTGGTTTGTTTCTGAAGCAGGTCGCCTGAGCGAAAGTCAATATGTTTTGGAAACGACCAATGAGGTGATTAGAAAGATCATTCAAAATGCCAATTTTATTATTCAGATGCAAAACTCTGGTGTAAGTCGCAAAGAAGATTATAAAAAGTTTCTCCGGCTATTCGCGGAATGCGAGAACCTAAAAGAAGCGCATAAGCTTTCCGCCCATGTTTTTGGTGTTGCCTCCGTCCGTCATTTTACGGTCAATAGCGCCCGAGATACGGATAACATAAACAGCAGCGTTTACGAGGAAGCCCCTTGCGTGTATGTACTCGATACCCGTAGCCGTCAATATAAACCCCGCATCGACAAAAGCGGATTTGCCAGCAAAAGTCTAGAGAAAGCGGCGCTTCGTCAGAAATTTCTTGAAGAACAGGAGCGAACAAAGAAGCTAGCACTGCAATATATCCAGAATGGAAAGTTGGATTTTTCCGCTATCACAGATACACTTGAACCTTCAACACGGCAGATCTTTCTAAACTGGGTTGTGCTGGCCAACAATGCTTCTGACCGCCATGCCATCACTGAGTATGGACAGAGGTTCCATTTGCTCCGCCAACCTGGCTCCTGTATGCTGCACTGCACTGATGGTAATCTGACCATGCCCGCCTATGTACTGATGTTTGAAGGAAGTGATGTGAATGGATGAATTTCGCGTTCTTTTAGGACAATTTTGGATTCTTAGAGAGCAGGATCCTACCCTATACCACCGCGTTAAACGAGCCATCCCCACTTTTCAGAAGATTCTTGGGGAACAGTTCGGCTGGAAACTGTTTATCAACGAAAAATTGATCAAATTAGAAAAGATTCCGGCACATGCGGAACCTTCTATGGGAATCGAAGCTTTTGATGCACCTTCAGATTACTGTCTGCTATGCGCGTTACTGATTTTTTTGGAGGACAGAGACGAGGGAGAACGTTTCCTCCTTTCAGAACTCACTCCCGTATTGCTTGCTTATCTGCAGCCTGTTCTTTCTGATTGGAATTGGGAAACCTTTTCGAGCCGTAAGAGTTTGGTTCGGGTACTGTGCTATGCGGAATCTCTTTCTCTGATTAAGACCCGAGACGGAACCAGTGAGAGTTTCTCTTCCGATCAAGGTCAGGAGGTTCTCTATGAAAATACCGGGCTGTCAAGATGGTTTTCCGTCAGCTTCAGCTATGACATATCAGGCTATGCCTGCGCCACGGACTTTGAAAAGGAGGGTGCGGAAGACCTGAATCAGGATCGGGGTGTCCTTCGTACCCACAGAGTGTACCGCCAGCTCGCGCTGTCACCCGCAGTGTATTGGGAGCAGCCCGATGATCCGGTTTATGCATATATTAAAAATCAACGTGGTTGGGTACAACGCTATCTGGATCAGACCATTGGTGGCAATTTGCAGATCTACAAAAACGGTGCGTATTTTGTTTTGGATGAAGATGAGTCATTTGGTATGAGCTATCCGGAAGATCGTATGTTGAGCGATATTGCGCTAAACCTTTCTGCAAGATTGCGCTCAGTTGTTCTGGAGAATGAGTACCCACGTGCCACGAATGATTTCGTGGAGCTGTCCCTCCATGATTTCACCCGCGAATTGGGAAAATGCCGAATACAGTATTCTGCTTTATGGGGAAAGCAGTATCGGGAGATGTCTCTTGAAAAATTGACCGAAGAGGTACTATCCTACATGGAAAGCTGGATGCTTTTGTCCCGGCGCGAAGAGGGGCTTGCACTTCTACCCGCAGCGGGAAAAATGACTGGCAATTACCGGGAAAGCAATGAAACAGAGGAGGTATGATTTTGCGCTGGCTAATGAACCGTTTAGGCTTCGTTAATTTTTGGTTATATGATGTTGAAGAGTTTCCCTTTCGAGGCGGCAGATTACTGCTGCGCGGCGCGAATGGTGCAGGTAAATCTATTACGACGCAGAGCTTTATCCCTTTTATTTTGGATGGTAACCATCGTCCGGAACGCTTGGATTCCTTTGGAACCAAGGATCGAAAAATGGATTTTTATCTCTTGGGAGACGGAGACCGAGACGAATCCACCGGATATTTGTATTTGGAATTTAAGAAACCAGACGTGGAACATTATTGCACACTGGTAATCGGGATGCGCGCCCAGAAAAGCAAAGGGATTTCATCATTTTGGGGATTCTGCCTTTGTGACGGTCGCAGAATCGGTTCCGATTTCTACCTGTACAGAGAAGCCGGGTCACAGCGGCTTCCTCTCAGCAAGCAAGAGGCTAAAAACGCACTGAACGACCCCGGCAACTGGGCGGACAGCACGACCGAATATAAAAAACTGGTCAATGACCGTGTCTTCCAGTTCCCGGACATTGACCAATATGAGCAGTTTATCACGCTATTGATTCAAATCCGTGCCCCGAAGCTAAGCAAGGATTTCAAACCATCCTTGGTGCAGGATATTTTGAACTCATCCCTGCAGCCGCTCAGCGATAATGACTTGCAGGCGATGGTGGACGCGATGGAAAAAATGGACAGCATTCAGGGAAATCTCGAGCAACTAGAACGCGCGCAGAACAGCGCGGGAATTATCAGGAATGAATATACCCGCTATAACCAATACATGCTGGCACAAAAAGCGCGTGCGTTTTTGAATCATCATGATGAAACGGAAAATCTGCAAAGCCATGTTTCCGCCACACAAAACGATATCGCAAGCCTAGAGCTTGAAATTGAGAAGCTGAATGTAAAGATACAGAAGGATAGCGAAACCCTTTCTCAGCTTAAAGCAGAGAAAAATGCGCTTGGCGGCAGCGACACGCTGCAGGAAAAGGCGGATCGTTTGACAGAGCTACAAGATGCACTGAAAGAAAATGATCACGAATGTGAACAGGATGCGCGTAATGTTGAGGGGCAACGGGGAAAGAGAGATGAGTCAGAGCGAATCCTAAATGATCTCAAGCGCCAAAAAGACGACCAACAGGCACTTTACCAGCAAAGATTGGACGAACTGGATCAGTTGCAGGAGCAACTGCAATGGAGCGGGCCTTCGGAACTAAAAAAGCAGCTTGCTCAAAAGTCATTCACCGCTTTCAGAGAGGCTTACACCGCTGGCACAGCCTATAGTCGCCGGTTAAAGGACGCTCAGACCGCACTGGAACAGCAGGAAGAAAAAAGCAGAGAACTGGACGATGTCCAAAAGCGGTTGAACGATGCGGATATCAAGTGTCGTACCGCCCAAAATGAGTTAGATACCGCATATCTGGTAGAACAGAAAGCCCGCGACGAACTGATTGAATCCTTTTTGCGCATACAAGCCGGAAATCGGGAATTTGTATTTTCCGATACGCTTTTAGGACAGATTAAACAAATCGTCTCCCATTACAAAAGCACGGTGGACGACAGTGAATTGAACACGCTTCTCTCCAATGAAAAAAATGCGCTTTACAGCCTTTTGCAGACGCAATTAGCCGAATGTCAAGCACAGCGGAAGGAATTGCAGGATACTTATAATGCGTTGTGTGCACAGCTCAAAGTGCTGGAGGATGCGCCGGAACCTATTCCACTACGGACAGCGGCAGTTCAGGAAACCCGTGAAGAGCTGTGCCGCCGTGGCGTTTCCTGTGCACCTTTTTACGACCTGATTGATTATGCCCCAGGTATGGAACAAAGGAAAAAGGATTTGCTGGAAGCACAGCTTACCGATATGGGTCTGCTTGACGCTCTTGTGGTGCCGCAGTCTGAACAGGCGGTTGTGTCTGACATTTTACAGCGACGTCCTGACCATTTTGTCAAAATATCCGATGCCCATCTCCGTCAGCCGCTGCATGATCTTTACGCTGTAGAAGGCCCATTGAAGGAAGCCGCAGAGACAGCGCTTAGTGGAATCTCCTGTACGGACGATGACGGGGATACTGCCGTTCTTCCGGACGGGCGTTACCGTCTCGGTGTTTTAAGCGGGAAGAGTCATCCTTTCCAAACAGCAGGCTTCATTGGAGCGGCTGCCCGCCGCGAGAATCGCCAACGGCAAATAGACGCGCTTAAGCAGCAAATTGCGGAATGCCAAGGCGCGCTGGGACTGCAGTATATGAAACTCGAAAAATTGCAGCAGCGCATCGATAACCTAAATGCAGAATATGAGGGGAGACCTTCTACCGCTGATCTCGCGATGGCGCTGAGTTTGGTACAGACCTGTGAAAACAGCCTTGCGGTCGCCAAGGGTGCAGTAGAGCAGCTTGATAAGGCGGAAAAGGATGCCCGTGCCGCTTTGGGCAATGCAAAGCAGCGAGTGATTACTCTGTGCAAAGAGATACCGGTTTCAAGAACCGCAAGCGCATTTCTGGAAGAGCAGAATTCTTTGGACGATTACATGGAGCTGCTGCATGATCTGGAGGAAGGCTGGAACGGCTATCACCACGCCGAAGAACTTTTTGGGACACAAAGTGACAAGCTGGAACAGGTCGAGGATTATTTGCTGTCACTTGAACTGGCGGCGCGAACGAGGAAAAATAAATCACAGACGCTGAACAGGGAAATCAAAGCGCTTCAGGAATTTTTAAATCAACCCGAGAATCGTGCGCTCGCGGAAAAATTGCAAAAAATCAATGGAGAAATCTCTGATTTAGAAAAAAATCTGCCAGATTGGAAAGCAGACGTCAGAGTAGACGGGACCAAACTTGAACAGCTATGTGAAAAAAAGCTGCAAAAAGCGCAAGAACTCGTGACTATGATTGAACGTGAAAACAATCTGAGGACGTATTTTCTGGAAGAGCAGGCGCTAGGATTTTTCCCCGATACAGCGGATGAAAGCGTTTTAGCAGCTGCGCGCAAAGCCGAGCTTAAGTTGCGCGCACAGGATGTAGAGCAATTGCCTGATAATATGTATCAGGCGCTTCACGAAAATTTTCTAAAAAACAGCGCCGCGCTTACTGACTATCAGCCCAAAATTATTCCGCAGTTTGAAGAGACCGAGGGAGTTCTGCGAAGGCGGCGGTTGATTCTTTTGACGCTGGATGGGAAACAGGTTTCTCTTCCCTTTTTCATACAGGAAATTGGCCAGAAGATTTCCTTGATGCAGGAATTGCTGAATGAAAAGGATCGGGAGCTTTTCGAATCCATCCTGACAGAAACAATCAGCGGCAAGCTCCGTAACCGCATCGCGGTCAGCCACAGATGGGTGCGCACCATGAGCGAAATCATGATCGGTGTGCACACCTCAATGGGACTTATTTTTAATCTTTCCTGGAAAGGAAAATCCCAACAGGCAGATGGAGAATTGGATACGAAAAAGCTTGTAGAGCTTTTAAATAGAGATATCGAAATTTTAAGCGATGAAGACCGCCGCAAAATTACAGCGCATTTTCGGACTAAGGTGAGCTCCGCACGCAGATATGCAACGGAAAATGACCAGTCTGTCAGCTACGCCGACCTTATCCGGGACGCTCTGGATTTCCGCAATTGGTTTGAATTCACTCTTTCTTTTCAAAGACGGGGTGAAAAGGAAAAAAATCTTACCAATTCCGAGTTCAATAAGTTCAGCGGAGGTGAGAAAGCAATGGCTATGTATGTTCCTCTCTTTGCCGCAATCTCCGCGCAATATAAAAGAGCCAGCGTGGAATGCCCGTATGTCATCGCATTAGATGAGGCCTTTGCGGGTGTGGACGACAAAAATATTGAGAGCATGTTCGCCCTCGTGGAAACGCTGGGTTTTGGCTATATCATGAATTCACAGGCATTGTGGGGCTGTTATGCATCTGTCCCACAATTGGAAATTGCGGATATGTACCGACCGGCTAATTCTCAGGTAGTCACGATCCTTCTTTATCAGTGGGACGGTTACCAAAAAACACTCGACGAAGGTGCGATGCTTCTATGAGCCAAACGGACTGTGTTACCTATTTCCTCGAAAAATCGGGCTGGACCCGCCAGATGAATGAAATTTTAAGAAAGTACAAGTCTTATGGGAAAGCTTCCGGAACCGTTTCTCTGCCGGACGCGACAGAGGAGGAGTGCCATGTAGCGGGTCTTTTCCTAGGTAAAACGCTTTTTCCGCCCTTGCGATATCGACTTTCGGACTTCGAACAGGCACTCCAGGCTAGTCGTTTTCAGGACACTTCTCTGCCAGAGCTGTTGGAGGGTTATTTCGGTCACCCAGTCCGTGTAAATAAAGAAGCACATGAAGCCCGCCAAGAATGGATCAGGAACCTGTTTGAACAGATGTATATGCAGGCGAAATCAGAAACGGCACAGAACTGGATACACCGTATGCTGGAGTCCAAGGGAAACGGATATTCCCTTTTTTTGAAGGCTGCCGACAAAGAGGAAGAAGCGGCATGTACCGCTTTAAAACAGACGTGTACTGCACTTGACTTTTTGGCAACCCAATCGCTTTCAGAGCGTCGTCTGGCTGTTTTCAGCGCGGGAATAACCGCAAATCCGCACAGCTTTGATATGGACCGCCTTGCCGGTAAGTTACTTCTATACGGAATTTGCGATTGGCAGCAAAGGAAATATCCCCACACTGCCGAACAACGGGCGGAAACCCTTTTTTTAGTCAATCTTTTCGCGGACGATATTTCCAGCTTTACCACGCAGTCCGGCCTTCTGCTTTACACGGAGGAAGGAGAGCATCCCGCGTTTCAGGCATTCCGTACCCGCAATGAAAGCGCTGTGCTGACACTTTCCAATCTGTCAACAATTGTTCGTGCGGCAAGCCCGACCCAAAAGATTTATATTGTCGAAAATCAAATGGTTTTTTCCCATCTGTGCGAGCAATCTCCACCGTCACATTCCCCTATTTTATGCACATCTGGACAGGTTAAAACTGCGTCGCTAATCCTGCTTGATTTATTGGCCGCCTCAGGCTGCATGATGTATTATTCCGGTGATTTTGACCCGGAAGGCCTACGTATAGCCGACCGGCTGGCATTACGTTACCCCGGACAATTCTTTTTCTGGCATTTGGGAAAGGATGATTATTACCGCTCATTGTCGGAAGAATCGATTTCTTCATCGCGGCTCACAGAACTAGACCAACTGCGTTCGCCCAATTTGCAGGCAGTTTCCTCAGAGATACATAAAATTCGGTGCGCAGGTTATCAGGAGCTATTACTGGAACAGCTCCTTAATGATCTCAAAAGCAGTGGTTAATAGGGGCTCCAATGTTGGAAAGAAGTGTTGCTTTACTCAAGATGCTACCTCCCTGTTTTAATTCAGATTTTCAAAGTACAGTGATAGCGCCTTGTCGATGGTTTCCTCAATTTCCTTTTGACTCTGCTGTGGGGTAAAATACTTAGAAATGACAGCAGGCTTGATTTTAATGGGTTGTGGCTTGTTGCTTTTGGGCTTGCGGGTTTTCTCACCCGACAGGATCTGCACAATGGCGGTGTCAGTCAGCCTCCCGGTTTCATAGTAGCTGTGGAACAGCTCCGCCTTTTTCATATCTACCTTATAGCTGTCGGATTCCATGAGGTCGGCAATCTGCTGCTGTTTTACAGTGTCTTCTATAAAGGAGAGGTCATAGGCCGCCAGAAATGAAATTTCCTCCGTGTCAACTCGTGACATGAGCGGTTCGATTAGGTTTGAAATACGGATATACTTCGCTACCTTGTCCCGCGAAAGCCCGTAATTTTGTCCGAGCTTTTCTCTGCTTTTCAACTTGTGCTGAGGTTCAGCCAATGTTTCATTTTCGCTATTGCTATGCGGGTTTAAGAGGGCTTCAATTTCTTGTAAAAGGTCGTTCCGCTTACCCTGACATTTCATGGCTTCATAATGCTGGGCAAGGCAATAGGCTCGTTCAGAGTGGCTCATATCTGCAAAGGAACGCTGACGCAGGTTGGTTTCAGTGACGATCAGGACGGCTTCTTCATGGGTCAGGTTTTCGCGGATGATAACGGGGCCCTTGGTCAGCCCCGCAAGCTGGGCGGCGTTTCGACGGTTGTGCCCACTTAGAATAACATACCGTCCGTCCTCGGTATGCCAGAGAATAATGGGAAGCAGGATGCCGAACTGACGAATGCTGTCAACCATATCGGCAAGCTGCTGACCTTCATAGAGCTTGAATAGATGCTGCGGAAAAGGCTCCATGAAGTTGAAGTCCATTTCCGGGATACCGCCCTGTACAGGAGCGGGAACGGTATCCCGTTTCGGTTCGATCCCCAACATATCATCAAAATTGATCAGCGGGGCTTTCGGTTTCGGTGTCGCCATAATTCATGCGCTCCTTTCCGCAGTTTTGGTGTGAGATTCGGAAAGCAATTCGTCCGTAAACTGTTCATAGGCGATGGCTGCCGGGTTGTCCGGCATAAACTCACAGATAGTCTGATGATACAGCACGGATTCCGCTACCTTGATGGATCGTGGAATGCGGGTTTTGAAAATGGGAACCCGCTCCGCAAAGCCACGCTGGATCAGTTCGTTGACCTGTACGGACAAAATGGTGTTGGGGGAATCCATGGTAATCAGGATACCTTCAATGCGCAGACTGTGGTTGCTGTTTTTCTGAATGGCCTGATAGTGTTTTAACAGTTCCGCAAGCCCTTGGGCAGACAGAAGCTCCGCCTGCGTGGGAATGATAACGCTATCGGCACACATCATGACGTTGATCATCGGCGTACCCATTTGCGGCATACAGTCGATGATGATATACTCGTAATTGTCCTTGATGGTATCAACGTATTGGCTCAGGATACGTTCCCTGAAATCCACGTTGCAGAGGTTACGTTCCAGGGTAAAAAGTTGCGTGTTTGATGGGATAAGATCAACGCCGCTTGCCGTTTGAATGATGTAGTTTTCAGGGGCGGGCAACGGTTGGTCCTCAATGATACTGCGGAGCAGAGTGTTAATTGTGATTTCCAGTTTGTTGGTGTTATTGACACCGAAAATTATACTTGAATGCCCCTGACCGTCAAAGTCGATTAAGGCGGTACGGTACCCTCTTTGGGATAAGAGATATGCAAGCGTGGTCGCCGTGGCTGTTTTGCCCACTCCGCCCTTTTCGTTGATGATGGCAATTATTTTACAATCCATATTCAGACCTCCCTCATATTTGCACTTTTAATGTTTTCTTGAATTCCGAATAATGAGTGCTGAGAACGTAATCAATAACGCACACTTTTGGAACCAAGTAAGTGTGGTTTATCAAAAAATGTTGCACATGGTTTGCCCGTAAGAGCTTCCTTGCGGTTCCATCTCCAATTCCACCGAGCATTTTTATGAATTGGTCAAGCGTTACTAAATCGGGATACGGGCGAAATAAGGCTTCATAGTACTTTCTGTTCTTTGTTTGCACAGTCATCTACTCCTAAATAAAATTTGTCAATGGCAGGTGATAGCTGTTACAATCATAAGATTTGGATGGGGTTGATTGATACATATTGCACTCCACTGTTTAGGGAACGTCCCTTAAAAATCCCCTAAACGTGCAAAATAAAACGCAAAACGTGATTTCGGTAGAATTGGGATGCAGCCTAAATTTTTTATATAAAAAAACTGCAAACCCTGATTCTGACTGGGTTTGCAGCGTCTTTATCTTCCTGTAGAATCCTCAAGATTCCGTATGGTTCTCAATAGGGTGAACGACTCAAAATCCATTGGTAGCAATACCGTGTCGGTTCAAGTCCGACCACCGGCACCATCTTGAGACTCCCCAAGCCCTCTTTTTAAGCGGGTTTGGGGTTCTTTTTATTCTCATTGGTTTTTTCCGAACACTGGCCAACCAACTTTGGCCTTTGTGACGAATCAGGCCCATGGGAAACTGTTGGAAAAACGTTCAGGATAGCATTGGCGGAGGAAACCTTTGAATTAAAACTTAGGTGTGTATAAATATTGCTGGTGGTACTGATGTCACTGTGTCCCAACCACTCCTGAATCTCTTTGAGGCTTGGTTCATATGTCCTTCTATCGTTCCAGATCGCTTTCGTCCTCCGACTCATAAGTTAAGACTTCGGCCGGAACAAACTGCTGGTTTCTGATGTTGGTAAACCACTTTTACAACTGCCATCAGCTTGAGTGCAGTCCTTTATGAAACAATGGAATTCCACGGGCGGTAAGCAAAGGCTACATAAAAATTGCTACCCACCGGTTTCGGCAGGCAGCAATCTAAAAATCTGTCTATTTTTTCATTGTCCTCTTAACAGAGTGCACACCATCAAGAGCCCGGACGGTGTTATTACATGTTGGGTTTTAGAGTGAACTGCACGCTACAGCACCTTCACCTCAAACAGGCGGGACTGATAGTCCCCCCGATAAATCTGTGGTGTCCACGGGCCATTGCCCGTATCGGAAATATCGAAACCAATTGTCATCAACTCATCGCCGTAATACGTCAGGCTGCGGTCCGAAACCGAATAGCGAGATGACGGATCAAGCCCAGCCAGCTTTAGTCGGCGATACCCTTCGTTGACCGGCTGCAGGGATCGGTAATAGCCCACCAGCGCGCGGCGGCGGTCTTCGGAAACGACCATCCACGCAGTCTCACTGCCCTCGAATGGGCTGAGCAGGCGGTAAAAGGTTCCTGTCGTCAAAAAGGCGCGGTTTTCCTTGACGAAATTGACCTGCTTTTTGATTGCCTGCCGCTCCTCCTCCGAAAGTCGATTCAGATCGAGTTCATAGCCGAATGTTCCGAAGCAGGCAACCGCGGCGCGCGTCTCGAGCGGAGTAACCCGGAACGCCTGATGATTCGGAACGGCGGAAACGTGGTTGCTCATGCAGGAAAGCGGATAGACCAGAGATGTACCGTATTGGATTTTGAGACGCTCCACGGCGTCAGTGTCATCGGAAGTCCACGCCTGAGGTGCATAATATAACATACCGGGGTCGAAACGCCCGCCGCCGCTGCAGCACGACTCAAACAGAACGTCCGGAAAACGCGACGTGAGTGTCTCGTAAAGGCGGTATACACCGAGCACATGCCGGTGGAATACTTCCCCCTGCCCGGCGGCATTGGAAGCCCGGGAATAGACATCCGTCAGGCTCCGGTTCATGTCCCACTTGACATAGGAAATTTTGGCGCTCCGCAGCAGGATGGAAAGCTTTTCGGCAATGGCGTCGACGATCTCGTTCCGGGAGAAATCGAGCACATACTGGTTGCGCCCGTGGCACGGCTGATACCCCGGCGTTTCCAGCATCCAGTCGGGATGAGTATGATAAAGTTCGCTGTCCTTGCTGATCATTTCCGGCTCAAACCAGAGGCCAAACTTCATGCCGAGCGCTTCGATGCGGTCCGCGAGTGCCGCGACACCGTTTGGCAGCTTCCCGGGATTTGCGAACCAATCACCAAGCGAGGTCGTATCATCGTTCCGGTGGCCGAACCAACCGTCGTCCAGAACAAACAGCTCAATCCCCAGTTCATGCGCTTTCGTCGCAAGGCCGACAATCTTTTCCTCGTCGAACTTCATATAGGTGGCTTCCCAGTTATTGATCAGGATGGGGCGGGGACGGTCGCGCCAGCGGCCGCGCGCAAGTCGCTCTCGGTAGAGGCGGTGGAACGTCTGGCTCATCCCGTTCAGACCGTGCTCCGAGTAGACCAGAACCGCTTCCGGCGTCTGGAATGTTTCTCCGGGCTTCATATTCCAGCAAAACGCCGTCGGATGAATACCCATGGTAATGCGCGTAACGTGAAAATTATCAACCTCTGCCTGCGCAAGGAAATTTCCGCTGTAAACGAGGCTGACGCCAATGGCTTCGCCTGTCTGCTCCGTCGTATTGCTCCGTTTCAGTGCAAGAAACGGATTGCACTGGTGGCTGCTGTGGCCGCGCACACTGTAAACCGACTGAATTCCGACATGAAGCGGGTGTTCACTGATCTGCCGTTCTCTCCCCCATGCCCCGTCGAGGTCGATCATCGTGTAGTCACTGTCCGGCAGATCAAGCGAAAGGCTCATGGCCGAATTGAGGGCAAAGCCATCCCCTTCGCAGGAAAAACGAGCACTGCGCGTAATGACGGGCAAGTCCGCGTAAATCGTGTAGAACAGGGTCAGCTTCGCCTGCAGCACGGTATCACGCAAATCAATCTCAAGAGTCTCTGCCTCCGCATCGCTCTCCGTATAGGTAGCCGGCAGATCCTTCAGCTTCGGTTTACCGGCGTAAATCCGGTGCGTTTCATACTGGAAGTTCGTTACGAAACCGCCGTTTGCGTGCGTCACCGAAAATGCAGGGGTACGCATGTCGCCCGTACCATAGGAAGGATATTCCTGCTTGATATGCTCAAGAGAGAAATCGGAATCTCCCTCGAAAACACAAGGTGCCATATCACGCCGGGCAAGCTCCAAAAGGTGGTCAAAGCTTTCGCGGTCTTGAACCCGTTCACCAAAATAGAGTTGGCCAAGCTGGCCGTTTTTCAGAATCTGAATGATATAACTGACCCGGTCATTGTAAAGATGGAATTCGCCGGGCGCTTCTTTGTAAACAATACTCAAAGCTGTCTTTCCCTTCTGTAAAATAGGAGATCAGTCAAGGCCCTTTTCAATATTATTAGAGAGCATGAACACGGAGATTCCGGCAATCGCAAGAACAACCGCCATAATCGGGAACAGGCGAAGCTGGGAATCTGACGTGGTGAAGAATTTGAACAGGATGATTGTCACGGCATTTCCGACCGTCGTTGCCTGGCTCCAAGCCGACTGCATCTGTGTTTCATACGATTTTGGTGCAAGCTTCGCCGTCATGGAGTTGCCGATTGGGAAAACCATGTTGTCGCCGAAGCACATGAGAAGGTAATAGATAATCGGGATGATCGGACTTACCTTGCCGGAAAGGGCGAACATCACAGGCACACTGAGAATTGCATAGGAAAGGGCATACCAGAAAATTCCGATCGCGAATTTCTTCGACGTTTTGATCCTTTGCGCCTTTGTTGCCGTCCATAGCCAGACGAAGATTGGTCCGGCGATTAGCCCGAAGACGTTGTAAATCGAGGTAAAGGTGGCCGGAGCAAATTCATACCCAAGGAACATGCGGTCCACCTTAGCGTCGAGAAACACAGCGACGGCTGAGGAAATCATGGAGGAAGCCACCATTACGATAACCTGCACCAGCCACAGCTTCAGGAATGAGGGAAGACGCTTGTGATCCTCCGCAGAAATCTTCTTGTTGCGGAACAGCTGAGTCAGGAACAGGATTGGAATGAGGAACGCCGCCGTTGTCAGCACATTGATAATACCGTCGAATGACAGAATCTTCATCGCCATTGTTCCGCCGATCAGCACCGCGCCAACCACAACAACAACAGCAGCAATGATAATGAACTTTTTCTTTTCCGCCTTGTTGAGCGGATTGACCGGCTTAGCACCGATGGTGCCGAAGAACTTGTTGCGGGTCACGAAAATGATCATACCGTAAGCAAGAGCCCACGCCGCGCCGATAGCAAAGCCGATGTGGTAGTTGTTTGCGCTCAGGTTTCCGATCAGTATCGGCGCTATGACACCAGCAATCGCATTCGCAACCGTATGGATGGTGAAAGCAGCATCGCGGCGGCCGCCGTCCTCGCGGCGATACAGAAGACCCGTCAGTGAAGAGTTGCTGGCGCCCATGATCGGCATGGACATCAGAACAAGGCCGATGATAGCAAATACGCGGCCCTGCTCAATGGTTACCGTAGGAAGGGCAAACATACCGAACGCGGCTGCCTTTACGATATTGCCGATAACAAGTGCAGAGCGGGAACCCATTACACGGTCGGAAAGCCAGCTGCCGACAATGACAAAAAGGCCGTTGGCAGCACCCATGGCAGCGATCATTGTTGCAGCCTGTCCCTGTGTAAAGCCGAGTCCTTTGGTAAAAGGGGAATACAAGTAATAGATCAGTACGGCGTAAACGGCAGCCCAGGCGAAGGAATTGCACATGTTGCCTGCGGCGAGGGAACCTACGCCCTTCGGGTGGCCAAAGAAACCTTTGTCGTTAATAACCGCTTCATTTGGATCAATTGCAATTTTGCTTTTTTCTTCCTCGTTCATCAGTGTGATTCTCCTTTAATTATGTAAATGATTCAGCCTGCAGATAAACCTGATAGCTCTGATCCTGCACCCGGCAAAGCGGCAGGAACACCGTGCCGCTGTCTTTCATACGGCATCCGGGACCGTCCTCCGACGCATCAAACACGTCTTCCAAAGCCTTTCCTTTCAGCGTCAGAAATTCCCTGCTGTCCGTCAGTGCGGCAAGTACATACGGCCCCTGGCAGACGACGGTTTTGCCCGGTTCGTCCGGTGCACGCTCGAACCGCAGCGCACAGGCGAGCGAGAATTCTATCCGCTCACCGTCCTGCCAGGTGCGGTCAATGGTCCAGTAGCCGTCTTGTTCCAAAATTTCGGCAGGCCTTCCGTTGATGCGCACCGCCGGAATTTCTCCACACCAGTACGGATGGCGAATATGGATGCGTAACCGGGATGAGCCGGAAACCCTAATGGTCACGTCCATGCGGCCCTTGTGTTCTTCCACACGCTGCGTAACCGTGACGTTCCTTTGCCGCCAGCGGACGTGGGAGTTTAAGAACAAGTTGATGAAAAGGCTGTCTTCCCCATGGAAATAGATGCAATCGGCATATTTAAAGTGATTTTCGAGCCCCGTGCCGTGGCAGCAGGAATTTTCTTCGTCAAATTCCTTGTGAAACCCGGGGGCGAGCGGCATGAAATAGGTACTGGCCCCGGTGGGCTTCTGCTCGCCGCTCGAAAGGATATGATTGATCATAGTGCGCTCGTAGTAATCCATGTATTTTACGTCCGGCTCATACTGGAACAGCTCCTTTGTAAGCTTCAGCATATTGTAGGAGGCACACGATTCCGCCGTGTGTTCGCTCAGCAGGTCGGCAATTCTTCCCGATTCGTGGAACATTTCCCCTTCGCCGGTACCGCCGATCACATAGATATGGTCTCCGGTGACGGTATCCCAAAAATACGATGCGATTCGGTAGTACCTGGCCTCCCCGGTCGCCTCGAAGATGCGCATTGCACCGATCACCTGCGGAATGTGCTGGTTCGCATGCATGCCATTCAACGTGTCTATCCGTTGCTCCATCGGATAGAACAGCTTATCGTTGTCGAACAGCTTCGCGGTTTCCAGATAACGCTTTTCGCCGGTTAGACGATAAAGCTGCGCCATGACGTCGTTCATGCCGCCGAACTCGCCCGCAATATAAAGTCCCCACATCGTCGTCAGCTGGTCGTGCGGCAGGCGCGACAGACGCACGCACACCCAGTCTCCCAGTTCGGACGCAACGGTTTGCGCCAGTTCAAAATCGAAAGCGCGGCGACAGTCCAGCAGGCCGGCCAAGATCTTGTGAAGCGTGTAATACGGCGCCCAGATTTCAGGGTAACGCACATATTGTTCCAGCAGATCAAACTGTTTTTCGGGGTAACCGCTGAGGAAACCCGGATGAAAACCCGGCGTGCAGGTGAATTTTTCCTGACACTCCCGTAATGACCGAACCATGTAGTCGGCTTTTTTTCGGATGGTCTCGTTGCCGGTCGCTTCATAGCAAAGCGCCAGCGCGGAGAGGTAGTGACCCGTTGTATGGCCGCGAAGGAGGCTGTCCGGCGCGTCCCAGCCAATCATTTCCGGCACGCCTTTCGTATCCAGCCCGGACGCAAAGCGGAAGTTATAGAGCATCCGATCATCATCGACGCCGAGAAGGAATTCCAGATTGCGCTGCTGTGCATCCCAAAAGATTCCACCCGGGTCAAGGGAAGTGTCATTCGGGGAAAATGCCTCTACGTCGGGTCTGTTGTCCTTCATGTCTGCAGAGAGCTGATCGGCGACCTCGATCTCCGCATGAACGGGAACCTCCGTTCCGGATATTTTTCCCTGGGCCGGAAAGCTGCCGCACGCATTGAACGTGCGTTCCATGCCATTCTCCCAGGTAACATGGTGCGCAAGCACTTGCTTTTCCTCTGTCTCTACGATTGCGACAGCTGGCAGATAAAAACGGATGCCTTTCTGCTTTTTCAGGTGGATGGGATAAACCTGTCTGATCCTGATCTTGTTTTTTTCTTCGAGAATATGTACCGTATAGGTTTTCGTGACCTCGCTACCATGACAGCGAAACGTTGCTGTCAGCGCGATATTCCGGCTCCCCATTCCGTATTTCGGCTGCGTTACCTTGCCGTCAGCGCGCAGGAACCGCTCGTTCGCGCTTTCCCATGTGATATCGGACCCATTTGGCCCTTTGGCCGGTAGATCAAGGTCAAATTCCACGGTGTTCAGGTTGCCGATATACAGCGCTTCAGCGTCCTTTTGTTCAATGGTTCTTTCCTGCTGTTTCTCCTCCATAAAACCGTCCTTCCTTTACTTCCTCTTCGAGCCGTCCGGGTTGAAGAACCTCGGCGTCTCAGCCCATTGTCCCGCGAAGTACCCCTCCGGATAGATGCTCCGGAAAAAAGCGTACGCCTCGGGGTCGTATTTCTGCAATTCGTCGCGTTTGTTTACCGGCCCGCGGACGCCATCCCATGTACCGTCGCTGCTCTCCGCCATTACGTCAAACCAGATGGTCGTCAGCGTAGCGAAATATTCCTCATAATTGCCGATGGCGTAGGTCTTGGGCCAGCGCCCAAGCCGGCAAGCGTTTTCATAGGCGCGCAGCAGCTCCTGTGCCTTCGTCTGGTCGCGGCAGTAGTTAATGCCAATGAGGTGAACAGCGTGTCCGAATTCGTGGGCCATGATGAATTCATTGGGGTAGCGCGTCGCGTGCGGTCCTTCCAGCATACGCAGCAAATTCCTTTCCGAAATGGAAGTAACCGGAAGATCCGACACGCCTCCAAACCCCTCCACCGGTCTATGCAGAACCCGGTAGCCGAAGCGGTGCTCCGGGATGTCGTAGACGTCTTCACTCAGCGCGTAAATAGCAATTTCTGCATGAAAATGCCGCATAACGGCAGCCGCTTCGGGTATCCGGCTGAGCATCAGGTCCGCCGCATCCGCCGCGGCCCGGTGTGCCTCGTCGGAAACAGCGCCGCTCGACTTGATAACGATACCGCACTTCGATGCAGTGTATTTCCGGTAGAATGGAAGGTACTGCGGCGTACAGTGGATGGTTGCTTCCACTCCGGCACCGTCCGCACCCTTCACACCATCGGAAAAGGAAATTCGGATTTTCTCCGTGTCGTATGGGTAGAGGCATTCCTCCACATAAAGCGTGGTTTTTCGCTTCCCGTCCTCATACACGCAGCCTCGGTCCCACTCTTCCGGCTCTTTCCAAACATGAAGGTGCCGTTCGCTCCCCGCAACTGAAACGAACACATTTGCCGCATCGTCAGAGCCCTTGACAGTGCTGTCCCAATAAAGCTCAATCCGGTGATTGTCAAGTAGAATGCATTTTGTTACCTGTATCATTTTTCTTAATCCTTTCCCAATATTCTTTTGCCGTTTTTGTGGCGGCCAGGCCAGCTTTCGACGTTTCTCGCAAGCTCTGTGGCAGAAGAAAGCCGACCTCCCTCATCGCGTCAACCACTTCGTCAACGGGGATTCTACTTTCGATGCCGGCCAGCGCCATTTCGGACGCGGCCAACGCCTGCACGGAGCACATGGCGTTGCGCTTGACACACGGGACCTCCACCAGCCCGGCGACGGGGTCGCACACCAGCCCGAGTACCGCTTTCAGCGTCAGCGCGCAGGCATGCCCGACCATGTCCGGGCTTCCCCCCTCCAACTCAGTCAGGGCACCGGCCGCCATGGCGGCGGCACTGCCGCATTCTGCCTGACAGCCGCCGGCAGCTCCCGAAACGCTCGCCCGGTCCGCGATCACCATTCCAATGCCGGAAGCCGTAAACAGCACCGCCGTAACTTCGTCCTCCGAAAGGCCCCGGTGTTCCGCCGCCGTCAGCAGGACCGCGGGGAGAATCCCGCACGATCCCGCCGTTGGGGCAGCACAGATGCAGCCCATGGCAGCGTTCTGCTCCGCGGCGGCGAGCGCTTTTGCAAGCACCCCGTCAATTCCATGGAACCACGAGGTTCCGCTCCGGGCGAATCGTTCCATCTTCGCGGCATCCCCGCCGCTCAGACCGCTCGCGGAGAGCTGCTCACAGCCTAGTCCCCTTTCGACGGATTCGCGCATCACCGCAAGGCGGCCGCGCATGGCTTTTCTGAGTTCCTCTTCCGATATTTCCATCTGGGCAGCCTGATCGCTTAGCACGATCTCTGAAATTTTTCTGCTCTCCGCCTTTGCAAGATGTATCAACTCGGCGAGCGAATGATAGGTAATGTTCTTTTCCATCAGCAATCCTCAATTCTGTGAATCAGATCGCAGCGGCTGATCTGCGAAATCTTTCTGCACTCCGAAAGACACATCGGCGTGATGCTGCCATCCGCTTCCACCGTAGTCACAGCGTTTTTGCCTTTTCCCGTCCTGCTGCACCGCAGTGAGGCGATGTTGATGCCGTGGGCAGCGAGAATTTGCGTCAGCCTCGCAATAATCCCAACCGAATCCTGATGCACGGCAATGAGAGTATCCAGTCTCCCGCTGAATTCCACCGGAACCTCTCCCAGCTTCGTCACCTGTATGCTTCCTCCGCCGATTGACGCAGCCTGCATTTCCACTGTTTTACCGGAGGCGGACCTGAGCAGGATGCGGACGGAATTAGGATGTGCCTGCCGCAGCTCCTCCGTACCAAAGAGAAAGGAAAGGCCGCGTCCCCGCGCCAGCGAAAAGCTCTCAGGAATCCGCGGGTCGTCCTGCGAAAGGCCAAGCAGCCCGGCAATCAGAGCGCGGTCAGTGCCGTGCCCTCTGCCGGTCTCTGCGAAGGAACCCCTCAGAAAAAGCTCGGCATACGCGGGCGGTTCGCCCAGCAGCATGGCCGCCGTTTGGCCGATGCGCACCGCCCCGGCCGTGTGCGAACTCGAGGGGCCGACCATGACCGGTCCAATAAGTTCCAATGCGTTCATCGTTTCGCCTTTCTTACAACTCCAGTAGTTCATCCGTACAATGCGTTAACTGCTCTGACGTAGAGGAAATAATGAGGTAGTCGTCCTCAAGGCGGACGCCGCCGACGCCGGGAACATAGATGCCGGGTTCCAGCGTCGTCACCATGTCGACGCCAAAACGGCGGTCATCGCGAATGCTGATGAACAGAGGCTCATGCGCTTCGTATCCGAAGGAATGACCGATTCCATGGGGAACCTTGTAGCCATTCTTCTCGATGTAGCTCACGCCGGCGGCGGCGACCTCCTTCAGCATAGTGCCTTCACGCAGGGTGTCGGCCGCCCTCTGCTTTGCCTCCCTGACGATGTTATAAATTTTGCGCAACTCGTCGGAGGCCTTGCCGAGGAAGATCGTACGCGTAATATCCGAGCAGTAGCCTTCGTAGGTCGTTCCAAAATCGATGGTCACCGAATCACCCTTTTCCAGTTTTCTTCCACTGACGACCGAGTGACAGTTCGCTCCGTTGACCGGCCCGGAGGCAACAATCGTTTCGAACGCAAGTCCGTCACCCCCACGCTTACGGAACTCTGACTCAAGCATGTTTGCCACGTCCATCTCGGTGATACCGGGGCGAATTTGCCCGAGCACCGACTCAAACGACGCGTCGCTAATGGCGCAGGCTTTCCGTATCAGCGCCAATTCCTGCGCATCCTTCACCATGCGCATATTGTCGAGATACGGCCTAGAGTCGTCAACAGAAATTCCAGCTCCCGCCAGTGTGCAGTAATCGGCGTGATTCACCGCGGAATATTCCACGGAAACGTGTGAATGGTTCCGTTCCTTCAGAAAAACGCCCGCTTCGCCGAACAGCCCGCGGTGTGAGTCGTAAATCACGGGCTTCATCCCGCTTTTTCCATCCCGGAGCGCGTTTTCGAACCGCCCGTCCGTGATGATAAACTGATCTTCCGGCTCGACCAAAATAATCGTGCTGCCGGATTCGAATTTCTCACCGCTCAGATACCGTAAGTCGGAATCCCTAGTGAGAATCATGCTCTCAATTCTTTCCCGCTTCATCGTTTCCTGAAGCATTTTAATGCGTTCCATCATAAATGCAACCTCCTGAAAAATTATTTGTATAAATAATTAATTATATAATCATGAAATCAAACATACGTTATCACGTTTCGCCAATAATGTCAATGAGCTGCATTTTTTTCTTTTATTCTGACAAATTATAGTGATATTGTTTGTGCAATTTCATAATTGAATATTTATTTTCACATACAAATAATTCTGCTTTTGACAACGGTATTCTTCCGGTGTATAATATTCAATTATAGAATGGCGGTTTTTACCCGCCGGAGTAGGTAGGGATTATTATGGCACACGAGAATATCGAGCGGATCGGCTCACGCATTAAAAAGCTCCGCAAACAGCGTCAGGTAACCCTGAAGGAGCTTTCGGAATACACGGGCCTTTCCATCGGTTTCCTCAGCAGTTTCGAGCGGGAGGTCACCAGTCCTTCCCTGCAGAATCTAAAAATCATCGCAGAGGCGCTCGACACCACGATCACGGATCTCATCTCCGACGAAACGCCGGAGAGAACTGTTATCCACAAAAAGGAAACAAAGGTAATCGACTTTCCGCAATACAACATGGCGGTGACCTATATTGATTTCGGCATTACGCCGCCTATCTATGAGATTATTACGATTTTGCCGGGCCAGGCAGCCGAGCAGAACGAGGCGCGCCATGTGTATGACGAATGCTGCACAGTGATTTCCGGCCAACTGACCCTCCACATGGGCGGCGAAGTCTACTGCCTGCAGGAGGGAGACTCCATTTACATCAAAAAGCATGTGCGGCACTCTCTTTATAACCACGGAAGCAAACCATGCGTCAGCTACTGGGTCTATCTGCGTCAGCACTGATGCATGAGCCTTGGAGCCGTACCCTGCCAAAAGCAGAAGAGAATCGCTGAGTTGCCTTTCCTTCAAAATATGCAAGCATTTCACGTCGAGAAAAGCGGCGCTCCCGTGCAGGCTGTAGCTCTGCCCCTTTAACACCTCTTACAGCTCCGCGATGATTCTCTCACGGCTGCCACGGACAGAAACGCCGTTATGCCGGTTCCTTTCGATAAAATCGTCGCCCATGTCTACGGAAAACAGATCCCCTTGCTTTGCGGGAAAACAAAATTGCAGATTGGTTCCGGCTAATCTTCTCCGGTGCGGATTTCATCTAACACCCTGCGCATGTCACCCTCAATTGAAGGTACCCTTTACCGGATTCGATGGATCTGGTCGCGGGGCATGGTAAGCGTCCACAAAGAATAATCATCCGGGCCGAATTTAGTAATCGTATTGATTTGGCTGTACTGGTTACATTCCACGTTCATTCTCCGGTCCCTGCAGATTTTCCGGTGCTTCGAGAAGGTACGGGAGATTGCTTTTTACCTTTCCTATCACAGCATTGTCGACAATGAACAGGGTAAATGGCTCCTTGGTTGCTACCATCAGCATGAAAATCTCATCCTTTCTTAAAATAAGCATGATTGTAATAGATATAAAAATACCCCCTAGGTATGACGTGTGCTTTTTGCGCGTCAACTTAGAGGGTATTGCATTATGAGATATAATCTCTTCTCTGTCCAAAAATCACTCGCCTTGTCTTTAATGTTCCTACAAGGCTTTTAGAGATTACAATAAAACTTAAGACCGGAATCAGGACGTTATGCCAAGATATTGCTCTCGGGAACCCGGCGACTCCCAGTGGCAAGGTCATCATAATCAATACATAATCCGGCTTAAAAAAGCCACTGGCATATCCGACCCATGCAAGTACCGCAATAATAGCTGAGTTGAGTATATAGGGGGATGGCCAAGATAGGGTTATACATAATTGGGAAATTCAATTGTTACTATAGCGTTTTTGATTTTAAAGAGAGAATAACATAATCGTAAAAACGCATTCGGGAATTTCATTTTTTGATCATTGACTATATTAAAAATTAAATTGCCATAACTTTAATCTTGTAAAAATAATTTTTGATGCAGTACCGCGCCAATATGTGCACAATCTATTTTTAAAGTTTCTTCGCACGCTTTTACGGCGCGTTCCTTATCGCCAAGGCCATAGCTGCCAAGCGCTATCAGGTACTGACAATGCGCTTTGTTGCGCGTATTCAAGTCATCGTCAAACAACTGCAGGTCGGGCAAGGATACTGCAAAGTAGTCAATATGAACGGTATCGAAGATATGTTTCTCTCCATAATCCACCAATTTATGAAAACGGCTAAGCGCTTCATCCTCAGCGCCAAGTTTTCGCAAAGCAAGACCTTGGTAAAAAATCATATCGGCAGGCTGGTCATTATAATACATCATACCTGCAGGTTCTTCGTCTCCGATAGATGCGCGTGCCCAGTTCTGTCTGGCGCCCTCTGCATCGTCCAGAGCTTCGCAGGCGCATCCGAGATAATAGTAAATGTTATTATCTTTCGCACCTTCCAACTTACCTTCACCTAGATTTTCAGGGAATACAAGCGCTTTCATAAGCAGCGATTTTGCTTTAGCAGCGTCGCCATCGGCTAAGGCTTTACGTGCCATTTCCACGAGTGAAAGGGTGTATTGAGTAGTAATTTTACCCTCGCCGCCTTCCCATGGATGAAACCTACGGCTTTGGGTGCGATGATAAGCCTCTTCATATCGTCCGAGCAGATTGAGCAGAGTGATGTGCTCTACACACAAATCATCGCGCTGTTCAAACAGTTCATGGTCGGCTTCAAAATTTTTAATACGCTGTGCCGGTGTAACTCCACGTTTTTTGTACAGCTGGTCAAGTTCCAAGAACACACGCGCATCGTTTTTATCCAGTGAGAACGCTGTCTCCATGGCTTTCTGCGCTTTGTCAGGGTCATGCGCTTTATTGAAATAAGCGAGCGAAAGGTTACGCCATGCCGTAGGGAATTTGTCGTTTGTCTCAATGGATCTTTCCCAAAGGATGCGTGCCTTTTCATACTGCTTTTTATCATACCAAAGGTCGCCCAGATAATATGGAGCTTTGGAGTCCAAGGGTGAGGCAGAAATAGCGAATTCCAAAACGGCAATATCGTTCAGTTTGTTTGGAAAACAATACAGTGGGCTGCGCTTTGCAGCATCTGCCAGCGCGGCTTTGCTTTCGGCGTCGTTACCGATTGCTGCGCAGTAATAAGCCTCATAGTAAGCAAGCATTGGGTGTCCTGCAGTGCAAAGGCGTAAAATGTCCACCGCCTCGGCAAAGCAGCTATACGCGGCATAATCTGAGGCAATCGCAATAAAGGTGTTTGGCTCATTTCGCATAAATGCAAGTGTTTCTGCATTTCCCGTTCCATTCAAATATCTCTGTTCAAAGCGGGACAAATAATCAAATGTGTCTACTTCAATGTTTTCAACCAAATATGCTTTTGCTTCTTTAACTTTTCCAAGCTTACGTAACAACAGCGCTTTTAATCCGCGTGCTTTGATGTTATGACTGTTTTTTATCAGAGAACGTTCCACATATTCCAAGGATTCTGCCCAGCGGCCGTGATGGGCTGAAATAGTTGCAAGATAATAGAAAGATGTCTCTTGTTCCGCACTTGTCCAAGTTGCTTTGTAGAAATTATCAAAAGCTTCTTCAAAGCGATTCTGATATATCAGGCTCAAGCCAAGGTTATAGTATGGTTCGCTGTTATAGGGGTTAGGGTTTTTCCATGTGATCCGTTCAATCGCCTTGCGGAAATATCCTTCACTTTCACGGAACAGGCCTCGGCGAAGCAGCAGTAAGCCATAAGCATTATTTATTAGGCTGTCGCCTGGGTCGCGCCTCAAACCCTCCAAGTAATAGGGGTCCGGTTCATAAGTTGCGTGGCGATACTGCTCAATGTGCATACCTGTTAAATACAGTTCTTCGTTCGTTGCAATCATCGCAGGCTCTTTAGCAGGCTGAGCGGGTTCCGGAATTTTTACAATGCTGTCGGGTGCGGGTGTAAAACTCAGCATCAAGCGGCCTGATCCATCATATACAGACAAAGTTAATTCTTCTTTTTTTGCACCGTTTACGGGTATTGCTGCTGTAAGAATATCATTTGGTGAAATTGTCAGCGCACTTTCATACAGTACCTTTTCTTTTGCTTGCAGCACTACCTTTGCATTGCTATAAATACTTGTAGCATATACGCAAATCTCAGCATTGTCTCCCTCTGTCTCCAAGTTTAAAACAACTTCTGTGTTGGCATTTTTTACATTACCCACTTTTTTATAAGGCATGAAATACTGGGTAAAACATTTTTCTTCAAAAGGCTTCAGCCACGAAAAATCAGGCTGGTTGTCTGTAAACACACCTGTCATCAACTCGATATATGGACCGTTTTCATCGGTTAAGTTTCGGTCCCAAGCTTTTCCGAATTCGCCGGAACCCCATGTCCACTGCTTTTTGCCGGGGGAAATGTGATGGTCAGCGATATGCAGGATACCAGCCTCTACACCGTAATCATAACCGCCGACGAAATTAAAATCCGAGTGATAAGCCATGTAAGACGTCGGTACAGGAATATTTTTGTAGCGGGAAATATCCACACCGGCACTGTAATCATGCTTGTAATAGACTCCTGTCGCTATGGGGAATCTGGAAACGTCACGTTTGCCATGATCCATAACCGCATGTACGTCGGGCGGAAAAATGGATTGCGTACGATCATTTACACTTACTGCAGGATTTGCCCACCACAGAAAAGTTTGAGGCATGTTTGTAGGGTTGTACAGCTGACCTTTAATTTCAATGTAAGCTTTGTCTGGGTACAGTGTAAAGCTTGCAATTGCCTTTGTACCGTTTATTTGATCTGTTTCGTTTACGCGCACGGTTTTGCTGCCATCGGCGTTTTCACACAGCGTGTAATCCACAGGGGAATAAGTTGTCGGACGATGATGTTGCGGCCAGTTGAACTCAATACCTCCACTAATCCATGGCCCTGCAAGACCAACAAGAGCAGGCTTAATAACCTCATTATAATAAACAAAATCATAGTTGTTTGTTTTATCATAGGCACGTTGAATGCGACCGCCAAGTTCAGGTAAAACCACTACACGAAGATAATCATTTTCCAAGATCACAGCATTATATGTCTTATCCTTTTTATCATCGTAAATTTTATCAATAACGGGGCATGGATACACCTTCCCGGAACTGCCCTGATAAACACGCTTTTCTAAAAACATGGGATTTTTATCGGCAGCGCCTACCTCATAGGTAGGAATGATAATTTTTTCCTGCCATACTTCTACTTGATTATTGATATGATTCATAAAAAATGTGCCTCCTGATGTTGTTGATTTTTATTTTTTGCACTGCTTTTCCAAAGCAGACGAGATAAATTTGACTATTTTGCTTACAATATCTATAATAAAGAAAGAATTCTGTCTTTTTCAAAGTTGATTCTACAAAAGAAGGTGTGTCAGCGTGAAAATATATGACCAAGAAGGCATTTTAGAGGCCTCCGATTTATATTTCCATACACACAGCTCACAGGCGAAAAATATGTACTTTTACCCGCTTTGCACCGGGCATTATTTTTGTGATAAGACCTATGTTGTCGACCGACAAAGCTACAACAGTTTTTTGATCATCTATGTGCGTAAAGGGAACGGTTTTGTGGAACAGAATGGACGTCACATTCCGTTAAACGAAGGCTCGCTTGCATTTATTGACTGCTATAAACCGCACCTGTACAGCACAATAAGTGGATGGGAAATTTATTGGGTACACTTTGACGGGGTTCTTGCGCGACAATATTTCGAGGTTGCCACGCGCAGTGGGATTGTACTGACACCACAAAATCCATATAATGCGGAACATAATATGGGTAAGATTTTCGAAGGATACCATGGACAAATGAAAGTGAACGAAGTGGTGATGTCAAAGCTCATAACGGATCTTTTAACAGAGCTGGTCTTATGTGCGAACAAAATAGTTGCGCAAGACAGTCATGCAAATGTGATCGATGAAATTCTTGCTTATATCTCTGAAAATGCAAATAAACCATTAAGGTTAGAGCAACTGGCAAAGCAAGCTTCTCTCAGTCCCTTTTATTTCACACGCGTGTTTAAAAAGGAAACCGGATTCACGCCGCATGAATATATCGTCCGTGTTCGCGTTGAACTTGCTAAATTCTTGTTGAAGACTACCGATGCCCGCATTAAGGAAATTGCTTTTCGCAGTGGATTTGATAACGAGTGCAGTTTTTGCACCTCATTTAAAAAAGCTACTGGTACAACACCGCTCGGATTCAGAGAAAAAAGCGAATACACAATTCAATAATTTTAAAAAAATTCCGCCCTGCCGAATTATGAGACAGGGCGGTTTTGTTTAGTAATCACTGATTCATGAAAAGTGTACAAACACCTAAGCCGAATTTATTTCCCGCAAAGACGAAGCATAACCAGTGCTTTCTATGTCTAGCGATTTTTTACGCTATCGGGGCAAAAACCAGGCGACAAGGTGAACATTCGGGTTTCAGTGATTTCTTTATTAAAGTCAATAATTGACTTTTTGCAAATCAAGCACACAGGCTTAGTTTGCAGCAGCGCCCATTACTTGCTTATAATTTTCAGAGGTTACAATAACTGCATCAACAGCTGTTTCCGGTTTCACTTCTTTGCCTGCAATTTTATCAAGCAATACCTGTATAGAACCAGCGCCAATCGAATCAGAGGAGAAGTAAGTGGCAGCTTTCATCGGAGAACCGCCTGCCTTCTTGAATTCGTCTTTTGCAAGGTAAGCGCCAAGGCCTACTACGCAGGCGTTTTTATCAAGTCCGGCACTTTCAAGAGCACGGCAGGCACCGACAGTTCCCTCTTCGTTGGCACCGGTTACAAGCCATGTCTTAATTTCAGGATGAGCGGTGAACACAGTAGCGGCAGCGGTGTTGCCCTTGTCCGTTGTACCGTCATAATCAGCCTTGAAAATTTTATCTGTACTAAAATCAGGGGCGTCTTGTGTAAATGCGTCAATTTCACCTTTCGCGCGGGGTACGCAGCTTGAAACTGTATCCATAGTCAGAACGAGTAAACCAACATCCGCTTTGGAAAGAAGATCGTTTTTCTTCGCATAATCAGCCAACCATTTACCGTTTGTTTGGCCAATCTTATAGGCATCAATACCTACCCATGGGGCCAACTTTTTACCGCTGCCGTCCTGAAGTGCATCATCAGCGGCAATAACAGGAATTTTAGCCGAGTCAAGTTTATCTACAACGGACTGCGACATTGTTTGGTCGGGAATACAAGTAACGATGCCGGAGGCTTTGTTAGCGACAGCATTATCAATTGCTTTCAGGTATTCTTCAGGGCTCATTTTCGCGTCAACATAAATGAATTCTCCGCCGGCTGCTTCAACCGCTTTTTTCGCTGCCGCTCCTTCGTCAATAAACCATGTTTGGTCGCCGGCTTTGTAGATACCATAAACAGTTAATTTGCTGCTGGGACCAGCGGCGGAAACGGGAGCACTGATGCCAACTGCTGTGGAAGTGGCTGAAGACTCAGTGCTGCATCCTGCAAGACCAGTAAATGCCAGAGTAAGTGCCAGAATAAGTGATAATGATCTTTTCATACTTTTTTCCTCCTACATATTTTAAATATTTTCAACACGCTCTTGCATGTATGGTAACGAAATATGTGATATTATGCATTTTTCATGCTTGCTGCCAACAGATTTTTGTTGCGCTTTTTCTTACGCAGATAGTCAGAAGTAAGCGCAAACAGCAACAATGCACCACGGGCAACATACTGCCAGAACGAAGGCACGTTCACCATAATAAGGCCCGTATTAAAAGCCTGAATCAATATAATGCCAAGTACGGTGCCGCCCATGTTGCCAACGCCGCCTGTAAAGGAAACACCGCCCAAAATAACAGCTGTAATTGCATCAAATTCAAGGTTGACATTGGCAGCGGGCTGCCCGCTGTTCATTCTTGCTGAAAATACGATACCGCCGATTCCGCAGAAAAGTCCCATCATAACGAAACAGATCCTAATGATTTTTTGTGGGTTAAGGCCTGCAAGGCGAGCAGCGTCTTTGTTTCCACCAATTGCATAAATACTACGGCCAAATTTGGTTTTGGCTAAAATAAAGCCAAATGCGCTGATTGACAGTACCATGATCCACACAGATAGCGGAATGTTCAAAAACCTGGCTTTTCCAATGTAGATAAATGCAGGATCGCTGATAGCCACTGGCTTACCGTTACAAATTATGTAGGCGAATCCACGAAGTATAGCCTGTGATACTAGAGTTGCAATAAACGGATCCAGTTTAATTTTATTCACCATCATTGCATTGCAAAGGCCAACAATAGCCGCAACGACTAATGTGGCAATGATAGATATCGCCAGTGGAATACCCCAGCTGACCAACAATGCACACAGTGTGCCGGAAAGAGCAGCGAGGGAGCCGGGTGACAAATCATTTTGGCCCGCAATAATTAAGTAAGTATGCCCGATTGCCACCAAGCCGACCAAAGAAGCCGCTACCAATAGGTTCACAATATTTGCAACCGAAAAGAAGTTTTTGTTAATTGACGAAAAAAGAATAAAGACAAACACAATAGCGGCCATTAATACAATTCTTTCACCGCCTATTGCGTTGGCCGCGTTGCGGAAAAAGGATATTTCATTCTTTTGTTTGGTTGTTTCGTTCATTTTGAGTCCTCTCCTATCATGCTCATGCTGAGAAGTTTATCCTCCGTCGCGTCTTCGTGGGAAACCTCACCAACAATTTTAAGTGATTTCATAATAATGATACGGTCAGAAAGACCCATTACCTCAGGCATCTCTGAAGAAATTAAAATGATGCCGAGACCTTGTTTTGCAAAAGCACAAATCATATTATAAAATTCTGATTTTGCGCCAACATCGATGCCCTTTGTGGGTTCGTCCAATATCAGCACCTTTGGATTTGTTGCAATCCAGCGAGCCACAATGCATTTTTGCTGGTTACCGCCCGAAAGCTCCAATATCTTTTTATCCGCAGAGTGAGTTTTAATTCTGAAGTCTTCAATCCCTTTTGCGGCGACAGCGTCTTCCTTCTTTGTGTCCACAATGCCAAACTTATTCGAATTTTTGTCCAGCATGGATACATTGATGTTACCCCGAATACTCAGGTTCGCTAAGATCCCCTGCATCTTACGGTCTTCCGGCACAAGCACAATACCGTTATTCATGGCATCTTTAGGCGAACGGTTGACTATTTTTTTTCCTTCCAAAAAAACCTCGCCTGTGCGCATAGGGTCCGCGCCGATGATTGCTCGTATCAATTCGGTTCGCCCTGCTCCCACGAGCCCGCTAAACCCAAGAACCTCGCCGCGGCGTAATTGGAAAGAATTTGCTTTTACATAATCAGAAGATACATTTTTGACATCCAGAAGTACCTCGCCAATCGTTTTATCCCTGTCTAAACTTTTATAAACATCTCCTAAATCACGGCCGACCATCATTTTTATCAGTTCCTTTTCGGAAACCTCACCATTTGTCACTGTGCTCACATAACGACCGTCTTTAAAAATCGCAGTCTTGTCGGTGATTTGTTTAATTTCGTCCATGCGATGTGAAACATAGATAATAATTTTTTCTTCGCTTTTTAATTTACGGATAATGGCAAACAAACATTCAATTTCGGAATCGCTCAAACTGGCGGTAGGCTCATCAAAGCAGATTACCTTTAGGTTTTCCCGACTATAGGCTTTCATGATTTCCACCATTTGCTGATAGGCGATACTTAGATCCTTGACCTTTGTCTGCGGAGAAATTGGCAAGCCAAAATCATTTATAATTTCCTGTGTCATCTTGTTGGCCTGGCGTAAATTAATAATTCCCATCTTGTTGGTAGGCATCCGACCCAAATAAATATTTTCCGCGACGCTCAATTCCATGAGGATTTGGCGTTCCTGATAAATCACGCTGATGCCTTCTTCGATTGCTTCGTGCGGTGTACGGAAATGTTTTTGAACACCGTTCAGTAAATATTCACCTTTATCAGGCTGGTAATCACCGTTCAGTATTTTCAGCAGAGTTGATTTGCCCGCTCCGTTTTCTCCAAGAAATGCAAGCACTTCGCCGCTGTGTGCCTGAAAACAAATATCATCCAGTGCAATTACACCGGGGAAATATTTTGAAATATTTTTGAATTCCAGTACACTTTCCATTCACTCATCCTCCTTTACTGTTTTATTATCCTATATTTTCTTAATACATTGATTGATTTTTGTTGATATTATGATAACACAAATAAAATCTGTTTTGTTTTTTTAAATTGCTTAACTATTTTCAAAAATTGCTCTCTTAATTTCATCCTATTGCCGTTTTACACGAAAGCTTGTACACTATCAGTATCGAATATACAACACTATATTCTGAGAGGTGTTTATGTGAATCTTACAAATATTACACATTTATATGCAGATAGTAGCATAGATCAACCAATATATTGTATAGAAAGTGACACTAAAGTGCGTATCGGTCTAATGGCTGCAGGCGCTTCTGTCGCCTTTGTGTACACACCAGATAAAAAAGGAACTATTAAAAATATTGCACTTTCGTTGCAAAATTGTGCAGATTATTATGTCAGCGATACTTATGCAGGCGCGACCATAGGACCAGTGGCAGGACGTATTCGTAATGGTATTCTGCCTATATTAGGCAAGGTATACGATCTGCCTAAAAATGATGCTGGAAACACACTCCACAGCGGCTCTGAAAATTTAGGGCATACTTTGTGGAGGGTACAGGATACTTTTTGCAATAGCAATCAGGCGGGTGTCATTTTTACGCAGCATTTATCCCACGGCCAAAATGGATTCCCCGGAGAACGCGATATTTCTGTGTGCTATACGTTGTCCTGCGATAACACACTGAAAATTCAATATACCGCTACCACAGATAAAAATACATGGATCAACTTAACGAATCATACCTACTGGAATTTAACCGGAGATTTTACGAAACCCGCCGATCGACAGATTTTGCAGATAAGCGCAGATAAAGTATATTATAACAATTCCGCACACCTGCCGGTTTCCTTGGAAGATGTAAAAGGGACTCCTTTTGATTTTGAAACACCCCGACCTGTTGCCGCAGCTATGCAAAGCAATCCTTCTCATAAGCAGCTGGTCAATGCTTCAGGCTACAATAATGCTTATTTACTAAGGGAAGACTGTGAATCAGCTGCTGTAATGTACGACCCTGTGAGTGGGCGAAGAATCACCGTGACAACTGATTATCCCAGCCTTGTATTTTATTCGGGCGGTTATCTAATCAATGCCGGGTACACGATGGATCATCAAAAAATTGCTGCCGGCAGCGCATATGCCTTGGAAGCGCAATACCTGCCCGATGCGCCTCATTTACAGGGGGGTGAAGCTCCCTTTTTAAAGCAGCGAGAGATTTACCGTAAAACAATAGGTTTCCATTTTGACGTCATATAAATTTAATACGGCATCTGAGCGTACCCGGTAAACACAAATACCCCTCCAGACCGTAAAATCCGGAAGGGCATTTTTATGTATAAGCGTGGAGACAACTACGCTAAAACTCACGTTTTTTCTTGTGTAGTAAAAGTGTACATTCTCGGATAGTGCGTATCGTCCGGTTCAAAGCGGCCGGATTGTCCATGAGTTTCCCCGCAGCCACGGCGCCGCAGGGGCTGAACAAAGCGGGGTTTCTCCTCTGCGAGAGCCTGAAGGATCCCACAGACAGAGTGATTCCTTATTTTGAGGATACGATCAAAAAAGATATGCAGGACGGTAAAAGGGTGCTGATTGCTGCAAAAAGGACACCTCGTCCGGTTCCGTGCCGGGCGGGCGTCCTTTTTTATTCTAATTCTGAGCATGCTGAAAAGGCATTAATATTCTTTTTGCCAATAAAGTAGCCCTTTTAATCTACACCGTGTTTTTCCCTGTCTTCTTCCACGGCGTTCTCCAGCGTGTGCCAGCCCAGAACCGCGCATTTCACCCGCGCGGGCATGTGGGAAATATCCCGGAACGCGATTGCCTCGTCCAGCGCGTCTAACTGTTTTTCGTCCGGAATTTCGTTTTTGATCATCCCAAAAAAGGTTTTGGCGAGCTTTAAAGCTTCGTCGGCGGGCTCACCTTTGATCAGGTCGATCATGATGGAGGCGGAAGCCTGTGAGATCGCGCAGCCGATTCCGGTAAACGCGGCGTCCTCAATAACATTGTCCTTTATCCGCAGCTCCAGTTCGATTTCGTCGCCGCAGCTGGGATTGACCCCTTTCAGCACCGTTGTGGGATTTTCAATATGATGCTTGTTGCGGCTGGAATTATTGTGCTCCGTAAGAATCTGCGTATAAAGCTCTTTAAGCTCCATAACCAAGCCACCCCCTGACCTTTTTCAAGCTCTCGAGAAAAATGTCGATATCCTCTTTCGTATTGTAAAGGTACAGGCTCAGCCTGCACGCTGCGTTGATACCTAAATACCGCATCAGCGGCTGGGCGCAGTGATGGCCCGCGCGGATTGCCACGCCGTCCTCATTCAGGATGGTCGCTACGTCGTGTGGGTGCACCTCGTCCACGTTGAAGGAAATGACGCCACAGCGGTCACGGGTGCCGTCCGTGTCCCCGTACACCGTCACATGCGGGATGGCTGAAAGCCCCTGAAGCGTATACGAAAGCAGTTCTTTTTCCGTCTTTTGAATCGTATCGTAACCGACCTTCTGCAAATAGCGGATCGCCTCCGCAAGGCCGACCGCGCCGCCGACATTTGGGGTTCCGGCTTCAAATTTCTGTGGAAGCTGGGCGAAGGTCGCGTCCTGCTCATACACATATTCAATCATTTCGCCACCGGTAAGAAAGGGCGGCATTTTCTCCAAAAGAGCCTTTTTACCGTACAGTACGCCGATGCCCATCGGCGCGAGCATTTTATGCCCGGAAAACGCTGCGAAATCCACATCGAGTTCCCCGACATTCAGGGGGAAATGGGGAATGCTCTGCGCGCAGTCCAGAACGACGACGGCACCGGTCCTGTGCGCCGCGTCAATGATTTTCGCAGCCGGATTCACCGTACCCAGGACATTGGAAACATATGTCACAGCGACCAGCCTGGTGTTCGCGGTTATTTTTTTTCCGATCTCGTCATCCGTAAAATGTCCGGACGCATCGGGATATAAGAAGTTTAATTTTACGCCCCTTGCCTTTGCGACCATCTGCCACGGCACCAGATTGCTGTGGTGCTCCATGACGGAGAGCGTAATTTCGTCTCCTTCGCGCAGGAAGGCGAGACCGTAGCTGTACGCTACAAGATTTAAAGCTTCCGTGGCGTTGCGCGTGAAAATGATCTCACTGTCGTCCCCGGCCCCAATAAATGCAGCAACCGTATGGCGCGCATTTTCATATTCCTGTGTCGCCCGGATGCTCAGCTGGTACAACCCTCGGTACGGGTTGGCGTTTTCGGTACGGTAGTAGTTCTCCACAGCTTTCAGAACGGAGAGAGGCTTTTGGGTAGTGGCGGCATTATCCAGATAGACCAGACGCCGGCCGTTCACTTTTTCCTGTAAAATAGGAAAATCATTACGATAGGGATTCAATTCTATTCAGCCTCTCTTCCACATAATCGGATACGGCGCGCCTGAGCGCATCGTCCGGAATTTTTTCGGTTGCCGGCCTGAATTGTGCTTCAATTACCAGCTTTTTGGCAGCAAGTTCGTCCAGTCCACGTGACATCAGGTAAAACAGCTTGCTTTCGTCGATTTTTCCGGTCGTCGCAGCGTGCTGCCCCTCCACATTTTCTTCTCCGCATAAAATCAGCGGTGCGGTACGGCTGCGCACCTTCGGACTGAACAGCAGGCTGTACTCGCTTTCATGGCCGACCGCCTGCTTTGCGCCCCTCAGGAAATCGATGGTGCCGCGGAAAATCTTGCTGCTTTCGTCCAGCAGCGCGCCGGAGGCACTGATTTCACTGCGCGTTTTCGGGCCGACGTGTTCCGCGACGACGTTCATATCGAGGGAACGGTCCTGATCGCCGAAATAAATCGTGTTGTAGTCCATCCGACTGCCTTTTCCCAGCAGACGGACTTTACAGCCCGCGTACGAGCTTTTGGCGCCGAACTCTACCTGCACCACGTCGATGCCGCCATTTTCCTGTGCCACTGCGCCGATATTGTCAAAATTCACGCAGCTATCATTGAGAAGCTGCACCTGCACCAGATGGATGACTGCGTTTTTCCCCGCAAACAGGCGAGTCAGCCCGCTGTGGAAACCGGAAACGCCTTCTTTGGAGAAATAGCTCATTACCACCGTAATTTCGCTTCCCTCCTCTGCCACCACTGTATTCATATCCACGACAGCCGGGTTTGCTTCATCAATGTGGTAGGAAAGGTAAACCGGCTGCTCCGGATGGGTTCCCGCGGGGACAACGGCGGTGATGCCGCAGTTCCGGTGGTTCAGCGCGAAATTCGCGGCGTCGGCACCCAACCCGGTTTCCAGCTCCTTAACGGGAAGAATCCGGCTGAAAACGGTCATTTCTTTGGGTATCTGAGAAACAATATTTTTTAAAGGCAGGATTTCCGGTATTTCCGCCGAAACATCCGTGCCGTTTACGCCAAGCCAGCCCCAGGTGGGAGCGGGCAGGCTGTTAATTTTTTGAAAAGTCATGTTCATGGAATATCTCCTTTGCACCGGCGGTCAGCCGATGCCTCCCTCCATTTCCAGTCTGATCAGGTTGTTCATTTCCACCGCGTATTCCATCGGAAGTTCCTTTGCAATCGGTTCCGCAAAGCCGGTGACGATCATCGCCTTTGCATCCTCTTCGGACAGGCCCCGGCTCATCAGGTAGAAAATCGCATCGTCGCTGATGCGCCCAATTTTCGCTTCGTGCCCGATGTCGACATTGTCATTCTGGATATCCGTCACCGGGATGGTATCCGAACGGGAACGGTCGTCCAGCATCAGGGATTCGCACGAAACGGAGGATTTGCAATCGTGCGCGTCCGGCAGAATTTTGACGGAACTGCGGTAGGTGCAGTTTCCGCCGTCCTTGGAAATCGATTTGGTACTGATGTTGGAATAGGTGTAGGGCGCGGCGTGGACGACCTTCATGCCGGTGTCGAGCGACTGCCCCTTTCCGGCGAAGGTGATGCCGGTGAACTCCATGCGGGCTTTTTCGCCCTTCAGGATGCTCATCGGATACAGATAGGATACGTGGGAGCCGAACGAGCCGGAAACCCATTCCATGCTGGCGCCCTTTTCGACCAGCGCACGCTTGGTGTTCAGATTGTACATGTTCTTCGACCAGTTTTCCACGGTCGAGTAGCGCAGATGCGCGTTTTCGCCCACGTACAGCTCCACGCAGCCCGCGTGCAGATTGGCCACGTTGTATTTGGGGGCCGAGCAGCCTTCAATAAAATGGAGGCTTGCGCCCGCGCCCACGATAATCAGGGTGTGCTCAAACTGCCCCGCTCCCGGAGCGTTCAGGCGAAAATAGGACTGCAGCGGAATTTCCACGTTGACGCCGGGCGGCACGTATACGAACGATCCGCCGGACCAGACCGCCCCGTGCAGCGCCACAAATTTGTGATCCTCCGGCGGGACCAGCTTCATAAAGTGCTTTTTCACCATCGGCCCATACACGGGGTCGTGAACCGCGCTTTCCATGTCGGTATAAATCACACCCTGGCGGCTTACTTCCTCGCGCAGGTTGTGATAAACCACCTCGGAATCGTACTGCGCGCCGACGCCGGAAAGATAATCCCGTTCCGCTTTCGGAATGCCGAGCCGTTCAAAGGTGTTTTTGATATCGTCGGGAACCTCCGTCCATTTGCCGCTCATCCGGGTATCCGGGCGGATGTAGGTGATGATCTGATCCATATTCAAGCCGTCGAGCGACGGGCCCCACGAGGGCATAGGGAGGCTGTTATATACCTGAAGGGATTTCAGCCGGAAAAGGCGCATCCATTCCGGGTCGTTTTTCTTCACGGAAATCTCGTTAACGATCTTTGCGGTCAGTCCCTTTTCAACCTGAAAAGAGGCGTTGACCTTGTCTTTCACATCGTAAATACTGCGGTCGATATCCTCTACATAGGTTTTCCTGACACTTGTATCTTTCAATTCGGTTTCCTCCTCCATCAGCCTGCGGCGGGCACGGCGAGCTGCTGAAAGCCGGACTCATTGATTTGGTCGATCAGTGAGCGGGAGCCGGTTTTCACGATTTTTCCATCCATCAGGACATGGACATAATCCACGCTCAGGTATTCGAGGATTTTGGTATTGTGCGTAATCACAAGCAGGGAATTGTCCCTGTTCTTGAATTTTTCCACACCCTGCGAAACAATTTTTACCGCGTCCACATCCAGCCCGGAATCCGTTTCGTCCAGAATGGCAAGCTTCGGGTTCAGCATCAGCATTTGCAGGATTTCAGATTTTTTCTTTTCGCCGCCGGAGAACCCCACGTTCAGATAACGTGAAGCGTATTCCCCGTCCATGCCGAGCTCTTCCATTTTCTCCCGCAGTTCCTTTTGGTAGGCAAACAGCTTCACGGGTTTGCCGGTGACAGCCGTCCGTGAAGTTCGCATAAAGTTTTCAAGCGTTACCCCCGGAACCTCTTCCGGATTTTGAAACGATAAAAACAGCCCCGCCTTTGCCCGCTCATTCGTGGGCTCCCGGGTGATGTCTTTGCCGTCAAACACAATCGAGCCTTCGTCCACACGGTATTGGGGATGTCCCATAACCGTATTGACCAACGTGGATTTTCCCCCGCCGTTGGGGCCCATCAGCACATGGATTTCCCCTTTACCCACGGAAAGGTCTATTCCTTTTAAAATCGCTTTGTCATCTGCGCTGACACGCAAATTTTTTATTTCTAACAGTGACACCGCGCATTACACCTCTTTTAAACTTAATGTATACCAATATGGTGTACATTTAATATTATAGCATGATTTCTGTGCTTTACAAGCTAAATAATTCATTAAATTCGAGATTTCATATGGGCAACTTTGGATATATTGTTTCAAACAAATTGCGGACCGCGGTTTTGAAGCGCACGGGAAGGTTAAAGATGAATCCGGCCGGTCGTTATGGAATCAACAAACGAGCTGCCGTGTTCCACAAACAGCATGGTCGATCGGAATTTCAGCATGAGCTCCTCGATTTGCACATGGGAGAGAACGTCAATGAAATTGAGCGGTTCATCCCAGATATACAGATTCGCCTGCTCGCACAGACTGATTTCGCTTTGCATGGAATCCTCCTTTCTTTGAGTGTTTATATATGAAGAAAGCTCCCTTGAAGCCGTTTACAGCTTCAAGGGAGCTTTCTTCATTGATGAATAGAAAACAAAATATTATTGCTATCAACCGAGATACTCTGCTCAAATTTTATCATGGTTTTCTATTGCCAATTGACGGTAATCTGCCCGGTGCCGGAAGCCGGCACTGTATAAGTGTGGTTGGAGCCATTCTCCCATGTCACATTTCCGGAACTGTCCTTCTTGATAGCCTTGAACTCAATGAGTTGGCTCGCAGGAAGATTAACGGTGAGAGTCCAGGTCGGATAGTTGGGGCAGGAAGCGGGACCCGCCGCCGCTGTGGGTGCCCAATTGCCCAGTTGCGCAACGCTCCCCGCGATGTAGACGTTTTGCCCCCAAACGGTAGAGGCGTTGTTAACGGTAAACGTAACAGGGACCATGTTACCGGAAGGTGTTCCCGGGGCATAAATTTTGGAAGAGTCTCCGTTGAGGCTGATCGTTATCTTTTTGTCGGATGCGACGGTAATAAAGTCGGTGGGATCCATTACATTGACCAGCGTAGTCCCCGGTGTCAGGGTAGATTCCGCGCGCAGCGGCATCGTGACGGCCTGGGCGCTGCCCGCATTGCTGAACGCGCAGATCAATTCCTGCCCTGCGGTTGCACCGCTGTCCATGCGTTTTGAGAATGCGTAAAAATGAGGAGAAGACCACATCTCACGCTGGATGCCATTGCCCAAAGCAGCATATTGACTGCGAAGCTGGTTCAGCCTGCTGATCAACTGGTAGGTATTGGTGGTTGCATCAAAGTAATTGTGTATGACGCTGCCAGAAGCGTCTTTCTGTACCATGGACCAACGGTTCCAGGTATCCGCGATGCCGTCGATGAGCTGGCCGTTGGCATTGCCGCGGTTCTGTTCCGTACCTTGAAACACCACGGGAATGCCGCGCGCCGTAAAAATGAACGTCAGCGCGTTCTGCAGCTTTGCAGCACTGCCTCCCGCCTCCGTTAGAAAACGATTTCTGTCATGGTTGTCAATGAACGTCACCATATCGTTCAAATGACTGCCGTACATATAGTCCTGGTCAAAAATCGACTTGAGTGAAATCTCAGAGGTGTTGTCAAAATTCTGGCCGTGTGCGAAATCATTGACGATCGCTTGGAAAAGCGGGAAGTCCAGCATGCCCGTTTCCGCGTTGTCTCCTACCCAGTCTTTGACAAAACTGACATCCATATCGAAATTTTCTCCAAAAGTGGCAACCCCCAAATCATTTTGCAGATTGTAGATATCAGAGGGACGCATACATTTGGCGGCATCCACTCGGGCGGCGTCGGCTCCGGTATAGGTAAACCAATATTTGATCGAATCCGTCATGGCCTGTTTTGCGCTGGAGTTGTCGTAATCGATATCATCCAGACCGCCCAGATCATGATTCTCCAACATCTGTGTGCTTTCTGCCGTGTGAGGATGCTCCTTGGAAAAATCGATGTCACCAAGATTATGATACCAAGAAATCTGATTAAACGGCGCAGCCGGCTGCACCTGTGTTCCCGCCTTCAGATCCCCTGTGGCGGAAATATAATGGGCACCGGCCCCAGTCCCCTGCAGATAGTCTCCCACATGGTTCGGCACCACGTCGATAATCACCTTCAGGCCGTTGGCGTGGCAGGTATCCACCAGTTCTTTCAGTTTTTGCCTGCTCTCTTCGGGATCGACGTTGCCGAAATAGCGGTTGGCGCGATTGGGGTCATACACATTATACCCATGATATGCCGTCGGCCACTGTTTCCCCGTAGAGTCGGGCACGCCCCACAGCTGAGGATCTCCCACCGGTGAAATCCAGACAGCAGTATATCCCATCCCTTTGATGTAAGAAATCTTGTCGATGACGCCCTGCCAGTCACCGCCGTGCATATAGCGGAAGTCATCCTGCGTACCTTCCGCGGAACGGAAGGCTTCTCCGGTTGCATTGTTCGAAGAATCGCCATCGTAAAATCTGTCCACCATAATTTCATAGACGGACTCGGAACGCAAACTGGTCGCTGCGGATGCTTGCGGCGGCATCTGAAGAAAGGAACTGAAAACCAATGCCAGGCAAAGGACGATAGAACCAATCCGTTTGACATAATTTTTCATGATAATCCTCCAGTCTGTTTGTTATTCTTCCAGCCAAATTTCTCCTGTCATCGAGGGGATTTTTCTGCTGCTGTGGGTATAGGAGACTTCCGGCGAGGGGAAAAGCCTCCGCCATGAATTTTTTTGCTTGGAAGCAGGGAAAGAAAAAACCTGTTCCGCCTCCCCGTTATTCAGAACAATGAAGCAGACCTCCCTGTCACCTTCCCGGTAAAAAGCAAACACTTCATCTCCCTTCTCCGGAACAGGGTGAAAGCTGCCCGCGCGCAGGGACTCGCGGCAATCGCGCAGCGCGGCCAGTTCCCGCACATAGCCGTACAGCCCACACTGCTCCTCAATCCGCTCCCATGGCATGGCGCGGCGGTACTCCGGCTCTGTCTTGCCGGATACGCCCAGTTCGTCGCCGTAATAAATGGACGGTGCGCCCGGAAAAGTCATCATAAACAGGAACGACAGCTTCCAGCGGCGCAGGTCCCCGCCGCATTTGGTCAGAAAGCGGGGCACGTCGTGACTGTCCAGCAGATTCATTTGCGCGCCGGTCACAGGGCTTTTGTAGCGCATCTGCATGGCGCACAGTGCCTCCCCGAATTCCCGTGCGTCCATACGCCGCTCAGCAAAAAAATCCCGGCACAGGTTGGAAAAACGGTAGTTCATAGCGGAGTCGAGCTGGTCACCGAGGAGCCACTGCTGCGCGTCCTCCCAGATCTCCCCGATAAGCAGCGCGTCGGGCCTGACCATTTTGACAGCGCGGCGGAACCCGCGCCAGAACGCGTGATTGACCTCATTCGCCACATCAAGCCGCCAGCCGTCGATATCCGCCTCTCGCACCCAATAGGCACCCACTTCACAGAAATAAGCAATCACTTCCGGATTTCCCGTGTTCAGCTTCGGCATTTCCTTCACATGGGCAAAGGTTGCGTAGTTCGGCGGTGACTGATATGCCACTGGGAAGTCCATCCGGTAAAACCAGGAGGCGTAACGGGAAGCTTCCCCGTGCTCCAGTACGTCCCGGAACGCAAAAAACTCCGATCCGCAATGGTTGAACACCCCGTCCAGCATGACGCGCATCCCCTTGCGGTGACAGGCGACCACCAGCTCTTTCAGGTCGCCCAGCGTGCCCAGGCGCGGATCCACACGGTAATAGTCGGCGGTGTCGTAACGGTGGGGCGTCCCGGCCGCAAAGATGGGATTCAGGTAAAGGCAGGTGGCGCCCAGATTCTGAATGTAATCCAGGTTTTCGGTGATGCCGCGCAAAGTACCTCCGTGAAAGGGCTGTATGGATTTCCCGCCGATGGAGCGCCGCCCGTCTGCAAAGCTGTCGGGGAAGATCTGGTAGAACACCGTACGGGCAGCCCAGTCCGGCACGCGTACGATGTCTTCGCGCCGCAGATAGGGAAACTGATAATATTCGCTGCGCGCACAGCATGCATCCGCATGAAATGCATCGGCGTAATAATACAGGGTCTCTTGCTCGCTTTGCAATACGAAATAATAGCAAACCCGGGGAAATACTCCGTGGAGCGTGCATTCAAACCAGTCAAACAACCCGTCCGAAGCAACACATTCCATGCGCAACGCCGTCATCATAATGGGGTCGCGTTCGTCCGCGCGGTCCCCGTAATACAGGGTGCAGCAGGAAAGGTCTTTTTTTGCCGCGCGCAGCCTCAGTACGAGTGTTTTTTCATCCAGCGCGAACGCGTAGCTGGAATCTGGGATGTGAAGCACGGCTTCTTTCTGCATAGGAATCTCCTTCTTTGTGTGGCCAGCTGATGGTCATCCCTTCACGCCGCCTGCGACAATCCCTTCCATGTAATATCTCTGCATGACGAGGAATAGAATCGCGATTGGCACGGAGATGCACACGGCGCCTGCGGCAAAGCAGGTGTACCAGTTATCCACATATTCTTTGGCAAGCATGTTCCATAACCCGATCGCGACCGTGTAGTGGTCCTGGTCCGCACGGCAGATGACCTTTGCAAAGATAAAGTCCAGCCACGGCGCCATAAAACTTTGCAGCACCGTATAGACGATGATGGGCTTGGAAAGCGGGATTGTGATGTGGGCGAACACCTGCCAGCGAGTGCAGCCGTCCAAACGGGCGGCCTCATCAAGGGCTTTCGGCAGCGTGTCGAAAAAACCTTTGGACACATAAAACGTAAGGCCGGCACCCGCTGAATACACCAAAATCAACGCTACGATGATCATGTCGCCCTCCGAAAGGCCCACGGCTTTCAAAATGAAGTAAATGGCAATCATGCTCATGAAGCCCGGAAACAACCCCAAAATCATAGCGATATTCATGAAGGGTTTCCTCATTCTGAACTGCAGGCGGGACATGCAGTAAGCTACGGAAAGCACTAGAAAAGTGGAGATTATACAGGTGAATACGGAGATGAGCAGGGTGTTCTGAAACATACGCGGAAAATCAAGCACCGTAGTGTCGGTAAAGAGTTTCCAGTAGTTGGCGAGGGTATAGTTCTTGGGAAAAAACGAGGAAACGTAAGAGCCCTTTTCCGCTCGCACGCTTGTGAGAACCACCCAGAGGATGGGCAGGATCCATAGAACGGAAAGTACCGCCAGAATGATATGCACCACGCTGTTGGTCAGGAAACTCCGGAGCCTCCGGGAATCTGTGATTTTCTTCATCCCTGAAACGCCTCCTCGTTGTTGTATGCCCCGCTGCGCCGGTAGGTGACCAGGGAAACAACGGCCAGTACCAGAAAGGTGAAGATGCCTATAACCGAGCCAAGGCTGTAATACTGCTGGTTCACCGTGAGCTTATACAGCCAGGTAATCAGCAGGTCCGTCTTTCCCGCGGTGTAGCCCACCGGCGTGGGATCCCCGTTGGAAAGCAGGTAAATGACGTTGAAGTTGTTCACGTTGTTCATGAAAGTCATGATCAGATACGGCGTCGTGACGAACAGTATGTAGGGCAGCGTAATGCTGAAAAAAATCCGGATCGGCCCCGCGCCGTCCGCGCGGGCCGCCTCGTACAGGTCGGAGGGGATGTTCTGCAGGATGCCGGTAAGCTGGAGCATGGTAAAAGGAATTCCCACCCACAGGTTCACAATAATGACCGTCATGCGGGCCCATGCCGGGCTCGTAAAAAACGGCAGGGGCGCGCTGATCAGGTGGGCCTGCATCATCAGTACGTTGACCGCTCCGTTCGGCTGTAGCATGGTGCGCATGATGAGCAGGGAAACGAACTGCGGCACAGCCACGCTAAGCGCGAAAAAGAAACGCCACATTTTTTTCAGACGTGTCCCCTTGCGGTTGATTACCATTGCGAGAATCATGCCGAGAATATAGTTCAGAAACGTGGATGCCACGGCCCAGACCAGCGTCCAGGCAAGCACGCTCCAGAAGGTCCTGCCAAGCGTGCCGTTGATGTTCAGCACGCGCCCGAAATTCTTCAGCCCCACCCAGTTGAACAGCACCAGATGATCGTTCTCTTTGCTGTAATTGGTGAACGCCATTGAGATCATAAAGATCAGCGGGAGCACCGTGAACGTGAGAATTCCGATCAGAGGCGGAGTCAGCAGTGTTTTATGCAGTCCGTCGTCGAACAGATCCATGCAGTCTTCGCGGAAGGTGTTCAGATATTTGCCGTCATGCGCCAGATGCTGGGCTTTGTATGCGCTTTTGAGCGAGGCCCGCCAGAACAGCGCGAACAGCAGAGTCAGACACAGGGTGGCGATGCCGTACAGGAGGATCAGCAGGGAATTGTCACCGCCGGTGTATTCGAACACCCCTTTTGCATCATTCCACACCTTGGTCTGCGCCCGTCCGCCCAGACCGGGCAGCAGCGCCAGATTACGCAAGCCATAGGCCGCCATGAACCAGAGGAACGTCGCCTCCCCCAGCAGGAAGAGAATCCCTTTCAAAAAGCGCTTATGAACGAAATTTCCGAGTCCCATCACCAGCATGGAAGCACGGGTGGCCCAATCGCCGCCCCGCAGGGCGTTCGTCACAGCGTAGGGGTTGGGAAAGGATTTTACACGCAATTTGCCCGGCGCCGCGGCGATCTGGACAGTTCTCATCTGTATTGCCTCCTTTCGATGATCAGGAAAGTGCCGACCGGGTGTCCGGTCGGCACTGCGGGTGCGTGCACCAGAGACACCGGGAAAAGCATTCCGATAAATGGCCGGAACGGCTCAGGACACCGGATTGGCGAACGATTTGTTCATAGCCTCGGTCTTTTCCGCAGCGTTGGCCACGGTGACCTCCTTGCTGACGAGCGCTTTGCCGAAATTTTCGGCGGGCGTCCAGAAGCTGGACATGGAAGGCACATAGGGCTGCAAGATGGAATACTGGGACTGGCAGGTCTGATTCTGAACGGTCACAACGGGATCCTTCTGGATCTCTGAATCTTTCAACACCTCTGTGTTGCAGGGGATGACATTGCTCAGCTCATAGTGTGCCTTCTGCGCTACCGCGCCGCCCAGGAAATCTGCCAGCGCCACGGCCACCTGCGGATATTTGCAGTTGGGGTTTACGGCAATGGCCTTGGAGCCGGAAAAACCCTTCATCTGCAGTTCTTTGCCGTCGACAATGATAGTGGGCGGAACCGCTACGCCAAGTTTGTCGCCAAGCGCTTCCTTCAGCGCCTTCGCATCCCATGAGCCGGAAAACATGGCGGCAACGCTTCCATTGCGCATCCCGGCAATACCGGCACCGTCCGCATCATTCACAAAATTCGGATTAGCAGCGAGTTTTGCAAGGTATTTCGTGACGGCCACGCCTTTTTCGCCGCCGAACTGAATGCCGGCTGCATCGTCGGTGCCGTCTCCATACATGGTGCCGCCGTTGGCCAGATAAAATGCCGGCAGGTACCATGCGGTAGAAAGCGGATAGGCTATCTTTGCCTTGGACAGCATGGTGTCCATGTTTTTCACGTCATCCTCGGTAAGCTTGCTTTTGTTATAGAACATGTACCATGTATTGGTGGTAAAAGGCACGCCGTAAACGGCGCCGTTGTCGGAAAGGGAATCCACAATCGCCGGATCGTTGTTCGCTTTGATGTTTTCCAGCGTCTTTCCGCCCAGCTCCGCAATGGCTTTGGCGGACTTCAGCGCATTGATCTGGTCGTTTGCAAACAGGTAGACGTCGCCGGACGCGGCCGGATCCTGCGGTATCATGGTGCCGGCATCCGCTTCGGCGCACACGCCGTACTTAAAGGTCAGGTTCCAGTCCGGATGCTCAGTCTTGAAGGCCTCGCACATTTTTGGCAGCCAGGAATCGGCGTTCGCCTGATCCTGTGAGGAAGCCCAAACGGTCAGCGTCGCTGTGACCGGTTCTTCCGCCTTGCTTCCTGCGGAGGGAGCTGCGGAGCTGTTCGCGGGTGTGTTGGCGGCGGATTGTGTCTTTGGAACCGACTGACATCCTGCAAAGACAGCGGCCGTCATCGCCGCGGCCATCAGCAGGGCCAGAGCCTTTTGAATTTTCATACAAATTCTCCTCTCATCACTACAGCATTAGGGAAACCGCTTTCCTAAGCATTTTCCCATCAATCAAATGTTTTGCCTGTTTTCTGGTTTAATTATAGCAACAATTTAAGCAAAATCAATATAAAATTTAAAATATATCTTGAATAATTTAGGAAACCGCTATACTATATTGAATGGGAGATTCCGTTATTAACCGTAATGAGGTGACAACATGGCAATTACAATCAAAGACGTGGCGCATAAAGCGGGCGTCTCTATTTCTACCGTTTCCAAGGTCATGAACCACTCCCCCAGCATTCCGGATCGAACAGCCGACCGTATTTTCGCCATCATGGAAGAACTGCACTACCAGCCGAATGCGCAAGCGCGCAGCTTTGCTACACAGACAACGAAGAGCATTGTGTTTCTGGCCAAACTGGAAGACCACACTGCCTTTGACAACCCGCATATGTTCGAGATCATGTGCGGCGTGCAGGAAACCCTTGCTAAAAAAAATTACACTCTGCGTTTTGAAAGTGTGCGCAATGCCGTGGAGGCTGCCCCGCTCATCGAACGCATTGCCACCCAGCGAGCTGCGGACGGCGTGGTGGTGCACGGCTCCGCCACCACACGGGAGCTGACTTCTTTTCTTGTGAAGTCGGAGTTCCCACACATTGTCATCGGCAAGCCTCCTTTTGAAAGCCGTGTCTGCTGGATCGACACCAACAATCATCTTTCCGGTCAGTTGGCGGCAGAGCATCTGTACACTTGCGGCTACCGAAAGATTGCCTTTGTGGGCGGAGAGGAGGGCGACGGCATTTCCGGGCAGCGCCTGAGCGGCTTCCTTTCCGCAATGGAGGAACAGAGGCTGTCGGTGCCGGAGGGCTTCATCAAGCGGGGCAAGTCCACCAAGGAAAGCGGGTTTGAAATGGCCCTTTCGCTGTTTCAGTCTTCCGATCTGCCCCAGGCCGTCATCTGCGAGAGCAACAGCATTGCGCTGGGTGTCGTGAAGGCGGCCAGTGCCGCCATGTTGCGTATTCCGGAAGATATTGCAGTCGTCTGCTTTGACGATTTTCCGCTGTCACGCCTCATCGATCCGGCCCCCACCGTAGTGGACATCAATGTGTATGACATGGGCACGCAGGCGACGGCCATGCTTCTGCGCAAAATTAGGAATCCCTCCCTTCAGGTTCAGAGTTATACCACTCTTCCCACACTGATTGTCAGGAAATCCACCAAAACTCATGTAAACGACGACTGATATTAAAATATCAGTCGTCGTTTTCTATGCTCAAATTCTTTAAATTTTAAATTTGAGCTGTTGAAAAGTGAAAAAATCAACTTCCGAAAGCAAGTTTCGTAATAATTTTACCCATTGTGAAAAAGTGCATACCCCCTTTGAAATTGCACCCATCCACTATCGGTAGGAGTAAACGTGAAATTGTATCAATATTACCGCTATTAGACAAAAACCCGCATAAGCACTGAGTTTATGCGGGTTTTTTATCATCTTTCCAAAGATGTTCAAGCACTTTTGGTTATTTATGCTATTTTTCGCTAATTCTAGCCTTTTATATAGCTTATAAGAGAACAGGTAAGCTATAATAATACCGATCAGACAACGTTCAAATCACGGCCATGGATTAAAGCTAGCCGCCTCCGATCTCTTGTATTACCTTATGAGGACAATTAATATTCTCAGACTTCGATTGTTGTGATTCGGGTCAGACATTGTGATTCTGGTTGATTTGGTTTCTTAATTTAAATTTACCAACAAGCACCTTTAATGTCTGTGCTTGTCCGGAAAGTTCTTCACTTGCTGCGGCACTTTCTTCGGCTGTTGCGGAATTGGTCTGCACTACGCCTGAAATTTGTTCAACGCCCAGTGTTACCTGGCCGATAGAGTCTGCCTGCTGACTTGACGCTTTTGAAATTTTCTCTACAGTATCCGAGACAACCTTTACACTTTCTACGACCTGAAGAAGAGATTTCGCAGTTTCATCCGCGATTTTTGTACCGTTCTCTACTTGCTTCATTGAATTTTCAATTAGAGTAGTCGTATTTTTTGCCGCTTCCGCACTTTTACTGGCCAAATTTCTCACTTCATCCGCTACAACAGCGAAACCTTTACCTGCCGCACCAGCTCTTGCTGCTTCCACAGCCGCATTCAATGCAAGGATATTTGTTTGGAAGGCAATGTCCTCAATCGTTTTAATGATCTTCCTAATTTGGCTGGATGAATCATTAATTTGAGACATAGCAGTAACCATATCACTCATGTGCTTACTGCTGATTTCTATTTCAGAACGGACATGATGAACATTTAAGCTTGCATTAGTTGCATGTTCCGCATTATCCTTCACCTGCGTGGATATTTCAGTGATTGATGCGGAAAGTTCTTCAATGGAGCTTGCCTGTTCAGTTGCGCCCTGTGCCAATGCCTGTGCGCCATTGGAAACCTGATCGGAACTGCTTGAAACCTGTTCTGCCGCTTGATTAATTTGACCTAGTGTATCGTTCAGGGATTCAAGGATTCCAAGGTATGCCTTTTTTAAATCCGTATAATCACCGATATAATCCAATTCGGAAACTATAGTTAAGTTACCATGTTCGATCTCGCCAAGAGTATTTGTTATGTCAGCTATGTATGATCTTATTGATGCAGTGGATTCAGCAAAAGCTGTACAAAGTTGCCCGATTTCATTTCTGGAGTTCACGTTGATCTTTACACTTAAGTCTCCCTTTGCCATCCTTTGGGCAGCTTCAGCCATTTCTTTTACAGGTTTGCTGATACTGCGTGAAATTGCTAAAGCAATTGTAAGAGAAAGCACAAGGGCAATTAGAATGACAGCAATCATGAATATTGTTGCTGTAACACTTTGTGAGGAAAGATTTGTGGCTATTTTATTGCCTTCTGATGTATTCTCACTAATTAACGTTTCAATTGAAGTTGAAACCTTATCTGAAAGAGGGTCGCCCTGTGCTGTCAAAAGTGTTTGTGCTTCTGCAATTTTGTTTTGCTTTGCAAGTACGACTACCTGATCAGTCACAGCTCTATACTTGGTTAAATTATCCTTGATTTCATTGTAATAGCTTAGTTCTTTTTTATTAACCATTGTTTTTTTCATATTTCCAAAATAGGCGTCTACTTTAGCATTTGTCTGAGAAAGTTTGGCTGAATATGTTTCCATTGTCTCGGAGTAAAGTATAATATCCCTAATAATTGTACGACTATCATTAAATTCTGCATTGAAAAGTCCGATACTCCCTTGAGCAAAACCATAATTGTTTAGAGCATAAGAATAACTTGAATTCATATTCGTCATTTGAATAAGACCGACTATACCCGCAAAACTGGAAATGATCGTTACTAAAACAAAAGTCACAATTAATTTTTTACCAATTTTCAAATTTTTCAACATATAAATGCCCCTTTTAAATATTATATTTAATTTTTTCTGAAATTAAAATCTTTTCTGGGTTCAGCATTAAAACCACTTTGTTTTGTAGTTTTGCTACACCGGTAAGATAGACTTTTTTAACATCTATTGTTATTTTTGGCGGATTTTATATGTTTTCATCCTAATCTTTGCCGATTCATCCACCACATCAGCAATAAGTCCAATGAGGCTTTGCTGAATATCAGTAACGATAATACAAGCACTTTCATTACATGCGCCTTTGCATTCGACGGTTCAGTATGTGTTGAGTGAGGTTTCCCTCTCTATACTGTCCTAGTTCATACTAAAAGCTTCAAACCGATTTAGGGACACGCTCTGCTTATCACCAAGTCTCTTTTACGATTATTTAACAACACATTCCCATTTTGATTTGTAAAAGTAAGAATGTCATATATATCTAAGAATGTAGTGATTTTTAATTAGTTATTGATGCGGTACGGGGAAAGATATATGCACACTAACCTCTTGTGGACTTTCTCTAATTTTTGTCGGCATCAACGTAGTATCTTTTTGCCTTCCATTTCTAGATTTTTGTTGATTAAATCAATGATTCACTAAAAAAACCGCCCGGTTCTCTACAGCAGCAGAACCAGGCAGGCTTATTAATTAATCATTATCTTTAGCTATTAACACATTGATTGAATTTTTCCATCATTTTTTCCCACGCAAGGGAAAGATCATTATCCAGTTTAAATAACCCTGAGGAACCAACGATCATAACGTCCACACCGGCATCGTAAAGTTGCTTGTATGTATTTTCATTGCAGGAACCATCCACCTCAATCAAGAAACTTAACTTTTTTTCCTTGCGAATTTCTACAAGCTGACGAACTTTATCGAGCATTTGAGGGATGAACTTCTGTCCTGCAAAACCCGCATCCACCGTCATAACGGTGATTTTGTCAAGCAAGTGGATATAGTATTTAATTTCTTCCAACGAACTCGACGGATTGACGGCCACGCCTGTTTTGCAACCTAAATCTTTAATTTGGTTCATCACGCGAAACGCATCTTTTGTAATCGTGTCCGCGTGGGGGGTAATGTAATCAGTACCGCTCTTTGCGCAAATCTCGATATAGTCTCCGGGATGCAGCACCATAAGATGCATGTCAATAGGCAATTTCGCAAACGGACGAATCGATTCAACAAACGCTGGAGCAAGCGAAAAATTTTTAACATAATTGCCATCCATGATATCAACATGGTAAAGATCAGCATGTTGATTTAAAACCTTCAATTGATCTTCAACATGAAGTTGATCCATACACATCAGTGAAGGAGCAAATAAAATTTTTCTATTCATAATAAAATTATTCCTTCCATATTTAAGCTAATGTTTTTTATTAACTATAGGTTAAAAACAAATACAAGCTAGAGCTGTATTGGGTTATGTATTTATTCCACGGAAATTCCGGCGTTTATTTGTGGAATATAATTAGATGGATTTTTCAGATAGCCAAATTTTTCAGGATTTTCGATAAAATCAATATAAGTTGGCTTACCCGTCAACGTTCCCATAACATCATTCTGAATTATAGCGCCCTTGCATATTTTCGTATTGCTAAGGTCATATCGTGGATTCTGAATAATCTCCAGCTTACCTCCTTTTTCAAGGACATAAACTCCCATTCCTCCTTTCGCACCGATACCACCATATTCGTTTTGTCCATCGGCAAGTACAAGGTTTGAAAATACCAGCGCACCACTGCCTGCATTTACGGTGCAGTGGGTACAGTTAGCCGGTACAATGATCTTTTCTCCTGCATGGACTTCAACGGTGATGATTTGGTCAACAACCATGTCTTGTTCACCCGTTTTGGTCATGTCAGTGATGGGTTGAAGAATATACAGTGCTGTTCCCTGAATCACTTCATAAAGCTCAGCGTGCGAATATGCTAGGCCGGGAAGCAGTTTATGGAAATGCCCGGTCGTCTTTTTGCGCTCCTCTCCGACAAGGCCGGGGAGCAACAAAGTGATATCATAGCGCAGCGAATTTGACTCCAACAGTTTCTCATCCTGCGGAAAATGAATTCCTTTATAAAAACGAAATGCGATTTTTTCCGAAGCATATTGTGGCTGTGCTAAAACATGCGCGAGTTTATTTATTGATTTACTGGATGAATCTTCAATGACAAGGCCGTCGTCGAAGATCAGAGTCCAGTTTTCCTCATTCAGCTCAATCGGAAGTCCTGAGTTAATTAGTTTCATGAAAGTTACCCCTTTTTAAATCTGTATTTAAATAAGTTTTTCAGCAGTTTATTTCTGCGCTGAATTTGAAATAAGACAAAGAAGTGCAGCGCCGATAATCCCAGCATCATTGGCAAAACGTGCATGCACAATTTGTGTTTTGGGTACCTCTCCATTGGGATACGCCTCATTCCATACAAGATCGCGTATTGGGCCAATCAGCGATTCCCCTTCGTTACTAATTCCTCCTCCAATGCATACATACTTCGGCTGAAAAACAACAACTAGATTTGTAATTCCTACAGAAACATTTGCAATATAATGTTGAATGATGTTCATTGAGATTTTATCATTCAATTTAGCAGCCTGAAATGGAATTTTTGCGTCCATTCTTTTTTTGTCAAATTGCGCAAGCTCGCTCAAAAGCGATTCCGGATGTTTGGTCATTTCCTTTTTCGCCTGGCGAACCAGCGCTGTTGCTGAGGCGTACTCTTCCCAACAGCCTTTGCGCCCACAGACGCAGAGGCGTCCCATCGTCCTAATCACCATATGTCCTACTTCTCCGGCAGTCCCGTTAAACCCTCGGAAGATACGGTTATTGGCAACAAGTCCCCCGCCCACACCTGTTCCGAGGGTAATGGTGATGGAACTGTCAGCACCCTTTGCAGAGCCAGCGATATGTTCGGCCCATGCCGCTGCGTTCCCGTCATTATCAACATAGACTGGCAATTTTAAGTATTTTTGAAAAGCCGCCACAAGATCAATGCCGTCAAGCGCAACATAATTGCAATGGTAAATAATTTTACGTTCCGCTGAAATCGTTGCGGGAATTCCGATTCCTACGGCCTGAATCTGGCTGAGCGACAAGTTAGCACTGCTGACGGCTCGAAGCGCCAATTCAGACATATTCTCAATTATAGTCTCTCCGCTCTTCTCTCTCTCTGTTGAAATCTGTTCTTTGCTGTACAGCTTACCTTTTTCGTCGACGATCCCGGCCGCAATTTTTGTTCCTCCTAAATCGATACCAATATAAAACATCAGTCCACAGCCTCGTTTTTCTTTTTCTCTCAGCTTATCCGGATTTTAACATTCTCGCTCGTCATACATTTGATGATATCCACGGGTGGTTCTTCATCTGTTATCAGCGTTGAGCAAATATTTGCTCCCCCCAGAATTACCGAACCAGATTTTCCTACCTTAGTATGATCCATTAAAATGAATGTTTCTTTCGCAATTTTTATCATTGACTGTTTGATGTCTGTTTCATAAAGCCCGTTCTCAGTAAAACCATTTTTGACACTAAAACCGCGGCAGGAAATCATGGCCTTATTCGGCAGAAAATCCCGCGCAATCTTCATAGACAACGAACCTGTCAACGATTGATTTGCGCTGTTATACACACCACCCGTGCACACCATTGTGATATTAGGATAATTCTGTTTACTGTATTCCAGCAGTAAAAAAATAGAATTGGTAATAATCGTGATCCGTTTATTCATAGAAATATGCTTGATCAGATTCACGGTAGTGGAACTATTGTCCACAAAAAGAACGTCTCCGTCCTCAATATACTCCGATGCACAGGCGCACAGCAGATCCTTTTCCTTACGATTCTGCGTCTCACGCACTAAAAGCGGATACTCGTTTTCACCCTGAGCACCAAATATGGCTCCCCCATGAGTCCGTGAAATGGTCCCCTGCTTTTCTAGCTCTTTCAGATCGCGGCGGATTGTTTCAGGGACTACTCCCAATAGTGTAGATAATTCGGAAACTTCGGCCTGTCCTTTTTCTTGTAAATACTGTATAATTCTGCTTTTTCTTTCAATTGCAAGCATTTTTATATACACTCCTTTTAAATATTAATTTGTTGAATACCACTTACTAAAGATCTCGTAATGTTGCATATTATTGATATATTTAGTTTTTTGTTGTTTTAATTATACAATAGCACCATAAAAATAGCAATATGAAAATAATCAAGTTCTATTCTGGCGGTTCGTAAACCGCCTAAGGCCCTTTTGTCCATTAATCTCCCAAAAAACTTTATCCCATACAACATTACTAAGTCTGCTCAAACGGACTTAAACGCACATTTATCTCGCCTAGCAGGGCAGTGATATTCCTTTTGGATAATATTTAAAAGTTAGCAAAACATATAAAATCAAAAGACAGATACTTATACAGCCTCAGACGAATTAGAATTTTTGGGCAAATTCGATACGTTCACCGTCGAGGCCGCTGATAATGAAATATTTGCCCCCATTCTCCCAAATGTCTGCATCTTCAATTCCATTTGATAAAATCTCATAACCTGCAGCAACACATTCTTGAAAGGCAGATTCAATCGACGCACATTCAAGTGCGATGTGATCCCATTTATGATTAATGGAAGCATCCTCTTTTCTGTCATCAGATTTCGCCGGTGCATAAATCTCAAGAACACAGTCTCCATTTCTTACCATCGCGACGTCGCTACCATTTAAGTTGTATTTTAAAGCGATAGGTTCAAATCCAAGACCCTTATAGAATTCCAAACTTTTTTCAAAATTTGCCGCTGGATGTCCAATATGCTGAAGACCACTCGGTTCATTCTTCATAATTTTTATCTCCTTCACCAGACAATTACTTTCTTGCAAGGACTGCTTTGGCCGCTGCAACAATGTCCTTGGATGTAAGACCAAATCTCTCCATTAGTGCTTGAGCGGTACCAGAATGGCCAAATGTATCTTTCACACCTACGCGCTGCACCGGAACAAGTTGGTTTTCGGCAATGACTTCAGTAACAGCTGAGCCTAAACCACCGATGATACTGTGTTCCTCCGCCGTAACAATAGCGCCGGTTTCTTTAGCGGCTTTGATGACGATTTCCTTGTCAAACGGCTTGATGGTGTGAATATCAATAACTCTTGCACTAATATTCTGGCGCTCAAGCTCTTTGCTAGCAACCAATGCCTCCTGAACCATGAGGCCGGTGGCGATAATGGTTACATCTTTTCCATCAGCAAGAGTCGCGCCTTTGCCGAGTTCAAAATGATATCCAGGAATTTTGCTGGTGACATCGGAAACCGGCAGCCTGCCCAAACGCATGTAACACGGGCCATCGTACTCGATCATTGCCTTTACTGCCTGAGTAGTTTCATTGTAATCAGAAGGACACAACACAGTCATGTCCGGAATGGTGCGCATCAAAGAAAGGTCTTCAATGCACTGATGCGTCGCGCCGTCTTCTCCCACAGACAAGCCAGCATGTGTGCCAATGACTTTAACATTTAAATGTGGATATGCAATCGAGTTTCTTACTTGATCGTAAGCGCGGCCCGCAGCAAACATAGCAAAAGTATTTGCAAACACAATCTTCCCTGTTGTAGCAAGACCGGCAGCAATGCCCATCATGTTGCATTCTGCAATTCCAATATTGAAAAATCTCTCCGGATATTTCTCTTGAAACATGCAGGACATCGTGCAGATGGACAAGTCTGCGTCCAAAACAATTAGATTCAGATTTGAGCCATATTCTTGTAATGCATGGCCATAGGCCACACGTGTTGCAATTTTTTCAGACATCATTAAGCCTCCAATCTGGCGATGGCAGCGTCAAGTTCAATGAACGCTTTTTTAAATTCTTCTTCGCTGGGGGTTGCTCCATGCCATTTGACATCGTTTTCCATGAAAGACACACCTTTGGCTTTTACCGTTTTCGCAATAATGACAGTCGGCTTGCCTTTCATAGCTGCGGCCTGGTCAATCGCTTCAGCAATCTGTGCATAATCATGCCCGTCAATCTGAATGACATTCCAGCCAAAGCTGTCGAACTTTTTATCAATTGGATAGGACGACATCACTTGTTCTATGGTACCGTCAATCTGAAGATTATTGTTGTCAACAAAAGCGGTCAGATTATCCAGTTCGAATTTGCCGGCCGCCATAGCGGCTTCCCAAATCTGACCTTCCTCAATCTCGCCATCTCCCATCGCAATAAAGGTTCTGTAGGATTTTCCGTCGACCTTGGCTGACATTGCCATGCCGACGGCGGCCGACAGGCCTTGCCCTAACGAACCTGCGGACATATCGACGCCGGGGATATGTTTCATTTCAACATGACCAGAAAGATAACTGTCAATGTTGCGAAACGTCTGTAAATCCTTTATTGGGAAATATCCCTTTTCCGCCAATACCGGATACATTGCGACCGTACAATGGCCTTTTGAAAGTACAAACCGATCCCTATCCTCCCACTTCGGGTTATTCGGATCAATGTTCATCTTTTCAAAGTACAGTACAACCAGTATGTCTGCAATCGAAAATGCGCCGCCGATATGACCCGACTTAGCAGAATAAACTGCCTCAAGACCGAGTTTGCGGATCTTAGCCGCTTCCAAAGCCAATTCTCTTACCCTTTTTTCCTCCATTGTAAATTCTTCCTTTCTCTAGAGAATAATATCCTTTCATGTTTGGTTGGGCGAAGTTTCTCCGCCGCCCAGCCAAACAAGTCGATAAACAGTGAAGTGTGCGCTGCGACGTATAAGTGAAAGGTTTCTCAAAAAGTTATTTTATGTATTTGCTGATGTTATCCTTTGTGATGAGTACAAAAGGAACCATTGTATTCTTTTCGACAGTCTTACCGGAGGCAATATCAAATGCAACGGCAATGGCTTGCTTCCCCTGCTCAGCGGCATTTTGAAAAACTGTTCCATCCAAATTTCCTGCTTTAACCGCCGTAAGTGCGTCATCGATAGCATCAGTACCGATGATTACAATATCTTTTTTGCGACCGGCATTCATTACAGCATTCATGGCACCGACAGACATATCGTCGTTATCCGCTACAATTGCGGCAATATCGGAATATTTTTGTAGCCAGTCTTCAGTAATTCTCATTGCTTCGTCACGCTGCCACTTGGCAGTCAGTTCCTCAACAAGTTTAATTCCGGGTTCCTTAGCAAATATGTTAGTAATACCATTCCCTCTGCCAATTTGAGCGGAGTTTCCGATTGCGCCCTGCAAATGAAGGACATTGCCCTTTGCCTTTCCCGCACCACCAAGTTTGGATACGATAAAATTGCCCATGATTTCGCCCGCTTCAACGTCGTTGGAACCAACGAACGCGTCCGCATCACTCGAATTGTCTGTCTTGGAATTAACAAGAACAATCGGAATACCTGCCGCCTTGGCGCTCACTATAATTGGAGCACATCCGTTTGAATCTTGTGGAGCCATCACAATAACGCTCACCTTTTTTGCAATCAAATCATCGGCCTGGTTGAGTTGCTTTTGAACATCAGAATCAGCGTCAAGCTCAACAAAATCAGAAATTTTTCCCTGTGTTTTCAAATCACTAAGCGCAGCATGTGTTGCATCATTCAATTTTCTCTGGAAAGGATCAGACTGACATTTCATCAAGACGCCAACTACAATTTTTCCATTAGCAGTAGACTCACTGGCGGATGTTTCTGTTACAGAACTTGCTGTTTGACTTACATCTGCTTCACTGCTTGCTGCAGTACTACTAGCTGAGCATCCTGCAATCATGGACGCTGAACACAGGGTCGCCAAAATCAGTGTCGATGCTCTTTTGAAAATCTTAACCTTTTTCATTAATAATTCCTCCTTATATTTCGCCCGCATAAAACGGGTGTTGGCAATGCTACTGCACAGAAAATCCGTGCCCGAAAAAAGTTTCGGTAGTGCAATTCTCACATAGTCGACCGTTTTTTTGAAACCAACATATCCAACAGAACTGCACCGATGATAATAAATCCTTTGACAACCTGTTGATAGTAAGAGGAAATTCCCAGTAGATTCATTCCGTTATTGATAATACCAATCATCACAATGCCAACTGCAGTGCCTGGGATTGTACCCACGCCGCCAAGCAGGCTCGTTCCACCGATTACACACGCCGCGATGGCATCCGTTTCATAACCAAGTCCGATGGACGGCTGACCTGCGTTCACGCGGGATGTCAGTATTATGCCGGCAATACCGACACAGACTCCCATTACCGTGTATGTAATTAATTTGGTGGAAACCACATTAACGCCGGAGGCATTAGCCGCTTTGACATTTCCGCCAGTAGCATAGATATAACGGCCAAATTTTGTTTTTGCAAGTGCTATGCCCATAATGATTGTCACAATAAGAAAGACAATAATTAACAACGGAATCTTATCCCACAGTTTTCCCTGCCCAATTAGCTTAAAGGAAGGGGACATCAAAACAAAGGATTTTCCGTTTGAAATGATATAAGCCAGCCCTCGCACAATCATCTGACTGGCCAACGTGACAACAAATGGAAACATGTCAAACTTTGCTATGAAAAAGCCATTGAATAGCCCTATCAATCCACAAACGACAAGCGACAAAATAATAGCTCCAACCACATTGTTAGGATTGGCCGCTAAAACCGCGCCACAGGTTACGCTAGCCACCGCAATTAGAGAGCCAACCGTAAGATCAATACCGCCGGTGATGATTACAAAAGTCATACCCACTGCGATAATGCCATTGATAGAAATCTGTTGCAAAATGTTAATTGCATTTTGAGTGGTACGGAACGTTGGACTGACAATAAACAGTACGATAATCATTATCAGAAGGATGACCATCATGCCGTATTTACGAACAAATACAGAGAAGTCGATTTTACTACTCTTATCGCCACTATCATGCCTAATGTCCTTATTCAATACATTCATGTTTTAACCTCCGAAAGCTTTATTTAAAATAACTTCTTGAGTAATTTCTCCCCTGACAATATCTTTGCGTAAAAACTCTCCGTTGATTCTTCCTTCATGAACAACCAAAATTCGATCACTCATGCCCATCACTTCGGGAAGCTCGGAGGAAATCAAGATTATAGCCATTCCTTCCGCCGCAAAGTCACACATTAGCTTGTGAATCTCCGCTTTTGCTCCAACGTCTATGCCCCTTGTCGGCTCGTCCAGAATCAGCACTTTGGGCGTGGACATTATCCACTTTGCAAGTACGACCTTTTGCTGATTACCACCACTCAGCGACATTGCAGGCGACTCCAGACCCGCTGACTTCACTGTTAACTTTTGCATTATTTCGGAGATTTCATGGTTTTCTTTCCTCTTAGTCAGGAACAATCCCTTTTGCTTTAGTCTCAAACTGGGAAGGGAAATATTTTCTTTGATAGAGCGAATCAAAACCAAACCAGTGTCTTTCCTGTCCTCCGTTACCATTGCAATCCCCATGTTGATGGCATCCCGCGGCGAATTAATTTTCAGATTTTCCCCTTCGTAGTAAATTTCACCGCTGTCTTTTTTGTCGAGTTCGAACACCGCACGCATTATTTCACTGCGACCTGCACCAACGAGCCCACTGAAACCGACAATTTCTCCAGCCTTTACGCTGAAATTAACATCGAAGAACGCACCTTTTTTATTAAAGTTTTTTACTTCAAATACCGTATCACCGATGTTTACATCGGTTTTCGGGTAAATGCTGTCTAGTTTTCTGCCCACCATCATGGTAATAAGGCTGTCTCTTGTAACTTCGCTCATTTCTTTAGTTCCTATGTACTCTCCGTCACGAAAAACACTCACTCGGTCTGCAATTTCAAACAGTTCTTCCATACGGTGAGAAATGTAAATCACGGAAATACCATTGCTTTTCAGATCTTGGATTGTTTTAAAGAGTCTTTTTGTTTCACCGCTGTCCAATGATGAGGTCGGTTCGTCCATAATGACAAGTTTTGCATTAAAAGTGACTGCTTTGATTATTTCAATCATCTGCATCTGCGCAACGGTCAAGGTAGCCATTTCCCTTTTAGAATCCAATTTCATTTCAAATTTTTCTAAAATAGCCATGGTATCTCGATTTAGTTTTTTCCCATCTACAAAAGCGCCGCCTTTCAGCGTCGGCTCCCTATGGACAAAAATATTCTCTGCAATACTCATGTGGGGAATCGGATTAAGCTCTTGGTGGATCATAGATATTCCAATATCAAGTGCCTGAGAGGGATTTATTATATTTACGCTTTTACCGTCGAAAAATATTTCTCCCTCATCGGCCTTGCACAAGCCCATAATAATTTTCATCAGAGTTGATTTTCCGGCACCATTTTCACCCAAAAGAGCAAGAACCTCGCCTTTTTTTACATGAAGTTCAACGTTTTTTAAAGCCTTCGTACCTTGAAAAGCTTTTGATACACCTATAGCTTCAAGCTGGTATTCATTTTCTTCCATAACAATCACCTCAATTTATGTAACAATAACAAATTAATATCAACAAAACATTACACGCTGCAACTACAGTCAGGAAATTTCTCTTCAAGTTTACTAATGTTGAAACACATTCTAAAGTTTATCCCTCCTCGAACAATTTCAATTTTCTTATAATCACTCCTATTTTATAGAATTTTCGGGTCTTAGAAAGAGTCTTCAATGGATATGTCTGTTGTATATACTTCTTTTTTAACCCTATTTGCATCATTTTAGTGAGCGGCTCCCTTTTCACAAAGCCCGTATTTGTAAGTACAAGCGTGTTGGTTATTTTATCCAAGCTTATAATTCGATTGCATGATTATTGTTATATGTTTATATTTGTTTGATATTTTTTGTTTGTGAATTTATATTACCAAGGATTTTGCCAGTTGTCAATATTATTATTTATAATTTATTTAATTTATATTTTTATTTTAGTATTTTTGACCAATATAAATTTTTGCTCAATTAAATATAAGTGCTTAGCCTTTCAATATTTACAATAATAAACAATAATTACAAATATAAAACCACATTTTACTTGACGAATAGTGCTTAAACTCTTTGACACTACAGTTTATTTATGGAGCTCCGGAGTGAGGAAAGAAAACTAAGAAAATCCGATTCCGACCCATTGCACGCCGATGTGTATTACTGGGACAGGTGCTCGAAGAAAACATTAACGGATATAATGGATGAATACGGAGAATTACTTTTGAACGATGGCATGAGTTGTTTTGGTTTTGCTTCACATATCAGTAAAGATGAAATATATATTGGCACCTACAAAATCACTAATATTTTTATTGCAGATCCTCAACGGTATCATCAGATGCTGGCGGATTTAAGTATTCCTTACGAAGATTGCATTAAAACGGTATGCGAGAATTTTTCCAGTGAAAATCCCGGAGAAATCAAGAGAATTCAAATACGTGGACAAATACGTGGAAAAGATGTATATGATTTAATAGAAGAGCTTCAAGGCAAGGGACTTTATTGGGCAGAAAGGCGGGAAAGATAGTCCGGTTTACACATAAATAGAGCGAGACAAAGAACTGCGGGACTTCATTGCCGCGTTGTTTTTTTGTTATGTTCATTGATACGAACACAAAATCCGGCAGCAATTTCTTGCATGGTGTTTGTTGGAATACGAGATCCGAATTTGTTAAGGTATCGTGTAAACGGGCCTGAATTTATGCACAGAAGAAGAAATCCCAGCATGTCGCCGTCCGTTTTTTACCTGTTACCGGCAGATCGAAACCGGATGACGAATATCTCTTTCAACATTGACCAAAACCCGCTATAATGTGTGCATAGAGCTGAGGAGGTGATTGGGTGAAGATACGCATTGAACTGGTTCCTGATTTGCAGGAAGACGAAGTGTTAATCCGCTGCGGCCGTGTGGATGACACCGTACAAAAAATACAGCAGTACATATTGGAGCAGTCCTCGTTGGCTCCTAAAATCACCTTCTATAAACAAAATCAGGAGTTTTACTTTCCATTGGGTGATATCCTCTTTTTTGAAACCGAAGGTGAGAATGTTTATGCCCACACTGTGAACGACGCCTACCGAATTAAATATCGACTTTACGAGCTGGAAGCAGTTCTTCCCCGCTATTTTACCCGTGCAGCTAAATCAACCATCGTAAACATTATGCAGGTATACTCAATTGCGCGTAACCTCACCGCTTCCAGTCTGGTTCAATTTATTAACAGTCACAAACAGGTGTACGTATCGCGGTACTATTATCAGGAACTGCGTCGGCGCCTGAATGAAAGGAGCACTTATGAAAAATAGAAATTGGTTTTGGGGGATTTTCTTTTTACTTTCAGCTGTCTTTGTAATCGCCTGTCAAACGGGGGCTTTTGGTCAAATCGGGGTTTTGAGCATACTGGCAACAGTTTTGCTTGCAACACTGTTAATCCATAGCATAATTCATCTGAATTTTTTTGGTGTACTTATTCCCATAGCGCTATTCTACATGATTTACCGGCAGCCGCTTGGTCTGGTTGAAATTTCCCCGTGGCTGCTGTTAATGTCAGCCGTGTTTGCCAGTATCGGTTTTAGCTTTCTCTTTCACAGCCATTCTTGTATCAAGATGCATCACCACGGTGAAATGGACCATTTTAACCAGACCACCGAGAGCATTGATGACAACAATCCCTTTGCCAAGGTAAGTTTTGGCGCATCCAGCAAGTATTTGCACGGGGACTGCCTAAAAAGCGGACAGTTCAGCGTATTCTTCGGCGCATTGGAATTGTTTTTTGACGAAGCAAAGCTCAGCCCTGACGGGGCCGAAGTATTCCTTGACTGCAGTTTTGGAGCGATAAAATTATATATTCCAAAAAGCTGGCGGGTTATTGATAATATGCAGGCAAGTCTGGGCGGGGTTGACAACAACACCCGTTTATCCCACCCTGACGAAAATGCGCCTCGGTTGACAGTTTCCGGCAATGTTCAATTAGGCGGAGTGGAAATTCATTATGTATAAATAATCAATCAGGAATGAGACAAAAAGCAGTTCGGCCTTAATCGGGCCGTACTGCTTTTTAATATCTGAAAAAATTAGTACATTCAGTATAATTAATAGAAAAATATACTGTTTATACTTCTTTATAGTAGATTGACTAAATTTTATCAATATGGTATTATAATGCTTTCGACAGACTTGTATTTTGAAAGGAGCAGTAATTATGAACGCATCGTGTGACTTGACTAAATTAGATGAAATTTTACAGAAACACCAATATAATCCGGGAAATATTATTGGTATTCTGCAGGATACTCAGGAAGTCTACCGCTATCTTCCAAAAGAAATCTTTGATTACTACGCAAAAGAGTTGTGCATGAGCCGGGCCAGAATTTTCAGCATTGCGACCTTTTATGAGAATTTTTCCTTAGAACCAAAAGGGAAATATGTCATAAAAGTATGCAACGGAACTGCCTGCCATGTTCGAAAATCCGTTCCGATCTTAGAGCAGCTGCGCAAAGACCTCGGTTTATCTGATCACAAAGTCACAACGGATGATTTAATGTTCACGGTTGAGACTGTTTCCTGCCTCGGCGCCTGCGGTCTTGCTCCCGCTCTGACTGTAAACGATGAGGTCATCGGAATGATGACTCCTGAAAAAGCAACTGAATTGATAGGTAAGCTCAAGGAGGAAAGTACTGATGCTGCAAAATAGAGAAGATCTGCAAAATATAAGAGCTGTTTATAAAAAACGTCTGGATCAGCAAAAGAAAAAAATACTGATCTGTGCAGGTACCGCTTGCGTCGCCAGCGGTTCTTTGGCGATTTACGATGAGTTTATAAAGCTGGCCAAGGAAAAGGGTATTCCCTGTTCCATCGACTTACAGCATGAATCCGGCGAAGAAACCGGAATTAAAAAGAGCGGTTGTCATGGATTTTGTGAAATGGGTCCCTTGGTTCGCATTGAGCCAAAGGGCTATTTATATGTAAAGGTAAAACCGACGGACTGTCTGGAAATTCTGGAAACCAGCATTTTAGACGATAACTGCGTGGAACGACTGATTTACCAAAAGGGCGGCGAAATGCATAAACATCAGGAGTCCATCCCGTTTTACAGCCTGCAAAAGCGTGTGGTTTTGGAAAACTGCGGACGCTTGGACGCAACGTCCATCGGCGAATACCTTGCAATGGACGGCTATACCGCATTGGAACAGGCTCTTTTTGAAATGACTCCCGAGGAAGTTTTAAATGAAGTCGAGATTTCAAACCTGAGAGGGCGCGGCGGCGGTGGCTTCCCTGCCGCACGCAAATGGTCCCAGGTCAGGCGGCAAAAGACGGAAAAAAAATGCGTGGTTTGCAATGGCGACGAAGGCGATCCCGGTGCGTTTATGGACAGAAGCGTAATGGAAAGCGACCCACACAGAATGCTGGAAGGAATGATGCTTGCCGCCTATGCCTGCGGTGCGGATGAGGGATACATATATGTCCGTGCGGAATATCCGTTGGCAGTAAAGCGTCTGAGCATAGCCATTGACCAAGCAAAAGAGCTTGGCATTTTAGGAAAAAACATTTTAGGAACAAAGTTTTGTTTTGATATAAAAATAAGCCGCGGAGCGGGTGCTTTCGTCTGCGGGGAAGGCAGCGCGTTGACTGCGTCCATTGAGGGCAAGCGCGGCATGCCCCGTGTAAAGCCGCCCAGGACAGTGGAACAGGGCTTATACGGCAGACCGACTGTTCTGAACAATGTAGAAACCTTTGCCAATGTACCCGGCATTATTACCAACGGCGGGCAGTGGTTCCGGTCAATCGGGCCGGAAAACAGCCCCGGAACAAAGGCGTTCGCGTTGACCGGAAATATCATGAATACCGGTTTGATTGAAGTACCAATGGGTACCACCCTGCGTGAAATCATTTATGATATCGGCGGTGGAATGCGCGGAGGCGCTGAATTCAAAGCGGTGCAAATCGGCGGGCCGTCCGGTGGATGCCTGACCAAGGAGCATTTGGATTTGCCCTTGGATTTTGACAGCCTGAAAAAAGTAGGCGCCATGATCGGTTCCGGCGGACTTGTGGTGATGGATGAAAATACCTGCATGGTGGAAGTTGCCAGATTCTTTATGAGCTTTACTCAAAACGAATCCTGCGGCAAATGTGTACCCTGCCGTGAAGGAACAAAGCGCATGCTTGAAATATTGGAGCGGATTACCGCCGGAAACGGGGTTCCCGAAGATATTGACCTGCTACTGGAGCTGGCTGAAACCATTTCTGCCACCGCATTGTGCGGGCTTGGCAAAACGGCGGCCTCTCCTGTGCTGAGCACGCTGAAATATTTCAGGGACGAGTATGAAGCACATATTGTTGATAAACGCTGCCCAACGAAGAACTGCAAGAAACTCAGAAAAATTTATATTGATAAAGAACTGTGCAAGGGCTGCTCCAAGTGTGCCCGCAATTGCCCTGTAAATGCAATTTCAGGCAAAGTAAAAGAACCATTTGTCATTGATGACAGTAAATGCATCAAATGCGGCGCCTGTTTGGAAGCATGTGCTTTCAAGGCAGTAAAGGAGGACTAAGCAATGAGCGGCGAATTTATGTTAATCGATAATATACCGGTAGAAATAGACGGCGAGAAAAACTTGTTGAGCCTGATTCGTAAAGCAGGCATTGACCTCCCCACTTTTTGCTATTATTCGGAACTTTCCGTTTATGGCGCCTGCCGCATGTGCATGGTGGAAAATAAATGGGGTGGGATGGAAGCCGCATGCTCCACGCCGCCGAAGGCCGGAATGGAGATTTTCACCAATACCCCCAAACTAAGAAGATACCGCAAAATGATACTGGAGCTGCTGCTTTCCAATCATTGCAGGGACTGTACCACCTGCAGCAAAAACGGAGAATGCAAACTGCAGGAGCTGGCGCAGCGTTTCGGTATTAAACAGGTTCGCTTTGAAAATACGGCGGAAAAGCCGAAGTTGGACACTTCTTCCCTTTGCATCGAAAGGGACTCCAATAAATGTATTCTTTGCGGCGACTGTGTAAGAATGTGCGACGAAGTGCAGAATGTCGGCGCGATTGACTTCATGTACAGAGGTTCAAAAATGACAGTAGGCACTACCTTTAACGTGCCTATTTCAGAGTCCAAATGCGTGGGATGCGGTCAATGCGCCGCAGTTTGCCCAACCGGCGCAATCGTAGTGAAAAACGATACCGCAAAAATATGGAAACTATTGAACGACCCCGCTAAAAAAGTCGTAGTTCAGATTGCTCCTGCAGTCCGTGTGGGTATCGGCGATAAACTGGGCCAAAAAGACGGTGAAAACCTGATGGGCAAAATTGTTGCCGCGCTGAAACGCATGGGAGTAGACGAGGTATTTGACACCGCAACCGGCGCGGATTTGACTGTAATGGAAGAAGCAAACGAGCTGCTGAGCCGTTTGGAAACAGGCGAGAAACTTCCGCTGTTTACTTCCTGCTGCCCCGCGTGGATTCAGTACGCGGAAAAGAATCATCCGGAGCTGATGCAGAATATTTCGACCTGCCGCTCCCCCATGGAAATGTTCGGTTCTGTGCTGAAGGAAGAGAACAAGCAGTCTGACCGACAGGTAATTGTTGTTGCGGTGATGCCCTGTACGGCAAAAAAATTCGAGGCCGCAAGGGATGAGTTCAAAGAAAACGGCGTACCCTACGTCGATCATGTTATTACAACACAGGAATTGATTCAAATGATTCGTGAAGCGGGTATTGTCTTTTCCGAACTGGAACCGGAAGCAATCGATATGCCGTTCGGCACACAAAGCGGTGCGGGTGTTATCTTCGGCGTAACTGGCGGTGTGACCGAAGCGGTAATCCGCCGTCTATCGGATAATAAATCCGTTTCAGCAATGCGTGCGATTGCATTTAACGGCGTTCGCGGTATGCAGGGGCTGAAAGAAACATCCATCCAATACGGCGACCGTGAAGTCAAAATTGCTGTCGTAAGCGGTTTGAAGAATGCGGAAAACCTTATTAAAAAAGTCCAAAGCGGCGAAACGCATTATGATTTTGTGGAAATAATGGCCTGCCCGGGCGGATGTGTCTGCGGTGCCGGTCAGCCGATCATTAACCTTGAAGGTAAAAAGAAGCGCAGTGCGGGCATTTATGCTACAGATAAAATGTGCAGCATCAAGCGTTCCGAAGAAAATCCGGTAATCACATCACTGTATTCCGGGTTACTCAAGGGCAAGGTTCATAAACTTTTACATGTAAAATATTTAGTTAAATAAATTTATAAAAAGAAGGGTATTCTGAAATTACTTTCAGAATACCCTTCTTTGCTTTGCAACAATCTTCATCCGATTGCTTTGCTCCATCTGCACAATTTATCAGACAGTAAATCGACGGCGACAAACAGTAGAAATCCGATCATCGAAATCACAAGGATACCGCTGTACATATCAATATAATTGATCCTTGACCACGCGTCTACAATGTAATAACCCATTCCGTATTTTGTACCGTAACCCTCCACGAAAAACAGGATGGTAACGGCCGTACCAAGTGACACCCGGATACTGGTAAGCAGCTCGGGTAAAATAGCCGGCAGCGTAACGTGCCGTATGATTTGCGCACGAGTCGCACCCACACTGACCGTCACCTCGTACATAGCCTCATCGATGTTACGCACACTGTCCCTGACTGACACAATCACCTGAAAAACAATAATCAGGAAAATAATTGCTATTTTAGAACCATCCCGCATTCCAAGGAGCAGCATTGCAATCGGCAGCAACGCGGTTTTGGGAATCGGATAGCTGAAATAAATAAGGGGATACAGTATTTTATTTGCCTTTTCCGAATAAGCCATCAAAATTCCGGTCGGAATACCGATTGCAAGCGACAGCGCCAAACCGATTGCGATTCGTCTCAAACTGTAAAGGATATGAATGAATATATCGTTTGCAAACACACTGCCGAAGTGCTGATAAACAACCACGGGGTTCGGGATTACAGTGGTATGCATCAACACGGATGCAGCGAGCCAGATGAAATTTAGCAGCAAAAAGCCCTGCAGAAAGATTTTGCACTGATTCAGCAGCTTACGCAAGCTTCCCGCCCCCTGTTCCCCGGTCTTAATTTTTCCCGCAGCAATTGTTTTACCGCAAGATATTCCATACTGTCGGGGTACAATTCCCCAAAATACGGATTTTGCATTTGATACTCAATATTCCCCTGACGAGAACCCATTACAATTACGGTATTTCCCAGGTAAAGCGCTTCTTCGATGCTATGGGTCACCAATATCGTCGTAGGACGGTTTTTCTCCCAAATACGCAAAAACAGTTCTCTGGCTTCGTCGCGGGTTATCGCATCCAAAGCGGAAAACGGCTCGTCCATGAGCAGTAAATCCGGCTTTAAAATAAAAGCTCTTGCAATAGCGACCCGCTGAACCTGCCCGCCGCTGATTTCTTTCGGATATCTGCCAAGCAAATTCGAAACATCCAAAGAATCGTAGATTTCCGAAATTTCCTGATTTCTCTTCTGCGTAATTTCCTCATGGCGTATTTTCAGCGGCATTAGGCAATTCTCCCTGACCGTTTTCCATGGAAGTAGTCCGCAGTTTTGCGGTATAACGCCGATTTTATGCACCTTAGGATTTAATGGCTGCCTGACATTCGCTTTTATGTAGTCTATTTTGCCACTGTCTGAAAAAAGTGTTCCGGCTAATGTTTTGATTAAGGTTGACTTGCCGCAGCCGGATGGGCCGAGAATGGCTAAAGCCTCTCCCTGCTCAATGTGCAGAGAGAGGCCGCGAATCACCGGAATCACTTCACTTTTCATTTTGTAGCTAATGGAAACATCTTCAATCGCAAGCATTTTGTTCACCACGCAGCCTTTATATCAAAGTCAATTACAGTGATATTTGTCTTATTTATAAACATCATACGTTAACTGGTCATATTTCAGGTCGGATTTGCAAAGACCTTTTTTGCTTGCCCATTGAACTGCGTTTTCCACATCCTTTTCAGGGGGAAGCGTGCTGGTTCTGAATTTTTTCACAGTGATTTTTCCGATCATTTCCTCCGGATAACCCACCGCTTTAATCACGGTTTTTTCATACTTTCTGATATCCGTTTGATTCATATAATCGACCGCTTCATTGTAAGCCTTATACAGGTCACGGATTGCCTGCGTCTTTTTGTCCAGTGCGGTTTTTGAAAAGGCAGATACAGCCGGATACAGCCCAAACTGATTCGCACTGCCAAGGGAAACTGCGCCATCGTTCAATGCAAGCGTTGCAAAAGGCTCCGGAAGCAGACCAAGGTCGATTTTATCGTTGCGCAGAAGCTCCAGACGGTCGGGTATTCTGGGAACAATCTCCTTCACTACGTCGTTGCTTGCCATGTTGTTATTGGCTAAAATATCATCCAATGTATAATCAATCAATGTCTTTTCGGAAATTGCGATACTTTTGCCCTTGATTTGGCTGATGTTTGTAATTCCGGTGTTTTTGCCGGCGACCAAAATATAATCACCGTCGGTGATTCCGGTGATTTTTACATCAAAGCCCGCATTTTGATACATGCAGACACCCACATAATCCGTCAGAACACCGTCCAGTTCCCCCGCCTGAAATGCGGCGTCTCTGTCTTTGGCAGAAGTAAAAACCTGCAAGTCCAGTGTGAAATTATATTTATCCGCAAGCTTGTTTTCGTTAATCAATACGTAGGGAATTACGTCGGAAGAGGACATCATCCCAATGCGGATCGTCGGCTTTTCCGTGCCGGCCGTGGTGTTTTTTGCCGCGCATCCCCCAAAGGTTAACATCAGGGTGCAAATTAACGATATTAATAATACGACTGAAATAATTCTATTTTTCATAGTTACCTTCCCATCTTTCATAACTGTCATTCTCAATTCCAAGGCAGTCCAGCGTTTTGCCTACAACGAAGTCCACCATATCGTCCATAGTGGCCGGATGGCCGTAAAAACCCGGCATAGCTGGCAAGATAGTCACCCCAAGCTTTGAAAGCTCATACATATTTTTCAAATGAATGGTCGACAGCGGTGTTTCCCTTGGAACGAGAACAAGTTTGCGCTGTTCTTTTATCATAACATCCGCGGCACGGGTTAAAAGTGTTTTTGTGACACCACATGCAATCTCCGCTGCCGTTGACATGGAGCAGGGGATAATCACCATTGCGTCACAACGGTATGACCCGCTTGCCACAGCAGAAAACAGATTGCTGTTGTCTTCCACAATAACCTTGGGTGTTCCTTTCTTCCATAGCTGTGCCTGTTCTTCTAAATCGACTCCTGTTTCGTACTGCAGCACTTTGCGCCCCTGTTCGGACGCAATCACATGCAGTTCCAATTCCAGCACGGTCAATTTTTCCATCAGGCGCAGGAAATAAACGCTTCCGCTTGCACCGGTAATCGCGACAATTAGTTTTTTCATCCTGTCCCTCTAAATAAAAGCATCCAGTAAACCAAACACCAGTAATACAATACTGACGAGCTGGTTTACACTGTAGGATGCAATATTGACATTCGTTAAATTGGTCGGGGAAACCAATCGGTATTCAACGACAAACAGGCATGCGATAATCGCCAATCCGATATAGTAGATGAAACCGAATTGCGGTGCCAGTAAGCCGATGGCCAGTAAACAAAACAATGTTATGATATGAAATGCCATGGAAATGTACAATGCATTTTTCACACCGAATTTAGCGGGTATGGAATGCAGTCCGTTCGATCTGTCAAAATCATAGTCCTGACAGCCGTATATAATGTCGAATCCAGCAACCCACAGTGTATTCGCCGCACCCATAAGCAATGGGATAAGAGCCAGCTTGCCCGTTACCGCCAGCCACGCACCCACAGGCGCGCAGGCGCAGGTAACACCCAAAACCAAGTGGCACAGGAATGTAAACCGTTTGCAGTAAGAATAAATAATCAATAAAAACAGCGCCACAGGCGATAATGCAAAACAAACCCAGTTTAATTGATATGCTCCGAATAACATGACGAGGAAACAAACGGAGGTAAACAGGATTACCTCGCCCTTTTTCATCTCCCCCCTTGGTATTTGCCGGTTGGCGGTACGGGGATTGTGCGCATCTATCTTCGCATCAATCACACGGTTAATTGCATTCGCTCCTGTACGCGCACCCATAAAGCACACAACAATCCAAAACAGAGTTGAAATCTTCGGCAGCCCTTTTGCAGCCAGCACCATGGAAACGAGCGCAAAACTGAATGAAAAAATGGTATGGGAAAACATAACAAGTTTTCCGAATTCTTTTATTTTATTGATGAGTTTCATCAATGCCATATTCCTTCCACCTTTCCGTAACATATTGTTTTACCGTATCTGTCATAACAATATCATTTGGCCAGTCCCGTGTGAGGCCCTCTTCCCTGAGTTTTTTTGTGGCGTCAATTCCGATTTGATCGCCCAGCAGTACGATATCCCGCTTGGCGTCAATGTTATTAAACACCTTCCACATTACCGTGGCAAGATCCTGAGTGGGAACATTACTGTCCACGGCAATTACGAATTTATCCCGGTGCTCCTTCATAAATTCCTTCAGAACTTCCCTGCCGTGATACGGATATTCCTTTTCGACGGATACAATTTGGAATGTATTAGTGACGCCGCTTTCCTGCACATCATTGCCCACAGCGGTAGCATCCAAGCCCAGTCTGCTGCCATACAGCGCTTGATCGGAGGAATGGTCCAGCGCATCCAGCGGCCCTTCCGACAGAAACAGACTGTCCATGCCGTGCACGTTTCTTAAAACAGCGTCCCGCACTTCGGATAAATTCTGTACATTAACTGTTTCATCCACGGCCACAATTAATTTCGTGTACATCATTTGCCCCATGCCCCAAATCGCGTTCATGACCTTGCGCGCGCATCCCGGGTATTTACTGTGTACGGAAACGATTGCACAGTTGTGAAATACCCCTTCCAGCGGCATGTTCAAATCCACAAGCTCCGGTATCTGCATCCGCAGAATCGGCAGAAAAATACGTTCTGTCGCCTTCGCCATGTAGCAGTCCTCCATGGGAGGCTTGCCTACGACTGTTGCAGGATAAATTGCATTTTTTCTGTGTGTGATGCAGGTAACGTGGAAGACAGGATACGAATCCGCAAGGGAGTAATAGCCTGTGTGGTCACCAAACGGCCCTTCGAGCACCAAATCCTCCGTTGGGTCAACGTAACCCTCTAAAATAATTTCGGCATTTGCAGGCACGTAGATATCGTTGGTGATACTCTTGACCATTTTTACTCTGGATTTTCGCAGCCAGCCTGCCAGCATCATTTCATCGATCATTTTAGGCAGCGGCGCGGTAGCCGCATAAGTAATGGCGGGGTCACACCCTAATGCAACGGAAACCGGCATTCTTTGCTTTTCATCGGCATATCCCTTGAAAATTTCAGAGCCGTCCTTATGTTTGTGCCAGTGCATTGCCGTGCTGGTTTCATTCAGGATTTGCATTCGGTACATTCCCACATTTTGCTGTTTTGTACTCCTATCCTTTGTAAAAACAAGGGGCAGCGTGAAAAACCGTCCTGCGTCCTCCGGCCAGCATTTCAGAACAGGCAATGCGGATAAATCCACATCCTTCTCTACGATACGCTGGCACTCGCCTTTCAATCTGCTTCGCCTAGGGAACACGCTGAGCAGCCGGAATAGCCGCGGAATACTTTTTAAAAGTTTTGGAATGGATAAATAATTGCTCAATTCCAAATATTGTTCAATCTCAGCGGCAATATCATCGAGTTTTTCCGCACCCAATCCCATACTCATTCGATCATAGCTGCCCATCGCATTCATCAGCACCGGATAGTTAGAGCCGTTTACATTACGAAACAAAAGCGCCGGGCCGTGCGCTTTGGAAACACGGTCAGTAATTTCCGTTATTTCAAGCTCGGGTGAAACGCTGACATCAATGTACCTTAACTCACCTTTAGCATCCAATGCTTTGACAAAGCTCTGCAAATCTTTAAACACCATTCGCACATCCCTCATTATTAGCCATCTTTCTTAATCAGTGAATCTTATTTTTTAATAAACTTTTGAAAGTTGTCGCTGTATCGGATCGTATCATCCGGTAAAACCCACATTGCTTCCGTATTCGGAAGGCTGTTGATATATTTCAGTCCCTGATCAAACGGCATGTTAAAGACCGCGGTGGAAAGCGCGTCCGCTATGCCGGAGTCTTTGCACAAAATCGTCACCTGTTTAAAATACGTGGACGGCATTAATGTGGTCGGGTCAATGATATGGTGGTAATTTTTTCCGTTCACCGTATAGTATCTTTCATAAATGCCGCTTGAAACAAGGGATTCGTCCGTCAAAAGAACGGTGTTCAGCGATTTTTCACTGCTCTCCAAATTCGGATTTTGAATACCCACATTCCATTTTTCATTATTAACGCCTTTATCCCCGATTGCACGGACATTTCCGCCCACACTGAGCAGCCCGGATTGATAGCCCTTTGCAATCGCGATTTCAGCAACCTGCTCGGTCGCGTAACCCTTGGCAACTGCACCGACATCAAGGCTCATTTTAGGGTCTGAAAGAAAAACAGTGGAATTTTTCTCATCAATAATTACATCGCCAATATTCGTATGCTCCGCAGCGGCTTTTAAGTCGCTCATCGGCGGCAATTCGGCAGTGTCCGGATCATCAATTCCCGCTTCCCGGTACTTATGCCAAATTTGCAGAACCGCTCCGTACGCCACATTACACGCGCCGCCCGTCGCTTTATCCTCTGCTTTTGCCATAAGAAGCAAGTCGATTATTTTTTTATCAACCTTAACCGGTTTTTTGCCGGCGTTGTCGTTGATCGTTTTAATATTATTGATGCCGTCGTAATTATCATAAATATCATAAAGTTCATGATAAACTTTAAGATTATTATAAATCAGGTTTGAAAAGTCTGTGAACTCTTCTTTGGTTTCCGTATACCCCACAATTTCAGTAACCGTGTCAAAAAGCTGCAAAAATTGCGCAGTATACCGAGTTTTTTTACTTGTGCTGCAAGCGGGGAGTTGAAATACAAGTGCCAAAGTCAGGACGATCGCAAGCATTTTCTTAACCAATTTTCCACCTCAAAAAATGGAGAGGTAGAATAAATCTACCTCTCGTAATACCCGTAAATTTAACTTCTGCTTATTTCGCGTTAGCAACTGCCTCGTCGATAACCTTCATAAAGTCACCGATTGAGATTGTTACGGAAGCGGTCAATTCTTTATCAGTCGTTTCGCCCTTGTCGTTTACTGCAATACCCTTTACTTCAGCAACGGTCTTGCCAACAACGTATTTTGCAAAAGCAGCAGCTTCTTCATTCCACTCTTTGCCAATCTTGGAAGCTTTCTTCATGCCATAAGCTTCGCCAAGTTCATTCTTTGTCTTCACTTCTGCCTTCAGATCCGAAGTGATCTTGCCGGCTTTGCTGAAGTTAACCTTAGGCTGGACAGCGTCAAGAATGCAGCTTGTGATTTTTCCGTCAGCACTTGTTGTAGTAACAGTGAAGTAGGAATCTGTCTCTGCAAGGCCGTCTTTGTCGCCGGCGTCTGTAGATTTTGCAATGCTTGTAACAATACCAAGGCCCAGCTTATCGTCCGCTTTTGCGCCGTTATCCTGTGCGTTGGCAACTGCCTGCTGAACGGCTTTCATAAAGTCGCCAATGTGAATAGTAACAGATGCAGTAAGTTCTTTATCTGTAGCTTTGCCTTCAGCGTCAACTGCAATGCCTTTTACTTCATCTGCAGTTTTGCCTGTTACATAGGCTGCAAATGCGTCGGCCTGCTCGTTCCATTCTTTCTTAATGCCGGAAGCTTTGCCCAGACCATAGTCTGCGCCGAGTTCTTGCTTGGATTTTACAACTGTGTCAAGAGGAGTTGTAAGTTTGCCTGCGTCGGTAAAGTTAACCTTCGACTGCACTGCATCGATAATGCATTTTACAATTTTACCGTCTTTGTCAACTGACACAGCGACAACAGTGGAATCTGCTTGTGCAAGGCCCTTGCCGTCTTTTACATCGGTAGAGCTTGCAATGGATGTAACTACTGCAAGACCGGTTTTCACTGTGCCGGTTGCTGCAACGGGAGCAGATGCTGCGGCTTCAGAACTTACGGCAGCCTGAGAAGCAGGTGCTGCGGAGCTGGTTGCACTTTGTGAACCGCAGCCAGCGAGTGTGGAAACAGAAAGAGCTGCGACCATTAACAATGCGAATACTTTTTTCATATTAATCCTCCAAATTTCTTTAATGTGTTCTCTATTTAAATCCCAGCCTTTTTAAGGCCGGCAGAGTAACCTTTAGAAGTGTCGACGTTGCAACCCCGGCGACAATGCCGGAAATCAGCAATACCGGAAAATACGCCCACAAAAATATATTTGTATAGATAGTGGATATAGCAATAATTTGCCCAATATTGTGAAAAACTGCTCCTAATATACTAATCATCAGATAAGAAATTTTATCCTTAAAAATCAGCAGGAACAAAATCATCACCAAAACAGAAAGAAGGCCGCCGCATAAGCTTAAAAAAGAAGCAACCGCACCCCTGGTAAGAAAAACGAAGACTGCCTTTAAGACTGCGAGAAGCAGCGCTTCCTTTTTCTCAACAAAAAACAGAGAATACATGACAACAATATTTGAAAGCCCCAGTTTTACCCCAGGAACAGGAACGGGAATTTGGAGCTCGTTTTCCACTACGGAAAGGACAAGTACTACCGCAAAAAGGAAAGCAGTTAAAACCATGCGTCTTATCTTAATTGAATTCATCACACGGTCCGGTATCTTCTTGTTCTCAGTCATATTTCGCCTTTCTTTTATCCGACCACAATATCCAGGTCATCCGCACTGCGCTGACCTTTTGCAACAATCTTCATTACAATTTCGTTTGGCAGACACGCTGCACTTTCGCCAATGGTATGAAGCTTCCCCGCATGGATACAGACTTTATCCGGGCAATCGGATTCTTCAAAGCAGATGCTCCCATCCGGATAGACATGAAAAACAACATTTTTATTTTGACTGATTGAAAATCTCTTATCCACTCCAGCTGTTAAATCAACCGTTTCAACAAGCTGTGATTTGTAATAAATTTCTGCTTTTGCAGCCTTGCCGGCAAACATAAATTGATAAGAAAACCATGCGACCGCACAGACAACAAGAACAACCGAAAGGATAATAAAATCAGATTTTTTTATAAATTTCATTCAATAAAGCTCCGTCTTAACCCAAGATGCCACTGAAGAAAATCAGAAGGCTATTCGTTCCCATAATAATTATAAAATTCTTCACTGCTAAAATGAAGGTTTCCGCTTTCTCCTGCTTTTTCAAAAAACGAACTATATTCCTTTGAACGAAATAGAGGCTCACGAACGAAAGCAGACAAATTGGTGACAGAATCTTTAAAACAACCATCAAGACAGTTGCAGCATAGGTGGCGTAATATAACCCCGCATACAAATACAGCGCTTTTCTGCCCAAATAGTATGGCAATGTATAACGCTTTACAAGAATATCCTTTTCCACATCACAGATATTATTTGCAAGCATGATATTTGCCGTCACACAAACCGGAGCGATAGAAAGGAGCAGCACACTGATAAGCGGAAAAAGCTGCAGGTTCAAAGAAATTGTCCGAAAACTGAACCCAACCGTAAAATAGGTTCCTTTCGGCATATTGATATACAGTAAAATAAAAGGGATTAACAATCCGTAAAACAATCCGGAGAAAATTTCACCAAGAGGTTGGCGCGAAATAGGAATTGGACCATAAGTGTAAAACACACCGCACAGAAAACACAACCCGCCAAGCAGCAAAACAATGACATCCGTTAAATAAGCTAAATACAGTCCGAGCACCGCGCTTGTTAAAAATAGGACAAACAGAATCGCAAGCGACGTAGTCCGCCCAAATGGCAGCACCTGCTCGTTTGTTTTTGAGTCGACGTAATTATTAATCGCAGTGGTTGTCAAATCAAACAGGAACATAGACGCGAAAAAAAGCAGAGTGAGGAACCCATTGATTGGCTGCTTCTTATAAAACAGATAGGCAACCGTCATTAAAAACGTGAGCACACTCGTAATCTTCGTGCGAATTTCTACATAATCCAAAAACCTTTTTATCATCTTAATCACTTATAAACCGTTGTAGGCTTTATCCAATATTGCTTTCAGAGACCCCTTTTTCTTATCGGACGCATTCAGCGTTTGAATGAGGCTGAATGCTTTATTATAGTATTTTTTAGAAACCAGTCTGGTGTAATTCAAACCCCCGGTTTCAAAAACAACCGAATTAATCTCACTGCGTGAAACCGCGGTCTCTTTGGCTTTTTTCCTAAAATCACTTTGCTTTTGAAATGCATAAATTAAAGGTAACGTAATAACACCTTGTTCAAAATCGGACTGAACAGGCTTTTTCGCAAGCTGCTGAGGTGCTTCAAAATCAATACAGTCATCCGTGAGCTGGAATATCATGCCGAGATAATGCCCCAGCCTGACATACTTGCTAACATCATCCTTCGCTTCTTCGCAAAGAATCGCTCCCGCGTAAAACGAAGCCTCAAATAGAGCGGCGGTTTTGCCCGAAATAATTTTAAGATAATTAAAAACAGATAAATCCAGATTGTTATTATTCTGATTCTGCCTTAATTCCCCAAGGCAGATTCTGCTCATATAGTCCGGCATTTCAAACTCAACATAATCTTTCTTATTTGAAACGGAGGACGCCTGCTGAATTGCAAGACAGAAAAGATAATCGCCGCAAATTACAGCTGTATGCCGGCCGTATTTTTTTTGGAGTGTTACCTTCCCCCTGCGCAGCTTGGCATTATCAATTACATCGTCATGCACAAGCGTAGCAAGATGCAGCATTTCAATCGCGGAAGCAAATTTAACCGCATTAGGATGGATAAGGCCGTCTTGATTCTGCGCACAGACAAGCAAGGACACCGCCCGAATAAACTTGCCCCATGAAAGTGTTAAATGCTGCATATAATTCCGAACTATTTTTGGGGAGGCGGACAGCTTCGTGTCCACCTCGGCCTTAACAAGCTCAATTGCCTGATCAAAAGTTATAAAGTTATCGGCAGCATTTCCTAAAGCATTTTCATTAGTCATTGTAAATATATAGCTTCCTCACAAATCTTACGTTTTTCCAGTGCTTTTTCAGAAATGGCATTGCGTAATAGTCAAGGCCAAGGGTTCTGCCGCCGCCAATTAATACTGCGATCGCTGCAAAAATCATCCAGAACGTGTTGAGGTACAAACCGGTTGTGCACACGAACATTACCTGAAGAATGAGCGAGAACCCGGAAGACAGCGTAGTAAACAACCCGCCGATCAGCGAAAGGCCGATTAAGATTTCTGCTGTAACGATGAAAATCTGCATAATCATCTGAACTGTCTGATTCGGAAGGATAAGCGTCTTAACGAACCAGTTCATCAGCGGGACATCAAGCTTAAAGGCCATATCGTTCAAAGTAGACTTGGCAAGTTCTTTTCCGCTCACCAGAATCACTTGGAACCATCCGAGAAAACTGAAATTCATCAGTATTTGACCGACAGCAGCCGCAGCCGCATTGGCTGCAGAACCTGCTGCATTCGCAGCACCGGTCGTTGCGGAGGAAATAGCATCCACTGCCGGGGAAACTGCGCCCGCCACTAAATTAATCACACTTGCAGCACCGGTTGCAACGGTTGTGGTCGCACTGCTTGTTGCGTCAGGAGCGGCAGCAGCACCGGTTGTAGCATGTAAAATACTGTTGTACCAAGTATTTGCTCCGCCAAAGAATCCGGTCAGCTGAGCTGAGCCAAACCAGCCTTCAACGATTTTCATAATGCCTTCATAAAGCCATACCATTCCAAGCCATACCCGAAGCGCAACCAACAAAAAGCTGGGTGTTTTATTGGAGAAATGACCGCCGACAAAACTTCTGTCATGGCGAACGGTGAAGAATTCATGCTTCATGTAGCTGAATATTTTATTCCACCCAAGCACCTGAATAAAATAGATGATATTGATAAAGTGTTTTGCAAACATTGCAAGGAACGAAGGAAGATTGAACATGTGGTTTGGTAAACCAACGCGTGCAACACCGTAACGGCCGCCGACACAGACCATTACACCGTGCATTTTTGGCTTGTACGCAACCATTTCGCCAGTTCCTGTAATCGCACAGATAATATTTTTTGCTGCAATCCCGGCACTTTGTTCACAGTTTTCCACCAATTGAGGAACAGGAGCATCCTCGCCTTCCGGAGTATACAGAATATTATCGCCTACAATAAAGACACTGTCATTGTCGACCGAGCGAAGGTAAGCGTCAGTTTGAATACGGCCGCGTCTTGCGGATTGAAGCGTCTTTGCTGCCTCCCCGGCAATATCGGAACTTTCGATTCCGGCAGTCCAAATTACAGTTCCCGCTTCTTCGTGCTGAACGGTATCACCCAATTTCAGTTCGATGAAGTCTTCACCAATACCGACAACACCGGCATTCAATTTAATGCCCACGCCCATTTTGACAAGACGTCTTTCAATTTTGCCGGAAAGCTTTTCCGGTAAAATAGGAACAATGCGGGGAAGGATATCAACATCAAATATAGTAACCATAGAACGGTCTATTTCATATTTTTCACAGAGAATCGGCACATATTCCGCAAGCTCGCCCACCATTTCAATTCCGGTAAAGCCGGCGCCGACAACATAAAAAGTTAAGATTCGTTTCTTTTCCGCTAAATTGGTTTCGCGGTAAGCTTTTCTGAAAATATCATGTATATGTTCTTTTAAGGTTACTGCATCGTCATAAGACCACAGCTTATATGCATATTCCTGCGCACCGGGTACTCCAAAAAAAGTTGGTTTGGAGCCGGCTGCCAGAACCAAATAATCATAGCTATAGTTCTCGTTCTTTCCCAAAACAATCTTCTGATTAAAATCGATGGATTGAACCGTATCAAGCTTAACATCGACTTTTCTTCCGGCGAAAACTTTCTTCAAGCTAATTTTAATACTGTCCTCATCGACACGGTTAGCAGCGACTTCGTGAAGTTCGGTCAGCATCGTATGGAACGGGTTTTTATCGATAATAGTAATTCTAATATCATCGTGTTCCTTTAATCTCTTAGCCAGCTTTTTCGCTGTTAACAACCCGGAGTAACCGGCGCCAATAATAACAATATTCTTTTCCATAGTTACCCTCTTTTTTAAAAATTTATTCCGATTATTAAAATTTTAACATACTGGGTCAAAATAATCCGCTATAAGTTATTGCAAAAAATTAAAATAAAAATTACAACCCAATGTTTTTTATTTCTTAAATCTGCAGAATAACTCACATGGTATTATTATATCAATCTGTTTATTATAAGTCAAGGTACCAAAAAAAGCCAACTATCGTCAGGGGACTGACTAGTCCGGAATAAAAATTAAAGTTTACAATTCCTACCAGTATTTAGTGCATGTCAGAACATAAAAATACACCTCATCTGTCAGTTCTAATAAACTGTCTAACATATGGGGTGTATTTCAAATGTTATCTGCACATTTTTTACCGCTTTGGTGCTCCGGCGTTATTTTTTTCTTAAAATCAGAGTTTGAAATTAAAAATTCAAAATTGTCTCACTCATGATTTGGTAAATTAATATTCATGGCAGATTTTAAGTGATTTCAATCAAAACAGCAAAATACCGCGCCCCATTCATTATCCTGTTAATTGACAATTTATTAAATTTTTGTAAAACAAAAATAATAATTCTGGCCGCTGTTCCCGGCAGTCAAACCCGCATTTGTCAGTGCGGAACAAATTTGCCCGAGCAAATCTGCATTAGCGGCAGTACATACAAGCTGCCCGCCCTGTTTGAGTAAGCCGCCAAGATTTTGAAACAGGGCGGGCAGATTTTCAAGCTGATCGGATTCACTTTCCACAATGATGTAATCATAAAGCTTATCACCAAAATAGTGAAGCAGTTCCCCATGGTTCGTGCAAACACAGTACTCACAGACCGTTCTCAACTCCGCCATATTCCTTCCCTGTTCAGAAAGATAATAAAGCTTTATATTCTTTCCTCCTTTGCTGCGGCACATGTTTTTCAGCTGAAGCAAAGTAGAACCATAGGACATGCCGACCCCCAAAATATTCACATCGTTCCGGTCACTGATGTCGAGCAGATCTAATACATTAAAATCAATATAACTTGCCTGCCACGGATGAACCCCAAACTTGGAATAAAAAAGGCTTAAGTTCCGTTGGGCAAGATTGTTTTTCGTGTATTCCGCATTGAACGTGACGGAACCAAAGTGATGCACATAGGTATCTTTGGCCAAAATCAACTTGTAACCCGCTCTTCGAATGGAAAAACTGATCGCGTCATCGTCATAGGCACCGGGATTAAATTCCTCATCAAACCCGCCCATAGCCTTTTGTACATCTGTCCGGAAAAGGCAGGTGTACGTGACAAGCTTAAGACGTTCCTCCCAAAGGTTCGGGTTGCTCACGTTATACTCTTTAGCCAGCATCTGCATTTCGTCCAGCGACTGGAAATTTAATTTTACCTGCTGGTTATTGGAAGAAACGCCGCAAACAGGAACTGCCATGCCGATTTTATCACTGGATTCCATACAGGCAATCAGATTGTCAAGCCAATGGTATGTGACAACAATGTCGTTGCTCAGGTTCAGGGTATATTTACCCTGTGCCATTCGGAACCCATAATTAATTGCCTTATCCACACCGATGTTTTTTGGAAAGTTAATTTTAACAGCATCCTTCAAGGTGCAAAAATACTCTTCCGTGCCGTCGGAAGAACCGTTATTGATTAAAATCAGTTCGAAATCTATATGTGATGTATACTGGTAAAGGCTTTGAATGCACAGCTTTGTCATATCCAGATGATTGTAGGCGAGCACTATAATGCTTACCACCGGCACGTGATTTTCTTCGGTTTGCGGGCTAGTTTGCGTATTCATCAATCAATTTCTCCTATTTGACCACGCTGTAGCGATTCATAAAATCATCAATAGTATGGATGATGTAGTCCATCATCTCTTCTGTAATACCGGGGTAAACCCCAATAAAGAACGTATTTTCCAATATGTCCCCCGTTTGTTCCAGTGTTCCGCAGGAACGGTAATGGATATTTTCATAAGCAGGATGTTTTAAGATATTTCCGCCAAACAACATTCTGGTTTCAATTTGATGCTCCTCCAGATATGCGACAATCTCTCTGCGGCAAAAAGCTGCGCTCCGCCGCACCGTTAACGGGAAGGCAAACCACGACGGTTCGGATTTTGGAAGGGTACGCGGAAGGATGAAATCCGATTCATATTTTTTCAGTGCCTGATAAAGGATATTAAAGTTCTTTTTCCGCTTTTCCGTAAACGATGGCAGTTTTTTCAGCTGCTCAATCCCCATTGCACACTGAAGATCGAGCGGCTTAAGATTATAACCGATATTGCTGAAAACATATTTATGGTCATATCCATACGGAAGATTTTTGAACTTGTGGTCAAAGCGGTGACCGCACGCACCGTTCGGATTTGCCTCCCCTGTCCTGCACCAGCAGGCCCTGCCCCAGTCACGGATGGAGAGCGCCTGCCGGTATAAGTTAAGGTTATTGGTAAGTATCGCACCCCCCTCGCCCATTGAAAGGTGGTGCGCCGCATAAAAGCTAAATGTAGAAATGTCCCCAAAGGTGCCGCAGAATTTTCCGTCATAGCGGGAATCCAGTGCATCGCAGGTGTCTTCCATCACATAAAGTTCATGCTGCTTTGCAAAGTCACAGATCACGTCAACCTCCGCAGGATTACCAAGCGTATGTGCGAACAAAACTGCGCGCGTTTTTTGGGACAATGCCTTTTCAAGCATTGCCGTATTTAAATTGTAGGTTCCTTCTTCCACATCCACAAAAATGGGAACTAACCCGTTTTGAAGGATTGGATTCAGCGTAGTCGGAAAAGCCAGCGCGGGGGTAATCACTTCATCCCCGGCCTGAAGCGGCCGCTCCATATGAGGGGAGCAAAGCGCGCTGACAGCCGCAAGGTTTGCGGATGAACCGGAATTAAGCACAAGTCCGTATTTCATGCCCGTATAGGCCAAAAAATTCTCAATAAACTCGTCGCCCTTCGGCCCCAGCGTAAGCCAAAAGTCCAGCGCACTGCCTACCAGCGCCTGCATTTCCTTTTCGTCATACACCCTGCCGGAATAGTGAATTCTTGTTGCACCCGGTACAAATTGCTGTTCTTCCCTGAGTTCAAAAAGCTGACCGACTTTTTCAAGGATCTCCGCCCTGAGCTGCTGTTCCGTATTCATTCGTATCCTCCCGGTCAAATTTGATGAATGAGCCTGACAAGGTTTTTGCAGACAAAGTCAATGTCTTCCTCTTCCAGGTTAGCAGCCGAAGGAAGGGAAATTCCCCGTTCTTCCACTCTTCTGGAGACAGGATTTTCATACCGCTGCTCGAGAGCGGGAAAACGGCTCATTTGAGGAAATGTCGGGCGCGCGTGAATGTTTTGCAATTTTAGTCCCGTAAGGACTTCGTCCCTTGGAACGGTTACGGAATCTTCCAGAAGAATGGACGGATAACAGTAGTTGCTCCTGCAGCCCGGTTTCTCAGGGACTATTTTTACACCTTCAACCTCTTTCAATCTGTCAAAATACCAACTGAAGATCTGCCGCTTTTTGTCCATAAGTTCATTCACCCGCTCAAGCTGCGCCAAAGCGAGGGAAGCGGTAAGATTACTCATCACATATTCAAATCCTAAAAAATCCGACCAAAATACGGCTTTGCTGTCGGTTCTTCCCATATTGGCGAAAAGGATTGCTTTTTCATAAACCGCTTCATTATCCGTCAGTAACATTCCGCCCTCGCCGCTGACAGTCATTTTTCCACCCTGAAAGCTAAAGCAGGATACGTCGCCAAAGCCGCCGACAAGCTTTCCATGATATTCGGCGCCCACCGCCGGAGCTGCGTCCTCAATCACAAACAGCCCATACTCCTTAGCAATGTGCATAATTTCATCCATTTCAGCCGGGTGTCCGAAAGTATGCACGAGCATAATCGCTTTCGTTTTCTTGGTAATTGCTTTTTTAATGCATTCTGGGTCAATTGTCCAGGTGTCGGGGTCTACGTCCACAAAGACGCAGGTCGCGCCGGTGTATGCAACGGCATAGGCAGTCGCTACCCAGCTGAAGTCTGCGACAATCACCTCGTCACCCGCCTTCAGGCCAAGTGATGCTGCAGCGAGGTGCAGTGCATGGGTGCAGCAGTACGTTGCGACAGCGTATTTTACCCCGATATATTCGGCAAATGTTTTTTCCAGCTTTTTGATGTATCCTTCATAATTTTCATACCATCCGTTTTTTACGGCATCCAATACATTGGCAACTTCCTTTTCTGTAATTGACGGCCCTGCAAAGCTGATTTTTTTATTCATGATGTCACCCCCAAAAACTCCCTTAATGCTTTTTCCACTTTTGAATATCCAACTGCATTTTTGTATAATATTTTTCCGCGGACTGGTTTGCGTTCTGTCTTTCCGGCGTCCATGCTTCACTTTCCGCACCGATTACCTGAAAAAGCGGAATGTCCCCTGTCTTAAAGAAAAAGCTTTTTTTATAAAAGTGAATGGCGTGTGTGTTATCCGAAAGAACACGCAGGCCTATTTTTTTTATTTTCAAAGTATCCAGTCCCCAGCGAATCAAAGTATTCAGTGCATCGGTCATGATGCCGGGGCAAACATTTTTCTCCCCCCTGATCACTGCGTCAATTTCTAAACTGCGTTCCTTTTCGTCAAAGACAGAAAATCCAATATGCCCGATTTTTGTACCATCCCCCGATATGATGAGAAACAGGATTCGGTCACCCCTTGCAAGAACGGATTGATTCAGCCAGTTTTCTGTACTTTCCGGCGTTGCAACAAAAGGATCCGGCGACATAAACGAATTTTCATTGCGCCACTTTGACAGCAGACCGGCACAGCCTGGAATTGTCACCTTGTAATCCTGAGTAACGGGGCGCAAATATCCCTGAAAAATCATATTTTTATCAAAAATCGGAAGACTTTTTAACGGCTCAAACGGATTTTTACATTTGTAACTGTCCAATGTATTGATGAAATCCCTCTTAAAGCGGCTCATTTCCGTTGCCTCCTTCGCTGTTCTGACTTTTGAGGTAAAGCTTAATCATCATATTTTCCGCAAGTTCGGTACGTGGAAGCAGAGGCTCCTGATCCTCAATCGGGCGGTCTACGGACAGTTTTGGGTAAACATGCGTATCCTGCGGAAGCGGAATATCAATCAAAACAGGCTCGTCGGACAGCAGAAGATTCCTGATCCCCCGCAGTTGCTCCAAAGTAGTTACCCGCACAGCAGGAATACCGTATGCGCTGGCGATATGGCAAAAATCAGGCGCTTCGTAATCTTTTACCGTTCCGTTGTACCGTCCGTCAAAATAAAGTTCCTGAAAGTGCCGGATCATGCCGAGACTGTGGTTATTCATTACGACAATTTTAATCGGAATATGGTTTCGTTTCAGCAGCTCCAATTCCTGAATATTCATTTGCAGCCCGCCGTCACCGACAATGGCAATTACATTACCTGAATTCACATGGCTGTAATAAGCCCCGATGGATGCCGGAAGGGAAAATCCCATTGCTCCCATACCGCCGCAAATGAGCAGCCGCTGGTTTTTGGTAATTGTCAAGGACTGTGCGGCCCACATTTGATTCTGGCCGACGTCAAGGCAGATTACGTCGTTTTCCCCCATCATACCGGACAGTTCCGTCATGATAAAGTTGGGGTCATCCAAGCTCTGTGATGAAAAGGACGGATATTTTTCCAAAAAAACCTGAATTCGGTTCAGCCATGGACGGTACAGGGAAGGCTGGATTGACTTAATCTTTTTATTTTCATTTAATAGATTTAGAAAATTCCCGACATCCATGGCAATGCCGTATTCGTTTTCTTTGACTTTTTTGTCCAGTTCATTCCGGTCAATGTCCACCCGAATCAGCTTTGCTTCACGGGCAAATCCAGTTATGTTCGTTCCGGTCTGTCGGGTGTCAAGCCGGGTCCCAAGTGCAAGGATCAAATCGCTGTTCGCGATGGCTAAGTTTGCATAACGGTTCCCATATGCGCCGATCATGCCGCAATAATTCACATTGGCATTATCATAAGCATCGCGTCCCATCAGGGAGCTCACTACCGGAATCTGCAGACGTTCGGCAAATTCTTCAAGCGCTTTCTGTGCGCCGGAAGACCTTACCCCGCCGCCAACCAAAAGAACAGGCCAGCACGATTGCAGCAGGCAATCCGCTACATAATCTGTATCGAAGCCTTCTTCCCGCTCTTTCTGCGGAAAATAGCCCTTGAGCATATTCACGTCAACTTCCGCACGCTGAATATCCATTGGAATGTCGAGAAGGACGGGGCCTTTCCTGCCTGAATTTGCAAGATATACCGCCTTTTCCAGTTCATACCTGATTTTGGAAGGTTCCGTAATGCGGACGGCATATTTGGTAATAGGCTTAACGATACTTACAATATCGGTTTCCTGAAAGCCCACCTGCCTGACCGGGGAATCCCCTTTGTATTCATAAGTGTTCACCTGCCCGGTTAAATAAAGGCACGGGATCGAATCGAAATAGGCGCTGCCCACGCCGGTTAAAAGATTTGTGGCGCCCGGCCCGCTGGTTGCAACGGCAACGCCGGTATCATTTTTCATCCGCGCATAACCTTCCGCCGCGAACGCCGCGCCCTGTTCATGATAAGTTCCGATGAAACTGAGGTGATCCATTTGATAGAAGGAGTCAATCAGATGGGTAACCGCACCACCCAAGTATCCAAATACATGCGTGCACCCACGCTCTGCAAGAAAAGATGCAATATAATCGGATAATTTCAACTGAACCTCACCCCGTTTAATTTACAGTAGGATACGATTTGACTTTTGCACAGGGCAAAAAGATCCTCCGTATTTTCGTTTTTGTACCATTCAACGGTATATTCCAATGCTTGTTGCAGATTGAGCCGGGGCTTCCATCCCAACAGCGTTTTCGCCTTCGTACAGTCCAGACTCAGCAAGCCCGCTTCATGCGGTGCATCCTCACTGCTGAAGCAGTGAATGCCCGCACCGCCGCCCCAAAGCGCAGCGAACAGTTGCGTCACGGTTTTTACAGTGGCAATGGATTCAAAATCCGGCCCAAAATTCCACGCGCCGCTGTAGGCGGCACCCCGTTGAAAAAGTTTTGACCCCAACAGTAAATACCCGTAAAGCGGTTCCAGAACAAACTGCCACGGGCGAACAGAGTCCGGATTCCGTATTACTATCGGAATTTGTGACTGCGCCGCACGCACACAGTCAGGAAGTAGTCTAAAGTCCGACCAATCACCGCCGCCGATTACGTTCCCCGCGCGAACCGTAGCGATTGACTTCTCGGAATCCCTACGAAAGAACGAATTCCGATAGGCTGACGTGACAAGCTCCGCACAGCCTTTGCTCGCGCTGTATGGGTCATAACCGCCCATTTTATCGTCTTCCCTGTATCCCCAAATCTGTTCCCTGTTCTCGTAGCATTTATCCGATGTAATGATGACGCCGGCTTTTACCGAGTTACAGGAACGAATGGCTTCCAAAACATTGACAGTTCCCATTATATTGGTCTCAAAGGTTTCCGTCGGATTCTCGTAAGAACGGCGCACAATCGGTTGGGCAGCCAAGTGAAATACAAATTCCGGCCGGTATGTGTCAAACACCTGATTGAGCAATGCGGCGTCCCGAATGTCCCCGCGAAGATCAATGATTTTACCATGCAGCCCGCAACGGACAAAATTGTCCCGTTGTGTAGCAGGGTCAAGCGCATAACCGACTACCTTTGCCCCCATCAAATGGAGCCACAGGGAAAGCCACGAGCCTTTAAATCCGGTGTGCCCCGTTACCAGCACGCATTTCCCTTGGTAAACCCCGTCAAACAGATTTAATTCATCTATTTCCACAGTTTCCATGGCGTATCCCCCGCCTTCCAAAGTTCGTTGACCCGTTCAATATCCTTATAAGTATCAATCGCTGTCCAAAATCCGTTGTGCCGGTAAACGGCAAGCTGTGATTCAAGGGCAAGGCGATGCAAGGGCTCCTGCTCGAAAGCACAGTCCTCCTCTGGGAAATAGTCGAATATTTTACGATTCAGTACCATAAATCCGCCGTTAATCACATCATCCAATACCGGCTTTTCTTTAAATGAAGTAGCCACACCGTTTTCGGCCTGAATAATTCCAAACGGCGATGTCGGGTTCACACCCGTAAGTGTTGCAATTTTTCCGGTAAATTTATGGAAGGTGTACAATTTGCGGATGTTGACATCGCTCAGCCCATCCCCGTAAGTTAGCATAAAATCCTCGCCGTCCAGGTATTTTTCCACCTGCTTAATTCGGCCGCCCGTCTGTGTTTCCAAGCCAGTGTCTACAATGGTTACATTCCAGTCTTCTGACTCCGAAGTATGATAAATGACCTCCTCATTTTTTCCGGGTTTTACGGTAAAGTCGTTGTTACGCCAGCACATTTCCATGAAATAACGCTTTATCATATCCCCTTTATAACCAACGCACAGGATGAAATCATTAATTCCGTAATAGGAATAATTTTTCATAATGTGCCAAATGATCGGATTTTCACCCACATTTACCAAGGGCTTTGGGCGAAATTCCGTTTCCTCCCGCATACGTGTTCCTTTACCGCCGCACAGAATAACTGTTTTCATTCCGTACCCATCTCCCTTTAAGACAAAATCAACGGATAGGTTTCTGCCTGTTTTTTACTATATGCAAATAAAAGTAATTTTACTACTGGTTATCACAATGTACAGTGAAGAAAAAAACCGTATCAATTTTGCATCCAAGCTTCTTTGATACGGTTATATTTCTTTCTATCAAAGCTTTTCTTCAATCAGTTTTAGGTTGTTTTGAAGCCGTTTGTCATTTGGGCTAAACGCCAATGCCGCCTTTGCATGAGCGGCTGAACGTTCGTACATGCCAAGCCGATAACAGGCAATTGCACATAAATCATCCGGCGTATAATCCCACGCATACCCCATGTTAATATAAGTGGCGGATTTTTCTTTAATGCTCAGAGCCGTTTCCGTCATATAAAACACAATGGTCCAGTCGCCAAGCTGATACCCCATCTGCGCGCACTCCACAAAAGGTTCCCGCATACACGGCATTTCCGCGACCGCGCGAAAATACCAGCTGTACGCATCTGCTGTTTTCGAAAGCATGTGATAGGATTTTGCAATCCAGCGCATGGAAGCACACCGTTCTTCGTTCCAAGTGGCAGAAGGAAGCTCCAAGTGCCTTTTCAAGGTAGAAATGCATTCCTTCCACATACCTTTGTACATATATTCACGTCCAAGGTAATAAGCAATTCGGTCATCCTGCGGACTTTCCTTCGCCGCCAGTTCCAAAAGAGGCAGATAGGAACCCCGGGACTTAGTCGGGTCGGGGTAATGGTCCAGCACCATACCGTTGACAAACACCGTTTTTTCCGGACCGATACCGCAATATTTCAGGCACTCATGAATCGGATACGCCCAGCGGTAACTGTTTCTCGCATGAACTTTAAAATAATTGAACTGAATATCGGGTGTACCATCCGCCTTATGACTCCAGTTATAAAGGTATCTGGCCATATCCATATCGGGCTGCCATGCTTTTTGGAGGAGTTTGCGCCAACCCGGCACAAAAATTTCATCCAGATCCGTACAGACACGGATATCCATACTTTCCGGCACATGGTCAAGAGAAATATTTCTGGCAACGTCGAACCGCCATGGCTTTACTTCCTCCACATACACCACGGCGCCGCGCGCTTTGAGCTTTTCCACGGTACCGTCCGTAGACCCCGTATCCGTTACAACTATCAGGTCAGCCTCTCCCATTGAGTCCATCCACTTGTCTACAAATTGCTCCTCATTTTTGCAAATGGCATACACACAAACTTTAAATTTTTTCACAGGCAGACGCCACCTCTTTTCAGGAACCGGATTCCGGTAATTTAAGACGAATGAGTTCCATGTTCTGCTTCAGACGTGCATCGCCCGGCTGCATCAAACATGCCTGCTTTGCATAATCGTATGATTGCTGATAAAGTCCAAGCCGATAACAGCTGATTGCACCAAGGTCATAAAGAGAATAACCCCACGCACCGGGTTCAAAAAGATAACTTCCTGTTTTCACCGTGATCTTGAGGGCTTCTGTCACCATAAGGTACACAAGCGGCCAGTCATTTTCGACATACCCCAGTGTGGCAAGCTGAAGATAGGGCTCACGTATTGTCGGGCACTCCGCAACAGCGCGGAACAGCCAAATCTTCGCGCTGAACCGATCGCCCTTATCCTGATAGCAGCTCGCAATAAAACGCATTGCCGCACACCGCTCTTCCGTCCACAGGGCAGTCGGAATCTTAAGATATTGAGTTAATGTTGCAATGCATTGATCATATTTTTGATAATACATGTATTCCCGGCCAAGCCAAAAGATTACCCTGTCATCATCGGGATTCTCTTTGGCAGACAGTTCAAGCAGCGGAAGATATTGGCTTCTTGGCTTTGATGTATCGGGAAAATGATTTAGGACCAAACCGTTAACCCATACCATATTGTCGGGGTCTTCCCCTGTGTATTCCAGAATTTCATGAACAGGGTGCACCCACCGGAATCCATGACGGCGGTGTATCTTCTGCATGGTAAACTGCTTGCCGTATGATCCGTCACTGTTATGACTCCATGTGAAAAGATAGCTCGCCCTTGTGTGAAAAGGCTGCCACGCTTCTTCCAGCTTTTTGCGCCAGCCCGGTTCGAAAATTTCGTCAAGATCGTTTGACACACAGATATCCACATCATCCGGAATATGGTCCATGGCAATATTTCTTGCTGTGTCAAACCGCCAGGGTTTAATCTCCTCTTCATAGACCACAGCGCCCTTGGCACGCAATTTTTCCACAGTGTGATCGGTTGAACCTGTATCCGCAACCACAACCAAATCAGCTTCGCTCACCGCGTCCATCCACCGGTCCACAAATTTTTCCTCATTTTTGGTAATTGCATAGACACAAATTTTATACTTACTCAAACCTATCCCCCTCTATTGAATTATTAAGGAAATAAAAATCAGTAGGAGAGACCGAAGGCAAACCTTCAGTCTCTCGAACATAAACCAGCATTTTTAAGCTTTTCTTACCTCAGAACTCAGCATTAACCACTAAGTGATTATTAACTTAAGAAAATAACATTAAACTGTGAACCCACACTGGGTGCCAAAGTCATAACAAACGGAATCGCGGAGTTATTTCTCAAAGTGAGCACATCGCCCGCCGCAAGTGTCAAAGTCGCTGTGCCGGCTACTTCACCTACTGCTACCAAAGCAGTCACATTTGTAGATGCATCAACTGTACCATTCACAGCAATTGCAATTGCCGAACCAAGACCGGCCGTTATAAAAACACTGTAATCAATTTGGTAGCTTCCTGCCGTTGGAACAGTTACTGTTGTGGTACCCGCTGTATGAGTCACCCCACTCAAGGGCCCGTTATTACTATACGGAACATCCGCGCCACCAACAACGGTGGCGTCCGCCAATGTGGCCAGTTCATAAACATAACCAAATGTTGTGACTCCAGCCCCGGTTGGACCTATGGCTCCTGTTGGGCCTGTCGCACCGGCCAAACCTGCTACACCTGCCGGACCGGTTGGACCGGTTGGACCTGTGTCGCCGGTTGGGCCTGTCGGACCTGTTGCTCCGGTTGGACCGGTCGGGCCTGTTGGACCGGTATCGCCGGTTGGGCCGGTTGCTCCAGTCGGACCTGTTGGACCTGTGTCGCCGGTTGGGCCGGTTGCTCCAGTCGGACCGGTCGGGCCTGTTGGACCGGTATCGCCGGTTGGGCCGGTTGCTCCAGTCGAACCTGTTGGACCTGTGTCGCCGGTTGGGCCGGTCGGGCCGGTTGCTCCAGTCGGACCAGTTGGGCCTGTGTCGCCGGTTGGGCCTGTCGGGCCGGTTGGGCCTGTCGGACCTGTTGCTCCAGTCGGACCTGTTGGACCGGTGTCGCCGGTTGGGCCTGTCGGGCCGGTTGCTCCAGTCGGACCGGTTGGACCGGTATCTCCGGTTGGACCTGTGTCGCCGGTTGGGCCTGTCGGACCGGTTGCTCCAGTCGGACCGGTTGGACCGGTGTCGCCGGTTGGACCTGTCGGACCTGTTGCTCCGGTCGGGCCTGTTGGACCGGTGTCGCCAGTCGGGCCTGTTGGACCGGTATCGCCGGTTGGACCTGTCGGACCGGTTGCTCCGGTCGGGCCTGTTGGACCGGTGTCGCCGGTTGGACCTGTCGGACCTGTTGCTCCGGTCGGGCCTGTTGGACCGGTTGCTCCAGTCGGACCTGTTGGACCTGTTGCTCCGGTTGGGCCTGTTGGACCTGTTGCTCCGGTTGGGCCTGTCGGGCCGATGTCGCCGGTTGGACCTGTCGGACCTGTTGCTCCGGTCGGGCCTGTCGAACCTGTTGCTCCAGTCGGACCTGTTGGACCGGTGTCGCCGGTTGGACCTGTCGGGCCAGTTGGGCCGGTGTCGCCGGTTGGGCCTGTCGGGCCGGTTGCTCCAGTCGGGCCAGTTGGACCGGTATCGCCGGTCGGACCTGTTGGACCGGTTGCTCCAGTCGGACCTGTTGGACCTGTGCCAGCAATATCATCTTCCACAACAACAAGAGTCGCTTTTATTGGAACAACTGCGGAATAGAAAAAAGTGGCTGAACTGGCATTAACCAGTGAAACGGTAACCGGGGCGGCTACTACTTCAATGATACCTACTCCAACAACTTCCCCTGTCTTAATTGGGGAGTCACCTTCCAAAAAGTCACCCTGAGATGATGAAAGTGCAAAAACAGCCCCAGTTAAAGACGTAGAGGACTGTGTTGCTACCCACCAGTTCAGAACATATCTTCCCGCTTCGTTAAATGTTATTACTCCTGTGACACTGTTATAACTGATATTACCAGCCGAATATACTGTTGAATCAAAAATCACATTGCCTGAAACGGCAACTGATCCAGCAGCTAAACGTTCTATTTGTAATGCTATATCGCTCATTTGAATTCTCCTATGCAATAATTATTGATTGTAACAAATGTCAAATATTCACTTCTGTGATGAGGATATTTGCTTGAACCGGGGTCACTGCAATATTAACCGCAACTCCTGTGGTATTGATCAGTGCTACGGTGGCCGGCACTGCGCCAACTGTTATCAGAGCACTGCCATTTAATTGTCCCGTTACAATCGGTGATGAGCTGGAGATAGTCGCACCGCCGTTCAACTGTACGCCAAACGATACAGTAGTAGATGCACCTGCTCCATCTGTATCAACCCACCATGTTACATAGTAGTTGCCAAGCGCTGTTATAGTGAATATTCCTGTGATTACGCTATAAGAGATATCTGGGGTCTGGTCATTAACTACCGTGTTAAAAATTACATTAGCAGTTGGTGCAATTGCAGCTTCAACCGCACCAGATAATTGAGCTTGAATACCCAGTAACGCAACCGCAGCGCCTGTCGGACCTGTTGGACCTGTCGGACCTGTTGGGCCGATTGGACCTGTTGGGCCGGTTGAGCCTGTCGGGCCTGTCGGGCCTGTGTCGCCGGTTGGGCCTGTCGGACCAGTCGGGCCTGTTGCTCCCGTTGGCCCTG